>JBOGLG010000013.1:0-223450 GCA_050745985.1 Terriglobales bacterium | reverse complement strand
ACCATAAGGACCTGCTGCAAGCGTGTTTGTTTGGGCCGCAGTCGGAGATGGACCGAATCGCGCATGAGGATGAAGTGGGACAGCCTACGGACCCTGATCCCGAGCTTTCGTACTATCAGGGCTCGATTCTCGCCTACTGCGGGAAGAAGGACGCCGCCCTGCACATGCTGCAAACGGCGGTGGAGAGTAACTATTGCGCATATTCCAATCTGCTTGATGACCCGTTGCTGGCGACGTTGCGGAGCGATCCGAAGTTCGATGTGGTGCTCACGGCGGCGCATCAGTGCCAGCAGGCGGTGAAGGGGCAGTGAATTTAGCTGCTGGCTCCTAGCTTCTAGCTGGGGACTTGTGCCTTTTTCGGTAAGTCCCAAATCGTTAAACCACAAAGGACACGAAGGTACACGAAGGCTTTGAACCCCAACAGCTTCTTTGAATCGGGCTATTGCCGCCTTTTTCGTTGGGCGGGACAGGGGCATCTACATCGGCTATTCTTTTAGGGTTGGTTGAGTCGAACTGGTACGGGCATCGGGAAAAACTTTGTCTTCCATCCGCGCGCATTGCAGTCCTTCTATACACTCCTTCTATATGATGAATTCCGGTGATGGTTTAGGGCGCAGACTTGCGCGCGCGGGACTTCTTTTCATGCGCTTTGCGATGACACTTACGTTGGTGCTCCTGCTGTGCGGGGCGTCGGGGGCGCCGGATGCGGCGCGTGAGGATGATCCGGTGCAGCCGCTGCCGCAGGACAGCGGGACGGCGGGGTTGCAGGAGATGCTGCTGCGGCTGGGCACCACGGCGCGGCTGATGCAAGTGGTAGCGCATCCGGATGATGAGGATGGCGGGATGTTGACCCTGGAGTCTCGCGGCAAGGGCGCGACCGTCTTGTTGCAGACGCTGAATCGTGGCGAGGGTGGGCAGAATAAAGTCGGCAGCAACCTGTTCGATGTGCTGGGCGTACTGCGCACGCTGGAGGTAACGGCGGCGGACCGGTACTACGGAATTGGGCAGCGGTTTACGCGGGTGGCGGACTTCGGTTTTTCAAAGAATGCGGATGAAACATTCCGGAAATGGCAGGGGCACGACATTGCGCTGGGTGATCTGGTGCGGGTGATCCGGAAGTTCCGGCCGGATGTTTTAGTGGCGCGGTTTTCGGGGACGGAGCGGGACGGGCATGGACATCATCAGGCGTCCAGCATTCTGGCGCGAGAGGCGTTTCGGGCGGCGGCTGATCCGGAAAGATTTCCTGAGCAGATCAAAGAAGGACTGCAACCCTGGCAGGCGAAGAAATTTTACATAGGCAACGTCTGCGGGTTTGGGGCGTTGACTTGTCCGGAAGAAAACTACACGGTGAAATTGAGCACCGGGGAGATGAGCCCGGCGCTGGGAACGACTTACATTCGCTTCGCGATGCGAGGGTTGAAGCACCAACTCTCACAGGGCGCGGGAGGGTGGTCGGTTGATTCAGGGCCACACTATGCGTTTTACAAGCTGGCGGACTCGGTGCTGCCGCCGGCGGCCGACAAGAATGCGCATGAGCAGGACTTTTTCGACGGCATCGACACCAGCCTGCCGGGAGTGGCGATGGGGATTGGAAGAGAGGCGATCCGGGCGCCGTTTCTGAGGCCGGCGCTGGTTGAGATCGAGGGCGATATCGGCGAGGCGAAGGCGGCGGCGGAACATGATCCGGCAAGCGCGGCGGGGCCGCTGCTGGCAGGATTGGAAGCAACGCGCAGAACCATGGATCTGGTAAAAAGCTATCCGCTCGCCGATGCGACCAAGGCGGAATTATCCGCCGAACTGGGCACCAAGGCTGAGCAACTGGAGAAGGCGGCTAATTTGGCGCTGGGAGTGGAGTTCGAAGTGAATGCCGACGTGCCTGTGGGAGACGATGCCGACACGGCCTTCATGGCGGTGCGGGGGCAGAGTTTTGACGTCACTGCCCGGTTCTCAAGCCGGGTGAAGGTTGAACTCAAGAATGTGGCGCTGGATTTGCCTCCGGGCTGGAAGGCGGTGAAGCGGAGTTCCGGGGAGACAAGCACTTTTCACGTCACTGTGGCGAAGGATGCGGCGTACACGCGGCCGTACTGGCATCGGGATGATCCGGAGCGGGATGCGATCAACACGATTGACGATCCCCGGTATGTGACGCTTCCCTTCCCTCCGCCGCCTTTACAGGCGCGCGCAAATTACATGTTGAATGGTAAGCCGGGGACGGCGCTGGCGGTGGCAATGGTCCGCTACAAGGAACCGCCGGTCGGCGTGGTGGAGCGAGCGCTGGCAGTGGCGCCGGCGTTTTCGGTAATGCTGGAACCGGGAGAAATGGCGATTCCCACGCACAGAGATGCGGCTTGCAAGGTCAAGGTGGCGGTATCAAGCAATCTGCCGGGCGCGTCCCAGGGTAAGTTGCGTTTGGAAGTGCCTGAGGGATGGCGCTCGGAGCCGGCCAGCGCGCTGTTGAAATTCCAGAAGCGCGGCGAGAAACAAGAGGCCGAGTTCAAGGTATTTCACGACGGGTTAAGCGAATCGAGAACCGAGATTCGCGCTGTGTTCGAGGCGGAACGGAACAAATACAGCGAAGGATACAGCGTGGTGACGCGTGAGGACCTCAACACCTTCTACTACTACCAGCCGGCGGTGCAGCGGGTGAGCGTGGTGGATGTGAAAGTGCCCGCGGGATTGAAGGTGGGCTACATCATGGGGGCGGGTGATGACATTCCGACGGTGTTGCAGCAAATCGGAATGGACGTTACCACGATTGCGGCCGGGGACATGGCTGGCGAAGACCTGAGCAGGTTCGGGACGATCGTTCTGGGAATTCGGGCCTATGACACGCAGAAAGCCCTCGCGGAGAACAACAAGAAGCTGCTGGAGTACGTCTTCTCCGGGGGAACGCTGATTGTGCAGTACAACGCGAGTGCCGCGGATTTCAACAAGGGCGACTTCACCCCCTATCCGGCGCAGATCAGCCGGGCGCGGGTCACGGTGGAGGAGACGCCGGTGCAGATCCTGGCGCCGGAGGACGGCGTGTTTCACACGCCGAACAAAATTACGGAGCGGGATTTTGATGGGTGGGTGCAGGAGCGCGGGTTGTATTTCATGGACCAGTGGGACAGCCACTTCACACCACTTTTGTCGTGCCATGATCCGGGGGAAGCGGAGCAGAAGGGCGGGTTGCTGCGGGCGCGGTATGGCAAGGGCACTTACATTTATACGGGGTACGCATTTTTCCGGCAGTTGCCGGCCGGGGTGCCGGGGGCGATCCGGCTTTATGTGAACTTGCTGGCTGCGAAGTAAAGTCAAAAGCTTTCAACGCTGAGGTCGCTGAGGGACTGCGGAGATCGCGGAGACGGCTGCTGGCACAAACCAGTTCTTAGTTCTCAGATGACATCTTCTTCTACATCCGGGCCTCAATTGATTCGTGGTGTGGGCCTCGGTAGCGCGGTCGCTCTGAACATGATTGACATGATCGGAGTGGGCCCGTTTATTACCATGCCGCTGATTATCAGCGCGATGGGCGGGCCGCAGGCGATGCTGGGATGGGTGCTGGGCGCAATCTTCGCCATGTGTGACGGAATGGTGTGGGCGGAACTGGGCGCGGCCATGCCCCGGTCGGGTGGTTCGTATGGTTACTTGCGCGAAATTTACGGAGCGCAGCGGTGGGGACGGCTGATTTCCTTTCTATTCATCTGGCAATTGTCGTTCAGCGCGCCGCTTTCGATTGCTTCGGGCGCGTTGGGGTTGGCGGGCTATGCCGCTTATTTCTGGCCGGGACTCCAGGGGCGTGGCGGCACATTGCTGGCGATCACGATTGTGGCTTTGGCCACGGCGCTTCTGTATCGCAAGATCACGAGTATCGGCTGGATATCAAAACTGCTGCTGGTGGGTGTGGTGGGCACCATGGGATGGATTATTTTTGCCGGGCTGACCCATTTCAACGCGGCGCAGGCATTCAGCTTTCCTCCGCGGGCATTCAAGTTATCGTCGAATTTCTTCCTGGGCTTGGGATCGGCGATGCTGATCGCAACCTATGATTATTGGGGCTATTACAACGTTGCATTTCTGGGTGATGAGATTAAGCAGCCGGGACGGACGATCCCGCGGGCCATACTGCTATCCATTCTGCTGGTGGGCTGTCTATACGTGGTGATGAACGTGAGCATTTTGGGCGTGGTCCCCTGGCAGGAAATGCAGGCGGGCGCGGGCCACAAGGGTTTGTACGTGGTTTCGACATTCATGCAGCGGATTTACGGGCAGAGGGCCGCCAACCTGGCCACGCTGCTGGTGATGTGGACAGCGTTCGCGTCAGTTTTCTCGTTGATGCTCGGCTATTCACGGGTGCCATACGCGGCCGCACTTGATGGCAATTATTTTCGGGCATTCACGCGAGTGCATTCCGAGGGACGGTTTCCTTACCTGTCGCTGCTGGCGCTGGCGGTGGTGGCGGCGGCGTTTTGCTTCTTCTCTTTGGCAGATGTGATCGCCGGGCTGGTGGTGATTCGCATCATGCTGCAATTTCTGGTGCAGGCGGTTGGACTGATAGTGCTGCGGGTCCGGCGCCCGGACCTGCCGCGGCCGTTTCGCATGTGGCTTTATCCCTTGCCGGCGTTGATGGCTTCGGTGGGGTTCATCTTCGTGCTGGTGTCACGCACAAATTCAATGACGCAGATCCGCTATGCGCTGGCAATTCTGGTGAGTGGAATCGCGATTTATCTGGCAAGGTCATGGCGGAACCGGGATTGGCCATTTACCGCACCGGTGACGGCGGGCAATTGATATGTCAAACCTAGTGAACGCTTCGATACCGGAGAACCTGACGAAGCGGCAGAACGGCTCGCCGTGGGCCCCGTTGCGGGAGCCGTTGTTCCGTTCGCTTTGGGTGGCGGCGGTTATTTCCTATACCGGAACCTGGATGCAGAACGTGGGCGCGGGCTGGTTGATGACGCAGCTCACCATGTCTCCGCTGATGGTGAGCCTGGTGCAGGCGGCGGCGATGCTGCCGGTGTTTCTTGTGATTTTGCCGGCGGGAGCGCTGGCCGACATGGTGGACCGGCGGCGACTCTTGCTGATCACGCAAGGCTGGATGGTGGTGGCGGCGGCGGCACTGGGGATTCTAAGCCTGACGCGCAGTGTGACCCCGTGGGTCTTGCTGCTATTTACTTTCGTCCTGGGATTGGGAGCGGTAATGAACGACCCGGCGTGGCAGGCGATCACGCCCGAGGTGGTCTCACCGGCGCAACATGCGCCTGCGGTCGCGCTGAATTCTGTGGGATTCAACGTGGCCCGAGCGGTGGGGCCGGCGCTGGGCGGATTGGTAATCGCTGTGGCCGGCTCGGGCGTGGCGTTTCTGCTGAACGCGGTGTCATTTTTTGGGGTGATCTTCTTCTTATACCGATGGAAGAGGCCGCATTTCGCCGACATGGAAACGGGACGAGTGCGGGACGCGATCATGACCGGCCTGCGTTATGCGCGGGGTGCGCCGGTGGTGCGCTGCGTGCTGATTCGCACGGGCGCGTTCAGCCTGGGCGCGAGTTCGTTGCTGGCATTGCTGCCGCTGTTGGCGCGTCCACATGGGGCCAGCGGATACGGGCTGCTGCTGGGATTTTTCGGACTGGGAGCGCTGGGGGGAGCATCGGTGCTGCACCGGCTGCGCAGCCGGCTTTCGGTGGATGGGGTCGTGGCGTTTGCGATCGTAGTGTTTGCGGCGATGACGTTTGCGGCGGGTGAGGTGCAGAGCTTCGGCTGGCTGAGTGTGATTTTGTTTCTGAGCGGCACGGCGTGGATTGGAATTCTGGCCTGCCTGAATGTAGCGGCGCAAACCATGTCCCCGTCGTTCTTGCGGGCGCGGACGTTGTCGGTTTATCTGCTGGTACTACAGGGGGGAATGGCGATCGGCAGCGCGCTCTGGGGAGCCGTCGCCAATCGGCTGGGGGTGCCGACGGCGTTACTGTGCTCGGCATTTGCCATGGTGGCGGGGCTGCTGACGGTACGGCGGTATCCTCTGACCTCACAGGAGCTGGCCCTGGAGCCGGCGGTGGTGAGGGATTAGGCGACCGGGAGCCTTCACTTGTGGTCTAATCTCCCTCAGATTGCTTTCATCACAACTTGGTTTTCAGGAGAAGCTCATGCAGAAGATGCGTTGGGTATTGGGGTTTGTTGTGCTGCTTGCGTTCAACGGCCTGGGGTTTGGGCAAACGGCGAAGGCAGATGAGCATCAGACGGTCACGCAGGTGTTGCATGATTCCGTCAAGGCCGTGGAGGGCGAATTTGTTCCCGCAGCCGATGCCATGCCGGAAGGCAAGTATTCGTTTGCACCTACCAGCGGCGAGTTCAAGGGCGTGCGCACATTTGCTCAGCAGGTGAAGCACGTTGCCGCGGTGAATTACATATTGGGGGCGTCCATTCTGGTGGAGAAACCTCCGGTGGAACTGGGCGGGGAGAACGGGCCAGACTCGATCACCAGCAAAGCGGACATTATGAAGTTTCTGAACGACTCGTTTGCCTACCTGCATAAGGCGGTGGGCTCGGTGGACGAGAAAAATATGACGGAACCGATCAAACATCCATTTGGGCCGGGCGAGACCACGCGGCTGGCGATGGCCACGTTGTCTGTGGGCCATTGTTTTGACCACTACGGGCAGATGGTGGAGTATCTGCGGATGAACGGGATCATTCCACCGGCGAGCCGTCAATGAGAGTGTGGGTCACGGAGAAGCGGAAGCGATGGTTTCCGGTCTCCGTGGCCCTGTAGCACCAAGGTGCCATTTACACCGTTTTGCGACAGACATAACCTTGGCTACCCCCCAATCTGTGAGGACCCAGGTTCCTCCGTGAACGTGCGACGCGGGAACCTCCCCGACCCTAGGGAGAGGTAGATGAAGACGTTGAAGTATGAGCCGGAAAGATTGAGCGTCGCCGAGGCCACTCGGCGGCACGAGGTGCAGCGGGAAATTGAAAATTATCTGCTGGCGCTGCGTTCCTATCCTGACCGATTTGCAAACGATCCCTGCGTGAGTTTTGAGCAGCATTTATTCAGCATGATGACGGCGGGGCATGCATCGAGGACCGGAGAGCGGCGGAACAGCCTGAGCTAAGCCGCCGACCGGCTATTTCGAGCCGCGCAGGTACTGGTCGGTCTTGTTCATCCAATCGGCGCGAGGCGGGCTGAAGACGTCCAGGTCGATGGTGTCTTCGAGCGCTTCCGCCTTGTGCGGCATATGCGGGGGAATCGTCAGGACTTCTCCGGCGTGGACCACAATCTCCTTGCCATCAATCCAGAACTTCAGAGCCCCGTCGAGGATGTAGGTCACTTGCTCGTTGTGGTGGCTGTGTTCGGGGACGATGCATCCCTTCTTCAGCAGGACGCGGGCCAGCATTATGTTTTGGCCGACCAGGAATTGGCGTTGCAGCAGCGGGTTGAGGGTTTCGAGTTCAACGGATTTCCAGGGGACGTGTTGGGCATTGGCCATGGTTTCTCCGGGTTGGTGATTTCAATAAGAGATGGTGATCAGGATTCACCCGTCGCGAAATTCTTTCGCCCTTTTCAGGGCTTGATCCATTATCTGCTGCGCACCCACGGCTTGCGCCGTGGGCTCTATTCTTACGCCGCTTCGCGGCTAATTTACACGATAGATTCTCGCTCCGGCACGCGGCTTTCCCAGGCCGAAGAGGCGCGCATTATCCGCTCAACGGCTTCCCGCAGGTTCGCGGTTGAGGAGACGAACGAGAAGCGAACGAAGTCGCGGCCGGCGGGTCCGAAGGCTGCGCCGGGAATGGCGGCGACTCCGGCTTCTTCCAGCAGCAGGCGGCAAAGCTCCTCGGCGGCCAGGCCGGTCCCGGTGATGTTGGCCCAGGCGTAGAACGCGCCTTCGGGTGACTGGCAGCGAAATCCGGGGACGCGATTGAGGTCCGCGATAAACTGCTCGCGGCGGCGGTCGAACTCCTTCACCATGCGCGCAGTGGCGCCGTCGCTATCGCGAAGAGCTTCAATGGCGGCGTACTGGCTGAACTCGGCGACACAGGTATAGCTATTCATGCTGAGCATGGCCAGCGCAGGAACGATGTGGGCGGGGGCAACAGTGTAACCGAGGCGCCAGCCGGTCATGGCGAAGCTCTTGGAGAATCCGTCGAGAATCAGGGTGCGCTCGGCCATGCCGGGATAGCTCAGCATTGATTTGAACTGGGACGTGAACTGGCCGTGGTAAATGATGCGGGCATAGATCTCATCGGAGAGGACTATGAGGTCATGCTTGACGGCGAGGGCGGCCAGGCGGCGCTGGATTTCGTCGGTATAGACGGTGCCGGTTGGGTTGCCGGGAGAGTTGGTGATCAGGACCTTGGTGCGAGGCGTGATTTTGGCGGCGATCTCCGCGGGATCCGGCTGAAGGCGGTTGCGCTCGGAAAGTTCAAACGGAACCGGAGTGGCTCCGAGGCCGGCGGCGATGGAGGCATAGCCGGGAAAGCCGGGATCGGGGTAGAGGACTTCGTCGCCGGGATCGACGAGGGCCATCATGGCCATGAAGAGCGCGATCTTGCAGCCGGGCGCGAGGACGATGTGGTCGGGCGAAACGTCGAGGCTGCGGGTATCACGAAGATAGGCGGCAATGGCTTCGCGCAGCTCGCGAACGCCGATGACGGCGCAGTAGCGGTCTTTGCCTTCGTCGATGGCGCGCTTGAGCCCGGAGATCACGGGCGGCGCGGTATGGAAGTCAGGTTCGCCGAGTTCCAGGTGGATGATGGATCGCCCCTGGCGTTCGAGGTCGCGGGCGTGCGCGTTGATGGCAAGTGCGCCTTCACCGGTCATGGCTGCCATGCGGGAGGCGAGAGGTCGCATAAGGTGTCCGTTGGAATTATACGGGTTGGGTACGAGTGGCGCGGATTTTCAACGTCCTAAAACGCGGAGAAGGCACGGGGCACACGATGGGAAAGCATTACCACAGGGGGCACAGAGGATCACAGAGGTTCACAGATGGGAAAGCGTTACCACAGGGGACACAGAGGATCACAGACGGGAAAGCATTACCACAGGGGGCACAGGGTTCACAGAGGAACACGGATGGGAAAGCGTTACCACAGGGGACACAGAGGAACACAGAGGAACACAGACGGGAAAGCGTTACCACAGGGGACACAGAGGTTCGCAGAGGAACACAGATGGGAAAGCGTTACCACAGGGGCACAGAGGTTCACAGAGGAACACAGATGGGAAAGCGTTACCACAGGGGACACAGAGGAACACAGAGTAGGACGGGGTTCACGAGTTTCGGTTCTCAGTCGATGTAGCCTTCGCCTTTGCGGATCACGCGGATGTAGTGGTCGGTGAATTTAGCGTGCATTCCTGGGACTTCGTATTTTGGCATGTGGCAGGAGACGCAGTTTTTTGCGGCCACTTCCGAAGTGGAGGTTTTGGAGTGCGGGTGCTGGTGGCAGCTCAGGCAACGGTCGTCGTAGGATGCGAGATCACGCACGCGTGGTTGATGTGGGTTATGACAGCTTAAGCAAGTTATGCCGTTGTTGCTCTTGATCCAGCATTGGCTTCTTTCCAGGCGATAGGGTTGGAAGCGAAGATTGAGAATTCCGCGAGACTTGCTGAGGACGACATCCACGTAGGTGCGGTGACATGCGCCGCAGAAATCCACTTGATCGACGGGATTGAGCTGGCCGGGATCGAGAATCGATTTTAATCCGAGCTTTACTTTGTCCGCTTTGATTGCGGCCACGTGCCTGGCGCCGGGGCCGTGACAGGCCTCGCAGGTGACTCCGGGAAAGAGATGGTTGGGATCGAAGCGGCGATTGGTGGTGGAGGCAGTAGTGTGGCAAGCGAAACAACGCTGCGTTTCTCCCTGGTAGAGCATGCGGCGCCCAAGCGCTTCTTCCAAAGTGGAGTCTGGAACGCGGGAGGGTGTGGGGGTAAAGTCAAGGCCGTCGAGCGCGGGAAAATAACTCATGCGGCTTTCGAAGAACGTGCCGTTGCGTTCGAAAATGTAGGTCTGGCCGGCTTCGCCCAAGCCGAACGCCCAGCTCAGCGCGGCTGAGATGGTGTCTTTGCCATCGGTGACGGAATAGAGGCTGCCTTCGGGCTCGCGCTGGATCTGGTAGGTGTAGGGAGGGAGGCTGAACGTCAGCAGGTCATGTTTGCGCAGCGGTGCGGTATCAATAGGGCGCAGGGCGGCGTGGGCCATGGGCGTCTGCTTCTGAGTGCGGACTTTGGAAGCATGACACTCGGCGCATGCGTCGGGGCCGATGAATTCCTTGCGTGATGCTGTGCCTTTGGTGGGCCACCAGCCGGGAAGGTCGAAGCGGTCTTCGGTGGCCATGGGAACGGCGGCGGGCTTGGCGGGGGATGCGAAGAGGATGGTTGTCCAAACGGCAGCCAATCCGAGGAGAAGTTTGCCGAGTCGCATGGGCCATTGTCTCATCGCCGGTGGGCGGGATGAAGTGGGATGGTTTGAACGTCTCGTTGCAGCACGCGAGGGCGCAACGCCCTCGCCGACGGGCCGGCGTGGACGCCGGCATTTACAAAAACCTTAGAACAGGAACTTGGCTCCTAGTTGCAGGATGCGCGGGCTGTAGGCCGTGCCGACCTGCAAGAAGTTTGACCCCGGCACAAAGGTTCCGGTGCCGGAGGAGAAGCCGGCGCTGCCGGCTGCGCCTCCCTGGTCGCCGGCCAAGGGGCCGTATTCGATGTGGTTGAAGATGTTGAAGGCTTCGGCACGGAACTCGAAGGCCATCCTTTCGGTGATGCGGAAGTGTTTGAACATGGCCATGTCGATATTCCAGTGGCCGGGGTTGCGCAGGAAGTTTCTTCCGGAGTTGCCCAGCGTCAGACCTTGCGGGTCAACGAAAGCATTGGGGTTGGCAATGAAATGGCCGAACCCGGAAGCGGGATCAAATGCGGGGATATTCTGGTATGGATTGGAAATGACGTCGGCGTAGGATTGGCCGGCGCCGGCGTTACCGGCAACGCCATTTCCCAATCCCGCATTGTCACCGAAGTCGCCGTTATAAGCGCTGAAGGGGGTTCCGGTCTGCCAGGCGCCGATGCCGGAGAGTTGCCAGCCTCCGAGCAGCGTGCCTTTGAGACCTGGGCCTTTGAAAAAAGGCAGGTCGTAGACGGCGCTGGTGCTGAAAGTGTGCCGCTGATCAAAATTCGAGGACGCGCGGAAGGCGGCAAACTGGTATGCGTTCAGAATGCCACCATCGCCGAACAGTCCGCCGTCGGAAGTGTCGTCGATGGAATGGCTGAAGGTGTAGGCGACGTTCAACTGCAAAGCACCGACGGTACGGCGCAACTGGGCCTGGAAGGCGTTGTAGTTTGAGGATGCGCCGTTGTCCAGCCGGGTGATGTCGCCATATCCGCGAAAAGGCCGGAAGGGATTGGCGTCGTTACCGCAGGCAATATTCAGGTTGGTGGCGGCCTGGGCGGTCAACGGGCGGTTGGTGCCGAGCACGGTCTGACCCGCGGTCCACGGGACGGTGTTGGCATTTCCGAAGGGGCCGGCACAGGCGCCTTCAGGCTGACCGGAACCAGGATCGATAAAGCCGGTGTTGACCAGACTCTCTCCCGGGGCGAAGGGGTTTTGGGCGGCGGGCACGGGATGCAACTGGTTGAGTTCATACTTGCGACCGAGGTGGGTGCCCTTGCTGCCCACATAAGAAACACTGGCCACCATGTTCCTAATAACTTCGTGCTGAACGTCGATGTGCCACTGCTGTACGTAGGGCCAGACCGCTTTGTCGGGAATGGAGAGCACGTTCAGAGGAAAGAGAAGGTTGCCCCCGCCTCCGATGTTGCCGTAGCCGACGATATTGAATTGAGTGGGAGTATTGACCAGCGGCGGCGCGCCTTCGAGCGCTTCACTTACCGCCTCGTTGCCGTTGGTGTGGTCGAAGAAGACACCGTAGCCACCGCGGATGGCCCAGGTGCCGTCGCCTTTGGGATCAAAAGCAAAGCCGATGCGGGGGGCAGGATTGAACAAGTGGCCTTTCATGCAACCGTCCGGGACTCCGCCCGAGCCGCAACGCACGATTCCGTTGAAGGGATCGCCGGTGCCCGGAACGATGGCGCCCGCCTGCCCGGTTAGGGTGCCGTTGGAGTCATCCACTTGAGGAGCGTTGGCAGCGACCCAGGCTGCGGGGTCGAAGTTGTAGGCGTTCTGATAGCGCTCGCGATAGGTTCCGAACAGACTGAAGCGGATTCCGATGTTGAGGGTCAGCTTCTTGGTGGCGTGGAAATCGTCCTGGAAGTAAGGTTCGAAGATTTTGTAGCGGTTGTAATACTTGGGCTGGGCGCTGGCCTGGCCAAAGCTGGCAATGTTTCCCGTTAAGAGGTCGGCAAACGAATTGCCGGTTGAAACCGGCGAGGTGTTATCAAAAGTGAGAAAGCCATTGACGGAAGGTTCGGTGGCGCTGAGTTCGTTCTTTTGGGCGGCGACGAAATAAGCGCCGAACTGCAAGTTGTGACGGCCGATGATCTTGGTTACGTTGTCACGAAACGTGTAAGTCGGGTTGGAGTTGTAGGGGCCGTTGATCCATCCGGGATCCTGACCGAAGCCCTCGCTGCCGTATGCACCTCCCGCACCTCCGGTGATGGAGAATCCGGGAAGCTTGCCGCCGTTGTCTGTGGCGGGGAACAGGCTGCCGATGGCCAATCCGTCGGGGCGCTTCCAGGCGTCGGGGTTGGGGGTTCCGGTGGGGTTAACGACGATGTGATCGGTGGTGTAGCTGAAAACGAATTCATTCAACAGGGTGGGAGAAGCCGTCGCGGTGAGGCGAGCCACCATCGAGGTCGCGGGTCCCACGAAATTGGTCTCGACCGTGGGAAAGCTGCCGGCATTGGTCCACAGCGGGGTCGCGGTCACCGTATCCCAGGAATCGTGGGCATAGCGGAACATGACGCGCATACGGTCATTGATATTGTGGTCCACGCGCACCAGTTCCTCGCGCCAGTTGGTGGGTTGCGAGGGGGCGGCGGTGTAAAGATTCGTCCCAGACGTGGGCAGCGGAATCATGCCCAACAGCGGTTTGGAGGCGGGATCCACGGGAACCTGATTGCCGGGAAAGGGGTTGCCAGTGGCAGGGTCGATGGGGCAATCCGCGCCGGGGCAGAGGTCGCTAAAATTCCCGGAGCGCTCGGCGACCGATGGAACCAGCAAATTAAAGTCCTGACCGGGGACACGGTCGCGGCGCCACTCCTGCGACCAGAAGAAGAATGTCTTGTCTTTTTTGGTGTTGTAAACCCCCGGGATGTAAACCGGGCCGCCGATAGTGTAGCCCCAGTCGTTCTTCTTGTAGGAGGGGACGCTGCTCTGAAATGCAGGGGTGGCGTTGAAAAGATCATTGCGGACGAATTCGTAGGCGTCGCCGTGAAAGGCGTTGGTACCGGACTTGGTTTCGGTTTCGATGGTGCCGGAGGCGTTGCGGCCGTACTGGGCGCCGTAATTGGAAGTGAGCACGCGAACTTCGCCGATGGCGTCAATGCTAGGGGTGACGTTGAGGGTAGCATTGCTGCCGTTATCCATGTTGTCGCCGCCGTCGAGTTCCCAGTTGTTGTACTCCAGGCGGCCGCCGTTCACGCTGTAGTTCACGTTGGCGGTAATGCCGTACTGGCCCTCCGAGGAACCGGTCTGGTTGCTGATGCCCGGGGTCAAGGTGACGAGTGAGGTGAATACACGCCCGTTAAGCTGAAGCTGACTGATCTCTTTTCCGGTGATGGTACCGGCCAATTCGTTGGTCTGGGTTTCCACGACCGCGACCGGCTCTCCCTGGACGGTGACTTCTGTGCCGGCGGCCCCGACTTGAAGGCTGGCATCGGCGCGAGCCTTTTGGGCAACGCGGAGAACGATACCCGTAGCCTGGTACTTCTTGAATCCCGTGGCAGTGATGGTCAGCTCGTAGGTTCCAGACGGAATGGCGCTGATCAGGTAATCCCCCGCGCCATTGCTGGTGGTTGTCCGATTAATACCGTGTTCGGGATTGGCGACAGTCACCTGTGCGCCGGGAATGGCGGCGCCGGTCTGGTCGGTTACGGTACCGGTGATGGAAGCGGTGTCCTGAGCAAACAGCGAAGCCGAAATGCAGCAGACAGACAACACCCACAGGAGACGGGATTTCATGGTCAACTCCGTTGAGCTAGAACTTCTGGTGCACGTAAGGCCGAACCAGGCTCGCGTTCGGCCAATTGCCTTCCATCTTATAAGTGCGCCCGCGTCAGCCAGCATTACTCAGTTGGTACGCAACCATGGACTCGTTTCAACGATGACGCTCCGTAGCTCGCCGGGACGATATCGTCGCTTCCCGCCGGGCACGCCCAAAAAACCGCAGAAATGGTTTATTAAAACGTATCAATAGTGAGGTAGCTCCATGGCGGTGTCAAGGGAAAAATGCGGGCCAACGGGATGTTTGTTCCCAAACCAGTTCACCGATCTCAGTTCCCGGCGGGTCAGAGCAGGCGTTGGTGGGTGGATTCGCGAACCGCCAGTTCTGGGGCAATCTTGCGGTGTACGGCGGAGAAGGGGCGCTTCTCCAGCACGGCATTCACGCCCTCAAGGGCAATCCCGACGGCGATCGTACCCATGACTTCCATGGGCTGGCGGATGGTGGTGAGCGAAGGAGTGTACAGGGCGGAGGCGGCGACATCGTCAAAGCCGATGACAGAACAATGTTCGGGAACGCGCAGTCCAGCTTTCACCAGGGCGCGGATGGCGCCGAACGCGGTCATGTCGTCGAAGGCGACCAGAGCGGTGAAAGGGCGCTTCTGCTTGAGCAGATCCTCGGTGAGTTTGTAGCCAGCCTCAAAGCTGGAGACCGGGTCGCGGGATTCGGGAAGATCGACCACCAGGCGGGAGTCGATCTCAAGGTCGTTGGACTTGGCAAAGGAACGAATTCCCTTCCAGCGGGGAGCGCTGTCAGCCAGAGTTTTGGGGCCGCGGATGAACGCGATTTTGCGATGGCCCAAGGAATAAAGATGCTCGAGCGCGGCGTGAGCGCCAAGTTCGTTGTCAACCAGGACAGAGCTGACGGAGTCGGTTTGCAATTCGCGGCCGATCATGACCGTGGGGATACTGCTTTTTTCGAGGTCGGCAAGGACGTCGATTTCCACGAAAAGCCAGTTGGCGAGGACAATGAGGGCCTCGACGCGGCGGTCGAGCAGCATTTCCAGGTAGCGCTCGAAGCGGCTGCGTTCGTTGTGGACGTCGGTGAGAATGGGTAAATAGGACGACTGGTAGAGCGAATTCTCGATGCCGCGGAGAACCAGAGTGCAGTAAGGATCGGTCATGTCGAAGACCATGACGCCGACGGTGTGGCTGCGCTGGCTGCGCAAGGAGCGGGCAAAGAGGTTGGGACGATAGCCGAGCTTCTTGGCCGCCCGCTCGATGCGCTTCTTGGTGGTGGCGGGGATGTAGCGGGCCAGGGGAGCGCTGTTGAGAACAATGGAGACGGTGGTGGAAGAGAAGCCGCTCTCCCTGGCAACGTCGCGAATTGTGACCATCGTGCTTTTCATGCGGGATTCACGACAACAGCATTTCCAGGCAGCCACCCACGGCTTTCGCCGTGGGCTTTATTCTTGCGCCGCTTCGCGGCTAAGACCGGAGGACTGTGATGCCGTCTCCCGATTCCACGAGTTGGACCGCCGAAGTTCTTGGTCAGGCATCATCCAGTGATGACAGCTTGAATTCGAGCGGGCGCTGGCGGACACTACAGCAGAGAGTGAAACCAGTGTCAAGTTCAGGCTTGAGGTGGGGAGTGGCTGTACTTGGGCTCGTGTGCTGTCCGGAGGGGCTGGCGCAGGCGAGGGCTCCGGTCGCGAAATCGAGTGCAACCCAGGCTCAGCGGGCCGAACCTAAGCAATTGTTTCAGCAGGGCGAAGCTGCTCTGCAACGGGGGGACTTGGCGGCGGCGGAAACGGCGTTTGTGAGGGTATTGGAAGTGGATCCGGAGGCGGCGGGAGCGTACGCCAACCTGGGCGTGATTTCGATGCGGCGGAAACATTGGCCGCAGGCGTTGGAGAGATTGCACCGAGCGGAGCATCTGGCGCCTCAGGTGGCGGGAATCCGGCTGAATGTGGGGCTGGTTTATTACCGGCAAAATGATTTTAAAGCCGCGATTGGGCCGTTCGAATCGGTGGTGCGGGATGTGCCGGATTCCTACCAGGCCCGGTATCTCCTGGGGCTTTGCTACTTCTTCGAACAGCGCTATACGGACGCGGCGAACACGCTGGAGCCGCTGTGGGCGCGGGCCTCCGATCAATTGAATTTTTTGTACGTGCTGGGGATCGCGGCCAACAAGGCAGGGCGACCAGACCTGGAGCAGCGGGCGCTGGGACGGCTGGTGGAGACCGGCCAGAACACGGCGGAGTTTCACCTGCTGATGGGGAAGGCGCATTTGAACCGCGAGGAGTACGACCAAGCCATCCCGGAACTGGAGGCCGCAGCCAAGGCCGAGCCCAAGCTTCCTTTTGTTCACTTCAACCTGGGCATCGCATACATGAGGAAGCAGGATTTGGAGCGGGCCAAGGTGGAGTTTGTGAAAGACATCGAGATCGAACCGGATGTGGCTTACGATTTCGACCAGTTGGGGCTGGTGTTTTATCTGCAACAGCAGGATGCGGACGCGGAGAAGATGTTTCGCAAGGCGCTGCGGCTGGATCCGAAGCTTTCGAGTTCCGATTTCCAGCTGGCGCGAGTTTACCTGCGGGAACACAAGTATAAAGAGGCGCTGGGGGCGATTGACGCCGCGAAGAAGCTGAGTCCGGGGAGTGAAAGTGTTTACTACGTGCGCGGACAGATTCTGCAACATATGGGACGCACGCAGGAGGCGCGGGCGGAGATGGAGAAGTTCACACAGATTTCGAACGCCTCGCGCGAGAAGCGGCACCAGGAGCTGGAATCGGGGCCAGTGCCGGACCCTGAGCTGACGCGGGAACCGGAGTAGGGTTTGCGGACTTTCCTTGGGTGGGATTAGAGCTTTTAAGCGCAGAGCACACAGAGGGTTCGCAGAGGTCGCGGAGAAAAGTTTGAATTTGGACTCATTGGCAGTCGTATGCCGAGTTTCTGGTAGACTGGCCGCGTCTGAGCGGCGTCCACAAACCCTTGCCTACGGAGGACCCCGGTTATGAAAATATTGAAGATTGTTGCAATCGTTGTAGTGGTTCTGGTGATTGCAGCTCTGGCTCTTCCCTTCCTGATTGATGTGAATGTCTTCCGTCCGACGATTGAATCGGATTTGAGCACCGCCCTGGGACGGCAGGTCAAGGTGGGGAACCTTCGGCTTTCAATCCTGGGCGGCAGTGTTGCGGCGGACGATCTGTCGATTTCCGACGATCCGGCTTTCAGCAAAGAGCCATTCATACATGCCAAAGCACTGGGCGTGGGAGTGGAGCTGATGCCGCTGATTTTTTCGAAGCAGTTGAAGGTAACCGAGCTGACCATTGAGGAACCGCAGGTGGTGCTGTTACGTACGGCGGCTGGAAAATGGAACTTCTCGAGTCTTGGAGGCAAGACGGAAAAGCCCGCCGCCAAGAGCAGCGGGAACCCGGACTTGTCGGTGGGCAAGCTGAGCGTGAAGGAGGGGAAGGTTTCGATCGATAACATCAGCGACCGGACCAAGCCTCAGGTGTATCAGCACGTGAATATCACGGTGCAAAACTTCTCATTCGCATCGAAATTTCCCTTCACGCTGACTGCGGACCTGCCGGGCGGAGGCAATGCGAAACTGGACGGGACGGCGGGCCCCATAGATCCCACGGATGCGTCACAGACGCCGGTGCAGGCGAAGATCGCGGTGAATAATCTGAATCTGGCGGCGTCCGGGTATGTAGATCCTGCGTCAGGGATCGCGGGAATCGCGGATTTCAATGGCAGCGTGAGTTCCGATGGCAAACAGGCGCGGAGCAGCGGCACGGCCAGCGTGGAAAAACTGAAAGTATCTCCCAAGGGAACGCCGGCGGGGCGCTCGGTGGTGGTGAAGTTTGCGACGATTTTCGATCAGCAGAAACAGGCGGGAGACCTGACCGAAGGTGACATCACCATCGGCAAAGCGCTGGCCAAGCTCACCGGCAGCTATCAACTGGGCGGGCCGTTGGCAGTTCTGAACATGAAGCTCAATGCGGAGAACATGCCGGTGGATGATCTGGTGGCCATGCTGCCTGCGATGGGAATCGTTTTGCCTTCGGGATCGAGCTTGAAAGGCGGGACGCTGACGGCGAACTTTACCATGGTTGGGCCGGTGGACAAGCTGGTAATCAACGGTCCAGTAAAAATGGAGAACACGAAACTGGCGGGATTTGATCTGGGATCGAAAATGTCGGCGATATCAGCGCTGACCGGCGCGAAGACCGGGTCGGACACGACCATACAGAACTTGAGCGCCGACGCGCACGTGGCGCCGGACGGGATCAGCACGCAGAATGTGAATTTGAATATCCCAGCCCTGGGCGTGGTTACAGGCAGCGGGACCATCAGCCCGCAGAACGCGCTGAATTACAAGATGGCGGCGAAACTCAGTGGGAGCGTGGTCTCCGGGCTGACCCAACTGGCGGGAATGGGCAATAAGAACGGCAGTATTCCGTTCTTTATTCAGGGTACGACCTCGGACCCGAAGTTTGTGCCAGATGTGAAAGGCATGTTGGGAAGCCAGTTGCCTGGAGTTTCCGGCCAGAATCCGGCGGGGAATATTGTCAACGGGTTGAGCGGGCTGTTTGGGAAGAAGAAGAAACCGTAGTTTCCGCCGGCGGCTGAAGCCGGTCACATTCCTGATCCATCGGGAAAAGTCGTGCCTGATGCGAACCCGCGCCAGCTTCGCGCCTGCGCGGTTCAGACCCCTGCCGATTTTCATCCCTGATATGGTGAAGCTATGGTGCGAATCGCTTGCAGGGGTGTGCTGTTTGATTTGGATGGAGTATTGATTAACTCCACTCCCGCGGTAACGCGCGTGTGGAAGAAGTGGGCGCTCAGACACGGGCTTGATCCGGAGGACGTGGTGGTGAGAGCGCATGGCCGGCCGAGTATCGCGACCATTCGCGAATTGCTGCCGCGGGCGGACGCCGAAAACGAAAATCGGCTGGTGGAGCGGGCAGAGATCGAGGACACTGCCGGCGTAGTGCCTTTGCCGGGAGCGCAAGAATTGCTGCGAGCCTTGCCGGCGGATGGCTGGACGATTGTGACCTCATGCACGCGGCCGCTGGCGGAGGTGCGGCTGCGGGCGGCGGGGTTGAAGATTCCGGAGAAAATGGTGACGTGCAGCGACGTCGAGAAGGGGAAGCCGCATCCCGAGCCCTATTTGAAGGGAGCGGCAGGGCTGGGATTGAACGCCGCGGATTGCGTTGTGGTGGAAGACGTGCCGGTCGGAATTCGTGCGGGCAAGGCCGCAGGGGCGCGGGTGATTGGGTTGCGCACGACGGTGAACGATGAGGAGTTACGCGCCGCGGGCGCGGATTGGATTGCGGGAAGTTGCGCCGACATCGAGGCGGGACTGAACGAGTTGGTGATTGTGGAGGCGTGAGGGCGACGGAACTCTGCGGCGGGGCGGTGCGTATATCAGATTGCGGGAAGTGACCCGGCCGGGACACTCAAGTGGGCGTTGAAAGATCTTAATCGCAGAGATCGCGGAGAAAATCCGGGAGATCGCAGAGGGATCGACAGGTTGCGAGTGCTCTCAGGGCAAGATACACTTGGACACGCGAAAATGTTGTGTTTGCGCAAGGTCCTTCTGCATCGGCTGATCACGCCGGGACCCGCCATATCCGCAATGCAATTTAAATTCTCAGGCAGGAGACCAATCATGCATTTTTCAAGATTCGCATTTCTAGCCGTCGTACTGTGTCCGTTGCTGGGGCTGGCGCAGCAAGCGCCGGCGGCCGAATCGGCCCCCAAGTTGGAGCACTTCGATCCCAATATGGTGGACCGGACGCTTGATCCCTGTCAGGACTTCTATCAATACGTGTGCAGCAAATGGAATGCCGCCAATCCGATTCCTCCCGACCAGGTGGCTTGGGGAACGGGCAGCGGATTGCAGTACTGGAATGAGAACATCCTGCGCGAGGCGCTGGAGAAGGCCGCGGCAGAGACAAGCGGACGGAGCGAATTCGAGCAGAAGATTGGCGACTATTGGCAGGCGTGCAGCGACGAGCCTGCGCTCGAAGCCGCGGGCAACCGGGACTTAAAGCCGGGGCTGGAGCGGATCGCCAAAATGAAGAGCAAGTCAGAACTGGCGGACCAAGTGGCGCACATCCACATGAGCATTCCGGGCGCCTGGTCGGGGAACGATAATCAGACTTCGGCGGCGCTGTTGGGATTCGGCTCACAGCAGGACTACGACGATGCGACCAAGGTGGTGGCCAGCATCGACCAGGGCGGACTGGCGCTGCCCAACCGGGACTTCTATCTGAAGGATGATGAGAAGTCGAAGGAGATCCGCAGCGAGTACGAAGCCCATGTGGCCAAGATGCTGGGACTGGCGGGAGAGAACGCGACCCAGGCGGCCGCGGACGCGAAGACGGTGATGGCGATTGAAACTGCGATGGCCAAGGCGCAGATGGACAATGTGGCAAGGCGGGACCCCAAGAACGTCAACCATAAAATGAGTTTCGAACAGGTCCAGGCGCTGACCCCGTCGTTTGACTGGAAGGTATATATGGCAGACGTGGGGGCGCCTCCATCCGCACCGCATTATCTGGTGAGCACGCCGGGCTTCTTCACGGAACTGGAGCAGTTGATCCAGGAGCACTCCGTGGCGGATTGGCAGACCTATTTGCGCTGGCAACTGGTGCATGGATCAGCTCCGTACCTGAGCAAAGCTTTTGCGGACGAGAATTGGGATTTCTTCAGCCATACGCTGCTGGGCTCGAAACAGCAGTTGCCGCGATGGCGGCGGTGCGTGCGCGCGGCCGACCGCGATCTGGGAATGGCGCTGGGACAAGCCTACGTGGCAGTGGCATTTCCGCCGGCAAGCAAGGAGCGCACGACGGAAGTGGTCCACAACGTGGAACATGCGCTGGACCAGGACATCACTACTTTGGACTGGATGCAGCCAGCAACCAAGGAGCAGGCGAAGATCAAACTGCACGCCATCGAGGACAAGATCGGGTACCCGGACAAGTGGCGGGATTATTCCCCGGTAAAGATCACCCGCACCAGCTACCTCAACAATGTGGAGCAGGCTACGGCGTTTGAGTTCCATCGCCAACTCGACAAGATCGGCAAGCCGGTGGACCGGAGCGAGTGGACGATGACGCCCCCGACCATCAATGCGTATTACGATCCGCAGCTTAACACCATCAACTTCCCTGCTGGAATTCTTCAGCCGCCATTTTTCGATTCATCCATGGATGACGCGGTGAATTATGGGGCCATCGGGATGGTGGTGGGACACGAGATCACGCACGGGTTCGACGATCAGGGACGCAAGTTCGATGCTCATGGAAACCTGCGTGACTGGTGGACGGAGGCCGATGCCAAAGCCTATGACCAGCGCGACGAGTGCATTGCCGACGAGTACACGCAAGAAGTTCCTGAGGCTGGGGTCAAGCAAAATGGACATTTGACCCAGGGCGAGGACACGGCGGACAACGGCGGCATGCGCATCGCATTTATGGCACTGACCAATAAATTAGAGGCGGAAGGCAAGTCGCTCGACGAAAGGGACGAGAGCGGGTGGACGCCGCGGCAGGAGTTCTTCCTCTCCTATGCCAACGAATGGTGCACGCAGTACCGGCCGGAGTTGATGCGCACGGTGGTGTTGACGAATCCGCACTCGATTCCGAAACTGAGGGTCAACAACGTGGTGTCGAACATGCCCGAGTTTCAGCAGGCGTTCGCGTGCAAGACCGGCACGCCGATGGTGCGGGCGAAGCAGTGCAGAGTTTGGTAGGAGCTTTCTTGTCGGGAGCCGCGCACGCGAGTGCGCGGCTTTTTTGTCTGCGTCTTATGCAGGCGGCCTGCTCTACCTGTAATTTGAAGATCAGACGCGAGCCAGGTGGAGGGCGAACCAGGTGCGGTGATCGAACCAGGTAGCGTCCAGCGAGAAGCCGGCGCTTTCAAGCATCTCGCGGACCATGGGCATGGTGTATTTGTAACTGTTCTCGGTGTGGATACGTTCTCCATTGGCAAAGGGGATGCGCATATTAAGCAGGCCAATATCCACAACCTGAGAACGCAGGCTCTCCAGATAGATTTCCATTCGCGATTCCCGCGAATTCCAAATTGCCAGATGACGGAAGCAGCCGAGGTCGAAGTTCGCGCCCAGTTCGCGGTTGAGGCGGGCAAGAATGTTCTTGTCAAATTGTTCGGTGACGCCCCGGGAGTCGTCGTAGGCGGGCACAAGAATTGCGGGGTCTTTTACCAGATCGGTCCCCAGCAGCAAGGCGTCGCCGGTAGAGAGCTGGCTGCGAATCTGGGTGAGCATTTCGACAGCCGGGTTGGGATCGAAGTTGCCGATGCTCGATCCCAGGTAGAGCACCAGCTTGCGTCCCGGGATGGTGCGCAAGAAGCCGAAGCCGTGGCTGAAGTCGGCGACAACGGGGCGGACAGAGACTCGCGAAAACTCCGACTCCACGCGCTTACGGGCTTCAGCGAGCGCGGCGGGAGAAATGTCGACCGGAACGTAGGGAACCCGCAACTGGCGAGCGGCAAATGCCTGGAGCAGAGTGGTGGTCTTGGTAGCCGTGCCGGAACCGAGTTCGACGATGGTCACACCGGGGCGAACTTCTTTCGCAATCTGTGCGCTGCGGTCCGTCAGAATCTCAAGTTCTGTGCGGGTGAGGTAATACTCCGGCAGGCTGGTAATCTGCTCGAACAGCGCCGAGCCGGCCTGATCGTAAAAGAGCTTGCAGGGCAAAGTCTTGGGAAAACTGGACAGCCCCCGCTCCACGTCTTCGGCAAACGATGGCAGTGATACGAGTTCGCGAGCGATCATTTGGCTAACCTGACTCCGGAGAATTGCCAGCGAGCATGCGGGGGGAAGAAATTACGGTAGGAGGAGCGAACATGATTGGCGGGAGTCGCGCAGGAGCCGCCGCGTAGCACCATTTGATTGATCATGAATTTGCCGTTGTACTCGCCGATCAGACCCTCGGCAGGTTTAAATCCGGGATAGGCGACGTACGGGCTTGAGGTCCACTCCCAGACGTCGCCGAACATCTGTGGAGTTTCGCCGGCGCGGTGGGGATGTACGGCTGAGTCATCCAGAAATGTGCCGCGTGCCGGGATGCGGGACGAGGCCACTTCCCACTCTTCTTCGCTGGGCAGCCGGGTGCCGCGCCAACGGGCGTAAGCGTCGGCTTCATAGTAACTGATATGGCAGACGGGTTCGGCGGGATCGACGGCTTTGAGTCCTCCCCAGGTGAACTGGCACCAGGAGGTGTGATCATCCTCTCTTCGCTCCCAGTAGAGGGGCGCGCTCCAGGCCTCCGCACAAACTTTGTCCCAGCCATCGGAGAGCCACAAATCCGGCCGACGGTAGCCGCCATCAAGGATGAACTCAAGATATTCAGCGTTGGTGACGGGGCGCGATGCGATGCGAAAAGCGCGCAGCAGAACTTCGTGGCGCGGGCGCTCGTTGTCGAAGGAGAAATCCGAGCCCTGGTGTCCGATGAGGTGAATGCCGCCTTCGATCTCGGTCCAACTGAGGGGCGGGGCGGAAACGGAGGCTGCGCTCGGGACGGGCTCGGAGCGCAATGGGCTGGACCAGAGCGCGTGCTTCATATCGGTAAGAATCAATTCCTGATGTTGCTGCTCGTGGTTGAGGCCGAGTTCGACCAGCGTCAATACTTCTTCGCTGGCACCGTCCAAAAGCGAAAGCACAGCGCCATCAACGTGCACCCGGTAGGCGTGGACCCGTTCCAGGCTGGGGCGCGACATGAGCCCGCGCGATCCGCGATTGGGGTGCGAGCCGAGTTGCTTGTAGTAAGAGTTGAACAGGTACTGGAAATGAGGATCGAAAGCCTGATATCCGGGAAAATGTGGCAGCAAGATAAAAGTCTCTAAGAACCAGGTGGTATGCGCGAGGTGCCACTTGGCGGGGCTGGCATCAGGCATGGATTGCAACATCTGGTCTTCGGCCGAGAAGGAGGCGGTAATCCGCATCGAGGTTTCGCGAATGCTGGTAAAGCGCTCGCGCAGCGAGGGGCCTATCGGGACGCCGATTGCGGCGGGAAGTGGTTGGACGAGGCTGGCGGTCACTAAATCACCTCCTTAATATTCTGTAATGCGTGCTGCGAACTAGGACAGGATGGGATGTACCGTACTATTGATGCTGGCAAGAATCCACACGGTTTCGAAAAGTTTGAAGCTTGTGTGGGAAAACACTATATGAGATTTGCCGGCTACAAGGAAGGTGCAATAAGGGCAGGCTTTGTTTTCATACGTTTGGAGGGGACAGGTGCGAAGTTGATTGGCCCGCTGGCGGCCAGTTTTCAGCGACGGGCTTCAGTTCTCTGACCACCGAAGCGGTAACGACTTTGTTTGCATTCACTTACAGACGTTACCAAGAGGCCATTCGGGGGCACGGGAGGGCCATTCCGCGCCGGGAGGAGACGACGTAGCATGAGGACGTTCGCAAAGGAGCGACTATGCATCAGGAAATGGTTCCGAGCAGCCTCCTGGTTACGCTGGCCCACTGCTATGAAGAGGATCCTCGTCAGTTTGTGACCTTGCCCAAACCGGTGGTGGACTCGTCGATGGCGCGTATGGCCGTAGCTGAGTTGAGAAATGAAGGCTACGTGGAAGAGCAGACGCGGGGAGTGGTGCGGCTGACGTATAGCGGATACAAGTTCTATAAGAGCTAATTTCGGATTTGGTTTGGTCTGACAACCGGCCCACGGCTTCGACGCTGTGGGCTTTTTCTTGTGCGCTATGGCCTCAGGTAGAGTGCGGCAACGTGATCGGCGATTTTGCCGGGATCGGCGCCGGCCAGGTTGGTAAGGACCACGACGGTGAGTTTGTCGTCGACGTAACGCGAGATGTGGACTTCGAATCCCTGCCAGGCTCCGCCGTGATCGAGCAGGCGGTGTCCGCCCTTATCGGCAATGCGCCAACCAAAACCGTAGTTGCCGGGATTCGGCTGCCCGTTCAGAAGTTTGGCGGGAGTCCACATTTGTTCGAAGCTGGAGCGGTGAAGCAGTTTCTCGGTGTAGAGCGCGGCGTCCCACTTCGCCAGGTCGAGGATGGAAAAATAAAGAGCGCCATCGGCGGTGGTGTTGAGCGTGCGGGAAACCCACTCCTGATTTTTTAACTCCCCTTTCACCAGGCGATACCCTGCGGCGCGGTTGGGAACGATGTCAGCCTCGCTGATGATGCGGGCAGTGGCCATGCCAACAGGCCGAAAGATTCGTTCTTGCAGGAAGTCCCCGTAAAACTCGCCCGTGACCTGGTGAATAAGGATCCCGAGGGTCAGATATCCGAGATTGGCGTAGCTGTAGTTGGTGCCGGGCGGGAAGGCGAGCGGAATTGCTTCGACAATTTTGAGAAGATCGGCTTCGGAATAGTCCTTGTGGAAATCGAATTTCCCGGGGTAATCGGTGAATCCGGCGGTGTGGCTTAGCAGCTCACGAATGGTGACGTGTTGCCAGGCGGGGGGAGCGTCTTTGAAGTAATTGGTGATGGGATCGTCGAGATGAACTTTGCCTTCTTCCACCAGCATCATTATGGCGGTGGCGGTGAATTGCTTGCCTATGGAGCCAGACTGGAAGATGGTTTCGGGCTTGACGGGGACTTGAAGCTCCAGGTTGGCGAAACCGTATCCCTGGGCGCGGACGATCTTGCCGTCGCGGGTGACCAGCAGAGAGAGGCCGGGGATGTGCTGGCGCTGCATTTCGGCGTGGATGTAGACGTCAACCGAGCCGGAGGATTGGGCGGTGGCGGGTGCAACCAGAAGCACGGCGATGAAGGACCAGAGAATTCTCATGACTCCCCACTGGGACGGGCGCGGGCGCCCGCCGGAATTTGCTCGGGCTTGAAAAACGCCGCATCTTTTCAGAGGAGACGGCAGGATGTCAAGTACGGTCAGCGGACTTGGGACGGCGGCTTCCCCGGGGCTAATGGCGTGCGAGCTGAAATTGGCGCGGGACGAGCCATTTCAGGCGGCCGGCGGTTACGGCTGCCGGTTTCCGTGCTAGACTGTCGCAGTTTGTACTGCCACCCGTCTGGGAGTCCCCCTCGACCCTGACGCCAGTAATGCTGGCAAACTATTGCTGGTGCGCGGCATCTAGAGTCGCGTTTCGCGATTGAATCACATTCCCGGAGGTTTCCATGACAGAGTCTCGTAAGCACGCTCTTACTGACGAAAGCACTCACGGTCTGCGGTCAGCAGTTCGCAATTCAGCGGGCTGGCTTCCCTGCCTCTTGCTGTTTGTCAGCTGGGCAGCGGGAATGAGTCTTGCCGCCGACGTTGTGACCTACCACAACGACATGGCCCGGTCCGGACAGAACCTGGAAGAAACCATCCTCACGACCGGCAATGTGACTTCAGCAACCTTCGGCAAGCTGGGGCTGCTTCCGGTGGATGGCGTGATCGATGCCGAACCCTTATACCTGTCGGGCGTGGCGATCCCCGGAAAAGGAAAACACAATGTGGTTTACGCGGTGACGGAGAACGACAGCGTGTACGCGTTCGACGCCGACAATGGCACGCCGTTGTGGAATGTCTCGGTGCTCGAAGGAGGAGAAACGCCCTCGGACACGCACAGTTGCGGGCAAATCACTCCCATGATCGGAATTCCGGATACTCCGGTAATTGATCGCACCGCAGGCCCTCACGGGACCATCTATCTGGTCGCGATGAGCAAGAATGGCTCGACGTATTTTCAGAGACTCCATGCGCTGGATGCGGCCACGGGAAAGGAACAGCCGGCATCACCCATCACAGTATCGGCGAAATATCCCGGTACCGGCGATAACAGCCAGGGCGGGTATGTAATTTTTGATCCCAAGCAGTATGCGGAGCGGTCGGGGTTGCTGCTGCTTGATGGGACGCTCTATACCGCCTGGACTTCGCACTGCGACCAGCGTCCATATACGGGTTGGGTCATCGCGTATGACGCGCACACCGGGGCTCAGAAGGGCGTGCTGAATCTTACGCCCAATGGGGACGAAGGAGCGATCTGGCAGGCGGGAGGCGGTATCGCCTCGGACGGCAAATTCGTTTATTTGCTAACCGGCAACGGCACCTTCGACACCGACCTGGATGCAAAGGGGTTCCCGGCGAACGGGGACTACGGCAATGCCTTTGTAAAAATCTCACCGAACAACCGCCAGCAGCCGGTCGCCGATTACTTCACAATGTACAACACGGTGCAGGAATCACGCGGGGACGTGGACCTGGGTTCGGGCGGGGCCGTGGTGCTGCCGCCGATGAAGGACGCGCAGGGCAAGACTCGCTACCTCGCCGTGGGCGCGGGGAAGGACCAGAACCTCTACGTCGTGGACCGCGCCAACATGGGGAAGTTCAGCCCGAACAATGACAACGCGATTTATCAGGAACTGGATAACGTGCTGGGCGGAGGAATGTGGGCCATGCCGGCTTATTTCAACGGGAATGTGTACTACGGGCCGGTCAGCAATCACCTGCTCCAGTTCAGCATCACCAATGCCAGGCTCTCGACCAGTCCGGTGGCGAAGAGCGCGGCCAGCTTTTCTTATCCTGGGACCTCGCCGAGCGTTTCCGCCAACGGAAAGCAGAGCGGAATTGTGTGGACCATCGAGCACACGGGCCCGAGTGATGTGTTGCACGCCTACGATGCCACTTCGGTGGCGAAGGAGTTGTACAACTCTTCGCAGGCAGGGAACGGGCGCGATCAGCTTGGCTCGGCCAGCCACTTTGGCACGCCGATGATTGTGAACGGCAAGGTCTATGTCGGAACGCAAAATGGAGTGGCGGTGTTTGGGCTCTTGCAGTGAGTGCTGCCGGGAATGAATCTGTTTCAGTGCAAAGCGGTCGGGCCCGCATCCAGCTTGGGCAGCTGGCCCGCTTTCACAAGGTTATTCACAATTGTTGTTGAAAAGTGGTTGGTGGATGACACGCGCTTGCATGGATATGCAGAAGAGTTGAATCGCGGAGATCGCGGAGACAAGCTGGGAGGTCGCAGAGAAAAACGCGGGGGAAATAGAAAAGGCCGTGATTTTGGTTATGCTCTAGCCGCCCGCTCCTGCGAGGGAGCCTACGACGTGGAGTCATGCACCATCACGGCCTTCGATGCAATCACTGCTTTCGCAGTTCCCAACCCCGGCCACATCCTCGCAGAGTAGCCGGATTTTTCGGGTCAGGTCGCTCCCCGAGTTGCCCCGTTGAGCAGATCACTCAGCTTACTTCGGACTGGCTAAGTTTTAATTTGAGCCAACCCTTTCAGCCGTCGACGGGCGCGAAGTTAAATGCTATAGAAGAAAATGTCAACGCCGCATTTTGGTGCAGGGGGTATGAGCTATCCACAGAATTTTCCGCGACGCAATGTGTTCTACTTGAGCGCTTTATTGGCCACAGGAGGACAAGAACCCGGTTTTGCACAGGTTCTTGCACAAAAATGCCGGAGCGGGAACCACGGTTGTTTCTTGACGCGCAGTCAGGGGTGCCGCATGTTGATGGTGAGGGCGAATGATGTCTGAGTTGGTGGCGTATGTGGATGGCGGATCGCTGGGGAACCCGGGGCCGTCGGGGATCGGGGTGGTGATTGACGGGGCTGCGAGCGGCCGGATGCGGATTGCGAAGTGGGTGGGGCGGCAGGACAATAATGTGGCGGAGTACCTGGCGCTGCTGGAAGCCCTGCAATGCGCGGTATCGCTGAAAGCCGGCGCGCTTCACGTCTATTCGGATTCGGAAGTGGTGGTCAAACAGATGATCGGCGAATACGCCTGCCACAGCCCGCGGTTGTACTCACTGAATTGGATCTGCCGCAAGCTGGCGCACGGGCTGGCGTTTTCCATTTCTCATGTGCGGCGCGAGCAGAATACGGAAGCCAACGGATTGGCCAGCGCGGCGGCGCGAGGGTTGGGCAATCGTCGCTGAACGGCCAAGAGTCGGCAGTTATTCGATTTGAGCGCCACGGCTGAGCCGCGACCTTCCACGGAGCTCGCCAAATTTCCCGCTTTCCGCAGGTGCTAACCAATACTGCTCGAAGGAAGTCCATTCCTTGAGAGGTGGTTAAATTTATGTTCTCCAGGTTCGAGCGTCGAGTGGTAATCGCCATCATTCTGATGGCAAGTGCGGGGTTCGCGCAGAATGCGGCTTCGCCGCAGAGTCAGCGCAAGACCAGCAAGCCTTACACCGGTGATTTGTCGATTTTTGATTCGCCAGGGCGAGAGGACCGGCTGCAAGTCAACCGAGTGATGGATCTTTTGGGCATCAGCCCCGGGAAAAGCGTGGCCGATATTGGCGCGGGGTCGGGGTGGTTTACGGTGCGAGCGGCGAGGCGAGTCACGGAAACCGGCACGGTGTATGCGGTGGACATCAATCCTAAGGCCATCACATACATTGGGAACCGCGCGGAACAGGAGCACCTGCGCAATGTGAAAACAGTTCTGAGCAAGGCCGACGATGCGATGCTTCCGGCTGACAGCATCGACGCAGTGCTGTTGTTGAAAACCTATCACGAAGTGCAGCATCCGGTTGTGCTCTTGCGCAACCTGCGGGGGTCATTGCGGCCGGGAGCGAAAGTCGGAATCATTGACCGCAACGGGAACGGGGAAAATCACGGCGTGAACCAAGCTGTGGTTCTGCGGGAGGCGGCGGAGGCGGGCTATGCTGAGACCGGGCAGTACGACTTCGTCAAGGGCGATGACATGGATTATTTTCTGGTGTTCACGCTGAAACCGTAGCTAAGGTTTGACGCTTTCCGGGATGGGCATGCGGGATTCGAGCCGCTGAAGATTCCGCGGACAATGTTTATGGAACAGGCGTTTCAGGTCGGGAGTAAATTCGTGAAGAACATTGGTGGTGGCATCGGCGCCGAGGGCTCCGAGGAAGCGGTTCATGGTGGCGCCGAAGGTGCGGTCGGGGCGCGGGTAGTAGGAGTTCTGTAGAGCGCTGGTGAACGAGGCCCCCAGAAGTTCAGAGCGGTTCAGGACATTCCAGCCGTTATCGTCGCGGGTGACGAGCACGCGAGTCGCGGCATACCAAGCGCGGCCCATGACGCCGTTTTTCTGTGAAGGAAAGTAACGGGGATCTTCGTGCAGCACGCTGGCCAGCACGAAGCGTTGGATGAAGCGGCGGGATTCGACGTCGGCGAGAGTGGTGCCCAGGCGTTTGCCCCAGCCTTGCATGCCGCCCCCGAATTGCGGCCACCCGCCCAACATCTGTGCCCAGGTCGCGTCGAAAGCGGCGGAGGCGAAAGTGTACCGGGAGTACGACTGCCGCGCGACGAGTTCAAACTTGCAGTGACGGGACAAAGGCAAGTGGGCGGAGGGCGCATCGGGAAGGCTATCCGAGCCGGCGACCCACGGCGTGGAACTTGAGGCAGCGACGCACGGGGCCTGGGATGAAAGTGAAGTAGCACGCTGCGCCGGCGTAGTCCGTGTTGAACTTTCAAACGGGGTGGCGAACTCGCGCGCCAGCTGAGAATCGGCCGGCACGGACGACTGAGCGTAAAGGGTTGCCTGAGGCACCGCGACCGACATGGCCAAAAGCAGTGTGCGGACCATCATCCTGGCGCTTGCAGGAAATAAAAAAAAGGCTCGCGAGAAGGGATAAGTGTGCCGGAGTTTTCCTACAGAGGACAATGTAGCGGAGCTTGGCCGCCCGGCGAGAGCAGGTTGACTGGGCCCGTAAATGCCGCTACCAGAGCCATTTACCACGGTTAGTGTCTGCGCCGGGCCGACTCGCCAAAGGAACGAGCGGGCCCAAAAGGCGCCTCCAGCCTGGTTTGTAGCATCCGGCGTGCCAATCTTTCCCGATGAGGCGGCTTTCCCAAAGCCTGCTTCCCGCGCTAAAATCCGCTGGGAAACCGCACGGGACAAGTGATTTCACTAATAATTCATCTTGGCGCCGCAGAATTGTCCTGGGACGCGGGTTCTAATACGCGGGTTGTATCTCCAGGGGGGATGAATGACTGAGACCAAGCCCACGCGGCTGGGGCCGCGCGAGCAGCAGATCGTGGACTTGCTGTTGCAAGGCTGTGGCAATGCAGAAATCGCAAACGTCGTCGGGATGAACCGGCGCACCGTGAAGGCGCATTTCAACCGGCTGTTCGTGAAGTTTGGAATCAGCGGCGGCATCAAGCGGGTGAAGCTGGCAACACTTCTCTACCGGAGGCAGCTATGGTTGGAGAGCAACGAGGGCGAGTTCGCGACCGGGAGCAGGCAATCATCGAACTCGTTGCCCAGGGGCTCACAAACCGGGAAGTCGCAGCAGCGGTCGGGACCACCGAGTACGTCGTCAAAAACTATCTTCGGGCCATCTACGACAAATTGGGGCTCTGGAACCGGGTCGAACTAGCGCTATGGTACGAAGCTCGCCAGCAGGAACGGCGGAAGCCGGCTGCGGCGGCGGGCCCGGTTCGGCAGGATCCAGCTACGTCCGGAACGGCCTCGATCAAGAAGGCAAACTACTAATCGCTCTGGAAGGGCGGCCCGCCAACCGCCGGAGCGGTTAGCTTGTCCAAGGCGAAGCGAGCGGTCTGATCCACATACCAGTTGTTCACCACCCTTTGAACAATCGCCGGCCATTGCGGTTGCAGCGGAGCTTCAACCGGGGTGGCAACGGGCGGAAGTGGATGAATCTTCGTCCCCAGCCGGCCAATCTCGCGAATATAGTCTGGTGGGCCGACCAATAACGCGATGCGCTGACGGGGCTTGGCCTTCCTGATGTGCTGGAGCACGACCGCTTGCTGGGAGTTCTCGAGCGCGGCCAGCAAGACCAGATCATAAGGAATATTTCTCCACAGAGATCTGGCGTCCTCCACGCGACTGGCGAGGTGTACCTCGACCTCGTGATTCCTCAGAACGGTGGCGCGGAGGTTCAGGCGGCGGGAGTTCTCGTCGATCAACAAGACTCGTCGGTGTTCGCTGTAGAGGATGGTCATAGCATCGTCCCCCGATGGGTTAACGATAGGGATGGAAGGTTGCAGACAGGTTGCAGGCAGGTTAAGTTTTGGTGAATCCGGCGCTGCCCCGTCCGCAACTTTCGGGACAGCCACGCATCCACTCCATAGATGGTGGATGGAGTTTCGCTTATGCGATTGGAAATTATTTTGGCTGCCACGCTCGGGATTCTGGCGCTGGCTTGGACGGTGGGACTGCGGACGGTGCCGGGAAAGACGGGCCGGGCCGCAGGTCGTGCGCCGGTGCTGGTTGAGCTGTTCACTTCGGAGGGATGTTCGAGTTGCCCGCCCGCTGATGCCTTCCTGCAAAACCTGGACGGGCAGCCGGTGGCCGGGGCGGAAATGATCGTGCTCAGCGAGCATGTGGATTATTGGAACTACATCGGGTGGAATGATCCGTATTCAGCCCGCTTTTTCAGTGACCGGCAAAGCGCCTACGCCAAGCGCTTCGATCTGGACGGTGCTTATACTCCGCAAATGGTGGTGGATGGCAGCACCGAGTTTGTAGGCAGCGATGCTGGACTAGCGCGGAGAGCCTTCGAGGGGGCGCTGGCGGCACAGAAGACTCCGATGCGTCTATCCGGAATCTCGCTGGGGCCGGGAAATTTATTGAAGGCGCATGTTGAAACTGACGCAGTGCCCTCCGACACGGAGGTGCTGCTGGCAGTCGCCCTGAATCATGCAGAATCAAGGGTCTTGCATGGAGAAAATGGCGGGCGCACGCTGAACCACACCGCAGTGGTGCGGGCGATGGTGAAAATCGGCAATGCGGTGCAAGGGCAGCCGTTTTCGCGGGATGCCGAAGTGAAGCTCGAGCCAGGGCTGGCTGCGGGCAATCTGCGGGTGATCGCGTTTCTTCAGGAAGCTCATCAGGGAAAGGTTTTGGGGGCGGCGGTAGAGAAGGTGCCGGGAAGTTAGGCGGATTCCGTACTTGCGGAATTCTCGAAAAAGATTTTCGCAGTCTACCCGGGAGAAATTCTCAAGATCGAGTTTTCCTCGATCTGGCGGTGTGACTTCTAGAGGCCGGTCTAGGCGAGGTCGAGAGCCATTCTTAGAGCGCGATCCAGTTCTGCAAGTCGCGGACTCGGCAATGATCCCAGGAATTGAGTGAGATCGGCCTTGGGCAGACTTACGAGATTGTCGCACATGATCCAACTGGGATGTTTCAAGCCTTCATCGGGTCCGACCGCCAACTGAGTGGAGAGGCCTTCTCCGTGAGTAAAGACGGGCGCACAGACCAGAGTTGAGAAGCGAGAATCGATAAGGACTTGGCGGCTCACGATGACAAAGGCGCGGTACTGCTTAGGATCGCCTCCTGGTTTGCGCACCCGATAGAGGTCTCCGCGCTTCACGTCCGCCTCCAATTATTCAGTTTCGCCCGATGCCTGGTATTCGAGCACGTCGAAAGCCTCGGCATTCAGCCGCCCCGAGGCAGCGTTGATGCGTTCGAGATCACGAGCTTGCAGGGCGGCACGTGCGCGTTCCCGTAGAAACTCACGCAGCACGCGCTCAATAAAGGCGGAGCGGGACTGCTTGGATCCGGCGACCCGATCGATGGCGGCCAGAACCTCGCTCGAGAGTGTGATCGAGGTCTTCTCTTTCATACTACCTATATACTACCACAAGAATACTCCCGCCCTGCCTTAAAAAGGCTAGCCATGGTGTGGAACTCGAATTGGCCGGGCAAAAGACTCAGGGCGCAGCCCAATCAGGAAGATTGACGTAGGACTTGTCCAGAGCGGAGATTGACGGGCAGCCGAGGAGTCTGAGGGTGCGTTCCACATCTACACGCAGGATTTCAAGGGCGCGAGCGACGCCGGCCGGGCCGGCGGCAGCGAGGCCATAGGCATAGGCGCGGCCACAGAGGACGGCGCGGGCCCCGAGGCAGATGGCTTTGATGATGTCAGCGCCGCGGCGGATGCCGCCATCCATCAGTACTTCGGCGCGGCCGTTTACCGCGGCCACAACTTCCGGCAAGGCGCGCAATGACGGAGAAACTCCATCGAGCTGGCGGCCACCATGGTTGGAGACGACGATAGCTTCGGCGCCGGTGTCGAGTGCGTGGCGGGCGTCGTCGCCGGTAAGGACGCCTTTGATGACGATGGGCCCGCGCCAGGCGTCGCGGATCCAACGCAAGTCCGCCCAGGTGACGTTGGCGGCAGCCAGCGCGGCAGCGATATCCACGAGGGGCATGGGCCCCTCCCCGGGAATGACAACGTTGGGCAGCGGGCGAATGCCGCCATCGAGCAGGAAGCTGGCCAGCCAACCGGGATGCACCAGCACCTGGGGAAGAAATGGGAGCTTATCGAAGAGCGTGCCGCTGATGAGCTCTTTCATGCCGTTGCGAACGTCGCGCTCACGCACGCCGGAGACGGCGGTGTCGATGGTCACGACCAGCGCGGAAAAGCCTGCAACGCGGGCCCGTTCGAGGGAAGCCTCGGCGGCGCCCCGGCCGCCCATCAAGTACAGCTGGTATAAAACCGGTCCAGAGGATGCGGCTTTGACGTCCTCAAGGCGATGGCCGGAAATAGTGGAAAGAATATATGCCGTGCCGGCGGAGCCGGCGGCATGGGCAGCGGCCACTTCCCCGCCGGGATGCATCAGGCGGCTGTAGCCGACGGGAGCCAGGAGGAATGGAACCGCGAGATCAAGACCGAGCACCCGGGTGCGCAGATCGCAGGGGTGAACGGCAACGGCATGACGAGGGCGCAGCGTGACATCTTCGAAGATGCGGCAGTTCTCGCGTAGCGTGACTTCGCCTTCTGCGCCGCCGTCGAGATAGTCAAACACCGCCCTGGGCAGCCTGCGGCGCGCCAGCGGACGGAAGTCGGAGATGCAAACTACGCGGGGAGAGGCGACGCGGGAAGCGGCGGTCATGGGTGGATCACGACTTCTTCTTAGTGGTGGGCTTAGGCCTCAACGTCTTGGCATATTCGTAACTCATCGCCAGATACTTCTGGAGTTCTTTCGTGTTCTTCAACAAAGCTTCGGGAACCGCTACATATTCTGGCATCACAGTACCGTAGGCTCCAAACAAACTGGTCTTGTATTTTTTCAGGAAGGCCGCGCGTTCCTTCTCCGGCAGGCGGACGGCCAGTCGACCTTGATGCAGAAGCGTGAACATATTGCCATTTAGCGATGTATAAGGATTAGCCGCGCCCTTGCGTTGGATGGCGGGAATGGTCGCAATCAACTGATCATAGAGAGCCGTTTGCTCGGAGGGCGGCGAATTCTTTTTGGATGGGGCCACGGGGTTTCTCAATCAGCGTTGAGAATACATTATTGCTCAAAAGCGGATGCGGCTCAGGCTGCCGAATGCTGGACTTCGCGCAACCGCCGTTCAAGAAAGCGCCGCTCACTGTCGTTGGTCACCAAAGCGAGGGCGCGCTCGTAGCTTTTGGCGGCTTCAGCTTGAGACCCCAGGCGGCGCAGCAGATCGGCGCGGACGGCGTGCAGCAGGTGATAGTTGTCCAGTTCGCTGCTTGCGGCGATGGCATCCACCAGATCGAGTCCGATGTGAGGTCCTTCCGCCATGGCCACTGCCACGGCGCGGTTCAGCGACACGATGGGCGAGGCTTGAACGCGCAGGAGAAGATCGTAGAGGCGTACGATCTGGGGCCAGTCCGTCTCTGCGGAGCGGGCCGCCTGACAGTGCACAGCGGCGATTGCCGCCTGGAGCGCGAAAGGGCTGGGGCCGGCGGCAAGAGCTTCATTTACGAGCGGCAGGGCCTCGGCAATCTGCCCCTGGTGCCAACGGCTGCGATCTTGCTCTTCAAGAACCACCAGATCGCCGTCTTCATTCGTTCGGGCATCACGACGGGCATCGTGCAGTAGCATGAGGGCGACCAGGGCCGTCACTTCGGCCGGAGGCCGGGGACCAATCAACGACCTCACCAGGCGACCTAAGCGGATGGCTTCAGCACACAAGTCTGTTCTCAACAGCGGGCCGCCCCGGGTGGCGGCGTAGCCTTCGTTGAAAACGAGATAGATGACGGTGAGCACCGCGTCGAGTCGCGGAGCCAGGTCCTTCGTTTCGGGTACGACATAAGGAATACCGGCGTCGCGGATTTTGCGCTTGGCGCGCACCAGGCGCTGCGCCATGGTTGCCGGCGGGACCAGGAAGGCGCGGGCAATCTCGTCGGTCTCCAGGCCGCAGAGGGTGCGCAGGGTCAATGCGACTTGCGCCTCGGGCGCGAGCGCCGGGTGGCAACAGGTAAAAATCAGGCGGAGGCGGTCGTCGGGAATTTCGGGGGAGTCGTAGTCCGGCTCTTCGATGGTGCGAAGCAATCCGGAGGTGGCGTAAGATTCGAGTTTCTCCTCGAAGCGGGCCTTGCGCCGGATGCGGTCGATGGCCTTGTGCCGGGCAGTCTGAATGATCCAGGCGCGGGGGAATTCGGGGATGCCGGAGACCCGCCACTGATCGACGGCGGCGGTAAAAGCTTCCTGCGCACACTCTTCGGCGAGGTCGAAGTCCCCGACGAGGGTGATGAGGGCAGCCACGATCCGTCCCCAATCGGAGCGGTAAACTGCTTCTACGGCGGCGGCAGCGTCTTCAGACATACCCGATTGTAAATATTTCGCGGTGTGGGTGTCGATTTCAAGGGTCGTGGTTCGACTCACTGATGGAAGCATCCAAACAAAGAGTTCGAAACCCAACAAGGAGATGTGACGATGCGATTCTTGGTAATGGTGCAAGCGTGCAAGGAATCAGAGGCGGGCATTCTCCCCAGCAAAGAGCAGCTGGCGAAAATGGGTAAATTCAACGATGAACTGGTAAAGGCCGGCGTGATGCTTGCAGCCGAAGGCCTGCAAGCGAGTTCGAAGGGCAAGCGGGTCCGATTTTCGGGAGGCAACACTACGGTGATCGATGGGCCGTTCGCTGAAAGCAAAGAGCTTATCGGGGGTTTCTGGTTGTGGCAGACGAAGTCGATCGAAGAAGCGGTGGAGTGGCTCAAGCGTGCCCCGTTCGAAGGCGATAAGGAGGTCGAAATTCGACAGGTATTCGAGGCGGAGGACTTCGGCCGGGAGTTCGCCCCCGAGCTAAGAGCGCAAGAGGAGCGCCTGCGGGCCCAGATTTCAGGAAGGAACACGGACGCGGCGTAAAGATGTCGATTTGCACAACCGCCGTTCGACTTAACTTTGGAGACGCAAAGATGAAATACCTGTTGCTGATTTATGCCGATGAGCAGGCGTGGACGGAGACGGAGCGGGCAGAGTGTTACCAGGAGTCGACACAGCTTGCCCACAACCTCAAGTCAAACGGACAGTTCCTCTCCACTTCGCCGCTGCAACCGGTCTCCACCGCCACCAGCGTGCGGGTGCGAGACAACCAACGGCTGGTGACCGATGGGCCATTTGCGGAGACGCGCGAACAACTCGGCGGATTCTTCATGGTCGACGCCAGGAACCTCGACGAGGCCATCGACATTGCGGGACGGATTCCGGGCGCGCGCAAAGGTACGGTTGAAATTCGGCCAGTAGTGGAGCTGCCGAATCTGCCGGCCGCGTAAGCCGTGGTGAGCAAACTGCCGGAAGGCGGAGCCGGATTAAAGGTCTAAAATAAATAAATAAAATAAAAAGGAGGAAAACGATCATGTCAACGAAACCTACCCACGAACAAGCACAACTTCATTTACAGGTGTTCGATCAGCGACGCGAGCCCCGCCTGCGGCAGGCACGCGACTGGTTCTTCAAGAACTATTTCGCCGACAACTGGAATGATGCAATGCGAATCACCGCCCCTGGAACCGAGGGCGGCACCAACTTCATGATGGTGGTCAGCTATTGGGAACAGGCTTGCGCCTTGCTGAACTACGGCCTGCTGCACGATGACCTGTTTTTCCAAACCAGCGGCGAATTCTTCGGTGTCTGGGAGCGGATCAAGCCGACCATCGGCGAAGGACGGAAACAATGGGCCAACCAGCAGTTCCTGGCCAATCTGGAGGAAGCCGCAGGGCGCTTTGAGACCTGGATAGAAAAGCGCTCACCGGGCCACCTCGCAAAGATGCGTGAGTTCATGAAACAGATGCGCACGCAGACCGCGAAAGCGGCGTAGAACAGAGCAATCGACCGGACTCCCACCCTTCGACGTGAAGGGCGGGATGTCCGGCGATGCAACTTAAGGCGCTCTACTTAAGAGGAGAAAATATGAACGCGATCCGGACAGCTTTGGGAGCCTTGATTCTGGTGATCGTGCTCGGTTTTTGGTGGCAAGCGCAAGCGCAGGACGCTAAAGCGCCGTATCCGAAAATGGCGCCGCTTGATCAATATCTGATTGCGAATCGCGACGCCGAGATTGCCCTGGCCAGGAGCGCCGCCCCGCCGTCCATATCCCGCGACGCGAAAGTTATGGTCCTCGGACCACACGGCTACGAGACCGGGGCCGAAGGTAAGAACGGGTTCGTCTGCATCGTGGAAAGAGGGTGGATGAACACGTTCGACAATCCGGAGTACTGGAGCCCCAAGAATCGCAGTCCGATTTGTTTCAATCCGCCGGCTGCGCGATCCATCCTGTTGATCGCCTACATGCGAACGGAATTGGTATTGGCGGGAAAGTCCAAAGATGAGGTCAGGGAACGTATCAAGGCTGCATTCGCGAGCAAGGAACTGCCCGCACCGGGACCGGGCGCGATGTGCTACATGATGTCGAAGGATGCGTACTTGACCGATCGTGACGGGCACAACCTGGCCCATCTTATGTTTTACACAACCGACGTGGATGGCGCGGCTCTGGGCGCAAATCTGCCGGGCTCCCCAATCATCACGTTCAAAGAGGACCCGGAACCGCTCGGCGGTTTCATGGTCGGCACCGGCATGTGGTCGGATGGAACGCCCGCACCCGTAATGTCAGAATAGAAAGAGCAACGGCCAAACATGGCATGCTGAGGCTTGTCAGCACAGCAAACATGTTTCCACACCCAACGCGACGCACCTCGTCATCACTAGCCAAGGAGTGAAGCAATGAGCAAAGTACGAGTTCTGGTAGGCACACACAAGGGCGCATTCGTTCTGACAGCGGACGGCAAGCGCGAAAAGTGGGATGTCAGCGGGCCGCACTTTGCGGGCTGGGAGATTTATCACATGAAGGGATCAAGCGCTGATCCGAACCGAATCTATGCCTCGCAGACGAGCGGATGGTTTGGGCAAGTCATTCAGCGGTCCGATGACGGTGGCAAGACCTGGCAGCAGCCGGGCACTCCGGCAGGAGAGACGGAAGCGGCCGGGCCGCCCAAGGCTGTCAGCAACAAGTTCGTGTATGACACCTCTGATCAGGGAGGCAAGCCGCTGACCACCCATCAATGGTATGACGGAACTCAGCATCCCTGGGAATTCAAACGGGTGTGGCATGTGGAGCCCGCGCTCACGGATCCGAACACGGTGTACGCGGGGGTGGAGGATGCCGCCATTTTCCGCTCGACTGACGGCGGGCAGAACTGGCACGAGCTTTCCGGACTGCGCGGCCATGGCACTGGCCCGAATTGGCAGCCGGGCGCGGGCGGCATGTGCCTGCACACCATTATTCTTGATCCCAGTAATCCGCAGCGGATGTTTATCGCCATCTCCGCCGCCGGCGCTTTTCGTACAGACGACGGCGGAAAAACATGGAAGCCGATCAACCGCGGGTTGAAGTCGCAATACATTCCTGATCCGAATGCCGAGATCGGACATTGTGTTCACCATGTGGCGATGCATCCCAAGCGACCGGGCGTGCTGTTCATGCAGAAGCACTGGGACGTGATGCGCTCGGACGATGCCGGCGACAATTGGACGGAAGTCAGCGGCAACCTGCCGACCGACTTCGGATTCGTGATCGATGTGCATGCGCACGAACCGGAGACGATTTATGTGGTGCCCATCAAGAGCGATGGAGAACATTTCCCGCTCGACGGCAAGCTACAGGTATATCGCAGCCGCACCGGCGGCAACGAGTGGGAGGCGATGACCAAGGGCCTGCCGCAACGCGACTGCTACGTGAACGTGTTGCGCGATGCCATGGCGGTGGATTCGCTCGACAAGTGCGGTGTGTACTTCGGCACCACCGGCGGTCAGGTGTACTGCTCAGCTGACGCGGGGGACAGTTGGAATCCGATTGTGCGGGATCTGCCGGCGGTGCTGTCGGTGGAAGTGCAGACGCTGGGGTAAACAGGGAGGGTTGAATCCCAGGATATCTATCCGCGCTGCGCGGTCTGGGATACTCTGTAGAATCAGTCTAGCCATGACATCCGAGGCCGCAGAGGTTGATCAAGCCACTCCCCGCCCCCTAAGGCTAGAGCCCAGTCGTGCGGCGCTGGCGCCGTTGGCGACTCGCATTTTAATTGGCCTTTGCTCGGCCAAGCTGCTGCTGCACCTCTTCACCAGCGTCCTGCGATATGGCTACTTTCGCGACGAGCTTTACTACATGGACATGGCCCGGCACCTCGACTGGGGCTATGTCGATGCAGCCCCGCTGATCGCGGTTTACACAAAAGTTGCAATGCTGATGGGCGGATCGCTGGCGGCGCTGCGCATTCTTCCCGCGCTTGCCGGGGCGGCGCTGGTAGCGCTCAGCATGCTCATCGCGCGCGAACTTGGCGGCGGAAGGTATGCGCAGCTTCTCACCGGGGTGGCAATCCTATTCTGCCCGGCGTTTCTGCTGGTGGATAGCCTGCTCACCATGAATGCCTTCGAGCCGCTGTACTGGATGGGATGCATCTGGGTGGTGGCGCGCATTTTGCGTACCGGGGACTCGCGGCTGTGGCTGTGGTTCGGGGCGCTTGCGGGTCTTGGCCTGGAGAACAAACACTCGACGCTGTCGTTCGGGTTCGCGGTAACGGTCGCGTTGCTTCTGAGCGATCATCGGAGCGAATTCCGGCGGCGGTGGATCTGGATTGCCGGGGCCATCGCGCTCGCGCTCTTCCTTCCCAACCTGATCTGGCAGGTTCGCCACCACTTCCCCACCATTGAAGACCTGGCGAACGTCCGCCGCGAGCACAAGAATGTGGTGCTCGGCCCGCTTGCATTCGTGAAAGAGCAGATCATCGACATGCATCCGGTGCTTTTGCCGGTGTGGCTGTCGGGGCTGATCTGGTTTCTCCGCGACCGCCGCTGGCGGGTGCTGGGCCTGACCTTTGTGGTGTTCTTCGTATTGATGGAAGCCGCGCACGCCAAGAACTACTACGTGTTCCCGATTTATCCGATGGTCTTCGCCGGGGGCGCGGTCGTGATCGAGCGCTGGCTCGGAAAGCGCGCGGCATGGACGCGCGCGGCGGTGGCCGCGATGATCGTACTTGCCGCGCTTCCCGCCATGCCGCTGGTCACGTGGATGCTGCCGCCGGAGCGCCTCCTGGCCTATCAAAATGCCATAGGTTTCAGACCTTCGAAGGCTGTCGCACACGATTCGCGATTGCCGCAGTCGGTCGCCGATCAGTTTGGCTGGCCGGAGATGGCGCATGAGGTGGCCGCCATCTACAACGCTTTACCGCCCGAGGAGCGCGCCCAGACCGGCATCTGGGCCGGCAATTACGGTGAAGCCGGAGCCATTAATCTGGGGGGACCGCAGTACGGGCTGCCCCGCGCCTGGTCCCGCCATCAGAATCATTGGTTCTGGGGCCCGCCGCCGCAGGCATATAAGAACCTGATCGTGATCCAGTGGAGTCGCGAAGACGTGAGCGACAACTGCACATCGTTTCAGGCTTTTCAACATTTTCAGCCTTTCGGGATGGGCGAGGAAAACACGCCCATTTACCTCTGCCGCGGCGTCATGTTCGACATCCAGAAAATCTGGTGGCATTCGCATCATTGGAATTAGGATTTTGGTACATTCAGGACTAGTCATGATCCGACTCATGCTTCCCCCTCATCTCCGAACGCTGGCGGGAGTGAATGGCGATGTGGAACTCGAGGTCGCGTCTCCGGTCACGCAGCGGTCGGTGCTGGACGCGCTGGAGGCCCGTTATCCCATGCTGCGTGGGACGATCCGCGACCATGTCACGCTCCAGCGGCGCCCGTTTCTGCGATATTTCGCTTGCGAGGAAGATCTCTCGCACGAGCCGCCGGATGCTCCGCTGCCCGAGGCGGTGGCGTCGGGGAAGGAACCGTTCATCGTCATCGGGGCGATCGCGGGGGGATAGAACGCAGTTTGAAATATACCTGCTAACGGACGGACTATTGCTCCCGCTCGGGACGAGTTGCGGCATGCCGACGCTGCGGTGCGTGGTTCGTTCCGACAAAGCCACTACCGTAATCTGCCCGTCCTACGTCTAATGGACGCAGAGCCCTGGGTTGCATGCTGCTCGCCTTCGAGAACAAAAGGAAGTTCCGGTACCGACGAGCCTGGTTGCTGGCGTGGTTGCTGGCCCTTACGCCGATGGTCTTTGCTGCGGGCCCGACCATCCAGATTCCGCGCATTAACACGCCGCCTTTGCTCTCTGACTTTGCAGACATGCGCCCGAGTCCCCGGGTTGCCGGCCAGATGCTGAAAGTCACCGGCTTCATCGCGCGGGAGCCGGCCGATGGCGCGGAACCCACGCAAAAAACCGACGTCTATCTGGCTTACGACCAGCACAACATTTACTCGGTATTCGTATGCTGGGACAATGAGCCGGACAAAATCCGGGCGCGCATGACCCGCCGCGAGGACATTTTTTCCGACGATACCGCGGAGATCATGATTGACACCTTCCACGATGCGCGCCGCGCGTATGCTTTCGCCGCCAATCCCTTCGGCATTCAGTGGGACGCGCTGTGGACCGAGGGCGTGACCGGCACGGGCACTCCCGGCGACTTTAATGGATTCGATCCTACCTTTGACACAGTGTGGCATTCCGAGGGACGTCTGACCGGCCGCGGCTACCTGGTGCTGATCGCGATCCCGTTCAAGAGCCTGCGCTTTCCGGACACGGGTCAGCAGCAATGGGGAGTGATTCTGAATCGCTCCATCCCGCGCACGAATGAGAACCTGTTCTGGCCGCGCATATCCAATCGCATCCAGGGGCGATTCAATCAGGCAGCGACTATGACCGGCATCGAGCAGGTCTCCTCCGGGCGCAACATCCAGTTGATTCCTTACGGGCTGGTGCGCAGCTTCCGGGACATTGACCAGCGCGATCCCGATCACCCGCTCTTCGAGAACGGAGACTTCAAGACTCAGGCCGGCCTGGACGCCAAGTTCGTCCTGCATGGCAGCTTCGTGCTCGATGCCACGGTCAATCCCGATTTCAGCCAGGTTGAGTCGGATGACCCGCAGATCACAGTGAACCAGCGCTTCGAAGTTTTCTTTCCGGAGAAGCGGCCATTCTTCCTTGAGAACAGCAACTACTTCACTCTGCCGATGAACCTGGTATTCACGCGGCGAATTGCGCATCCTGAGTTCGGGTTGCGACTCACGGGAAAATCGGGGCCGTGGGCGGTGGGACTGCTGGCCAGCGACGATCGTTCGCCGGGCGAGGTGGTTCCGCCGAGCGATCCTCACAGTGGCGACCGCGCCAGTTTTACCATCGCCCGGGTCAGCCGCGACATTCTGCAACAGTCCACCGTGGGGGCTATCTTCACCGATCGCGAATTCGGTGGAGGGTATAACCGCGTGGGGGGGGTGGATGCCAACATCAAGCTCAACGAAAACTGGCGGGTGCAGGGCGCGGCGGTCACGAGTTCCACGCTGAACCCCGATGGCTCCTATGAGGCAGGACCTGCATATAAGGCGATTGCCGAACGCTCGGGCCGGCAGTTCAACCTGCAAACCATCTACGTGGACAACAGTCCGGGGTTTGTCACGGAAACCGGGTTCGTGAACCGGGTGGACATTCGCCAGGAGAACGTGAACGCCAGCTACTATTTCCGGCCTGAAGGAAAGACGCTTATTTCCTGGGGACCGACTGTGCAGCAGCTCGGCATCTGGGACCACCGCGGCACCGGGCTTGACTATTTCATTCTCCCCGGCCTGCGCGTGGACTTGACGCGCGGCACCTACATCAACTTCCATCCTTACGGCCGGGACTACGTCAACCTGCGGCCGGAGGACTACGCCGGGCTGACGAAGGTGACGGCGTATCCCCAGCCTTTCTGGGCTCTGGAAGGTGGAACCAGCTGGTTCAAGCAATTCGATTTCAGCTGGAACGCCGCGTCGGGAGGAGGGGTGAACTACAACCCATCGGCGGGAAGGGTGCCGGAAATCGCGCACGAGGACCAGGTGAACGCGACCCTTACTTTCCATGCGTACGGGCGGCTGCGGATCGACAACACCTATCTATTGGAACACCTGCGCGAGCGTGATACCAATCTCACCGCGGTTACTAACCACATCATGCGCAGCAAGTGGAACTATCAATTCACGCGCGCGCTTTCGACGCGCGTGATCCTGCAATACACCTCGGTGCTCTCGAACCCGTTGATCAGTGCGCTTTCGCCGACCAAGAACTTCAATGCCGACTTCCTGATTACTTATCTGGTGCACCCCGGCACAGCAATCTATGTGGGATACAACAGCAATTTGCAAAATCTTGACCGCAGGCTGATTCCGACGCCGACGGGACTCCTGACCACTCGCGATGACTTCATCAACGACGGCCGCCAGTTTTTCGTGAAAGCAAGTTACCTGTTCAGGTTCTGACGGCACCCGGATGCCCGCGCGGGCGCCGGTCTTGCCCGTCTTCAATGCGCCTGGCGATGGTGGTTCCTCAGGGATGGTCCGCCTACCGCCAGGGTCTCTCCGGAACATTCTCAGTAAACAAAAATTTCCTGGAGTGAAGGTGCGCGATGTGTGCATTGAATTGCACATAGAGGGCGAAACCAGACGGAAAATCATAGTTTGATCAGCTTCGGCCTGAGGAAATTCTTGACCTGCGGCTAGCGCCTGTGGAAATGGTGACTTTCAACCCTGATCTTTCTACCCTATTAAGCGGCAGCGCGTGAAAAATCTCTTCGAGGCGCGCAATAAAAGTTTGTAAATGTATTGACATCGTCTTTGGCTGTTAGTATATTCCATCCGCCTAGTGACTGGAACAAACTGGCCGCTGGGCGCGGAAACCTGCCCAGGGTGAGGTGGGAAAACCGCTGGAGACACTCGCCGTTACTCACTCGTTGTACCTACTCCAAGGAGGAAACTACATGAAGAAGTTCGCGCTTTGCTTGTCCGTTCTGGCCCTGGCAGTGGCACTCGTGCCGCAGAGCCAAGCCGCTACCAAATGCATCCATTTCACCAACTTCTGTGACAGCCTCTCCCTGAACACCGCCAGCGTAGGCGGCGTGATGGGAACGGCCGCTTACGGCGGCTGGGACTGGCTCTGCACCGGCAATTGGAGCGATGCCAGCATCATCGGCAACGCCACCAGCCCGGCACGTTTGGGAACCCGGCCGTACTCAGTTGCTTATGCGTACCTGGACGCCTACACGTTTGCTTTCACCTTCAACGCTGGTTCGCACCTGTTCGACCTGTATGGAACCAACGCATCCTCGTTGCTGACCTTCCCGACGGCTCAGCCGTGGACGATCACCAACGGCGCTTGCGGCGCCAACGACGCGAAGAGCGGCCGGCCGAGAATGTCAGCTCGCCGGTAGTTGGGTAATTTGGGCGCAGTGTTCTGCGTCTGAAAACCAATCACTCCCTCCGTTCCAGAAAATTGGACGGAGGGAGTTTTTTTGCCCTCTCGCAACACACGACTGATAGAAGTGGTGGTTCCGCCTGATGCGGCTGAACTTTCATTCAAGCTCACTGCTGCGGTTTCAAGGCGAGATCCTTCCAACCTTGTTGACAAGCTATGGTTCCAGGGGCTGTCCCGCGCCCAGGAGACTACCTTGCCTTGGGCTTTGCCTTCTGCGGAGTGGCGGGCTTTGCTGGGGGCGTGGTGGCAACCGGGGGGTTGCGGCGCAGTTCCGCCTCGAGCGCCTTTATCTGAACCAAATCCCGCTCCATCTTAGCCACCCCTTGATTGATCGCGTACTTAGGGCTGTTGTGGAACACGCCGTGGAAGGCTGGCATGCGATCGAAGTAGATGGTTTCGAGTTTCTGCTCGATAACAGTGGGCGGCGTGTCAAAACGGGTCAGCCAGGGAAATTTGCGCAGCGGCGGTGACTGCACGAAACCATCCTTGTACAAGCCTGCAACGATTCGAATGGCTTGCGCCAGAAGATGGTCGCTATCGCGGACCATATCATCCCCCAACTGAAGTTGCTGCTTGGAGTAGGTTTCGGAGTGGCATTGTGCGCAGATTTTGACCATCTTATCGCGCTCACGCTGCCAATCTGCCTGCTCGAACCGCATCACGTCGTAAGCTTTCATACCCTCCAACAAGAGCGTCTCCTTGCCTTTTTCATCGTAAACATTCAAGGCTTGCAGGATGTCGGCCTGGTCGGCGGCCCACTGCGGGTCGGTGGGCGGCGGCAGCTTCAATCCTCGATAGCCCCAGGCTGTCCGGACTTCGTGGTCCCCGCCCGGCATGTGGCAGGTTTGGCAGGTGGGCGCGGCGGCATCGGCAGGCAGGACGCGAAGCTGCTTCAATCCAGACAGTATCCCGTGCCGCGAGTCAGAGTACATCTCCCATTGCCCACTATCGAGGCCGCTGTGACAATGCTGACAAGTCTGAGGCTGGCGGGCCTCTTCCAATGAGAAGGTGTGGCGCGAGTGGCAGGAGCTACATGCGCCCGCGCCCCATTTCAGGGCTTCGCCCTCAATTCCGCCGAAACGTTCGAAGGTGACCTCGTTGGTGACGTGGGGAGCGCCGACGTGGTGGCAACCGGCGCAGCCCTGCTCGCCGAGAGTGGCCTCCATGCCCCGCCAATGGCCGTTGGGCATGGTCTTCATGACCACCAGGGCAAAGGAATGCTTGCCGCGCCGGTACTGATCCACCTGGGACTGGTGACAGTGAGCGCAGATCTCGGGCCGGGCGATCTTGACCTTGGCCACGTCGCTGGCGGAGCCGTGGTCGGCACCGTGGCAATCGGTGCAGCCCACATTCACCTGACTGTGCTTACTTTGCTTCCACTCCGAAACCACGTGAGGGTTGTTCTTGCTGTGGCAGTCGATGCACTGAGCATTGGTAGCCGCCGGGGCGCCGGTTGGCTGGGCCGAGGTCGCCGGGGGCGTGGTTTGCTGACTCGATGAACCCGGGGCCGCAGTTTCCTGGACTAACGCGAAAGAAGAGCAAATAACCAAGAACCCAACCGTCAGTACGAATCGCCGACGCATAAGCCTCCCGAGGTTTCGATTAGAACGGAGTAAACCGAAAGTTTAACCGAGGACGCAATGTTCTGTCACGGTCGCGGCGGGGTACTGAGGTAATACGAGCGGGGCGATGACGTCCCGGGAGAAGACCCCGCGTAGCGAGGCGTTCGGTGACGCAACGGCTGTGTTATGATTTCGTGCGTGATGTGGTTCCTGCGGCGGCTGTTGGGTGTGCTTCTGTTGGCTGAGTGTGCTTTGGCCGCATCTACACCTCGGCCCAATGTTCTCCTCATCACCGTAGACACCACCCGCGCTGATCGTATGGGTTTTCTGGGTTGCACCCGGGGACTCACTCCGAATCTGGATGCCTTGGCCAAACAAGGTGTGGTTTTTGAGCGGGCCTACTCACAGTATCCGCTTACGGTTCCGTCGCACGCCACCATTCTGAGCGGAACCTATCCTCAGTTCCACCGGGTTAATGATTTCGGAATTCCCTTGGGCAAGGATGTGCCGTACCTGCCACAGATCTTAGGAGAACAAGGTTACAAGACGGGTGCGTTTGTGGCCTCCTCGCTGCTCGACCCGACATCGGGATGGGTACCGGGGTTCGGCCGCGGTTTTGATACCTACGACGCGGATTTTCATGCCGTGCCCGGCAAGGATGATCGCTATCAAACCCTGGAGCATCGCGCCGGTTATGTAGTGGCCCACGCCCTGGCTTGGCTAAAGAGCAATTCCAGCGGGCCTTTTTTCGCGTGGGTTCATCTTTACGATCCCCACATTCCGTACGACCCTCCTGAACCATTCAAGAGCCGTTATGCTTCCGCGCCTTACGACGGAGAAATCGCTTATGCCGATTCGGAGCTGGGGAAATTGTTTGCCGAGTTGCGCGCGCGGGGACTGTACGACAACACGGTGATCGCGGTGATGTCGGACCACGGCGAAGCCTTTGGAGAGCACGGAGAAATCAACCACGGGATTTTCCTCTACGACGCAACCATCCACGTCCCCTTGCTGTTCAAAATGCCGGAGCAACACTTCGCCGGAACCCGGGTGGATGCGCGTGCCGGCCTGGTTGATGTAGTACCGACCATTCTGGATGCCGTGGGGATTGCCGTGCCCAAGGCAGTGCAGGGAAAATCTTTGGTCCCGCTGATGAAGCCGGAGGGGGAATCGAGCCCAGCGCTAGCCGAACTGAAGAATCGCCCAGCCTATTCAGAGACGGACTACCCTCATCGAGATTATGGGTGGAGTTCGTTGCGGGCCCTGCGGGCGGACAAATATTTGTTCGTCAAGGCGCCGCGGCAAGAGTTATACGACCAGTCCACCGACCCGGATGCAGACCACAATTTGGCGACCTCGGCTCCTGCGGTGACTCAGACTTTAGCCGGCCGCCTGGACAGCTTCCGTGAAAAGACCGCCAGTTCCGACAAGCCTAAAGCGGCCGATGTGGATCCGCGACTGGTGCAGCAACTGGCTGCGCTGGGTTATGTCGGTGGCACTCATGCCAATGAACCTCCTGGGGCGGAGATGACCGGCGCAGACCCCAAGGACAAGATTGAGGTCGCCAACCACGTGCAGCGCGCCCTGATCGAGATTGAGGACGGGCATTTGCCCGAGGCCATTGCCATGCTCGAAAAAATACGAGCCCAGGCTCCGGGAGAGGAAATCGTGTGGCGAACCTTGGGCGCCGCCTATCTGGGGCAGGAAAATTTCGAGAAGGCTGTGCCGGTATTACGGAAAGACTCGGAAATGAATCCGGACTTTTCTCTGGGACACTATCGCCTGGGGGAGGCGCTGTTCAACACCAATGATCTGGAGGGGGCAAAGGCCGAGCTGCAGACGGCGATTGCCAAGTCTACGCTGGTCAATTTGAAGTATGCGGCAACCCTTCATTTCTTCTTGGCCGGCATCTATCGAAAAATGGCGGACTCTGCGGATGCATACAAAGAGTTGCACCTGGCCGTTGAACTGGATCCCGAGAACTACGACGCGAACTTGACCCTGGGGCGTTTGCTGAGCATGGACGGGAGCCCGGCGGACGGCTTACCCTTTCTTCAGAAGGCGGTTAAGCTCCAACCCAACTCCTTCGAACCTCATCTCTTTCTTGGCGATGCCCTTACCCAACTGGGACGCGAAATGGAAGCTACCGCCCAGCACCAGGAAGCTGAACGCTTACAGGGCGAGCAACAGAACCCCTGATCGGGTCGTAGAATAACGAAGACAGACGATGCAACCGTTGGAGCTTGCGTCTTGGACGTTTTCCTGGTCGATGGTACCTACGAGCTGTTCCGGCACTACTACGCACTGCCATCGGCACGGGACACGGATGGGCGGGAGGTTGCTGCCGTCCGCGGGGTTCTGGCGTCGGTGCTGGGCATGGTCAAAGGCGGCGCGACGCATATCGCGGTCGCTACCGATCACGTCATCGAATCGTTTCGCAACCAACTATGGCCGGACTACAAAACCAGCGAAGGGGTCGAGCCGGACCTGCTGGCACAATTCCCATTGCTTGAGGAAGTTCTCGCTGCGGCCGGTGTAGTGGTCTGGCCGATGGTGGAATTTGAGGCGGACGATGCCCTGGCCGCCGCGGCGGGCGCAGCGGAGAGAGACAAGCGAGTCGGGCAGGTGATTATCTGCACGCCGGACAAGGACCTGGCTCAATGTGTGCGGGGAACGCGGGTGGTGCAGCTGATTCGCAGGACGCGCACCACTTTGGATGAGGCCGGCATCATCCAGAAATTCGGCGTATCGCCGGAATCCATACCCGACTATCTCGCTCTGGTGGGCGATGCCGCGGACGGCTATCCAGGGCTTCCGGGTTGGGGAGCGAAGTCGTCGGCTGCGGTGCTGGCCAAGTTTATCCATCTGGAATCCATCCCTTCTGACTGCCGGGAATGGCGCGTCAACGCCGCCAATGCGAGCGCGCTCGCAGGCACGCTTGCGCGCGAACGGGAGCGCGCACTCCTGTTTCGCACTCTAGCCACGCTTCGCACCGACATTGCACTGTTTGACGATGTTGACCAGTTACGATGGAGCGGACCTACGCCTGCCTTCGCTGCACTGGCGGCTCGATTGGACGGGGCCCGCACCGCCGCGAAACCATCACAGCGCTCCCGAGGCACGCCGCCTTCCCGGTCCGCAGGTCTGCGTTGATGTTGTCGCTGGGTGGTTTTACTGCGGTGTCCACTGCGCATGGGTCGTGAAAAGGCCGTGCACAATACATATCTGGTAGGCAACGAAGAGTCCGAAGCCCAGGCTGAGCAAACCCGAGGCCAACGCCAGACGATGGGAGAATTTCTCGCGGCCTTTTCCCACCATGGTGAAAGCCGAGGCAATGCTCATGGTGATCAGCATCATGCCCGCAATCGTCCCCACGCCAAAGATCAAGAGATAAGCAATCGCCCAGCGGGCATCCCGGATAGTGGTTAGAACCAGCAGAGCGACAGCGGCTGAACCGGCGAGCCCGTGAACGATGCCAACCACGAGCGGACGAAGATACTGATACACGCCGATTTTCCCGAATGCCCGGTCTAACCAGGCCACGGGCGACTCCTCGGCCGGGTGAGAATGGGCCTCGGGAAGGTGAACGTGCGGATGGCTATGAATGTGGTTCCCATGGCGGTGGGGATGGGAATGGACGACCGCCAGGCTAGCGGGAGCATCGAGGGTTCCAACCGGCATGGAGCGCAAGAACCCGTTTACGTTCATCAAGCCAAGGACGATGAGCATCACGGCGACGCACAACTCCATGCTGAGACCGAGCTGCACGGGTATGACGAGGCTAAAGAGAATGATGCCGGCGCCAACCACGAAAATCGTCAGGGTATGGCCAATGCCCCAAAATGCTCCAATCAGGGCGGCCCGCATGCTGCTGCGGTGATTGCTGACTATGGTGGTAACGGCAATCACATGGTCGGGATCGGTGGCGTGGCGCATCCCCAGAAAAAACCCCACGGCGAGAATGGAGAGAAAGCCGATCATGCAGTCTCTGATTAAGTGCGAGCGTCTTCGTTCGCATTCGAGTTTACCTGACTATTGCCGCCTGGCGCAGTTCGACCCGGCGGAGACGAGGCGAAGGTCCTCATTGGAATTCGAGCATCACGATCTCAGGATTCGATCCCAACCGCAGGGGCGGTCCCCAGGTTCCTGCGCCACTCGAAGTGAATACCTGCATTTTGCCAATTCGGCTTAAGCCATAAACAAACTGGCGGTATATCTTCCGCGCCATCCAACTCCAGGGGATAAATTGGCCGAGGTGCGTGTGTCCGGATAGCTGAAGGGAAACGCCAGCAGCCTCGGCAATCTCCGGGTGGTCGGGAGCGTGAGTCAAGAGAATGCTCGCGCGGTCACGATCCAGTCCGATGCGGCGCAGCACCGACGCAAACTGTCCGTGTTGGGTGGCGTTGCGGTAAGGCACGCCAATGATTTGCAACCCATCGACTTCCACCTTTTCATTGCTGAGCACGCGCACACCGGCGGCCGCGATGGCCCGCAGATATTTGCTGTCGTCTCCGAACTGCTCGTGGTTGCCGGCGACAAAATATACGCCGTGTGGCGCGGTTAGCTGGTTCAATGGCTCGGCAGCCCGCCCCGCGTCGATGGCGGTGCCGTCATACAAGTCGCCGGCAATGAAAATCGCGTCCGGCTCCTCCTGCAACATTTTGGCGACCATGCGCCGCAGGAAATTTCCGTTTCGCACGTGGCCGAGGTGCAGATCGCTGATCAAGGCCGCTTTCCGGCCGCGCCACGCCTGCGGCAAATTCGCCAGCCGCACCGTGGTCCGCGTGATTCGCGTCCAGCCCGCGTTGAAGACTCCATAGATTCCCGCCGCCAAGGCCACGCCGAACAGCAACTCCACCATGCGGTGAAAGTTCACGGTCTGCCCGGCCAGCCACGCAACTCCGAAAATGATCCAGGAGAAGGCGGCAGCCACGCAGAGGAAAGTCAAGAGACCCGTCCACACCGCGGCAGCCCGGTAAAACCCGCGTACAGCCGCGTTGGTGTAGCGGAAGGCGAGCAATGAAGCCGCAACAAAACTTACCGACAGCAGGCCGAGAACGAGCTGGACCCACACCCTTCCATAGTTGTGGCGTTCGCCGGGCGAAAATGTCCAGGTTTCATAAAGGAGAAGATGAGTCAGGAAAAGGACTGACTGAAGAACTGCAATAAAGCCAACGAGGCGTCGCTGTATGCCCATGTGGCATTAGATTCCGCAAGCATAGCTTTGGATTTAGGTTCCAATGTGATGCGAGCGTCAGTTGCCCGCCGGCGTTCCGGGGTGGACCCTGAAATGATGGTGGCCAGGGACGGAGTTGAACCGCCGACGCCAGCCTTTTCAGGGCTGCGCTCTACCACCTGAGCTACCTGGCCACTTGTGCGCTGCCAGCCGATTTGTCCGCTGCGATGAATCCAGCCTGAGGTAGGCCAAACCGGGCGCAAATTGCGACTATCGGCACTCAAACGCTGAGCGCGTTTGCAGCACACGTGATTATAGCAACCGGGCGGGATTCGCTCAACGGATGCGCCGGAATTGCGCGGGAGTCCAGGCTTGATCCTGCTTCCTGGGTTCATTGGGGGGCGGAGACAAAATCTTAAAACGCAGAGGGCGCAGAGCACGTGCGCGCTGAGAACGCGGAGAAATGCGGCAAAAGAGAACGGCATGACTCAGGCGTTTCCAGCAATAACCGTGAGCGAACAGAGATTCGTCGCAAAGTAGTAGGCGATCTCGCGATAATCACGAACGTCGAAGACGGCGAGATCGGCATCTTTGCCGGGCTCGATGGAGCCTTTGCTCTTTTCTAGGCGCAAGGCCCAGGCGCCGTTGATGGTTGCGGCGGAGATGGCTTCAGCCGGAGTCATCTTCATGTGGGTGCAGGCGAGAGAGAGCACGAACGGCATGCTGGGGGTGGGCGAGGAGCCGGGATTGTAATCCGTGGCCAGAGCGACGGCGACACCGGCATCGATCAATTTACGGGCGGGAGGAAACTCCTCCATCCCCAGAAAATAATTTGCGCCGGGGACCAGAGTGGCGACGGTGTTGCTTCGAGCGAAGCCAGGCAGGTCGCCGTCGTTGACGTGGTCCATGTGATCGAGCGATGCGGGGTTGAAGCGCAGCAGAGGTTCGAGGCGGGTTTCGGTCAACTGGCAGACATGAGCACGGACGCCCAGGCCGTTGTCACTTGCGGCTCGGAAAATCTTCTCTGTGTCGGCGGAGGAAAACGCGCCGCGGTCGGTGAAGACGTCGACGAACCGGGCGAGCTTACGTTTGGCGGCTGCGGGAATCATCTTTTCGCAAACTTCTGCCACATATTCGGCAGCGTGTCCCTGAAACTCGCGGGGTAGAACATGGGCTCCGAGAAGAGTCGCGACAACGGTTCCGGACCAGTGGGCGGCGGCCTGCTTGATCGCTTCCAGGGACTTCAGCTCGGATTCAACCGTCAGACCGTAGCCGGATTTGGCTTCGATGGTCGTAGTCCCCTGCTGGGCCATTTGCTGGAGCGATTGCAGGACCCTCGCCGTGAGCGCGCTCTTCCCTGCTTTGCGGACGGCTTCGACGCTGGAGCGAATGCCGCCGCCAGCCTCGGCAATTTCTTCGTAGGTGGCGCCGGAGATGCGTTTTTCGAAGTCGATGAGCCGCGGGTTGATGAACGCCGGGTGAGTGTGGGAATCGACGAAGCCGGGGAGAACGACTTTCTGCCGGCAATCGATTTCGGTGATTTTCTCGCGGTTCTTTTTGAGCCAGGGGTCGCGGAGGGCGTCTTTGGCTCTGCCGACAGAAACGATTTTGCCGCCCAGGCTGAGGACGGCGGCGTCTTCGAGGACGCCGGGGTCGGTGAGCGCTCGGCCGCGGCGCGGGCCGGGGTCCTTGGAAGTAAGCGTCAGAAGCTGGCCGATGTTGGTCAGCAGCAGGCCTGTTTTGCGGGAAGGCACGGTGGGGATAGTTTAGACGAAAATCTTAAAACGCAGAGGGCGCGGAGAAAACCCGCAGAGAACGCAGAGAAAACGTATTGTTTTGGCTACTCTGCGCTCTCGGCGGCCGCGCTCTGCTAACTCTGCGTTTTAAGATTTTCCTCCCGATAGTTGTTCACGATTCGCTTGATGCCATCTTTGAGTAGAACAACGTGGAAGTTGATCAACAGGCCGACTTCTAGACCCAGCAATCGCAGGTGCGAGAGCACTTGGGCGCAGTCCACCGGATGAATCTGTTCTTTGCCCTTCACCTCCACGACCACGCATCCCTCAACCAACATGTCGGCGCGGAAGCCGCATTCTAGCTTGGTTGATTGATAGATCAGCGGAACAGGTTTCTGGCGCTCGATGCGCAGTCCTGCTCTCTCTAACTCGTGGGCGAGGCAGAATTCGTAGGCGGATTCGAGGAGGCCGGGGCCGACGGCGCGGTGAACTTTGATCGCGGCCCCGATGGCCTCGGTGAGCTGCGGCAAGCTGCGGCGGTGCCGGAGCACGTGGAGGTTGGACGACATCTTTTCACGATGCGCCGATGCCCGGCGTGGTGTCAGTGATCGCGGTCACTGTTTCTCGGGTAGCTTGCTTGTGAAAATCTTTTACAGAGTCTTAAAACGCAGAGGCCGCAGAGAAAATCTGCAGAGTGCGCGGAGAAGAGATTCGCAGGGGAACGGCGCTACTTCTCCATCGGCACTTTTACCTGCTTCTCTTTCGCAAACTGTGTGGCTTCATCGTAGCCTGCATCCACGTGGCGAATGACTCCCATGCCAGGGTCGGTGGTCAGTACGCGCTCGATGCGTTTCGCCATCATCTCGGTGCCGTCGGCGACGGTAACTTGTCCGGCGTGCAGTGAGTAGCCGATGCCGACGCCTCCGCCGTTGTGGATGGAAACCCAGGAAGCGCCGGCGGCGGTGTTGACGAGAGCGTTCAGCAGCGGCCAGTCGGCGACGGCGTCGCTGCCATCTTTCATGCTTTCGGTTTCGCGAAAGGGCGAGGCTACCGAGCCGCAGTCGAGGTGGTCGCGGCCGATTACGATGGGAGCTTTGATTTTGCCTTTTTTCACCAGGTCGTTCATGGCGAGGCCGAACTGGGCGCGCTCGCCGTATCCGAGCCAGCAGATGCGCGCGGGCAGGCCCTGAAACTTAATGCGCTTGCGGGCGAGGTCGATCCAGCGGCGGAGAATGCGATTATCGGGAAAGAGTTCGAGAACGAGATCATCGGTGAGGTGAATGTCCGATGGCTCGCCGGACAAAGCCACCCAGCGGAACGGGCCACGGCCTTCGCAAAATAGTGGCCGAATGTAGGCAGGGACGAATCCGGGGAAATCATAGGCATTTTTCACGCCGCGCTGAAAGGCAAACGTGCGAATGTTGTTGCCGTAGTCGAATGTGACCGAGCCCATCTTTTGCAGCGCCAGCATGCCTTCGACGTGCTTGGCCATGGCGTCGAGCGACAATTGCTGGTAGGCATCGGGATCGCGCTGGCGCAGCGCGATCGCTTCTTCAAATGACATGCCGTTGGGCACATAGCCGTTCAGCGGATCGTGCGCGGAGGTCTGGTCGGTGAGAATGTCAGGAACCACGCCGCGGGCGGCGAGTTCAGGTATCACATCGGCGCAGTTGCCGACGAGTCCCACAGAGATGTTTTCTTTCTTGCGGACGGCGTTTTTCAGGATGCGCAGTGCTTCATCGAGCGTGGTGACCATAAAGTCGCAGTAGCCGGTCTTGAGACGCTTTTTGATGCGCTCGGGATCGACGTCGATGCCGAGAAACGCCGCTCCAGTCATGGTGGCGGCCAGCGGCTGCGCGCCGCCCATGCCTCCCATGCCGCCGCTGACGATGAGCTTGCCGGCGAGATCGCCGCCGAAATGCTTTTCTCCCGCGGCGGAAAACGTTTCGAAAGTTCCCTGCACGATTCCCTGCGAGCCGATGTAGATCCACGAGCCGGCGGTCATCTGGCCGTACATCATCAGGCCGGCGCGCTCGAGTTGGTTGAATTTTTCCCAGTTGGACCAGTGGCCGACGAGGTTTGAATTTGCAATTAGCACACGCGGCGCGTATTCGTGAGTCTTGAAGACGCCGACCGGCTTGCCGGATTGGACGAGCAGGGTTTCGTCGTTGTCGAGCGACTTGAGCGCGGCGACGATGGCATGGTAAGCCTCCCAACTGCGGGCGGCGCGGCCGGTTCCCCCGTAAACCACGAGGTCGCGCGGGCGCTCGGCGACTTCTTCATCGAGGTTGTTCATCAGCATGCGCATGGCGGCTTCCTGCTGCCAGCCTTTGCAGGAAATGGCCGTGCCGCGCGGGGCGCGGATGGGAGTGTAGGTGGCGGGAGTGATCTCGGTTTCTACCGGCATGGAGTAATGGTAGTGGTTTGGGATGGGGGTGGGCAAATGGGGGTGTCGGTCGAACCGAATCAAGGATGAAATCGTTAGCGTTCGGTGCCCCGACAATTTTCGCGCTCCCAGAACGAAAGGAAATCACGAAAGACTCCATCGCGGTGGGGATGGTAGCGGCGTGTGATAATATCAATTGGAGTCAATTAATTAGTTCACAAACATATTATGGGCACTACACCAGAATCGTTGCCAAGAATTGTCTCGGCTCTGGCCGCGCGAACGCAGCTTGGGCAAATCATGAGGCGGGCGCGGCGGGATGACGTTCGTTTCGTCGTTGATCGCCGGGGTGAGCCGCAAGTGGTCATCATGGGCATCAAGGACTTCCTCAAGACCATCGCTCCGGAGAGGAAAGTCGTCGCTGCCATTCGAGCCGCCGCCAGCAAGCGAGGAAAGCACAAGCTTTCCGAACGCGAGATCGAGCGGGAAATCCGCGCTTACCGCCGCGAACAGGTGTTGTAGGCGGTGAAAAATGTCAGGGTAGTGCTGGATACGAACGTGGTCGTGTCGGCCCACCTGACGAGCGACGGCTTCGAGCGGCATGTTTTGGATCTAGTCCTGGCTGGCAAGCTGCAGCTCATTGTCTCCCAACAGATTCTTGAAGAATACGATGGCGTGCTCCGTCGTCCCAAGTTTAGGATTGACCGTCGAAGAGTCCGTCGCGCGCTGGGTTTCTTGCGAGCCGCGGCCCTCGTGGTCCGACCGCATCGGGAGTTGAAGGTGACCCGCGATCCGGCGGACAATCGCTTTCTGGAATGCGCCGAGGCCGGCAAGGCCGACTACATTGTGACCGGCAACAAACGCCATTTCCCTGACAAATGGCGGCGGACTCAGATCGTCAATTCCCGGGAGCTGCTGGAGTGGATTGTTCCCTTATTGAAGCGATGATTTCCAGCGGCGGTACTCACCCACTCAAGCCAAAACCGGGCTTGAGTGGGCCACCAGCCGCATGGGATGTTCATGCGTCATGCATTCGTTTGTGGTCACGAAGACCGGATAAACAAGATGGTGCCGCATTCCTCACCACACTTTTCTGATGCTCGCCAGTCCCTGGCGATAATCGTCGTCTTCGATCCGGCTCTCGATTCCGAACTCTCTCAGGATGGTCATCATTCGTCCGACAGGGACGCCGGCAAGTTCCGCGGCTTTCCCCAGCGAGGCTTCTCCCTGCTTGTACCTTTCCACGCCCAACAGGACTCTGCCCCGCGTGACCATGTCGCGCACGGTCTTGGAAAGATCGCTCTTCTCCTCTTTGGTGCGTTCGCGCAGGAATTCGAAATTTTCCCGATCCATTCGGATGCTCATTGTCTTGGTCATGACACGGTCTCCAGTCGGCGTCGAGCGTCTTCGAGAATCGAGATTCGGTAACACCCATGCTTTGCCAACCCCGCGAGTTTCGCGAGAGCTTCGTCGGTTGCCAGTAACCTCTTTTCGTACATGCGCACCAGGATGCCTATCGCCGTCGTAAACGCAATACCCAGCAGCTTGCATGCGTTGATCCCATTCTTGTCATCAATTCCCAAAACCCGAGCCCTAGCGGAATGCGCCAAGACGATGGCCTCCGACTCACCCCGGCCGAGGCCAAAGTCGGATTGCAGCTTCATCACCAGCTTGGAATCCTTGGCCAAAGTAACCCGGATTCTCGCTTCATCCAGCGCCTTTCGAATCATCAGCGCATCGAGCGACTTCTTAACGCCACAACATTCCTTCTCGACTGCCAGCGGAATGGCAACGTCAAGCCCTACATGATCTAGAAAGGAGTCCAGCATCTCGACCTTCGCAACCAGAATCAGCGTCGAAGCGTCGAAGACCAGCATGATTACAATATATTACAAACGTAATAATATCACAATCGGGAGATTTCCGATACGCCCCGGCACGACACCGGCCCCTCTCCGGGCCAAGACTTCACTAACGCAGCTTTTTGGAGTAGGCTTATGCCGTTTTCTTGAGGAGGTTGTATGGCACAGACTCCGGTGGAGGTGGTACGACAAGCTTCCAGGTTGTCAATCGTATGGGGTGTTTTGCTGATTGTCTTCGGCATGCTGGCGGTGGGTTCGCCATTTCTTGCCGCGGTGGCGGTCAACGTAGTAATTGCCTGGCTCATCGTCCTGGCGGGTGCAGTGCATCTGACGCTCGCCTTTAGTGCTCATGGCGCCGGAAGCGTGATCTGGAAGTTCTTAGTCGGGCTGGCGTATCTATTCTTCGGCGGCTATCTGATCCTACATCCGGTACTGGCGGTGGCGTCGCTTACTCTGGTGCTGGCCTCGCTATTTCTGATTGAAGGCGTTTTGGACATTGTTCTGTTTTTCAAGATGCGGCCGATGCGTGGGTCGAGTTGGGTGCTGATTGACGGGATCATCACTCTGCTGTTGGGGTTGTTGATCTATGTGCAATGGCCGACCAGTTCGGCGTGGGCGATTGGCACGCTGGTGGGGATCAGCATGATCATTAGCGGTATCACACGGGTCATGCTGTCATTGGCGGTGCGAAAAGTTACGGGCGAGGTAACCCGGAATATGGCGGCTTAGGCCGGGTGCATATGGTGAGAAAATCTTGAAACGCAGAGGACGCTGAGGAATCGCAGAGGGCGCTGAGGAACCACAGTGGTGAGGACGCAGAGTTGCGGTCACCAGGTGTTGTAGGCGGTGCCGTCGCTGCCGACGCCGCTTGAGCCGCTGTGCACATCGACAATGCCGCCTTCATCCTGCTGCTCAAGAGACAGGATCTCGCCTTGCTCCTCGTCCGGGGCCCAGGTGTCATTGCGCCCGGTCATGGGATCGGTGGGGAGTTGTTTCAGGTAGCCCGCGGAAACCAGATCGTCGAGCGCTTGCGGGGCCTTTTGCTTGTCGAGCGTGTATTGCGAGATGACCGAACGCATGGTGAAAAGATTCTGCCGCAGCACCGATTCGCGCGCCCGCAGAATGGACTGGTTGTAGGCGGGGAGCGCGACGGACACCAGAATCAGGATGATGCTGATGACGATCATCAGCTCAATGATGGTGAAGCCGCGGCTGGCGTTGTTATGTCGGAATCGCGTCACCAGATCTACCAGTCCTTGTATTTCGTGCCGTCGAGGGCTATGCCCTGGGATTTGGTGTGTACGTCAAAAACATTTTCTCCATCCCAGGAATCGGAATCGGGATCATCCTGCATGGAGCGCTTGCCCCAATCGGTGGAGTCGGTCATGGGATCAATCGGAATCTTTCGCAGAAACTTCAGTTTCTTGCCCTGAACGTCTTCGCCCTTCACCAGGTTATCGAGGTCGGGAGGATAATTTTCGGAACCGACTTTGGTGCGAAAGGCGCCGCGGTCGGCGGCGTCTTTGTAGCGGTCGATGGCGTCGCGTATCTGCCACAGGGCGCGGCGCAATTCGCGCTCTCTCTCACGCTTAATGGTGACCCGCGCCAGCGGAACCGCCAGGCTGGTCAACACAATCAGGATGACCGTGGCCACGATCAGCTCAATCAAAGTGAAGCCACGCATCCGCTGGAGTTTTGGAGAAACTTTCATTCGCTGTTCCGCGGGAGTTCTGGTCTCGCTATTCCTTCCTGTCTATTGGATTGTCACCGTCGCCGTAGCTCCCGCCACCAGCGTGGGTTGCATGTTGGGATCGCGCGTGCCTCCTTTGGAAATGGTCAGAGTCGACTGTCCCGCGGATTTTGCCATGAAGGTCAAAGTCACGACGGTTCCGGCGCCGGAAATGCCGGGCGCGCCGGGCGGGCGAGTAGCGGTGATTTGCAGCGTGCCGGTGGAGTCGTCGTCGCGATGCACCAGAGCCACGGCCTGACCGTCCTGGGAGAGGAAGTTGCCGTTGGAAACATTGACCACTTGCAGAATCTTGGGATCGTAGCTTACCTGCAAGGGAACCGAGTAAGCATTTTGCGCGCCGGAAAGCTGAACATTGACTGCAAAAGTTGAGCCCTTGGCTTGCGTGATCGCCGCTGGATCAAAACCAAAGCTGGCCGACCCTGGGGCCGAAGCCGGCGGCGCCGGACGCGGAGTAGCCGCAGCGGGTTGTGTCGCGGCAGGCGCGGGAGGCGTGTTCGCTCCCATGCCTGGCGGTTGCGGACGGCTTACCCGATTCAGTTCGATGGCGCTGGCCGTACCCACATCGAGCGCCGCCTGGTTGAGGTCGCTAAGATCCTGTCTGCGGACGATGTGCGGAATCAGCACAAACACGGTCTCGGTCTCGCGATGTTCGGTACTGGTCTGGCTGAACAGATACTTGAAGATGGGAATCTGCGACAGCCCGGGAAAGCCGCTGAGGGCGCGGGTTTGTTGATCTTCCATCATGCCGCCCAGCAGGTTGACTTCGCCTTCCTTGAGGCGGACTTCGTGCTCGATCTTGCGCTGGCCAATGATGGGCTGGGTGATTCCGCCGATGTTGGAAGTGCCGTCCACTTCGGAAACCTCCATGGTGATCTTCAATGTGACATCGCCGTTGGCATGGATCCTGGGGGTGATATCGATGTTTACGCCGACGTCAAGATACTGAAACTGGGTATTGACCAGGGGATTGATGCCGACCCCGCCGATGCCAGGCTGAAACGATCCGGTGGCGACCGGGACCCGCTGGCCGATCTTGAGCGAGGCCTTTTGCCCCTCGATGGCGCGAATCTGCGGCTTCTGGATGAGCCTGGTGTTGCTGTCGCTGAATAACGCTGTGGCGGTGGCCTGGGAGATGGTCACGGTAAAGTCAGTGGCGTTCAGATTGCCGATCGAGTTCAGGCTGATGGTGTTGGGAGCGCTGCCGCCGGTAGTGACGGGAGCGGCCCCGACCTGGGATCCGGGCTGAGTCGGGGTGGTGGTGTTGAGATTGTTCTGCAATACCACCGAGCCACTAGTGGGCGGACTGATGCCCAAAGTCCGGGACTTGTCACGGTTGATCTGCATGATGGCGACATCCACTACGACTTCAGCTTTGGGCTTGTCGAGGTCGCTTACCAGTTTCTGGGCGAGGGCCACCTGATCGGGAGTGCCGCGGACCACGATCGCCGACTGCGTCGGGAGAGGCTGAAGCCGGTTGATTTCCAGAATCTGGCGCAGAGTGTTGACCACATCCTGCAATTCGGTGGGCTGAGAAAGGTTGGTCAGGTAAAAGGTCTTGATGACGCTTTGTTCGAGCTCTTTACGCTTCGCGGGATTGTCGGCGGCGATAAAAATGGTGTTGGGGGTCACCGGCCGCCAGAACGTCTTGGACTCGACGGCAATAATGCGCAACGCGTCCTCTAAAGAGACGTTGTTGAGCTCAATCTTGATGCGGCGCGAGGTGTAATCGGGATCGAACAGAACGTTGACTCCAGCCAGCTTGCCGACGGTCTCGTAAATGACTTTGGTATCTTCGGTGATTTTCAGATTGATGGGAACGTTCGAGATGGCGGCCAGTTCCACCGGGCCGCCGGCCTCATCAATTCGCCGCTGTAGGAATCCCGGGGGCGGGGCAGAAGCCTTGGGCGCAGCTTTCGCGGCATCGATCATCTGCTTGGTGCGGTCCAATTCCTGCTTGGCAATGGCGCTGGAGGGATCGATTTCGACCGCCGTCTGGAATTCGGCGAGGGCGGTGTCCAGTTGGCCGGCTTCGCGCAACAGTTGACCGCGGTGCACATGCGAGGCCGCCGCCAGGAAACGCAGGCGTTCAAAAGAAGCCCGGTAGTTCAGGTTGGTGGGCTTGAGATCATAGGCATGCTTGTAAAAGTCGTAGGCCTGTTCGTAATTCTGGCGAGCTTCAGCGTCCCGTCCCTTGTTGAAGAAGGACTTGGCGTTGTCAGCTGCGAACGCACCCAGGATGATTGGCCCTACCAGAAAGGAGATAGCCGCTGCGCGGCCGAGACATTTCATCGTACTTTCCTCACAGACAGTCTTCCCCTCCCGGTCAGCCATGACCGCAAGTCAAACCTAAGCGCTACCGCTGAAACATGATTTTGGCGATTATAGCATTGCCTCCGGGCGCGTCGAAGTGACTGTGTTGGTGGCAGTTAAGTCATAAGTGCTAATCCCACTAGATTCGCAGCGCCCGGCTCAGATCGTCAGGTTCGGCGCGGTCGCGGATGGCTTACCAGTATCATCGGCTGCCGCACAGAGGTCCATGAGATAAGCTAATTACCAGGATGCCACGCCAGCAAGTACAGCCCACGCGGCCCAACCCGGAAAAGAATCCACGCCGTGACCCTACGGCCGCAGGGCAGCGGGATGCCTCCGTTAATAGGATCGCTTCGCATAACTATTTCTTGCTGGAAAAATTTGAGGCGGGAGTGGCCCTGACCGGAACCGAGGTCAAATCGGTGCGGGCAGGCCGGGCAAACTTGAAGGATGCCTACGGCTTGATTAAAGACGGAGAACTCTGGCTGCTGAATGCCCACATCGGGCCGTACGACCACGGGAACATCTTCAATCATGCGCCCCTGCGGACGCGGAAGCTGCTGATGCACGCGGAAGAAATCCGCAAACTGGTGGGCAAGACCCAACAGAAAGGGCTGACCCTGATCCCGACACGCATGTACTTCAAGAACGGACGGGTGAAAGTGGAGTTGGCGCTGGCCAAAGGGAAACAACTCTGGGACAAACGGGAAACCGAGCGCCGGCGCACGGCCGATAAAGAGGCGAGAGAAGCCATCCGAGGCCGCAAAGCGAGAGAGTGATGAGGACGGTCAACCTGAAGGTGGACAAACCTCCAGTGAATCAGGCGCTCATGCAGATGGAACGGGAGCTGGCCCGGGCGCGGTCTGAAGGCTGTGATTTCGTCAAGTTTATCCACGGTTATGGTTCGACAGGTGAAGGCGGCGAGATTCGGCTTGCAGTGCAAAAACAGCTTCTGGAGATGAGCGCGCGAGGAGAGATTCGCAGCGTAATCTTCGGAGAAAACTGGTCAAAGTCGGACGAGCGGGCGTGGGCGATCGTGAGTGCGCGGAAAGAGTTGAAGCAGGATCGGGACCTGGGCAAGGGCAATCGCGGGATCACGATTGTGGAATTGTGAGAGCAACCCCTTAAACCACCGACGGCGCAGGGGATCGGGGAGTCTTGCAGGATCGCCCATAATGCACTACACTGTAGTGCATGAAGACGGAAGTCTATAGCTGGCGCCTTTCGGCGCAGCGCAAGGCTGAACTGGAAAGCGAGGCGCGGCGGGAGGGGGCTTCGCTCGCGCAGTTGCTGGAGGAGATCACCGGCAACTGGCTCAGAGAACGGCGCGATGGGGACGAAGCCGAGCAGGCGGCAATTCGCAAACGCGTAATGGCCACCGTCGGAACGATTCGTAGAGGAGATCCGACGCGTTCCGAGAGGGCCAGCGAACTGGTACGGGAGATCATCCGCCAGAAGCACGAAAAGGAATCTCATGCCTCCCGCCGGACTGATTGATACCGGCGCGATTCTCGCGATCCTCGAGGTTGACGACGGTTGGCACTCGCTATGTCTGGAGGCGCTGCGAAACGCCCCCCTGCCACTGCTCACCACCGAAGCCGTGATTACCGAGATGTTTCATTTGATCGGGAAGACTGCTTACCATGTGGAGCAGGCTTGGCGTTTTGTAAGATCGGGCGCCCTCTCAGTCCGTTCGATGGGCGATTCCGACTTGCCCCAGCTCAACGTGTTGATGGCGCAATACATCGATCGCCCCATGGACTTTGCCGACGCCAGTCTGGTTCACCTCGCATACCGCGAGTCGCTGAGTCTGATTCTGACCGTGGACCAGGACGACTTCGAGACCTACCGCATCGCCGGCAGGAAGAAGTTTACGATCCTGCCGGGCAGGAAGCGGAAGTAGGCATCAGGCAACGCTTGGCCGCCGACGGCGCAGGGGATCACGCAAGAAAAAGCGCGACGGCCTTGCGCTTTTCCCCTTGCGCGGGAAATACTGGAATCACCCACTATGAAGACCAATCTTTCGCAATCCATTCTTTCTGAGCTCGAAACCGAGTGCCTGGCGGTCGTGGCGCTGGACAAAAGCGCAAAAGGCCGGGACCCCAAGGAGAAGCCCGAAGTCGCAACCGCGACCGCAGACAACGCGATCAACGCCGCGGCGTCGGACGTGATCAACCGTGGCGAAGTGACCGCGAAAAGCTGCGAAGCCACGTTGTTGCACAACCCGCCCAAGCTGAAGGCCCGCCGGCTGTTATTGATAGGTGGTGGAAAAGCCAAGGACTTCACGGCTGCGGAATTGCGCAAGCTGGCCGGAGCCGCGGTGCGATTCTTGAAGCCGCGGGGGATTCGGGAGCTTGCCTTCGCGGTACCTGAAGGCCAGATTGCGGCGGAAGAGGCCGTGAAAGCCATTGTGGAGGGAGCTTTCGTCGGCAATTTCGATCCGGACACCTACCGCAGCGACCGCAAGGACCAGTCCATCGACTCTCTTACCGTCGCGGCCCGCGGTGACCAGTCGCGGCTGGAACGGGCGCTGGATGAAGGGCACGTCGTCGGCGAGTCGCAGAACCTGACGCGCGAACTGGCGAACGAGCCCAGTAACCGCATGACCCCGACCATCCTGGCGGAGCGGGCGCGCAAGATGGCGCAGGAAGTCGGATTGAAGTGCGAAATCCTGGGCGCGGACAAGATCAAGGAAATGAAGATGGGCGCGTTCTGGGGCGTAGCGCAAGGTTCGGATGAGCCTCCCGCGCTGATCGTGTTGCGCTACGATCCGCCGGGCGCTCCTGAGACTCCGGTTCTCGGCCTGGTGGGCAAGGGCATTACGTTTGATACCGGCGGAATTTCCATCAAGCCCGCCGATGGAATGGAGAAAATGAAGTACGACATGGCAGGCGGTGCTGCGATGATCGGCGCCATGCGCGCCATTGCCATGATCAAACCCAAAGTAAAGATTATTGCGATCATTTGCGCCACCGAGAACATGCCCTCCGGCAAGGCGCAGAAGCCGGGCGATGTGCAGATTGCGATGTCAGGCAAGTCGATCGAGATCATCAACACCGATGCCGAGGGACGGCTGGTGCTGGCCGACGGCCTCTGCTATGCACGGCAACTGGGATGCACGCACCTGGTGGACGCGGCGACCTTGACCGGGGCGGTAGTGGTGGCGTTGGGGTATGTAAACGCCGGAGTATTTGCCAACGACGACAAGATGTATGAGCGCTTTCGCCGCGCATTGGAAAAAAGCGGAGAGAAATTCTGGCGGTTGCCGCTCGACGAGGAATACAAAGAGAGCATTCGCTCTTCGATCGCCGACATCATCAATTCCGGCGGACGCTGGGGCGGCGCTGTTACCGCGGCCATGTTCCTGAAGGAATTCGCGGAAGATACGCCGTGGATCCATTTGGACATTGCAGGCACAGCGTGGATGGAAGAGCAGAAGCCCTGGATCGCCAAAGGGCCCTCGGGAATTGCGGTCCGAAGCCTGGTGGAGTTGGCCAAGGGATTTGAGAACTAGGCCAACCCTGAACTAGAACAACCTGCCAAGCGAGAAGTTGACGCGCGCATGGCCGGTGGGGCTGACGCTGAGGAACAACGCAACCGGCCCAACGATGGTGTTTGCAATCAGCCCGGCGTTAAACGCGCCGCGCACGGTGAGGCGATTGGGATCATTGAAGGCGCTACCCGCCTCGTACCAACTGCCGCCGTACAACCGGCCCAGGGGATCCGGCATGCGGTAAATCTCTCGGCGATATCCCAACCCCGCGAGGAAGTAGTGGTTGCCAAGAAACTCATCGGGGGTGTAAGCCCCCAGGTTGAACGGGCCTCCCAACGAAAATAGCTGCAAGGGGCCGGGCGTCTGCCGGAAGCTGGTTCCGGCGGAATCAATCATGAACAACGAACCCTTGGGGCTCAGCGGAATGAAGGTTGATGAGCGCAGGCTGAGCTGCTGAAAGGATTCGCCGGCGCCGGGTGTGTGAATCACATGGAGAAGTTCCGCGGTAACCCGGAGGCCGCGGCTGGGAACGGCGGGGCTGTCCTGTCCATCGAAAGTGGCGGCGAGACGGAATTGTCCGGTGTTACCGGAAACCGGTGGCAGGGTGGGCTGTCCGATAAAAACCCGCAGGTCGGCGTTGAAGAATTGATATCCAAAACGAATTTGGCTGCGACGGCCAGAGTCGATCCCCAGGTCGAGACCCGTGCCGTAACGGCGGTCGCGATATTCGGCGATTCGCGTGTCCCCTTGAAAGACGTTGCGGGCGCGGTCCAGAAAGAAACCGCTGGGCGCAACGAACAGATGGCGCGTGCCCAACGGCTGGTAGAACTCGCTGGCAACCAGATCACTCGACCCCAGCAGCACGTCGCTACGCCATTCCGATCCATGACCGCCGATATCCATTGCGGTGATGCGCACGCCTGCGGATGCATCGACGTCGCCGACTCCTGAGCCAGACACGTTGACGGCGAGGTTTACGAACGGTGGACCATAGGTCTTGCGCTCGGCGCCGATCTGCAAATCGCCTCGACCGCCGGACGAAAGCATTTCGTAACCCAGGCTGTCGAAGCGTCCCTCGCCCACAATGCGCGTGAGGTCGGTTTCGAGGTGAGGAATGTTGAGCTCGCGTCCGGCGTACTTCTTGGCCAAACGCTTTTGCAGGCGGCGCGCGTCCGCTGGATCAGTGCCGGTCACCGTGACCACGTCCACTTTCCGGCTAACCGAGCGTTTGCGGGCGTAACGGGCAGCCAGGTGCTGCTGCCATTCGTCTTCATTCAGCGCGAATTTGGAGAGCACTTCGCTCCGGCGGGCGGCCGCCTGATAGCCCAGACTGATGATGGCGCTGGCCTGGTCATAGTCGGTGACGTTGTAGCGTTCCAGGTCCGGAGTCACAACGATATCGGCGAGGCGAAGGCTGCGCTGGTCATTGTCGATGGTCATCACGTCCAGGGTCTGGGTGAGCACGCCGGAAATGGAGTTCAGGCTGGCCTTCTCGCCCAACGTCGTGCCGACGTCCACTGCGATGATCAAGTTCGCGCCCATGGCCTGGGCCGCGTCGGTTGGAATGTTGTCCATCAGGCCGCCGTCGGCCAGGACGGTCCCGTCGCGATCCACGGGAGTGAACACGCCGGGGGCAGCCATGGTGGCGCGCAGAGCCTGGGCCAGAGAGCCGTCATGGAGGGTGAGTGGCTTGGCCTTCAGCAGGTCGGTGGCCACGCAACGAAATGGAATTGGCAGGTCGTCAAACGTCGGCAGGCCAGAGTAGTTCAGCACAATGCGATCGAGCAGCAGGCCGATGCCGTGTCCGGGATTAAAGCCGTTGGGCGCACTCAGTCCGTGGTCCAGCCCCAAAGGAATCTCCACCTGATAGTCACGATGGTCTTCCTTGCGGCGATAGGAAAGCTGATCGTAGGGCGGCTCGCTGAGCAATACGTCGTCCCAGTCGATGGCCTCGATAAATTTGCGCATCTCGGGCGCGGTGGCTCCGGTTGCGTAAAAAGCTCCGACCAGGCCACCCATGCTGGTCCCGGCGATGTAGTCCACGGGTATGCGGTGCTCCTCCATCCACAGCAGCACGCCAACATGGGCGAGGCCGCGGGCCCCGCCTCCGCTTAACACCAGGCCAATCCTGGGGCGGCGGAGAGGCTGGTCCTGACCTTGAGTACGGGGTGCGAGAAACAGGGCCAAGAGGCAAAGCGTGCAGAGCGACAACCACCGGCGAGAAAACATGGCTCCTCCGTGCGGGGCGCAACTATTACATCACGGGAGGAGAGGTGATTCCCATCACTCGCAGTGAGCGCAGCAGTTCGCGGCGGACAACGTAGACGGTAGCCAGCAAAAACATTTTTTTCTTCTCGTCGGCCTCGCTCAGGACCGGATAGCGATGGTAGAAAGTGTTGAACAGTTGCGCCAACTGGAACACATGCTTGGCCAAATGCGCCGGCTCGGTGGTGGCGATGCACTGGTCGATAATGTATGAAGTCTTGGACGAACCTAGCCAGAGTTCCCAGAAATCGTTGTTGTTTAGATCGTCGGTAGAGACGAAGCCGGCAACGTCTCTACCGAAAGCGTCGAGATCCCACCCGCTTTTGCGAAAGATGTTACTGGCGCGGACGACCGCGTACTGAGCGTACGGGCCGGTCTCGCCTTCGAAGCTCAACGCCTCTTTGAAATCGAATGCGATCACCGACGACTTGGTGAACTTAAGCATGAAATATCGCAGGGCGCCGATGGCAATTTGTATGGCGATGGCGGCGCGTTCGCTCTCCACCACCTCCGGATGCCGGCTGTCCACTTCCTTCTTTGCGGAAGCGATAAGCGTGTCCATCAGATCGTCGGCTTTTACTCCGAAGCCCTTGCGTCCGGAAACTTCGATGTAAGGGCGGGCCTTATCCTCCTCCGAGAGTTCATAGCCCAACTCGGCAGCGCAACGCGGCGTGAGCGCGACCATCTCGTAGGAAAAATGCGTGTAGTGGTCGGCCTGCGGGTTGTGGCCGAGAGCGCGTAGAGCCTCAATGACCGCGTTCTGCGCCTCTGACTGGCGGGCGTCGATGACGTTGTAGATTTCCGCCACGTCGCCGAAGTGAGGATGATCAAGCGCGCCGACCGTGGTTGAGATCCAGCAGTCATGGCCGTTGGGGTAGCGGTAGAACTTGCGATAGCCGAAGTCGCGGCCCAGCAACCCGAATTTCCACATGTGGTAAGCGATGTCTTTGCCGACATAGCCGACGGTGCCGTTGGAGCGCACGATAACTTTTTGATCTTCCTCGGCGACCTCCGCGCTCTCTGTGGTTTCAGGTTTTGAAGTTCCCGCCCGCCGCATAACCCAGCAGCCCTTATTCTTGCCTTCGTTCTCGAACGTAAGCACGCCTGCGTCCTTCAACTTGGCGAACGCCGCATCCCAAAAATGCAGATGAAGAATCTCGCTTTCGCGCGGCAGGAAGTCATATTCGATGTCAAGGCGGTCCATGGTCTCAAGATGCCGGCGCAATACCGCAACCGAGATCAAATCGGCAACCGCCGCGGTTTCGTTGCTTCCTTCTTCGATGGCATGCAGCACCTGGCGACGTACTTCGAGGTTGGCCTTGTCCTCCGCATACCACTGCGAGGCGCGGGCGTAGAGGTCCCAGCAGTAATAATCGAAACGCGGCTGGCCGGCGAGTCTCTCGATTTCCACGCGTGATTTTTTCTCCAGGCGCAGAAACCCGACAACCACATCTGCCACCTGCACGCCGGTGTTGTCGATGTAGTTCTGAATGTCCACTTCCCTGCCCGCAAACCGTAAAAGCCGGACGAATGTGTCGCCTAGGATGGCATTGCGCAAGTGCCCGACGTGCGCGGCTTTGTTGGGATTGATGCTCGAATGCTCCACCAGGATCTTGCCCGCGGGAGCGGCGACGTGCGGGGCTTCGCCGGCAACCAGAGCGGCGGCAAACTGGTCGCGTCGAATGCGGACATTAATGTAACCGGCGCCGGCGAGTTCCAGCTTCTCAATGCCTTCGATCACGCCGACTCCAGAAACAATCTCCTCGGCGATTTTGCGTGGTGCCTTGCGAAGCTTCTTGGCAAGATCGAAGGCCAGCGGCAAGGCGTACTCGCCCAACTCGATGCGCGGCGGCTGCTCGATGACGATTCGCGGCAGATCGAGCGCGTAGGTGCGATGGATAAAGTCGCGGATGTGATCCGCGAGCCGGCGTTCGAGATGGCGGTACAAGGGTCTCCTCTAAATTGTTGAAGGAAATGGTGATTTTAACAGAGTGGCGGCGCCGCGGGCGGTTTGACGGAGGGTGAGGGGTTCCCTATGATGAAGTTCCGGTGTTGCATACGAGAAGTCGATAGCCCCAAAGGACACAAAGACACACGAAGGCAAGTTCTGAGAGTTTTCCTTTGTGTCCCTTGGTGTCCTTTGTGGTTCAAGGTCACAATGCGCATAGCCTACCTCGAGTGTTTTTCCGGCATCAGCGGCGACATGTTTCTGGGCGCGCTGGTGGGCGCGGGCGTGCCCGCCGCGCTGCTGGAGGAAACCGTGGCGGCACTGAACGTGGATGCGCGACTCGAGATCTCACGAGTGAATCGCAGCGGCATCAGCGCGGTCAAAATCGATGTTTACGCGCACGGCGCGAAAGATGCGCCGCGCGAGCGGCATGACCATCCTCATGATCATCATCCCGATCATGGCCACAAGCATGAGTCCGGCCCGGTGGAATTGTTGGAACACAACTACGCCAAGGGGGACCCGGCTTCGCGGGCGGGAGCGTCCGCGCCCCATGAGCATGAGCACGGACGCGGGCTAAAGCAGATCTGCGAGGTCATTGCGAGCGCAAAGATCAGCGAGACTGCGAAGTCAAAGGCGATTGCAATTTTCAAGGCGCTGGGTCAGGCCGAGAGCAAGATTCACGATCGCGATATTGAAACCATCCACTTCCACGAGGTCGGAGCCGTGGATGCGATAGTGGACATCGTCTGTGCGGCGGTAGGCGCGGAGGCGATGGGAGTGGATGAGATTATCTGCTCATCGCTCAATGTGGGTGGGGGCATGGTGAAGTGCGCGCATGGGACGTTTCCGGTGCCGGCGCCGGCGACTGTTGAGTTACTGAAGGATGCTCCGGTTTATTCGTCTGGAATTCAGGCGGAACTGGTGACGCCGACGGGCGCGGCGATTGTGAAAACACTATGCACACGGTTCGCGGCGTTTCCCGCAATGAAAGTGGAGAAGAGCGGTTACGGCGCCGGTACGCGGGACTTTCCCGGACACGCTAACGTGGCGAGACTGACGGTGGGCGAGGCCGACCTCAAGTTCGCAGCCCACATTTCGCAGGAGACGATTACTGTGCTGGAGGCGAACCTGGACGATCTGAATCCGCAGGTGTTTGGCTATGTGATGGACCGCCTGCTCGAAGAGGGCGCGCTGGATGCCTTCGGGCTGCCAGTGCAGATGAAGAAGAATCGTCCGGGAACGCTGCTGACGGTGTTGTGCCGGCCGGAAGATGCCGCGAAACTTTCGCAGCTGTTATTTACGGAGACGACCACCCTGGGGGTCAGGCGGCGGGAAGAGATGCGTCAGTCCTTGTCGCGAAAGTGGGTCACCGTGGACACCCGCTGGGGCCAGGTGCGAATGAAAGTAGCCAGCATGAATGGAACGGTCACCAACTATGCCCCGGAGTATGAAGATTGCCGGCGCATCGCGGCGGAGAATCATGTGCCTTTGAAGAGCGTGATGCAGGAGGCTTTGCAGAAGTATTTTCCGGGGCCGGAAAAGCGATAACCACAAAAGACACGAAGGCACACAAAGGAAAACCTTAGAGGGTCCCGCAATCCTGATGAGCAAAACGTTTTACATTACTACGCCGATTTACTACGTCAATGCGCGGCCGCACATTGGGCACGCATATACCACCATTGCGTGTGACGCCATTGCGCGTCGGCAGCGCATGTTGGGCGTGGAGACGTTCTTTCTGACTGGCACCGACGAGCACGGGCAGAAGATCGAACGCGCGGCCCAGGCCGCCGGCAAGACTCCGCAACATCTGACCGACGAAGTCTCGGCGCAGTTCCGCGGATTGTGGGACCGGATGGGCATCAGCTATGACGACTACATCCGCACCACGTCGGAGCGGCATAAGCGCGGAGTGCAGGCGCTGTGGCGAAAGATTCGCGACAATGGATACATCTACAAGGGCGAATATTCCGGCCAGTATTGTGTGTTCGATGAACTCTATGTGGATGCCGCCGGCCCGGGCGCGCCCTGCCCGGAGTGCGGCCGCCCGACGGAGACGGTGAAAGAAGAGAACTATTTTTTCAAGCTTTCAGCGTTTCAGGACCAACTGCTGAAGCTTTACGAAAAACCGGATTTTATTCGCCCGGAGACGCGGCGCAATGAAGTGATTTCGTTCGTGCGTTCCGGGTTGCGCGATCTCTCCATCAGCCGCAGCACTTTTTCGTGGGGCATTCCAGTGCCGGATGATCCCAAGCACGTGATCTACGTCTGGCTGGATGCACTTTCGAATTACATCACCGCGCTCGGATACGGATCGGACGACACGAAGCTCTATGACAAGTTCTGGCCGGCCGACTTACAGATGATCGGCAAAGAGATCGTGCGCTTTCACTGCGTGTATTGGCCGGCGTTCCTGATAGCGGCCGGGCTTCCGCCGCCGAAAGGAATTCTCGCGCACGGTTGGCTCTTGTTCGAAGAGAACAAGATGTCGAAGTCGCGCGGAAACATTGTGCGAGCCGAAACCATTCTTAACGTCCTTGGCCAGGATGCGTTGCGCTACTTTCTGCTGCGGGAAGTGGTGTTCGGGCAGGATGGGTCGTTTTCGTTCGACGCGCTGGTGCAGCGCTACAACGCCGATCTGGCGAATGGGCTGGGGAATCTGGCGAGCCGCACCCTGGCCATGATCACGCGCTATTTTCGCGGCGAGATTCCGTATCCTTCCGCGGGAGTGGCGCGGCACGCGGCGGACAACGCGATTGCGGAGTCAGCGGGCCGCGTCATCGCGGAGTGCAATGTGCTGTTCGAGCAGTATCAATTTTCGCGAGCGCTCGAAGTGGCCTGGGGCCTGGTGGCGGCGGTGGACAAATACATCGTGGAAAATGAGCCCTGGGTGCTGGGCGAAAAGCAGGATGAAGGCAGCCGCGCGCGCCTGGCCACGGTGCTGTACACCAGCGCCGAGGCGCTGCGCATTGTGACTGCGCTGGCGCATCCGGTGATCCCGGAGGCGACGGGAAAAATATGGGCCCAGCTCGGGCTGGGCGACATCAAGACGTTCCGCCTGGCGGAATTGAAGTGGGGGCAACTTGAGTTAGGAACGAAGCTCGGAAACGTTGCCCCGGTGTTTCCGCGGGCAGACAAGAGCGCAATTGAAAGGATGCAGAGCATGGAAGAACAAGGACGCGGAGCCGCGGCTCCCGCGACAGTTGAACCGCAACCTACAGCCAAGCCCGCGACCGCGGCCCCGGTCAAAGCCGCAGTTCCGATTCCTGACGGCAAGATCGGCATCGACGATTTCATCAAAGTCGAAATGCGGGTGGGGCAAGTCAAAGTTGCCGAGAAGGTGCAGGGCGCGGACAAACTGCTGCGCCTGGAAGTTGATCTCGGCAACGAGGTGCGGCAGGTGGTGGCGGGCATCGCCGAGGCTTATGCGCCGGAAACGCTGGTGGGCCGCAAGGTGGCAATCGTAACCAACCTGGCGCCGCGGAAATTGCGCGGGCTGGAATCGAATGGCATGATCCTGGCCGCGTCGCTCGAAGGCGGAAAGCCGGTCCTGGCTGGCTTCTTGGAAGATATCCCTGTCGGAGCACGGCTGAAGTAGGAACACCTTTTACCACAGAGGACGCAGAGTTTCACGGAGGAAATCCTCCTGGTATTTCCGAACTACCTAATGAGCGACCAACGGCCCGTTCTCGTCGATTCCCACGCGCATCTGGACGGCGAGCAGTTCCAGGCTGATCGCGAGCAGGTGATCACGCGGGCGCGCGAAGCGGGCGTGGAAGCGATTGTTGCGATTGGCAATGGCGACGGTCCGGGAAGTCTGGATTGCGGCATCAAGCTGGCCGAGCAGCATGAATTTATTTACGCGACCGTCGGCATTCATCCCCACGAAGCCAGGCTGGCAACCGATGCCGTCTTCGGGGAGATGGAACAACTGGCTAGACGGCCCAAGGTCATCGCGTGGGGCGAGATTGGGCTGGATTATTTCTACGATCATTCGCCGCGCGAGCGGCAACAGCAAGTGTTTGTGAAGCAGATGGACCTGGCGCGCGCCGCCAAGTTGCCAATCGTCATTCACTGCCGCCCGTCGGACGGAAGCGACGACGCATGGCAGGACTGTCTGGACTCAATGTCACAGCATTGGGCGGGCAGCGGACTGGGCGGGGTCCTGCATTGCTTCACAGGAACCTGGGCCCACGCAAAACGCGCGCTGGACCTGGGGTTCATGATTTCGTTCGCCGGCAATGTGACATTTCCCAAGGCGCAACAGATTCGCGATGCCGCGAAGCAAGTGCCTCTGGACCGCATGTTGATCGAAACCGATTGTCCGTATCTGGCCCCGGTCCCGTTTCGCGGCAAACGCAACGAACCGGCGTTCGTGCGAGAAACCGCGCGGCAGTTGGGCGAACTTCGCGGACTTTCAACCGGGGAGATTGGCGCCCAGACGGCCAAGAATTTTTATCATTTCTTTTCACTTCACGAAACGGCTAACTCCATTTAGTTTGGTAGGAAGCATCTTTCGCGGAGTCCAGGTAATCTGTCTAAATACCATGCCAGAGAACACATTTGACATTGTCAGCAAGGTGGACCTGCCGGAGGTTTCGAACGCCATCCAGCACGCGCTGAAGGAAGTTCACACCCGCTTCGACTTGAAGGATGCGAAGGCGACGATCGAATTGGACGGCAAAGACGCCATCGTGCTGCACGCCATTGACGAATACAAGCTGAAGGCGGTGAATGACGTCTTTCAGCAAAAACTGGTCAAGCGGGGAGTGTCGTTAAAAGGCTTGACCTATGCTGCGGTCGAGCCCGCCGCCGGGGGCACGGCCAAGCAGCGCATCACCATTCAGCAGGGCATTGCCATTGAAAAAGCGCGCGAAATTGTGAAGACCATCAAGGACAGCAAGAAAAAGGTGGGGGTGTCGATCCAGGGAGACGTGGTCCGGGTCAGCGGCAAGGACCGTGATACTCTTCAGGACATCATCGCCCTGCTGCGCCAGCACGATTTTGGGATCGACATGCAGTTCACGAATTATCGAAGCAACTGAACGTGAGCACATCACCGGCCATCAACGGGAAAGAGATCTTCGAGTTGCTGCGCGAGGATCTGTCCGCCATTGAGCGCGAGTTCGGGCGGGACACGGTTTCGGGAGCGGAGGCCATCACCGAGATTGGCGAATACCTGCGCGCCGGCGGCGGCAAGCGCATCCGCCCCATGCTGCTCCTGCTCTCTTCCCGGCTGTTTGATTATTCCGGACGCGGCGCCATCAAACTGGGGGCGGTGATGGAGATCATTCATACCGCAACCCTGGTCCATGACGACATCATTGACGAAGCCCAGACGCGGCGCGGGCGCCCGGCCGCAAACACGCAATGGGGAAACTCGAAATGTGTGCTGGCGGGCGACTGGCTGTACATGCAGGCTTTCAAGATCGCAGTTCAGGAACGCGACTTCCGCACTCTGGATACGCTGATCGATCTGACCCAGCAGATGGTTGAAGGTGAATTGTTGCAGATGGAAAAGCTGGGGAAATTGATTTCCCTGGACGAGCACTTCGACCTGATTTATCGCAAGACCGCGTGCCTGTTCTCGGTATGCATGCGAATCGGCGGGATCCTTGGAGGCGCGACCGCGGAGCAGGAAGAAAACCTGGCGCAATACGGGCGGGACCTGGGAATGGCATTTCAAATCGTGGACGACGTGCTCGACCTGACGGCGTCAGAAAGTGTGCTCGGCAAGCCGGTGGCCAGCGACCTGCGCGAGGGCAAAGTTACCATGGCGGTGATCCACGCTCTGGAGCGTTGTAACCCCCGGGAACGGGAGATGATCAGTGCCGTGGTGCGGGAGCAGGCTTTCCACAGCGTAAGCCACAAGGAGATCCTGGAGATCCTCAATCGATATGGCTCGATTGATGCCGCCCAGCAGCGCGCCCTCCAGTATGCCGGCCTGGCGCGGAACGCGATTTGCAGCTTTCCGGACAGCGAAACCAAGCGGGCATTGTTGTGGGCCCCGGAATATGTGGTCGGCAGAGAAAAATAGGGCAATCCGTTTTTATCCCGGCTCCGTCATACAATTAGGGACAACCCACCGCGTCTAATCCGAACACTCTAAGGAGAAGAGGAATATGAAGAAGCTGTTGGTTCTAGCACTGGCACTGTCAGTGATGTTCATCAGCGCTGCCGCCATTGGGCAAGATACCATGGCGCAGTCTCCCACCAAAGCAGCCGCAGCACCCTTAAGAAATATCAAGGGCACGATTAAGTTCGACGGCGATAAAGCGACTTTCATCGCGGACAAGGACCAGAAATCGTGGGATGTCATAAACCCGGAGGCCCTCAAGGGGCATGATGGCCACCATGTGGAACTCGGCGCGCACGTTTACGCCGACAAGGGCGCCATTCATGTGATGAGCGTGAAGATGCTGAAGTAGATAGGGTTAGGGCAGAGTTCCTGGGGCGGCGAAAGCGCTGCCCCTTTTGTTTATACTGGCAACGGCATTGTGCCGTCTTGAACCTGTGAACCATCTTTTCTCACTCATTGCACAGCACCGCTACCTGCTGCTCTTCCTCGTCGTGCTGTCCGAAGCCATCGGTCTGCCAGTGCCGGCCGCGCTGGGGTTGGTGGCAGCGGGAGCAGCGGTTGCCTCAGGGGCGCTGCATGCCCCACTTGCCCTCGGCTTGGCCATGATCGCCATGCTGCTGGGAGACAGCCTGTTATTCGTACTTGGCCGCTACATGGGCTGGACACTGCTGGCCGTTCTCTGCAAGTTGTCAGTAAACCCTGAGAGTTGTGTTTTGCGCTCGGCCGAATCGTTTTACAAGCGGGGCAAGCTCACCTTGCTGATCGCCAAGTTCATTCCCGGCGTAAATACCATGGCGCCGCCGCTGGCCGGAAGCATGAAAATGCGTCCCCTGCAATTCCTGCGCTTCGATCTGATGGGAGCATCGTTGTACATCCTGGCCTACGGAAGCCTGGGTTTCCTGTTCCACGACTTTTTGGCGGCCATTACCCGAGGGCTGCAAACTGCCGGCCATGTGTTTGGCGAAGTGTTGTTTACTGCGGCCCTGGTCTATACCGGTTATCGGCTATGGATCTATCGCAAGAACCTGGTGTATAAGGTGGTGCCGCGGGTGCAGGTGGAGGAACTGGCGAGGAAGCTGGCGTCCGAAGAGGCAGACAAGGTCCTATTGGTGGACGTTCGCAGTTACGGCTACTACGATGCTCACGCCTCGCGCATCAAGGGATCGATCCGGATTGAGCCCAACAATTTACACGAAGAGCTGAAGCTGCTTCCCCAGGACAAGGACATCTATGTTTACTGTACTTGAGCGCGCGAAGCGACCAGCGCCCGGGTGGCGCTGCAACTGGAAGAGAAAGGCTTCAATGCGTTTGTGATTGTTGGCGGCCTGGCCGCCTGGCGCAAAGCCGGACAGCCGCTGGAGCCGGTGCCGCATGATGATCTAGTGAAGCTGCCAACGTTCTCGTAAGCGTCGTCGGAATTCTCAGCTCATGGCTTCCCATAAAGAAATCGAAATCAAGTTTCAGGTGGAGGATGCGCGCGCGCTCAACCGGAGGCTGCGGCAGTCTGGTTTCCGCCTGGTCACACCCCGCACTCACGAAATGAACACCCTGTACGACCTGCCCGGGCAGCGACTGCGCCGGCGCGGTGAACTCCTCCGCCTGCGCCAATATGGCCCGAAGTGGGTTCTAACTCACAAGGCTAAGGGGAAGGCGGGACGTCACAAAACCCGCGTGGAAAACGAAACCCAGGTCGCAGATGGCGGCAAAATGGACATTATTTTGCGGGCCCTGGGTCTTGCCCCAACCTTCCGTTATGAGAAGTTTCGCGCCGAATGGAGCGACGGCAAGGGGCACGTGGTGGTCGACCAAACTCCCATCGGCACCTTCGGCGAGATTGAAGGCCCAGCCCGCTGGATCGACCAAACGGCGCGCCGCTTACGGGTTCCGCCGGATCGCTATATCACCGAAACTTACGCCACGTTATTTTTCGCCTGGAAAAAACGCACTCGAAGTTCCGCACGCGAAATGACTTTTGCCTCGGTCGCCGGAAAAATTCCGCGATAGCTCTCTCCGACCCTTGAAAACGCTGCACCAAACTAGCAAACAGGTTAGGGGAACAGACGCGATACTCTCAAGTTGCTCTGGGTTTGCGCTCGCGCCAGCGCGGTGACAGTGCACAAAGACAACTTTCGCAGACTTCTGCGGACAGTCGAAGCGCTTTCCGATCTTGGCCCCGCCATCACGGCCGAGCGCGGCTTCACGCAGATCTCGGGCCTCATGCTGACCGCCTTGCAACAGGCGTCCGGCGCACGTGAGGTTGTGCTCTTCACCTACAGCGACAAGCCTTCCCTGTTGACTTCGCTTGCCTCCAACGGTTTTGCCCTCATGCCGGAGCCAGCCATCATTCCGCTGCTGCCGAAGCATGTGCATGCCCTGACCACGGCGCGCGGCCCGGCCGTGCTCGAGGCGGGGTCCTACGACGCGTTTCTGACCTCCAACGGAAACGTGGCTCCCGAGTTATTCCGATGCATTGCCCCGCTAAAGGTGGGAGGCCGGCTGGTGGGCGTGGTCGCCCTGGGGCATCGCGAGGGCGATGCCAACTACGACGCCGGTGAACTGGAAGCGCTCGATCTGCTTTGCCACTACGTGGGCCTGGCCATCCACAACCAAACCTTGAGTCAGACGCTGGCCCAGCGCGTCTCGGAAAACCTGCGGCTTATGGCTTCCCTCCACAGTTTCTACGACAACGCCCTGGAAGCCTTCGCCACCGCCATCGACGTGAAGCATGTCAACATTCACGGACACTCCCTGCGGGTGGGGCGCTACGCCGCCGCCATGGGCGAAGCCCTAAACCTGGAGACTTCTGAAGTCGCGGCCCTGCGCGCCGCCGGCTTCCTCCACGATATCGGCAAGGTCGCCGTCGATAAACGTCTGTTCGGCAAGACTACTTCGTTGGATGCAGAAGAGTTCCGCGAAATGGCTGACCACACCGTGGTGGGGCACAGGATTGTCAGCGGGGTGCAATTTCCCTGGCCACGAATTCCCGAGATCGTGCGCTGGCACCATGAGCGTGCCGACGGGTCAGGGTATCCCGACAAGCTCGCGCTCGAAGAAGTGTCGCTCGGAGTGCGTATTGTGGGCCTGGCGGACACTTTCGACGCCATGGTTAGCGAGCGCCCCTATCGCGAACCCATGTCTCTGGGCGCTTCGTTAAGTGAGATCGTTCGCCTGACTCCGCTGAAGTTCGATCCCAATGTGGTGCAGGCCCTGCTGCTGCAAGTTCGCCGCGACGCTGTGGGCAGCAACCGAACGCCGTTCCTGGAAAACCGTATCGCGGAAAACATTGCCGCCTCCGATATTGACCACCTCGCCGCCACCCTGCAACACAAGGTTACTCGCGGAAGGCTGTTCCTGACTTAGAGGCGTCAGAAGCACTCCAGTTTCCAATGTTTGTGCAAAAAGCAGTCAATCGACGCGCCTTTCCATCCGGATTCAGCCAGCCTAAAGTCCTCCCGCGATTCGCCGATAGTGCTTGCGACCAGTCAAACTCCTGACCTTCCCAATCCTCAACTTCAGTGGCAGTTTTGCGCCACAAAACTGCGGTCCCAACCCAGAAAAGAGAGGTGAACAATGCCCGCTGTTCTCGAATATCAAACCCTGGCCCCGCACGCGAGTGTGCTGCAAACCGTTTTCGATGGTCTGCCCATGGGTTTCCCGTCAGGTAACCTGGAGGACAAGTTACGCTTCGCGCTGCAAACATTTTCGCGCCTGCTTGAGCAGACCGGAGACAGCGTGGTCATCACCGACGCGGAAGGGAAAATCAGTTATGTGAACCCCGCGTTTGAAACCACCTCCGGATACCGGCAGGCTGAGGCCGTGGGCAAGACGCCGCGCATTTTGAAGTCGGGTCTGCACGACGCCGAGTTTTATAGTCAGCTTTGGTCACGGCTCAAGCAGGGTCAGCCCCACCGGGGCATGGTGATCAATCGCCGCAAAACCGGCGAACTTTTCTGGTCGCAGCAGACCATCACCCCGATGCGCGACCAGGCCGGCCGCCTGTCGCATTTTGTTTCCGTCTCGCGCGACATCACCGAACTCAAGCGGAAACAGGAACAGGATTACCAGTTGCAACTGGCGCGGGAGGTGCAGCGGCGGTTTGCGGAGCCGCCGCCCGCAGTCGCTGGATTCGACATCGGAGTGGCCTCACATCCGGCGTGCGAAACCGGTGGCGACTACTTCGATTTCATCTCTCAGCCTGACGCGTCTCTCGTCATTGCGGTCGGAGATGTGAAGGGGCACGGCTACGGCTCCGCCCTTGTGATGGCCCTGATCCGCGCCTACCTGCGCTCGTTCGCCTCCATGCGTCTTGAGGTCCACGAAATTCTCGCGCGCATCAATCGCATGTTGCTCAAGGACCTTGAGCAACACCAGTTCGTCACCCTCTGCCTGGTCCGCTTGCAGCCTGCGGACCGCAAGTTGTCCTACGCGAATGCCGGACACGTGCCCGGATTGCTGCTGCTTTCCTCGGGAGAAATGACGCACTCGCTCGACAGCACCGGCCCACCGCTCGGCATGTTCGCCGACAGTAAATTCCTGCAGCCTCAAACCATCGCTCTGCAAGGCGGCGAAATGCTGACCCTCATCACCGATGGCATCACGGAAGCGACCGCACGCGACGGAAATCAATTCGGGCCGCAGCGTGTGCTGGATTACCTGCGCGTCCATGCTCAGGAAACCGCCTCGCAGATCGCCGGCGGCGTGCATCAGGCGGCGCGCAACTATGTGGAACATGACCCGCAGGATGACGACATTACGGCGTTGGTGATCAAAGTCGGGGGAAATGGCGCCCTGAAAGGGTGTTTATGACGGCCCTCCGAAACTCTCGAAACGCCCGCCAGTCGGGCATCCGCGCATGAAAACAAAGGCTCCACAGTTAATTGTACTTATGATCTAACTAATCATATAATCTCATGAAGTCATGAGTCCTCGCCGCTACCGCATGGGACAACGCACCGCCGCCGCCGAGCGCACCCGCGCCCAAATCCTGGCCGGCGCCCGCGAGCTACTGGCCACGCCCCGGGGGTTTGCCGAGCTCAGCATTGACACTGTGGCCCGCAAAGCGAACGTGGCTCGCATGACCGTCTATTACCAGTTCGGATCAAAGGCGGGACTGCTCGAAGCTTTGTATGAGCAACTCGTGACCCGGCATGACAACACTCAACTGGTGGACGCCCTGCGCAATCCCGATTCACTGGCCGCGCTACTGGAATTTGTCGATGTGTTTATTCGTCTGTGGAGTTCGGACCGCGCCGTGATCCGGCGCGTACATGCGCTGGCGGCGCTCGATCCCACGCTGGCACAAAGCGTGCAAACTCGCAACGCGCGCCGGCGGCAGGAACTCGAAACCATTCTCAAACGCGTGCGCAGCCGCTATGGACACCCCGGCTTCAGCAAATTCACCGAGGCGGTTGAGATTGTCTATATGCTCACCAGTTTTGAAACCTTCGATCAGTTGGCGGGCGCGACTCGCAAGCCGGGCGAAGTGTCTGACACCATCAAGCGCCTGGCGCTCGCGGCCGTGGTGTTGCATGGAGCGGAATTAGAATCCGGAAAGGGGAGAACGCCCAAGGCCTAGTCCCCGCGAAAAGCGAGAACCAGAAGCTCAAATCTCGATCTTCACTTCTCCGTTTTCAATCTTCAAGGGATACACCGTGAGCTTCGCGGCTGGATTGTGCGCGGCTTGCCCGGTCTTCGGATCCCACTGCCAGCCATGCCATGGGCAAACCACCTTGTCGCCCTCGATGGTTCCCTGCCCCAACGGCCCGCCGCGATGCAGGCAAATGTTGTCGATGGCCGAGATGGTCCCGTTCACATTGGCCACGCAGACGACTTTATCGCCACATGGAAATTCCCTGACTTCGCCCTCAGCCGGCAATTCGGATTGGGCAGCGAGTTTGAGGAAGGAAGACATGGATTCGAGCTTTCAACCGTCAGCTTTCAGCTATCAGCAGTACCTCACCAGGGCCTGGTTAGCTGAAAGCTGAGAGCTGAGAGCTGATAGCTGAGAGCTGACAGCTGAAAGCTATTTCGGCTGCAGCGTCTGTGCAATCATCACTTGCCGCTTGAAATTCTCCACCATGTGAGGATCGAGCCGGACTTCGGTGGGCCGCTTGGCCAGAGTCATCTGATCGATTTTGTCCTGCAACTTGAGCAGTGCGTAAAACAGATTTTCCGGCCGCGGCGGGCAGCCAATCACGTAAACGTCGGTGGGCACAATCTTGTCCACGCCCTGGAGCACGGCATAGGTATTGAACGGCCCGCCGACTGAGGAGCACGCGCCCATCGAGATCACCCACTTGGGGTCGGGCATCTGGTCGTAGATGCGCTTGACCACTGGCGCCATCTTCAGCGTGACCGTGCCCGCGACGATCATGAGATCGCTCTGGCGCGGGCTGGGACGAAATACTTCCGAGCCGAAGCGCGCAATATCGAAACGCGCGGTGGACGAGGCAATCATTTCAATGGCGCAGCACGCCAAGCCAAAAGTCATCGGCCAAACGGCAGACTTGCGCGCCCAATTAAAGACGTAGTCCACCGTGGTGATCATGAAATTCTTTTCAAACTTATTTTGCAGCCAGCCCATGAGGTGTCCTCGGACGCGTCGTTCGCATCCAGTCTAGGGGCGGGGGGAGGCAGTGTCAATGCAGGGGTGGGGGAAGCATTATATCCCCCTCAAAGTTACCCCACCCAGGGATCGCAGAACGGGAGATCGCGCGCGGTCGCGGGCGAATTAAGATAAGTACCGGAATTCGCGTAACTCTTGTAGAGACAATTTCACCTGCATCCGCTTGTGTGGTTTTGCCTGGCACGAGGGTGTCAGAGTACTATTTCTTTTGGTAGCGGAGTTGGCTCCGTCCTCTCACATGCAAAGTAAAGACATCCCCACCGTAGGGTTCACTGGCCTCAACTTTGGAGCTCCAGCAGCTGAGCGTGACATTTCACAAGGTCTGAAGGACTATTTTGTGGAATCAGACGCATTCCGCCGAGTTCAGGCGAGAGAGAAGTACATCATCCTCGGAAACCGAGGATCGGGGAAGAGCGCCATCTTCAAGATTCTTGGTGAACGCGAACGTCAAGTTGGCACGCTTGTCATTGAACTCGCACCAGAAGACTACTCTTACGAAATGCTTGCCTCTGTGATGAGGCAAGAGAAGGAGGGTGCATGGGCAAAGCAGGGAGCGTACGCAGCTGCTTGGAAGCATTTGATTTATCTGCTTATCATGAAGGCGCTGACATCCCAAGGCCCTCGTCTAAAGACCGGCGCTGCGGCCACAATTTATGAATATCTTCGTAATGCCCACGACGGCTTCCAAGGAAACCCCATTGCTGTATTAATTTCTTATCTTAAGCGCATCGAAGGTCTGAAAATTGGGACCTTTGAGGCCTCTGTGAAGAGCAAAGAGCTCCTCAAGCTTTACAGACTTGAGGAAATTGCCCGGCTTTTGCCGTCTATATCCGAGCTCTGCAGGAAGAAGAAAGTAATTGTTTTGGTTGATGAGCTCGACAGAGGTTGGGACGCGTCCGAAGATGCTAAGTCTTTTGTGGCTGGCCTTTTTCAGGCTGTTGTCTCGATCAATGAGCCCACCAAAGATTTGCGGGTGATGATGACTTTGCGGAGGGAGCTCTATGACAGCATTCCATCCCTGTATGAAGATGCGCAGAAGTACAGAGATGTAATGGAGATTGTTTCCTGGGATGAGCCTGCTCTTCAAGAACTTGTAGCAAAGCGAATTAAGCACACAGTGCCACACCTCGGTGCGCTCAGTGATATTGACGCATGGAATTCAGTGTTTTCTGAAACGCTGGACTATCGCCAAACCAAGTCCTTCAATTACCTTGTTGACCGGACCCTGTATCGACCGCGCGAAATAATCGAATTCTGCACGGAATCCCTGGAGGAGAGTCGCAAGGAGAGCGCTTGGCCGATAGATTACCCCGTTATCAGCCGAGCCGAGCTCGATTATTCTGAGGCAAGGACAAAAGATATTGCCGCTGAATACAGGTTCCAATACGCAGGGTTGATGAGCATCTTTGAGGTTTTCAGAGGGCGAACTTATTCTTACACACGCGACGATATCGAACTACTCTGTCTGGGAATCACAACTGGGGAATACGCGGTAGACAAAGACGCAAAGTGGGTCCTAGCGCAGGAACCAGAATACCTGATCGAGACACTGTGGACCATTGGGTTTTTGCGTGCTCAAGCTGTCGGAGGCATAAAGGCACTCAGACGGAGCGGCAGTACTTACGTAGGCCCCCACCAAGTGTCCAGGCTGAATTTGCGAAACATGCCTCGATTTCAGGTGCACCCAATGTTCAGATCGTTTTTGGGTCTGAAAGAGGCACGTGATTTAGGACTACTGGAGTAAGTGGTGCCAGAAATAAAAAACCGACGCTAGCCTTTCACTGATCTCCCGTTCTGCTATCCGTGGTATCCCCCGAAAACATCCTTCGACGATTTGGATAAGGCTTATCCGGCTTTTGACATAAGACTGATTAACAAGGGCATATGAACTCCAGGGCCTACACTGTGATCGTGAACGCCGGAAACGCGAGTTCTGATATCACATTGGTTCGGCTCGACACTAGAGGCAGGTCGCAGGCCGCAGCAGCTGCGGGCTCCCCCTCCACAAGTGGTCCTGGAACGTAGCCTGTGCATCGTAAAGCAGCACCGGCTGGGGTACTTTTGAGGGGGGTATTCTGCTTGCGCAAGCGGAACGTATACGACCGTTTTTTGCTGTGCTGCACTACACATCGATACCATCAGCAGACCAATTAGCCATGCAACATTCTTCATGGAGTCTCCTAGTGAATTAGCCCCGGGCCACGGAGCCATTATCGCCCAATAACCGTGGCGCATCTGCCTATAGGCGAGGTTCCTGGGCATGCGGGGACGGACGGGACTCGGAGCTGGCCCAGCTTTGGTCCTCCTAGTCAATCATTCATCAAACTGAGCTTCCCCCAGCTTTCCTTCCGCATCTACTCCGCGGCAAATACAGTGCCTATGGTATGGGTTTTTGAAGGCATTTGGTCTAAACTTGAAGCCTCCAAAAAGAATTGGTGTGAGCAGATGGCTGCGATCAATCGAGCGCGGCTTCGCACTTGCTGGAGAAGAACTACTTCAAGCCACTGATTCGGGGCGTGCCAGTGCCGAGACCATGTCACAAACCGGCAGGCGCCTCCAGGCGTGCACAAGCGACCGATGGCTGCGAAATGCCTTGGTCATAGAATGAAGGAGACAATTATGAAAATCGTAGTGATCGGCGGTACTGGACTCATCGGATCAAAGCTGGTCAACCAGCTTCGCGAGCACCGGCACGAGGCAATCGCGGCAGCGCCCAACACCGGGGTCAACACTGTCACCGGCGAAGGCCTGGCCGAAGCGCTGAAAGGCGCCGCGGTGGTGGTTGACGTATCGAACTCTCCCTCCTGGGAGGACGCAGCCGTGCTGAAGTTCTTTGAGACCTCGACTCGTAACCTTCTCACCCATGAAGCAGCCGCAGGCGTCGGACATCACGTCGCGCTATCGGTGGTCGGAACCAGCCAGTTGTCTGAAAGCGGCTACTTCCGCGCCAAGATCGCTCAGGAAGAGTTGATCAGAACGTCATCGATTCCCTACACCATCGTGCATGCGACGCAGTTCTTCGAGTTTCTCAAGGGCCTGGCCGACATTTCCATGGTCGGCGACAAGGTGCATTTGCCTCCAGTGTTTTTTCAGCCGATGGCCGCCGACGACGTCGCCACCGCCGTGGGCAGAATTGCGGTCGGTAAGCCGGTCAACGGCATCATCGAAATCGGGGGGCCGGAAAAGTTTCGCGTGGATGAACTGGTCCGGCGGCGCCTGGCCTCGCTCAAAGATCCGCGCGAAGTCGTCGCCGACCCGGATGCGCGTTACTCGGGAGCGAAAATCGGCGACAAAACCCTGGTTCCGGGCAGTGACGCACGGCTCGGCGAGACCCGGTTTGAAACCTGGCTGACTCAGCCCGCGGCACAAATCCCGAGCGCGCCTGCTCAGCCCGCAAGCGTCGCAATGATGGCCAAGGACAAGGAAAAAGAGAGTCAAAAGAAAGCCAGCTGATTCGCCATCGCGCAGGTTCCCTGGCCCTGCGCCGAACTGCGAAGCACCGCCGATACACACGACGTGGCCCACTCAGGCCCGGTTTTGCTTGAGTGGGCCAACCCAATCGCTGGACCCATCAGGGCCGCAGTCAAGTTACTATTCTGAAATCTGACTGCGATGCCCAACACAGCCACCCGGAAACCGCCGCGGACCGCCGTCCTCCGATCCTATGCGCGATGGCTGGCCATTGGCGCGGCGTTTTTGTGGTCGCTTGCCGCGCTGCTCCTGGTGGCCGCGCGATGGATCGACCCGCCGACCACCGCGGTACACATGCAGCGCCGCGTGCAGGCCTGGATTCGCCGCGCGCCCTATCGCGAACGTTACAAATTCATTCCAATCAGCCAAATCTCGCCCAATCTCCAGCACGCTGTAGTGGCCGCAGAGGACGCGGACTTTTACCAGCACCACGGATTCGATTGGCGCCAGATCCAAATCGCCGCCCAGGACGATTTGGAAGGCGATCGCACTCGCGGAGCCTCCACCATCACGCAGCAACTGGTAAAAAACCTGTTCTTCGGAACCGGCCGCTCGTTCCTGCGCAAGGGGGCAGAGGTCACGCTGGTGCCGGTGGCCGAATTGGTCCTCGGTAAACGGCGCATTCTGGAGATTTACCTCAACGTGGTCGAGTGGGGCCCCGGCGTTTATGGCGCAGCCGCGGCGTGTCCTTACTACTATGGCGCCGCAGCGCGGAATATCGGGCCGGAACAGGCGGCACGGCTGGCGGCAATTCTGCCAGCTCCCTTGAAGCGGCGGCCCGAGCGCATGAACAGCTACAGCGCGATCATCCTCAGGCGGATGCGCCAAATGGGTTGGTAATGGTGGCCGGCGCTATTGAGTCCAGCGACGTTGGTCCTCTGACCGCGCCCGGGATGGCACACGGTCGAGCAACATGCGATTCCACGTGATTCAGCACTTTGGACGATTATGCTGTTTGCGAAAACCCTGGCCGGATTTCGTGACCGGCAGTTCCGCCCGCACCCACCAGCACTGAGGATTCCCCGCTAAGCTCAATGCGCCTATTGGTGAAGGAATCTCTGTTGCCCAGCCCGTTGGCTCTGCTATACTCACGCTTTCCAAGAGCATGCGAGCTTTTCGGCGCGGCTAAATGGAATCCGAATCCCCGATCAAAATGGCTACGACCGCCAATCCCACGATAGACCCCATTGCGAGGCCAAGCTTGACGGCCAAGCTGCGCGATTACTACACCCTGACCAAACCCGAAGTGAACCTGCTGATTCTGATGACTACGTCAGCCGGTTACTATCTCGGCACGCGCGGCCCTCTTCGACTCGGCGGCCTGGTCAACACGCTTTTCGGAACGTTGCTGGTTGCCAGCGGCACCGCCACTCTGAATCAGTGGATGGAGCGGGTATGGGACGGCAAGATGCGCCGCACTGCCTCCCGCCCCTTGCCTGCCGGGCGCATGGGCATGCGCCAGGCCTTCTGGTTCGGCGCCACTCTTAGTATTGTCGGGGTACTATACCTTGTGAGGATGGTCACTCCTCTGGCGGCACTTCTGGCGCTGTCCACATTGCTGTCGTATCTACTTGTGTACACGCCGCTTAAACGCAGAACCCCGCTGTGTACCTTGTTGGGCGCGTTTCCTGGAGCCATGCCCACGCTGATCGGTTGGGCGGCGGCCTCCGGACGGCTCGAACCGGGAGCCTGGTTCTTGTTTGCCATTCTCTTTCTGTGGCAGTTCCCGCACTTTCTGGCTATCGCATTGATGTATCAGGACGACTACGACCGTGCCGGATACCGCATGCTTCCGCGTTTCGATGTGGACTCGCGTTTCACCCGGGGCGAAATCCTCGGCTTTACCATTGCCTTGGTCCTTACGACACTCCTCCCCACTCTTCGTGCCGGATTCCCCTATCTGGTTGCCATGCTATTGGCGGGCGCGTTCTTGCTTTACCACGTAGTCCGGCTGACCAAGTCCGCCACTACGACCCTGGCCAGCCGCGTGGTGCATGCTTCAGTGATTTATCTGCCGTTAGTCCTGGTCATAATCGCCTGGAAACGGTGAGACCCATTCTGGTACTCTTTTAGTTCGGCTAGGATTTCTGCCTACGTTGACTTGAGATGCTGCGGCCCACTGATTCCCAAATCGGGAAATGGCATAGCGAAGGGCGAATCCGAGTTTGCAGTCTGTTACGAAACCGGAACAAGAAGCTGGATGCAGGAGGAGATCCAGCGAGCCACGGTCGACTGCGGCGGGGCTGCGGTCCTGCTCTCCGTGACTCTATGTAACTTGCTACCATTGCAGTCGTTTGGGAGCTTTGAAGGGGAACAACATGTGTCCGGGCGGACAGAATCTGCGGTTGCTTCGCGAAGAACTCGGTTTGACCATGAGAGACGTGGAGACCGCCAGCGCCGGCATCGCGCAGAAACACGGCAATGACGAATTCGCCATCTCTCCCAGCCGGCTTTCCGATATCGAAACAAAGGGAGTCGTTCCCAGCGTCTTCCGTTTCTATTCATTTGCCGCAATTTACCGGCGCGACCTACGCGAACTTATGGCTTGGTACGGGGTGGACCTGAACGCAATGGCATCCGACCTGGATTTTGCCATGCCCCCCAAGTCGCATGTTTCGCAGGCCCTGGCCAATCTTTCGGCGGTGCAAATTCCAGTGCGTCTGGACCCGGGTTTCGACCCCCGCCGCACCGTCAACTTTGGACGCATGGTGGAAGAGTGGGGAATGGTTCCGCTGGCCTACCTGGCGCAATTCGCATCTTTCCAGTACACGTACGGGTACATCGGCAGCGAAGATCTGACCATGTACCCGATTCTTCCTCCGGGAAGTTTTGTGCAGGTCGATGAATCCAAGAACAAAGTCGCAGACGGGGGCTGGAGATCAGAATATGAGCGCCCGATCTATTTCGTGGAAACCCGCGGTGGACACATTTGCTGCTGGTGCACCCTGACCAAAGAAGAACTCATTTTGCAACCGCATCCCATGTCACCGGTCGCGGCCCGCGCCTTACGCTATCCTCAGGAGGCTGAAGTCATCGGGCAGGTGGTGGGTGTGGCCATCAAACTGGGGGAATGGCGCCCGGTCTTTGATGCGCTAACAAACTCGAAAGCGCGTGAAGCACTGAACTAAGATGGCGCGCCGATCCCGCCCCCGGGCTCGGCGGCAATAGATTGGACTTCCCTCCATCAAGCCGCTCCAAGTAAGTCCTTGCCGGAAGCCCGGCCAATCGGCTGGAGCGTTCGGCCTCTTCTTCCAATCTTCCGAGCGGGGTGGATAACACTTCTGAAAGCAAAGCGCGATGGGCCTGGGTTAACGCCTTCTCCGCGCTCCCTTCCCCGTGTACCCGAACCAATCCCCAATGAGTATAGGTGCCGTCCTTATTCCGTAGTCCGGCCAGGTATTCCATTTTACGCAGGGATCCACCAATGGCCCGTAGCGTGGTTTGCTGAAGGTCTTCCAGAGCTGAAATGAGGGTCATGGCAGTTACACTTTCCGAACCCTGAAATTATCCAGGCCCTGTAAATCAAACTGCTTCCAGTAACACATTATCACGGCGCAATTCACCTGAAAAGGAGATTACGCCGTGAAGAAAATCATGTTGTGGTTTGCCTGCCTTCTGATGTTTGCCTCCATTACCGTCCCAACCACGTTGTGGGCTGATGACACGCCACCGACTTGCGGGTTGACCAACTGCACAAAACCCTAGTTGGCCGGCCTATTGCGAAGAATTTCTTGTAGGCTACCGCGGAACCGGCTATGATTCACGCGGTAGCCTTATGTCGTCGATTGCAACCGCGTGGCACATACTGCGCCTTACACGCGTGCTCCTTTCGCTCGTGCTGTTCTTAGTCGTAGTTAGAAGGCGCATTTACAAGGACGTTCGACTTTTCGCCATCTATACCGGCTGGATTGCGCTGGCCGGGACCGCCGTAATGATCATGAATTATGCTCCCTTTGTGAGCGGCCATCAATACTTTGCGGGCACGACCATCAGCAATGGAGTTGAGAGCGTCCTCGCCTTCGCAATTATCTATCTGATGCTCCAGGAAAAACTTGGCCAGTACCCAACCCTCGGGGGGATGGGGAAATCCGCCTTTCAAGCCGCCACTCTGCTATTTGTGGTCATCGCAATCGCCCTGGCCTGGCTCTCTCCGGCGCTGGACAAGACCCGTTGGACTGCGATCTACGCTGTCGTTCTGCGTACCATGCGTATTTTGGAATGCGGCCAGCTGGCTTTCTTGTTTCTCTTCAGTACTTACTTTCGCATGTCCTGGCGGAATCGCGCCTTCGGCATAGCCTTGGGCCTGGGCATTTCCGCCAGCACTAGCCTGGCCATTAACGCGATCAATTCCCAAATCGTCGGCACAGTCCTGAATCGTAACTATTACATCCTGCTGTTGGCGGGAGACTCTACCTATATGCTCGCCATCGTGGTGTGGTTGGTGTACGTTTTGGCGGCGGAACCCGCGCCTCCGAGACCGCCCAGCAGCGCACCGCAGCATGACCTCGAAACCTGGAACCGTGAGTTGGAGCGGTTGTTAGAAGGATGACTCTCGCGATCATTCTCGGAATACTGGCCCTGGCTGTTCCTGTCGGCATCCGTCTGGCCAAGCGGCGCGCGGTGGGCGCGCGGATCGAGCAGCTTCGGCCGGTGGACCTGCGTTCCTTCCGTAACCTGATGGACCCCGACGAAGAAGAATACCTGCGCGTGAACCTGGCCCCGGCAGAGTTTCGCCGGATTCAACGCGAACGCCTGCGGGCGGCGGTGGAGTACGTTAGAGGCGCGGCTTTCAACGCCGGCGTGCTCATGCATTTTGCCGAAGCCGCGCGGCGCAGCCCGGACCCCACGACCGCGCAGGCGGCGGCACGGCTTATCGACGAAGCCATCCGTTTGCGTAGCTACGCCTTCCAGGCAATCCCCAAACTTTACCTGGGCATGGCTTTCCCCGGCCGCCGGATTTCCCCGGCGCATGTGGCGGAGAGCTACGAACAGATGACGCGGCAAGTCGTGCTGCTGGGTTTGCAGTATCCGACCGGCACGATTTCCGCAGCGCTCTAACTCTCTCCCCTTGACAGGGTCTCAGTCGGCTGCGGCAGAGCTCTGCACCGCCTCCACCAGCGGCATGTTCACCAAGTGCTCGCTCACGAACCAGGATTGCAGTTCGTTGGTCCGCAGTGCGTCGCTGACCGCCAGGTCGTTGGTTCCGTCATCCCCCAGCCTGGAAGCCCGCTCGGCTAACTCGCGGCACTCGCCGATGATCATCTGGTGCGCGTCCAGCAAGCGCGAAAGCTGCACCGGGACCTCTTCCCTGCCCCTGGGCGGACGTTCGATGCGGGTGAGTTCCGCCACATCATGGGCCATGGCGATGCTCAAGCCGCCCAGCAACTGAATGCGTTCAGCAATGGTATCCACCAGTTCACTCTGTTCGCCGAAATGCTTATCGAAGAGCAAATGAAGCTGATAGAAAGTGGGCCCTGCAACCTGCCAATGCGACTTCTTGTAGAGATCACGCAGGGTCATGGTATCGGCCAGCAACTGGTTCAGCTTTTCGGTCATCTCGAGCCGGACAGGTTCTTCCAGATCCAGAGGCAGAGCATGGGTAACAGTGCCAAACTCCTGGATGGCGCCTGCCCGCTGATGGATGCGGGGCTGCGCGCTGATTCGTGACGGCGGCTTGGGAGCATTTCTTTTCGGCATGGGGAGTCTCCTCTTTCAAATATGGTAAGGGGGCAATGTCTAGGCTACCCGGGATGTTTGTTTGGCGATGGTTACCGCCCTCAAGAACTCACAGTGCGGAGGCGCCTCCGGGGTCCAGTCTCCGTGCTTTGAGATGCTTTTCAACCAGGAACGGGTTCCCATTTAGTTATTGTGCTCGGGTGGGTGCGAAGTTTCAACCTCGGGTAGTTGGCTATTTTCATTTTGAGACCGGGGGTAAAACTGGCATACTGAGACGCGTGCCAAAGAAGCGAAAAGCTAAACCGCCAGAGCCCCCACCTCGCGACGTAGCGGAAAGAGCAGCGTGAACGCTAGAATCGTGATTTAAGTGGCGCGTGACCTCTTCATACTCTTTGTGTGTACGACCATTGCCTTCCTCCTTGGGAACGGTTATCACAAATCCTTTCGCAGCGGTGTCCTTACAATTGAAGGCCGCACCTTTCGCCGAGACAAGGAACCTATCAGCTACTGGATTCGCATAGCTATAGGGACTTTCGCATTTCTCGTTATGGTGTCTGGGACTGTGGTTATGGCGTTCTTGGTATGCGTGGATTTGTTCGGGAATTCAAAGTAGCCCACTACCCAGCCTCGCCCAGCCAGCAAAAATCCGCGCAATTGTCTATGATGGAAAGTTCCCACTGGATGGAGAAATAGCCTTGCCTGAGACTCAAACCGACGGACTGGAAGTCCTTGAAACCCGCGAGTGGCTGGATTCCCTGGATTATGTCCTGTCCAAGGGCGGACCGGACCGCGCCGGGCGACTGCTGCAACAGCTTTCCTTGCACGCAAAACGCGCCGCCGGAGTGAACCTGCCATTCACCGCGACCACGCCTTATACCAATACGATATCTGCGATCCAGCAGCCCCCATTTCCCGGCAGCCAGGAAATGGAACGCCGCATCAAGAGCCTGGTTCGTTGGAATGCGCTGGCCATGGTGGTGCGCGCGAACAAGCTTCAGGAAGGCATCGGCGGGCATATTTCAACCTACGCCTCGGCGGCGACTCTCTACGAAGTCGCCTTCAACCATTTCCTGCGGGCACGTACCGAAAACGGCGATCGCGACCTGGTCTATTTTCAAGGCCACGCCGCCCCCGGAATCTACGCCCGGGCGTATCTCGAAGGCCGCATCCCCAAACAAAAGCTGGAGAATTTTCGCCGCGAACTGAAGCCCGGAGGCGGCCTCTCTTCGTACCCGCACCCCTGGCTGATGCCGGATTTCTGGGAGTTCCCCACGGTTTCGATGGGACTCGGGCCGATTCAGGCCATCTACCAGGCGCGATTCATGCGCTATCTGGAAAACCGTGGCTTGAAGCAAACCACCGGCGGCAAGGTTTGGGCCTTCCTCGGCGACGGCGAGATGGATGAACCCGAGTCGCTCGGCTCCATCACCCTGGCTTCGCGGGAACGACTCGACAACCTCATCTTCGTAGTGAATTGCAATCTGCAACGGCTCGATGGCCCGGTCCGCGGCAATGGCAAAATCATTCAGGAACTGGAAGCCATTTTCCGCGGCGCCGGATGGAACGTCATTAAATGCATCTGGGGCACGGATTGGGACAGTCTTCTGCGCAACGACCGCGACGGGCTGCTGGTCAAGCGCATGGGCGAGATCAGCGACGGCCAGTATCAGAAATACTTCGTCGAGAGCGGCGCCTATTTCCGGCAGAATTTTTTTGGCAGCGATCCCCGCCTGCTGAAAATGGTGGACCACCTTTCCGACGAGCAACTCGCCCGCATGCGGCTGGGCGGGCATGATCCGATTAAAGTGCACGCCGCTTTCCGGGCCGCGGTCGATCACAAAGGTTCCCCAACCATCGTCCTTGCCAAGACCATCAAGGGTTACGGATTGGGGGAAGCCGGCGAAGGCAAGAACATTACTCACCAGCAGAAGAAACTGAATGATGACGAGTTACAGATCTTCCGCTCGCGTTTTGGCATTCCCATTCCCGACGCCGAATTGCATGATGCGCCTTTCTACCGGCCTTCCGATGACAGCCCCGAGGTCCGCTACATGCAGGAGCGGCGCAAGCAGTTGGGCGGGTATTTGCCGGAACGCAAAGTCCGCTCTCAGCCTATCGCCTCGGGATGGGAAACCCATTTCGAAGAATTCTACAAAGGCACCGAAGGCCGCGACGTGGCCACGACCATGGTGTTCGTGCGCCTGTTGGGCAAGTTATTGCGCGATCCGCAAATCGGCAAACTGATCGTCCCCATCATTCCCGACGAAGCGCGCACCTTCGGCATGGAAGCCCTGTTCCGCCAGGTCGGAATCTATTCCAGCGTCGGCCAGCTCTACGAGCCCGTCGACATGGATACGCTTCTCTACTATAAGGAAGCACGCGACGGGCAAATCCTCGAAGAAGGCATCACCGAAGCCGGCTCCATGTGCTCGTTTATCGCTGCGGGGACGGCGTACGCCACGCACGGCATCAACACCATCCCATTCTTTATCTATTACTCGATGTTCGGCTTCCAGCGGATCGGCGACTTGATTTGGGCCGCAGCCGATATGCGCACTCGCGGCTTCCTGATCGGCGGCACCGCCGGACGCACCACGCTCGCCGGCGAAGGTCTGCAACACCAGGACGGTCACAGCCACGTGCTCGCGCTCGCCGTCCCCAACATTCTTTCTTACGACCCGGCGTTCGCTTACGAGCTGGCCGTCATCATTCAGGACGGCATCAAGCGCATGTACATTGACCAGGAATCGATCTTCTACTATCTGACGGTCACTAACGAGCCATTGCCCATGCCGGAAATGCCGCAAGAGGAAGGGGTGCGCGACGGCATCCTGCGCGGCCTGTACCGTTTCAAGCGATCCTCGAAAAAAGATTCCAAACTCAAGGCGCAGTTATTCGGCAGCGGCGCGATTATGTACGAGGTACTGAAAGCTCAGCAGATTCTGGAAGAAAAATATGGTGTGGCCGCCGATGTGTGGAGCGTGACCAGTTACAAGCGGCTCTATCGCGAGGCCAACCACTGCGACCGGTGGAACATGCTGCATCCCGGCCAGCCGCCACAGGTTGCGTTCGTGACCCAGTGCCTGAAAGATGCCAAGGGCGTATTTGTGGCCGCGTCCGACAACATGAAGATTCTGCCGGAATCGATTGCCCGCTGGGTCCCCGGACCCTTGGTGGCCCTGGGCACGGATGGCTTCGGCCGCAGCGAAAGCCGAGCTTCACTGCGCAATTTTTTTGAAGTGGACGCCAAGCACATTGTCATGGCCACCCTGAACGCACTGGCCACAGAGAAGCAGATAAGCCCGCAAGAGGCCCAAAAAGCGGTTCGCGATCTCGGCATTGATCCGGAGAAGCCCAACCCGGCATTTAGCTAGAAACTAGCGCCGGCGTCCGCCACGCCTTTAGGCGCGGGGAGCCGCCAAAGAAGGGGAGCACGCGTTGACTGAATTCAAACTGCCGGAACTCGGCGAAAACATCGATCAGGGCGATCTCGTCCGCCTGATGATTTCGCCCGGCTCGAAAATCGCCGAAGGCCAGCCGGTGATGGAACTGGAAACCGACAAAGCGGTAGTCGAAGTGCCCTCATCGGTCACCGGCACTGTAAAAGAGATTCGCGTCAAAGAAGGACAAAAGATCAAGGTCGGCCAGGTGATTTTCACGGTGGACAACGGCGCCGGCGCGACCGTGCAGGCGCCCCCGCCGGTAAGGCAAGCCGCCGCCCCCGCCGCGAAAGCCGCCCCCACCGCCGCGCCGGTCCAAGCTGCCGCCGCCCCCGCACCCGCCCGCCGCGCCACCGATGCCTCCGCCGCGACAGAATTCCGGCTTCCGGAACTCGGTGAGAACATCGATCAGGGCGATTTGGTCCGCCTGATGATTTCTCCCGGCGCCAAAGTTTCCGAAGGCCAGCCGGTCATGGAACTTGAGACCGACAAGGCGGTCGTCGAAGTTCCCTCGTCCGTCACCGGCGTGGTGAAAGACGTTCTTGTCAAACAAAGCGAAAAAATCAAAGTCGGCCAGGTCATCTTTACTCTGGAAGGCGGCGCGGCCCCAGCGCCAGGAAAGCCACGGCACGCCCCGGTGGAACATTTCTCCGAGCAACATGCCGCGCGCCAGACCTTCCAGGCGGCGATCCAGGCCGAGGGCAAGACCGAAGCGCAGGCTCTGCCTCCCGATCCGCCGCCTTCCCCGGCGCCAGGTTTCGCCATGCCGGTACAGTTGAGCAAGGTGGCAGGAACTTCGCAGGGCGAGCCAGTGCCGGCGGCGCCTCATGTCCGCCGTCTGGCGCGCGAACTCGGCATCGATATTCATGGCGTAAGAGGATCCGGCCCCGGCGGCCGCATCAGTGAGGACGATGTCAAGAGCCATTCCAAATCGCTCCTGGCTTCGGCCACAACCGCCCCGCGCGGCACCCAGTTTGCGCAGCCCGACCTCCCCGACTTCAGTAAATGGGGAAAGATCGAGCGCGTCTCCATCCGTGGCGTGCGCCGCAAGACCGCCGAACATCTCTGGCAGGCGTGGACGACCATTCCCCACGTCACTCAACAAGATCACGCTGACATCACCGAACTCGAGCAGTTGCGGGCGAAGTTCGCTCCCAAAGCCCAGGAAGCCGGCGGCAAGATGACGGTAACCGCCATCGCCCTGAAGGTTTGCGCTTCCGCCCTGAAAATCTTCCCCCAGTTCAACGCCACTCTCGACATGGCGAAGGAAGAAATCGTTTACAAGCAATACATCAACATCGGAGTCGCGGTGGATACCGATCGCGGCCTGCTGGTGCCGGTCATTCGCGACGTGGACAAGAAGAACATTGTTGAGCTGGCCACGGAACTCACCCAGCTCTCGCTGAAAGCCCGCGAGAAGAAGCTCACGCCCGAAGAAATGCAGGGCGGGACCTTTACCATTACCAACCTTGGCGGCATCGGCGGCGACGGGTTTTCGCCGATCGTCAATCATCCCGAGGTCGCCATCCTCGGGCTGTCGCGTTCCAGCATGCAGCCGGTTTTTGTAGGCGGAAAATTCGAGCCGCGCCTGGTGTTGCCGTTGTCATTATCGTATGACCACCGGCTCATCGATGGCGCTGACGCCGCCCGCTTCCTGCGCTGGATCGCCGAAGCATTCGAACAGCCGTTTTTGTTGTCGGTACAGGGATAGGCAGAGCATTAACCACAGGGGACACAGAGGATCACAGGAAAACAGCAAGACGAGATTTTCCTCTGTGAACCCCTGTGTCCTCTGTGGTTAACGCTTTTTTCATGACAGACGCCCCGAATCTACACATCGCAGTCATCGGCGCCGGCCCCGGCGGCTATGCGGCAGCTTTCCTCGCCGCTGACCTCGGGATGAAAGTCACGGTAATCGATCCCGAACCCAACCCCGGCGGGGTTTGCCTGTATCGCGGCTGCATCCCATCGAAAGCCCTGCTGCATGTCGCCAAACTGATCGATGAATCCCGTCACGCCAAAGATTGGGGCATCGAATTCGCTGCCCCGAAGATCGATCTCGCCCGCCTGCGCTCGTGGAAAGAAGGCGTCATCAAGAAGCTCACCGGCGGCCTGGGCCAGCTTTCGAAACAACGCAAAGTCGAATACCTTCAGGGCCGGGGTGGATTCGAGAATTCCACAACGCTACGCATCACCCGCGCTGGCGCGGCCGACGAATCCCGCAGCTTCGATCGCATCATCATTGCCACTGGCTCGCGCCCCGCGATCGTTCCCAGCTTGAAGCTCGACACTCCGCGCATGCTCGATTCCACCTCGGCCCTCGACCTCGCCGACGTGCCTGGCAGTCTTCTTGTAGTCGGCGGCGGCTACATCGGATTAGAACTGGGCACCGTCTATGCCGCTCTCGGTTCCAAGGTTTCCGTCGTTGAAATGCTGCCCGGCCTGCTGCCCGGGGCCGACCGCGATGTGGTCCTTCCCCTGCATAAGCGCCTGGAGAAGGCCTTCGCATCCATCCTGCTGAACACCACCGTCGCGGGCGTAAGAGAAGAATCCAACGGACTGCGCGTGACTTTCGATGGTCCCGAAGTCAAAGAGCGCGAAAAAGTCTTCGACAAAGTTCTGGTCTCAGTTGGCCGCAAACCCAATTCCGAAATCCCCGGCCTCGAAAGGACGCAGGTCAAACTCGGCGCTCGCGGATTCATCCAGGTGAACAAACAACTTCAGACCGACGACGCCGCGATTTACGCCATCGGCGATGTAGTCGGCGATCCCATGCTCGCTCACAAAGCTTCGCACGAAGGCCGCACCGCGGTTCAAGCCATCGCCGGACACAAAGTCGCCTTCGAACCGAACGCCATTCCCGCTGTCATCTTCACCGACCCCGAAATCGCCTGGGCCGGCCTGACTGAAACCCAGGCGCAAAAAGACAATCGCGAAATCAAAGTCGCCAAGTTTCCCTGGGGAGCTTCCGGCCGGGCTTTGACGCTCGATCGTCCGGAAGGCATGACCAAGCTGGTGATTGATCCGAAGACCGAGCGCATTCTGGGTGTAGGCATTGTCGGCGTGGGTGCGGGTGACCTGATTGCCGAAGGCGTGCTTGCCATCGAAATGGGCGCGCTGGCGGGAGATCTTGAACTGACCATCCATCCCCACCCCACGCTCTCGGAAACCGTCATGCAGGCAGCGGAAGTTTTCTACGGCACCAGCACCGACCTCTACCGGCCGAAGCGGTAGATTCTCTGGTCTTTGCTCTCCGCGTTCTCTGCGTTTTCTCTCTGCGATCTCTGCGTCTTAAGATTTTCTCTCTGTAGAATCAAAAAATCTTAAAACGCAGAGATCGCGGAGAATTCGCAGAGAACGCGGAGGAAATCCTCATCAGAATGCTCTTCCGGCTATACTAGCTGTTCGCTCAAGGGGGCTTCGTGCTTCGAACTTTCCTAGCACTCATGTGTTTTGCGCTACCGCTTGCCGCTCAGGAGATGCCGATGTCCAGTTCGTCCGCCGCCACGACAACCGCCGTTCCACTCGCATGGATGAGCGTCTCCTCCGCCAAACTGGAAACTGAACTGGTGGCGAAGTACGGCGAGGCCGAGCGCGCCCGCGCCCAGCGCGGCCTCCACCAGGTTGCCGAGTTCTGGCGTGCCGGCGACGGCGACTCCGCCGCCTTCGAAGACTTCGTCCGCGCCAACTTCGCCGGAGACCAGGCCACGCTTGATACCATGTTCGACCGCTTCCAGTCTCTGCTCGAACAACTCAACGGCCACATGCACGAAATCAGCCGCGCCTTCCGCCAGCAACTCGATCTCGACGCCGGCCCCGTCCTTCCGTTCGACGAAGCCTTCGGCGGCTACGATCCCTCGGCTCACATCAGCGACGACTTTTTCAGCAACAAGCTTGCCTTCATGGTGCTGCTCAACTTTCCCCTGGCCACGCTTGACGATTGCCTGAAGAACGGCAGCACCTGGAGTCGCCGTCAATGGGCGGAAGTCCGCCTTGCTCAGAACTTCGACAAGCGCATCCCCGCCGACGTCAACCTGGCCATCTCCGAGGCAGGATCCGAAGCCGGACAATACATTTCGCAATACAACATCTGGATGTATCACGTAGTCAACGATCAGGGCCAGCGCATTTTCCCGCCTAAAATGCGGCTGCTGAGCCACTGGAATCTGCGCGACGAAATCAAAGCCGACTACACCGACGCGCAGAACGGTCTGGCCAAGCAGCGCATGATCCAGCAGGTCATGGAACGCATCGTCACCCAGACCATTCCGGCAGTAGTCATCGACAACCCCGGCGTGGACTGGAATCCCTTCTCCAACCAGGTGAAACCGGCGGCTGCGAGCGATTCCGACGCCTCGCATTCTGTCGCCAACCCGAGCAATGCCCGCGAACCGGACACGCGTTACGCCATGCTGTGGAAGACCTACGCAGCTTCCCGTAAAGCCGATCCCTATTCTCCGACTGCGCCCACTCTAATCGATCGCCGCTTCAACGAAGACCGCGAGATCCCCGAAGCCCGCGTCAAGGCCATGCTCGAGCAAGTGCTGAGTTCGCCGCTGGTAGCGCAAACCGGAAAGCTGATCGAATCCCGCCTGGGGCGGCCGCTCGAACCATTCGACGTCTGGTACAACGGCTTCCGTCCCGGAAGCACGTTCACTGAGGCGCAACTCGACGAACTGGTTGCGAAGAAATATCCCACCGCGGAGGCTTATCAGAAAGATATTCCCAACCTGTTGATGCATCTTGGCTTTTCTCCCGAGAAAGCGCGGTACGTCGCCAACAACATCATCGTCGATCCCGCCCGCGGCTCCGGCCATGCCATGGGAGCGGAAATGCGCTCCGAAAAAGCCCATCTCCGCACTCGGGTGGGAAAAACCGGCATGAACTACAAAGGCTTCAACATCGCCGTGCATGAAATGGGTCACAACGTCGAGCAGACCTTCTCGCTGAACGAAGTGGACTACACCCTTCTAAGCGGCGTGCCCAACACCGCGTTCACCGAGGCCCTGGCATTCGTCTTCCAGGGGCACGACCTCGAACTGCTGGGCCTGCCCGCTCCTGACGCTAAAGCGCAAGCTGAAAAAACCCTCAACGACTTCTGGGGCACCTACGAAATCGCCGGCGTCGCACTGGTCGATATGGCCGTCTGGCACTGGATGTACGACCATCCCCAGGCCACACCCAAAGAACTGAACGATGCCACCCTGCAAATCGCAAAGGACACCTGGAACCGCTACTACGCTCCTGTTTTTCACAAGAATGACGTGGTGCTGCTCGGAGTTTACTCGCACATGATCGATTCGTTTCTGTATCTGCCCGACTACCCTACCGGCCACATGATCGCATGCCAGATCGAAGAGCAGATGAAAAAGGCCGGCAGCATCGGCCCCGAATTCGAACGCATGGCAATTAAGGGCCGCGTCACTCCCGACTTGTGGATGGAGAATGCTACCGGCAAGCCGGTGGGACCGGAAGCGTTGTTGGAAGCAACCAGCAGAGCGCTCGCCGCGGTAAAGTAAGTTCCGCCGGGAGAACTCAGGTGGGACAAAAGCTTATGCTGGGAGGGGCGCCCTCGCCCGATCAGATTTTCCCCACCACCTCAAGAATCTGTGTGTGGGCCAATACACCACCAAAGGCACCACCATCAGATACGTTAGCAAATAAACAATCCCGCGCGCCAAATGCTGCTCATGAGAAAACGGCCCCCGCGCCCAGTTCACATCAAACTGGGGCCGCCACCAATAACAAATCGGAACCACCACCCAGGCGGTCAGCGTCGCGCACATCCAGCCACGCCGGTCATAACCCATCCGCCGGACCAGCCACAACAACAGGGGCGGGGTCACCACATGAAACAGGCTGAGCAGCCGGACCCAAAGCGGAATGCCCACGTCGAACATGAACTCACTACCGCCAATCAAGTGCCGCCCGGTAAAAAATGCGCCCACCAGATCGACGGTGTAGAGCGTCTGAAAAAGTAACAGCCCGGTCGCCTGCCAGGAGAAAATCAGAGGACTTTCCAGCCACAACCCCACGGTGATCAAGATATTTCCCAGATCGCAGAAGTAGAGAAAATTCTGCGCCCCATACTGCCGCCAATAGATTGGCGCCCAGACCAGCACCCACACGCTCCACCCGATCTTGAGCCAGAGGGGAATCCGCATGAGGCATTGTACGCAGACTGTGCCGATGTCCCGTGGTGTCAGTGAAATCCCCGCCAAACCTCTCCGAACGCCCCGCAAGTCCAATATCCTCCGTAACTTGTCCCTCCGCACCGGGGTACCTACCATGCCAGCATGAGCTACAAGGCCCTCTTATTCTGTCCCGATGAAAGAACTGCGAAAACTGTGACCCAGGTCCTTAGCGAGCTGGAGTTTCAGGTGGAAGCCTGCAACGAGCCGTTCGCCGCCGTTAAGAAGCTGATGGCAGGGCACTTCGACGCGGTCGTGGTGGATTGCGACAACGAGCAGAATGCCACCCTGCTGTTCAAAAGCGCCCGCAACTCCGAGTTCAATCAGGCGTCTCTGTCAGTGGCGGTCGTCGAGGGTCAAAGCGGAGTCGCCAAGGCATTCCGCATCGGCGCCAACCTGGTACTCACCAAACCTATCAATGTCGAGCAGTCCAAAGGCACACTGCGCGTGGCGCGCGGCCTTCTGCGCAAGAACGAAGCGGCCAAGGCCTCGGGAAAAGCCCCAGAAGCTCCGGCGCGTTTACCGATGTCGTCTCCGCCCCAGGCCGCGTACGCTCCCGTGATTTCCCCGAAACCAGCATTCCTGACTCATGCCGCCCCTGCGCTGGCACCGGCAGTGACCGCGTCCTCAAGCTCAGCATTTGAATTGGAGAAAGATCCCACTCCCGAACCCGAGCCCGCCGAAGCTGCGTTCCTCGAGTCCGTATCCGATCAGGCAAACCAAATTCACTCCTCCGAGGCAGGAGCATCGTCGCCCAAACAATATCCCTGGCAGCCCGTTCCCAAGCCCATGGCCGAACCGATGGCCCAGGGAATGACCACCGCTCTGAGACACGCCGCCGAGGCCACCAGCACAATCGGCTCCGGCATCAGCGTGGGACACGGCGCCGCTGTCGCACCCGCTCGCGAGCCGGACTTTCAAGAGGAAGATTCCCCCTCGTCGAGTTCGAGCGCCGTAGCCGTGGTGAAGTCGTCTACCTCAGGCTCAAGCGTGAATTGGGGCCGCATCGCAATCACCGTACTCGTGGCCGCAGCCGCGGGGGGCATCTACCGCGCCGGCACGCAGCTGCACTGGCAGATTCAGCCGGTAACCGCTCTGATCCATAAGTCAACCACCCCGGCGACTTCGCAAATCGCAAAACCGGGAGCCGGAATTCCGGCCGTGGCAACGCCGGCGCCGAATGCTCTAACCACCGCGTCAGCGCAACCCGGAGTTGCGACGGTCCCACAGAATCCGAATCAGACCCTCATCGCCGGAACCAATCAACAAAAGCTTTCAACGAATGATGTGGTCGCGCTGCCCCTCGGCAAGAAGCCGGCGGTGCCTGCCAGTTCGTTCGACCCGCCCGCATCTCCGGGCGTTGTCAAACCCATGGGCGACGTCTCACCCGACACCATCGTTGTGGATACGCAGACGCCGAAGCCCGCGGCCCCCAAGCCCGCTGCGGTTGAGAGCGTAGAACCAGCCGCGCCCGACGCCGTCAGCGCCGACTCACAATCCACTGACCAGGCGATCTCCGGCTTAGTGAGCATGCCCGCGGGGATCGCGCAACCTGGCCCGACGACCCTCAAGGTCTCGCAAGGAGTTTCGCAGGGACTGTTGGTGAAAAAGGTCGCTCCGGCTTATCCGCCGCAAGCATTGCAGGCGCACATGCAGGGCTCGGTGCAGTTGCTGGCCACCATCAGCAAAGCCGGGGACATCACCAACGTCAAAGTGCTGAAGGGTGAACCAGTCCTGGCGCGTGCCGCCGCAAATGCCGTCAAGCAATGGAAGTACAAGCCATATTTACTGGACAGCCAGCCCATGGAAATCCAGACGCAGATCACGGTAAACTTCACCCTGCCGTAGCCACGCCGTCCGGAGCGGTTTTTCTCTGCGCTCTCTGGATTCTTGGCGATTCCCGGCTTTCATTCCCGAACCCGCCGCATCTGGTCGCGGCTGCTTCGCGTCTATAATAGAGAGATGCCTACTCGCCGCTATTGCTTTCTGTAGGGAGTAGTTCGCTGCATTTCGCTGAGAACTGAAAGCTCCAATGGACTTCAAACTAGTCTCCAATTACAGCCCGCAGGGCGATCAGGCCCACGCCATCGATTCGCTGGCTCGCGGTGTCTTCGATCGCGAGCAACATCAGGTCCTGCTCGGCGTCACCGGATCAGGCAAGACCTACACCATGGCCAAGGTCATCGAGCAGGCCAACCGGCCGGCGCTGGTGATGGCCCACAACAAAACCCTCGCTGCCCAGCTCTACCACGAGTTCAAAAGCTTCTTCCCCCACAACGCCGTCGAATACTTCGTAAGTTATTACGATTTTTTCCAGCCTGAGGCGTATGTGCCGGCGGCGGACCTTTACATTGAGAAGGAAGCGACCATCAATGATGAGCTGGACAAATTGCGGCTTTCGGCTACGCGGTCTTTGTTTGAGCGGCGGGATGTTTTGATTGTTTCTTCGGTGAGTTGTATTTATGGGTTAGGCTCGCCGGAGGCTTATTACGGGATGATGTTGTTTTTGGAGAAGGGGCAGAAGATCCGCCGCGAGGAGATTACTCGCAAGCTGGTGGAAGTGCTTTATGAGCGCACGGATGGCGACTTCCGGCGGGGGACTTTTCGGGTTCGTGGGGACGTCATCGAAATCTTCCCCACTTATGAGGACATGGCTTATCGGGTCGAGTTGTTTGGAGATGAGGTGGATTCTCTCTCACAAATCGATCCGCTGTTTGGGACGGTGAAACAGAAATATGCCCGACTGGCGATTTATCCCAAGACGCATTACGTGATGAAGCCGGAGACGCGGTCGAAGGCGGTGACCTCAATACGGGAGGAATTGAAGTGGTGGGAAGCGGAACTGGAGAAGCAGGGACGGCTGGTAGAGGCGCAGCGCGTGCACCAGCGCGTGATGTATGACATTGAGATGATCAAAGCCATGGGCTATTGCCATGGCATTGAAAATTACTCGCGGCATTTCACCGGACGGCTGCCGGGCGAGCCTCCGCCGACTTTGCTCGACTATTTTCCGCGCGACTTTCTCATGTTCATCGACGAATCGCATCAGACGGTGCCGCAGTTGCATGGCATGTATCACGGCGACCGCTCGCGCAAGGAGACGCTGGTGGAATATGGCTTCCGCATGCCTTCGGCGCTCGACAATCGGCCGCTGACATTTGAGGAATTCGAACACCGCACCAACCAGTCGATTTATGTCTCGGCCACGCCGGGGCCGTATGAGCTGACGAAATCCGCCGGGGTGGTGATCGAGCAGATCATCCGGCCGACGGGACTGGTCGATCCTCCCGTGGACATTCGCCCGGTCAAAGGACAGATTGACGACCTGCTGCACGAGATTCGTGAGCGCGTGGCGCGGGGCGAGCGGGTGCTGGTGACCACACTCACCAAGCGCATGGCGGAAGATTTGGCCGAATACTATAGCGAAGTCGGCGTGAAGTGCCGTTATCTGCATTCTGAAATCGAAACTTTGGAACGCATCAAAATTCTGCGCGACCTGCGCAAGGGCGAGTTCGATGTGCTGATCGGCATCAACCTGCTGCGCGAGGGCCTGGACTTGCCGGAAGTTTCGCTGGTGGCGATTCTCGACGCCGACAAAGAAGGCTTTCTGCGGTCGAGTGGTTCGCTGATTCAAACCATCGGCCGCTGCGCCCGCAACCTGAACGGGCGGGCGATTCTCTATGCGGATCGCAAGACTGATTCCATGATCAAAGCTCTCAACGAAACCGACCGGCGGCGCGCCATCCAGCAAGCTTATAACGTGGAAAACGGGATCACGCCGGAGTCGATCGTGCGGCCGCTGGATATGACGCTGGTCAAGATCATCGAAGCCGACTACACCGACCTGACCGGAGGAGAGTCCGAAGGCATCCCCGAGTTCACGTCGCAGGGAGAGCTGGACGCCTATGTCGTGAAGCTCGAAAGCGACATGCGCGAGGCGGCGAAGCGGTTTGAGTTTGAGAAGGCGGCGAAGTTGAGGGATATGGTTAAGGAGTTGCGGACGAAGGAATTTTTGTTTGTGTAGGTCTGCAAATTTGACAATTCTCAGTATCGTATGTACACTTTGTACACATCCACCAAACGTCCATCCATTGAGGCGTTGCGATGCTTTTCGAGTGGGATGAGAGTAAGCGGCAGACGAACTTGGCAAAGCATGGCATCGATTTTCGGGATGCCATGAGGGTTTTTGACGGGCCCGTGTTCGAAAGCATGAGCTGCCGTCGAGACGAAGAGCGTACGGTCGCGATCGGTTCGATCGAAGGCATTGAAATCGTGCTGGTGTACGTGATGCGCGGGAAACAGCGGCGGATTATTTCAGCCAGGAGGGCACACCGCAATGAAAGGCAAGATTACGCGAACCAACTCAAGGGCGCGAACTAAAGGTGAGACGGACTTCAGACGCCTGCGCCGGATGGGTGATGCAGCTATCGACGACTCCGACATTCCCCGGCTGGGCAAATCGTTCTGGAAGACCGCCAAACTGAGGATGCCTGAGCCCAAGGACCGCCTGACCATCCGGGTGGACCATGATGTTGTGAAATGGCTCAAGAAGGCTGGCAGCGGTTACCAAACGCGCATCAACGCCATTTTGCGGTCTTACATGAAGGCGCAATCGGATGAAGGCATGCGGTAGTTGCACGCTGGCGGGGCACGTCTGCCTCAGTAAGACCGCGGTGCTGTGCGGCCAGTTCGCCGTTCTTGGCGACGAATGATGGCAACTCCCGACGCTGGAGCAAGCACAAGGTCGTCGACGAAGCCCGGTCTTTCGCCCCTATGGGGCTTCTGCATTTTCTGCTTTGGACCCACGGCTTACGCCGTGGGCTGCATTCTTGCGCCGCTTTGCGGCTTCGTGCTCACGCGCGTCGGCGGGTTTTGCCTCCTTCCACCCCGCTCCACCTCTCGCGAAACGAATGAAAGTATCAACAATCCGCCGGACGAGTAGAGGTTTTTATTGATAATACACGGTTCTCGTGTTACACTATTTACGTGGCCACTAATAATAACCGCTTGCGCAACGTCACTGTGACCCTGGAAGAGGAAGTCGCGCGGTGGGCGCGGATTGAGGCGGCGCGCCGGGATACCAGCATGTCGCGCTTGCTGGGAGAGATCCTGAAAGAACGCATGGCAGCGCACGACGGTTACGAGAAAGCCATGCGCAGGGCGCTGGGACGCAAGCCTTTTCTCCGCAGCGACGGCCGCTATCTGACGCGCGAAGAGGCCCATGACCGCGCCCGGCTTCGCTGATCCGCCGGTTCCGTGCGGGACCGATTCACCGGTATTTGTGGATTCGAATGTGCTGCTCTACGCCGTGGACGAAGCCAATCCCCGCAAACAAGCGACTGCAAGAAACTGGCGCTCGGAGTTGTGGAAGAACCGCCGGGGACGCGTCAGCTTTCAAGTGCTGGGCGAGTTTTACGTCAACGCGGTGCGCAAACGGCCTGCTGCCCGCGAAGAGGCCCGGGCGGAAGTTCGCGATTTGCTAGCGTGGAATCCGGTGATCACGGATGCGGCCCTGCTGGAACAGGGATGGAAGCTGCAAGACCGCTATGGGCTCTCGTACTGGGACGCGCTGATCGTCGCGGCTGCGAAAGTGGCCTTGTGCCGCTACCTGCTTACGGAGGACCTGCAAGCCGGACAGAAGTTGGACGGAATCGAAGTTGTCAATCCGTTCCTGCGCGATCCCCAGGATATGCTGTGACAAATTCCAAATCTAACTTTGCAAAAAGCCCACGGCTTACGCCGTGGGCTTCGTTCTTGCGCCGCTTTGCGGCTGAGATCTCTAAGGCACGGCCGAAGGCGCGCGTCCCCGCGCGAGCACTGCACGAAGGTCAATGCTCTTTGCCGGATTGGTCTTGGACGCGTGTCTGATCCGTGATCCAGTTCACTTCCCAAGTCTTGCCACCGTCGTCGGAAAAAGACTGTTCGAAATGTGGGATGGTGTTCAGTTTGGTCCAATCGAAGCGGATCAGGATGGTTTTGCCGTTGATGGTGTCCTGAGCGAAGAACTGGCCGTGCCCGTCTTCGAACTCGCCGACCTGAGGCGGGTCGAGGACGCCGACTTTCTGGTTCGCCCAGTACAGCCTCCACTGATGCGATTGAGGATTGTAGACGCGCAGGGTGAGGCCTTCGATGTGACCGCCGGGGCCGTCGACCTCGACCTGATCGATGGAAGCACCGTCGTACACCTTGCGGCAGACGCCGGCGCCGTCAAATTCGACCCAGGTATTGGATCCGGTCAAGGGATGAAGTCGGCGCTTGAGGTGATATTTCCAGGAACCGATGAGGGGATCGAAATCGTGCTGGCCATCGCGCTCGGCGGGTTTGGCTGCGTCTGCATTCTGCTGAGCGCGAAGGGGCTGCAAGACAACCAGCAAGATGCAGAACATGAGAAAAGTCCGAAGGGGTTTGAGGTTCATTACTGCCTCCTTGCGTTCGAACAAAACATAGCTGAACAGATGCCCAGGCATGCAAACGCGAAGTAAAAACACGTAAAAAGTTGTGAACGGGCTAGACGGCGGCGGCGCAGGCGGCGGGTTTGGTTTCTTTTCCGGACTGGCGCTCGACTACGCGCAGCTCTTTTTCGAGTGAAGAAAATCGTTGCAGAATTTCGTGCATGCGCAGCGCCATGTTGCGGACGGTTTCGATCTGCGAGCGGGCTTCGGCGGAAAGCGAGCCGGGCTCGATCAGCAGCAACTCGGAGTTGCCGAGCATCGAGGTCAGGGTATTGTTCAGCGTGTGTTGCATTTCGAGCATATAGCGGCCGAGGGTGGCCTGCCGCTCCAGCAGCGTGTTTTGCTGGTCGGCGCGGCGGGCGTGGAATTCGGCGGCGGCGCGATGCAGGACTTCTCCGGCAACCAGCACCAGCGTTTCCAGCCAGTTTTCCTGCTGGCGGACGACCACGACTCCGGGCCAGCGGTCGCGGACGGACTGGATGGCGCGGGCATCGTCAGAGATGAAGAGCACGCGCTTGCCGGCGGCGTCCATGGCTTCCATAACAACCGCGAGGGCTTGCGGGCGGATGCAGCCCACGATGGCCAGTTGGAAGTTTTCCGGATCGAAGTTGAGGCACACGTCACTGCTCATCAGCGTGAAAGCCGGCATTTTGCGCTCCGATTGCCAGCGGCTGGTGATGACGACGGGAAAGTCGGAGTCGTCGGAGATGATGAGTACGGTAGGTTGGTCCACGGTGCGCTCTCGATGGTGGCCCTAGGCGTCGTTGCTGTCGCCGGAATCGTTCTCGTTCCAGTCGGCGGTCTGGCGGGAGACTTCGAACTCGGCGACATCGGAAGCGGCAGGTGCAGCCTGGACGCCGGCCGTAGCCGCCTTCGCCTTCTGGTTTCCCTTCTTTTCCAGAGCATGGTCGATGACGTTACGCAGGTCCACCAGCATGCGCAGCGGCTGGCCAGATGAATATTCGGCATGGAACATTACTTTCCACGACTGGCAGATCATGCGCAGGCGGGCGATGGGCTCCTCGGCAGAGAATTGCGCGCGACGGCAGTCGAGGGTGGCAACGCCGCCGGCTTCGAGTTCGCGGAGGCCGTCGGAAATCGCGTTGAGGTCGCCATGCATCAGGCGGAAGAAGACACGGCGCATCAGGAAACTGAAGCGGGTAAATGAAACCATGGCGGCTGGAGTGTAATAGTTTTCTTCCGACGAGGCTTTGAGCTTGCGGCTTTTTTCCAGCACCTTGCTGCTGAGCAGTTCGCTCAAGCTGGCGGCTGCGTTGGCTTCGTTCATCAGCTCGGCCAGCGGCGCCAGCCATTCGGGGATGGTGATTTCAGTAGTCCCCAGGACGGGTTCCAGGACCTGGGCCACGTACTGAACATCGACGTCGGCGTCTTCCAGGCGCGACGGCGCGGCCAGAGAGAAGTACTGCACCAACAGAAAATCGACCTTGTCGCGATCGGTATCGGAATGCTGCGGCTTGTGCAGGTGATGCAGCAGCAGATGGCGAAGGGCCTCCTCGCCGGCTAACGCGCTGGTTTGCAGAAACTGGCGGAGTTGATAGACCTGGATGCGCTGGTCCATCTCGAGGAACCACTGCCGGGCTTGCTCGACGGATTCCTGGGGCGGGGTGTTTTGACCGGCTTCGAGGTCATTGCAGGCGGGCAGTTCGATCACGAACTCGCGGCCCAGGGCGGCGTACAGCGGGTAAAGCTGGAGCGCGTCTTTCCACTCCATGGCTAGATCATTTGAAGGTGCGGTCATGGTTTCACAATCCAGTTGGCGACTTCGCGAGTAAAGCGGGCGGCCACGGCCTTCTTGGCTCCGTTGCATTGCAGCGCGACCACGCAGGCCTCGGTGTCGAGCGACCCATCGGAGTTGCGGAGGCGCAGCTTGTCGGCGAATTCCAGGGGCAGAGTGGAGGCGAAGAGCACTTCCTGCGGCGTGCCAAATTCGATGATCGTACTCTCGCTGGTGGTGGTGGTGGCGTCGCCGAGGCGGGTAAGTCGTACCGGGATGCGCACCGGCGTGGCATTGGGAAAGAACTTGGCCAGCTTCATGGTGGAGCTTTCGCGAGTTAATGCGACGGCAGCGGCTGGCTTGGACACCGGTTCCCTCGAAATGCCAATGCAGGCCGGGGTTCCTGAGTCTGCCGGTTAGCATGGACTCAAGGACCCGGACCGCATCGCAGGGATGAGGAGTGCACGAACGCGGCCAAAGTGAGGCATGCGGGCTTCCATGCTAAGCCTCGATTTTGCAATGAGATAGGGCGATGTTCTATTTCGGCACGGCGCCCGTCTCGGAGAGTCGGCGTCTCAGATTGATATGGCGTCTCAGGGGAGAACTCTGGAGTTGGTCGCAGCGGCGGAGGCACACTGGAGGCGGAAGAGAGTGCATCAACAGGGAAACCAAGCGCCTTCTGCGTCTATTGCAGCGCCGAACTTCCCGCAGGCATTTCGTGCCTTCCGCCGATGTTATAGCGCTTGAGCTTACGGTAGAGAGTGGCGCGGCTGATGCCGAGCATCTTTCCGGCCATGACTTTGTCGCCTTTCACCTGCTCGAAGACGCGCTCGATGGTGGCGCGCTCGATGTCTTCGAGGTCGTTGGAGGAGAGTCCGCTGGTGTTCGGAGCCAGGCTGGGTTCGTGAGTGGGCGAGGATGAGGCGATGGTCGGCGGCAGATCGCCGATGTCGATGGTGCGCCGGTCGCCCAGGGCGACAGCCCGCTCCACACAATTTTCTAATTCGCGAACATTTCCCGGCCAGTCGTATTGCAGCAGGCACTTCATGGCTGAGTTAGTGACCTGCATGGCGCTGCCTTCGGCGTAGCGATCCAGGAACCAGTGCACCAGCATGGGAATATCGGAGCGGCGCTCGCGCAGCGACGGCAGATGCACGGTGACGACGTTGAGACGGAAATAGAGATCTTTGCGGAAAGTTCCGTTGCGATACTCTGCTTCGAGGTCGCGATTGGTGGCGGCAATCACGCGCACGTCCACCTTGGTTCTCTGATTACTGCCTACGGGACGGACTTCCTTTTCCTGCAAGACTCGCAGCAGCTTGGCCTGCATCTCCAGCGGCAGTTCGCCGATTTCATCAAGAAAGATGGTTCCTCCGTTGGCAGACTGAAACAGGCCGGTCTTCGAGCGCAGCGCTCCTGTGAAAGCCCCTTTTTCGTAGCCGAACAGCTCGCTTTCAATGAGAGTCGGCACCAGCGAACCGCAATCTACGGCCACGAACGGGCGGTTCGCGAAAGAACCGCGGAAGTGAATGGCGCGGGCCACCAGTTCTTTACCGGTACCGCTTTCGCCCGCGATCAGCACCGGAGTACGCGTGTCTTTCAAGCGCGAAACCACGCGCAGCACGTCTTGAATCTTGCTGGAAGAGCCGACGATGCCGTGCAGGTCCGATTCAGTGTCCACGCGCTCGCGAAGAAACTGGTTTTCTTCCACCAGGCGGACCTTCTCGGCCATGCGGCGCAGGAACAGGCGCAACTCCTCGAGCGGTGAAAACGGCTTACCAATGTAGTCGTAGGCTCCGAGCTTCATGGCCTGGACCGCGGTCTCGACCGATCCGTGGCCGGTCATCACTGCAACCTCGGTCCGGGGAAGCAGCTTCTTGACTCTCTCCAGAAATTCGAGCCCGGACATGTTGGGCATCACCATGTCGGTCAGGACCATGTGGGCAGGCTGCTCCTCCAGCAAAGCCAGCGCGCTTTCGCCGCTATTGGCCTCCAGGCAGGTGAAACCCAGGGCTTCGCCCACGGTCATGCAGAGTTTGCGGATGCTTTGCTCGTCATCCACGATCAACAAACGGATCCTTAAGTCTTCGCTCATGGCGCCTTCCCCATGGTCTTTTCCACGACAGAAATGAATTGCTGCACGCGAAACGGCTTCTCCACGCAGGGCGCGCCGGTCTTGCGCAGCGTGGCCACGGTGTCTTCGTTGGCAATGTCTCCAGTGATGAAGACGATGCGCCGGGCAAGTTCCGGGCAATTGCGCGCCAGCCATGCGTGGACATCGGCTCCGTCCACTCCGCCCGGGGTGCGCATATCGGAAACCACGCCGAGAAACTTGTCCGCTGCCAGCAGGCGGAGGCCTTCGGCTCCGCTTTCGGTACAGACCACACCATAGCCGCTGCGCTCGAGGGCGGCGCGGACATAGGCCATGACCGCGGGCTCATCTTCAATGAGCAGCACGGGCAGGCATGCGGGCTTGACTGCGGACAAACTCATGGCTGCACTCCTCCCGTGACTACCGCGATCGCGAGGGCGGGCAGGCGCACCGTGAACGTCGCCCCCTCGCCGCTGGGGTTGTTGTGGCAGGCTATCTCGCCTCCGTGTTCGCGCAAGATGCCATAGCAAATGCTGAGCCCGAGGCCGGTGCCCTTGCCCACATCTTTGGTAGTAAAAAAGGGATCAAATATCCGGTCGGGGGACGAGATGCCCTGCCCGTTGTCAGAGAAACTTACTTCCACCAGAGCTCCGCGATTGACGGTTGTGATCTCGATGCGCGGGGGCCGCCCGGTTTCGCGTACGGCATCGTACGCGTTATTGAGAATGTTGAGGAAAACCTGCTGGAGTTGCTGCCCGTCGCCGATCACCTGCTGGAGGTTTTCGTCGAGATGCTCGATGACTTCGGCGCCGCGGCTGCGGAAATCGTAGGCGCGCAGCTGCACCGTGCGGTGAATGATGGCGTTGAGTTGCACCGGGCTCTTTTGCGGCGGCATCTGCCGGGCAAAGCTCAACAGGTTCTGGACGATCTGCTTGGTGCGCTGGGCTTCTTGCAGAATCACGCGTAGATCTTTGCGTGCGGCGTCCGGCACTTCCGGGTTTTCCAGCAGCAAGTCGGTAAAGCCGAGAATGGCAGTCAGCGGGTTGTTGACTTCGTGGGCGACGCCGGAAACCAACTGGCCTACGGCCGCCATCTTTTCGGCGTGCATCAGTTTGGCCTGTAGAGTGGCGGCGTCGGTAATGTCGCTCATGACGACCACGATGCTGGTCACAGTTCCCTGCTCATCGCGCATGGGGCTGAGGTTCACAGAGAAGCGACCCACTTCCTGGCCGCGGGCGATCTGAATTTCAAGGTTATCCACCTGTTGTCCGGTGCGGGTCGTGGCGAACGCCTCGGCCATCGCCTGGCGGCGGGGAGGAGCGATCAATTCTTCCAGCGGACGTCCCAGGAGTTGGTGCTGCTGGTATCCCATTTCATACCAGCGGCGGTTAGCGTAACTGATAAGGCCGCTGGTGTCGGCCACCAGGATCAGGCTCTGAGTATGATTCAGTATCTTTCCGGAGAAATCGCGTTCGCGATGCAATTCCGACTGAAACGTCTTAAGGCCGCTGATGTCGAGCATGACGCCACGGTACTGCAAGGTGCGCTGTTGAGAGTCGCGCACCGCGAAGGCGTTGACCAGGACGTGAACGGCCGACCCATCGGGGCGGCGCAGAGTTTGCTCCTGGTTGCGGGCGGAGCCGTGCTGCTGCATCTGATGGGTAAATTCGTCATACTGCCCCGCTGAAAAGCACACCTGAGAGCGGATGTCGGCCTGCAAAAGTTCTTCGCGGCTGCCGTAGCCGAGCATGCGCACCAGAGCGTCATTGACTTCGACGAAGCGGCCGGCGGGCGTGGCAAAGAACACGCCTTCCTGAATGTTGTCAAACAACTCGCGATAGCGGCGCTCGGCTTCGCGGCGGTCCGTAATGTCTTTGAGGACATGGATGGTTTGCAGGCCTTCGCTGGTGGCGCTGTGTACGCGCGAAGTGGCGACGATGTAGGTGCGGTCGAGCACCGGAAGGACGTATTCGTCGGCCGCGGCATCGTCCATGTTGGAGCGGCAGAAAGGGCAGGAACGCTGCGGGGCCTTGTCGTCGGTCACCATCAGGCCGCTCATGCTGACGCCGATCAGTTCCTGGGGCTGAACTCCGATGAAGTCGGCCAGAGAACGGTTCACGCGCAGGACTTTATCGGACTGGTCGTGAGCAACAATGAAATCGGTGATGGCATCGAAAATCTCGATCCAGTGCCGGTTCGCCTGGTGCATACGCGTGAACAGGCGGGCGTTTTCGAGGGCAATAGAGGCGTGCGCGGCGACTGCCTGCAGTAATTGCTGGTCGCCCTTCTCCAGCGGCTTCTGCCGGTTGGCCAGGCAGAGTACTCCGACCAACTCTCCGGTGGATCCCTGTAAACGGACCAGGCAACAATCCTCCCAGCCGAGGGCGGAGCTGACATCATCGCCGAGCAAGGCAGCCGCCTGGCCGCATACCAAAGCCTCGGTTCGGCGCGACAGGCTGTCGGTGAGGGCGTCTTCCAGGCGCGGCAGCAGCGTATCCTGGCGCCCGTTGGAGATTGAAGTTCCGTGCACAGCAACAATCTCGAGGCCCTGACTCTGCTTCACTGCCAGGGCAGCCATGGGAGATTCCATGAGATCGGAGGCGCGAGTCACAAAGCTTCGGGCAAACTCGGGAAGCTGAAGCTGGGAATTGAGTTCGAGCGCGAGCGCCATCAAGGATTCGGCGCGGCGGCGGTGCTGCTCCGAGAGATGAAGATTGCGGGTGGACTCGAGTGCTACGGCGACTTGCGCGGCCAGGACGCGCGCAGAGCGAATGTCCGATTGCGAGATGCCGGTGCGGTCCAGCCGGTCGAGCACGCCGAACATTCCGAGCACTTCACCGCGCGTGTCTAACAGCGGAACGGTCAACATTTGCCTGACGTTGAACCGGGCGAGGGCTTCGAGATTGGCTCCGGGAACCTTGCTGGCATCGTCGCACCAGAAGATCTCGCGGTTGATTAAGGCGCGGGTGGTGGGGCCTTCGGGCAAAACAAGTTCCAAACGCTCGGTGCGGCCGCGCTCTGCGCCCCAGCGAATGCGGAAGACGCCCTCTTCCAACAGGCCGAGGAAGGCCCGGTCGAATCCGAGGAGATCGGCGGCGCGCAAGGCGAAGCGCTGCATGAACTGATCGAGATCGCCGATTGATCCGAGTTCAGAGGAAATGTCGAGGAGTTGCTGCAACTCGTGGGCCTGGGCCCGGGCAGTGCCGCACAGTTCAGCATTGGCAATGGCTACGGCTCCGAAGCCTGAGACCGCCGCCAGCAACGATTTTTCCTCGGGACGGAAGGGACCCTGCTGCCGGGGATAAACCAGAATTGCGCCCTGAGCCCGGGAAGTGCGAATGGGGGCGGCAAGCAGCATCCCGGCCGGAACCAGTTCCCCCAGAGCATGGGCCTGGGAGTCGATGGCGACGGCAATGACTTCGCCTGCGGCCATGGCGCGCGCGGTGAGATCGGCGGCGAATTGCAGGCCCTTGCGGTCGTAACGAGAGCGCACCGAGGATGCCAGTTGGGGAGTTTCCGCGGCCACCGCGTGCAATTGAACGGTGGCCCCTTCCCGCAGCAGAATGCAGACCAGACGCGTGTTCAGCAGCATTCGCAAGTGGGCGGCGACGGACTCGGCCACGGTCGAGGTGTCGGGCAGGCCGTGCACAGCTTGGGCGACCTCGGTCAGTATCTCCGCCCGGCGATGCTGCTCGCGGGAAAGCTGCGTCAGGCGGTTGGCTTCGAGCAGGCCGCCCAGTTGGCCGGCCAGAATTGTGGCCTTGGTGGCCAGATCATCATGGAAAAAGTCCGGGTCGGAGGCGCTCAGGAAAACCGCCGCGCCGATCACCTCGTTCGCAACCACCAAGGGCGCGGCCATCATGGACTTGGCGTTATATTCGCCAGCCATCGGATAGCGATTGGGATCCACGCGATTCACATAGACGGTCCGGCGTTGCCGCACAGCCTCGATGGCTACCGCGCTGTCCTGGGCTTTCAGGTGCCGGCCGCGAAAGTCCTCGGCCAGTAATCCGTCGGCTTCGGAGGCGATCAGCTCATCCGGCGGACTGACTCGCCAGAAGTACGCGCCATCCACTTGGAAAAATTCGCGGGTGCTGCGGCAGAACATTTGAATCACGGAACTGGAAGGAGTGCCGTCCGCGGTCGCGTCGGAAAACTGCAGCAGCAGTTTCTGAAATGCGTCTTCTCCGTGGTGCGGAGGCGGGGCTTCGGTCGGCGTGATCTGTCCGGTTTGCATTGTTGGCAATAGTGCCATCTACAAGTAATTGAATATAATGGAAAAATAGCCTGTAATCTCAATTTGAGTCAAGATTATTAAGAATGGGAGTGCCCAATTGTAAAACTTGATTGGGAATGCCCGGCGATCCTCGGACTGGCCGTCTCACACTGAGACCGGAGCCTTCTGCTGAGACAGGAATGTCCCAGAGTGGGACGTGTCACAATCCTGAGTCATCCATCTAAGTAATTGATAAGTATAGCATTAGTCCATTTTACCGGCGTAACGTCTTACACCCCGAGGTTGGCATAGGCATTGCACCTGAAGTTGTGACCAGATGTGTCCCTGGGGAGACGAGCCGGGTGCCTACGCGAGGACCGAGAAGATGGCAAGCGGTTTTGGTGTTGGCGCTTGGGGTGTTCCTCCTTTTCCAGTGGACTGTGATTCCCGAGCGCGCGTGGGCGCAAGGGGAGCTGACGCGCAAGGTTAAGTCCAAGGTCCCAGCCAGCTACCCGGAACTGGCGCGGCGGATGAGCATCCGCGGAACAGTCAAGATGATTGTGGTGGTTTCCCCCGAGGGGAACTTGAAAGATGCCCGCGTGCTGGGAGGAAATCCAATTCTGGTAAATGCGGCGCTGGATGCGGTGAAGAAATGGAAGTTTGAACCGGCACGGGACGAAAGCACGGGAACGGTGGAATTCAACTTCCAGCCCAACCGGACGGCGGAATAAGCGAGAAGCAGCGGAGGAGCAGCGATGACGATTGGCAAGAAACTTTATGTGAACTTTGGCGCCGTGCTGGCGATGGTTGTGGTGCTGTTTCTGGTCAATCTGGTCGCGGTGCAGCGGGAACACAGCGCCAAGGCGGCGGCTTCGCAGGCGTTGCAGATGGCGCAGACCAACGACAGGATCCGCTTTCAGATGATGCAGAACCGGCTGTATCTGAGCAACTACCTTCTCAGTGGAGACACGCGCGAGGTGGAGCGGCTGAACGACGGGCTGCGGACTCTTCAGGAGGCGTTGCAAAGCGCCCAGAATCTGGCCAACTCCGAGCAGCAGAAGGCGGCCCTGGCGAAAGTACAGACCAGCGAGCAGAACTGGGGACGGGATTTCGCGACGCCGCTCATAGACAAGCGCAAAGAGGTTGATGGCGGCAATGCCACGGTGGCGGAACTGCAGATTTTCTATCTTCAGAAAGACGCTTCTTCCTGGGTAAAGACTGCGACCGATTTTCTGGAAGTAGCCGACCAGGAAAACACCAAGGTGCTTGAGGCGCGCCGCAAGTCGGATGAAACCGCGGCCACCGCTACCATCCTGATTGCGTTATTCAGCACGCTTCTGGCCCTGGCCCTGGGCATTGCCATCGCATACACCACCGCCAATTCCATCACCGAGCCGTTAGGGAAGTTGATGAAGGTGGCGCGGCAGATCGGCAACGCCGGCGATCTGGACCACGACATTGACGTCAATCGTCGCGACGAAATCGGGGAATTGTCGCGAAGCTTCGCGGCCATGGTGACCTACCTCAAGGAGATGGCGGCGCTTTCTGAAGCCATCGCCGGCGGGAACCTGAACGTCGAAGTGCAGCCGCGGTCGAAGAACGACACTTTGGGCAAAGCTTTTGTGAGCATGATCGACGGTTTGCGGAGCCTGGTGCGCAATGTGCGCGACGCGGCTTCCCAGGTGGCGAGCGCCTCTAATCAAGTGGCCGGAGCCTCGGACGAATCCGCCAAGATCAGCCTGCAAACTTCCTCGGCCATCGACGAAGTCACCAGCACCATGCACGAGATGAGCGTCAACGTGCAGAACATGGTGAAGAGCACGCAAACCCAGGCTTCGAGCGTGAGTGAAACCTCGGCTTCCATCGACCAGATGGTGGCTTCGATTCAACGCGTGGCCGACACCGCAAAAGTGCTGCTCGACATCTCCAACCGCTCACGCGAGGAGGTGCACAGCGGCATTTCCACCATGGACAAGGCCACTGACGGATTAAACCGGATCAACACCACGATTCAGTCGTCCGGCGAAATCATCGACGTGCTGGGCCAGCGGGCGGACGACATTGGCAAGATCATCGAAGTCATTGACGACCTGGCGGAACAAACCAACCTGCTGGCGCTCAACGCTGCTATTGAAGCCGCGCGCGCTGGCGAGCATGGCCTGGGATTTGCTGTGGTTGCGGACGAAGTCCGCAAATTGGCGGAAAAGTCGGCGCAATCCACCAAGGAAATTTCGGACCTGATTCAAAGCATCCAGAAAGAGGCCCGCAAGGCGGTTGAGAACATGAACCGCAGCACTGGGATTGTCAACGAAGGGCTGGGACTGGGGCAGGAACTCAACACCGCGCTGCGCAAGATTTCGAACGTGGTCACCGAAGTGTACAAGTTCGCACAGGAAATCGGCGCGGCCACCAACGAGCAGTCGCACGGGTCGGCGCAGATCGCGCGCGCCACCACTCGCCTGAACGAGATCACCCACGAAATCAATTCGGCGGTGGAAGAGCAGGCTTCAGGAGCGCACGCGGTGGTGAAAGCCATGGAACGGATGCGGGAACTGGTACAGCAGACGACCTCGGGATCGACCGAACTGGCGGCTTCGGCCGAGCAAATGTCGAAGATGTCCCGCGATCTGCTCGACTCCATGGACCGCTTCGCGCTGGAGCAACTGGAACGGGTCACCGGGCGGCGCATGGATAAGTCCACACTGGCCAACGCCCGCCAGGCGGCCGCCGGGGCACAGGGCTGAGCAGGGGAAAATTGGCATGAACCACGACTTGCACATCGTCGGCTTCCGGGTGGGACGCGAAACCTATGGCGCGCCCATCACCTCACTGCATGAAATCGTGCGCGTGCCGGAAATCACGGCTGTGCCCGACGCGCCGGCATACATGGAAGGCGTGATCAACCTGCGGGGCAAGATTGTTTCCGTGCAGGACCTGCGCAAGCGCCTGGGGGAAACCGACGTCGTACCCAACCGGCGGAACCGGATTCTGGTGCTGGAACATAACGGCAGGCTCTCGGGTCTGATTGTCGATTCCGCATCGGAGGTGCTTAAGATTCCGGCCGCGGACGTGGAGCCGTCTCCAACGGAGTTCCTGGAGGGCGGATTGAAGTGCGTGACCGGGTTGGGAAAACACAAGGGACGACTGATTATTTTGCTGGACATGACAAAGCTGCTGGATTTCAGCGCGCAGAAGAGCGCCCCTGGCGAGAACAGGACAGAGCCGGGGTCAGAGGTCGGGAGCAACGGCGGCGCAACCGCAGCACGGGGTACGGCGGCATCCAGGTAATTCTGGAGAAAGTTACGAATCAATTTCATGGCTAGTCCCAGCGTGCAGATGCAGCTTTCGGAACCGGAATTGAAGCTGTTGCAGACGCTCGTCTATCAGGAATGCGGCATGCATTTCGATTCCCGCCGCACCCATTTCCTTCAGGACCGCTTGCAGCGCCGCCTCAAAGAATGCCGCATGGATTCGTTTTACAGCTACTACCGGCTACTGATCAGCAGCGAGGGCAAAGAGGAACTCACCAAGCTGTTGGAAAACCTGACGGTCAATGAGACCAGCTTTTTCCGCAACAAGGCGCAACTGGACCTGTTTCACAAACACATTCTCGACCAGATGCTGCGCACGAAACAGGATCGCCGTGAATTTTCGCTGCGCCTGTGGAGCGCAGGCTGTTCGACCGGGCAGGAAGCCTACACCATGGCCATGCTGGTGGCGGATGCGCTCTCCTACCACAGCTTGCGCAACCCCTCGGGGCAGGAGGCGCCGCTACCCAAACCCCTGATTCCGCCGCCCTGGAAAGTGGAGATTCTGGCCAGCGATATCAGTTATTCAGTGCTGCGGGCTGGGCAGGACGGGACTTACAGCGAACATCAGATGTCGTCAGTGGACTACAGCTACCGTCTGCGCCATTTCGACAAAGTGGGCGACCGCTATGCGGTGAAGCGGGCGCTGAAGGAACTGGTCCATTTCGACTTCCACAACTTGAAAACCGAGTATCTGCCGCAACGCTACGACATCATTTTCTGCCGCAACGTGATGATGTATTTCGATGAAGCAGAGCAGAAACGGCTGATTGAGAAATTCTCCCGCTGCCTGAATCCGGATGGCTATCTATTCGTGGGACATGCCGAGAGCCTTCTCGGGCTGACGGACAAGTTCAACATGGTGTACCGCGAGACCGGGACGGCATATCAAAAGATCGAGGCGCCATTATGACCCGCAACCGGGATGATCGCGGCGCGGAACTGCGGGCACTATTCTTTGAGAGCGCGCAGGAATTGCTGCAGGCGCTGAATGAAGATGCCTTGAAGCTGGAGAAGCATCCGGGCGACGGCGAGGTCGTGCGCAGCATCCGGCGGATTGTGCATACGCTCAAAGGCGATGCGGCGGCGACCGGGTTCCAGGAGTTGAGCGAAGTCGCGCACAAACTGGAAGATGCGCTGGCCGAGGAAAGTACTGCCAGTCACGGTTCGCTGGCGGAGATTGCCTTCCGGGCGGCCGACCTCTTTGGCGAAATGCTGGGCGCGTACCGCAGGGAAACGAAGCTTCCTTCGACTGCGTCTCTGAAAAAGATGATTCGCGACCTGGCCCAGACGCCCAAGGCGAAGAACTCCCGCGCGAAAAAGGGCGGGGCCTCGACACCTGCGCGAGCGGAGTGGACGGAGTATGAAAAGCTTTCCATGCAGCGGGCCGCTGACCAGGGCAAGCGGGTTTACCACGTCCAGGTACAGGTGGACCCTGCGTGTGCCATGCCCATTGCGGCCCGGCAACTGGTGCTGAAGGCTCTAAGCGAAATGGGAGAAGTACTCGGCGCGCGGCCGGAAGCCGCGTCGACGGACGCAATGAAGCTGATCCATGTCCTGCTGGCGAGCGACAAGCCGGCCCAGCTTCTGTCCGCAAAATGCCGGATCCCAACCATCGTTGCCCAGGCACAGATCGATCCCATCGAACTGGCGGTCCACAAGACCGCCAAGGCCGCGTCCTCCGCCCTTGTGGCCGCATCCGGATCTGAGCCGCAGCAGCAACCCGAGACTGAAGAAGCAGGAGAAGGCTCCAGCCATGACGATCAGGGCGCCGGCAGAACCGCTTCCGCCTATAAAGACAACATCCTGCGGGTTGACGCTGAGCGCATCGACAACCTGCTCAATCTGGTGGGCGAGCTGATTATTGGAAAGTCGATGTTGCAACGGACGCTCAATGAGTTCGCCCAGCACCATCCCAAGGATTCAACCCGGAGCCGTTTTGCCGATGCCATGGCGTTTCAGTCCCGGGTCCTGACCGATCTGCAACGTTCGGTGATGAAAGTCCGTATGGTTCCGGTGGAGCAGCTGTTTCGGCGGTTTCCCCGCATGGTGCGCGATGTCGCCAAGCAATGCGGCAAGGACGTGGAACTGCGGCTAAGCGGACAAAGCACCGACCTCGACAAAGGGCTGCTCGATGGTATCGCCGAGCCCCTGACGCACCTGGTACGGAACGCCATCAGCCACGGCATTGAGGGGCCAGAAGACCGTGCCCGCGTGGGCAAACCGGCGCAGGGAACCATCCACCTGCGGGCCTACCACCAGGGCAATCAAGTCATGATCGAGATCAATGACGATGGCCGGGGCATCGATGTGCAAAAGGTCAAAGCGCGCGCCCTTCGAGAGGGGCTGTGGAATGAGCGCGAGTCCGGCACTCTCGATGAAACCGCGGCACTCAACCTGATTTTCCGGCCGGGCTTCAGCACTGCCGATGAGATCACCGAAGTGTCAGGTCGCGGCGTGGGTCTGGACGTAGTGCAGAGCATTCTGCAACGGCTGAAAGGCACAATCCAGATTGAGACTCGCCCCGGCCAAGGCACTACGTTCCGGCTATGCCTGCCACTTACGCTGGCCATCATCAAGGCGCTGCTGTTTCGCGTGGAGCAGCGTCTTTACGCGATTCCCCTGAACGCCGTGGCCGAGATCGCGCGAATACAAGAGTCCGACCTGCATCAAGTCGATAACCGCGAAGTCCTGCAATTACGCAACCGCACGCTGCCGGTGGTCCGGCTGGGAAATCGCAGCGCCGAAATTTCCGAGCACCACCCATCGGACCGGCGTCACGGGAAAATATTTGTGCTGGTCACCAATTTCGGAGACCGCAAGCTGGGACTTCTGGTAAACGGGCTGGAAGGCGAAGAAGAACTGGTGATCAAAGCGCTGGACGATCGCACGGTGGAGAGCGACCTGGTCAGCGGCGCGTCCATCCTGGGCGATGGGCGGGTGGTGCTGATTTTGAATCTGGCGGCGATCGCCGAACGCTTTTCCAAATCCCGTCCCGGAACCGGGACCGGCCCTGCGATGGGGCTGCTGCTATCACATGCGGAGCGTGCGCGAGCCGCCCAGGCAAGCGCAGGAGGGTTGCCATGAACACACCCGTCCGCGTGCTTGTAGTTGACGATTCGGCATTGATGCGCAAACTGATTCCGCAGATCCTTGCCGCCGACCGGTCGATTGAGGTGGTGGGCACGGCCATGGACGGGAATTTCGGCCTGAAGAAGATTGCCGAATTGAAACCGCAGGTGGTGACGCTCGATCTGGAGATGCCGGGCATGGGCGGCCTGGACATGCTGAAGGAGATCATGCGCAGCCACCGGCTGCCGGTCATCGTAGTCAGTTCACACAGCACGGAGGGGGCGTCGATCACGCTCAAGGCCTTGTCCATGGGGGCCTTTGATTTCGTGGCCAAGCCGAGCGATGTTTCGGCGCGCATGCCCGAGATCGCCCACGAACTGATCTCGAAAGTCAAAGCGGCCGCTCAGAGCCGGGGGATTCGAGTTTCTCCGGTTGCCCCGGCGGCTTCAAAGCCGGTTGAGAAAGCGCCGGCCGACAGCAAGCGACGGCCGTCCCGGGTGGTGGCCATTGGCATTTCCACCGGCGGACCTCAGGCCTTGCAATATCTACTGCCGCAGTTGCCGAAAGATTTCCCAGGCACAATTCTGGTGGTACAGCATATGCCGGAGGGTTTCACGGAAATGTTTTCCCGGCGGCTGGATGAAATCTGCGCCATCAAGGTGAAAGAGGCCCAGTCGGGCGACCTGCTGCTGGCGGGCCGTGCCCTGATCTGTCCCGGCAGTCGTCACCTGAAGGTCAAACGCCTGCCTCTGGGAGATGTTGTCGTACTAGGTGATGAGCCGCGAGTGAACGGACACCGTCCCTCGGTGGATGTTCTCTTCCGCAGCGTGGCCGAAGAGTTTGGCAACAACAGCGTTGGCGTGATCATGACCGGGATGGGGGAAGACGGCGCGCAAGGTTTAGGACAGTTGAAAGCCGCCGGCGCCATGACCATCGCGCAAAACGAGGAATCCTGCGTGGTCTATGGCATGCCCAAGGCGGCGATCGAACGGGGCTACGCGGTGCGGGTGGTCGCGCTCGAAGCGCTGGCCAACACGTTGCTGGCGCAGTGCATGCCCGACCGCAAGACTGCCGATGCCGCGGAAGGCGGACGATCGGCGGGAGCGGGAAAGAGTTGAGTTGCAAGTCCGGAGCGATGACTCCGGACCAATCAGCAAGTGGAGGTTGTTATGGAGCAGTTTGTACCTGTAAAGCGCAGCAAGGACGGCCAGCCGGTCCGCTACCTGGTGGTGGACGACTCCGTCTTCGCCCGCAAGAACCTGGCCCGCATGATCGAAACCTTCGGCGGCCAGCTTGCCGGTGAAGCCGGAGACGGCATGACCGCCATCACCGAATATGACCGAACCAATCCGGATATCGTGCTGATGGACATCACCATGCCGCAGATGGAAGGGATTGAGGCTGCCGAAAAAATCGTGCAGAAACATCCCGAAGCGCGCGTGGTCATGGTGTCGTCGGTGGGATACCAGGAGAACATTGTGGCGGCGCTGCAACGCGGCGCGCGCCATTTTGTGCAGAAGCCGGTCAAACCGGAAGTTCTGTACGAAGTCATCAAGTACGTGATGGGAGATGACGGCACCGTGGCCAACGCCGCGGGCGCGGGAGACTGACCATGAAGATGGAGTTGATCCAGCCGTTCATCAACGCGGCCGACGCCGTGCTGGCCGAGGGCCTGCAATGCCCCATGGCCATTGGCAACCTCAGCATGGAAGAGAAGGCCTACCGGCGCAAGGGAATCGCGGCGTTGATTCTGGTGACCGGAGACATTGAAGGCAGAATCATTCTGGACCTTGATCCGCAAACCGCGGTGCGCGTGGCCAGCAAGTTCGCGGGCGGCGAACTGCCTGAGACCGACGAATTGGTGAAAGAGACGGTCTTCGAGCTGGCCAACCAGGTGATCGGCAACGCAGTCACCGTGCTAAACGATCAGGGCTTCCATTTCCGGGTCCATCCCCCCGCGTTGCAAACCGCCGACGGTCCCAAAAGCAGCGAGGACACTGAAGCGGTTGTCATCTGCTTTGAAACCGGGATTGGCGAAGTTTACATGAACATTGCAATGAGTTATGGCCAGTCGCTGAACACCGGGCGGGCCGCGGTGGGACAGTAGAGCGGGAATTGTTGATTGTCAGCAGTTGTCGGAGGTGGGCACGGCCCACATCCGCACCAACCGCCAAGAATCAACCATTCTTCTATGGTCCCGCAAGAACGAAGACCGGGTTCTGGGGCGGAGGAGTTCCACCCGGCATCGGCGGAGGCTGGGCGCTCACCGGCGCCGGCATCTGTGTGACCAGGGTGTCATTGGAAGTCTGAATGATGGCGGTATTCCCCGCATCACAATTGCTGACGTAAACTCTCGAACTATCCGCCACCGCCACCATCCCCAGTTGCGCCCAGGTTTTCACCGCGCAGACGGCCGGAACTGAAGCCAGGGGGATGGTCGTCTTCACACTGAAATCGACGGTGTTGATCACCGTCACCTTTGAGTTCACCGTTCCGCCGCTGACTGTGGCGCTCGAAACATAGATTCGGGTGCCGTCGAGGAGCGCTGCGACGGATCTTGGATTGGCGACGGAGATCGGTGTGGCTGGGAGAGTATCAGTGCCGGCATCGAGTGAAGTCACGGTGTTGGCCGCGGGGTTGACTACGTAAATCCGGTTCAGCCTGGGATCGTAGATCATGAAGTTCGCGCCTACACCGACCGGCACGCTGTTGACCACCGAATCGAGCGAGGTGTCGATCGCCACCACCAACCCGCTGCCCTGATCCAGCACATACACCCTTTGGCTATCGGACCGCGAGACCACCCACACCGGCGAAACCCAGCCAAAGCTGGCCAGCGGCGGATTCGAGGTGATACTCTTGTCGACAGTGTTGATGCTGGTTACGGAACCGCCCTGATTGGCGACGTACACCTTTTGCTGGTCGGGCGTCTCTGCCAGCGCGACGGGATTGATACCCACCGCGATGTTGTCTGTCACCAGATTGCTTGCGGTAGAGATAACGGAAACCGTGTTGCCATTGAAGTTGGCCACATAGACATTCGCGGTCTCGGTGCTGGCGACGAAAACCGGCATCGAACAGGGCTTGACGCCGCAGGATGATGGCAGGCCGACGGTGAGCACCGGCGTCGGCGTGGTCGCGCTAAATTCGGAAACGGTGTCATCCAGGCTATTGGCGACGTAGAGTTTAGGGCCGGATACGATGGCCGCATACACTGGCCCCAACCCCGCCTGCGACTGTGAGATGACGGTGTCCCCGGAAACGTCAAAGGTTGAGCCGGCGCCCGGATTGTTGGCGCCATTGTTGCTCAGCACGGTAACCACATGAACAAAGGCGGGATTCGGTGGATTGGGAATCACCGGATTGGCCACCGGGCGGTAGGTTTCTCCGCAATTCAGGCAGATCAGAAACAGAAAGGCCGTGCCCAGGGCCTGGGCCACCGAGCGTGCCCGTACTCGCGAGTTGAGACGCACTTTCCAATGAACCATGGGTTGGGAGAGCAGAACCCCTATTCTACGGCTTGGATGCGGTTCGCGCCACGTTGGATGGAGATGTAAATTTTCGCGGAGAACGCAGGACCAGGTTCGCGCCTGGCAAGGACTACACATTGCTCCTCTTCCCTCGAGAAACCGTTTGTAGCTCTCTTTCCCGCTCGCTTAGACCAAAATGAGGCAATCAAATTGCTCATTCTTCTCTGCGCCCCTCCGGACGCCGGGGAACCTTTTGTTCCCACAAACTCTTTTCAGGAAGCCACATGGGCAAATTTCAGATCGCCATCATCCGGCCACAGGGTTACCTTCACAGCGAAGCCCTGCGGGACGTTGCCGAGACGCTACAGTTCGGGCTTCGCAGCCTGGGCCAGGAAGCCGAGTTTGCTGAAAACGCGATCAGCGCGCGGGCCACGAACATCCTGCTCAACGCGCACCTCCTGCCGGCGGCCGACGCGGCGATCATCCCGGCAGGCTCCATCATTTACAACCTCGAGCCGGTCGGCGGAGCGAATCTGCCGGTCCCTTATTACGAAATGGCGCTCCGGCATCAGATTTGGGATTCGAGCCTGCGCAATCTCGAAAAATGGCGCACGCTGAATCCCCTTCGTCCGCCAGTTTACATGCCGCTCGGGTATGTGCCGGAAACCACCCGCGTTCAGCCGGCGCCGGTCCAGGACATCGATGTGCTCTTTTATGGATCGGTGAACGAGCGCCGGATGCGCATCCTGAACGCGTTGAGCGACGCCGGCGCAACCGTGCAGGTGGCATTCGGCGTTTACGGAAAAGATCGGGATCAGTTGATCGCGCGGTCGAAGGTGGTGCTCGACGTTCACTTTTTCGACAACAAAGCCTTCAACGCGCCGCGCATTGCTTATCTGCTGGCGAATTCCAAGGCGGTGGTTGCCGAGCGCTCCTCCGAAATAGAACTTGAGCGCGAGGCCAGCGGCGCCTTTGTAGCATTGCCCTACGATTCCCTGGTGCAGGGCTGCCTTGCTCTGCTGCGCAACGACGTTGAGCGCAAGAATCTCGAAGCCCGCGGGTACCAGTGGTTCTCGCGGCAACGCGAGTCGCAGATTTTGAGTCGCACGCTCGGCCAGAGTGCGGCGGCGGCAGCCGCGAGCGCGGCCAGCATCGGCGCAATCGTCACCAGGCAGTCTAAAGTTTCCCCGGCGCAAGTCACGATGATCGCAGGCACGACACAATCGCCGCTGGTTGGGCATCTGCAAACTGCTTTCAACCAGGCCATGGCGTGCGCGGGAAGAATCGATCCTGCCGCGCTTGAAATCGATGGCATGTCGGGGAAAAAGTACCGGCTGCTGATTAACAACCTGATCGCCAACATTCCGGACGCGCGCTACCTTGAAATTGGGACCTGGGCTGGCTCTACCCTGTGCTCTGCCATCAACCGGAATTCGGTCCGGGCGACGGCGATTGACAACTGGTCGGAGTTCGGCGGCCCCAAGGCGCAGTTTCTGCAAAACCTGGAGCGATTTAAGACGCCGGGAGCGAAGGTGGCTTTTCTCGAATGCGACTTCCGTTCGGTCGATTACTCGCGGCTGGGACCTTTCAACGTGTACATGTTCGATGGCCCGCATACGTCGGCTGACCAGTTCGATGGTATTCGCCTGGTGCTGCCGGCGCTCGACGACACTTTCATTCTGATCGTGGATGACTGGAACCATCCACCGGCCCGGCAGGGCACGCTGAAGGCGCTGCATGATCTGAATCTCTCAGTGCTTCATTCTTTCGAAATCCGCACCACGCTCGACGGATCGCATGCTGCGATTGCGCGGCAGGCAAGCGACTGGCACAACGGATACTTCCTCGCGGTGGTCGCGAAGCCCGCGACGCAGCCGGGGCTGGGCTGCAACGCCGAACCGCAGCTGCACGCGGCGCCGGTCTAGTTGCATGCGCGTCCTCTACATTTCAGGCGGCCAGGGGCCGGACTATCTTTGCGACATGCTGTTTCACGGACTCCGCAGTGAACTGGGCGATGGCGCCCTGGATGCCTCGCGACTCTGGTATATGTACGCGGATGAGTTCGCGCACGGAAAACACGACCGCGCGACACTCTACGGCCGCGGTTTCTCGGTTTACGGTTTGCTCGGGCCGGACACGGGCGTCGACCGAGACGACATCGAAAACAAGATTCGTTCGCGGTTTTTCGACTTGGTGATTTATGGAAGCATCCATCGATGCGCCGACTTCATTCGCGAAGTGATGCTGGCGTACCCGGCGGAGAAAATCGCTTTCATCGATGGCGAGGACCAGACGGCCATCGTCCCGGCGCTGATCGGACACGGCTTCTACTTCAAGCGCGAACTGGCATCGCCGATGGAGTACGTTTGGCCGATCAGCTTTGCGATTCCTGATGAACGGATCGGAACCGCCCCGCGGCAAAAAGTGAAACTTCAGGCGCTGATCGATCCGCGCGACAAGCGGACCTACATTCACCAGACGGAAGCCGGCTACTACGGCGACTATTCGGAAAGCCTGTTTGGAGTCACCATGAAGAAAGCCGGATGGGACTGCCTCCGGCATTACGAAATCATGGCCAACGCATGCGTGCCGTGGTTTCTGGGATTGGAGTCGTGCCCGACGAGTAGCATGACCACACTGCCGAAGTGCGAATTGCTCGCCGCCAAGAATCTATTGGAAACGCGCGGCCCGGAGTTCTTCGAAACTTGCGAAGGCGCCGAAATCTGGCTGAAGTTGCAGCAGCAGATCGATGCCGCTATGCGGAAAGATTGCACCACCCGCGCGCTGGCGCAGTACGTCCTTCAGACCGTGGGAACACTGCACGCTGAAGGGCGGCCTGACAGAAAAGGACGTCGCTTGCTGTAGCGTGAGGGTGACCTTATCCAGCTCACTCTTGCGTCAATGCGAGCGACCTCCGGGCGCGAGCGGATCCAGTCTTTACATACTGCAGCCATTTTTCTTGCCGAAGGTCAGCAGACCAACGTCGGCTGGGCCAAAATAATTGAAGACGCCCTTGCCGATCTGGCCGTTACCGGCCCGAGCGGTGAACACTTGGAAGCTACAACAGTCGCCTGGGCCCGAGGGATAGGTGATAGTTACAGTCATGAGCCCATCAACGACTGTGAAATAGCCGGGATACTGGCTCTGATTGGGAATCAGCTTGGCCTCGCCGCTGTGCCGAGCGCCGTAGCTGCCATCGTCGGTCAGAGATATGCAGTAGGTGCCGTCGGAGCGCTGGGAGTGGGTCACGGTCGCCGGCCAATCGCCGGTGTAGCTCTGCGCCACGGCAGCGCTGGTGAGGGTGAAAACAGCAATCACAAAGGTCATTGCGATGGTTCTAATGGGTTTGGTCATTTGGCCACCTCGGGATGAGATTCGTAAATTCCTCTCTTGCCATGAAACGTAACTAGTGTGGTGCGTCGGAAATAGTGATCGTTAAATATCGCGACCTCAATCTGCTTGATCCGTACTACCGGGCGAGGAGGTCAGAAGGCAACCACAGAAAGCACAGAGGATCACAGGAGAAACCAGCGATCTACAACTATCGGTCTGTTTGACGCACCGCACTAGGGAAACCTCAGCTGATTGTCATGAAAATGTGAAGCTCCTGCAGGAATAGTCGCCTCTGCTGTCGATTTCCCCCTGTCCCCGGCGACTATAGAATGAATGACCCAGCGGGCAGAGCTCAAACTCTCGCGAGCACTGGTACATGAAAGGAGTCAGGAGAATCAAATGAGAAACGTAATCTTCGCAATCAACATCACCGTAGATGGCTGCTGCGACCACACCAAAATGATTGCCGATGAAGAAGTACATGAGTATTTTACGCACGTCATCATGCGAGATGTTGACCTGCTCGCCTTTGGGCGCAAAACCTATCAATTGATGGTCCCTTATTGGCCTGATATCGCAAGAAACCATTCTGAGACAAAAGCAGAGAACGAATTTGCCGACAGATTCGACTCCATCGACAAAATTGTTTTCTCGCGATCATTAGACAGCGCGGAAGGACAAAATACGAGAATTGTTCGCACCAAGCTTCAAGACGAAATATTGAAATTGAAAGGAGGACCAGGCAAGAATATTTTAGTCGGTGGTGTGGATATTCCTTCACAACTCATGAGGCTTGGCCTGGTTGATGAATATCGTTTTATCGTTCAGCCAATCGTTGCCGGGGAAGGGAGACGGTTGCTGGAAGGCAGCAGCCTGCAGGACAAACTAAAGCTTGTTGAGTCGAAGATTTTTAAATCAGGATGTGTTGCGCTTCGTTACTTGAAACAGTGACGAGGAGAAAAACAACGAAACAACATCTGTTTGGGATACAAGCCATTCGGCCTGGACGAAATGTTTACGCGCCCCCGCGGGATTTCTTGCGGCTGCCGCCGTCGCCGGCCGCGGCGGCCGGCTTTTTCTTGCCTTCCATCTGCGCGAGGCTCTGCTTCAGAGCGGCCATGAGGTCGACCACCGGGGCCAGCTTCTTGGGCTTCTCGACCTCGGCGATCTTCCCACCTTCGAGTTTGGTCTGAATCAGATTCTTGACGTTGTCCTGAAATGTGTCGTGGTATTTTTCCGGTTCCCACTCGGCGGCCAGGGCTTCGATCAGCTGGTGCGCAACTTTCACTTCGGCGTCTTTCAATTCCACATCCGGCGCTCCGAAGCCCTCCACTTTGCGTACTTCCTCCGCGTAATACATGGTGTGCAGCATCATCCCGCCTTCGTGCGGACGCAGGAAAACCGTGTATTCGCGGTTGTGCATGGTGAGCTGAGCGATGGCTACATATTCGCTTTCCTCCAGCGCTTTAGTCAGCAAAGCGTAGGGGCGGCGCCCGGCTTCTTCTGGAAGCATGTAATAGGAGGATTCGAAGAAGACGGGATCAACCTCGCTCGACTTCACGAATTCGAGGATCTCCATAGTCTTGGCAGTCTTCGGTTCGATCTTTTTGATCTCTTCAGGCTCGATTACGACGTATTCATCCTTGCGATACTCGTATCCCTTTACAATGTCACTGCGCTCCACGACCTTCCCGTCGGCCAGGCAGACATACTGTTGTTTGAGCCGGGACAAATCGTCGCGGTGTAGCATGTTGAAGGAAACGCCCGAGCTGCGCGCGCCGGAAAACAAGCGCACCGGCATGGAGATCAATCCGAAGGTAAGGTATCCCGTCCAAACGGAGGCTGCCATGATTCACCCCGTAAACTTAGATGACGCCAGAGATGCGTAATGAAGTGAGTCTAAACTACATCCAAACTCTTTGATGCAGAAAGGTCGCGCCGGTAACCCCAAAGCAAAGCACGACGCCGTGGGGCAGCAAGAAGCATAGCACTAGGGATAGTAGTATCGAGCGTGGTTCGTCACTCTGTACTGACCTGGGGCTCCATTCCAGATGCTTGATTTGCCACAAATCGCATTGATTCTATGGGAGATGCGCCCAGTTCGGGAGCTGGGGGTCGCGCTTGCGGTGACGCTCGGATTCACCGCTTTGGCGCGATTAGTGCGCGGTGTGAGCGTCTCCGGAGCCATCGCCGGGGCCGTCATCTGCTTCGTGCTCTTCGCCGCGGCCGGGCCGGGACCTTTCCTGGCGCTGGTCTCGGTCTTTATTCTGACCTGGATCAGCACCCGCCTGGGCTACGGCCGGAAGCAAGAGTTGGGGACGGCGCAGAATCGCGAAGGGCGAACCGCTTCTCAGGTGCTGGCCAATCTTTCGATCGGAGCGGCCTGCGCGGCACTTTTCAGAATAACGGGTAATGCGGCGTTCCTGTTGGCAACGGCGGCGGCGCTCTCAGAAGCTGGGGCTGACACGGTCTCCAGCGAATTGGGGCAGGCCGGGTCGGCCAAAGCGCGGCTGATTACCAACTGGAAAGTTGTCCCCGCCGGTACCGACGGCGGTGTCACCGTGGCGGGAACGCTGGGCGGAGCCGCCGCCGCCCTGTTGGTAACACTGGTGTGCGTGGGGGTGGGAATGTTTCCGCTGAAGTCGACTGCGGCTTCAGTGATAGCGGCGCTCTTGGGCACCATCGCCGACAGTTACCTGGGGGCAACGCTCGAAAGAAGAAAGCTGCTGAACAACGACGCTGTCAACTTCCTGGGCACTCTGATCGCCGCCGGTGGCGCATTACTATTGGCATGAACGAGTCATGATTTACCTGCTGGAGGCCGCATGAAAGCATCTAATGTGGAGTCATCCACCCTCAACCTTATGAAGATCAGAACATTCCTTATAGGCTGCATTCTGGCAGTGACCGTGCTGTTGTTTGCGCACCGCCGTGGCAACGCTGCCCAGCCCTTCGGCTTTACCTCTGTGGTGGATCTGACCCATTCACTGAATGCGCAGGTTCCAACGTTTGAAGCCACCGATAAATCTCCGTATCAGGTGAAGACCCTGGCCACGGTGGCCAAAGATCACTACTTCTTGCGCGAATTCTGTGTGCCCGAACACTTCGGAACCCACCTCGATGCTCCCGCCCACTTCGCCGAGGGGCTATGGACGGTGGACCAGATTCCGCCCGAGCGTCTGGTATCGCCTCTGGTGGTAATCGACGTCATTGCGCAAGCGAAAGCCAACGCCGATTACCAGGTTGCCGTCGCCGACGTTGCCGGATGGGAGCATGTTCATGGCGAGATTCCTCCGAGTGCGGTCGTCATTGCCAATACCGGATGGAATGCCCGTTGGAATTCGGCTGAGGCCTATCGCAATGCCGACACCAAGAATGTGAAGCACTTTCCCGGGTTTTCAATCGAGGCGGCGAAGTTTCTGGTGGAAGGGCGGAAGGTGAACGGCCTGGGGATCGATACTCTCAGTATCGATTACGGGCCTTCAACCGACTTCCCCGTCCACCAGTACACCATGGCACACAGCATTTATCATCTGGAGAACGTCGCCAATCTGGAGAACGTCCCCGCCAGCGGCGCGTTAATTGTGGCGGCGCCCATCAAGCTGGAAGGCGGGTCGGGCGGCCCGGTTCGGATTCTGGCCTTGGTGAAGTAGGCCTGGTTTAGACAGCTGACCACTGTCAGCCAGAAAAAACGCAGCCTCGCGTACTCTTTGCTCATCTGAACCGGCAACTCTCCACCGGAGGCCACCAATGAGCGACCCGCGTTACCCTGTCGGCAATTTCACTTACGCTGGCGCACCCGATGAAAGCCAGCGCAATCAACTCATAAACGCCATCGAACAAACGCCGGCGGCGCTGCGTTCCGCCGTCACGGGGCTTTCGCCGCAACAGATCGAAACCCCTTATCGCGATGGCGGCTGGACCGTACGGGAAGTTGTCCACCACGTGCCCGAGAGCCATATGAACGCCTATATACGTTTCAAGCTAGGGCTGACCGAGGACAATCCCACCATCAAACCATATATGGAAGATCGCTGGGCAGAAACTGGCGAAGTCCAATCCACACCGTTGGAGGTTTCGCTGGCGCTCTTGGACTCGTTGCACGACCGGTGGGTACGCCTGTTGCGGTCGATCAAGCCGCAGGAATGGAAACGGCAGTTCAGCCATCCGGAGATGGGGCCTGTGCCTCTCGAAAAAACCCTTGCACTCTATGCCTGGCATGGGCGCCATCACGTGGCGCATGTTACCGAGTTGCGGAAGCGCATGGGCTGGTAGAAATCCTAAAAGCTCAACGCAGAAGCTTGGAGCAGACCGTCCGGAGAATGCGGAGACTGGCGATTACATTGTGACCTGCAAGCGCCAAACCAGATAACTGGCCGCCTCGCGCATCACCGCTTCCGCGCGCTGGCGCGCGGTGTGCGGGCGGGAGTCGGGACGGGGCGAGATGTAAACCTGCACCTTCTCATGTTGCAATAGCTTGCGAATTCGAAAAACGTGGTAAGCATCGCTTACGGCCACGCAAGTTCGCATGTGATTGGCGCGCATGATGACAGCCACCCGCTCCGCCGATTGGGCAGTGTCGGTGCCCTGGGTTTCGGCGATCAGGCTGGCGTCGGGAATTCCGCGGCCCATCAGATAGTCGTGCCCGACGCCACCTTCGCTGAAGCTGGGGTCTGCTGCTGCGCCTCCGGTGGTGATCACCACGGGAGCCACGCCTTTCCGGAAAAGATCGAAGGCGTGGTCAAGGCGGGCGCGGTAAACGGGTGAGGGACGTCCGGAATACTCGGCGGCACCGAACACCACGATGGCATCGGCAGGACGAGTCTGGTCTTCGGCGGCGGCGTGGACGATCCCGGCACAAATCGAGAAAAAATGGGTAAGGGCGGCGGCGAAAACCAGGATCAAACCATAGCGCAGCCAGCGCCCCGCAGCGCTCGACCTCTCGTCTTGCCTCATTCCGGCCGGCTTATCCTTGCGCGAAGAACTCGGAGATTTCCTGGGAGGTGATGGCGCCTTCGCGCATGATGCGCCAGCGGGTTTCCTCGTCGGTAAGATCGACGATGGTGGAAGGAATTTCGCGCGGCGAAGTGCCACCATCCACAATAATAGAAATACGGCCCTGTAGCTGGTCGCGGACGGCCTCGGCCGTCGTGCACTCAGTTTCCCCGCTCAGGTTGGCGGAAGTCGCGGTGATGGGAATGCTGGCAGCCTGCACCACCGCCAGTGGAATCCTGGCGCTAGGTATGCGCAGGGCAACGTTGCCGGTGTTGGCGGTAACTTTCAGCGGCAGCCGGGAAGCAGCTTTCACAATGATGGTGAGCGGCCCGGGCCAGAAGCGCCGTGCCAGCTTGTAGAACTCCTCGGGCAGAGGCCTGGCCAGCTCTTCGGCCTGGTCAACGCTCTCAATCAGCAGCGACAATGGCTTGTGGCGGGAGCGGGACTTGATGTCATAGACCCGGTCAACCGCCAGCAGGTTAAAGGGATCAGCGGCCAGCCCGTAAAACGTATCCGTGGGCATGCCGAGCACTTGGCCGGCGCGAATCTGGTCGGCGGCGTAGCGGATGAGCGACGCCTCCGGATTTGCGCTGTTTATTTTGACGATCTCCGCGCGCACACTGCTCCTTCCGGATAAGCTCTGAGAACGCGAAAACTAACATACCATGAACTCGCGGTACAAGCAGTGGAAACGCGCGTAATCCGCCGGAACAGGTATGATTCTCCCAGGAAAAAGCCACGAAGAAGCCCAGTCTCAATCCGGATATTCACGATCGCCTGCGCCGCATTGAGGGGCGCCACAACGCCCTGGTGAAGGATCTGCGCAAAGCCTTCGCCCATGACGACCTGACTGACGACGGCCATTGCGCAATTGTAGGCATGCGCATCCTGGAAGAGGCCATCCGCAGTGGACTGAAGTTCCGCGCGGTATTCTTCAATTCGTCAGCCCTCGCTAAGGCTGAGCGCCTTCTTCCGCAGCTCGCGGCCTATGTAGAAACTCTGATGTTACCCGACAAGCTGTTTGCGACCGCCGTCCCGAGCGATAGCCCGCAAGGCGTGGCGGCGCTGGTGCGCTGCCCGGTGTTTGCAGCGCGGGATGTGCTGGCAAAGTCGGCAAACGGGCCGGTAGTGGCGGTTTCGGGAGTGCAAGACCCGGGAAATCTAGGGACCATTTTGCGCTCGGCAGAGGCTTTTGAAGCGGCTGGCGTACTGCTCGGAGAAGGTACGGTCAGTCCGTTCAACTCGAAAGTGGTGCGTGCGTCGGCTGGGTCGGTGTTCCGTCTCCCGATTGCGAAAGTGAAGCTGGGCGAGGTGGTTCAGGAAATGCGTTCTCGCGGGTTGCGCCTGGTGGCGACTTCGTCGCACAAAGGCACGTCGTTGCACGAGGCAAAACTGACCGGCCCATTGGGCATCTTTATTGGTAGCGAAGGTGCGGGGCTGCCGCGGGAACTTCTGTGCCAGATGGATGAAACCCTGGCAATTCCACATTCGTCGCAGGTGGAATCGCTGAATGCAGGGGTGGCGGCGAGTATTGTGCTCTATGAAGTGGCAAAAGCCAATTCACCACGGAGACATGGAACAAAGCGTGAAATGAGTTTTCGATGAGCTTATTCCAGACCACTCCGAATCCCGACAACTCCGGCGACCGTACCCGGCCGCTGGCTGACCGTATGCGTCCGCGGACTCTGGATGAGTTTGTCGGCCAGGAGCATCTGGTAGCCCCGGGCAAGCCGCTGCGCACGCAGATTGAGCGCGACGATCTGGGATCGCTGATTTTCTGGGGACCACCCGGGACGGGCAAGACGACCTTGGCGCAGATCATCGCGCGGGTTACGAAAGCAGAATTCATAGAGTTCTCCGCGGTGCTGGCCGGGATCAAGGAAATCAAGCAGGTGATGGCCGAAGCCGAGAGGGCGCGGCAATACGGCACTCGCACCATCGTCTTCGTCGATGAGATTCATCGCTTCAACAAGGCGCAGCAGGATGCGTTTCTGCCCCACGTGGAAAAAGGCAATATTCGCCTGATAGGCGCGACCACTGAGAATCCATCATTCGAGATTATTTCCGCGTTGCTCTCGCGCAGCCGGGTTTACACCCTAAAGCCTCTCACCGAGGCGCAAATTGTGCTGCTGCTGAAACGGGCGCTGGCCGACACCGGGCGCGGCCTGGGAACAATGAACCTGAAAGCCGCGGACGAAGCTCTGGCCAAGATTGCCGCCTATTCGAGCGGCGACGCGCGCACCGCCTACAACGCGCTGGAAGTAGCGGCGTCGCTTGCGAGCGGGGCGAAGACCGAGATCACCGATGCCATCGTCACCGACGCGCTGCAAAAACGCGTTCTGCTCTACGACAAGGCCGGCGAGGAGCACTACAACCTGATTTCGGCGCTGCATAAATCGGTGCGCAACAGCGACCCTGACGCCGCGCTCTACTGGCTGGGGCGAATGCTCGAAGCCGGCGAAGACCCGTTGTACATCGCCCGGCGCGTGGTGCGCATGGCGGTGGAAGATATAGGGCTGGCCGATCCGGGTGCGCTCTCTTTATGTATGGCAGCACGCGATGCCGTTGATTTCATCGGCATGCCGGAGGGCAATTTGGCTTTGGCCCAGGCGGTCGTTTACCTTGCGCTAGCCCCGAAGTCGAATGCGTTGTACACGGCCTACGCCGAGGTGGTACAGGATGTGGAACAGACGGCGGCTGAGCCGGTGCCGCTGCATCTGCGGAATGCTCCAACCAGGTTGATGAAAGGCATGGGCTACGGCGCGGGCTACAAGTACGCCCACGATCTCGAAGACAAGGTCGCGGACATGCAGTGTCTGCCGGACAATCTAAAGGACCGCAACTACTACCAGCCGACCACTGAAGGCATGGAAAAAGGAATCCGCGAGCGGCTGGAGGAGATCAAGAAGAAGAGACGCAAAGCCTCTGATTGAAGGTGCTTTGGCGGTTTGTGATTGATATGGCATCGCTGGGGTAGGAGCAACAGCTGCCTGCACCAGATTGCGTCCAGCAGGGGACGCATCTGGAGTACAGGACCACAATGGACACAGCTCACTAGCGTGGTAGCATTGGGTCTGAAAGGGATTAGGATCGTTCTGAGCACATGGTAGTCACGGTCAACATTCCTGATGAACTAGCGGCGGCGGCAAAGGCTCGCGGTTTGTCTCTCGAAGCCTATGTCTTGGAGATTTTGACCCGGCAGTTGAGGCCTCCTGTCGAGGCCCGGCAGCCGCGAACGGTCGACGAGATTCGTGCGTGGCTTGACTCGCTGGCGCAGTTCTCGGAAAAAATCCCGCCTTTGCCCGAGACCATTTCCCGTGAGTGGCTTTATCAGGACCACAACTAAATGGCCATTGCGTCGTGTCTGGTTGATACCAACATCCTGCTGAGGATGACACGGCGCTCCGATCCTCAGCACCGGGTTGTGGATACGGCGCTCGCCCGGCTGGCCTCCGACGGCACGATTTTTCACTATACACACCAGAACATTGCGGAGCTTTGGAATGCAATGACCCGGCCTCAGACGCGGAATGGCTTGGGGTTGAGCGCTGCCGATGCTGAGCGTGAAGTTCGCGCTATCGAGGCGGGCATGAGTCTCTTGCCGGACAGTGAAGCGGTTTATCGAGAGTGGCGCATGCTAGTTGTGCGACAGGAGATCTTGGGTGTTCAGGTACACGATGCTCGGCTGGCAGCGACGATGTATGTCCATGGCGTGAGCAACGTCCTCACCCTCAATGTTACGGACTTCAGCCGTTTCAGCGGGCTCACCGCTATCCATCCGAATAGCATTCGCTGACCGGGAGCGGCCGCGCTGATGGAGTCGCTCTGCAACAACCACAGCTTTCTCGCCGGCACAAGCAGATCGCCTTTGCCACCGACGGCGCTTTTCTACGGCCTCTATATCGAGGTAGGTGCCAAAGTGCCAAAGAAGGTCACAAATTCAATTCCGACAACCTTCCCAGGCCTCGCAAGACCCGCGAGACGCGGAGCCTACACATATGCGAGAGCCCTCAAAAAAGGGAATCGCGGGCCAGCCCGTCCTCATCTGTTACTGATAACTAGACCGTCTTGAGGGAGGCCGTTGTGTCCACGGTTCCGTTTGCTGTAACCCCAACTTTGCCGCCCCGCCCACAACTGACCGTTCAGGTGGCGGACCTGTTGAAGCTGCAACGCGCGGCACAGAAAATTTCGTCGATCCTCGACCTGGACGAACTGGTGGAGATGGTGGTGACCGATGTGGCGCGCTCGTTCGGGTGCGTGGATGCGGACATTTATCTGCACCATGAGGAGCGCGGCGAGTTGGTGCTGGCCAGCGCCTGCGGATGCGACGGCTGCGCCGCGCATGGCCCCGGCCACAGCCTGAAAATCGGCAAAGAAGGCATGGTTGGGCACGTGGCTGCTACCGGCCAAATGCGCTACGCCCCGGATGTTCGCAAGGATCCTTACTACATTGGCTGCGAAGAAGCTACGCAGTCTGAGGTTGCCATCCCGCTGCATGTGGAAGGCCAACTGGTGGGGGTTTTCAGCACCTCGCACCATGAATTGGATGCCTTTCAGCCTGAACAGCTACGGTTGCTGCAGGCGTTGTGCAATGACGTTGCGGTTGCGATTCACAATGCCCGGCGCTTCAAGCAGGAGCAGCACCAGCGGCAGCAGATGAGCCGCGAGCAACAGGAGGCCCGCACGATTCAGCAGGCACTGCTGCCCAAGAGTTCGCCATACATTCCCGGCTTTGCGGTATCCGCGTTTTCAATTTCCGCCGGCGCCGTGGGCGGCGACTGGTACGATTTCATTCCCATGGGTGACGGACGCTGGGCGCTGGTGCTCGCCGATGTTTCTGGCAAGGGCACGGCGGCGGCCCTGCTGATGTCTGCTACGCGCGGCATGTTGCGCTCCCTGGCTGAGACCAGTTGCACTCCGAGCGAAGTACTGACCAAGTTGAACCGCCTGCTGGTTCAGGACTTCCCGGCTGGAAGATTTGTGACCATGGTGTATGCCGTGCTGGACCCCGCACGCCACAAGCTGTTGTTTGCCAGCGCCGGCCATTTGGAGCCTCTGCTGATTGCCGGAGATGAGACGCGTTTCGTTGAGACTGAGAAAGGAATGCCCCTCGGCATTGGCGCTGGAGAGTACTCGGAGATCGAGGTTGACCTGCCGCCGGGAGGTGGTGTGGTGTTGTACAGCGACGGCATCACCGAGGCAGAAAACGGCGCTGAAGAACAATACGGGGCTGCTCGTTTACGGAGCCATGTTTTGCAACCCGCGGCCTCTGCCGAAAGCATTCTGGCTGACGTGCGGGCCTTCGCCAACGGCACCGGCCTCTGCGACGATGCCACCGTGATTTTCCTAAAGGCTTGAACGGCGGACCACAAGATTTCGCGGCGGAGGCGCTCTTCGTGGCGTGCGCCTGGACCGCGACTTCCATGGGAGTGGCTCTCCTTAATTTCGCGGTCAGTTTCGACTCGCGGGCGGCACAATGCCGTTCATCCGCAAATACTCGACCATCTGCCCGTAGTGATCGAAGGCGTGCTCAGCGGCAAATATGGCCATCCGCAGCCGGGTCGATTTGCTGCCCTCGGCGGTCTGCAACATGTTGTTTTCCGTCAATGTCGCCGCGGCCCTGTGGCCCAGAGCGAAGGAATCTTTCAGAAACTTGATGATGTCGGCTTTGGTCTTCAGGTTTTCAGGGCCGTTCCCGCCCTTGAAGTCGTCGGGAAACTTTTCGCCGGTAAGCCTCCACCATATTGCGTAGTTGGAAGCGGCAACGTGCCTGACTTGCAGTCCAAAGGAGCGCACCCCCTTATAGTCAGCGCCTGGAATGTTCAGGTCTTCGGGAGAGAAATTATATTTGCCCTCCGGCATGGCTTCGGCAACATCGACAATTTGCTTTTCGACGTTGCTGATCTCGCGGTCCACGGCTGTAGCTATGCTGGGCTGCGGCGGTTGCGCCTGAGGCGTGGTGGTGGCAGGAGAGCTCTTTGTCTCCTGTCCCCAGGCGGCAATGACAAATGGCGCTATCAGTAGCAAGAAGATTCGTGCTTGCTTCATTTGAGTGATCCTCCCTGGCGTCGTCTGACAAGCCGGTTAGACGTAACCTGAGTCAGGAAGTTTCGGGGAGCGGGAAAAAACGTTTCCCAACCCCGGGCCTTGGGCGGGGGGAGGGACGCAGGCGACTGGCGACCAGAAAGCGTGTGGAGGAGCCTTATCCCAGGCGCGCCTTGTGTTCTTTCAAAATGCAGCGATCCACCACCACTAACGCGCCGGCTTTGCGCGCTCTTTTGGCGGCAGCTTCGTTGATGACGCCTTCCTGCATCCAAACGGCCGGAATCTTCAGTTGGATGGCCAAATCAACCACTTCACCCACAAATTCCGGGCGGCGGAAAATGTTCACAATGTCGATCTTCTCAGGCACCTCGCGCAGCGAGGGATATGCCTTCTCGCCCAGCGAACCTTTGATCTCGGGATTTACCGGAATGATCCGGTAGCCCTGGGTTTGCATGTAGGCGGAGACTCCATGGCTGGGGCGGAGCGGGTTGTTTGAGAGCCCGACCACGGCGATGGTCCTGGCACGTTTCAGAAGTTCTGCAATTGGGTCGGGAGACGGGGCAGCCATTTCGCAACATTGTAGCGACGGGGCCGGAGAGAAGCCAAGCCGATTCCGGCTACTCGCCCTTCTTGGTGACGTCCAGTTTTTGGCGGAACATTTTTGTCGCCAGCTTGCGAACCGTGTCGGAGACTTCTTTGTTGCCGGAGAGATGTCTGAGGTCCTGCATGAGCAGGTGCTTGATCAATCCGAGGGAAACGTCGATCGGAGTTCGTGGGTTGGCGGTCAGGCTGCGGATGACCGGGTACTGCTTGATGAATCGCCGTTTGAGTGGAATGGCGCGCAGCACGGACTCCAGCACATTCTTTTGCCCGGCGAATCTCTCCACTTCGCCGTCCGTGACTTTGGGCGACTCCAGCACAGCCAAGGCTACGATTTTTGTGCCGTCGCGGATCAACAGCGAGCGCTCTTCTTTGTTCCCTTTCATGGCCAACTGGATGCGGCCTTTGATGTCGAGTTTTGAAATCTTTTGCAGGGCGCTACCGCGCTGCTCGTCAGTATTGAGCATCGCCTTCTTGAGAGGCGCTCTCTTGGCCGCGGCCGCTCCACCTGAGCTGCCGCCAGTGACTGCCGCATGCGCTTCGGCAGGTGACGCCTCTGGTACGATTTCTTCATGAACACCGCCGATGGGCTGGAAAGCTTTCCCCGCCTCGGCTACGATTTCTGCGGCGTGCTCGGAAAGATAGGCGTGGATGGCTTCCTCGGAGACCTCTTCTCCACTGGCTTCGACCGTCTCAGGAGAGCCGGCAACTTCCGCTTCGAAGGCCGGCAGTTTTCCCTGGATTGATTTCGTCTCGGCTTCCGTTAGGTTTGAGTTTGATCCCAATACGTTCAGTATGTCCCGCGCCGCATTGACTCGCGCGCTGCTGAGCATGACCTGGGCTTGCTCGCGAGTCGCCGATATTGCGAGCGTCATGATGGACTCTGCACTCACCGACGGATTCTCCAACAGCAGCGGCAGCAACCCCGGCCTGACATTCTGCGGGTCGATAAAGTAGTTCAATACCTGCCTGGGGGTGGCCGGATTGGCCGCGGCTTCGCGAGCCGAGGTTTCGTCCCAGCCCGCCAGTGTGAGGCGGGCTTGCTCAGCGAATACCTTATTCTCCGTTGCGAGGTGTACCAGAATCTCGATCATTTCCGGCGGCGCGACTGCGAGGCCGCCGCGGGCAGCCGACTGCATCAGCCCGGAAGGCACGGCTGAAGCGCGGACGAGATCGATCATGCGTGGCATGAGGGTGTACTTAGATTGCGAAAACCTTGACCTTACAGGATCAGGCAGAGGGGAGTGCTCTTTCCAGTTTTTTCGGTGCGAGTAACGTTACCAAAGGCACTTTGTCAGGAATGAAGCTTCGGATTCCCTAGCTCTGGGTCTTCCCGCCGCCCCTGCGCATCTGCAAATACGCCCGGATGAACGGTTGCAGGTCGCCATCGATCACCCGGTCCACATCGCCCACTTCCATCTTGGTGCGATGGTCTTTGATCAAGCGGTAGGGTTGCAGCACGTAGGAACGAATCTGCGAGCCAAAATCGATGTCGAGTTTTGAGTCTTCGATCTTCTTCGTGACTTCGCGCTTTTTCTCGACTTCGTATTCATAGAGTTTCGACCGCAGCATGCTCATGGCGCGCTCTTTGTTTTTGTGCTGCGAACGTTCGTTCTGGCAGGCGGCCACGATTCCGGTGGGGATATGAGTGATGCGCACCGCAGAATCGGTGGTGTTCACGTGCTGTCCGCCCTTGCCACTCGAACGGTAAGTATCGATCCGCAGATCTTCCGGCTTGATGATGACTTCGATGCTGTCGTCGATTTCCGGGGAAACAAACACGCTGGCAAATGAAGTATGCCTGCGCTTGGCCTGGTCAAAGGGAGAAATGCGCACTAACCGATGTACACCGATTTCACTCGTCAGCAATCCGAAGGCGTACTGGCCGTTCACTGCAAAAGTGGCCGACTTCAGTCCGGCTTCGTCTCCGGGTTGGTAGTCGTAGAGGACGGTTTTGAAACCCTGGCGCTCGGCCCAGCGCAAATACATTCGCAGCAGCATGTCAGCCCAATCCTGCGATTCGGTGCCGCCGGCGCCGGGGTGGATGGTCACAATGGCGTTGAGAGCGTCGCTCTGGCCGGAGAGCAGAGTCTCGGTTTCGAGTTGATCGACGCGCTCCCGTAGCGAGGTAAGTTCGCGGCGCAAGTCGGCCTCCACCGATTCGCCTTCCTTGGCCAAATCAAAGTACGCCGCAATGTCGTCAAGGCGCCGCGCCAGGTCGGCGTCGGTCGCCAGGCCATCTTCGACGCGCTTCTTCTCGCGCATGATCTGCTGAGATTGTTGGGGATTGGACCAGAAGTTCGGGTCGGCGACTTGCTTTTCCAGTTCGCCTAATTGCAGCCGCAACTTGGCGGTGTCAAAGGTACTCCCGGAGTTCGCGGACTTTGTCTTTCAGAACGGTGTATTCCTGCTCCAGTTCATCAACCATTATCGTGACCTCGCGGATTGCAGTGGCCGAATGAAAAGCGCCACCACACAAATTATCGCACAGGCGTAGGCGAACCAGTCACCGTGGCGGGTGTAAAAAGTAGTTTCGTCGGACAGCGCATAGGGGGCCACGAGCGCGGCGCGGACTTTGCGCGGCAGGCTGGCCACGACTCGGCCATAGGGATCAATCGACGCAGTCACACCGGTGTTGGTATCGCGCAGCAGCCAGCGCGCATTCTCTACCGCTCGCATGCGCGCTTGCTTCAGGTGCTGGGCATAGGCGCCGCTGTCGCCGTACCATCCGTCGTTGGAAATGTTGACGAAGACCTGGGCGCCCTGGGCGGCGGATTGACGGATGTCGTCGGGAAAAATGGATTCGTAGCAGATAAAAACACCGAGCCTCGCGCCGCCGGCATCGAGCGGGGCGCGCGAGGTTCCAGCCGAAAAATCACCGACTTCTTTAGTCAGCCCTCCGGCGAAAGCGAACACACGCTTGAACGGAACGTATTCGCCGAAAGGCACGAGGTGAGCCTTATCGTAGCGTGACGTCCATTCGCCCGCCGGACTGACCAATGCGGCGGAATTGTAGATTTCAGCCGCCTGTCCCGGATTCAGCCGGGCGGCGCTGGTCCCGATGCTGCCGGTGAGCACCCAGGTGTTTGCCTGGCGCGCCAAATTGCTGATGGCGTCGCGAAACAGCGGATCGCTGGTATAGAAAGGCGCGGGCGATTCCGGCCAGACTACCAAATGCGACGAATTGGCGCCGGCAAAGCTGATTCTGCTTAAGTCGCGCAGCGTGGCATTGAAATATTCTTTCGTCCAGTCGGCACCTTCGAGAATGGGCACATTCGCCTGCACCAGGGTTGCCGTGCGGTCGGCGGGAATAGAGGGAGCGGGGACGAGCCGCCCTGACTGCAAAATGACCGCCGCACCAACCGCCGCCAGCAGCATTTTTTTGCGCGTGTCACGTGGCACCAGAAACGCCGCGGCAAAGGCCGCATTCACCACCATGATTTCGAAGGAGAGTCCATACACGCCGGTGACGGTGGCAATCCGTGACAGCGGAATGTTGTCCACCTGGCTGATTCCCAATAAGTCCCATGGAAATCCGGTGATTCGCGTGCGCGCCAGTTCGACCGCGACCCATGCCACCGGCGACAGCAGCAACGCCCGGCGGCTGAACTGGCTGCTGCCTGCCAGCAGGCTGATGAGCAGGCCGAAAACTCCGTGGTAGATCGCCAGATACATGCAGAAGAGAACCAGAATCCCCACTGCGGCAGGGGTGTTCACTCCGCCGTATTGGCGCATTACGCTGTAGATCCAATAGCAGGTGCCGGCGTACCAGAGGATTCCGCAGACATAGGCCATCAGAAACGCCTGCAGAGGTTTGGCGGGGAGCAACTTGATTCCGGCGCGAATTTGCAGAGTGTCGGGCGACCGGGCCCGCAGCAGAGCCAATAACAAAGGGACGATTGCGACCCAGTCCAGAACGTAGAGATTCGGCAGCGGAAAGACGAGAATCTGCAATCCCGCGGAAAGCAGGACCAGCAGCCAGGCATTTCTATGAATTCGCCCCACCTCGCAGGATAACAAACATGGTCTCGGTTCTAAATCAAGCCGGCATTGTTTTGCATCCGCCTGTTTCCCTACAATGCTGAACATGCGCTACAAAGCCCTATTCGTCTTGTTCCTGCTGTTCTCTTTTTCGCTCGCTGCCATCGCAGCCCCCGCCACCATGCGCCTGGACTACTACCATACCGGCGACGCGACCCACGAATTCTTCAGTGTCGATCGCGTCGTGATCGAGCCTCTGCCCTGGCCCGGTGACCTGACGAAGACCATCGATGACACCAACCTGGGCAACTATTTCTTTGAAGTCCGCGACCAGGCCAGCGGGCGCCTGCTTTACTCCCGCGGATTCAGCTCCGTCTATGGCGAATGGATCACCACAGAAGAGCCCAAGAATGCCAGCCGGACATTTTCCGAGTCGCTGCGCTTCCCTGCTCCCGAGGCGCCGGTAAAGATCGTCCTGAAAAAGCGCGTCGAAGGGGAGTTCCACGATGTTTGGACAACCCGGATTGACCCGAAAGACAAGTTCATTGACAGCTCGCGCCCACCCTCGCCCGGGCCGGTCCTGACCATTCAGAAGAACGGCGAGCCCGCGACCAAGGTCGATTTGCTGATCATGGGCGATGGCTACACCGCCGCCGAGCGCACAAAATTCGAGAGTGACGCGCGCCACTTCACCGAAATACTGTTCACGCGCTCGCCCTTCCGCGAGCACCGCACGGATTTCAATGTCTGGGGAATTTGTCCGCCCGCGGACGAGTCTGGTATTTCACGGCCTTCCAATGGGATTCATCACCGGTCGCCGCTGGGCACGACCTATGACACTTTTGATACGGAGCGCTACATTCTGACTCCCGAGAACCGCGCCCTGCGCGACTACGCTTCGTACGCGCCATATGAGTTCATCGAGATTCTGGTCAATGGCGAGACCTATGGTGGTGGTGGAATCTTCAATCTTTACGCCACCGTGGCGGCCGACAGCGAGTGGGCGCCGTATGTATTCGTCCACGAATTCGGACATCATTTTGCCGGACTGGCCGATGAATACTACACCTCGCAAGTGGCTTATCTTCCACCCGCAAAGAAGATCGAGCCCTGGGAGCCGAATGCCACGGCCCTGCTCGATCCTGCGAATCTCAAGTGGAAAGGCCTGGTGATCGCGGGCACGCCGGTGCCGACGCCCTGGCGCAAAGAGGACTTCGAGGCCATGGAGAAACAGATTCAAAGCCAGCGGCGTGAACTACGCGCGCAGCACCGGCCGGAATCCGAAATGAACGAACTCTTCAAAGAAGAACGCAAGAAAGAAGACGCCATGCTGGCCAGCGACAAGTATTCTGACCGGGTGGGCGCTTTTGAAGGGGCAAATTATGAGGCCAAGGGTTACTACAGGCCACAGGAGAACTGCATCATGTTCACGCGGCATGATGCGTTCTGCGCGGTTTGCCGCCGGGGGATTGAGCGGATTATTGGGATGTACGCAAGGCAATGAATTGACAACAGAGGGCACAGAGGAACACGGAGGAAAACCTTGCCCCTGTGTTCCTCAGTGCCTTCTGTGGTTATGAATTGTGAGGCTATCTCTCACGAAGTTGGCCAATTCCGCAGTGACGTAGTGCGGGGGCTTCATGTGAAAAGTTGGGCGGGTCACAACCGGCTTCAGCGAAACGCCGCGTTCACGCGGCATGGTGCGTTCTGCGCGGTGTGCCGGCGGGCGATTGAGCGGATTATTGGGATGTACGCAAGGCAATGAATTAACCACAGAGGACACAGAGGAACACGGAGGAAAACCTTGCTCCTGTGTTCCTCAGTGCCCTCTGTGGTTATGAATTGTGAGGCTATCTCTCACGAAGTTGGCCAATTCCGCAGTGACGTAGTGCGGGGGCTTCATGTGAAAAGTTGGACGGGTCACAACCGGCTTCAGCGAAACCCCGCTCCAGGCGTTGCCATTCTTGTCATGCAAAATGACCGCATCCGCCCGATCAAGAAATTCCTGCGCTGAGCGTTTGAAATCCTCGGTCGCCGGATCGAGGACGGTCAAATAAAGATCCGGCTTCACAAATTTCAGAATGCTATTCGATTCGAGAATGGCATTGTTCGCTTCGGCCAGCTTGCTGCGAACCGCCGGCATCGCTTCGGCGAGGCGTCCCTGCTCGGTGCGCACCCACCAGGCGCGCGCAGCCCCGGCCACCAGGAACCTCGACGTGTCGGAGTCTCCGGAGCGGTTCTTTTCTTCGGTGATGGCCCAACTGTGATCGTCGGTGGCGCAGTCGCAGGGGGTCCCGGTGTTGGAGCAGACTCCGTGGCCGTATTGCGTGATCTTGAAGGCGGTCCAGTCGAATTCGGGCAGGGCCGCGATCAGACCGGCGACCACGCTGGTCTTGCCTACGCTGCGCGAGTGCCCGCCAACCACGACAATTGCCACCACTACTCCTTTTTCGCCAGACGGGCCAGAGCTGCCAACTGCTTCAGGTATTCGCGAACCGGCTGGGCCGGAGTTCCCCAAAACGCGATGCCGTTTCCGCGCAGGACTTTGTTCGGCAGGACGCCTCCCTGCCCGCCGAGCATGACACCTTCTTCCAGGCGCGCATGCTCACCGATTCCCACCTGCCCGCCCAGCACTACGTTTTTCTCGATGGTGATGCTGCCGGAGAGCCCGGTCTGTGCGGCGATTATGACATCTTCTGCAATCTGGCAGTTGTGGCCCACGTGCACCAGATTGTCGATCTTCGTCCCCCGGCCGATGCGCGTGACTTCGAGGGCTCCGCGGTCGATGGTGGAATTGGCGCCGATCTCGACGTCGTCTTCAATCTCCAGACGGCCGATCTGGGGAAACTTCTCGTGGCGGCCGGTGGCGTGGTCGCGCACATAGCCAAAACCGTCACTGCCCAGCACCGCGCCGGAATGAACGATCACGCGGTCACCCAAGCGCACGCCGGGGTAAATTGTGACATTGGGATACAGATCGCAATCCCGCCCGAGGCTAGCGGCCGCTCCGATGACGCAACCGGCTCCAATCTTCGCGGAGTCGCCGATGGTCACGCCTTCCCCGATCACCGCTCGCTCGGCCACGGTGACGCCGCTTCCGAGTTTCGCCGAGGCGTGTACAACTGCGGAGAGGTGAACTCCCGGCTTCGGCTCTGAGGCCGGCCTGAACAACTGTGCAGCCCGCGCGAATCCCAAGCGCGGCTGGGAATGGATCAGCAAAGGTTTGGCGCTTGCCTTGCCCTCCGCAAAGTCTCCTGTGATCACGGCTGACGCGTTCGACTGCATCGCCGACGCCAGGTACTTTTCATCCTCGACAAAAACCAGATCGCCTGGCGAGGCGGTTGCGACACTGCTGATTCCCTTTAGCCGCACGGAACTGTCGCCCAGCAGCCGGGCATGCAAGAAATCGGCCACCTCCTTCGCCGAACGATCTTTGCCCGAACGTTCCATTGCACCTTTTTATACGTTTGCTGCGGGAAAGGAAAGGAGAGCTAGAATGTTGGGTATGGAGCGCAAGATCTTCTGGATGAGCTTCACCGTGCTGGGAGTGCTTGCCGATATTATTTTGCCGCTCTGGTGGGCCCTGGCCGCGACCATTCCTATCGTTTATGTGAGCTGGTGGGTAGCCTACCGCAGCGACTGGTTCTGAGGGGCCAGTGTCCACAAGAGCCGCCGGTGAAAAACAACCTTCACCTTCAATTCTTCCGATGAAATGCCTTGATATCAGGCATGAGCCGCCGCGAGTTTCAACGATCCGAAAGGGTCACAATAGTCAGGACTGCGCAAGCCAGGTAAGAACGGCATGATCTCGATCAAAAGAAAGGGCGTGTTGTGGTACTTCTTTCGGGCGCCCGTGTATCTGTACCGCTGGAAACTGGGTTGGCTGTTTGGACACCGCCTATTATTGCTGACTCATATCGGCCGCCGCAGTGGCCTGCGGCGTCAGACCGTCTTGGAAGTAGTCCAGTACCGGCAGGACGGACCCGAAGTTGTGGTGGCAAATGGCTTCGGCCCCGATTCCGACTGGCTTCGAAACATCGAGGCAAAGCCTGGCGAAGAGGTGACCATCGACTCGGAACACTTCATCGCGATGCATCGCTTCCTGGGTGAAGAAGAGGCACTGCGGGTGATGCAGGGTTACGAACACCGAAACCGGTGGATCGCCCCGATCGTTCGCTGCGGGCTGAGCTGGCTGCTGGGATGGCAATATCGCGGCAGCGACAGCGACCGCCAACGACTGGTCAAACAGCTTCCGCTGATCGCGTTTCGGCCGCGACCCTGAGGACTTGTAGCCTGTCATGGCAGCAGTCCTCAGCCTTCCGAGAACCCTCTGCCCACGATCGCGACCCCGTAGTAGCACTAGTACAGCGCCTTCTCGCCTTCCGGCCGCGTCTTCCAGCGGCGATGGACCCAGAGCCACTGATCGGGATAGCGGCGCACGTAGTCCTCGATGATCTTCGTAAAGCGGGCGGTGTTGGTCACCGCGTCCGCATCATCATTTCCGGTGCGTACCAGCTCGACGGCAGGATCGAAGTGCAGCCGGTATTTTCGCAGCACCGGGTCCCAGATGGTGAATCCGGGAACGACAGCGGCATCAGTGCGGAGCGCGATTCTGGCCAGGCCGCTTGCTGTACACGCGGGAATGCCAAAGAAGTCGACAAACACTCCCTGCGGCGGAGTCATGTTGGTATCCATCAGAATGCCGACCACTTCGCCGGCGTTCATGGCGGCGAGCATGGCGCGTGGCGAGGCGTCTTTGTCGAGCATCTTGTTGCCGTGCATGGTGCGGTAGCGCCGTGTGAGGTTGTCGAGGTAAACGTTATCCAGGGGACGCATCAGGACGTTCAGCGGATGCCCCTGCAAGGAGTGGGCGAAGGCCGACAACTCCCAGGCGCCGAGGTGTCCGGTAAGAAATAGCACCCCCTTGCCGCGGGAGAAAGCTCGTTCGTAGTTCTCAAATCCGTCGTAAACGACCACCTGGGTGACGTTCTTGGCGGTGTATTTTGGGAACAGGCTGACCTCGGCCACTTGCCGGCCCAGCGAGCGGAATTCCCCGCGCAGAATCCGTTTGCGCTCGCCCCGGCTCTTCTCAGGAAACGCCAGAGCCAGATTGCGCATGCCTACGTGACGCAGACGAATGTGCAGCAGATAGATGAGGTAGGCCAGCGTGATGCCGGCGGCGCGCGCCAAAAGACGCGGCAATGAACCGATGAGCTTGATCAGTATCCAGGCAAGCCCGTACTCGAGGCGCTGACGCATGTGGCGGGAATCTGGGACGGTAGCATCCGGGCCATGCCGTGTCAAACCAGGGGCGGGAGTGCCATTCTTTACTTCGAGCACAATGTAAAGGATTCAGGAATATGGAGATTGGTTGCAGGGAGGGATTTGCAGGCGGGGAAAATCAAGAACAAAAAATGCGGGGTCGGCAACGGTGACCCTAAATCCCCGTTCCCAACCCCGTCTCCCAGGTTCTGTGGTAGGTGAGGCGAGTATGCGTCAGGTCGAGGAAACGGGCAAGATTACGGAGGTAACTGTCCTTTGGTAACCGCCTACTTCGCCGTCACCAGCGAGTGAGTAATGGCATGCACCGACAGGGCAATCCGGTTCTGCACTCCGACTTTGCGCATCAGTTTTGCCACGTGGGCTTTGACCGTCCGTTCTTCAATGCCCAGAGCGGCGCCGATTTCCTTGTTTGAGCGGCCGGCCACCAGCATTTCCAGAACTTCTTTTTCACGGTCGGTGAAAGTTACGCGGCCTGCGGGAAAGATTCGCCCTGGAGAGGTCGAGACGCGCTCAATGAACATGGAGAGCACGCGGCGCGGCGCCCATACCGAACCTTCGTTCACCACGCGGATGGCCTGCACGAATTCTGCCGGCGAGGCCGCTTCGTCCACATAGCCCTTGGCGCCTGCGGCAATGGCCTTGAGAATGGTCTCTTCGTCGATGCCGGAACCGGTCACAATAATGCGCAGGTCCGGCCGTGCAGCCTTCATGCCGGCCATCACATCAAAGAGATTGTGTCCGGTGCGATTGCCCAGCAACACCAGATCAACGTTCTGCAACGCGCTAAGCTCCGCCAGCGACGCGGAAATCAGCTCGAAATCGGATTCGTTATCGAACAGTGTTCGAAACCCTACAAACCGTAGTGGATCACTTTCCACCACAGCCAGGCGGATGGGCGGTTTTTTTGCAAGTGCAGTTTTCGCGGCAGTCGCTTTCATAGTATTCCTAAGAGCGATGTATGGGCCTTAGAATAGCTACATTCAGAACGGATAGAAAGCCTCGTGAGGGTCCGGCAATTACGGGAGTAACATAGAAAGCATCTTAAAAAAGAAGGGGTTAGAGGCGATGATGAATGGTTACCGTTGGGTGGCGAGCGGGGTCTTGGCCGGGGTGATGGGAGCAGCGCTTCTGGCCAGCGCGCAGACTGCGTACCAGCCCAAATTCCCCGGGGATCCGGCCCACTCCGACTCTGAAGCCCTCGCCTTGGGCTACATGCGCACGGTGCTACGGGCGCAACGCATCTACAACCGAAAAAACCAGAAATACGCGGATTCCCTGGCTGACTTGGTACATACCGGCTCATTCACCCGCCGCATGGTCAACCCCGACCGCGGCGATTACACGGTCGGCTTTCATCCCCATAAGGACGGGTTTGACCTGCTGCTCACCCCCAAACAGCAGGACGCAGACCATCGCTCGTTCTATGCCAAAGAGGATGGCGTGATCCACGGGGACGAGACGAAAGCCGCCGACGAAAACTCGCCCAAGCTGAAGTAGGGGCCGACAGGTGGATGGTGGCCCATTCAAGGAAAACTCCGGGCTTGAGCAGGCCACGGCCCTACTACCTGATTTCCGCGGCCTTGCCGTCGCGATAAGTAATGCTCACCGGCTTGCCGCCGTTCGGATAATTCACCGTTTTCACTTGCGGATCGCTGGAGCGTTCGGGAATTCCCATGCCGATGGCAAAATCGGCCTGCAATTCGTTCATGCCGGGTTTGACCTGGTGCTGTTCGATTGCCGCCCAAGTCTCTGCCGTCCAATGCTTGTAGAGTTCGTGAGGGTCCTGAATGTAGAACATCTCGTCGGAATAAATCTGGTAGTCGGCCGCCTTCACCGCGCCGATGGGGACGGCATAGCTGCTGCCATCTTTCTTGAACACTGCCATCACTTCCCGCTGGCCAGGGTTGCTGGGTGAAGCTTCCGTAACCACGTCTGTGATTTGCAACTTTTCAATGGGCAGAAGCAGTCCGGCCTCGCGCTTGAAATCGGCGCGGCCGTGTTCGTAGGGATAGTAGGTGTAGCGATAGCCTTCTTTCACCCAGACCGGCTGTTTGGTCAACTCCCTGGCGGATGACAAGTCGTAGGGGTGAAGCTTCTTGGGCACAACGTAGTAGTCCGGATTCAAGGGCATTTCCCGGGTCACGGCCGGCTGTGCGGCCTGGTGGCGCTCGTAGAGGATGTAGGCGGTGCGGACGCCCGCTATCAGAATGGCGGCTCCCAGCGAAATTTGAATCTTCTGCTTGAGTTCAGGGCTCATAAGGTGAGGTAAACTTATCGTTTAGGAGTATGTCATGTCCACTGTGACCGAAGCTGATGTTTTGGGCGCCTTGAAGCAATGCTACGATCCGGAGATTCCGGTGAATATCGTCGACCTGGGGCTGATCTACAATGTGCGCTTCGATCCCGCTGTCGCCGACCCGGAGGGCGACCGGCAGGACGTCACGATTGATCTGACACTGACTTCGCAGGGCTGTCCGGCGCACGTGACCATCAGCGAGCAGGTGAAGGCCCGCCTGGAACAGTTGCCGGGCATCCGCACCGCCAGCGTCAATGTGGTCTGGACCCCGCCCTGGGGCCCGGAGCGGTTGAGCCCGGATGCCAGGAAGCAGTTGGGAATCGAGTAGGCCAGCCTAATCATTCCGAATTCTGCCCGATCCCTGCCGTTGCCGGCCCCTCCGGTTATACTCTCACCATCCGTCTCGGAGCCCTGATGCCTTCATCGCGCCGTTTGTTCACGCTTGTTGTCCTTCTCTTGTCCGGCACCGCAACCCTCGCTCAATCCAAAGCGCGGGCTCGTGATTTGGGTGTTCCTTTCGATGGCACACCAGGGCCGTGGAATGCCATCACCGATGTAGCGGGCGTAGAAGTCGGCCACACCACTCTCATTTCCGGCGAAGGCTCGTTGAAAGTCGGAATTGGACCGGTGCGCACCGGAGTGACGGCGATTCTGCCGCGCGGAAAAGATTCCAACGATGCCGTCTTCGGCGGATGGTTCACAGAAAATGGCGCCGGCGAAATGACCGGCACCACCTGGCTGGAGGATTCGGGCTTTCTCGATGGCCCGGTCATGCTCACCAATACCCATAGTGTGGGCGTGGTGCACGATGCCGTCATCGCCTGGAAGGTGAAGCGCGGCAGAAAAGACCAGGAAGGCTATTGGTGGTCGGCCCCGGTGGTGGCGGAAACCTGGGACGGCGATTTGAACGATATCAACGGATTTCACGTTACTGCCGAAGACGCATTTCATGCGCTCGATACTGCACACAGCGGCCCGGTCGAAGAAGGCAACGTGGGAGGCGGCACCGGCATGATCTGCCACGAGTTCAAGGGCGGCATCGGCACGGCGTCGCGGGTGCTCAGCGCGAAAAATGGCGGCTACACGGTCGGCGTGCTGGTGCAGTGCAATTACGGCGACCGCAACCAGTTGCGGGTTGCCGGAGTGCCGGTGGGGAAAGAAATTCAGGACAACAAGGTTCGCGACAAGGACGTGGGCTCGATCATCGTTGTGGTCGCGACCGATGCGCCGCTGATCCCGACCCAGCTCAAGCGGGTTGCCCGGCATGTGGCCATGGGGCTGGCCCGGGATGGCAGTTATGCCGGCAACGGTTCCGGCGATATCTTCGTCGCCTTCTCCACCGCCAACCCAGGAGCCATTTCACCCAGCGGACTTCATCAGATCACCATGCTGCCGAATGACTCGCTGGACCCGATTTTTCTGGCCACGGTGCAGGCTACGGAGGAGGCTGTGGTGAACGCCCTGATCGCCGCCGAAACCATGACGGGGATTAACAATCGCACCGTGATAGCGCTGCCCCACCAGCGCCTGCGCGAGTTGCTGAAGAAGTACAACCGGCTGGTGGAGTAAGGAAGTTCATGCTCTTCGCGAAAATAGAGACACACAGGATACCGACACCCGACCAAGGGAAGTTATCGGCTTCGAGTGCGGAGGGGTTTAGCGGAGAGGATCAACGCCGCTAGTAGATGGTGTATCCGGGCGCAGGATTTCGCAGGTCGGGCTTGGATGCCATCAGCAACAGCGCTCCCATGCGCTTGAAAGCTTTCAGGTCGTCGAGGGTCTGAAACGATTTGGTCACGTAATCATCCGGAGTGGGGGTATCGTCGGGAATCTGCCGGGCTTCTACTTTCTCAAACGCGTGCTTTCGCAGAAGCTCAACGTACTCGGCTGAGGACAGCACGTGCACCGGCACTTTCAGCTTGTCCACCCATTGCAGAGAGTAGGGATTGTCTTTGTAGAGGTTGATCAAAATGAACAGCCGCCCGCGCGGCGCCATCACACGAAACAGCTCCGCCAAGGCGCGCTCCTGGTCGGCATAGTAATAAAACGATTCTACCGACAGCACCTTATCGAAGAAGTTCTCTTCCCATGGAATCTGCTGCGCCGAGCCCCACACATACAGAATGTTGTCAAAATCTTTCGAGGCTGCGCGCGCGCGGCGGACCATCTCATCAGAAACGTCCAGCCCCACGACCTGGCCGAAACCCTCCGGCCCGTCGGCCACCAGGCGGGCTAAAAGCCGGGTCGCCCAGCCCGCGCCGCAACCCAAATCCAGCACCCGCTCGCCAGGCCGCAGGTCCATCAGACGAAGGGTCTTTTCGGTGATATTGAGATGGTGGCGTTCCATGCTCTCGCCTTCACCCTGCTCGGCCCAGCGGTTGAATTCGAGTTGCAGTTTCTCGTCAGGAGTGGGTAGCTTGTCCGCCATGGTGGTTGGTTCTTTTTTATCACGGCGGAAGACGAAATCACACTGCGGCCTATGCGATGAATGCTCTCCCCGCCGAAGGCGGCAAATGCTAATAGGTGAACGATTGCAGGGTTGTCAAATTCGGCGTCACGATCACGTATCCTGCCCGCTTGCTGGGATGTAGAGCCATATAGGCAGGGCTGGCTGGGAGGTCGAATCCGTTGAGCGACTCCACAAAATTCCCCTTCTCATCGAAGACCTGGATGCTGCTGCCGGAGGGCGCGGTGCTGGAGAATTCCTGCCCCACCAGGAACAGCTTGTGCACGGGATCGACTGCCACCGCCTGGCCGCTTTGGGACTGAGTCGAGGCTCCCGGAAGCACGACGATCTTGCCGGTCTGCTTGGCCAGATCATAAAACTCCACACTGAAGTCGTCTTCCGTGGTGGTGCAGGCAATTCCGGTGTTGGAATCGACGGCAATTCCGTTGACGATTCCAAATCCCAGCCCTTCGAACTGGGTAAGTTTGCCGGTGGCAAGGTCCACCTTGCCGATTTCCGTGGTGCAGCCAAAACATCCAGTCGATGATCCCAGCACCGCCTGGTTGGTGGTGTTATTCATAGCCAGTGCAGGGGAGTTGTTCCAATCGAAGACAGGATCGTTCACCTTGATGACCGGGCCAAAGGTATTGGCGGCGACGTTGGCGCTGAACACGTAAGAATTAAAGTCGCCATTGTTGTGGGCGGCAAGTACCGCTGCATCGGGAAATCCCTGGCTCGCGCTCAGGCCCAGAATAAGATCATCAGCCTGGTTGAAGGGAGGAGTCCACCGGCCGGTAAATCTATTGGCATTGATCGGATTCGAAATCCCGTAGATGCGTTTATCAACGAACAACTGGCTGACGTGTTCAAATTCTGTGAGCGCGACATGGTTGCCGGAAATCCCCAACGTGACAAAATCGTTTTTGCTGTCGGCCTGCTGCGCCAAAATCTTGATGAGTTTGCCGGTCTTCTGATCAAAAGTCTCGACTGCGACATTAGCGTGTCCGTCAGGCAGGCTGTATGCTTCGCTTAGAATTCCTTCCGTGCCGGTCTCATCGATGTCATAGCCCAAAATGAATCCGCCGAGCGCTGTATGTACGATGACGTTTGCCGGGCCGATGGGAGGCTGACCAGAACCCCAGCCGGTTTGGCCCGCCGCGGCCACAGAAGCGGCAAAGAGGAACAGCCCCAGCAGCACGGAAAGCGCAGATTCCTTGTTTCGCATGGACGTCCCTCTGAAGCGTGGATTCAATCGCGGAAACATCTTATGTGCGTTTTTCGGTTGTGATTGTCAAAACTGTGTAAAACTTCCGTCTCGAGTCAGTGGGCCAGCACCTGGCCGCCGCCACCCAGAGCACGGTTAAAGCATAGGAAGATATGCTACATTTGCCGCTCATGGCCACCAGCCCCCAGCCGCCCTCCGGACCTGAACCGCTCTACTGCCCCAAGTGCGCTGCGGAAGTCACCGATCCGCTCACCTGTGGCGACTGCTCTGCGGTCATCTGCCGCCGCTGCGGAACCCCGCTCGAGTCTTCCGACGAATTGGGAATGGGATGAGGCATGGCGCTTCCGGCCGCCGCCATTCCCGATGATTCCAACCGTCCCAAGCGGGTCATGGGCTTTCGCGATCTGGTTTTGTTCTACGTGGTCACCGGCATCAGCCTGCGCTGGATTGCCACCGCCGCCGCCGCCGGGCCCAGTTCCATCGTCATCTGGATCGCCGCCTGGCTGATGTTTTATACGCCGCTGGCGCTCTCGGTCATCGAACTCTCGTCGCGCCATCCCGATGAAGGCGGCTTGTACGTCTGGACCAAAGTGGCCTTTGGCGATTTCTCGGGATTCATCTCGGCGTGGAGCTACTGGGCGTGCAATTTGCCATACTTTCCCGCCGTCTTTTACTTTGCCGCCAGCAACGCGCTCTACATGCGGCAAGGTTCCTGGGGGCATCTTTCCCACACCCCGGCCTTCTACGTAATTTTTTCGGTGCTGGCTCTCACCGCCGCCACGCTGCTCAATCTGGTTGGGCTCAACGTCGGCAAATGGCTGCACAATGTCGGCGCGCTGGCGATGTGGATTCCAGTCCTCATTTTGATCGTCATGGGCGCCCTTAGCTGGTACCGCTTCGGACCGGTCACGTCATTTACCTGGCGCTCGATGACCCCCAGCCTGCACTTCAAGGACGTTATCTTCTGGTCGTTGCTTTTCTTTGCGTTTGGCGGAAGCGAGGCCGGGTCCTTCATGGGAGGAGAAATCAAGAACCCACGGCGCACCTTGCCCTGGGGATTGTTCATCGCCGGCCTCACCGTGGCTGCAAGCTACATTCTGGGGACGGTGGGTGTGCTGGTGGCGATGCCGTCTTCGCAGGTCAGCAACCTCTCCGGACTTATGCAGGCCATCTCGGCAGACACCGGCCGGCTCGGGTTTGAAATTCTTGTCCCTATCGCCGCATTTCTTATTGCGCTGAGCAACGTGGGCGCTGCCGGCGCCTACCTGGCGGCGACCGCGCGCCTGCCCTTCGTGGCCGGCGTTGACCGCAGCCTGCCGCCGGTCTTTGGCGCTCTGCATTCACGCTGGAAGACGCCTTGGATGGCGCTGCTGGTGACTTATCTTCTGGGTCTGCTGTTCGTTTTTCTCGGACAGGCCGGCACCAGCGTAAAAGGCGCATACGATGTCCTGGCCAGCATGTCGGTCGTCACTTATTTCATTCCCTACCTTTATTTGTTCGCGGCCATGATCAAGTTGCAGTCCCAACCTGCAGGGCCCGAAGTAATCCGCGTTCCCGGCGGAAAGCCGGTCGCCTACCTGGTCGCCGCCGTCGGGTTCCTGACCACCGCGCTGACCATCGTCTTGTCGCTCGTCCCGCAGGCGGACGAGCCCAACAAGCCGCTGGCGGTGCTGAAAATAGTCGGTGGATCGATCGTACTGTTGGCCATCGGCGCAGGAATCTATGGGTTCGGAAAGCGGCGAGCTCCGGGTCACGCTGCGCTCTAACTATCATGGTTCTGGGCAGGACACTTTTTTATGTTGCATTTGCAACATAAATGTGTTGCAATGGCAACATAGAGGTGCTTCGATGAGCCAGATTCTTGACGTGATTCTTCGCCGCCGCGCCATTAAAGTTTTTGAGCCCGGCCCCATCCCGCCGCCAGTACGAGAGCAAATCCTCGAGGCGGCCCGACTTGCTCCCTCCAGCTTCAACAGCCAGCCCTATCGGTTCTACTGGGTGGAATCGCCCTTAACCAAGAAGGCCGCCGCCAAGCTTTGCATGGGCCAGATGCCGGCGAAGACTGCTTCGGTTTTGGTGGTGGCCGTCGCCGACATCGGATCATTGAGCCGGACAAACGAGAGCCAATTAACGTGGATGCGGCAAGCGGGATTTAGCGAGAAGAAGCTCTCCGACCAGGCGTTCAAAGCGAAGATTGGGAAATGGCTTTTCGCAATGGGCTGGTTTGGAATTCTCGGTGCTCTGAGGTGGTCTATCTTTCGATTGGTAAGTCTATGGAAGACGATGGGGATGCCTCCCGTGTCACGACAGGGATTGTTCAAATGGGCAACCAAGAACGCTTCGCTGGCTTGCGAAAACCTCATGATCGCAGCCGAGGCGCTGGGCCTCAACAGCTGTCCCATGGACGGTTTCGACGGCCGCCGTCTCTCCAAGTTTCTTGGGCTTTCTCCCAAGTATCATGAGATCGTAATGGTCATCGCGATCGGAAAGAAATCACCGCAACATGTGGACCAGCCACAGTGGCGGAGGCCGCTGGACGCTACGGTGACAATCTTATGATGATCGTACAGAAGCCGGTTCCTGAAGACATCTTGAAGAACTCAGTGCTGGCTCATATAGCGGCGGCCTACTTTTCTGTAGGGAAGGCGCTGGAGAGGAAAACTCAGTGCTCTGCGACGCGCGGCTTTATTCTCTCCACGCTCCGGGATGGAGCGGAAATGAACCAAAATCAGATTGCCACGCTTCTCGGCTTTGACCGGACAGTAGTGCATCGATCCATCAAGTCCATGGTTCAGGAAGGACTGGCATCGGAGAAGAAGGCAAAAACGGGAAGAGCAATCCTGGTTCGCTTGACTTCAAAGGGCGAACAATACCGCCAGTTTCTGATCAAAGAGCGGAGGGCCGCGGATGAGAAAGTTCGCAAGGAACTTACCGCAGAAGAGCGAGCCACGCTGACACGTCTCTTGAAGGTGGTTGCCGAGGTGGAATTCTGATCGTGCAATTAAACCGGCACAGCAGTCTTCCGCTTGGGGTTGAAAAACGGCATGGGCACAATCTTTGCAGTAACGTTCTGCCGCACCGCTTCGATGGTGATTTCCAGTTGCACCCGCGCTCCCAACCTGGAATGATCGGTATCGATACTCGCTAACGCAATCATCTTCTTCAGCACTGGGGACCAGGTGGTCGTGGTAGCTTTCCCGACCTGCTTCTCGCCGCAATAGACAGGCACCGCGACCCGGGACGCCTGGCTGGGCGCGGCCGGAGTCAGACCGTATTTTTCATATCGCTGCTCGACTTCCGTCCAATCGATTTCGAGGCCCACAAATTGCCGCGCGACTCCTTCTTTGGCATCACATTCCAGCGCCGCCTTACCGACAAAATTCGGCTTGTTGAGATGCACCATCTTCCCAAACCCCAATTCGAACGGCGAATACTTCTGTGACGTAATCAGCGCCTTCTTGCTGCTGCTGTAGTCCACTTCGATCAGCAACAATCCGGCCTCGACCCGTGCCACATCCAGCGCCAGCATCCCGGCGGCGTGGATATCGAACTGCTTGCCTTTCTCCATCAAGCCATCCCAGACTCTAATGGCATCGTTCCACGGCACCCAGATTTCGTAGCCGAGATCGCCGGTATAGCCGGTGCGGGAGATATCCACGGGAACGCCGTTGATTTTGCCTGAGGTCTTACGGAAATATTTCAGGTTTGCAATTTCGGCCTCGGCTACGGCTTTCAGGAGCTTGCCCGAAGTCGGCCCTTGCAGCGCCAGCGCCGCCACTTGCTCGGAGATGTCTTCGATCTGGACGTCCATGTTGCTGGCGTTCTGGCGAAACCAGCGCAGGCTGGGATCGGCCGCCGTCCAGCGGTACTTGTTTTCCTCGAGGCGGGTAATGGTGCCGTCGTCGATGACCTTGCCTTCTTCATCGCACCAGCAGGCGTAAATCACTTGCCCGATCCCAACCTTGTTAATGTCGCGGGTGATGACGCGATTCACCAGGCGAGTAGCGTCTTTGCCGCTGACCAGATATTTATAGAGCGGCGAAATGTCGATCAGCGCGCAGGCGTTGCGGATGGCGTTGTATTCGTGCTCGTGATGCACTTCGTACACACTGACGGTGTAGTATCCCGACCACTCGCGGTAGTTCAGGCTGTTGCAGAGGGCGAAAGTTCTCTCGTGAAACGCGGTTCCGACGGGCAAGGTAATGACCTCAGGTCTAGGTTTCCTCTGTGTAACTCTGTGTCCTCTGTGGTTAACGTTTCTAAATCTTAACCACAGAGGACACAGAGTTACACAGAGGTAGCCTTGAAACTCCAGCATGGATTATATGCAGCGGTCGCTTCCCGGGGCAAATATCAGATAGAATGGGTGCCTCATGCGCGGCGTTCTCATAGCGTGGTGCGTTCTGCCCAGCGGCCTCTGATGCGCTCTGCTCTCGCTTGGCTTTACCGATTTCTCAGCTAGAAGCTAGGAGCCAGCAGCCCATGTCCAAATATGATGTCATCGTAATCGGCGGAGGCCACAACGGCCTGGTCAATGCCGCCTATCTTGCCCGCGCCGGCAAAAAAGTTCTGGTGCTCGAACGCCGCCACATTCTCGGCGGCGCGGCCTGCACCGAAGAAGTCTTTCCCGGATTCAAGTTCTCGGTCTGCTCGTACGTGGTTTCGCTGCTGCGGCCGGAAATCATCCGCGACCTCGATCTTCCGCGCCACGGCCTGGAGATTCTTCCGCTCGACGGCACTTTCACGCCCATGCCCAACGGCGACTACCTGTGGCGCGTGAACGATCATGGCAAGACGCATCGCGAGATTGCCCGGCACTCGAAGCTCGACGCCGAGGCCTACGACGAATTCGGCAAAGCCATGCAAGCCATGTGCCGCTTCGTGAAGCCGATTCTCAGCATGGTGCCGCCTGACCCGGCCACGCTGAACCCGAAAGAACTGATGAAGCTGCTGTTCATCGGCAAGCGTTTCCAGGGCATGACCAGCGACGACAAATATAACCAGGTGCAATTGATGACCATGAGCGCCATCGATTTTCTCGACCAATGGTTCGAGACCGATGTGCTCAAGGCCACCATGTCGGCGTCGGGAATTATTGGAACGTTTCTCGGCGTACGCTCGCCGGGAACGGCTTATGTGCTGCTTCACCACTACATGGGCGAGATCGACGGAGCCTTCCGCTCCTGGGGATTCGCGCGCGGAGGCACCGGCGCCATTTCCAATGCCATTGCCGATGCTGCCCGCGAAGCCGGCGTCGAAATCCGCACCGAGTCCGGGATCGCCAACATCATCATCAAGTCGGGAAAGGCCAAGGGGGTGGTGCTGGCGAATGGCGACGAGATCCACGCCGACGTGATCTCTTCGAGCCTTGACCCGCGGCAGACTTTCGTCAGGCTGATCGAAAAAGGCAATCTCTCCGACGACTTCCTGGCGGAAGTCAATCGTTACAAGTTTCGCGGGTCTTCGGGCAAAGTAAACCTGGCGCTGGACGGGCTGCCGAACTTCAAGTCGCTGCCCGGCGTGGGGGCGCATCTACGCGGTGCGATGTCCATTTCGCCGAGCGTCGAGTATATGGAGCGAGCTTACGACGATGCCAAGTACGGCAACTTTTCGCGGCGTCCGTATATCGACATGGTCATTCCGACGCTCACCGATCCCTCGGTTGCCCCGCCCGGCAAACATATTCTTTCCTGCTTTGTGCAATATGCGCCCTACAAATTGCGCCCCGGCCTCAACTGGGATGACCAGAAAGAAGCGTTCGGCAACAACGTGATCGACACCATTGCCGAGCACGCCCCGAATATTAAGGACATCATTCTGCACAAACAGGTCATCACGCCGCTGGATCTGGAACGCGAGTGGGGACTGAGCGAAGGCAACATTTTCCAGGGCGAACTCTCGCTTGAGCAGCTGTTCTTTCTACGGCCGGTGCCGGGCTATGCTCAGTTTCGCACTCCCATTAAGAATCTTTACCTCTGCGGCTCGGCCACACATCCCGGCGGCGGCATCATGGGTGGGCCGGGGCGGCTGGCAGCTTTGGAAATTCTTAAGGACGTCAAGGGAGCCGCTTAATTATGGCCAGCACCCGTGATGTGGTCATTATCGGCGGCGGTCACAACGGCCTGGTCACCGCGTTTTATCTTGCCCAGGCGGGATTCAAGCCGCTGGTGCTCGAACGCCGCCCGCAGCCCGGCGGCGCCGCCATCACCCAGGAATTTCATCCCGGCTTTCGCTGTTCGACTCTGGCGCACTCTGCCGGGCCGCTGCGTCCCGACATCGTTCGCGACATGCAACTCGAAAAACACGGGCTCAAGCTGGTCAGCCCTGACGTTGCCACGGTATCTTTGTCGCCCGACGGGCGCGCGCTGACACTCTACCGCAATCTTGAGAAGTCGGTTGCGGAGATCGCTAAGTTTTCGCAAAAGGATGCTGCGAAGTATCCCGAGTTTCAGCAGACGCTGAACAAGATCAGCAAAGTAATTGCGGAAGCGCTGGCGCTCACGCCGCCTGATATCGACCACCCCAGCAAAGGCGATTTATGGGGCATGTTGCAGACCGGGCGTGCCATTCGCAAGCTGGGCAAGAAAGATATGTACCGCCTGCTGCGCTGGGGCCCGATGGCGGTCGCTGATCTGGTGGCGGAGTACTTCGACGCTGAGTTGCTGCGCGCAACGATTGCCGCCCGCGGAATTTTCGGCACGTTTCTCGGCCCCTGGTCAGCCGGCACCAGCCTGGTGCTGCTGATTCGCGCTGCCGGTGATGCGCACGCCTCCGGCTTAGGGTCGTTTGCCATGGGCGGAGCGGGCGCCATCACTCAGGCCATGGCTGCCGCGGCCACTCAAGCCGGCGCCGAAATTCGCACCGATGCTGAAGTCATCGAAATCACGGTTGGCAACGGCGTCGCAGGCGGGGTTGTGCTCTCGAACGGCGAAGAGATCAGCGCCCAGGCGATCATTTCCAATGCCGATCCCAAGCGGACGCTCCTGAAGTTGGTCGATCCCATGCACCTGTCGCCGGACTTCGTCATGAAGCTTCAACACTATCGTATGCCCGGCACGGTGGCCAAAGTGAATCTGGCGCTCTCGGCGTTGCCGAAATTCACCGCCCTGAACAGCGATGACGTGCTGAGCGGACGGATATTGATCGCGCCGGAAATTGATTATCTGGAGCGCGCCTTCGACGAATCGAAGTACGGCAACTTCTCGAAGCAGCCGTACCTCGAAGCCACGATTCCCACGATTTCCGACCCTTCGCTCGCGCCCGCCGGCAAGCATGTGATGTCCATCTACATGCAGTACGCGCCCTTCAAGCTGAAAAACAGCGACTGGGAAAAGCAGCGCGTAGCACTTGGCGATACGGTGGTCAAGACTCTTACTCGTTATGCGCCCAACCTGCCGGAACTGATTCTCACTCACCAGATCATCACCCCGCAGGACCTCGAAGACATATACGGACTCACCAGCGGCCACATTTTCCATGGAGAACTCGCGCTCGACCAGTTCTTCACCATGCGGCCCCTGCTCGACTGGGCGAAGTACAGTACGCCGATCAAGAATTTGTATTTATGCGGGTCGGGAACCCATCCGGGGGCGGGGTTGACGGGTGGATCGGGAGCGAATGCGGCAAGAGAGGTCGTAAAGTCCCTCAGGAGTTGAACGAGTGGCGCCTAAACGCGGTCGACAAACGGGTCATGCCGTCCTGCACCTCCTGATCATCCTTTCCTGCGCCGGCACAACTTTTGCGCAAGTGCAATCGCCCTCAGCCGCACCGGGCCCGTCAAAGCCGGTTGCTCTTGCACAGTTGGACGGCGGGAAAGTTTCGAAAAACATCTACCACAACGCTCAGCTCGGCTTCAGTTATGAGTTTCCTCATGGATGGGTTGTTAACGACAAGTCCACCCAACAACGGGCGCACAATGAGCGGCATCAATTCGCTTGGGCGGACGACCTCTCGGCGAGGTGGGAAAAGCCGCCAAGCCGCCATTGCTCCCGGGGCCTTTTGCTGGTAACCAAATATCCCGAAGAAATGCACACAAACGACTTCAATCCGCTCGGCTTTCTCGCCGTAGCTGACCCGCAGTGCGCCCCAACGGTTCGATTCCCGACCTCGGTGAAGGACACCGATGCAGTCGAGCGAGTTGCCGGCCAATTGGGGCTGTACGTAAAAACCCCTACAATCAATTCAAGGGGGGCCGCTCGCCTCCGGGTTTTTGAAAGCAACGGTCGGGTAGTCATCACCGTTCTTGAACGCCTCAACTTTATGACTTACGAACCCGGAATCTCAACAAATCAGGATCTGCTTTCGGAAACAACCGTGATGCAGGCTGGCGACTGCTGGATCGTGCTGATGTTTCTCGGTGAGAGTGATGCTGACTTGGCCCCGTTGAGAGCTTCTCAAATCCGTTTTGATGTGCTCTCACCGAAATAGTGTGCTCAACACTCCATGAAACCTTCCGCCATTCTCCTCCTCTCCTGCCCCGACCAGAAAGGTCTGGTCGCCGCCATCTCCGATTTCGTCTTCCGCCACAACGGCAACATCCTGCACGCCGACGAGCACGCCGACGAAGGTTCTAACCTGTTTCTGATGCGTGTCGAATTCGACCCTGCGAACTTCGACATGCCGCTTGCCGATTTCTCCAAACACTTTTCGCCCATCGCTGAGAAATTTGAAATGCGGTGGCGTCTGGCGCAGTCCAGCCACCGGCCACGCATGGTCATCATGGTTTCAAAATATGACCACTGCCTGGCCGACCTGCTCTACCGCCACAAGAGCGGCGAGTTGGCTTGCGATGTTCCGCTGATCATTTCCAATCATCCTGACAATCAGCCGATCGCCGATTTCTATCAGGTGCCCTTCGTCGTCGTGCCGGTCACCAAAGACAACAAAGCCCAAGCCGAGAGCCGCATCCTCGAGTTGATCATGCAGAACAATTTTGACTTCCTGGTGCTGGCCCGTTACATGCAGGTTCTGTCGAACCCATTTGTGCAGCGCTTTCCGCAGCGCATTATCAATATTCATCATTCGTTTCTGCCCGCGTTCGTCGGCGCCAAGCCCTACCATCAGGCGTTTACGCGGGGTGTAAAGCTGATCGGCGCGACCAGCCATTATGTGACGGAAGTTCTCGACGACGGCCCTATCATTGAACAGGACGTCATCCGCATCTCGCACCGCGATTCCTTGGACGATTTATTGCAGAAAGGCCGCGACCTGGAAAAAGTTGTGCTCTCGCGCGGGGTGCGCTGGCACATTGAAAACCGCGTGCTGCTCTATGGCAATAAAACGGTAGTATTCAATTAGGAGACTGTTCTCTCTGCGCTCCCGGCGAGCATCAGCGCCCTCTGCGTTTGGGATTCTAGAGAACTCTACTCATACCGCAGCGCTACCATCGGATCCACTCCCGCCGCACGCCGCGCCGGGATGTAGCTGGCAAGCGCGCTCACCGCGATCAGCACCACCGAAACCGCCACCAGCGTCGCTGGATCGGCCGGCTTCACTTCATATAACAGGTTCTCCAGCAGCCGGGTCAGCGCGACCGCGCCGATCATTCCGATGCCAAGCCCGATCCCGGTAAGCGCAAGGCTCTGGTTCACCACCATTCGAAGCACATCCCCTCGCCCGGCTCCCAAGGCCACGCGAATGCCGATTTCATGAGTGCGCTGGAGCACGGTGAAGCTCATGACTCCATACAAGCCAATCGCGGTGAGCAGCAGCGCGATTCCCGCGAAAAGGCCGAGCAGCATCGCCTGAAAGCGGGCCCGTCCGAGATCGAGCGCCAGATAATCTTCCATGGTCTGCACCTTGTAGAGCGGAGCGTCAGGATCCATGCCTGCCAACACTTTGCGCACTTCCGTCTCCACCGTGCCCGCAGCCAGGGTTGAACGAATCGTCAGCACTGGCGCTCCCCACATCAACTGAGGCAAGGGGACATAAAACGCAGCCGGCGGGGCCGCGGTCAGCTTGCTGGTCCGGATGTCGCCGACCACACCCACAATTTCTCTCGTCCTGTACCGCGAGCGGGCAGCGCCTTCTCCGGCGCCGATCTCAATCTTTCTGCCAATCGGGTCTTCGTTGGGAAAGAACTTCTTCACAAATTGCTGGGTCACGATCATCACCGGCGCGGAGTTGCGCTGGTCGCGCTCGTCGAAGGTGCGTCCGCGCAGCAACGGAATCTGCATGGTCTCAAAGAAGCCAGGCGCCACCACGTAAATGCCGGCATCGGGGCGGCTCTCCTCCGGAACCGGATGATCAAGCTGATTGAAGGAAATCCTCCAGAGGTCGTCATACAGCGGCAGGGGCATTGCGCCGGATGCGCCGCTCACTCCTGGCAACGCCTTCACCCGTGTAAGAAACTCGCGGACAAACTGGTCCTGCTGGTCGGAATTGTAGCGGGTTTCGGAAAGATCAAATGTCGCCGTCAACACATGTTCGGGATTGAAGCCCAGGTCGGTATGCGACAAGCGATTGAAGCTGCGGATCGGCAGGCCCGCTCCGGCCAGGAGCACGATTCCCAGCGCCGTCTCTAGGATCACCAGCCCCGAGCGCAGCCGGTTATGGGATGCGCCGGCTGTGGTCCCGCGGCCGCCTTCGCGCATAGCTTCGGTAAGGTTCGGTTTCGAAACTTGCAACGCCGGTACCAGGCCAAACACAACGCCAGTCAGCATGGCCAAGCCGACAGTGAACAGCAGGACACGATAGTCGATTCCAATCTCTGACGCGCGGGGGAGATTGTCGGGATACAAACGCAAAATCGCCGAGAGCCCCCATTGCGCGGCGCCCACCCCCAGCACCGCGCTCGCGCAGGAAAGCAGCAACGATTCCGCAATCAACTGCCGCACGATTCCTCCGCGGCTTGCCCCCAGGGCCGCGCGAATGGCAATCTCTCGCGCCCGGTTCATGCTACGCACCAGCATCAGGTTGGCGACGTTGGCGCATGCGATCAGCAACACCAGCCCCACGGCACCAAAAAGTATCAGCAGCGACTCTCGCGTGTCTCCAACGATGGAATCAAGTTCTGACCTTGCCCCCATGCTCTCATGCAAATTGCTGGCGGGATATTCCGCGGCCAGAGCGTGCGAAATTGAAGCCAGATCGGCGTTCGCCTGGTCGAGCGTGACTCCGGGCTTCAGGCGGGCGATCATTTCCACCGAATGGTTGCCGCGTTGGGCGGTGATGGGTTTGTCCTTGGGGTCGTCGACCTCAGACTGACGCGAGAATGTCACCCACAGGTCACGCGCCTGTGCGCGCACTGGAAACTGGAAGCCCGGCGGCATTACGCCCACCACCGTGAACGCGCGGCCGGTCAGGTTCACGGTCCGCCCGATCACGTTGCGGTCGGCATTGAAATGCGCTCGCCAGAAAGCGTCGCTGAGAATGACTACGTGATGGCCGGCATTATCTTCTGTATCGAGAAAAGCGCGTCCTACGGAAGGTTGCGTTCCCAGCAACCGGAAGAGGTTGGCCGATACGGTTTCAATGTTCACGTGCAGCGGCTCGCCGATCCCTGTCAGGGTAGAATCATTGTCCTGAAAGACCGAAACTTCCGCGAAGGAATGATTGCGGCTACGAACGTCCATAGCGTCGGGATAGGAGGTGGCTCCGTTGGGAATTGCCGGAGTCTGGCGGGGATCGAAATTGCCCAGCGAGACCAATTGCCGGGAATCCCGATAAGGCAAAGGACGCAGCAAGACCGCATTCACCATGCTGAAAATGGCAGTGTTGGCGCCGATTCCGAGCGCCAGTGTCAGCACCGCCACCACCGTGAATCCCGGTGTCTTGACCAGAACCCGTAGCCCGTAGCGAAAATCCTGGATCAGCGATTGCATTCCCAGCCCCCTGGAAGACACTCCAACTCAGTTGTCCGTGGCAATTGATCTTCCACCGGGAAGACGCTAAGTGCTTGATAATATTATAGAAACAATATCTGCCGAGGAATGTGAATGTTCATTTCTGGGATGCCCTGTACGGCTGCGCACAGACAGAGAAACGGAAGCAGCCAATCCGGCCATTTTTCCACAGACGTACACAGGACACTCCATTGCCCAGCTTCCCCCCTTCCTGTATATCTAGCTTTCTCATTACTACAGCTAGGAGACCAGCCCCCCATGGATCGTTTCCATCGCAAGGCAGAGCACCACGATACACGCAACGGCCGCGAGTGCCGTTTTTGCTCATTAATGGACCCGGATTTCAGCCGCCGCCATCCCATTGACCGGATGGTCGTGCCTAAATTGGATGACACTGCCTCCGCCCATCTGACCGAAGACGGGTACGTGAGACACCGGATTGCGGAGTTGGTGAAACGGCGTACCCTGACGTTCGTCGCGCCGCTGCAAAGGTCGGCCTAGGAATTCTCAGCGTTGGTTGCGTATCTCCCCATCGCCAGTTCCACGATCTCGCCGATAAGATCGGTGTACGAACGTCCTGAGGCTTTGGCTGCCATGGCAAATTCCTGCTTGCTCGAAAGCCAGGGGTTCGGATTGGCTTCAATCACATAAACCTCGCCCTTCGGCGTCAACCGCATATCAATGCGCCCGTAGTCCCGCAGCTTGACCGCTTGGTACGCGGCCAGTCCGGTTTCTTGCAGCTTGGCAGTGGTCTTTTCATCCAGGTCATCCACCAGGTAGGACTTCGTCAGCTTATGCGCCTGCGTGTCTTTCTCAAATTTTACGTCGTAACTGGCGATCTTTGGAGTTCCCTCCGGCAGCCGTGATAAGTCGAGTTCCACCAGCGGCAGCGCCTGCGCCTTTTCATAACTGCCCAGCACACCCACGTATATCTCCCGGCCTTCGATGTATTCCTCAATCAGCGCCGGAGAATCGAACTCGTTCTGAATGTATTCCACACGCTCCATCAATTCTTTGACACTGCCCACCACCGACTCGGCGTCGATCCCAATCGAGCCATCCTCCCACAGCGGCTTCACAATCAGGGGGAAAGAGACGTCGTGCGCGTGCTCGATTCGCCCGCGGTAAGAGGTCGCAAAGAAGGGCGTCTTGATGCCGTGGAAGGCGAACATTTTCTTGGCGGTGGATTTGTCCTGCGCCAGGAAATGGGCATGCGGACCGCCGCCGGTGTAGTGAATCCCCAGCAGATCCATATAGGCGGCGACGTTCATCTCCTTGGTGTCATCGCCGGCAAAGGCTTCGGTCAGGTTGAACACCAGGTCGGCCCCGCATTTTGCCAGCGCCGTCAGACAGGGTTGGGTCCCGTCCAGAACTTGATAAAAGGGATCATGGCCAAGTTTTTCCAGCGCCTCGAAGATCTCTTCCCGGTCTTCTTTCTCGCGCTTGCTCTTGCTCTCGCGCTTCTTCTTCTTTTTCTTCTTCGAAGACGCCTTCTCCTCAGCCGCTTCGGACGCCGCCGCCTCGTCTCCCCAGACGTCATACAGCACCGCGACTTTCAGCTTTGCGTCGGTCATTGTGGCCCCCAGCTTCTCACGGATGCACGAACTTTCCCCTGGCCATATAGTTCATGGCCAGAGCCGTGGCATACACCGTGACCTGAATCAAATGCTCAGCTTCCCTTTGCGGGTCGGCAAGCAGGTTGAGCTCTCCGACCCGGTCTTCAATCAACTCCACCAGCTTCTTGATCAGCGGCCGCTGCGCGCCCGTCCAGTAGGTGACTTTGTCCACCACCGTTTTCCGGTGCTGATGCAGGAACTGCTGCGCTGGAGTCGTCTGCTTGCGCCGCTTGGATCCATTGAAAATATCCCGCAAGTCGGTGTCCAGCGCCAGATCTCCCAAGGCCACTTCCTCGCCGTTTCGCCGGTAGAAGTCGGCGACAGTCATCTCCATTTCATCGACCGTCACATCGGTCACGCCGCGGCGGCGCAAGGGATCGGTATGGCCCAACTCGCGCGCAATGCGGTTCATGTAACGCAGCTTGGCCAGCGCGCCCCAGCCGCGATAGCGTTTCCGCCACGCCGAACGCGGCGTCAGCCACACCGCAAAAGTTTCCGCGAAATCCTCGTCCGGATGTTTCTGCGCGTACCATCCCGCCAGGTAGCGGACGTAATTTCGCGAGAACGGCACCGGCCGGTAGTTGTCGTGATACGGCCGCCGGAACGGCCCGAACAACTGCTTCCATTCGGCGGTACGATGCAACTTGTAGGCATAGTTAAATGCGTGCCCGGCCTCGTGCCGCAGATACATCATGGTCTCGCGTGGGTCTTCGAGATCGTTGGTTTCTTTTTCCAACTGCGCCAGCCGCGAGTCAGCCAGATAAAACGGGATGCCGATCACCGGTTCGCCCGACGGACAGCCCCACTCGTCGGTGAGATAACATGCCGGGCGGAACTTTATCAATCCCTTCTGCTCCAGCTCCCTATATAACTGGCGCACCAAACGCTCCAGTGACGAACCCTCGATTTTCAATCCCAGTTCGCGGATGGGCTTATCCAGAATCTCCTGCAACCCCGGCCGTGATGTGTCGGTATCTTGCACGCGTTCTCACTGGAAATAAGCACCGAGCGCACCGCGAAACAGCGGGAGAGGACGGGGCGATCTGCCCCAAGTGTAAACAATAACAAACTGGCGTGGCGGATTAGAAGTGACTAAAGGCACCATTACACCGGCGAGTGGTGCCCCTGCACGATCATTCCTTCTGCAATGCGCCGCGCCTCAGGCAACTTCACCGCCGCCTCGCGATCAATCTCAGCCGGCAAATCACGCTGAATCTTTGCCAGTTCCTCATCGAACAATCGCGTCACCAACTGGGGAGTGTGCTCGACTTCCTTGCCGTCATCTCCCGCAACCTTGATCTTGTGCAGTGTCCGCTGGGCAATCATCAGACGGTAAATGCGATCGGTTGCCAGGTCTTCCATGTAGCCATCCAGCAGGCTCGCGCCCATACCGTTGAGCACGCCGTTGCGATAGCGAATGACGGTGCGCACTGCTGCGCGGGTTCCAGCGAGCGTGATCTTTCCCACGCCTTCCGGCACCGGACGGAGATCAGGATGCACGCTCGCCAACCGCGGCCTCCTCCCGCCCTGATTGGGGCTGGGAAACTGCGCCACCGCGATCTCGTTCTGGTCGGGATGGCCTGTCCACGCTCCATCCATCAGACAGTTGGCCTCGTTCTTCTTATCTTCTTTAAGTCCCTGCAATGCGCGCTCGTTCAGTTCGGCGTTGGTGCGGCTGGGAAAAAGCGCGGTCATGCCCCCAATCGCCAGCGCGCCATGCTTGTGGCAAATCTCGGGCATCAGCATGCGGAAGTTCTGAAAGAACGCCACATCATGCGGAATGGTGTTGCGGTCCGGCAACACCCACTTGGGATCTTCCAGCATAAAGTGAATCAGCGACGCCATGTAATCCCAGCGGCCCAGATTCAGCCCCAGGCAATGCTCCCGCAGGTTGAAGAGAAACTCCTCCATTTGAAACGCCTGCGGATGCGCCTCCACCAGCGCCATGCACTTGATGTAATTTGCCGGCAGCCCCTTCGACTTGGCCAGGGTTTGAAACAAATCGCGCCACCACAACGCCTCGTCAGCCGATTCGCTCTTGGGAATGTAAATCGAGAAGTTGTGCGGCAGTTTTGCCGGATCAAGCTGATACCACAACATTGCCACGTCAAACAACGAAGCCGACATCAACTCGTTCTTAACCACGCCTCCCTGGCTCAAGTGCAATCCCCGCGGGCGTACCCAGGTCACCGTCTTCGAGCGCTGTACTCTGACTTCTTTCTGCCGCTTCTTGTCGAAGTACCCCAGCTCATACCTGTAAGCCGCGAGTATGTTTTTGATTCCCAGCAAGGTGTGCGACCATTCGTTGGCCATGGAATCTTCCAGATCGAGCATCACACTCGGCGAGCCGGAGTTCAGCAGCTTTACGGTGAGTTCGGCATCATCCGCCGGCCCGGTCATCTGATTGCGCTGATCGGCGCACCACTCCGGCAGTTCGATCCGCCAATCCGTGGTGGTCGCCGGCGAGGCCGGAAGGTAATTCGGAGGCTTTCCCTGGAGCGACGCCTGCAACACTTGATTACGCATCGCCAGCAACACTTGTTGCCAGGGTGTGAACTGCTTGTGCAACGGCAACAGGAATTTCAAAAATCCCTCAGGAAGGTCCCTCTCGGGATTCAAATCAGCCGGAGCATCGTTTCCGGATTGAAGAGTTCTTCGCGCGGCATCGAAGGCCATGCTTACAAGGCTCCTTTGTGAGCCCGGGCGCAGACCGCCCTCTGCTCCCTTCGATGCTACGTCCCGCGCCACTGCCGATGCAAACCGCATTCCTTTGCGGCCCTGCGGAATTGCTTCGCGATCCAGTGTAGCGCGCCGGAAATTGTAATCATTAAATATTGCGACCTCGATCGGCTTGATCAGTGCTTCCGGCGAGGAGGTCAAAGGCTTTAACCACGGAGGGCACAGAGGAGCACAGGAGACACGGGCGAGCTATAACTGTCGGCCTGTTTGACGCACCACACTAGCTGTTGAACGCAACGCATGCATAGGAATGCCTCAGCGTTTGGCAATCACGTCATAGGGCCGCATCATCTCGTTGTCTTCGTGCTCCAGAATGTGGCAGTGCCACACGTATCGCCCCGTATAGCCCTGAAACGGAACGATGATGCGAGTAATCATTCCAGGATCGGCCCGCACGGTGTCCTTCCACCCCGCCTCGCCCGGGTCAGGAGGAATCGCCGCGCCCCGGTAGCGCAAGAGCTCTTTCTCGTTCTGGTAGGCAAACCAATCGAAACGCCGGCGATCCAGTATTTGAAAGCGCACCAGGTGCAAATGGATGGGATGCGAATCGTCGGTCACGTTAATCAGGTTCCATATTTCCACGGAATCCAACACCGGATTCTCGGTCACCGGCATGTTCCAATGAGCATCGTTGAGCAGCATGGTCGCGGGATCGTCGCGCAGATCGTCGATCTCTCCCAGCTTGAGGTTGCGGGTCTTCACCGCTTGGGATTCGGCGATCTTTGCGACCGGCCTCAGGGCCGCGGGCAGCGAACTGGGGTCGCTCACCTTTCCTCGCGCCACCCGGAACTGCATCACCGGGACCGCGAAGTCATTCTTCATGACGATCTGCTCGCCCGCATCATCGCTGAAATCGAGCACCAGGTCCGCGCGCTCTGCGGGCGCCAGCGAAACCTGCTTCAACGTCACTGGCGCCGGCAAGAGCCCCTGATCGGTTCCAATCTGATGAATGGCGTGGTCGTTAGTGAGCGACAGGTGAAAGAACCTGCCATTCGCCCCATTCAGAACGCGAAAGCGATATTTTCGCGGCTCCACTTCGAGATATGGCGATATCTTTCCATTGGCCAGAATGGTGTTGCCGAAAAATTCCGGCACCCAGGGCCGGCCGGCATACTGCGAAACCGGATAGTACAGCTGGCCATCAAGATCGAACATGCGATCGTACAGCACCAGCGGGATTTCATATTTCCCGCGCGGCAAGTTGAGCGCATCCTCCACGGGATCGCGCAGGACGAACAGCCCCAGCAATCCTGCAAACACGTTCAGACGATTGAGCCCCAGCGTGTGATCGTGATACCAGAGCAGCGCCGGGTCCTGTTGGTTGGGATAATAATAGGTGGCAGATTTCCCCGGCACATACCAGTTCTCGGGATAGCCATCCCCCTCCGGCGGCACCTTCGCCCCGTGCATGTGAATCACACTGCGCACGTCCGGCTTGTCGGCCTCGGCGCCGTGCAGGTTGTGATCGATGGGCAGAAAATGGTCCCGCGGCAACTCGTTCGCCCACTCCACCAGCATTCCCTGGCCGCTTTGCGATTCCAGCGTCGGCCCAGGAGATAACCCGTTGAGTCCCCACTGGCGCGTGGGCTTGACATCGCGATGGACCTTACTCTGAAACTGCCGCATCGCCAGACGATAGTAAGGAATTTTCACTCTGGCATCGTCAGGGCTGGGGCGCAGCCCATCGGCGCGCGCAATGCCGGGAATTGGGAGCGGGTCAACGAAAGCCGCCAGCGTGTTCGGATCCAGCACCGGCTTGAGCAGCTTGAGCGGCTCACGATGCGAGTGCTGCGGCAACATCGCTGCGGCCGCCACAATTCCACTTTGCTGGAGGAACTTCCGTCGTGTGATGGACAACTCAGCAGCCTTCCTAGAAAGTGGCCCAACTCCGCCACGGCGATTCTTTTACCATACCAGCAAAAACTGGGCATGCGAACTCGAAGTTCGCATGCCCGTCTCTTACAGCAACCGGTTCCCCTCATCCACTACGGTATCTGCTCTCCCGTGTTGGGGTTCAGAATCAGGATTCCGTTGCTCCTGACCTGGCTGAAGTTAAACATCTGGGCAAGCGAGTTGGCGATGGCGTCAAATGATCCGCCGCCGATTCTCTGCCCGTTGAGCCAGTTGTCTTCGATGAGGCGGATGACCGAGCTCTGGTCGGTGACCGTGTGGTCCACGAAGTTCTCGAGGGCCCAGGGCGAAACCACGATCAAGGGTTGCCGCGGACCGTAGCCGCAACGGCCCAACGCATGCGCGTTGCCGGGGTCGATTCCGGGCAATGACAGGCCACCCGTGCCGCAGGCGCTGGCGCCGGTGAGCGCGTCCGCCGGTCCGGTGGATTGGTTTACGATCGGGCCCATCTGGTGGTCATACCAGCCGTCTGAGTCGTCATAGAGAATCACCACTGCGGTGCTGCTCCACGAGGGTTGCTCTTCCAGGAAGTTGACCAGCTTGACGATGGCAGTCTGTTCATCCAGGGGATCGGAATAGCCCGCGTGGCCATCCTGATACGCCACCATCTTGATGAAGTTCACCGCCGGGAAATTGCCGGCTTTCACTGCGCTGACAAAATCGTTGATGTCATAGTTGTGATTGGCGGGGCCGTTGTTTCCGATTTCAGACAGGTTCTTTGGCCGGGTATGGTTGGGATTGGCGGTGCTGGACCAGTACCCAAAGAGAGAGTGATGCGGGATGTAATCGCCGGTCGTTCCCGCAAGCCCGGCCGAGCTTCTTCCGCAGCCGGTGGTTCCGTTGGAATTCGTAATGTTCAGGTTAAAGCCGCCCATGAACGATCCCCAGCTCACGTTGGAAGCGGTCAGCAAATCGCCGATGTTCCTTCCGCCCATCTGCACCTGGTTGCGGCTCGGGTTGGAGCAGACATCGTTGAGCGGATCGGGATCGCCAATCACGGTCAGGGATCCGTCGCCGCCGTCAACTTCATCGCCGGTTCCATTCAGCGTTTTCACGGCGCCGTTGGTTTGCCCAGCGATCAGGTTGAGCAAGCCAACCGTCGAGGGACCAAAGGTGCTGCTAAAGGAGTTGTCGCTCATGGCAAAGTGCTGCGCGTAATTCCAGAGAGCGGTCGTAGAGTTGCCGTCAAAATAGCCCAGGTTCAAACCGTTGGTGCTGAGAACTCCACCACCCGGGGGCGGCGGGCCGGCAGTGCCTACGAACTCGGGAAACAGATCAAGAGCGCCCATATCGAACGCCTGCTGTTCCGCGGTGTAGTCATGATTCTGGTCCGCAGTCACTGCCTGCGAGCGATCCAGGCGGAAGGGGTTGGTGGCGCCGGTGCCGTTGGCCGGATTCAGGTTGGAGTTGTTATTCAACAGAGCATTGCTCAATCCATTCACCGTCGGAGTTGCGGGCCGGGCATGAAATGGCGGCTCCCCGGCGGGGTTGGTGGCATTGGGATAGGTCCCAAAATAGTGATCGAACGAAACGTTTTCCTGAAAAATCACAACGATGTGTTGGATGGGTGTTGCAGTCGCCGCACCCGTCGCGGCGTATGCAGGGGCAACACTCGGTCCCAGGGCGGTGAGCAATGCTGTCGTCAGTGCCAGCATTTTCCTGGGGGCGGCTGATGCTCTCAGTTTCTCGAACATCTCTTTCCTCCGTCCTTCGGTCCGATATGAGGGCTCACAAACTACAAAGTCATTCAGCCGAGGAAAAACCAGACTAGGCGAGTGACGTTGCGGGAGTTTGACGCAATTGTTAAAGGTGGATGAATTGAATATGCAGGCTGTGCGTTTCAGGACAGAACCCGAAACCCCACTTGGTGGCTGGGTTCCGGGATCAGTTCGTTTTAGTTTTTGACCGGGGCTTGATTTCTTCTGCGCTTGGAACTAGTCATGTAGGGAAGTTGAGAGGCTCCGACCGCAGTGGTGCAGGCAATGCAGCCGCAACCCTCGTTGGGAGTGGATTGCCAGCTGGTCACCGCGTCAAGCCGGTAGCCGACTCCGCGTATGGTTTTCAGGTAGGTCGGCCGCGACCGATCAGGCTCGATTTTTCCCCGGAGACGGCGGATACAAGCATCCACGCTGCGTGGAGTCACGAATTGCATGTCGCCCCACACCGCGTCCAGCAATAAATCACGTGTGAACACCTGGCCGCGATGCCGGGCCAGGTACTCGATCAGACGAAACTCCAGGCTGGTGGTCGGCACTTCACCACCTCGAACCGACAGCTTCATCGCCCAGCTGTCGATCACCAGTTCAGCCCCCGGACTTTCTACAGCCGCCGAAAGGCGCCGCAGCACTGCCTGGACGCGGGCCACCAGCTCGCGGGGGCTAAACGGTTTGACGATGCAGTCGTCTCCCCCACATTCGAGCGCCAAAATCCGGTGTTCCTCAACCGCGTCCGCGAGTAGAAACACCATGGGAGTCCTGGCCAGTAACGCGTGCTCGCGGATACGGCGGCACAGTGTCAGTCCGCTGCCATCGGGCAACATCAGCGAGACCAGCATCAACTGCGGGCGTTCGTCCTCCGCATGCGTGATTACATCGCTGCTGAAGAATGTCCGTACCGCGTACCCAGCCTCTTCCAGGCACTGTTGCGCCACCTGGCAAACTTCACTTTCCCCGTCAACCACAAAAATGAGCTGCCTCATCGCCTTACCTGGGCGCGAGAGACACGAACGCTGCGGCGTGTCTGCGCCACTCGGTGCGGCAGTGTAGTCCGCCCGGTGTTACGGTCAGGTGACCGCAGTGTGAATCCTGTGTGAATTCTGGGGCAGGCCTGCCATGTGCGAAGGGTATCGCCAGCCCGGCCTGACTTCTAGCCACACAGGAAAAGCCGTCACTGGCTCTGTCATCGCGTACGATCTTCACGTTATAATCTCAGGCGATGCTCCTTCCCCCCCAGCCAGATGTCCCCTGGCGGCGCATGGAGTTGGCCGCTTGGCGCATCCTTCTGACGGTCGCGACATTGTTCGCAGGGGCTGCCATATCAGTTGCGCAGACCTCAACCACGTCCATCCCCAATGCACCCATGCCATCCCCACCCACCGCTCAGAGCCCGTTCGCCGGGAGTGTGTCCTCCGAACCCGTTCCCGGCGTCCTGCAGATTTCCTTGCAGGATGCGATCGACCGCGGATTAAAGCAAAATCTCGGGGTGCTGCTCTCAAACGCCGACATTCGGTCGTCGCGCGGCGAGCGCTGGGAGCAACTGAGCGCGCTGCTGCCACACGTGACCGCCGGCCCTTCCATCAATGTCTCGCAAATCGATCTCGCAGAATTGGGTATTTCGTTTCACGCGCCTGGATTCAGCCTCCCACCTTCGGTAGGCCCCTTTTCTTACTTTGACGCCCGCTTCAATGTGAGCCAGAGACTTTTTGACTGGAAATCGATCAGCAATGCGCGTGCCGCCGGAGAGAGCTTGAAGTCCAGCGAATACACCTACAAAGATGCGCGCGATTTGGTGGTGCTGGCCGTGGGCTATAGCTATTTGCTGGCCATCGCCGACGAGGCCCGGGCTGAAACAGCGGCAGCGCAAGTCGATACTGCAAAAGCGATCTACAGCCAGGCGTCCGACCAGGTAAAGGCGGGCACTTCTCCTGAGATCGATGGGCTGCGGGCCAAGGTCGAATTGCAAACCCGGCAGCAGCAGTTGATTCAGGCACGAAACGACTTCGCGATTCAGAAGTTGAGCGTGGCGCGTGTGATCGGGTTGGCCCCAGGCCAGGAATTCGAACCGACCGACAAATCACTGTATCAGCCCTTGGAGGCCATGACTGTGGAGCAGGCGCTGCAACGCGCCTATGCCTCGCGTTCCGATTACCAGGCGGCGATGGCAGACGCACGCGCCGCGGAATTGTCGCGAAAGGCCGCCCTGGCCGGCTATTTCCCATCGCTTTCCTTCAACGCCGATTACGGAACCGGGGGATCCCATCCCTCGACGGCCACCCAGGTATTCGATGTGCGGGGAACGTTGTCCATACCGATTTTCCAGGGGGGCAGCGTTCATGGCGACGTGTTGCGAGCCGACGCGAAACTGATGCAGAGCCGCGAGCGCCTGGCCAACCTGCGCGGTCAGATCGACTCTGACGTTCGCACCGCTCTGCTCAACCTGCAATCATCGGCCGAACAAGTCGAAGTGGCGCGCAGCAACATCGATCTGGCGGAGGCCACACTGGCCCAGTCGCGCGACCGTTTCAGCGCCGGCGTCACCGATACCGTGGAAGTGGTGCAGTCTCAACAAAGCGTCGCCAGCGCGCACGAACAGTACATTTCCAGTCTCTACAACTACGATTACGCCAAGATTTCCCTGGCCCGTGCCTTGGGCATGGCGGAAGCGGGCGTCAAAGAATACTTCAAAGGAAAATAGCCATGGCAGAAGAGAACCCCTCAGCTGAGCCGGCCGCGCGTGAAGCAGAAGCCGCACCCAGACCGGTGCGCGGATATGCGCGAGCCAGGAGCCGCAAAAACACGATCATTGCGATTCTCGTTCTAGTGGTGGTCGTCGGGGGGATATTCCTGTGGCGGTATCTAGGCAGCTATGAATCCACAGACGATGCCCAGGTAGATGTGCATCTCTATCCCGTCAGCGCCCGCATTTCCGGATACGTGATCAAAGTCAACGTCAACGACAACCAGTACGTGCACCAAGGCGATGTATTGGTGGAAATCGATCCAAAAGACTACCAGGTTGCGGTCGATCAGGCGCAAGCCAGCCTGGCGAGCGCCGAGGCGACTGCTGAATCCCTGAACATCACGGTTCCAATCACCTCGGTGAGCACTTCGAGCCAACTGAGGTTCACCGCCTTGGACGTCGAAAACGCCAACGCCGGAATCGCCGCCGCGGAAGCCCAGCTCACCGCGGCTCACGCCCAATTGGAAGAAGCCGAGGCAAACGACGTAAAGGCGCAGAACGACCTTGTCCGCTACAAGGCGCTGGTGGACAAGCGCGAAGTTTCCGAGCAAGTCTATGATCAGGCATTGGCCGCGGCCAAAGCCAGTACCGCGTCCGTGGCCGCAGGTCACGCCAATGAGGCGGCTGCTGAACAATCGGTGAAGCAGGCCCGAAGCAAGCTGGCGCAGGCGGAGGCGAACCAACGCTCCGCCGAGACCGCGCCGCAGCAAGTGTCGTCAAGCCAGGCGCGGGCCCGCGCGGCCGTCGCCGAGGTACAACAAAAACGGGCTGAACTCGATCAGGCGCGGCTCAACCTCGGCTATACCAGCATCGTAGCCCCGGTCAGCGGTGAGGTAAACAAGACTGTCGTAGTCGGGCTCAACGTTCAAGCCGGCCAGCAGTTGCTCACCGTCGTCCCTCTCGATGAAGTCTGGATCACCGCCAACTTCAAAGAGACCCAGCTCAAGCACATGCGAGTAGGGCAGAAAGCTGACATTCAAGTCGATTCCAACGGCCGGACATTCAAAGGCCACGTGGACAGTATTGCCGGGGCCACCGGTCCGCTGTTCAGCCTGCTTCCTCCGGAAAATGCCACAGGAAACTACGTCAAAATCGTCCAGAGGATACCGGTAAAGATCGTTCTCGAACCGGGAGAGAACCACGACCGCCAGCTGCGGCCTGGCATGAACGTAGTCCCGGATGTATATCTGCGATGAGTTCCGCCCCTGCCATTCCGCTCGACCAGGAGATCTGGCGCCCCAAGTACAACCCCTGGCTGATTGCGGTGGTCGTCGCCCTTGCCGCGTTCATGGAGGTCCTCGACACCAGCATCGCAAACGTAGCCCTGCCCTACATGGCGGGGAATCTGGGAGCGAGCAACGACCAGAGCACATGGGTCCTGACCTCCTATCTGGTGTCAAACGCCATCGTGCTGCCGATCAGCGGCTGGCTCGCCGGCGCGATCGGGCGCAAGCGTTTTTTCATGGCCTGCCTGGGCGTCTTTACCGTGAGTTCGTTGCTCTGTGCGATCGCGCCCAGTCTCGGTCTTCTACTCTTTTTCCGGGTGTTGCAAGGCGCGGGCGGAGGCGGGTTACAACCCATGGCCCAGGCCATTCTGGCAGACACTTTCCCTCCTCAGCAGCGCGGCCTGGCATTTGCCCTGTACGGCATCACCGCTATCATGGCGCCCACCATCGGGCCCACCTTGGGCGGGTGGATCACCTTCAACTATTCCTGGCGTTGGATTTTCTTCATCAACCTTCCCGTCGGCGTACTTACCTGGCTTCTGGTGCGCCGCTTCGTCGAAGATCCCCCTTATTTGGCACGGCTCAAAGCAGCCGGGGTCAAGCTCGACTACATCGGTATCGCTCTGCTGACACTTGGCATCGGCTCACTACAGGTTCTGCTCGATAAGGGCCAGGAAGACGATTGGTTCGGGTCGAACTTCATCACAACTCTGATCGTCGTCGCGACCGTCTGCCTGATCTCGCTGGTCATCTGGGAGTGGTATCAAAAGGCCCCGATCATCGACGTCCGTATGTTCAAGAACTTTAACTTCGCCAGTTCCAGCCTGATGATGTTCATGCTGGGAATCATGCTGTTCAGCAGCCTGGTCTTGATGCCGCAGTTTCTGCAAACGTTGTTGGGCTACACTTCGGAACTCGCGGGCCTTGCCTTATCCGCCGGGGGCCTCGTCTTGCTGTTTGAGATGCCGGTCATGGGGCAATTGACTACCAAGATCCAGGCGCGCCGTCTGATCGCCTTCGGCTGGCTGGCGTTGTCCATCGCCATGTACTACTCCACCAAGCGCATTGATTTGCAGATCAGCTTCGGCGCCGCCACCTGGTTGCGCATTGTTCAGGTGATTGGTCTAGGCTTCCTGTTCGTGCCGATTACGCTGGTCGCATATGTTGGAATTGCCCCGGAGAAGAACAACGCAGTTGCCGGAATTGTGAATTTCATGCGAAATATGGGCAGCAGTGTCGGGACATCCCTGGTCACAACCCTGATTGCAAGGCGCTCCCAATTCCATCAGGCCCGGCTGATTGAGCAAACCCGGGCGGGGAATCCAAATTTTAACAACTCGGTCAATGGGCTTGCCCAGCGCCTGGCCCATTCCGGAATGAGCGCACCGGATGCGCAGATGGGCGCTTACGCCAGAATTTATCAGTCCGTTCAACGGCAAGCCGGCACTCTGGCATACATTGATACATTCATGGTGCTTTGCGTAGGAGCGGCCATCATGTTCTTTCTGGCCTTTATCCTGAAGAAGAACGATCCCGGAGGCGGAGGTGAGTTGGCCGCCGGCTGAAGAGCAGTAGAATAATCGAATAGACCGAAGGAATGATTGAGGTTGTCGGGGGTTCGCAATGATCAGGATTGTCACTATTGAGCGGGAGTACGGATGCGGCGGCGGCGAAATCGCCGAACGGCTTGCGCAACATCTTCGGTGGAAACTGTGGGACCACCTTTTGACGGAGGAAATCGCCCGCCTGGCAAATTGTCCCAAGGCAGAGGTCGAGTGTCGTGAAGAGCGGCAGGATCCGCTCTACTACCGCCTTTTCAAGTCATTCTTGCGCGGCAGTTATGAAGGAAGCATCAATGCACACAAGCTGAACCTCGTGGACAGTGAATGCATTGTGAAGTTCACCGAGCAGGTGGTTCTTCAGGCGGCGGAAACCGGAAATTGCGTCATGGTCGGAAGAGGATCGCAGCATTTTCTAAGGGACCGCAAGGACACGCTGCGGGTGTTTCTCTATGCTCCGCGGGAAGACAAAATACGGCGGCTCCTGGCCCGCGGTAAGAAGGAGAGCGACGCCGAAGAACTGGTGGACACTGTGGACCGCGAACGCTCCGAGTTCATCGCGAAGTATTTTGGCGTGGAGTGGCCCAATCGGCCGCTATATCACACCATGATCAACACCTCAGTTGGCGATGAGGCCGTGGTTCAATTGATTGCGGACTTCATGAAAACCGTCGATTCGCATTTGACTGCGGAAAAAGTGGCACAAACACCCTGAAGCCCGTTTGGGGTTTGAATGCCAGACCCTCCAGCCTACAGCCTCGTAGGCGGCACGTGTCGCCGTTCTCTCGGCTCGCCGTTGACCAGCCGATCCAGAGTTTTTTGCCTCAGTCGTTTGGAATGCTCACTCAGGCAGGATCGCAAGTCAGAAAGAACGCTGTTCAATTCCGGCTCTTCCACGATGAGCGCGCGCCCACAGAGTTCCCGAATTCGATCTTCAAGGCGCCGAGCCCGCACTCCTAAAGAATGCTACGTTCGTCCCCCCGGTTGCTATACAGCGAACCCGGTATTGTTCATTGTCCGCTGCAAGATGTGGGCGGCGCCGGGCTTTACAGCCCTCAGGGATTCGACGGCGATCAGCTTCCGCAGTCATGGCAACCCAAACGTGTACAGCGAACTTCCGGCCGCTATCGCCACGTACTGTTTTCCATCGATCGCGAATGCCATCGGCGCGGCATAGACAGCCGCCCCGGTCTGGAAGTGCCACAGTGCCTTGCCGGAAGCGGCATCCAGGGCCACAAAGTTCCCTTCCGAGTCCCCCGTAAAAACTAACCCTCCCGCCGTAGACAGCACTCCCGACCAACTGGGTGACGGATACTTAAACTCCCATTTCACCTTTCCGCTGGCGGGATCGATGGCGCGTAGCGCGCCCCAGAATGGCTCGCTATCATCCGCGGGAAAGTACGCGCTGCCGTAGTAGGCATGTCCTGCTTCGTAGGGCTGCGGCGCAGTACTGAAGATGTCGCACTGCTCACGCGCGTTCACGTAGAACAATCCAGTCTGCACATCAAACGTGGGTGACTCCCAATTCGTTACGCCGGCCGCGCCCGGGCACACGAGCCGGCCTTCCAGAGTCGGTGTGCTTTCCTTGACGGCAACTGGCCGGCCCTCGCCATCCTTACTATTGCTCCAGGTCACTTTGCCGAATGGGTTCGCCAAGGCCAGTTTGCCGGTGGTGCGATCCACAACGTAGAAGTATCCATTTCGATTGGCCTGAGCGATGACGTGTTTCTCGCCTTCATCGATCATCACGGGCACCTGGGTCGAATCCCAGTCATGCTCATCGTGAGGCGTGAACTGGAAACTCCAGTTAAGCTTTCCGGTATCGGCATCGAGCGCCAGCAGCGAATCGCTGTAGAGATTATCGCCGGCGCGCCCCGCTCCGCGGTTCGACGGCGATGGGTTCCCAGTGGGCCACAGCAGTTCGTTCTTGCCGGCATCGTAGGTGCCGGTGATCCACGCCGGAGCGCCGCCGATTTTCCACGAGTCGCCTTCCCAACTATCATGCCCCGGTTCCCCCGGCCCGGGAATGGTGTAGAACCTCCACTTGCGTTCTCCGGTATCGGCGTCGTAGGCGTCAATGAAACCGCGGATACCATACTCACCGCCCGAGACTCCCAGTATGACCAGGTTCTTCACTACCAGCGGAGCCAGCGAAAAACTGTAGCCCAGCCTGTAGTCAATCGCCGCCACATCCCAAATGACGCTGCCCGTCCTGGCGTCCAACGCGATCACGTGCGCGTCCAGCGTGCCCATAAAAATCTTGTTTCCGAGAATTGCGACGCCACGGTTGATTCTCCCGCAGCATGGCCGTATGTCGGCCGGCAGTTGTCGCTGGTACAGCCAGATTGGCCGTCCAGTGCGGGCATCGAGAGCAAAGGCACGATTGTCCGGCGCGGTGCCATACAAAATGCCATCCACTACCAGCGGAGTAGTCTCAAATTTCCCCGTTGCCCCTGTCTGATAGACCCATTTCGCCAGCAGAGATTTGACGTTCGCCTGGTTGATCTGGTTCAGAGGGCTGAAGCGGCGCCCGGCGTAGTCCCCGGAATAAGTCAGCCAGTTTTGCGGTTCTTTTGCGGAGTTGAGCAATCGCGCCGAAGTTACCTGCCCCCAGGCGCCAACCACAAGAAGCATCACTACCGCCGCCGTGGCCTGAACCATGCGCTTCATGGCCGCCCCCGCTTTTCCCCTGCGCTTTGCAGAAAGGCCACGATGTCCTGAAGATCTTTGTCGCTCAATAGCGCCGCGTCATATACCGGCATCATCGATGTCCGGCTCACCTTGATCGACCTCAGCTTGTCCTTCTCGAACAGCTGGATCCGTTCGCTGGCATCCATTATCTGTAGGCTGAAATTGTCCTCGTTCATGGTGACACCCTTGATTTCCTGCCCGGACGCCGTCACCACTGTGACTGTCTGATATTCCTGGGGAAATTCTTTGGTGGCCTCCAGCAGTCCGGGCGCCAGCCTGCGGCTGGGGTTCCGCACCGAATCCGCGAGCGCGGCCACCGACCGTGCCGTGCCCGCCCCGGTCAGGTCAGGTCCCAGCCGTCCACCTCTTCCTTCCACCATATGACAACCCGAGCAGTTGGCGTCACCATAAAAAAGCTGTTTGCCATGCGCGGCATCGCCGATTGGCTGGGCTGGAGTCTTTATCTGGACGCTTCGCAGATAGGTAATGATCTGCCAGATTTCTTCTTCGGTCATCCCGACGCCTTGGCCGGTGGTGCCGTTGGGTGGCATCGCGGTTCCCGGCACACCCTGACTGATGGTCTGGAACATTTCGGCGTCAGAATCTCCATGACGTTTGTGCGCCCGCGTCAGGTCAGGCCCTCGTCCACCGCCGCGCGCGCCCAGGCCATGGCAAAACGCACAATTGATGCGAAAATGAAATTCGCCCTGCTTCGCGGCTTCGGCGTCCCCAGCGAAAGGGTTCCCATTTTGTCCGAACAAAACGGTCGCGGACCCCGCCAAACAAACCAGCACGGCAACTCGCATCCCCAGGCCCTCGAAACAACCCCGTGCTTTCAGATCAGCGAGTACTTTGGCGAGGGAATCCACGTTGTGCCTCCACCGCTAGTATGGGGCGAGTCTATGCCTCCGCGAAATCCCGGTACCTGCGGAGTACATCCTGTTGCGAGACCACTCCTTCCAACTTGCGGAAGTCGGCGCGGCTCACCACCGGCACCAGCGGCCAGCGATCGAGGTACCGCAGCGCCGTGTCCAGAGGGTGGTCGGGATGCAGATAGGGGACCTGGCGCGTGGCGAAAAGCGAATTCAGGCTAAGTTCGCCCTTGCCCTCGCCGACCATCTTCCGCAACTCCTCTTTGTTGACGCTGCTCCAGCCGGTTGGGCTGAGCCGGATCAGCAGGATGTCGGACGCCGCTTTCTCGGCTTGGGGAAGCGCGCCGGCGAGCGTGTCATCGCCGTGCAATGGCGGGTCCTTCAGTGGCCTCATTGCATCCTCCACTCGCAGGATGCCCTCTTCTCTCTGCTCTTCCATGGAAGGCAGGTCCAAACCGTCCTGGCGGGTGAGCACGTCAAAAATCGCCGTGGGTTGCAGCCCACGCGAAATCACGTAGGCCAGGGTGTTGGCCACAATCACCGGCACAATGATCGAATAATTTCCACTGACTTCCAAAACCATGAAGACCGACGTCATGGGGGCACGCAGAAACCCGGCAAACAGAACCCCCATGCCCACCAGAGCATAGGTGCCCGGCGACCCGCTCAAATGCGGCAGCACAACGTGCTCCGCTCCGCCCACCGCCGCTCCCAGCATGGCTCCGATAAATAACGTCGGGGCAAACATCCCGCCCGGGACCCCGCTGACGAACGAAAGCAAGGTTGCGATGATCTTCAATCCCGCAAGGATAGCCAGCACTTGCCAGGTAAACTGGCCGTGCATGGCCTCGTCAATGTATCCGTAGCCCGCTCCCATCACTTGTGGAGCGCCCAGTACAGCGATCAGGCCTATCAGCAACCCGGCGAGCGCGGGCTGAAGGTACTGCGTCCATCTGGGAAGGACTCTGCAGCGCGGCCGCAAAAGCGCCACGCCGCTCGAGAACGCCACCGAAGCCAGGCCCCCCACTACACCCAGAATGGAATACGCAATGAGTTCTGATGGCCGCTCCAGGTGCACCGGCGGGATCCTGAACAGCGACTCCGACCCCAGAAACCACCGCATGACCACCACGCTCGACACCGCCGAAAGCACCACCGAGCCCAAAATCCCCGCCGTCCAACGGCCAATGACTTCCTCGATCACGAACAGCACTGCGGATATGGGCGCATTGAATGCCGCCGCCAATCCCGCGGCGGCGCCCACCGGAGCAATCAGCCGCATGCGATCGCGCGACAACCGCATCCGCCGCCCCAACGCCGAAGCCAGGCTGGCGCCGATTTGCAGAGATGGATCTTCCGGGCCAAGCGAGTGTCCCGACCCAATGGCCAAGGCCGACGTGATGAACTTTCCGACCGCGGTGCGCAGCGGGATGTACCCGTTGTAGATGTACAACGCCGCCTTGGTTTGATTGACTCCGCTCCCACGCGCCAGGGGGAACACGTGTATGACCAGCACTGCGATCACCAACCCTGCAAGGCTCGGGGCCAGCAAGAGGCGGATCGTCGAGGGGTTCGCACCCGACCCTACCAGATAAATACGGCACCAGTCGATGGCGAATCGAAAGCATACGACCGCCAGCCCGGAAAACACTCCGATGAACACCGAAAGGATGAGAAAGAAAGTTTCTTCAGGAAAAACCGATCTCAGAAGCCTTGCCGAGGATCGCGCGCCGAATATTTCCGATTCGGTTCGTCCGCCCTCTAGCCCCACACCTGCTTGCAGGTTTGTCTGACTGTCCAAGCTAATTCCCTTCGTGTAGTTTTGCGATCAGCAATAAGGCCTTGTCCGTTTCGCTTGGCGATCCGCATGCCACGCTGGTCTGGCGTTCGATGCCGAACACCACTTCCATGGCCCTTTCCACCAGGTCTGGATCACGTCGCAGACCTTGTAGCGTGACCCGCGGCTTCATGGTTTCCCACTTCTCGCCCAGACTCTGTTGTCCCCCAGTTGACGGCGTCCCTTCTTTCAAATTCTCCACTGCGGGACAGGCTTTCAACCTCTCGCCCGCTGCCGCGAACGACTTAATGACAATCCGGTCCCGTTCGGCGGCCGAAATCTGGCGCTGGAACGGGTCCATCTCTAACACCAGTTCGGTGAGCTTCAGACGAGCCGCGCTCTGCGTGTCGCTGGGGTTCGCGGACACCGCGCCTTGCAGGTATCGTTGCGCCAGCGGATAGCGGCCCAGTTCGAATGCAGCCCAACCCGCCCCGGCCAGGGCGGCCGGATTATGGCGCTCTATCTTCAGACTCAGCCGGTACTCGGCGAGCGCATGTTCATAGTCTTGTGCGCGAAGAAACAGGTCACCGGCCCGGGCGTGCAGCGCGGGATCTCCGTCCAGGTTCGCGACCAACGCGATCAACTCCGACTGTGCCTGGGTTTTGGCATTGATGCCCAGAAGGAATTCAATCAGTTCCAAACGCGCGTTCCGGCGTTCTACTTCCTGATCGCCGGGCCAGGTGGCGTAAATAGCGTTGTGGTAATAACGCATCGCCTGATCGGTCTGCCCTTTTTGCGCGGCAATGCGCGCTAGTTCCAGATTCACCAGCCCATTTTCGGGCTCTCGCTCCCACAGGTTGATGAAGTAGGCATAGGCCTCACTGGTCCGCTTCATCCCCATCAGCGCCTCGGCCAGGTTCAGCTGGTAGGCATAATTGTCGCGCGAATAAATCAGCGCGGTGCGAAATTCGCTGACTGCACGGTCGAAACGCTGGGCCTTCAGGTCCACCAGGCCCCGTGTGAACCATCGGTTCCCAAGAGACTCCTGCTGTGCATGATAGACGCGCGACAGGCCGGCAACAGCCAAAAAAACCACCACCGCCAATACCGAGAGTACCGCCAGGGTCGCCGGCTCTCGCCCGAGATAGAATCTGCGACCGGACTCACCGGCCAGTGTGTCTTCTTGCAATCGGTCTGAAGCCATCTCTATCGATGATACTGCTAACTGCCCGCGAAAATCTCGCGCGTTGCAACGCCGGCGTAAAAAAATATTGCCTACTTCCGTTCCTCGAGATCGGCCATCGATCAATGAACTGGCAAAACAGGTGTGGTACAGTTTCCCTTGCGCTGCAACTCAAGCTTGTTCTGCCGCTGCACCACGAGCGTTTCATAGGCTCGCGAGACAGACATGAACCCCGGTCACAGCCCAACCCAACGCGTGCGCGCAGGCCTTCGCCTGGTGCTCCTGATTTCTACCGCCTTACAAGGTTGCTTACATTTCCTGGCCCTGCGCGTGCGAGGCAGAGTTTCCACCCTGAGGCGCGCTCAATGGCTGCACCGCTGGTGCCTGGCTGCGATCCACCGTCTGGGAATCGAACTTCGACCCCAGGGCAACTTTCCTTCGCGCGGCCTGCTGGTCGCCAATCATCTCGGCTACCTCGACATTCTGGTTCTCAGCGCCCTGCACCCGTGCGTATTTGTGTCCAAACGGGAAGTCCGCTCCTGGCCGCTGTTCGGGTTGATGGCCAAGCTTTCCGGCACGGTGTTCGTCGACCGCGCCCGCACTTGTGCGGCCCATGGCGCTAACGCGGAAATGGCAAACGCGCTCTCGCAAGGTGCAGTGGTGGTATTGTTCCCCGAGGGCACCAGTTCTGACGGCAGCCAGGTACTGCCTTTTCGTCCGGCTCTGTTCGATGCCGCTACCCGGGCTGACGCTAACGTGGTCTCAGCCCACATCAGCTATGACGTGGCTGACGGCTCGGTTGCCAACGATGTCTGCTACTGGGGTGAGATGTCTTTCTTCCCGCATCTGCTGCGCTTGCTATCTCGTCATCAGATTCGCGCCCGAGTGCGTTTTGCCGCGGAAACCAGGAAGTTCGCCGACCGCAAACTGGCGGCGCGCGTCACCCGTGAAATGGTGACATCCCTGGCACAGATGTAGGGGCGGCACGCTTTGGTGCGAGCGCAGCTATCCGGCGTTCATCGCTCTCTAGTCTTCGTCTAAATATTCGCCGGGCACGTCATCCTCCGGCACCTCATGAGTGTGGACTTCCCGCTCATCGAAATCGCCGGCATCTTCAACGCCCTTTACCGCATCCGCCTCGAATGCGTTCCCTTCCTCCAGCAGTTCATCCACGCTCTTGGAGTCGGCACTCTCCGTGCCGGACAGTCCCTGCAAATCGCCCGACTGCCCGCCCGAGCGCACCCTTGATTGCTTCATCGAGAACGGCGGCGCCTCCGCGCGTCCGCGCGTTTTACGGGCTGGCTTCTTTTTAGCCTTCCTCTTCGCCGCGGCTTTTTTCGCCACGGGTTTCTTCTTCGTGAGTCTCTTGGGACGCTTGACCTTCTTCACCGGTTTCGCCGCCCGCTTCTTGGTTTTCTTTTTCTTGGCCATGGCCGCAGTCTAGCATCGGCGCCCGCACGCCGCAATTAGCCCGGATCAGGGAGGCTCGGATGAGGTCCGGGGACTGAGATGCAATACGGCTGGTTTGCCTGCGACGGGACCGGCAACCGGAGCTAGCTAAACGCTCACCGTGTCTTTTGTGCTTTCCGCTCTCTTGGACGTGAGCGAAACCAGCAGCGTCTTGAGAATCACGTACAACACCGGAATGAAAAACAGATTGAGGACGGTGGAGAATAACATGCCGCCCACAATCGCGGTTCCCACCGAATGCCGTCCCAGCTTGCCGGCGCCGGTTGCGAAATACAGGGGCAGCACGCCGAACACGAACGCAAACGAAGTCATCAGAATGGGCCGTAGCCTCAATTCCGCGGCTTCAATCGCCGCGTTGATGATGGTTCGACCTTGCTTGAGCAACTGCTCGGCAAATTCCACGATCAGAATCGAGTTTTTCGCCGAAAGCCCAATCAGCATGACCAATCCAATTTGCACATAAACGTCGTTCACCAGCCCCCGCATCTGGATAAACAGCAACGCCCCCAGCACCGCCATGGGAACCGCCAGAAGGATGATGAAAGGTAGCGCGAAGCTCTCGTATTGTGCCGACAGCGTGAGATACACCACCAGAATGCCCAGGCCGAAAATGATGATGGCCTTGCCCCCGGCCTCAACTTCTTCGAGCGCCAGGCCCGTCCACTGGAATGACATGCCTTGCAGCATGTTCTGCTTCGCCAGATCTTCCATCGCCTGCAGGCCCTGACTGGAGCTGTACCCGGGAGCGGCCGCGCCATCGATTTCCGCGGAGCGAAACAGATTGTAGTGATTGATGACTTGCGGTCCCGACGTTTCCTTCAGGCTGACGATGTTTCCGAGCGGCACCAGACCGTTGGAATCGGAACGTACGTAATAATTCCGCAAGTCTCCTGCGTTCATCCGATAGGGCTGGTCGGCCTGCACATAGACCCGGTAGGAGCGATTATTGAAATCGAAATCGTTCACGTACTGCGAGCCCATGTAAACGCCGAGCGCCGACGACACCTGGTTGATCGGAACTCCGATCGCCTTGGCCTTTTCACGATCGATCTGCACCATTTGCTGCGGATCATTCGCGGTGAAGCTGGTAAACAGTCCGGTCAGGTCCTTCCGCTGGCGGCTGCCGGCAACGATTTTATGCGCGACACTATCGAGATCCTGAAGCGTGTTGCGCCCCAGGTCCTGAAGCTCGAACTGAAATCCGCCGAAGCTGCCAATGCCGCTGATGGCCGGGGGTTCAAAGGCCACCACAATGGCGCCTGGAATGCCGAACAGTTTTGGCGAGACCCGGGCCACAATGTCACTGGCGGCATGGCCCTTGCCCTTGCGGTCATCAATGGGTTTGAGCGGGGCAAATACCAGACCGTAGTTCGAGGAACTGCCGCCGGAAAGCGAAAACCCCGGCACCGCGAACGTACCGAAAACATCCGGGTCCGCCCTCAGAATCTGCTCCGCTTTCATCGCGATATTCGTGGTGTAGGAAAGGGACGCTCCCTGCGGTGCCTGGATCACCACAATGAAATAATTCTGGTCCTCCTGCGGCACAAAACCGGTAGGAACATGAACGTACATGTAGGCAGTCGCTGCCAGCCCGGCGAGAAACAATACGATCATGACGTAACGATAATTCAGCACCTTGCAAATGGCTTTTCCGTATGCCGTTCCCAGGCCATGGATGGCGGCGTCCACGCCATGCGCGAATTTGCGATAGCCATTCGAAATCCATCCGATGTGCGTCCAGTCGAAAACCGAATACTTATGTTCTTCGCCCCGCAGCAGAATGGCTGCGAGTGCAGGCGACAAAGTCAGCGCGTTGAATAACGAGATGGCGATCGAAAACGCAATGGTCAGGGAAAACTGCCGGTAGAGAATTCCGGTAGTGCCGGGAAAGAACGATACCGGCACGAACACCGAAATCAGCACCAGCGAAGTCGCCACCACGGCGCTCGCGACCTCCGCCATGGCCGCCGAGGTTGCCGTGTGCGAATCCGTTTCTCCCTGGTTAATGTGACGTTGCGCGTTTTCAATCACCACAATCGCATCGTCCACCACCAATCCGGTCGCGAGCGTAATGCCGAACAGGGTAAGCGAATTAATGGAAAAATCGAAAACCTTGATGAAAGCGAACGTACCAATCAGGGATACAGGAATCGTGACAGCGGGAATAATGGTCGCCCGCCAGTCCAGCAAGAAAAGGAAAATTACGATGATGACGATAAGAATAGCTTCTTCCAGCGTGGTGACCACTTCTTTGACCGAGTCCCCAACCACGGTCGTGGTGTCGAAAGCGACGACGTACTTGATTCCCGGTGGAAACGACTTGGACAACTCCACCAACTCGGCCTTGGCTGCCTTGTCCACCGCCAGCGCGTTCGCATTCGAGAGCTGCTGCACTCCGATGCCCACCGCCAGGTGGCCGCTGTACAACAGATTCGTATCGTAGTTCTCCGCGCCGATCTCCGCCCGCCCAACATCCTTGAGCTGCACGATCCCATTGCGCGTGTTCTTGAGGATGATGTTTTCGAATTCCTTCGGCTCCGATAGCCGCCCCACCACCCGCAACGCAAGCTGGAAACTCTGCTTCGGATCAGCCGGCGGCCGCCCCAATTGCCCGGCGGGTATTTCCACGTTCTGTTCCTGGAGCGCCGACACTACGTCGGCGGCGGTAAGCTGCCGGGCTGCGAGCTTGGTGGGGTCGAGCCAGATCCGCATGGCATACTTGCGCTCACCGAAGATGATCACGTCGCCGACGCCGGGAATTCGCTTCAGCGCGTCCTTGACGTAAACGTCCAGGTAGTTCGAGATGTACTGGTTCGAGAGGCTATTGTCGGGCGAGTAGAATCCCGCCGCAAAGACGAAGTTTGGATTTGCCTTGGTGATGGTTACGCCGGTGTTCTTGATTTCCTGGGGCAACCGACCCTGCGCCGTAGCCACACGGTTTTGTACGTCCACGGCCGCGATGTTCAGGTCGTACCCGGTGCGGAAAGTCACATTGACGGTGCTGGTGCCGTCATTCGAACTGCTCGAGGTGATGTAGTGCATGCCCTCGACGCCGTTAATCTGCTGCTCCAGCGGAATAGTGACCGCCGACTCCACCACTTGCGCGTTCGCGCCTACAAAGTTGCTGCTGACCGTCACCTGTGGGGGCGCCAGCGTCGGATACAACGAGATCGGCAGGCTGGGAATACAGACAGCGCCGGCAAGAATAATCAGCAGGGCGCAAACTGTGGCAAAAATCGGCCGCTTGATAAAAAAATCAACCAATCTAGCTCTCCCTCTCTTGGCTTTGGCCGTGACTGCTACCTGGCCGAGTTGGTTTCAGAGATTCGCCGGTTAACTGGTGGGCTGCACCGGCGCGCCGTCAATCAGGAACTGGATTCCCGAGGTAATGACCTTCTCCCCGGGCTTCAGACCGTCGGACACAGCATAATCATTCCCAATCGTATCGCCGAGAGCGACTGCGCGCTGCTTGGCCACGGTGCCCCCCTCCGCTTGCGTCGCCACGTACACAAACGACTGCCCGCCAATGCGCACCACCGCCAGCACCGGGACCGTCGGCGCGGGTGCCGTGCTCCAGATGACTCGCGCCTTTACCAACTGGGCATTGCGGAACTGGTCCAGCGAACCATGAATCGGCGCTTTCACCAGAATGCCCTGGACGCCGTTGTCCACTTGCTGTGACACAAAGTCGATTTTCGTGCTTTCGATTGGTTCCCCGCTGTTGCTCACAACCTGCACCGGAAGGCCCATGCGGATATTTGCCGCTTTCTCTGTCGGAATGTAAACGTAGGCTTCGAGATCCGCATTCTCATCGACTGTGGTTAATAGCGTCTGCGGCGACACGTAATCGCCCAGGTGGACCGGAATGTCGCCGATGACCCCATCAAACGGAGCTGTCAGGCTATAGTACGCAAGCTCACGCTGTTGTGTGATCACCGCCGCGGATGAAGCTTCCCAGTCCGCCTTGGAGTTCTCGTACGCCTGCACCGCCTGATCGTAGGCCTGCTTGCTGGTCACGCCGCCCTCGTAAAGCCTGCGTTGACGCTCCACTTCGATCCGGTTGTAGTCGTAGGTTGCCTTTTTCTGGGCCTCGGTGCTGCGCTGTTCATCCACGATGGCCTGCTGCTTCAGTGGATCGATGGTCATCAGCACTTGCCCTTTGCGGACGTGATCGCCAGATTTCACCAAGATCTGCGCTAGGGAGCCGTCCACCTGAGGCTGAATGCTGGCCGACCGGCGCGACTTTATGGTTGCCACATACTCATCCACCCGCGGAACCGGAGCCAGGGTAACAGTCTGCGTCTTGACTGGCATGGGCGGCGGGGCGGGCTGCTTCGCCTGGGTATCGCTGCACCCAGAACCGAGCAGCATCATGAAAGCCAACGGAATGATCGCAAGTTTCGTCAGGTTGACCATCCTTCGAGTCCTTAATGTGGTTTAAAGATGCTGGCAGAATAGCGGAAGATTCAACATAACACGAGGCTTCCCAGCCCGAGGCCGGGTTCCTCAAGCTCACGTTATCAGGAAAACAGGGCGGGGACGTTGCTGAAGATAAGGCTTTACTGGTCGATTTTCGAGTGGTTGCGGGTGCGTGGAATCAGGACAGCATCACGTGTTACGGCTACTTCTCGGACAGGACAAAGTTGACCACCGCCGTCTCGCCATCGCCCACGCTGACCCTTTTCTCCCAGATTCTGGGCTCTGAAAAAACCGGCCGCTGAACCTTGTGTTCGGTCAGGACATCGAAGGCGCCCTCTTCCCGCAACAGCTTCCAGCCTTCGTGCCAAGCCACAATCTGGTATTGCCCCGGAGGCACATCCGTGAGCTCGAAGTTTCCGCTTTCGCCGGTCACTACATAATAAGGATGAGAGACCACCAAAATCTCTGCGTTCATCCAGGTGTGGCCGCCGTTGCACCTCACGTTAGCGAGGCCCGGGGTCTGCATGGTGCGGGTGACGATCTGGTTGGTGAAGGGGAATGGCAGATTATATGTGGCAGCCCCATCCATGTGAACGGTGTGCAAGGTGGCATCAGAACTCTTGATTTGAATCGGGCCCTTCTCGGGTACTAGCAGGATATGGGGCTCGTAGCGGCATTGCCTCTGGTTCAGGAAGCGCCGGGCCTCAGGGATATCCATCGGCTTGCCCCTGGTAATGTCTTTCAGGAAGACCACGGTATTGGCAACCCCGCCCTCGGGACCGACAATCAGTCGCTCCAGGTCGCGCGTCTTGTGTCCTTCGGGATCGCAAATCTGCGGATCCTTGTTGATGACAAGACTGGGGATGCGGGGCACCGGGCCCGCCCATTTGACGGTGCCTTTAATCGTCCCCGGATCGCTGATGGAAACGACCTGGTAACCGAGTTGCGCCGTGGCCACCGGAGCTAGCGCCAACGCACACGCAGCCAGCAGCAAAGACTTGGTACGGCCAAACATGCTGCACAACCCCCTAAAGAAGAATGGTAGAGCGATTGGCGGCCTACACAAAGTAACCAAAGCGCTATTACTTCCGGGTACGGACAGGGTCCCGTTTTGATGGTCAACCGACCCAGAAACCCACGATATTCAGGCTTTAAACGGCTCCCACCGCTCGCCCCGCAATGGGGCGCCCAAAATCGGTGCAGTCCGCTCTTGGCATCGATTGTGATGCTTGTCACAGAAAGTTGTGACCGCGGTCACAGCGCATCTCGCCTTCTCCGCCGATAGTCAGAAGTACGCGTCAGGTGGTGTCGGGAAGGAAATCGTATCCGCGAGGCAAATTGCTCCCGAAGAGGTTTCTTTGAGCGCAATTTCGCGAGAATGCCGTGCTTCCCGTCAAGTCTGTCATTGTGGAGGGTAGAGCCTGTGCCGAGTCGCGAGAAACGCGCAGCCGCAGTTTTTTTCCTGTTGTCAACGCTACTGTGTGTGGCCGCGGCGCAGGAAAAACCCGCCGCGCCCTCCATGGGCGCATCTTCCTCACAAGCCTCGAAGTACGTGGGAGCAGAAACCTGCAAAGCCTGTCACGAGGAAATCTACAATAACTGGGAAAAGACTCCGCACTGGAAAACCACTCTCGACACCAAGGGTGGCCCCTCTCACCAGGGTTGCGAAGGTTGCCATGGACCGGGCGCCGACCACGTGGCCGCGGGCGGCGATAAAACCAGGATTTTTGTTTTCGAGGATCACTCACGTCAGGAAACCAGCACCCGTTGCCTGAGCTGCCACGGCGAAGCTCACCAGCAGTCGCGTTTTGCGGAATCCTCTCACGCCAGCGCTGATGTCGGCTGTCTTGATTGCCACTCTCCTCATCACGCCAAGGAAAAACAACACCTGCTGGTGCAGAACCAGCCCCAATTGTGCTACGGCTGCCACACCGCCGCTAAGGCAGATTTCGCCAAGCCCTACCATCACCGGGTGAACGAGGGCCTGGTGCAATGTAGCGACTGCCATAACCCGCACGGGACCGCCACCCTGCGACAGGCGCGCACTCTGCCCAGCGGAGACGCGGTTTGCTACACCTGCCATGCCGATAAGCAGGGCCCCTTCGTCTACGAGCACGTGCCGGTAAAAACCGAGGGCTGCTCCGCCTGCCATACCCCACACGGCTCCACCAATCCCCGGCTTTTGCGGGTAGGTCTCGTGAACATGCTCTGTTTGCAATGTCACACCTTCCCGACTCAGGGACCCATCGGGCCGGCACACAATCAATCGGCCAAGTATCAGGCCTGCACCATGTGTCACGTGGCGATTCACGGGTCCAACTTTAGCAATGTCTTTTTCAAGTAAGGAGAACCCATGGCGTTGCCAAGAAAATTCGGCCGGCAGTCCTTCCCGGGCTCCTCGCGATCGGGTGTGACCGTGCCTGGTTCAAAGGCACCATCATCCGTCCTCACCCTTGCTTTGGTCTTTTTGCTTTCGTGCCTGGGGGGGCCGGGAATGCTCTGCGCTCAATCTTCCAGCACGCAGGACGCAAACGCGGAGCCGGAAGGCGTTACCAGTGGCGGTTACTTGATTCACTCCTCTATCGAGCTCGGCTACCGCTATAACAACATCACCGGCAGCGACAACATGTATGACACGCTGGTGAACATGCACACCGGCCCGCGTTTTCTGGATCAGACGCTTTTCATGCAGTCGCTCGACCACCAGGGTCTGCTGTTTGACACTCTCTACCTCAGTAGCTTCGGTTGGGGTGGTGACCCCAACAACGCTTTGCGCCTCCGCATGGATAAGAACAAGTGGTACAACTTCCGCGGCAGCTTTCGCCGCGATCAGAGTTTCTTCGACTACGACCTGTTGGCGAACCCCCTGAATCCGCCAAACTCCAATCCCTATGTTCCGGTGCTAAGCTCGCCGCACGAATTCGATACCACGCACCGCATGACTGACGTCGACCTCACCCTGCTTCCCCAATCCGTGGTCAGCTTTCGCCTGGGGTATTCGCACAACAACATGAACGGGCCGGTGTTCACCAGCATTCATGAGGGCACGGACGCATTGCTTCTCCAACCCTGGAACACCACCATGAACTCCTATCGCCTGGGGGCGGACTGGAAGGTGCTGCCACGCACCGTCATCAGCTATGACCAATTCCTTGACTACTACAAAGGAGACACGGACACACAACTCGCTTCCCAGACTCCGGCACTCTTACCCGGAGGAATTCCGGTTGAGCTCGGCCTGCCCATCGATACCGGGAACCGCACGCCTTGTGCCCCAAAGCCACCGACCGGCAGCTTGATTGATCCCACGGGGACTCTGACCAATACCAATTGCAGCGCCTACTTCAACTACTTGCGGAACCAGCGGATTCGTACTTCTACCCCCACCGAGCGGGTCAGTCTGCGCAGCAATTATTTCGAGCGGCTGGATCTGGTCGCTTCTTACGCCTATAGCTCCGCCGATATGAACACCCCGCTGGACGAGGCTTTCAACGGCCTGATCACACGGACCGGCACCCGCGCCTTTACCGATACCGGGACCGCCAGCGCGACCCGTATTTCCGATGTATTCGATCTCGGAGCCACCATTCATCTGACCAGGCATCTGCGTCTGATCGAGAAATTTAACTTTTGGGCCTTCCGCATTCCGGAGAATGCCAGCTTTATCGAAGTTGACAGCATTTGTACCGGCACGTGCAACCTGCTGACTCCGCTGAGCGCCACCGCCCCCGCGTCAACCCCCACCCTCACCCAGACATCATTCAACCAGGACTGGAAGAGGAACCAGACCGAGCTCGCCTGGGACATTTCCAAAAAAGTCGGGGCCCGCATCGGCTACCGCTACGGGGACCGGGTCTTCGATCATTTTCTCGATTTCACCACCGGCGACATGGACCACTTCGATGTTCACGAGCACACCGCCCTCTTCGGGGTCTGGGCCCGGCCCATTCATGCCCTGCGATTGAATTTCGACCTGGAGCACACCAATAACGACGAGGTAATCGTTCGCATCGCCCCCCGCAAGCAATCACGCTACCGCTTCCAGACCACCTATACCCCCCGGCCCTGGGCAGTGATCGGCGGCTCCATCAATATTCTGGAAGATTCCAACGGCGACCCCTCCACCAACTACGAGGGCCACAACCGCAATTTTGGATTTACCGCTTCGCTCGCGCCCCGCGAACGCTTCGGGCTCGATCTGGCGTACAACTTCAATGACGTCATCCAGAACGCCCTGATCTGCTTTAATGACACTCCCCCCACCGGGGTAAATCTTCCCTTCGTGACGAATGCCACGCTCTGTCCCGAACCGCCTACGCCGCCGGCCACGACTCCTCCAATCCCCTGCTGGCCGATGCGTTCTACACCAACCACACCCATTTTGGGATGGCCACAGTCAGGTTCAAGCCGGTCAAGCGGGTGGCCGCCAACGTGGGCGTCAGCATCACCAGTGTCGATGGCAGCGAACCCCAGTTCAACACCCTCCAGCCGCTCGGATCGTTGCAGTATTTGTACTACCAGCCGGTGGCCAGCCTGAGCGTGGACCTGGGCCACAAGCTGGCCTGGAATAGCGGGTGGAATTATTACCAGTACAACGAGGGATCATTCGTCGGCCCCACGGCGCCGCGCTATTTTCACGCCAACGCGCTGACCGAGTCGGTGCGTTACGCATTTTAAGATTCTGCCGTCCGGCCACGAATATACTGTCACGCGATGGAGGTTGAAGATGAAGATGAAGCGAGCCAGTGCAAACCTTCTTGCTGTCGTTACCACCGCATTCGTCCTTGTTCTCGCCTTGCCGCTGCACGCGCAGGACCCGGCAACGACCTATAAATCCAAGTGCGCCGGCTGCCACGGCGCCGAGGGAAAGGCCGACACCGTGCCCGGCAAAGCGCTCGGAGCGCACGATTTTGCTTCCAGAGAAGTCACGAAGATGAGTGACGCGGAACTCATCAACATTATCGCGGACGGCAAGAACAAAATGCCCGCCTACGGCAAAAGCCTGAAAGAGGCGGAGATCAAGGACCTGGTGGCATTCATCCGGGACTTGAGCAAGAAAAAGTAATCGCGGTACAACTTAGCATTCTTCCGATGATCGCTCCCCAGACACTCGTGTTTCTCCTGATTGCCGCCAGTACGGTGCTCATCCTGGTGGTGGTGATTCGGCCCTCCATCACGGCTTCGCGCGAGGGCAAGATCATCGCGTTCCTTGCCCTCTTCATCATGCCGGTGGTGACGGCCGCGGTTGGAGCGTCAGAACACATGGAGCGGTCAGAACAAACCCAGTTTTGCCTCTCCTGCCACATCATGGAGCCCTACGGGCGCAGTCTGTACGTGGACGATCCCGCCTACATTCCGGCCGCCCATTTCCAGAATCACCGCATTCCCGCCGATAAAGCCTGTTATACCTGTCACACCGACTACGCCATGTTTGGCAGCGTTCACGCCAAGCTGGAGGGCCTGCACCACGTCTATGTCTACTGGTTTGGCACTCCGATGAATCCCATCCGGCTTTACCATCCTTATAACAACCGCGAATGCCTGCACTGCCACGCGGGGGCGCGGTCTTTCGAGGATCCCACCCACATGGCCATGATCGATGATTTGAAATCGAACAAGATTTCCTGCACTACCAGTGGCTGCCATGACACGTTCCACAATGTCGAAAAGCTCGATCAGGCAAAGTTTTGGAAGCCTTTGGAATGACGAAAGGAGGAGGCAAAGGAAATGTTGCGTAACTTTCGAATCTCTGGAATTCTGCTGATCCTCGCCCTGGCGGTTGAGGCTTTGAGCCTGGGCTGGAACACTGCCCTTTCCTTCATGTCCTTTGTCGTAGTCGGCGGAGCGCTGTTCGCCTCGGGCATCCTGTTATTTCTCTACTCGCTGGTTTCCGCAAAGGGACCCACCTCATGACCGACATGTATGGAGGAGTTTTCAGGTGAGGAGCTGGCAGGTTCTGAATCGCGGCCGGGCTACCAGTCTTGCCGCGGCTCTGCTGAATCATCGCCCTGTCTGAAACGATTGCTTCGTCGATGCACCAGAAAAATCATCCCGACGGACCCGAGGGTGGGGGGGATGACCAGGATCAAAATCCCGCTGCGCAACGCCTGTATCATGCGCGCGCCGGCCGACGCCGCCTGGGTATAGCAAAGCGCACAGTTCTGAGAAAATGCAGGTAGAGGCGCCAGCAGCATTATCAACCCCGCCAGGGCAATGCCGGCGAGCCGCATTGAGTGCCGAAAATCCATATCTCTTTTCAACAAAACCAGCACCCTGCCATCTCAGTACTTCTGATAGCTTGCCCAGGGCGCGCCCAGCAACTCCCGAAAGCTGTCAGTCCAGCCATATTGCATGCCCAGCGTCACCGCTAACGTGAAAATAATAACGAACCACCTAAGACCACGATTTTCCGACAGGTGCATGAAAAACAGAAGCGCCAGAGCAGCCTCTATGACGGCCAGAAACAGCATGCGCACAAACATCTGCGCGCCGCTGATGTTGGAGTAGGCGATCACGAACTGCAAGGCCGCGATGACCAGAATGCAAATGTAAACCACGACGTATCTCCCGCTATTGCTTTTGGGTGTTTCGGCCATAGCCATGGTTTCTTGCTCCTAATTTCTTAGTGCGAAAGGTTCATCAGGTAAACCAGCGGCACCACGAACATCCACACCAGATCCACAAAGTGCCAGTACAGGCCAGTGATTTCAATATCGTCGGCTTTATAGCGGCCACCTCGATAGCGCAACCCTACCACTAGGAGCGCAATCACTCCACCGGTCACGTGCAGCAAGTGCAGGCCGGTAATGCTGAAGAACGCGGAACCAAACAGGCCGGTTCCCCAGGGGTTCTTGAACATCGTCATGCCTTCGCCAATCAAGGCCATCCATTCCCGAATGTGCAACAGGGCGAACATTGCGCCGGCCGCGGCCGTAATCAGCGTCCAGCGCAGCGCTTTGGCCCTATCTCCCGCCTTGGCTGCATCCATCGCAAAAAGCATGGTGAGGCTGCTGGTCACCAGGATGAACGTCATGATGGCAACATTGGTGATGCTGTGGAAAGGTCTCGGCCAGTTGGGGGTGGCATTCCGGAGGAATCCGTAGGCCACCAGGCAAGCCGCAAATGTCGCGGAGTCGGCGATGATAAACAACCACATTGCCAACTTTTTCACCGGGATCGAGAATACCGGCTTCTCCATCAGGGCCGCGTGCCCAGTCATCGTATCGGCGTGGCTCAAAGCGCCTCCTCTTGCACGGCTGACTAAAGCTTCATCCACAACAGCAACAGCAGGTACACCCACAGCGCGCCCATGAAATGCCAGTAGCGCGAAGTGGCATCCAGCGTACTCTTCCGCAACACGGACTTATTTAACCTGCGAATGACCCGCGCCAACCCGCCCAGGCCGCCAGAAACGTGCAGCGCATGGATTCCGGTCAGCACATAGAAAAATGAACTGTTGGGATTGGTTGCCAGATAAACGCCCTGGGCGCGCAATTGCAGCCATGCCACGTATTGACCAGCCACAAAGAGCACTCCCAAGCCGAGCGTGGCGTACAGCCAGCCTGACGGAGCGGTCTGATTCTTCGGCCCCGTCATGTAGGCACCAACTCGGCGCCGGGCCAACTCCAGCGTGATGCTGCTGGCGATCAGCACCATGGTATTGAAGAAAAGAATCGGGGGGAGGGCAAGGTGTTTCCAGTCGTTAGCTCCGCCCTGGCGCACGATGAGCGCGCTGGTGAACGCCGCAAACGTCATGGTAATCGACGCCAGCACCACCCAAATCCCCGTGGAAGCCGGAGGCGGAGCGTAATCTTTGACCCGGCGCAGATCGCCCTGTCCGGGTGCCAGGTTCCCGGGTCCACCGCCGGAGTCGCTGGCCCGGCGGGATGGGTCCCGTCGTGGTTCCACTCTCGGCGGCTGCTGAATTGTGGTTGCCATAAGTCGTCGTTAACCCCTGGCTACGCCTCGTCGTGAGCGCTCTTCACTTGCTCGGGCGAAGCCTGCATCACATAGTCGCCCATCGAGCTTTGAACATTGTATTGGTAAGGATCGTGGTAAACCGTCGGCAGCGTGTCGCCAAAGTTATTGTGCGGGGGAGGCGTGGTGGGTGTGCTCCATTCGAGCGATGTAGCCTGCCACGGGTTGTCAGGCGCGGGCTCCCCCCAGAACCGGCTGTAAACAAGGTTGTACAGGAAGATTAACTGCACTAGGCCGGTCAGCAGCGCGGCCACGGTGATGAACCGGTGCACCGGGATCAGCGGCTGAATGTAGTCGTCCACGAACGCCTGGTAGCGGCGTACATTGGCTGCAATCCCCAGGTAGTGGAAGGGCATGAAGATGCAGTAAGCACCCACAAACGTGAGCCAGAAGTGTAGCTTGCCCAGAGTTTCGTTCATCATGCGCCCGTACATCTTCGGGAACCAGAAGTAGGTGCCCGCGAAGATCCCGAATATTGCCGACACTGCCATCACGAAGTGGAAGTGGCCCACCACGAAGTAAGTAGCGTGAAGCATGATGTCGATGGACGGCTGTGCCAGGAAAAATCCGCTTACCCCGCCGCTGATGAACATCGAAATCATCCCGAGCGCGAACAGCGAGGCGGTGTTGATGCGCAACTTCGAACCATAGATACTTCCCAGCCAGATCAGCACAATGATGGTGGCGGGAATGGTAATGATCAGAGTCGGAAAGGAAAAAGCCAGCGACGAAACTGGATTCATCCCGCTGACAAACATGTGGTGCCCATAAACCATGTAGCTGAGCACTGCAATCGCTGACATGCAGTAAACCAAAACCCTGTGACTGAGCAGGGGGCGTCGAATATTGGCCATCAGAACGTGTGACACGATTCCCATCGACGGAACGATGGCGATGTAAACCTCGGGGTGTCCGAAAAACCAGAACAAGTGCTGCCAAAGCAGCGTCGATCCACCGGAGTGGGGCAGCAGCTGATCGTTGATCACCAGGCCTGAGGCTATAAAGAAACTGGTTCCTGCCACATGGTCCAGGATCAGAAGTATGCACGCTGGCATCAGCACCGCAAACGCCGTGAGGCCCATGACTGAGGTGATGAACCATGCCCAGGCGCTCAGCGGCAGGCGCCACATGCTCATACCCTTGGTCCGCATGTCGAGCGTGGTGGTGATAAAGTTCAGCGAACCCAGAAGCTGGCCGACGCAGAAAATCGCAATCGCAGCCGCCCACAGAACCACTCCCGTACCCTGTCCGGGCCCGGCGATGGAGCCCACAGCACTCAGCGGGGCATATTGGGTCCAACCGCCTAGCGTTGGTCCATCGCCTACGAAGAACGAGGACATCAGCACCAGGAAGCCCACGAATGTCACCCAGAATGACATCATGTTGAAATGGGGGAAAGGCATGTCCTCCGCGCCCACCTGGATTGGCAGAAAATAGTTGCCGAACGCCGCGAAGGGCGCGGTCGTGAGCACGAAGAAGACCATGATGGTCGCGTGCATGGTCATCAGCTGCAGGTAATACTCCGGCGTCATTATGTTGCCGGGGGCTCCGTTGGCAGAAAGCCAGTGCAATCCCGGAATGGGGAAGTTGGTCCACCCCAAATGGATACGCATCAGCCAGGAAAGCACCATGCCAGAAAAGACCGCCACCAAGGCCAACCCGTAGTACTGCTTGCCAATCACCTTGTGGTCGAGGCTGAAAATGTGCTTCCGGATGAAGCCCTGTGGTGGAGCGTGGTGCGCCGCTTGTGCTGACGTTTCGTGCATCGATTCACCCTCAGACCAGAAATCTCCAGTCCCCCCGGAGTCACACCCGGTTGCTATCCCCTACTGCATCGCCGCTTCCTTCTTCAGCCAGCTGTCAAAATCCTCCTGGGAATAAACACTCAAATACGCCTTCATGTTGTAATGCCCCAGGCCGCACAGCTGCGTGCAAACAATCTCGTATCGCCCGACCTTGGTCGCGGTGAAATGGATCGAAAGATCCAGTCCGGGAACGAAATCCTGATGGACTCGCAGGGCAGGCACATAGAAAGAGTGCCCCAGATCCTTTGAGTGCATCAGCACATGGATCTCCCGGTTCACGGGAACGGCCATTTCCGCGGTTACAACGTCGTCCTTCGAGTCCTGATCGTTGGTGAGATCTAAACCGAAGAAATTCTCGTTTGCCTCGTTGATGAGATCAGGATGCAGCGGGCCGAACTTGTGATCCGGGCCGGGATAGCGGAAATAGAACGCAAATTGTCCAGCCTGCACCTGCACCGGTATTGCATCCGCCGCCGGTGGCGTCAGGTAAGCAGTGGCCCATGCCTTGACGCCAAAGGCGCCGAGTGCCAGAACCTCCGTCCCCACCAGCAGGAAGCCAGCCCACACCACGGTCTTCGCGCCCCCCGGAAACGACTTGATTTTAGCGCCCGGCTTGGGGTCGGAGAACTGCCAGATGAATATGGCCAGAAGAATCTGCGATGCCAGGAACGCCAGCCCAGCCTCCGTCATGGTCTCGGACATTTGATCGTCAATCAGATGGCCATTTTTCGACACATCGGGCGGGGCCTCCCAAGTGTGTCGCACAATGGGAACGGCAGAAAGAATCGCAATTACCACGATGGTTACGGCAAGAAATTTCGCCATGTCGTCCTCGTCTCTTACGGGTGACGATGAAGTTTCTCACGCTAACTGCCGACAATCCTCCTGTTCGCCAGCGCGCACAGGAGCGACACCTGGATTACCCTACTCCGCGAGATTCCGCATCAGACAGCTGGTTTCACGCTAACCGATTTAGCTGCCAAGCCTCTCCGGCGCGATCGCCATGTCCCTTTGACTCAGACCGGTTCACTTGCCCTTGAAGCTGAAGTCGGCTTTCGCCGCGCCGCCGGCCGCCACCGTCACCTTCGCGGTCTGAGTTCCTAATTCTTCCTGCCACGCGGTTACGGTGTAATTTCCGGCAGGCACATTCTCGATGGTGTACGAACCCTTATCGTCTGTGGTCGCATAAGGGCCCTTTACCACCACAAACCAACCGTGCATCCAGGGATGAATATTGCATTTCACCGGAATCGCAATTTCTTCGTGTTTCCAACTGGTCACGATCGGTGGCGCCCCTGGGGGCTGGGATTTGTTCCAAGGGATGTTGCCTCGCAGCGCATCGGGCAAGGGATGGATGTTATGGGTGGTCTGGTCGCTGGTAACTACCTGGAATTTCTGATCGACGTCCATCGCCAGCACGTGCGGCGTGTACATGCAGCCCTTCTGATCGAAAACCGGCTCCTTCGAAGGCACAGCCGAAGCCTCGTTTCCCGTCAAGCCCTCCGAAATATAGAGAACCACATTCTCCAAACCACCGCCTTCACCAACCACAACATTTTCCAGGTGCGCCGGGCTGTTCTCGTGCTGTTTCACGCAGAATGGATCCTTCGACATATCAATTCCCCTCATGTGAGGAGCGGCGCCAGTAAGCTTGACGCTGCCAGCGATGGATCCGGTCCCGGCCGCGCTGACCTTTTGGTTCAGGGTCAGCGTTCCCACTGCGATGAGTACTACTCCAGATAGTATTGCTGCAAGCTTCGAATAATGCTGTTTTTTCATCGGCTCTCTCCTTACTCGAAAAGCCCCTGCCAGCTTGCTCTTACTGCGGGGTCACCGGCTTTAATCCCAGTTGGCTGGCAATTTGCTTTTCTTTGCTGTTGAAGCCGTTGGCCGGCTGCAGGCTGCGCAGGTAAAACACAAGATCCCAGGCCTCGTCGGGCTTGATGTTATCGGCGAACGATGGCATCGGCGTGCCGTCGAGTCCGGTCATGAAAATCTTATAGATATCCCGGTCAGTATCACCGCACTTCGGCCGCGAGCCATCGGTGAAGTTAAATGGCAGAATCGGGTGATTCAAGTCATCCGTAAGAGTTGATGCCGAGGGCCCATTGGCCATGCCTTGCACGCCGTGACACTTCCAGCACTGCACTCTTCCGAAGACTTCCTGCCCGGCTTTCACGCGCTCGGGCGTGACCTCCGGCTCCGCCGGAATCTGAATCGGGGCGCCGGGCTTCTCGGTTTGCCATCGCGGCGAGAAGTGCTTGACCCAGGCCACCAGATCAACCCGCTCCTGTTTGCTGAGGGCATTCCAGACCGGCATGTTGGAACGATCCAGACCTCGGCCAATGGTGTCATACAGATCTTCATCGGTGGGAAGGGTGCCAGTCGGCGTGGACCGGCACTTGAATACCGCCAATTGAAAATCTCGCGGTTTAGGGTCGAGCCACACGGCATTCTCGCCGTTGCCATCCCCCAAATCGCCGTGGCAACCGACGCAATACCGGCGATAATCTCCAGCCGCCGCCTGCGCCCGCCCCGTGATGTGGCCAATGTGAGCTGCCGCCGCCGGCGACTTTAGCCACTCCTGCTGCTGATAGGTTGTGATCTGCGCATAAGACATCGCGGAGAACGCCAGAACAGCAACCGCACCCATCAACCAGAAACTTCGCAGTAACGATTTTGTCCGCATTGCTGCCCTCTCCTAGAAGTCGAAGTCTAAGCCTGACATCAAGCTGCTGCTTCTCAGATCTGTTCCATCCGGGGCCATGCCCTGCCACCGGATCCAGGAATATTCGTTGTGCCACGCGAGTCCGGCGCGGCTGGTCATGAACGGCATCCAGCGGAATCCGAATACGTAATTGTCAATGTTGCCCAAGCCGCTCGGGGTGGAGGCGAACGCCTGTTGCGACATCCGCACAAACTCGGAGCGCTGGATGAACACAATCTGTGGAGTGTAAACGTAGTGCGTCTCTACAAAAGCGCCGTTCCAGCTCGGCGAGCGAGCCCCGGCCGGCAGCACCCCGGTCAAGTTGTTGTTGGTGGCAACACCGTCAATCAGATCGCCATAGCCGGCGCCGAACCACGCACTGTCCTCACCGTGTTGGGTGACCACCTGGAAATCCAGCTTGCCGAAGTAGAACAAACCCACAAAGCCCTCGCGGCTAAAGGTCTTGTTGCCAAGTCCGGAGCTCGCGATGGGTGCACCGCCGCTGGTGAGGAACGTCGTGGGCGCCCCTCCGACCATTGCGTAGAAGCCGACGCGATCCGTGCCCAGCTTGCCCACGTCGAAGGCCTGGCTGCCCGCGAAGAAGGCGCTATAGGAATTGCTCCCATATGACAAATCCGGATTGCCGTCCGTCGAACTCACTAGGGCGGCGGAAAGGCGCGTGCGATCGTTCAGGGAATGGCCCATCCATTCCATACCCACCTGGTTGTCTCCGATTTGCCCGAAGATGTTTCCATCGCCCACCGGAATGAAGTGGTAGAGGTTGAAACTGCCTCCGTAACTCGAAAGCGTGATCACCCGTTTTTCGGAGACAATGTTGTCGAGTTCGAATTTGCCGACCTTCAGGTTGAGCCAGGGGCTGTGAAACAAGTTATCGAAACGGACGTTGACCGACTCCAGATGGAAGGCCCCGGTTTCATCCGAGGATGGAACCAGCAAGAACGAAATGTTCTTCTCCAGCGTTCCACCGGTGAGAATATCCAGGCCGGTGTAGTCGAACCCGGAAGAACTGATCTGGTGATTGATGGTGGTTCCTCCCGGGCCGTCAATCGCGACCTTGTCGGTGCTTTCCCGGTGCCAGAAGGGCGTGATTCGCAAGGTAATCGGCCAGTACGACGGGTTCTGCCAGATGGGAGCGTCACGGTCATTCATCAACTGGTAGCCGTTGTCCTTGAATTTCTGGCCAAAATAATTGAGCATCGGCCAGGCTTCATGGCAGGCAGAGCAGCGCAGACCGTACTTGCGGGCGAAGGCAGGGAGAGCGTTAGCCTGCGGCATCGCTCCCAAGAACACAAATGCGCACAGCAACCATCCGGCAAAATGACTCCGGCGAGAGGTCATTGAGTCCTCCTGGCACTGAATCGTGGGCCACACATCTAGCCCTTTGAATGTAATTTTGGAGTCGCGCCCCGAGTCACGGGAGCACCTTCTCCGCTGCTGATGACCGTTGGCCATCTGAAACAATTGCAAGTGCTGCAACTATCCAGCTTCGACAACCACCCAAGCAGGCCAAAGAAATAAGTGACCCGAAGACAGGAAGCCATACCACGATCCGACATGCCGGCTTCCCGCAAGTGCGTGTATACGCACTTACTATCATCGTTAAGAGACGTGTGTCAAGCTAAAATAAATTTTTTGAATGGCAGGGATTTGAGACACTAATCGAATCGCGCCTGATGAAGGCCCCGAACCAGCAGGCTGGCCAGGGCGGCCGCCATTTTCCGCGCCCCGGTTCGATCCTGTCCCAGCACCACTGGGCGCATGAATCCGAAGATCAAGCCAAGCATTCCTACCGACTGCGCCAGAACTTGCAGGTCCTTCAGCAGCCACGAGGCGCATTGAGGGTGGCGCTTGAGCCGTCGCATGACCGCCTGAGTCCGGGCCGACAGAGACACCCGGCTCATGATGCCAGCCACGGACGGGTCCACCACCGCCCGAGGAATAAATACCCGCAGAAAATCCCGGTGCTTCCACGTGTATTCGACTTCCCAATCCACAAGTTGCAGAAATTCTTCTTCCAGGCCCGCCTTGGAACTGGGGCGATGGCTTAGCGCCGCGAGTTCTTCCGCGGTCTGATAGTCAACGATCGCCGGCAGCAGCCCGGCCTTGCCCTTGAAATAGCGGTGGATCAAACCCTCGGCACAACCGGCAGAGGCAGCGATCTCGCGCGTGGTGGTAGCATCGTAGCCTCGGGTGGCGAACAAGCTCAGCGCCGCCTGGATCAGCGCGTGTTGCTTGCCGGCGCGGTCCCGCTTCCTGTGGGGCCGGCCCAGCAGCGACAATCTGGCAACCCCAGAGTCAGTTCGAGATGAAATACCCGAACCCAACCTTTTCCGCATGCCGTGTTGAACTCGCTCGCGAGGGGAACCTGTCTTCCCTGCCATGGCACAAGGTCTTGCTGGTTCCTATTGTATGGGCTTGTCAAGTGCCGCGCTGCACGCGACCCGTATTGATGCATTCGTGACTCCGGTGAAGTTGACATATGCCGTCGCCAGAGAGTATGAGCGTAGAAGGCCTCAGCATCGCACATGGAAGAGTTTTCCCGTTGCACCAACACCCTCCCTTCGACGCGCGCGGTGAAGCAACTCCCGCGAGCCGCCCGCTGTGCGCGCCTTCCCCTCGTGACGCTCCTGCTTTTGCTCTCGCTGGCAAGCTCGGCCCTCGGCCGTGAACCGAAGAAGAAAGTCGAGTACGGGACTGGATTCTCCACCGAGATCACTTCGCCGCAAGAAACCGTGTTGCAAGCGGTAGCGGATGTCGTCAACGACGGAATCATTCAGGGAAGCCGCGAGTACAACAAGGACAAGTATGTCGAGAATGCCGTGGCGGCCACCTCTTCTCCCCTGTTCGAACCCTGGAAAGGACCGGGAAGGGTTTTCTACAAGGTGCGAAAAGAAGTGCTTGCACCCGCAAATTTCAAAGAGGCAATGGACCAGGGGACGCTCGCGGTGCGTTACATCGTCAGCAGCAAGAGCGCGCAACAAACCGTCTTGCGCATTGATGCCATCTACGTGGAAGAATTTCGTCATGCCGTTCACGCCTCCGACGGAAGCGTAGAAAATGCCGAATTTCGAGACATTCAGGACCACGTGGACGCCCTCGAACTGGAAAAGAAACAGGCAGCCGATAGCGAACGGCATCGCCAGGAGGAGCTGGCAAAAAAAGCCCTGGAACAGAAAAACGCGGCGGAGGTGGCATCCGCCGCGGCGCCTCCGCAGACGCTGGCGGAGACTCCTGAGCAACAACTCGCGAACCTTCGCCGCCAGGTCGAACGCATCGTCAAGGCGCCGGGGGCACAGTTGAAGTCTGCTCCCTTCCACTCCGCCACCAATCTCAAGACGCTCGATCCGGGCACCGAAGTCGTGATCCTCATTGCGACTCCCTACTGGGACGGCGTGGAGGCCGAGGATGGCCAGCATGGCTGGATAAACCGCAGCCAGTTGGAGCCCCTGCCATGAAGCTGAGCCTCTGGGGAGCCGCAGCGCTGTGGATGCTCGCCATGCCCCTGGCCAGCGCCCAGTCGCTTCCAGCGGAACGCACTTTCCCGCAATCAAAAGCGGTGGTGGAAGCAGCGCTCGGCCAGTTGCAATCTTCAACCGGCGGCCACTTGCCGGTGTTGGATGGGTTTGCGGTTCCGGGCGAGGAACCGCTGGACCGTTTTCAGAAGGGCTACTACCAATGCGCCATTCATGTGAGCTCGACTCCCTCGGGTGGGTCGCAGGTACGCGTCACGGCCAAGATCACCGCCTGGTACAACGCCCCGGTGGCCGCGAATTCCGAATATCGGGTGCTTGCCTCCAACGGCAGGCTGGAATCTGATCTGCTCGATCGGCTGGCGGAAACACTCACCAAAACAGCCTCTGCCCCGGCCCCCGCGCCCACGACGGCGAAGAACAGAAATCCGGCCCTGAACCATAATTCCGCTGCGCCTCCGGATCTTCCTTCCGCCCCGTCATTCACGGGAAAGGCATTCCCCCGGACGGCGGGGCCGGCTCCGCCCCCCAGAAACGGCGCAGCCAACCGGGGATATGCAGATATAGACAAGGAAATCACCGGCCTCGCGGAAATCCTCCGCAACCAGTCCCACCCCACTAACCTGGCCGCGGTGCGCAAGTCGGGAACTCCAGTCCTCGCCGCCCCCAGCGAGGGAGGCAAAGTCTTGTTTCTGGCGGACGCGGAAGACGAGTTCGAGATTCTCGAGAGCAACGAAAGCTGGGTACACGTGCGCATCTCCGGACTTTCGCGTGCCTGGATCCGGCGTTCCAGTCTGGAGATGCCGGATTCTTCAACTGCGGAAGACCCGCCGGTGGCAGCGCCGCCCGCTCCGCCCCCGGGTGCCAACCTCGGGCCCTTTCAGATCGAAAGCGAGGAAGTCGCGTCCTCCCCCGCGGCGTGGGAACCGCTTCGTGGAAAAACGGTGAGAATTGTTTCCATCCAAGAAACTGCCGGCAGCACCGCGGACAGCGGTTCGCAAGCCAGACTGGCGTTCGCAAAAGGCCTGTTTGACAAGGAACTCACCGACCTCACCCAATCCCGCTCAACCGCAGCCGGGCTGGTGCTGGTGTTTGACTCTGCCGACGGCGGCATGCTGGCCGTGACCATGCCGGTGTTGCGCGCGTGGAAGGCCGGCAAGTTGTCCGACGAAGCGCTGTGGCGGCGCTGCTACTTCGATCCTCCGGAAATGTTTCAGGGCGCACCCGGCCACTAGTCTCCATGGCAGGAACGCGCGGACACCACCCGCGCGCTTCGAGCTCATAGCCGGAATTCCGGTTGACACTGCTCTCAGTCGTTTTATAATCATTCTTATCCGATAATTATGCGCCTGACCCATAAACAGTTCCGTGAGCAGGCCGCGAAGCACGGCTTGGCGGTCACCCACCAGCGTCAGGTGGTCTACGAGGCCGTCGTCGCTTCCGACGGACACTATTCTCCGGAAGACGTTTACGCCGCGGTCCGGCGCCGCATTCCGTCCATTTCCCTGGCCACGGTTTACAACAATCTGCGGCTGTTCATCGAGTGCGGCATGCTGCGAGAGGTCAGTCCTCATGCCAACACGTTGCGCGTGGACGGCAATCTCGAACCTCATCACCACCTGGTTTGCTCGCGCTGCAAATCGGTGCAGGACATTGCAGGAGAGTTCATTGATTTCAAGCGCCTATCCCGGCATCTGCCGGATGGCTTTGATCTGACGCAGCCCTTGGTCGAGGTCTTTGGCCTCTGCCGCCGCTGCCGCGCCAAGAAATAGTTTTTTCACGCTATACCTAATCACTATTCGAAGGACGGAAACATATATGGAAAATACGCTCGCAAATTCATCCGGAAGTGTTGTTCCCGAAGCTAAGCAAAAAGACACCGCCGCCGAATCGAAGTGTCCGGTCGCCCACGGCGTTCGCAAATCCAACACCAATGTTGATTGGTGGCCGAATCAGGTGGATGTGAACATCCTGCACCAGCATTCCCCGCTGTCTGATCCGATGGGTAAGAAGTTTAATTACGCGGAAGAGTTCAAGACCCTCAACCTGAAAGCCCTGGTCAAGGACTTGAATGCCTTGATGACGGACTCGCAGGATTGGTGGCCGGCCGATTTTGGCCACTATGGGCCGCTTTTCATTCGTATGGCCTGGCACAGCGCCGGCACGTACCGCATCGGCGACGGCCGCGGCGGCGCCGGGGCCGGTCAACAGCGCTTCGCGCCGCTCAATAGCTGGCCGGACAACGTAAACCTTGACAAGGCGCGCCGGCTGCTGTGGCCGATCAAGCAGAAGTATGGCCGGAAGATTTCCTGGGCCGACCTCATGATTCTCGCCGGTAACGTCGCCCTTGAGTCGATGGGCTTCAAAACCTTTGGATTTGGCGGCGGCCGAGAAGACGTCTGGGAGCCCGAGCAGGACATTTATTGGGGACCTGAGGGCACCTGGCTGGCGGACGAGCGTTACAGCGGCGACCGTGATCTTCAGAATCCGCTCGCTGCCGTGCAAATGGGCCTGATCTATGTGAATCCCGAGGGCCCGAATGGTAAGCCCGATCCAATCGCCGCCGCGCGCGATATCCGGGAAACTTTCGCCCGCATGGCCATGAATGACGAGGAGACTGTCGCGCTCATCGCCGGCGGTCACACCTTCGGCAAAACCCACGGCGCCGGCATTCCCGCTCAATATGTAGGCCCCGACCCCGAAGCTGCCGCGATTGAGGATCAAGGCCTCGGATGGAAAAATAAACTTGGCAAAGGTCATAGTGCTGACACAATCGGCAGCGGTTTAGAAGTCATTTGGACCACGACACCCACCAAGTGGAGCAACAACTTCTTTAAGAACCTGTTCAGCTACGAATGGGAACTGACGAAGAGTCCGGCCGGTGCGCATCAGTGGACGCCGAAAAACGGCGCAGGCAACGGTACGGTCCCGGACGCGCACGACCCCTCAAAACGTCTCGCGCCATCCATGCTGACTACCGACCTCTCCTTGCGGCTCGACCCGGCTTATGAAAAGATTTCGCGGCGTTTCTACGAGCACCCGGATCAGTTTGCAGACGCGTTTGCGCGGGCGTGGTACAAGCTGACCCACCGCGACATGGGACCGATCTCGCGCTACCTGGGCCCGCTGGTTCCGAAGGAGACCTTGCTTTGGCAGGACCCTCTGCCCGCCGTAAAACATAAATTGATCGGGGAGAAGGACATTGCCGCTCTCAAAGCGAATGTCCTCAAATCCGGACTGTCGATCTCACAACTGGTCACGACGGCCTGGGCATCGGCTGCGTCGTTCCGCGGCTCCGACAAGCGCGGTGGGGCAAACGGAGCCCGCATTCGCCTGGCGCCGCAAAAGGATTGGGAAGTGAACCAGCCGGTCGAACTGGCCAAGGTTCTCAAGAAGCTGGAGACCATCCAAAAAGAATTCAACAGCTCGCAGTCCAACGGGAGCAAAGGCAAGAAGGTCTCGCTAGCTGACCTGATCGTTCTGGGCGGCTGCGCCGCCGTCGAGCAAGCTGCGAAAAACGCCGGGCACAAAATCAATGTCCCCATCTCGCCGGGGCGCGCGGATGCTTCGCAGGAGCAGACCGACGTGCACTCGTTCGCGGTGATGGAGCCCACGGCTGATGGGTTCCGCAACTATCTCCGTGGCGGACAGAAACTTTCGGCCGAGGAGTTGCTGGTGGATCGCGCGCAGTTGCTGACCTTGACTGCCCCCGAGATGACAGCACTTGTCGGAGGCCTGCGCGCCCTAAATGCGAACGCCGGCCAGTCCAAACACGGCGTCTTTACCAACCGCCCCGAGGCGCTGACCAATGATTTCTTCGTCAACCTGCTCGACATGAACACGAAGTGGCAGGCCTCGTCTAAATCCGATGGCGTGTTTGAGGGGCGCGATCGCGCGACGGACAAAGTCAGGTGGACCGGCACGCGCGTGGACCTCGTGTTCGGTTCGAACTCCCAGCTCCGTGCCATCGCAGAAGTTTACGCGTGCGACGACTCGAAGGAAGCGTTCGTAAAGGATTTCGCAGCTGCGTGGAACAAGGTGATGAACCTCGATCGCTACGACTTGGCCTGAACTCCGAGCCGCTGCGATCGTTTAAATCGGCAAAACGGAAATTGTCCGCTTTCCGAGCTAGCGGGGGCGCATCGCGCGTCCCCCGAATTAGCACCAATATCGGCTCTGAAATGTGCTACTCTCCACACGCTTGAGGCACTGAGCAAGGGTGAACTACTCACATGAGAAAAATGATTGTCATTGCGACGCTGCTTAGTTTCTGCGTGTGTGCTTCCGCTGCAACAAAGAATTTCAAACCCCAACCTCAGTCAACGGGCATAGTCATCGCTACTCTTTTTTATTTCTACATCGAGGGCGATGGCATCAGTACGACTTTCACCTTCAATCCACGGCGCGTTCCGCCAGTTTACATAAATTTTATGGCCAACCTTCCTCATCTTCCGCTTGTGGGCGTTGACAATAGTGGTGCGCGGTGCGGAGGCGGCGGAAGCGATGAACCATCTACGGGCACTCTGTCCAAGGGTTTACTAACCGTAAATTTCACAACGGCTCCGCCCGCAAACGTATATCAACAGTGCACTCTGACCTTGCTATTTCAGCCCGAATAGGGGGGCGAGGTTAGGCCCTTAAATGCCAGGGGGAAGGGGGGCGTCTCCCCACTTGTATAAGTAAGGTCGATACGAATCCGCCCGTAAATGTAAGACGATGGCTCCGAACACCCCACGATGCCAAACATTGACAATCTTTGATATCGTCGCTAAAGTGAGAAAAAGGAGCTTCGATCCATGAACGTCTCTCTTACCACCGAGCTTGAGAAATTCGTGAGCGCCAAAGTGGACTCGGGCCGCTACAACTCCGCAAGCGAAGTGGTCAGGGAAGCGCTCCGGCTCCTTGAAGAGCATGACCAGGCGCGCTCGCTCCAGCTGGCCGGGTTCAACCAGGAACTTGGCCGCCGTCTGGACACGCTCGACCGTGGCCGGCATGTCTCCCCAGCGCAGGCCCGCGCTCGCCTCAAGCGTAAATCCGAGCAGCACCGAAAAGCCAAGGCGTGACGCACTATATCCTGAGCGAGGATGCCGACCGCGATCTGGATAGCATATGGGACTATATCGCGGCGGATAATGTCGATGCCGCCGACCGGTGGATAAGCAAGCTGTTCGATGCGTTTGACGCCATTGGCGACACGCCCGGCTTGGGCCATAAGCGTGACGATCTGACCTCTTACCCGGTTCTATTCTGGCCAGTGGGCTCTTACCTCATCATCTATCGCGCCACATTACGGACGGTAGAGATTGTGGCCGTGACCCAGGGATCGCGCGATATTCCGGCCTTCCTGCACCACCGTTTTTCCGGATGATTCATCGCTTCCCTAACGTGACCCTCCGAGTTAAGTGAGGTACTTTGGGACGCCCATTCTCGTCGGCCCACGGTGGGTGCCGCCTAAGTGGGGCAGGTTCCAGTAAGGAATGGTACGGCAAACCTCAACCTCCGATGCCACCACTTGAGTCCGACTCGGGGATTGTGCGGGCCGATGATCATAGCTGTCGAAAACGAAACAGCCTCACCCTTGAGTCCGTACGCCGGGCGGTTCTTTCTCTATCCGCGTCCCCACACGCATCGCGGCTCAGGGTGTGTCGCACTACGGCATCAGTACCCGACCCGCTCTGCCGCCCAGATGCCGAGAGAGGAGGGCGGCCCGTCCAAGCTCCGCTTGGGCAAGGATTTTCCGTTACGAATTCGGAGGTTAAGAAAACTGGCGGAGAGAGTGGGATTCGAACCTAGGCTCTCTAACAAAATCAACCAATTAGAAGGCGCGAATGGCACTTCAAGCCTCTACGATTCTACCAAAACAAGCAACTCCACATTCTATTGGACGCTTAATGGACGCTGATTTCCTCTGGGATCACAATTCTTTTCCGTCTCGTTCCCTATGAGTCGGGAGTTGGACCAACATCCCTCTCGACGGCCAGAAATCTGCTGAGGACCGATTTCTCAAGACAGGTGCTTGGCGCTTGTCGTTCCGCGACGTCACTAGCAGCCGGTAACCGCGATGAAACATGAAAGAAGGTTCTGGTCCTCAGTCAAAGTGCGATTGGTGACAAACATTGGCAGCGGATCTGTACGAGAAACGAGTCCTGATCCCCAAACCTTGGCTCGACCGGCACTCCGCTTTCTGCGCCACAGCGTCCGATTGGTGAAAGAAACTTGGCGGCGATAGTGCAAGGAGCCCGATTTGGGAAACATGAGAGCCTTGCACCGAACCCACGCGTGAATGTGCACTCCTGCTGGGTACAGCCAGTCAGTAATATCGTGATCAGTAAAGAAAGGTTCGAGGTTCCGCGCCAAAGAAGGTTGCACCCCAGGCGACTGAGTTCTGGACAGTGAACATGCAATTGGTAAAAAAAGGTCGAGTCCACTTTGCCGCTCGATGCGCACGCGCCGTGACGGTCACATGTCGAGAATGCTATTACCGTTAAACGTGAATCGAATCAGGCTTCTGCAAGAGATCTTTCCCACATTTCCAAGCTTACCCACAAACCTCGCACCTGACAGCAGGGACTCCGGCTCGCACACCAGAGCGGTAGCCGCGAATGCGAACAAGTTAATTCCCGTGTAGTGTCCATGCCGAAAGGGGAAACGACGTGTTCTCGTCCGCAGAGGAACTGTCGGAAAAGCTAAGGGCCGCACGATACATCATCGACCCCGTAACGCTTTCGGTTGTGTATCTCGCCGCCCGTATGCAGAAGCCGCTGCTAATTGAGGGACCTCCTGGATGCGGCAAAACCGAGCTTGCATATGCCGTGGCTGCCGCCGCAAGTGTGGCTGTGGAGCGACTCCAGTGCTACGAGGGAATCAGCGAGGACAAGGCGATCGGGAAGTTCGATGAGGGACTTCAAAAACTATTCCTGGAAACTCAGGGTGAACATCTTGAAAAGGACTGGAGCGAGATCCGAAGACGATTACACACCCTAGATTTTTTTGCAGGGGGACCACTCCTTCGTGCGTTACGTTACGAAAATCGGCCTTGCGTGCTGCTCATAGATGAAATCGACAAAGTGGACCAGGGTTTCGAAGCCTTGCTACTAGAAATCCTCAGTGCCTGGCAGATAACGGTACCGAAACTCGGAACGATAGCGGCGGCAACGATTCCCTTTGTTGTGCTCAGCTCGAACGAGGAGCGACGGCTTGGCGACCCGCTTCGACGACGGTGTTTCTACCTGCGCTTCGAGTATCCAACAGTCGAGCGAGAGACCGAGATCTTAGCGGTAAGGAGCAAGAGCGACAGTCCGGGACTACGTGGACAACTAGCGGGATTGGCGCACGCGCTACGCGGCTGGAACATGGAAAAGCCTCCGTCGATCGCGGAAATGTTGGACTTGGCGCTAGCTCTGGAAATCTTGGGCATGGAAGAGATTTCCCACGAGCAACGGGACTTACTCCTGCCACTGTTAGCAAAGACGGAGGCGGATCGAAAACGATTACTGCTGCGTGCTGGTTTTGAGGGCTTGGTCGCGGATTCGAAGCGATATCGAGATGAGTTAATGCGGCGGGCTGGGCCCGGCAAAGTGGGGCCGGGCAAAGCAGTGCTCCGACCAGCGGAGGCCGTGGCGTGAGGCGGACAGGATTAGCCTTCTTTCTGCTGGTGCTGATGCAAACGGCAGCGGCGCAGGTCGTAAATGGAGCTAGAGATGTGCGTGGCCTTTGTGCGCTTTGGGCAGAGTATTACGCAACAATCTATCAAGTCCCCGTGGACCTTGTAGAAGCCATCATCGACGAGGAGTCAGGTTGGAACCCGTCTGCAATTTCCAACAAAGGCGCCGTCGGGCTGATGCAACTGATGCCCAAGACAGCCGCGCGCTTTGGGGTCCGGAATCGATTTCATCTGGATGAGAACATTCGGGGAGGCGTGGCCTACTTAGCCTGGTTGAACCAACAATTCGGTGGAGACCTCCGCCTGGTCACGGCGGCCTACTACGTCGGTGAGGCACCGATCCTTTCGCGAAGGTTGGAATATTCGTCTGCCGATGTGCAAGGGTACGTGAAAAGAGTGGCCAGAAGATACCGAGCCAGACGAAGACAGAAGGCGAGGGCCGGGTCGACGGAACAGCGGGAACTAGAGGTGGAAGATGAGCATCCGTAAAGCAACATTGGTGCTGTGCTGGTTGTTGTCGGCTCCGATGGTCGGCAACGCGCAAGTGGTTAACGTAAACCCGCAAGTACGGACAAAAACCACCGCGGACGGGAAGGTCACGATTGTAGAGATCGCGGCGCATTTTGTGACGGCGATCCGAATGGCGGAAGCCGTGAATTCGGTTGCCGTTGGCGACCCTGCGCTGTTTCAGGTTGAGCATTCAGAGCGAGAACCGGAATTGGTCTTTGTGAAAGCGCTCACTGAAAAAAGCGTCAAAACCAATTTGCTCATCTCTGGTGTCCACGGCCGCCAAATTAGTCTGCTCCTGGTCAGCCGGGGAGCTTCTCCGGCTCCCGCCAAAGTGGATTTCCTTCTGCAGTACAAACCGTCCGGAAGCTTTCTGGTTGAACCGGATGTCGTGCCCTTCCCATTGGTTGGGCAGACCACCCCTCTCGGGAAGGCACAGCCAGTGGCTAGTGGCACGATGACGAAAAGCGCCGATGAGCAGCCGTCACTGATCTCCACATCGCTTGGGACGAGTGCTTCGAATATGCCGAACTCGCCACCGGACCCGGTGGTGAGCCAGGCACAGCCGAGATCGTTGGATGAGTTGCTAGAGCGTCAGGAACGGGCTCCTCTGCCTGTCCTGCATGGCGAACGAGAGGAAGGAGAGAAGGTCACGGGGGATCGCTTGCGGACAGGTATTAGCGAAGTGATCGACAATGGGCAGCAGGTGGTCGTCTTGTTCTCGGTCGTAAACACGAGCAAACACGCGATCCTGCTGATGCCCCCGCAGATTCAGTTAGGTGGCAAGACCAAGACCGGAAAGATCGTTAAGCACGATCGCTGGTCTACCGCAGAGCAGTTGACGATCATGGATTTCCGGCTGAGCCGGCGTCGGGTGGGAACTGGAGAACGTGCAGACGGAGTAGTAGTTTTCGAGCGTCCACCATACAAACAGTCAAACGAGACGTTGTTTTTGCAGATGGCCGAGTCGGGTGCGGTTGATCGCCCGGCCTTGGCCCCAATCGGTTTTGGAATTAGCGCGCTTCGGCAGGAGAGAGATCATGGAACAGCAAGAACCGAGAACTAGCGAAGCTCACAAAACAACCTCGAGTGTTGGTGAAGACCAGGCGCCAGCACCGATTTCGGAGCAGGTACAGGAAGAAGGTGAACCGCTTGGTTCATTCCAGAGCCTCCGCGCTCTCCTAGACAGGGCACGACGAAATCAGAAACCCGTCTCCAGTCGTCGTGAACTGGGCCTAGATAAGAGCAAGTCACTGTTCGTCGTGGCCGGTGCGGGCGTTGCGTTGCTCTTAATCTTCTTTGGCGTATTTTCGAGCCCGAAAAGCCGTGCTCCACTGCCGGGTGAATCCGCGCGTGGTGCACCTAGTCTCGGGCGTAAGCTGACTCCCGGACAGGAACAGAACGGCGCGGCCAAGGCCGTGACGCCAATACTCAATGCAGATGTGCGCTCAGGGGACACTGGCCCTGGTTCACCTGTAACGCCGGAGGAGGTCGGTGGGACCTCATCTCGATTCTCGGCAGCACCCGAAAAACCGGCGCCGGGCAGAGCAAAAAACTCGGGAGAATATGCTCTCAAGAATGTGGATTTCTCCGATCCGCTGGTCGCGCAAGGATCACCAACACCCAACCCACCCCCACTTCCAGTCGGCGAGTCAAATGCCGACATGAAGAAACCCTCGATTGTATTTGTACGTTCTGCACAAAATGCGACACCGGCCCTTCACAGTCCACGGAGTGAAGACAATACACTCGCGGAACTTCTTCCAGCCGGTACGCGATTGGTAGCGCGTCTGGAGGTCCCAGTGAGTTCGGCGGCGCCCGCACCCGTGATCGCCGTCGTTGAGTACAACTATGAACACAATGGAGAGGTGGTGCTGCCGGCGGGGGCGAGGGTGCTCGGAAAACTCTCCCATGTGAACCCCTCTGGATTTGTTGGCTTTCATTTCGACAGGGTCGAAATGCCCGACGGAGCGGTCGAGAAGATTGATGCCACGGCCATGGACCTGAAGTTCGGACCGCTAAAAAGCGACGTCTCCGGACGAAAGCGAGGCACCAATTTCTTGGTGCGCACAATGACCGGCCTCGGGACAGTCGCGGCGTACGTAGTGGGTGGCCAAGGGACGACAGGATTCAGCGGCGCAATTTCAGAAAACGCACTCCTACGAGAGCGCATCGCGGACAATGTCGGTATGGCTGGGCAGGATGAAATCAACAGGCTCGCGGCCAGCCAAAATATTGTGGTGACCGTACCTGGGAATACTCGCTTTTACATCGTGTTGGAAAAGGGCAGCTCTGAGCAGCAAACCGGGAAGCCTGGAGTGCGGCCAGCGGATATCAATAATGCCAGCCTCGCTAGCGGCAAAGTTCCTACACTCGAGGAACTGCGAGAGTTGATGCAACTGAAGAACGAGCTCAACGAAATGTATCTCCAGCCGAGTGCTCAGCAAACACCGATGCAACAGTGAACATGCCGATGGAGGACGTGTGGAAGCCAACTGGAAACCGTTGGAGAAAGTGCTAGGCAAGGCTAGGTGCGCAGGCTTCATGTTTATGGGACGGGTGAACGGCATCAACGTCTACAAACACGGAATCAGCCGTAGCTATCTGAATCTGGACGATGATGGCAACTGCTACATAAAGGGTGAGCGGGGTCGCCATCGGCAAGCGGATCTCGACCAGGAACTTGCAAAACTCGAAGAGTGTCTGAAGGGTTTGCAGGCGAGTCTCGAAACCCCATACGACGAAAGCTTCATCGCGCAAAAACGAGAAGTCCTGCGTCAAGAGGGAATTTCCTTGTTGACAGTTCACGTCGAACCAGATGAAGTGACGGTCCACTAGGGTCAGAAAAACTCTCTAAGGGGCACGCCGCCCCCCCCAGATCACGCCAATCGTTTGCCCGCCAGTCGTCGCATGGGTCTACCGTCCGCCAGGAAAATGCGCTAAAGTAGCCATTAGAAGGATGGCTACGTTTATGCCGCCCCAGTTCGACTGGCTGGACTACAGAGGCGCCGATGCTATCGGCAGTGTCATAGGCCTGTGGTTCCGCTTCTGTATGTCCCTCCTCAGAAACCTGCTTCGATTAGTGATCGGAACAACGACGGCTGTGCGACAGTCCCCAGTGTTAGAACAGAAGTCTGAAAGCTTCGCCGCCGGCAATGCGCCGTTGCGGACAGAGCCTTCGTTGCTCGCGAGAGTCGTCAAAATGGCGGTCTCCACGCTGGTAACGGTTGGGGCGTGGATTGCAATCACCTGGAAACCAATTTGGATCGCCGCCGGTCCAACGGGCGACAAAATCCTAACGGTGGTCCTACTCATTGTGAGTGCTGCTTGGCCAATCTCATTGGTATGGGTTTGGCTTTCAAAGCCACGAACCACAATCGCAGATCGCAGAGAGCGCACATCGCACTACTCCGGATCGAATAGGGCAAACGCGGCATAAGCGGCGTGCGCCCACGGCGTTAGCATTTATCCGCGACTACACGATTTTTCCCTGAGCGTTTAATTTAGGCACCCCGTTCCTTTCCACTGTTCCTCGCTCCCGTTTGACGCTTCGCTTTCTCTTTTCTGAATTCCGTTCGCTCCCGTTTGACAGAACATTTCTTTGGTTTTACTTTCCGCGCATGTCGATTTCCTCCTCCGACAAATTTGAGCGGACTGGGGAGGAACGACGAGCAGGAAGGAGGACACGGTCGATGAAATTCCAGGCCAATACGAGGGGAACGACACTCTTTGCGTGGTTCGCCATCGCGGTCATCGCAATGGGGCAGTTTGTGTGGGCGCAGAATCTCGGTTCTGCTCCGGCCTCAAACGTAGCTGTTCAGGGACAGACGGGCGCGCAACCAGAAGGTGCGTTCCTGAACTTCATTAACTGGGTGGGGAATGTGATCGCCCCAGTCGGCGCCGGCGGCGCGGTTTTGGGAGCTGTGGTGTCCTGGCTTACGGGACGAGGCTTCGGCCGATGGTTGTTCGCGGCCGCAGCTCTGCTGGCAGTCTCAGGTGTCACACGACTTATCGAGTTCTGGATCACGAATGGGACAGGTGGAGTGGTTTAGCCACTCACGACCATGACTGGATCATAACCGGCGCAGGCAGCCTGCCAAGCATACCGACGTGAGCAACGCTGCCTGCCAATTTCAACCCTCGGCTTTGGGATTAGAGAGTGGATCATATGCCCACCCCGCAACTACTGAACGACGTGATTTCACTGCTGCTCCTACTGGCGCCGTCCGCGGCTCTGGTGTCGCTGGTGCTGGCGGGAGTCAACCTGCGACAGGAAGGCGGAACTACGTTCGCAATCGGGGGCCGGTTCACCAAATGGATGTTCTGGGCGGTCGTGTTTCTCACGCTGCAGCCGCTACTGACCTGGTTCTCTTCTTTCGGAATCAATGTCTCACTACCGGGAGGCGGGATCAGCACACCCTGGTTAGCCAGCATTGGGTCGGACGTGGCGTCTTTCGTAACCAACTTTGTTGTAGGGCGAATCGTGCCAACGCTTGCCGCATTCTTTGTTTTGCGCGCAATTCTGTACACGGCATCCGGTGAGAATCCACTCCCGTCAATTATTGCCGCCATGTTCTTGCTTGGCACCCAGACTACTTTCAACTTAATCAAGAATTACAACACGCAAACGCAGTACGCCACAGCAGACGTGCTCGACAGCCTGTGGAATCACTTGGCTGGGACGATCATGCCCATCGCAGCAGTGTTGGCACTGGTCGGAGCCATTCTGAATTTCGCTACGCGAAAACCATTCATGCGCTTGGTTGCGGTAGCACTTGCGCTGCTGTGTGTATCGGGAATCTGGAAGCTTGTCCTGTCGATGATGTCTTAGGAACCGTGATGAATTTCTCTCAAATGTCGTTCGATAACGGTATCTTGCATCTCGCGAACTGGGTCGGAAACGTGATCATGCCAACGATCGCGGCGGTTTTCATCATCACGGCAATTGTGCAGTTCTCAAAGGGAAAAGAGTTTTCACACAGCATGTATGGTGCCTTGGCGTGTTTGATGGTGTCAGGGCTGACGCGGGCGTTCGAAACGTTTGCATCACAGAGGGCGTGGAATAACCCCGACGTGTACTGGGTAGCCTTGATCACTCTGATCAACTGGGTCGGAAATGTAATCCTCCCTGTGTACGCAGCGGCCCAGGTAGCTTTAGGCGCACTACGAATTGGCATGTTCTCGTACATCCATCCGACAAGCAGTTGGATGCGCCACTTCCTCGCGGCGGGACTCTGCCTGATGGTGTCGGGGTTTCTTCGGCTGGCCGAGTTTTTCGTGATCCACGGTACTCCTGGAGTGAGGTAGAGGGGGAAGGGACCAATGGCTCTCGACGTAACGCCAGTCTATCGAAATCTCCGGACGCGGGTAACGTTTGCCGGCCTTGAGGCAGAAGACTTATTCGTGATCCTCGCTGTGGC
>JBOGLG010000012.1:0-80132 GCA_050745985.1 Terriglobales bacterium | reverse complement strand
ACGCTTCTTTCAGACCCCGCCTCGCGACGACGCCCTTGCGCTTCTCTAGCCCTTCACCTCCACCAGATTGGGCAGGGGACTTTCACCCCCAAGCTGTCGAACATGTTCGGCACACAAACAAAAGCCGCCAGCATGAAGCTGACGGCTGAAAGCTGATAGCTGACCGCGATTTAACTATTCTCGTATAGCAGCACGCCCTCGGCCTTCTCCGAGTCCACCGGGCGGTAGTACAGCTTGTTGCCATCAAGGAAGACCTCAATAAACGCCGGCCGCGTGGTGATCGTGCCCTGGATCAGCGCTTCCGACAGCGGGTCTTCAATATATTTTTGCAACGCGCGCCGCAGCGGACGCGCACCATAGCTGCGGTCACCCAGCGTCTGGTTGAGAATCCACTTCTTGGCCTCGTCGGTCACTGTCACCGTAATCGACTTTTGCGCCAGGTTCTGGTTCAACAAATTCACCATAAGCTCCAGAATCTGGATCAGGTCGCCTTCACCCAGCGCGCTGAAGAGGATGATTTCGTCCAACCGGTTCAGAAACTCCGGATTGAACGTGCGCTTGACTTCGTTCTTCACCAAGTCTTCGACTTTCTCCGAGACCATGTCTTCCTTGCTGGACTGGAAGCCCAGGCCCTCGCGGCGTTGCAAATGCCGCGCCCCGATGTTCGAAGTCATGATGATGATGACGTTTTTGAAATCGACGGTATTGCCCAGCCCGTCGGTCAACTGGCCATCTTCAAACACCTGCAACAGGATGTTGAATACATCCGGATGCGCCTTTTCGATTTCATCCAGCAGCACCACCGAGTACGGCGCCCGCTTGACTCGTTCAGTCAGCTGTCCACCTTCTTCGTAACCCACATATCCCGGGGGCGACCCAATCAACTTCGAGACTGAGTGCTTCTCCATGAATTCCGACATGTCGAAGCGTACCAGCGACTTCTCGCTGCCAAACATGAACTGCGCCAGGGTGCGCGCGACTTCGGTCTTGCCGACGCCTGTTGGCCCGAGGAACAGGAACGAGCCAATCGGCCGGTTCGGGCTCTTCAAGCCGGCCCGCGAGCGCCGGATGGCCCGCGCCAGGGCCACAATGGCCTTGTCCTGCGAGATGATGCGCTTGTGCAGCTCTTCTTCAATGCGCAACAGCTTCGCCGACTCTTCTTCTTTGATCGATGTAACCGGAACCCCGGTCCAGCGAGATACCACGTCCTCGATGTCCTCCCGACCGACAACGCCGGTGGAGGATTCATCGAGGTGGTATTTTTCGCGAAGGGCGCGCAGGTTCTCGCGCTCCTTGCGTTCTTCGTCCGAGTAGAAGCGCGCCTTCTCAAACTCGTGGTTTGCGATGGCATTCTCCATACGATGGACGATGAATTTGATCCGCTTTTGAACTTCGGTAAGTTCCTCCGGCAGCGAAGTCTGGCGCAGCTTCACCCGCGCCCCGGCTTCATCCACCAGGTCGATAGCCTTGTCCGGCAGAAAACGGTCCGGAATATAGCGGTTGGAATGTGACACGGCAAAGTTGATGGCTTCGTCGGTGTAAGTGACCGCGTGGAACTTCTCGTAGCGGTCCTTGATTCCAAACAGAATCTTGGTGGCGTTGACTTCATCCGGCGGCGGAACTTTCACCGCCTGGAAACGCCGCTCGAGCGACCGGTCTTTCTCGATCGACTTGCGATACTCACCCGGAGTCGTCGCGCCGATGCACTGAATCTCGCCACGCGAGAGCGCCGGCTTTAGAATGTTGGCCGCATCCAGCGAACCTTCCGCCGAACCCGCCCCCACCAGGGTGTGCAGTTCGTCAATGAAGATGATGGAATTCTGCGACTCCATCAATTCTTTCATGATGGTCTTGAGCCGCTCTTCAAACTGGCCGCGATACTTGGTACCGGCGACGATTAAGGACAAATCCAGCGCCAGAATGCGCTTGTCCGCCAGGAATGAAGGAACTTCGCCGTCGGCAATGCGCTGCGCCAGACCTTCCACAATCGCAGTCTTGCCCACGCCCGGCTCGCCGATCAAAACAGGATTGTTCTTCGTGCGCCGGCACAGAATCTGCACAACGCGTTCCAGTTCACCCTCCCGGCCAACCAGCGGATCCAGTTGTGTATCCATCGCAGCCTGGGTCAGATCGCGGGAAAACTCGCTCAATAATGAAGACTCGCGCTGCCGCTGCGGTTGGGCTTTCTCCTGGCTGCTCCGTGCCAGCTCTTCGCGGATGGTCGAAAGCCGCAGGCCGCGCTCATGCAGGATTTCCGCTGCGAAGCACTTCTCTTCTCTCAGCAGACCCAACAGCAGGTGCTCAGTTCCAATGTGCTTGTGTGAAAGCCGCTCGGCTTCTTCAGCGGCATAGGCGAGCACGCGCTTACACTCGTTGCTCAACGGCAAATCCACCGACGTCGAGACTTTCTCCCGAATGGTGGTATGCCCTTCAATCTGCTTGCGGATCGACTCCACCGAGGCGTGGGAACGCAGAAAGCGGTTGGTCAGAGCTTTGTCTTCACGCAGCAACCCCAGCAACAGATGTTCCGTCTCAATATAAGGAGACCCAAACTGGCTGGCTTCGTAGCGCGCGAAAAAGATCACGCGCCTGGCCTTCTCCGTATAGCGTTCAAACATATTGCCCTACCCCCTGACCTCTCGCCAAGACCGCCGGGCTCAACGCCGCGGCCTCAGCCCTCCCAAAATCCATACTCCGGTTAATGTTGCAATCAGCGGGCCACGCCCCTGCTGAATGATATCGTAACTTTCGTCCTTCTCTTTGAGTTACCAAAGACATCCGCTTGCCGTTCCCCACTGCAATACATTGCAACTTCACGTATTCCCGCTTGCGGTGTCTCTCGTCTCACCATTCCGTCACGTCGCTCCCCAAATGTCAATTGCCACATTGTGCTATACCCGTAGCTCTCTCGGTGCCACTTCCTCGAGCCGCCCGTCCTTGAGCCGCAATACGCGCTGGCAGCGCCGCGCAAATGCAAGGTTGTGGGTGGCAATCAGGGAAGTTAACTGGCACTCGCGATGCAATCTTGCGATCAATTCAAAAACCGAGTCTGCGGTGTGACCATCCAAGTCTCCGGTCGGCTCATCCGCCAGCAGCAATTTCGGTTGTGTGATCAGCGATCTGGCCAACGCCACCCGCTGTTGCTCCCCGCCCGAAAGCTCGCCCGCGCGGTGCTCCGCACGCGGCTCCAAACCCACTTCAGCAAGCCAGCGTGTAGCTTCCTGCTGCGCGTCCTGTCGAGGATTGCCCCGCAGCAGAAGCGGCATGGCCACATTCTCCAGCGCGGTAAATTCCGGCAAGAGATAATGGAACTGCCACACAAAGCCGATTTCGCGATTGCGAAACTCGGCGGCTGACGCCTCAGACAGTGAACTCAAGCGCAAGTTCGCGCAGTATACGTCACCCGCAGAAGCCCGATCAAGAGCGCCCAGGATGTGCAACAAGGTACTCTTTCCCGCACCTGACTCGCCCACAATCGCCAGCATTTCGCCCTTTGCCACCTGGAACGACAGATTTTCAAAGAGCACAATCTCCGACTTGCCGGACCGAAAAACCTTCTGAAGGCCTTCAATCCTCAGCATGGCCACATCCTTTAGATGCACCTGCCGCTCGCTTCGTCACATTCCCCGCCACGACTTCATTTAAACACGGGGCGGAGCCTGCAGTTGTTGCCAGCTTCGGCAATTGTGCTCCCGGCCGAACTCGTATTCCACATTTCATAAGTAAGGGACATGACCGGAGTCACTTAGCGCTAGGCTATGTAATAAAGACCCCCGGTCACTCATACCGCAAGGCTTCCGCAGGCAAAATCCGCGCCGCCGACCACGAGGGGTAAATCGTGGCAACCAATGAAATTGCAATCGCCACGCAGGCCACCAGAACGCCGTCCACCGCCCGCGGCGCAAAGGGCACGTAATCTATGGAATAAACCTCCGGAGCCAGGGCAAGCAGGTGATAATGGCCTCCCGCCCAGGAGAGCGCGTAACCGAGCACCAGCCCGATCGCCGTTCCGATCACTCCAATCAGCACTCCCTGCGACACAAAAATGCGCCGCACTTGCGCCTTCCGCGTGCCCATTGACATCAGCACCGCAATGTCCCGCGTCTTCTCCATGACCATCATGGTCAGAGAAATCAGAATGTTCAGCGCCGCGACGAATACGATCAGGCCAATGGTGATGAAGGTCACCAGCCGCTCCAAACGCAATGCCCGGAAAATGGCCTTGTTCTGTTCCATCCAATTCGTGGCCATGAATCCTTTGCCGGCCGCCTGCTCAATTTTCTTTGCGATCTGACCAGCCTGGTAAATGTCGTCCACCTTGAATTCGAGCACGGAAATCTCATCGCCGAGTCCGAAGAGTTGTTGCGCATCGCCGAGCCGTGCAAATGCCCACGAAAAATCGTAATCGTAAAATCCCGAACTGAAGACTCCCACGACCCGAAAGCGCGAGTACTTGGGCACGATGCCAAAGGGAGTCAGTTCCCCCTGCGGACTAGTCACCAGAACCACAGACCCGACGGTTGCGCCCAGATCGTCCGCCATGTCCTTGCCCAAAATTATCGGCGGCATGGCAGCCACTCGCTGCTGGACTCCTTCGAGAGAGTCAGGAGACTGATCTGCCTGTGTGGGGCGGACACTCTTGTCCGCCGCCGTTGGTTGTGGCGCATCCTCCTCCAACGCCTCCCCCGATCCGACCTTCACCGTCCCCAGCAGATCGCTAACTTTCCGCTCATCGGCCGGAATCATGCCCTTCAGCACCGCCCCCCGCGCTCGCGGCCCGCGTGAAATCAACACCTGCTCATAGATCGCGGGTGCCGCCGCCACCACGTGTGGTTGTTTCGCCAGCCGTTCCATGAGTGGACGCCAGTCTTTGATCCCGTCACTCTCCACCCGCAGCAGATTAATGTGCGAAGTCGAGCCTAGCAGGCGATCCTGCAAATCCTGGCGAAATCCATTGTTGATAGCCAAGGCGATCACCAAAGACGCCACCCCCGCGGCCACCCCCGCAATGGAGATGCCGGTGATGACGCCGATGAATGCCTGCCGCCGCTTGGCACGGAGATAACGCGAGGCGATGAAGAGTTCAAAGCGCATAGGCTGGGGAGATTATACGGCGAGAGTGCGGCAGGTTTCGCCTCCACCGTAGAAGCGATCAGTGCAGGTGAAAGTCCACCTGCACGCCGATTGTGACTGCCACCGGCTTGCCATCTTTCAGCGCAGGCTTGAACCGCCATTGCTGCACTGCTTCAATGGCCTTTTCGTCCAGGCCCATTCCCAATGCCCTATGCACTCTTATACTGTTTGGCCGTCCGTCGGCGCCCACCACCATCCACAGCACACAAACACCCTGAAGTTTCGCACGGCGGGCTTGCTTGGAATATTGGGGTCTAGGACTATGTGTCGGAACCGGCGCACTTACCCCATCGCCGACTCTAAACACTTTGTTCTCGTCAGGGTCAGGCGCCGTTTGGGCGAATGATTGCACCAGAAGCAACAGGACGACGAACCATGCCGATATTGCGGTCTTCGACATCATTTAGATGGCTTGGCTGCAGGTTACGACTTCCCCGAGCGAAATAACTTGCATACGAGGGTATCACTCTTCGGGTTGCGCACCTCCAGGCCCTGCGCCCCGCCTCGAAATAGCCGCGAAATAGCGGTTGACACGACTTGCAAATTAAGAGAAACTTCCGCCTGCTGTAGCTCGACTACCCCAGGGGCAATATTTTCCTAGCTGTCAGCCTTCTCCGCTTGAGGTTTGTCTGTATGAAAATGATCTGCGTTTTCTGCGTGTGTCTGGCTTGGTTAGCTGGCCTGTCCTCCGCCCAAACCTACACTGTCCTCTACCAATTTAGGGCCGGTCTCGACGGAACCTACCCCGTCTCCGGTGTCACGCTCGACACCCAGCGCCGCGCGCTCTACGGAACCACGGAAAACGACGGACAGTTCGCCACGGGAACTGTATTTAAGTTCGATAAACATGGCGAGTCGGTCCTTCACAGCTTCACGGGAGAAACAGGCGACGGTCAATACCCTTACGGGAACGGCAATCTCATTGTTGATGCCGCAGGGAATCTTCTTGGAGCCACCGAGGAAGGCGGTATCTATGGCGGGAAATGCGGATTGTTCGGCTGCGGCGTGGTCTTCAAAGTCGATCCATCGGGAAACGAAACTGTGCTTTATCAGTTCCAAGGTGCGCCGAATGGCAGGAGCCCGCAGGGACCGCTGGCCGTAGATGCATCAGGCAATCTTTACGGCATGACATTGGGGGGCGGACAATCCGGCTTAGGGACGGTCTTCAAGCTGGATCCATCAGGCAACGAGACCATCCTCTACAGTTTTACTTTCAGTTCCGGTGACGTTTTCGAACCCTATAGCGGTTTCGTGCGTGATCGATCCGGCAACATCTACGGCTGCACCTACGGGGGTGGCGACACCGGACTAGGTGGAATCTTCAAAATAGACCCAGCAGGAAACGAGAGCGTGCTCCATAGTTTCGGCGACGGTGAGGACGGAATCACACCCTGCTCTAACCTCACTCTCGACGCCAAAGGCAATCTGTACGGTATGACCAACGCCGGGGGAACAAACTTCGAGGGCATCGTCTTCAAAATCACGCCCGCGGGCAAAGAAACTGTCCTCTACAATCTCGGCGCAAATTCCGAGGACGCGCAGTCGCCGTGGTTCAGCGGTGTCGTGCTGGATCCATCCGGGGTTCTTTACGGCGTAACCACTGCCGGCGGCGCCTTTGGGTTGGGCGCTGTGTTCAAACTCGATTCCGCCGGACACGAATCCGTTATTCACAGTTTCAACGGGGCGGACGGAAAGGTTCCCTACGGAACGCTCACGCGCGACCCCCAAGGCAACCTCTACGGCACTACCAGCCAGGGCGGAGCGTATGGTGGCGGGGTTATCTTCCGGATCAAACCGTAAGGCAGTTCAAAGGAAGTCGAATCATGTTGCGACGAGGTGGCTTGTGAAATATTTGATCGGGGCGTTGTGGATTGTTGTCTGTCTTGCGTTGATGGCAGAAGTGCCGTTCTGCTCCGCCCAAACCTACTCTGTGCTCTATTCGTTCAAGGCAGGTCCGCATGGAACCTACCCTGGCGCCGGCGTGACCGTAGACGCTAAGCGCCAAGCTCTTTACGGAACTACCGAAAATGATGGCAGGTTCGCCGCAGGCGCCGTTTTTGCGCTCGACCTGCACGGGCAAAGGGTCCTCCACAGCTTTAGCGGAAATCCTGGGGACGGAGCGCACCCATTTGGAAACGGTTCTCCTCTGCTCGCCAATGGCGCTCTGTTCAGCGCCACTCAAGGCGGTGGCATTTACGACGGCACGTGCGAGACGCACGGATGTGGTGTGGTCTTCAAAATCGACCAATTCGGAACCGAGACGGTGCTGTACCAGTTCACTGGAGGAACCGACGGTTGGGGCCCGGAAGGAACTCTCGCGAGTGACCCGTCTGGAAATGTTTACGGAGTCACTCGCGCCGGTGGCAACTTCAATGCGGGTGCCATTTTCAAGCTCGATTCAAGCGGTCACGAAACCGTGTTGCATAGTTTTGCCTACAACTCGCCGGATGGCGCCTCGCCCCTGGGCGGCGTATTGCGCGACAACCATGGAAACTTGTATGGGACTACTTACCTTGGCGGTACATGGGACGGTGGCACGATCTTCAAGGTCGATACGTCGGGCAACCTAAGTATTGTTTACAATTTCGGTGACAAAACCGGAGATGCCGGAAACCCAGACGGCAGAATGACACCAGATGGAAAGGGAAACCTCTACGGAATAGCTTCCGCCGGAGGAATTCTTGGGTTGGGCGCAGTCTTCAAGGTGAGTTCCACGGGAACGGAGACCGTGCTTCATAGTTTCGGGGCGATCCCCGATGCGCAGACGCCAATCTTTAACGGCGTCGCGCTCGATCCCTCCGGCGTCCTTTACGGTGTGACGCACCACGGAGGCGCCTTTGGCCTCGGCGCCATCTTCAAGATCGACGCCGCCGGCAACGAGACAGTCATTCACAGCTTCAGCGGACCGGATGGCGAGTATCCCTATGGTGGGCTGGCACGCGATCCCCAAGGGAGCCTTTACGGCACCACCAGCCAGGGCGGCGCCTATGGCGGCGGGGTAATCTTCCGTATTAAGCCTTAAAGTATTCATCTCATATCAAAGTTCGCAGATACGTATCCAAGAAACATTCCGGCCCTCGCGCAAAAGCCCGTGCCCTGGCGATTTGGATCGCAGTCACGCAACAGGATAGAGTGAAGGCAGTCATGGCCCTCCGATTCAAGGCTGGACTGCTCGCGTTCGCACTGGCAACTCTGGGTTGCAGGTCGGCTCCGGGACAGACCCCTCAGCAAACGCCTGCGCCTGTCGAACAAGCGGGAATCATCCGCGGAACCGTGGCTGATCAAAGTGGCGCCGTCATCGTCGGCGCACGGGTCAAGCTCACGCGTGAAGATTCATCCCGAAGCCAGGAAGTGCTGACCGGCGACAATGGGCAATTCGCCTTTCCCGATGTCACTCCAGGCCCCTTCCAGCTCACCATTTCCTCGGCACGCTTCGCCACCCACATCTCTTCCGGAATTCTGCATCGTGGGGAATCCTATCTTGTCCCACAAATCGCGTTAGCGGTGGCCGCCGATGTTGAGGTGCAGGTCGGCGTCTCTCCCGAAGAGGTGGCGCAACAGCAGATCGAAGTTCAAGAGAAGCAGCGTGTGCTCGGCTTCATTCCGAATTTCTATGTCAGCTACGTTCCCAACCCAGTTCCCCTGACCTCAAAGCAAAAGTTCACGCTCGCTTGGAAAAGCACGGTCGATCCCGTCACCATCCTGCTGAATGGCGCGTTTGCCGGCGTCGAACAGGCGCAAAACCACTTTCGCGGATACGGCCAGGGCGCTGAAGGCTACGCCAAGCGCTTCGGCGCCGGCTATGCCGACATCGTCACCAGTACCTTCATCGGAGGCGCCATCCTGCCCTCCATCCTGAAACAAGATCCGCGGTATTTCTACAAGGGAACCGGCACCAAGGGCTCGCGGAGCCTCTATGCGATTGCCAATTCCGTGATCTGCAAAGGCGACAATGGACGCTGGCAGGCCAATTACTCGAGCATCCTCGGAAACCTGGCCGCAGGCGGGCTTTCCAATCTTTACTACCCAGAGGAAGATCGTAATGGTGCGGGATTAACCTTCGAGAACGCGGCCATCGGAATCGGCGCGAACGCCGTCGCCAACCTTTTTCAGGAATTCGTCGTTCGCAAGTTCACTCCGAAGCTCCCCAATAACAGCCCCGCCAAAACCCTGAAGCACGGTCACCGTCCCGGTTGACACCACGCTCCCTGCCTGACGACAATCTGAACCTATGCGTAATCTCCGCTGTTTGGTTCTGCTGCTGTGTTGCGCCGCCGCTGGATATGGTCAGTCCAACTCCTATCTCTTCGTCTGGTCGGGAGACGATGCCAAACGGAGCAGCGACTTCCTCGCCGTACTCGACGCCAACCCAAAATCGGCTCACTACGGCCAGGCTGTAGCCTCGGTTGCCGTCCCCGGCCCCAGCGGCAGGCCCCATCACACCGAGTTGCAAATGCCCGATGACGCCTTCCTGCTGGCCAACGCCTTCGAAAGCGGCCGCACCATGCTCTTCGACTTGCGCGATCCCCTGCGCCCGTCTCTGACCACTTCGTTCGGAGATCTCGATGGCTACATGCACCCGCACACCTACATTCGTCTGCCTGACGGCCAGGTGCTGGCGACATTTCAATATCACGGCGGAGACGACCCCAAGTCCGACGGGGGCGGCCTCGTCGAGTTCGACGAACGCGGACATGTCATTCGCAGCGGCAGCGCCATGGACCCCTCGGCGAAAACCGAGCTTATCCGTCCCTATAGCTTGGTGGCCCTCCCGGCGCTCGACCGCGTGGTCAGCACCAACACTGCAATGCATGAAAAAGACGGGGATTCGCGCACCGTGCAAGTGTGGCGGCTTTCAGATTTGAAACTGCTGGCCACGCTGGTCCTGCCACCTGGGCCACGCGGGTCGGAGCAGAAGTTTCCGGGTGAACCGCTGCCCCTCGGCGACGGCAAGACCGTGCTCATCCACACATTTTCGTGTGGCCTGTACGCGTTGACGGGGGCTGAGACTGCCCATCCCTCGGTTCGACACCTCAAGACTTTCGACGGCGACGAGTGCGCGGTGCCGTTGCGCATTGGCCACTACTGGGTGCAGACGCTGTTTTCTGCGCACGCCCTCGCAACTTATGACATCTCCGATCTGGACCACATACGCGAAGTGTCGCGGATCGCCTTCGATGACAAACAGAAGCCGCACTGGATTTCCCCCGATTTCGACAATCGCCGCATCGTCATGAACTCCGGCGAATACGGAGATCATCGCTTGTTCATGATCAATTTTGATCCGCAGACCGGCGTCCTCACGCTCGACAAGAGCTTCCGCGATCCGGGCAGCGACCAGGCGGGCGTCAGCATGGACGGGAAATCCTGGCCACACGGATTCAAGGGTGACGCCTATCCTCATGGGACGGTGTTTTCGCGACCATCGGCCGCAACTCAGAAGCACTCGACCAACTAAGGGAAGATGGCGGCAGGAAGCAGATTCCTCCCTTCGGTCGGAATGACAAAACTTTCTTGAAAACCACTGTGCCGCCTTGTCATTCCGACCGGAGGGAGGAATCTGCTTGAGGAGCGGCGATGGTTTGGCCCCAGTCGGCGGCTAGGCCTTCTGATTCGCGGCCAGGATCAGCGCAACTCTTTTCGCGGGCCGCCACTTTTTGATCTTCGGTTCGCGGGTTGGGAGAGCCGCCTTCGCCTCGACTCCTGGTCCTCGGTACAGACCATAAGCGATCATCCCCCTGTGTTATAACTCTCCCAGATGCCGACCCACAAAGGATCGATCCGTCTTTTCCGCGCCGCCGGCATTACTGTCTTCCTGCATTGGTCCTGGTTCCTGGTGGCTTTCTACGAAATCAACGCCCGGGGAAGGAATTATTCCTCGCCCATCTTCAATGTGCTGGAGTATCTGGCGCTGTTTCTCATCGTGCTGATGCATGAGTTCGGCCACTCGCTGGCGTGTCGCCAGGTCGGCGGCAACGCCGAGCAGATCGTGCTCTGGCCACTCGGCGGAGTCGCTTACGTCGATCCCCCGCCGCGCCCCGGCGCCACCCTCTGGAGCATCGCCGCCGGGCCACTGGTCAATGTCGCCCTGCTTCCCATTCTGTTAGGCCTCGGCATGGTAAGTCGGTCGTTGGGATGGGCGGAAACCATGCCCAATTTCCATGCCTTGCTGCGCGCAGTGGCCATCATCGACGTGGTGCTATTGGTTTTCAACATCCTGCCCGTCTATCCCTTAGACGGTGGGCAGATCCTTCGCTCTCTGCTCTGGTTCGTGCTGGGACGAGCCCGCAGCTTGATGGTGGCCACCGTCCTCGGCTTCGTCGGCGTGGCTGGGTTCATTGTCCTGGCCGTGTGGGCACAATCAATCTGGTACGGAGTTCTGGCTGCCTTCATGCTGCTGAACTGCTGGAACGGCTTGCGCCACGCCCAATTCTTGTCGCGTCTGGCCAAGTTGCCACGTCGCGATGGTTTCGCTTGTCCGAGATGTAACACTGCGCCGCCGGTTGGAGACTTCTGGAAATGCGGCCAGTGCGGCAAGCCTTTCGACACTTTTCAGACCCAGGGCGTCTGTCCCCACTGCGGCGCCCGCTTCGCCGCAACCCGCTGCTTGGACTGCGGCGGGCTTCAGCCACTGAGCGAGTGGATCGCTCCCGGTGGCGGGGGCGCCAAACCATAGCCCGCGCAGACATCAGTACCCGAACCGGCACTCAGCCTCTTGGTGTAGAATCGGCGCGGCCTTAGTCCACTGACAAGGCCACAGCCTGACCACCGGCTGGCTCCCAGGAGGCTCATTCTGATCGGCCGCACATTCTCGCATTACCGGGTCACCGCCGCCATCGGCGCAGGCGGTATGGGCGAGGTCTATCGCGCCACTGACACCAAGCTTGGCCGCGACGTCGCCCTGAAAGTCCTGCCGCCCGACGTTGCCCGCGACCCTGAGCGCCTCGCTAGATTCCAGCGTGAAGCCCGCGCCATCGCCGCCCTCAATCATCCCCACATCGTGACGATTTTTTCAGTCGAGGAAACTGACGGCGTCCACTTCCTCACCATGGAACTGGTCGAAGGGCAATCGCTCGACCGCCTGATCTCCTCAAGCGGCCTGCCGGTTGAGCAGATCGTCGAGATCGCCAGCGCCCTGGCCGACGCACTTGCCGCCGCCCACGATAAAGGCATCGTCCATCGCGACTTGAAGCCCGCCAACGTCATGATCAATAGCGAAGGCCGGGTCAAAGTGCTGGATTTCGGTCTCGCAAAAGATATTCGCGCGGACAGCTCCAACAATGCCACGCTGACCTCGGCTGGCCACACGCAAGCAGGCATCGTCATGGGTACGCCTGCCTACATGTCGCCTGAACAGGTCGCCGGTCGCCCGCTCGACCACCGCACCGACATTTTCTCGCTCGGAATCATCTTGTATGAGATGGCCACCGGACACCGGCCCTTCGAGGGAACATCCCCAGCCGAACTGGCCTCGGCGATCCTGCGCGACACCCCCGCGGCAATCACCTCCGCCCGCGCCGATCTGCCCTCTGACGTGTCCCGCATCATCCGTCGCTGCCTGGAGAAAGACCCGCGTCACCGGGTCCAGACCGCACGCGATGTCAGCAATGAATTTCGCGATCTCGAACGGCAGTCCTCGGAGATTCTGGTTGTTACCGCCTCGCGCGCCGTGACCGCCACGCCGGCCTCGGGCGCGGTTCGCGCCGGCTCGCGTGAAGACGAAGGCTTCTGGGTCGCCGTCCTGCCCTTTAAATACACCGGCGGTAACGCTGAGCTCGGCGCGTTGGCCGAAGGCTTGACCGAAGACGTCGTTACCGGCCTCTCACGCTTCTCTTATCTCCGGGTAATCGCACGCGGCTCGACTGACAAATATTCCAGCGAGTCAGGCGATGTCCGCGCCATCGGCAAGGAACTCGGGGCCCGTTACGTCATAGAGGGCAGCCTGCGCCAGGCCGGGACCCGGCTGCGCCTCGCCGTGCAACTCGTTGATACTACGACCGGCGCCCACTTGTGGGCAGAGACCTATGATCGTGCTTTCCATCCCGAAGCCGTCTTCGAACTCCAGGACGAACTCGTCCCCCGCATCGTCTCTACCGTGGCAGAAACCCACGGCGTGCTGCCCTATAGCATGAGTCAAACTCTGCGCAACCGTAACCCTGATGAGTTAACTCCGTACGAGGCCCTGCTCCGCGGCTTCGCCTACTTCAAGCATGTCAACGTGGCCGACCACGGGGGCGCGAGGGCGGCGCTAGAAAGGGCTGTTCAGCAAGCGCCGGGCAATGCCGATTGCCTGGCCATGTTGTCCATGCTGTATCGCGAAGAGTACAACCACGGATACAACCTCCGCCCTGACCCGCTGGGACGCGCCCTGGCCGCCGCCCGCCGCGCGGTGGATGCCGCCCCATCCAACCACCTCGCGCATCACGCTCTGGCGTCGGTTCTCTACTTCCGGCGCGAGCTGCAAGCCTTTCGCAGCGCCGCCCAACGCGCCATCGAACTCAATCCCATGGATGGCTTCACTATCGCCTACATGGGTTTTCAGATTTCCTTTTCCGGAGACTGGGAGCGCGGCTGTGGCCTGATGGAGCGCGCCCGCAGCCTCAATCCCAACCACCCCGGATGGTACTGGTTCCCACCTTTTTTCGATGCCTACCGCCAGGGCGACCACCGCACCGCCCTCGAGTTGGCCCTGAAAGTCAACATGCCCGGCTTTTGGCGCAACGAACTCGCGCTCGCCGCCACCTACGGACAACTCGGCGAACTGGAGCTGGCCCGCGGCGCAGCCCACAACCTGCTGGCCGCCCGCCCGGATTTTGCCTCCGTGGCTCGAGAAGAATGCAGCAAGTGGTGGCAGCCGCCTCTGGTCGAGCAGATCATCGACGGCCTCCGCAAAGCTGGGCTCGATATTCTTGAGGAAGGGAAACCGGCTGCCGCTGCCTTTAGGCCTCAGCCGGCTCCGGCGCCCGCCTCTGGCGCCGCCCGCGCGGCAGAGGGCTTTTGGGTCGCGGTCCTTCCTTTCAAATACAGCGGCAACAACCCTGATCTCAGCGCCCTGGCGGATGGTCTTTCGGAAGAAGTTGTAACCGGTCTGTCGCGATTTTCCTACCTGCGGGTCATCGCGCGCGGTTCCACCCTGCGATATGCAAATCAGGCTACCGATTTGCGGACGGTGGGCAAGGAACTGGGCGCCCGCTACGTCATGGAAGGCAGTTTGCGGCACGCTGGAACCAAGCTCCGCCTCGCAGTTCAGCTAGTGGACGCAGTTTCCGGCGCTCATCTCTGGGCCGAAACCTACGAGCGCGCATTCAATCCCGAAACCGTTTTTGAGCTTCAGGACGACCTCGTTCCCCGCATCGTCTCAACCGTCGCCGACCAGTACGGCATTCTGCCGCGCAGCATGAGTGAGGTCCTTCGCAGCAAACGCGAGGACCAACTGACCCCGCATGAGACCGTCCTCCGCGCCTTCAGTTATTTCGAGCGCATCACTCCAGACGAACACGCAAAGGTAAGGCGGATTCTGGAACGTGCGGTTGAACAATCGCCCGATCAGGCCGATTGCTGGGCCATGTTGTCGATGTTATATCGGGGCGAGTACGCGCAGGGTTTCAATCCCCAGCCCGATCCCCTCAACCGGGCGCTGGCAGCGGCGCAGCGCGCGCAGGAGATCGCCCCGTCCAATCACCTTGCCTACTACGCCCTCGCGACAACGCTTTTCTTCCAGAAAGATAAGCTGGCCTTTCGTGCGGCGGCCGAGCGCGCCATCGCGCTCAATCGCATGGATGGATCCGTCATGGCCTTTCTTGGCATGTTGATGGCCGCATCCGGCGACTGGGAACACGGCTGTGCGCTGGTGAAATCGGCTACCCAACTGAATTCGAATTACCCCGGATGGTACAACGTGACCGCCTTCGCAAATGCCTACAACAAAGGTGAATACCGCGAAGCCCTGGAAGCCGCCCTTAGAGTAAACACCCCGGGATACTTCCACATGCACGCCGCTCGCGCGGCCGCCTTCGGGCAACTTGGCCAGCAGGAGGCCGCGCAAGAGGCGTTACAGAAATTGCTCGCCCTGCGCCCTGACTTTGCCAATGAAGCCCGCCATGAATACGAAAAGTGGTACAGCCCCAGCCTGGTCGAGAGAATACTCGACGGCTTGCACAAGGCAGGGCTCGAGATTCCCGAACAGCCCGCGAAGCACGGTCCCTCGCCCCTCACGACAGGCTCCGGCGCAGCCCGCGCCGAGGAAGGTTTCTGGGTCGCCGTCCTGCCCTTCAAATACACTGGCAGCAATGCCGATCTCACGGCACTGGTCGAGGGACTGACCGAAGATACTGTCACCGGCCTGTCGCGCTTCTCTTACCTGCGCGTGATCGCACGCGGCTCCGCCGCGAAATACTCCAGCGAGTCAGGAGACGTGCGCGCCATCGGCAAGGAACTTGGCGCTCGATATGTGATGGAGGGGAGCCTGCGCCAGGCAGGAAGCAAGCTGCGGCTTGCGGTGCAACTGGTTGACACTGTCTCGGGCGCACATCTCTGGGCTGAGAACTACGAACGCAGCTTCAGTCCGGATACAGTTTTCGAGTTGCAAGACGACTTGGTTCCCCGCATCGTTTCGACCGTTGCCGATATGAACGGAGTCCTGCCCCGCAGCATGAGTGAGGCCGTCCGCAGCCTCGCTCCCGAGCAGTTAAGCCCGTACGAAGCCGTTCTGCGCAGCTTTTGCTATTCTCAGCGGGCCACTCCCGAAGAGCTTTCTGCGGCTCGCGCCGCCCTGGAATTGGCGGTACAGAGAGCGCCCGGCAATGGCGATGCCTGGGCATCGCTCGCGATACTCTGTGTTCAAGACTATGCGCAGGGATTCAACCTGCAGCCTGATTCCCTGGCCAGCGGTTTGGCCGCGGCGCGGCGCGCCGTTGAGATAGCGCCATCGAACTATATGGCCCATTGCAGCCTGGCCCAGGCTCTCTTTTTCCAAAAGGAATTTCAGAGCTTCCGCCTCGCCGCCGAGCGGACCACCGCACTCAACGCCATGGACGGCAACGTCATCGCCTTGCTCGGCGAATTGGTCACCTATGCCGGCGACGCAGAGCGCGGGCTCGCGCTGGTGGACCGCGCCAAACAGCTCAACCCCCATCATCCCGGATGGTACTGGTATGCCGACTTCTACAACGCGTACCAGCAGTCCGACTATCGCGGTGCACTTGCGTTTGCGCGTAAGGTCAATTTACCGGGCCACTGGTTTCAGCACGTAACTATCGCCGCCGCCTGCGGGCAGCTCGGGGAAAGTGACGCGGCTGCCAGGGCCCTGCGCGACCTGCTAGAACTGCGGCCCGATTTCGCCGCCACCGTCCGCAAAAACCTTGAGCAATGGTGGCAGCCCGGGTACGTGTCGCACCTGATTGACGGGTTGCGCAAAGTCGGCCTGAAAATAGCCGGCGAGGACAAGACTCGACCGCCCAGATCTCGATCCAAGAGAAGACCGTAAGACGCTTTAGCAAAGGAGCATTTTGCGCATGAGCAACACTGTACGTTTCAACGTCGATCTCACCATCCACGAGGGAAAACTCGACGTCTTCCGGGCAATCGCCCAGACCATGATCGTCGAGACTCAAAAGGAACCCGGCGCTCTCGGATACGAGTGGCACCTGAGCAGGGATCAGAAGCGTTGCCGGCTGCTCGAAACCTACACAGATGCGGATGCCGTGCTGGCGCACATGACGGGCCCGGTGGTGCAGGGGCTGGTGCCAAAGCTCCTCGAGACCGCGAGCCTCGAACGCTTCGAGGTCTACGGAGACCCCGGCCCCAAAGCCACCGAAACGCTCACCGGAATCGGAGCTGAAATTTTCTACCTCTGGCGCGGCCTCAACCGCTGACGCGGTAGGTAGTGTGGTGCGTCAAACCGACCGGCATTCATAGGCCGCCGGTTTCTCCTGTGATCCTCTGTGCATCCTGTGGCTAAAGCCTTTGACCTCCTCGCCCGGTAGCACGGATCACGCAGATCAAGGCAGCAATAATTAACATATTTCCGAAGCACTACAATAGGCACCGGCAAAAATTGACATTTCACAGTCTGAACTGCTGATGACAAATTCACCCGCACCAATCGAGTACGGCGTCTATTCTGCATCCGAGGCCGAAGCCATGGTGAAACTCCTGGCTGAAACCTTCACTCGTCGCGATCCCCCTGCGGTCGCTGTCGGCCTCGCCAGTTCTGAGTTCGAAGCCTTCGTCCGCTTGCTTTGCCCCAATGCCGCCGCCCAGGGCCTGACTATCGTGGCGCGGTTCGCCGGCACCGGGGAACTGCTCGGCGCCATGCTGTCCGAAGATGGCGCCTCGTCACCGCTCCAGGGTATGGACACACTCAGCCCGAAGTTCGATCCTATCTTCGATATTCTCGGCCAGTTGGATACGGAGTTCTGGGGCGGCGCGGTGCCCCGTCCCGGCGAGGTCCTGCACCTCCTGCTGCTGGGGGTTTCCGGCCGCGTCGCCGGACGTGGAGTCGCCCATCAGTTGGTTGCCGAATGCCTCAAGCACGGCGCCCGCCGAGGCTATCAAACCGCTTTTACCGAAGCCACTAACAAAGTCTCGCAGCACATCTTTCGCAAACAGGGCTTCGTGACTCGCGATCAGCGTTCCTACCTCACTTATCGCTTCAATGGACGCCAGGTCTTTGCCTCCATCGCCGAACACGGTGGCCCCATGCTGATGCAGAAGTCGCTTACCAAGTGAGGCTCGGGCACCTCCTCACTTGTCAGGGTTGAAAATATCAGCCACGGCCTTCCATGATTTGTCCCCCTGTTTCTTCCACACCACCACATACTTGCCGATCTGGATCGTGGGATTCCCTTGCGGATCATTCACCTTCAACTGATACACCCCCACGTCGTATGCCATGTCCCTTGACTTGGCCACTTCAATTTTCGTCGGGCTGAACTTCAAATCAACTCCAGGTAAGGCCAGCAGATGCGACCACGCATCCCGGATTTGCGCCTTGCCGGTTGCGATGGGCGCGCCGCTGGGAAGAAATACTGCATCTTCCGCATAAGCCGCAATCGTCTTCTCCACGTCTTTGCTCTGCGCCGCCGCCGACCAGTCCGCATCCAGTTTGCGAATCGCGTCTTCATCCGAACTTCCCTTGGCTGCCGCCAGCGACACCAGCAACAATATCGAACACCCCATCAACCATAGTTTGCGCATGTCCTCATCTCCTAAAGAGCTCGTGAAACTCCGCCCCTGCTCAGATTGCAGGCGAATGGAAACCAGGGCACGGTTCCCGGGCCGTGCCCTACCCCCTACTTCATCGAGTATGTTCCCGTGCAATCCCACGTCGCGCCGCCGGCCCCATCGCCCTTGCCGGTGCAACTGCCTTCACCTTTCAGTTTGGCAAACTTCCCCGTCCCGCCGGCCATCATCCACTTATTGCTCCCCGACTCAAATTGTCCGTCCTTCGCCATGCCCTTGCCCGAGTTGGAATAGTGGTAGTAAATCTTGTCGCCATTTTCCGCGGTCACCACGAACACTCCATGCCAGGTGGTAGTGTCTCCCATGGTTTCATTGAATTGCGTGCCGATCCCTTCTTTCTCCTTCACCCCGCCGACCTCACCCGAGTTGGCGGTGCAGGTGGTCTTGCTGACGGCATAGGTATGATTCGCTCGGTCACCTACATCAATGCTGTGCGCCTCCGACGGCTTGCTGCAGTTCCATTGCGATGACGACTTCTCCTGCGCCACTGCCAAAGAGGCCAACACCAACATCGAACAAACCATCAAGCATAGTTTCCGCATGTTCTCGTCTCCTTTTCAATATTTCGAATTTCAACTGATGAGGCCGGCAAGAAAAGTTTTTTGAGGCACGCTGCCAGCCCCAACCGATAGGAATGATGGGGAGCGCCTGCGGCTTCCGGCGGCGCACCTGTTCAGGTCTGTTCCGTAACAGTCGAAACTGTACTCCCATCGCCCTGAAAGTCAAGCAGCTTGGATCGTTGTGAAGCGAAGTTTGCCGAATCTGTCCCCTGCCACTAGAATGCCCCCGTACTCAAGCGGTCCAGTTGATTCGCTTCTCAATCAGGAGGGAACATGAAACCAAGAACAGTGATGTTGATGATGGCGATGTGCTTTGTCGCAGCAGTTTGTTTCGCCAGCGACGCAAACCTGGGCACGTGGAAACTGAACGAGGCCAAATCAAAGTTTCCCCCTGGGGCGACCAAGAACAACACAGTCGTCTACGAAGCCGCAGGAGACGAGGTAAAAGTCACCATCGACGGCACCAAACCCGATGGTAGTTCCACACACAACGAGTGGACCGGCAAGTTCGACGGCAAAGACTATCCCGTAACCGGCGATGCGGCTTCCGACGCACGGTCCTACAAAGTGGTCAATGGTCATACCATGGACTTCACCGTCAAGAAAGACGGCAAAGTCACAATGACCGGTCGAATCGTCGTATCGGCCGATGGCAAGAGCCGCACCGTCAGCGTTAGCGCCACCGATGCCATGGGGAAGAAAGTCAAGAGCATGACGGTTTACGACAAACAGTAACCGCGCCTCTCCCAAATATTGCATTAACAACCAGACCCTCCCGCTCCAAACGGGAGGGCGTTTTTATTCGCCAGCCAGACTATTGCGGGAACCCAATCGTCCTCACCAGTTTGATATACCGCGGATCCGAGCGCAGGGGATCGAACTGGAAGTCGGTCGGCAGGCCAGTCAGCGCGCTGTCGTGTTCCTGGCATGCTGTATTGAGCCACTCGAAAGCATGGTCCTTATCGCCCAGGCCAGCATATAACTGGGCGATTCCGTAAGCCGAAACGTACCCCGTCTTGGCTTTGCGTTGCGCGAGGGACACTTCAATTGCCTGGCGCAGCGCGCCCGGCCAACTGCCGGAACGGAAGCCCGCGTCAACCGCGGCTGCAAATTCGGCGTAGCTCTTGTCGCCCTCGAGTTGCGATCCGATTTTCCATTCCTGAATCGCCTCGGGATACTTATGCTCTCCCCAATATGCGAATCCCATGAAGGTGTGCGCCCGGCCAAAGCTTGGATTGTCAGCAATGACCTGTTTGCATACCTCTATGGACTTATCGAACTGGCGTGACGCGGAGTAGCTTACCGCGCTTGCGATGTATGCGATCGGCGAAAGCGGATCGAGCTGATGAGCCCGCCTGGCCTCATCCATCGACTCTTGCACTCGTCCGCCGATGGCGGATAGATACTCGGAGTACCACTGATGCGCGGTCGCATCGCTCGGATCGAGCTCAATGGCTTTCCTGAACTCGGTCTCAGCGCCCGAAAAATCCCAGCCGTATTCAGCCTTGTTGGCCGCCAGCACGGCATGCGGACCCGCGAGTGTGGGATCCAGTTCCAGGGCCTTTTTCGCCGCGGCATTCGACTTGGGGGTAACGTCGTTGGGGTCAGCGCCGTAGGAGCTAAGCGTGCCATATGCATCCGCCAAACCGGCATAGGCCAGCGCATAGCCAGGATCTTTATCAATGGCCTGATCAAAGTAGGAAATCGCCGTCCGGATGTCGGCGTTGGTGCGCTTGTTCCAGTAGTACCGGCCCTTTACGTAAGACTGGTAAGCCTCGGTGTTCTGCGTGCCTTGCCTGGTGACCTGTTGTTTTTCCGCCCCGCTCAGGGTCGAGCGCAGCTTGCCCGCAATATCACCCGCAATCTGCTGCTGCAAGCTGATGATGTCCGACGGTTTGCGTTCATATTGCTCGCCCCAGATGGCCGTATTGTCCCGCACGTTCGTAAGTTCGGCGCTCACCTGAATCAGGTTGTCGCGTTGCACTACCCGGCCGGTGAGCAGCGCGTCCACGGTCAGCTCCTTGCCAACCTTCTGCACGTCCACTTCCTTGCCTTTGTAACGAAACACGGAATTGCGCGACTTAACCTTCAACCCCGGCACGTGGGCCAGGCTGTTAATCAGGGATTCGGTCAGGCCGTCGCTGAGGAAATCGGTGTCGGCGTTGCCCCCGACACTGGCAAATGGAATCACCGCAATCGATTCGATCTGCGCCGCGCTTGATTGGCTTCGCCAATACCACACCCCAACTGCGGCGAGCGCAATCAATAGAATCGCCGCCATCATCCAATACTTGCGGGCCGGAGCTGGTTGGGTTGCGGCGGGCAACACCGCCCCCGATTCTCGCGAACTCTCGCGCAAGCTGGCAGCCGACGACGAGCCTGAACTCACCAATGCCGCTTGGCTCACGGCAGCAGGAGTCGTTACCGGGACCGCCCCTGCTGGAGACGCCGCCGCCGGCGCCACCCCAGTGGCCGCCGAATTCTTCCCCGAATCAATCTCGCGCTTCAACCGCTTCAGGTCCCCGCGCATTTCCGAAGCCACCTGGTAGCGCAGCTCGCGGTCTTTTTCCAGCGCCTTGTTGATGATCCGCTCCAGCTCCGACGGCAAATCGGGATTGAGCCGCACTGGCGCGGTCGGAGCGCGGTTCAAAATGGCATCGAAGATCACCGCTGAGGTGTGACCGGTAAACGGCTGCCGCCCGGTTGCGCTTTCGTACAACACCGCGCCGAAGGAAAACAAATCCGTACGAAAGTCCAGTTCCTCTCCCCGCGCCTGCTCCGGTGACATGTACGCCACCGTGCCCATCGTGCTCCCGGGGCTGGTCAGGTTCGCCGGATCGACCGCCACCGTCGCCACACTTGCCGCCGTCGGCCCCGGCAATTGCCCAGCCACCTTCGCCAGGCCAAAGTCCAAAATCTTCGCCTGCCCGCGCTTGGTGAGAAACAAATTCGCCGGCTTCAGGTCGCGATGAACAATTCCCGCCGTGTGTGCCACATCCAGCGCATCCGCAATCTGCACTCCGAAATCCACCAACTGCTCCAGCGAAAGCGGTTTGCCCTCGATGCGGTACTTCAACGTGCAGCCCTCCAGGAACTCCATCACAATGTAGTGGCGTTCCTGATCTTCTCCAATGTCGTAGATAGTGCAAATATTGGGATGGTTCAGCGCCGACGCCGCACGCGCCTCTCGCCGGAAACGCTCCAAAGCCTGCGGATCCCTGGCCACTTCATCAGGCAGGAACTTCAGGGCCACAAAACGGTTGAGCCGGGTGTCTTCAGCCTTATAGACAACCCCCATTCCGCCACCGCCAAGTTTCTCAATGATGCGGTAATGCGAAATGGTTTGGCCAATCAAAACGAAGGAATCCTCTCGCACTGGATGTTACGGACGCGCCAACCGCAAGTCAACGCCACCCCGGGTTTACGGCGACGGCAAAATGCTCCCTCCCAGTGGGGCTTCGAGTGACGGTTACGGCTCCATTGAATCTACCGTTTACCGCGAGCGCGGGCGAGAAACTGAGGGCAGCTGAAAAGCCGCTCCGAAGAGGCGGCTTGCTATTGTCGCGGCCAACGCGGAAACGATTACGGCGTAATTTCGAAAGCCACGCCAAGGTTATATTTACCACCGGCCTGGGTCGTCCCGTAGATATTTCCATCGGGCCCGACCGTGACCGCATTGGGAAACATCCCGTCTGGGCCGCTGAACTCGTGCAGCTTGGTGTACTTCCACTTGCCGTTTTGCTGCGGCGACAGCTCGTACACAATGCCGCACGCGCCCCCGCCACAGGCCGGTGCGCCACCCCCGGCAACCCCGTACAGGTTTCCCGCTTTGTCCATCACCACGCCGTAGTAGGGCCCGCAGCCTTGGGAGCAATCTGGAAAAGTATAGACCGCCGATTCCTTCCACGCCGTGCCTACGGTTGACGGCGTGAACTTGAAGACCATGCCGCTATCGTAGTTGGGGCCGCCGAGAGGAGCGGTTCCGTACAGGCCGTCGTTGCGGTCTACCAGCAACGCTCCGTCGGCTAATTGGGCATCATTGGCGAAAGCGGCGAAGGCATGGATGAGGTGATACGTCCAGGTACCATCGCGGTTGGATGTTAGTTCGAAGGCTACACCACAGCCCTGGGGATCGGCACTGCAGTAGGGCAGCTTGTTGCCACCGTAGAGGGTAGTACCGTAGAGGTTGCCCCTAGCATCGAAGACTAACAGCGAGGGGAGTAGTCCATCCGGACACTGGGGCCTCATTGAGCAGAAGCTGTATATCGCGGTATCCGTCCACCCGTCGGGACCGGGAGACAACTCGGACACTGCGCCGCCCTCATAGTCACCAAGCCCGATAGACCCGTATACGTTTCCTGACTGATCAGGAAGCAAATTTGAGTCGGCAGCGTAGTTGTTTAGCAAGCTAATCGTCCACCCCCCGCCTTGCGGAGTCAATTCGTACACCGTGCCCAGGTCTTGCGGCCCGCCCGTTTGAGATGTGGTCCCGTACAAGTTTCCGGCACCGTCGAAGGTCACTCCGAATGAAGGTCCCGCCCCGTCCTTTTCAAAGTCGAAAGTGTGAAGGATGGTCTCAGACCAGGTTCCGTCGGGATTGGGAGATAGTTCAAAAACCACTCCGTAGTCTTGCGGGCCTCCACCTAGGGCAGAACCATAGAGGTTGCCGCTCTGGTCCAGAGCAAGCGGCCCGGACGGGCCACAACCACTGTTAGCGGTGCAGTTAAAGGTCTGAATGACTCTAAACGTCGCTGCCGGGCTGGATGGCGACACGAACGCGACTAGTCCGAAGGCGAGGGCGGCGCAGGTGAGGCTCGGAATTCGTGCTGTAGACTTCAATACTGCCTCACTGATTTGGCACGAGCGGAGAGCAATCCGCTGCCCTCTGCTCGGGACGGAAGTATACCTCAATTTTCGTAGGCAGGCCCGCAAATACCCTGCCTGAATGCCATTTTGGCGGACTTAGTCCTTGCCGTAACATCGCAATCCCACTCGTTGACCGACGAGGCTTATTTTTGTTGTTCCAATTGCAACTCAAAGCTGCGGAGCCATCGCTCGAACCGATCATGCTCGTGAAGTTCCTCAAGTCCGCGCGCCGCAACATCGTGCCCAACGTAACTTGGGGCCAGCCTCCCCCCGCTCATCCAATGAGACAATAGAAAATATTCATGCCCGCACCGCCCGACACCCGCCTTGCCGGACGCATCGCCTTTCGCTACCCCGACTTCACCGCCTTCGCCGTCGCCCGCTTCTGCATCGTGGTCGCGCTCGAAATGCAGTCGGTCGCCATCGGCTGGCAGATTTACGAAATCACCAAGCGCCCCCTCGACCTGGGCCTGGTCGGCCTCGCCCAATTCCTGCCCGGGATCGCCTTCTTCCTGCCCGCAGGCCACACCGTTGACCGCGTCGATCGCCGCCGGCTCCTGATGGCGTGCTATGTGGCATTCGGGCTTTGCTCGGCGCTGCTGTTGCACTTTGCTCTGCGCGGGATCACTTCTCCCAACCCCATTTACGCGGTCGCCATCCTGCTCGGGACCGTCCGCTCTTTCAACTTCCCCACCGGCCGCGCTCTGCTTCCGCAACTCGTTCCCGAGGAGCACTTCTCCAACGCCGTCGCCTGGAACTCCAGCATCTTTCAGGGCGCAACCATCCTCGGCCCAACCGTGGGCGGCCTGCTCTACGCCTTCTTCCGCGGACCCGCCGCCGTCTATGCCAGCGCGATCCTCGTCGCTTTCGCCGCCATCCTCATAACTCTGCGGATCAAGGCTCGCGAAAAGCCTCGCCCCCGCGAACCTATCAGCTTGACAGCTGTCCTCGCCGGCTTCGGCTACATCTGGAAACAGAAAGTCGTCCTGGGCTCCATCTCACTCGATCTTTTCGCCGTCCTGCTCGGAGGCGCCGTGGCGCTTTTGCCGGTTTATGCCCGCGAGATTCTGCACACCGGCCCCTGGGGACTTGGCCTGCTGCGCAGCGCTCCCGGAGTCGGCGCTGCCGCAATGGCAGTCTGGCTGGCGCATCGGCCATTAAAGCGCCGGGTCGGCCCCGCTATGTTATGGTGTGTCGCCGGATTCGGCTTCTTCACCATCACCTTCGGCCTCTCCCGCAGCCTTATCCTCTCCCTGTTTTCGCTCTTGCTGGTCGGCGCGACAGACATGGTCAGCGTGGTCATTCGCGCCATCCTGGTGCAACTCGGCACTCCCGATGAAATGCGCGGCCGGGTGAACGCCGTGGACATGATGTTCATCGGGGCTTCCAATCAACTCGGTGAATTCGAATCCGGCCTAACCGCTCACTGGTTCGGGACCGTGCCCGCTGTAGTCTTAGGAGGAGTGGGAACCCTGGTGGTCATCGCCATCTGGGCATGGAAATTTCCCGAACTGCGCCAGGCCGACCACATGGTCGGCACGCCGGGCACCGTGTGAGTTTTCGAACATCCGATTTCAACTGGAGCAGGACCAAGCGGGAAACGCTACGTACGCGGGCGGCGAAAGGAGAATCTCAGAAGCAGACTACTTCGCCCGCACCACCGTCTTCGCCGAATTCATATTGTCATAGCGATCGTAAACTCGCATGACTACTACGTGATCCATACCAGCTGCCGGTGTCGCCACCTTGAAATCATAATTCTCATTCTTCGCATCCGAGAGCTGTCCCACCGGCTCAACATACTGCCAGTCGCTCGCGTCCACCGAGAACTCCGCCTTCTTGATGGGGGAGAAACTGTCCAACGCGCTGCCGGTCACGTGAATTTGACCGCCTTCCACCGTGGCTTTCACGGTGATTTGCGGCGGGGTCGTGTCCACCTCAAAGCGCGCGCTCTCCCGCTCCGCGGTCAGCCCTTCGCCCGGAGAATGCGAAGGCGCGTCTGACGCCACCACTTTCACCGTGTAACCGCCGTCGGGGACCAGCGAAGCGTCGAACGAATAAAACTTGTCAGTCACATTATCTTTAAGCAAAAGCCACCGGCTCTCGCCATCCCCGCGGTAATAGATCGAATACACCATCTGGTCATCATTGTCGTCGTGGACGCTCCACTTCACGCCAATCGAATCGCGGTCGTGGGTGGGAGACGGTTGCACGTCGAAATGGGCTTGTCCGCTGCCGCCGGGGTCTCCGCCGCTGGCCTTGGGCAACGCCGGATAACGCACTCCGGTTTGCACCGTCAAATCATCGAAATCCGGAGCTACATTCTTGGGCAGATAGTTAAGAGTAATGTTCTCCACCCGCGGAGCCACACTTCCCGAGTGAAGCACCGCTTTCCACTGCACAAACCGTGCCGGAGGGACGTCAATCACTCCCTCTTTCGCATGATCAACTTTCGTCCACGAACTCCAGTTGCGGTCTGGATTGTCCACGTTTCCGCTGCGAGCAAACAGTTCCACATTCCCTGCCCCGCGAAATTCCATCCGTCCCCAGCGCGAAAAAATGTGCGCGTCAAAAACATCGCTTTCGTAACTGCCTTCCGTGGCCGTCGCCCCACCCAGCCGAAACACTTTCCCTAAATTACTGGTGCACGCATACAGCCCGTTGGGAGCCGCCGCAAACGCCGTGACCTGGGTGGCGCTGGCTTTCAGCAAATCGGTGAATTGGTCGTCGCCGGAAATCGCAAAAATGTGCCCGCGATTCCCCGTCCCCGCCAGTAATACGCCCTGCGGGTCAAACGCCAGCCCATAGACAATGTCCTCCCGCGAACTCCAAATGCGCGACGGCGATCCATCCGTCGCGATGCGGTACACCTCCGACCCGCCCGAAGCTCCGGCCCCCGGGCCTGGAATATTAATCACCACCGGCTGGGTCGCGCCCGCCGGTACGCCCCCGCCAACTGCCTGAACTCCGCCCCCGACAACCGGTGTCGGAGGAATCGAGATCGGCGCCGCCGTGAAACTCGGCGTGCCCGACGCACGTTTCTCTCCCACGCCCGCCGCGTAAATATTTCCCTCCTTGTCAACCGCCAGGGCCGTGATCTCCTTCTTCGGCGCGCTGTAGAGTACAAATCCTTCCCCGCCCGGCGTAATCCGGTAAACCAGCCCGCTGCTGTCTGACCCCGCGATCAGGTTTCCCTGCTTGTCGAAAGCCAGCACTCGAATATGCGATTCGTCGCTCTTAAAAAACACCGAATGCTCGCCCTTCGGAGTCACCCGAAATATCTGCCCATGGTCCCCGGTGGCGGCATACAGATTGCCCGCCTGGTCAAGAATGAGCCCCCAGATATACTTCGTACCCGGCTCGAAATAGACCGTCGAACTCCATTCCGGATCGACGCCCATCGCCTTCTCGCCAGCCTTCTGCCCTAACCCCGTACGATGTTCCAGCTTGTAAATCTTGCCATCGGGATTGGTGGCCGCGAAGATCGCGCCGCTCTTGTCCACCGCCAGCGCCTGTACCTGCAATTCCTGCGGCTCGAAAATGACCGTGGATTTCCCCTCCGGGGTGATCCGGTACACCCTTGCCGGAGACCCCGCCGCCGCATAAACATTGCCTTCGCGGTCCGCCACAATCGACCATATATAGGCCGACGGAGTCGTCGCCAGCAGCTTGAAAGCGGGCGCCAGTTCCAGCCCACCGGCGCTGCGGATGGCGACCCCTTGAGCCGTCCCCTTGATCAGGTCTTCAAACTTTGATTGTTCCCAGGTGCGGGTTCCATCAGCCAAAAGCCAGCCGGCGAACAGGGCAGGAAGGACGGTTACCAGCAGAATTTGACTACGCAGGCGAAACCCCAAATCGAAACCTCGATCAGAAGAATAGAAGAGATTTCAGGTTAACACTTAGTTCTGGGAACTGGGAACTGGGCTTTAGGAAAGCAGCCAAGAAGACCAGGGCTTTTCTCGGCGCGCTCGGATGCGGTGAACAACTTTCCAACCCACCCCGGCCACGCGGTACACTACATCCCGATGCCCTCTTCCAATCAACCCGACCTGAGCGTGAGCTTCGCCGGCATCCAACTCAAAAATCCGGTGATCGCCGCCAGCGGCACCTTCGGCTACGGCATCGAGTTCGAAGACATCGTCCACCTCAGCAAGCTGGGCGGTTTTGTAGTCAAGGGATTATCCAAAGAACCCATGGCCGGCAACCCGCCGCCGCGCCTGTTTGAAACCGCCGCCGGAATGCTCAACGCCATCGGCCTCCAGAACATTGGCGCTCGCGCCTTCGTTGACGAAAAACTCCCCAAGCTGCGCGAAATCCAAAACGTCATTGTCTTCGCCAACGTCTTCGGATATACCCGGGAAGATTACGAACGAACTCTCCAGATTCTGAACGAAGGCGAGGGCATTGCCGCTTACGAACTGAACGTGTCCTGCCCCAACACCGCCCACGGCGGAATCCAATTCGGCAGCGATCCGCGTTCTCTCGACGAGGTAGTCTCGCTCGCGCGCCGCACTTCAAAACGTCCGCTGATCGTGAAACTCTCGCCCAACGTCACCAGCATCGCACAGATGGCGCGGGTTGCCGAGGAAGCCGGGGCCGACGCCATCTCCCTGGTGAATACCTTCGTCGCCATGGCCATCGACGCTGAAACCCGCAAGCCGCGCATCGCCAATATCACCGCCGGCCTCTCCGGCCCGGCCATCAAACCCATCGCCCTGCGCATGGTTTACGACGCCGCCAAAGCCGTGAAGATTCCCATCATCGGCATGGGCGGCATCTCTACGCCGGTCGACATCGTCGAGTTCATGCTGGCCGGTGCCAGCGCCGTACAAGTCGGCACTGCCAGCTACTGGGACCCTTGCGCCACAGAAAAAATCGTAGACGGCCTGCGCGACTGGTCCCTGGAACACAAAGTAACTCGCCTGGCCGACCTGACTAACGCCCTGGTCCTCGACTAGGCGGGAGAAAAACATCTGGAGACAACAGGTCTCGGCGAATTAGCCGCGAAGCGGCGTAAGAATAAAGCCCACGGCGCAAGCCGTGGGAAGAGTGCGGAACCGGCCCCGCCGCAGAGCGGCGAAAGAAGCGTTTTAATGCCCGCTCTCCAGTTCTCTATATGCAAATAAAAACCCGCCGAGAAGTAATCATCGGCGGGCAAAAAGGGAAGGCTGACCGAACGCAAACCGATCATCTCAGACCCCGCGACCAGCGGGCAAGTGGCCTCACTTCCGTGGTCTCTCGGCCCTACCCGGACTAGCCATTGTGCAATCTTCTGCACATTGCTTGGAATTTCCGGATGGGACGAGCCGATCCCAGCGTGTTTTGGGAACGGCAAATACCTACCGGCTGCTGCTGTACCAAATCGACCCTGGCGACCGGAAATTCAGCCCTTCGCCCCAAACCGCCTGGGTCCGCCCCTGGCTATCAATATCCATTTCAAAGTAATCGCCAAACGGAAAGCTATATCCCTTGGGCTGAATATAGCCGTAGCCGGCCGCAAAGTTTGAGAGCCGGGATTCCGCCGACCAGGTGGCGCCGCCGTTCGTCGAACTGCGATAAAAAGTATTCCAAAGCGGCGCCTGCCGCGTATCCATCCAGGCAATTCGCACATCGCCGGCTTCCCCCGCCACCAACGCCGGAAACGCGTGTTCCACGCCGGGGGGCGCACGCGACACATCCGTCGCCGCCGACCAGGTTTCCCCGGCCGTGGTCGACGAAGCAAAATATATTCTCTGTGGCGCCTCGTACCGCGTCCCCGCATTCCACAAAGTGTAAAGCGTCCCTGCCGCGTCCGAGGCAATGGCGATCTGCGCCCCGAGAAAACCCGATTCGCAGCGATACTCCCAGCACTCCGGAGCTGCACTCGAAGTCACCATCCGGGTTGTGGTCCAGTTCCTGCCGCCATCAGTAGATCGGCTGGTGTAAAGATTCACTTTTCCAGTTCCGGTGGTGGCGCTGCTGCTTTGCCCGTAGCCCGCCAGAGCAAGATGCGTGCGCTGACTTCCGGTAATGCCTTGGGTATAGCCCACCCACGCCAGATGCACGCCGCCCTTGGGATCAACCGTAGCTCCGCTGCCCAGAGCGCGCACCAGATTCAACTCCGGGGCCACGCTTGCAACCGCGAATGTAATACCGCCATCGTGCGATGCCGCCACCCGCATTTCACCATCGCGATTAAACGCCACATATACATCCCTGCCGCGAACCGCCAGCACCGGCTTGTCAACGTCTTCACTGCCATGGTTCGCAATCACCACCGACCAACTCTGTCCGAAATCCACCGATTTGGCCACCACCGCATCCGTGCTTTGGTTCTGGAGCCACGCTGCATACACCGTCCGGTGATCGGTCGGATCAACCACAATCTGGGGATCGAACTGGCCGGTAAGGTGAGAGGTAATTTCCCGCGGCACCTGCCAGTTGAGCCCGTTGTTGTTGCTCACCAGCAGCGTCATCGAAGGCAGGGGACAGCTTCGGCACCCCGGCAGGGTTCCGTATTGCGGATAAAGCACATACACATGGCCATACCCATCCGCCGCAATCGCTGGCTCCCACTGGTCCCCGATTCTGTACCCCAGTCGGGATTGCGGACTGAAACTCGCCCCATGCAGGAATGGCGTCAGGAGCAAAGCCAGGCAAGACAGCAAAATCCCACGGTGTCGAAGACTTAGGGTCACAGAACCTCAAAACCGGCCCGGGAGGAGCCGCTATCGGAGTCTATTGCGGAATTTGGGCCACGTCAACCGTTTCGGCCCCCGCGGTTGCCGCCTCGCCGCGACCTGAGATCAGAAAACTGCCTTCAAAACAAAACCTGCCGGAAACCCATCCCGGCAGGCGGTTGATGATCGTTGTCTTAGGCTACGGCTTAAACCCGAAAACTATGCCGGCTTCGCTATTCCCTCCGGATGCGGTGGTCGAAAACAGGTTGCCGGAAGGGTCCGCAGTCAACCCGTAGTAGGGATACCCTCCGTCCGGCTTTTCCCTGAACCGGTGCAGCACCGTCTCTGTCCAGGTATCCTGCCCGCGTACCGGGCTCAACTCAAACACCGTGCCACAGTCGCAGGCCGGGAAGCCTCCCATCGAGGTCGTACCGTACATGTTCCCTACCCCGTCAAACACCAGCGTGGTGGTCGGATTCCCGCCGTCGTTGCCCTCTTTGAAGTTGTAGATCACAGTCTCTTTTTTCGCGTTCAGGTCAAGCTTGAAGACAGCCCCGACTCCATTTGCGCCGCCGTAGTAAGTTGTGCCGTAAAAGTCGTTCTTCCCATCCGTGATCAGGCCACCGTAAGGGAAACCCGCATCCGGCTGCCCGGCGAAACTATACAGCGTGGCAAATTTCCATTTCCCTCCGTCGGCTGGCGACAAGCGAAATACCGTGCCGGCCTGATTCGCTCCGCCGAGTTCCGACACGCCATAGAAGTTCCCGTCCGGAGCAAGAAGCAGCGATCCCAGCGATCCCACTGCCCCATCATTCCCACCCGTGAACGCATGGATCACCGTCTGCTGCCACCCCCCGCCTTGCGGCGAAAGCTCATAAACCACGCCCTCGCCAGAGTTGCCGCCGTCAGGCGTAGTTCCGTAAAGATTCCCTGCCCCGTCAAAAACCACGCCGCCTCCGGGGCCGAATCCATCGTCCAGGCCGGTGAAGTTGTAAAGCACGGTCTCGCTCCAGTTGCCATTGTCATTCGCCAACTGGAAAACCACTCCGCAACCGTCGCCCGAGCAGATCCCGCCATTCCCACCCGCAACCGTCGTGCCATAAAGATTGCCGGCCGCATCGAATACCACACCCCCATAGGGATTTTTCCCGTCCGCCCCTCCCGTAAAGCTATACAGAACGCTCTGTTGATACTTGATGGGCGAAACGCGCTTGAGTTCGAACACCGTACCGTACCCGAATGCGCCGCCGACCACCGTCGTCCCATAGGCATTTCCCGCAGCGTCGAAACTCAGACTGGTGGCTGGATCTCCACCGTCCGCCAAACCCGCAAAGCTATATACGATCTTGCCATGGCTGGCCGCCCAGGCGCCGCTCACCAGCATCATGGCCACTCCAATCATTGCCAGACTCTTACCCACGAACCACTCCAACCCTGTGCCTCTCATTTTGAGTCCCCCACTAGGAAGTCACTTCCGTCGCCAGAATTATGCAACGGCTTGCACTATAGCACCGAATCACCCCGCCAAACCCCGCCTCTGACGCACATTTTACAAATGAACCCCCGGTCAGGCCGCTCCCAGCAAGGGTTTTGGACTCCCGAGAATCCGGGAAAATCGCTGGCTCTCTTAGGTTTGTTCCATCAGCGAAATCTGCGGCTGTGACTTTCCCCGGCCCCGAGCATCCAATACAATCATTTCCTTAATAGAGGAGCATCCCATGTCAAAAGCCATTTTCGCAGCCGGTTGTTTCTGGGGAGTCGAGGCCGCCTTCCGCCAGTTGCCCGGCGTGATCTCCACCCGCGTCGGCTATACCGGAGGCCAAACCGCCGACCCCAGTTATAAGGAAGTCTGCACTGACCGCACCGGCCACGCCGAGGCGGTGGAAGTCACCTACGACCCGGCCAGGCTCTCCTACGAAAAACTGCTCGACGTCTTCTGGGAGAATCACGACCCCACCCAGGTCAACCGCCAGGGTCCCGACTACGGCACCCAATACCGCACCGCGATTTTCTTCACCGCCCCGGAGCAGGAAGTGGCCGCCCGCGCCTCCAAAGAAGCCTTGGAAAAGTCTGGCCGCTTCTCGAAACCGATTGCAACTCAGATCGTGCCCGCAGTCACCTTCTACGAAGCCGAGGATTACCACCAGCAGTATCTCGAGAAAAGAGGCCTGGCCACCTGCCACATCAAAGCGTAACCAGCGCAGATTTTCTCCGCGCATTCCGGAAGTCCTCTGCGACCTCGGCGTTCCAAGACTTTTGAGCCAATCAAGCCGCTGTCAACAGAATTGGCTCCCGCTTGGTGATCACCAGAGTATGTTCGTAGTGCGCGGAAGCTTTTCCATCCGCCGTACGCACCGTCCATCCATCTTTTGCCAATACCGCACGTCCCGATCCGGCAGCAATAATCGGCTCAACCGTAATTACCAGCCCCTCCGTCAAAATCGAATTCGCCGCCGGATCGGCATAGTTCGGCACTCGCGGTTCTTCGTGAATGGTCCGCCCAATCCCGTGACCACCCAGATCGCGGATCACCGAAAACCCGCTGCGCCGCACTTCGCGCTCTACCACCCGCCCAATCTCCGACACTCGAAACCCGTCGCGCGCCACCAGCATCGCTTTCTCAAACGCCCGTTCGGCGCACTCGATCAGCCGCCGGCTGGCTTCCGGAACCTCACCCACCGCCACCGTCACCGCCGCGTCTGCCATGAATCCATCTTTCTCAATGGTCACATCAAGCTTCACCAAATCGCCCGCCTTGACCACCCGATCCCCCGGAATCCCATGCACCGCCTCATCATTCAGGCTGATACAGCTCGTCCCCGGAAACTGATACACCATCCGTGGCCCTGACTTCGCCCCTTGCTGCCGCATGACCTCCGCGCCCACTTCATCGAGCTCGCGCGTAGTCACGCCCGGCCGCACCGCCTGCTTCATCGCCTCAATCATTTTTCGGACAACTTTTCCCGCCGCGCGCATGCCTTCCAGTTCCTTCGGATCAGTGATTGACACGGACTATCCCCCTGAAAAATCTCAACCCATTTCTTGCGATGGCCGCCGCGGGCCGAAAAACATCATCAGGACAAGCGCCACCACATAGAAGCTCGCCACCTGCGACAACGGGAATCCCAGAAAACGCAGCACCAGCCCAAACAAAGCCACCGTCTCGCTCAGCCCATAAGTAACGATGTATCCCGTGCGCCAGCGTCCCAGCGCCGCCCGGTCCTCCGCCTGCCGGGCCAGCACGCTTTCTGACCGCAACACCAGCACCCGCCGGATGACCACGATCAGCGCCACCGCGATCACGGCCGCCAGCGTGATTGCAAAATAGATGCTGTTATCCGGCGCCGAACTCAAATTGCGTCCCATCATTTCTCCCACGACCGCATAAAGAACAACGCTTACCATCAGCGCGACCCGAATCACCTGCACAATTCTGACTGCTCCGTCCATAAAGCAATTGTGCTCCTATTCACCAGCTTTCCGGCCTGGAAACTTCTTCCCGCATTCGGATCGGCAAGCCTCAGTCCGGTCACTAATGCGCATGCTCCATCAACCCCGGCCGCACCCGCAAAAACACATGCAATGACACTGGACTGTCCCCATATACCGCATCCAGCGCCCCAGGCTTCGAGTAAAACGTCACATCCGCCCCCAGTCCCAGTTGCCAGCGATGGTTCTGCACCACATCACGCACCCCGCCCAATGTGTAAGCTCCAATCCGGTATGAAAGATGTGCGCGCGCCTCAGGAAACAATTCATCTTTGTCCACCAACTCCATCCGTGTATAAGCATAATTCCGCTGCCGGAAATTCAAAGTCGATTCCAGCAAACAACCATTCTGATTTGTCCCTTCCGTTTCTTTGTGCTTCCGTCCCCACACCAGCGAAGTCGCCCAGTTCCCTTGCCCCAGCCACCCTCCCGATAACCCGCGGCTGTATTCCACTGAGGCCGTTTGCCGCCGTTCATTCTCCGCATCTTCCGCCTCCGGATGCAGCAGCCGCCCATAGCTGTACTGCGCCGTCCAGTGGCGCGTAGGCGCCGCACTGGCGCGAAACGACCAGGAATCGAGCGGCGCCAGTTGGATACTCCATCGCTCCTCATCCGGTTCATGTCCATTGAACGCCGATCCCTCGAGCTTGAAGCGGTCGATCACCACTCCCGTGGTCACCACTCCAAAACTGGTATGGGTCGAGTCCTCTAGGTGATGCCCCAGGGGCGCCGCCGGATTCTCCGAAGCCGATTCCCGGTGAAGATAGGTCACCGGCCCCAGAGCCGGCTCCGCCGACGGCCCGCCATAAAGCAGCCACGAAACTTTGCTGTTGACCGGTACGCTATACAGCAACGCCAGCTCCGCAAAAACATTATGCGGATGCTGGTGGTCCACGAGCGGCTCCCCATGATACATCTCCCCCGTCTGGAACAACTCCGGGAAGCCCGGATGCGGCGAAGTCAGGGATTCCGCAGAAAACATCTCGCGAAACAAAATCGTCCCTCGCCACAAGCGATGCTGCTCCATAAACATGAAATAATTCACCGACTCCGCTTTACCTTCGCCTCGCGGCCCGCCCTGCTGGTTATAAGTGGCGAAAACCACCCCGTGCGCCATCAAGTCCCAACCGCCACGCGAAGTCATCCACATCCGTTCCGGCACTGCCGCCGGCTGCCACCCCGTCCCCGACGAAGCGTGCGGAGAAGGCAGAGTGGCGCTCTCGTCCATGTGCATCCCCGCCATGCCGTCCTGCGCCACCGACGCCAGCGTCAAAGCACCCATCGCAAGAAGCCACCAGGCAATCTTCCTCACCTGAACCATCCTCCAATCCAAATCTGAAAACTGAGAACGCGGCATCGGACACGAGTCCCGGAGGGACGGCCCATTGCTTACCAGAGGAGAGAAACTAGAGAAAGGAAAATCAGGCTAGATGCGCAGCGCCTTGACTCCGGGCGAACCCAGGGCAACGGGCGTTAGAGAAGTTCGATAAACCAGTTCCGACGACGATCTCACACCAAATTCCACTACCCGAGCCAGCAAGACAAACGCTGACCGAAGATTCACCACTTCCCGCAACGCCGCAAATCGATGTCCCGCGCGGCAACATTCATAACTCACCGGCGCCGGAGCCTTCTGCGAAGGCTCATGACAGCCCGCCGCAGGCGAGACCTGGGTGGAACCATACGCCAGGACCAACGGCGAAGTCACCGCCGCCACCAGCCCCAACGCCATGATTCTTACCAGCGACTTCATAGAAATCACGATCCCGTAATCTTCAGGCGCAAATCTTCCGGCAAACGTTCGCGAATCTCGGCGGGCAGCCGGTCATGCACGTGCCGTGCCCCGATCTTCGCCGCATCCACCACCGCCATCGGCGCAGGCGTCGCCACCGCCACCACCAGCCAGATCAAAGCCGACAAAGCAAACCCCGCCAGGGCCGCGATTTCCAGCCAAAATGCATTGCGCGGGCCGAAATGCCGGATCACTCCGAAGGCCAGCAGAAAAACGCCCGCCGACGCCGACGCCAATGCGATCAGGGAAACATCAATCGTCCGGTGCAGGCGTTGGCGCTCATGGCAGCGCTTACAGGCGGTAAAGTGCTCTTCGTAGGCCCCGCGCATCTCCGGGGCTATACCCGAGATGTCATACCGCCACCCCGCCAGAATCTTGCCCACGACGGGATCTACGCACTCATTCATAAGAGTACAGATGACCTACAACCGGATTGGTTGCATCGCCTGGGTTTGCGTCGCCAGCATTACCCGGTTGTGCAACAACGAGCGCCGCGCCCCCAGAGCAACTTCCGCTTCCCGCTTGGCCACCTCCGGATGATTGTTCTGCTCCGAGAGGTGCGCCAACACAATGTAAGACGCGCCTCCATCATAGTCGCCGGCAAAGAATTCCGCGAGGGCCGTGTTCGAGAGGTGTCCGGTGCGGCTTCCCACCCGCTGCTTCACCGACCAGGGATAAGGCCCCACTCGCAGCATCTCCAAATCGTGGTTCGATTCCAGCACCAGCACGTCGCAGCCGCGCAAATGATCGCGAACGCTTGCCGGCATGTACCCCAAATCCGTGGCCATGCCCACTTTCACGCCCTCGCTGCGAAACGTAAATCCCACCGGATCAACCGCGTCATGCGGAATGGTAAAAGGCGTGACTGCAATATCACCAATCTGAAAACTTCGACCCGAAGAAAAAAACTCGATGCGCTCCGTGTCCGGAGGCTCCCCGGTCGCATCCCGCACCGCCCGCGACCAAGCCTGGTGCGTGGCTCGCGTCATGAATACCGGCAGCGAAAGCTTGCGCGCCAATACCAGCAACCCGGCCACATGGTCGGAATGTTCATGAGTAATGACGATGGCGGAAAGCGCCTGCGGATCATCTCCCGCCGCCTGCATCCGCTTAAAAGTCTCCCGGCAGGAAATTCCCGCATCCACCAGGATGCGCGTCGCCGAACTCTGCACCATCGCGCTATTCCCCCGGCTCCCACTGGCCAACACCGAAACCGACACACCCATATGCTCGCAGCATACGCGCCCCGCCTGTGGAACCGCGATAACTTTCTAGATAAGCCCAGACCTTTGAGCAGAAAATGTAGGCGCGGGCGTCCCCGCCCGTGCAGAACCCGCCGATACAAAGAGCGGCGCGCGAGAATGCAGCCCAGGGCGCAAGCCTGGGTGGAAAGCGGAAAATGACAAAGCCCCGGAGGGGCGAAAGAGCTGTCGCAACGCAGCCGCAGCTAACTCTTGAAAAGCTCCCCTACCACCCGCCGCCCCACCGCGCCTCCATACGCCCCCGCGATCCCCGTCAGAAACCCCAGAAACGATTCGTAAATCTGCGCCCGATAGGGTTTTTCTGTGACAAAGAAATAAGCCGCCAACTGAACCAGAGGCACGAACACTGCCACCGTGACCATCCACCGCCACGGCCTGTCCGGACGAAGCGCGCCCAACACCATCGTAGAAGCCAGCACAAACAATGCCGTCAGCAGCAGGTCCCCAACTTTCACGTCCAGCACCCCCGCGGCAATCCCAAGCACTGCACCCAGAAGATACGGCGCCTTCGACGCTGCTATCACTTCCGGCATTCAGCTCTCTCTCCGCCCTCCGCGAATTCTCCGCGCTCTCTGCGTTTTAAGATTTTGATTTCCTGCATCCTCTGCGCTTGCCCGACTTTCCGCCATCTCCCGCAACTTGCTCGATGTATTCCAATTCCGCATGGTCACCTTCACCGCCAAAATCCTCTCCAGCACGCCATGGTTCAGCACCTTGGCCTTCCCCAACCCATCGAGGTGATACACGTAAACCTCATTTCCCGCGCACTTCACCCGCTCCACTTTCGTCCCCAGCGCGTGCAATGCTTTCACCGCTTCCGCCGCGGGCGTTTCCGAAAGAAAGCAGACGTGCACCTTGGCGGGATCCTTTCCGCTCTCCTTCACGAACGGGTTGTTGCCGAGCGCGTGCGACATCTCCTGCTCGGTACGGATCATCACCAGGGCGCCAAACCCGAACTCCGCCACCATCGCCTTCTCAATCTTCTCCGCCAGCCCTGCCGCTGTATTCTTCCTCGCGTTAAACACCACGTTGCCGCTTTGAATGTAAGTCCGCACCCGCTTGAAGCCGGCCCTCTCCAGCACCTTCCGCAGTCGTGCCATCTCCACCCGTTTGCTCGGGCCGATGTTGATCCCGCGAAGCATGGCAATATAAGTCGGCATAAGTTCCCAGTGTACTGCAAGCTTCTGGACAACCGCTGCTCCGCCGATTTACACTTCGCCGCAATGGGATGGTGGTCAACATGATTCAAGACCTCCGGGAAATCGAACCCCAGCTTAAGACCGACTGGTTCGCCCGTCCCGTGTTGAACGTGACCGATGTTGAGGCCTCGCTACGCTTTTACATCGACCAACTCGGTTTCACCCAGGCCTGGCGCTACGATGAGGACGGCAAAGCCTACGTTGCACAAGTCGACCGGCAGGGTTGCGCGCTGATCCTGGCCAATACCTGGCCGGAGAAGGTCGGCAAGGGCCTGATGTTCATTTCCCTGAACGTCGAACCTCCGACGCCCGAGGGCGCGACCGCCGCCCTGGATGCCCTGCGCGCAGAGTTCGAGAGCAAAGGTGTTCCCGTGAAGGATGGTTCGTGGGGCTACCCGCTCCTGGTAGTCGATGATCCCGATGGCAACCAGCTCTTGTTCAACTACCCGCGGTAATGCGCGACCGCGTTTTCGATCAGCGTCTCAAGAACTGCTTGATCCACATCTGCGAGTTTCTTGATGTAGAGGCATCCCTTCCCAGTCGTATGCTTCCCGAGTTTAGCGAGCAGCTTTGCCGCCTCGTTGTGCGCCAGCATGCTGTACAGAACTGTGGCCGCCTTACGCGCTGAAAAGGCAATCAGCGGCATGTCGCCTTCCCGGCCGCTCTCATAGCGATAGTGATAGCTGCCGAAGCCAATAATCGAGGTTCCCCACATTTGCGGCTTTTCGCCCGAGGCCAGTCGCATCAGTTGAATTAACTCCTTCGCGTCCGACCGTTGCGCCGCATCCGGCAAGTTGTCAACGTAGGCGCTCACGCTCAAAGTCGTCGCCTTGGTCTTGTTTTCTCGCATTTGGCCTCGTTTCCCGATGGCAAGCTAGACGGACTCCAATTTCCCGCCGGGTTCAATACTTATAAAACCCCCGCCCGCTTTTCCGTCCCAACCACCCCGCATCCACCATCTTGATCAGCAGCGGGCAAGGCCTATACTTCGGGTCTCCCAACCCATGCTGCAAAACCCGCATGATGTCCAAACAAACATCCAACCCAATAAAATCCGCCAGGGTCAAGGGTCCCATGGGATGCGCCATCCCCAGCTTAAACACTTCATCCACCGCCTCCGCCGTGGCCACCCCTTCCATCACCGCGTACATGGCTTCATTCAACAGCGGCATCAAAACCCGGTTCGATACAAACCCCGGCGCGTCGTTGACTTCGACTGGCGTCTTCTCCAGCTTTACCGCCAGATCGCGCACCGCCTGAAAGGTTTCATCGCGGGTCGCTAGCCCGCGAATCACTTCCACCAATTTCATCACCGGCACCGGATTAAAAAAATGCATGCCAATAATCCTGTCCGCCCGCCTGGTCAAAGCTGCAATCCTGGTAATCGAAATCGATGAAGTATTCGACGCCAGAATCACCTCCGGCCGGCATACCTTATCCAGATCGCGAAAAATCTCCGCCTTGATCTCAAACTTCTCGGTCGCCGCCTCAATCACAAAATCGCAAGCCCCCAGCTTCGCTCGCTCCACCACCGGCTCAATCCGCCCCAAGGCCGCCGTCTTGTCGGCAGCCGTGATCTTTCCCTTCCCCACTTCCCGCTCCAGGTTCTTGGCAATCGCCTCCATGCCCCGGTCCAAAAACCGCTGCTCCACATCGCACAGAATCACCCCAAAACCGCCGCGGGCAAACACATGCGCAATGCCATTGCCCATGGTCCCCGCCCCCACCACCCCGACTTTTTGAATATTCATGAAGACGCCTCCCGGAAAACATCAAAGTCTACACGGTTTCGCCGGCTCCTGTGTCGCGTGTTTCCCCTGTGGTAAAGGTTTTTCTCCGCGCCCTCTGCGTTTTAGGATTTTGACTTTCCTGCATGCTCTTCGTGACCCCTGTGGCAATCGTTCTTCGCAACAAAAAAAGCCCGCTTCTTTCGAAGCGGGCCATAACTCGCGCCTGTCTATTCTCTGTCCATGCTTTCGTCGATCACCACTTTTCCGTTCTTCTCCACCGTAATCACTCTGTGCAGGTTCCTGAAACCGCTCATGGTGATGTCAATCACGTAATTCCCCGGATTCAGATAGAAATCCACCGGCGACGCCCGGTCCACCAGCCGGTTATTGACCGCGATCTGCGCTCCCTTGGGCTGCGTCTTAATGCTTACTGAGCCCATCCCCGCCGTATCCGACCCCCCGAACACCTTCTTGAATCTCCCGCCAAATCTGATCTCATCCGTATTGCCCAGCGCCCGCAGGCTCGGAGCCAACTGGAAAGTCTGGCCGACTTGCAGGTTGGCGCTCGCAGTTTCATCCAGATATCCCTGCTTCTTGAAGACAAATGTGTGACTGCCCGGCCGCTCCACCGCAATCTGCGCCGGTGTCACCCTGCCCGTGTCCCTGCCGTCCATCCACACCGCCGCCCCCGAGGGACTGCTGTGCGCTGACACCGTCGCCGATAACATTGCCAGTTGTACACTCACCACCGACCTGCCCCCAGAACTCAGGTTGATGGTTCGCGTGTCGGAAACAAAACCCGGCTTGCTGATCGTCACCGCATGCTGCCCCGGCAACAAGCTCGCCAGCCTGAACGGCGTCACCCCTGCCGCCTGTCCATCCACCTGTACCTGCGCGCCCTGCGGCGTGGAGTCCACGTTCAACTGCCCGGCAACAATCGCCGGAGCTGCCACCGCCTGCTTTCCCTTCTTCTTGTGACTGCTCCTGGGACTGATCTTCGGAGTAATCTCCACCGCCGGAGCCGCTTCCACCGGAGCCGCCGGCACCACTTGCACTGGAGTCGGCTCAGCAGCCGCCACTACCGGTGCTGCCGGACTCGGAGTCGCTGGAGCTGGTGTCGTCACCTCACTCGCCGCCGGCGCCGCCTCCTCATCGTCCGCATCCCCCGAACGGATGTGATAAGCAATCCCCAAGACCACCAGCAGGATCACCGCCGCCGCCCCGGCAATCGAATAGATGAACATCTGCGGCGGCGTCTTCTTGATCTCACTGACCGCCTTCTTCGCCACTTCCCGCGGAGGCAGCTTCGGCTTCTCCGGCGCCGCGTTGCGAAACACCGCCGCCTTCACCGGGTCCGCCGATTGCGGGATTTCCACTTCCTCCACCGGCGTTGGCTCGATATAAACTTCCTTAAGCGGCGGCAATTCGCTGATCTCCGAAAAACTCACTCCCTTGCCGCCCGCCAGCCGTCCCTCATCCATCATTGGATCGACGTGAATCTTCGGGGCTGGAGAAGCCGGTGGCTCCATGGCCGGCGCCGACATTCTTTCTTCCTCGACCGCCGCCGCTTCCACCGTCGCCTTCACACATGAAGTCACAAACTGCGAACTCGGATCGAGATACGGCGTCTTCGGCGTGTTCCCTGCCGGCCCCGCCCAGTTCGCGCCCGCCGCCGCCGCTTTGGCTGCCGCCGGCGCTTCTTTCTTGACCGTTGCCTGCGCCTTCACCGGCTCCACTTTCGGCGCCACCGCCGCCGCCGGCTTCGCTCCCACCACCTTCGCCGGACTCGCCTTGCACTTCTCCAGATCGTTCACCAGTTCCTGGCCTGACTGATACCGCTCCTCCGGCGCCTTCGCCAAAGCCTTCATGATTACTTCACTCAACGCCGGATGGGTCTTGCGGTTCACCTGATTCACCGCCACCGGCATGGTCTCCAAAATCGCCGCCCGCACCTGCTCCGCATCATCGCCCGCGAAGGCCTTCTGCTCCGTGACCATCTCGTAAAGAATCGCGCCCAGCGAGAAAATATTCGAGCGCGCGTCAATCGGATCCCCTCGCAACTGCTCCGGGGCCATGTAATGCAGAATCTCGGGAGCCTTGCCCGTCGCCTGCGCCGCTCCCGACCCGGTGCGCGACGCGCCAAATCCCAGCAGCTTCACAATGCCGTCCCATTGCACCATGATCTTTGCCGGCTCCAGGCTGCAATGCACCACTTTGCGCACATGTGCATGGTCCAACCCCTGGCACGCCTGCCGCGCAATGTCCTGCAGGTCCCAAATCGAAAAACCTTCTTTGCGGGCCAGCATCGTGGCCACACTATTGCCTTGCACGTACTCCATGGACGCGCACAGCTTGCCCTCAATTTCCTCAACGCTCGTCAGCAACGCAATATTGTGGCTGGCCAGAACCTTCGCCGCCTCGGCTTCTTCGCGAACGCTTTCCACCACCGTCGGCGCCTGCTCGCCAAACGCTTCCAGCCCCACGGCCTTCAACGCCACCGTCTGTCCGGCATCCGTGTCGGTGGCTTTATAGACCGCGCTCCGCTCCGACTTCGCAAGTTCGCTAAGTATTTCGAAACGCCCGATTTTGTTCGACATTTCTCTGACCCTCGACAGAGCAAGACGCCCCCTCCGCAAAGATAAAGAGAGGTGCGACCCCAATTCTTGAGGGGGGAGGAACCACTAGGATAATCCGCACCATTCCGAACCTGGGAGTTACGAAAGTGCGTGCGACGAAGGTGTAGGCGCAGGCACCCAATCTAGCGCGTTCTTTGCACCAGGGTTGGGATGCGTTTCAAAAATAAGTTCGCCCCACTCCTCGCGGTTTCTCCGCGGAAAGAGGCGGGGCGTTTTTCAATCACACTTCGAACCCTACTTACAGGAGTCGCTGACCATCTTCAGATTAGTAACTTTCAGGTCGCCGCTCTCGGTGTTGTCTTTCTTCATGTGTGCATCGGCCATGGCGTCTTTGGAGTCTTCTTTCAGGTTGTGCGCGGTCGCATGTTCAACCGCTCCAGTGACTGCCACCGTATGTCCCACATGTTCCCCGAGCGAAACCGTATCGCTCTCCAGGTCCCACTTGCTGCCATCGCTGGCCTTCAGCACAAAGTCCTTGCCGTTGTCAGCCTGCGTCAAACAGCCTTTAATGGTGCGGACCGTTGCCTTGCCCTTCGCACCGCTGTCATTGTATTGCGCCATTCCCCAGGACGCAGCTCCCACCACCACAACCAGACACAATAGCCACCTGCTGATGTTTTTCATCTTTCACCTCAGGACATCGAATTTTCTTCCCGAGGCGACCCAAATGCCGCCTCGCCTACCAATGCAGCGACTTGGATGTCCCAGAGCCCGAAAGGTTGGCCGGTTTGTGTAGCATTGCCCCCTTTCCGGTTGTCATTCCGACCCGCCCGCAGCCGCGCCAAGCGGCGAGGGCGAGGGAGGAATCTGCTTTCCCCGCGGACGTCCCCACTCTCGCCCACAAAAATGGAAAGGGCACGGCTTCAGCCGTGCCGATAAAATGGGAACCATACGACGCGCCCATCAGGCGCAACTGCCCTACCACCTTGTCATTCCGACCCGTCCGCAGCCGCGCCAAGCGGCGAGGGCGAGGGAGGAATCTGCTTTCCCGACGGACATCCCCACACCCGCCCACAAAAACGGGAAGGGCACGGCTTCAGCCGTGCCGATAAAATGGGAACAGACCACGCGCCCATCAGGCGCAACTGCCCGACCCCTTGTCATTCCGACCCGCCCGCAGCCGCGCCAAGCGGCGAGGGCGAGGGAGGAATCTGCTTTCCCCGCGGACGTCCCCACTCTCGCCCACAAAAATGGAAAGGGCACGGCTTCAGCCGTGCCGATAAGATTTCATTTTGACATCCTGAGCGCAGCGAAGGCCCCATGCACTTCTCAGCGCCCTCCGCGGATTTCCTCGGCGCACTCAGCGTTTTAAGATTTTTTCCCATCCCTCCCCCCACGCAACAACTCCCACGCCTCCCGATATTCCTCCCACTTCCCCCGCTTCCCGCCCGGGGTGAAATGCAAACTGAAATTCCCTCCCATTTTCCCGAACGGCAAGATGTACCAGGTATCTCTCGGAATCAAATACACCGCAAAGAAGTCCACCGACCCCCTCCGATAAAGCCGGCGCCGCGGCCCATGCACATTCAAGCTGTACGACTCAATCCCCCGCCGCCGGTACAACGTCGACTTTACCTGCACCCGCAAAATCCTGCCCTCACACTCCACGCCCACGTCGTAGGAAGCCGAATCGCCATAGGGTTTCGAAACCCGCAACCCACACCCTGCCGCACGCGCCATAAAGCAAAGCTCCGCCCACTCTCCGCGCTCCTTGCAATTCCTGATCAAACCACGCCGCATTTTCATCTTTTGCTCCAAATAAAAAAGCGGCCCGCAGGCCGCTCTGAATTCTCTTAGATTGTGTAGGCGCGCGCGTCTCGCGCGTGCGCATTTTCTCAATTAACGAACGCTGGGTGCGACCGCCTCAAAAATCTCTTCCTACTTCCAGACTAGCAAATTGGACAGGTAAGTGAGACACAGATTCAAACTTTATATTGGCACTAATATAGTTGACGAATCAGTCTGAATCGGTCAGACTGGGGTCGGCTGGATGTAGTGCCCGTGAAAGGTAAAGGTTTCACGTGGCCAAAGGCCAATATATTGAGGACGACGTTATCGCCCTATTGGACGACGTGTGTCCGCATGGGAGAGGCTTTCTCGCTATGCTAAAAGTCTATCTCGACTTGGGGAGGAAGTACGATGCGGATGCGAGCGATGGAATCGTATCTGTTGCGTGCGTAATTTTTAAACCCACTCGATACAAGCAGTTTGTAAGGCCATGGGAAAGAATGCTGAAGCCGTGGGGTGCCAAAGCTTTTCATGCTACAGATTTTTATCCTGGCGGAGGGGAATTTAAGCGTGACACCCCTGAACGTTGCAAGCTATATGACGACGATTCCAAGCGTATACCTGGAATGATCGGTGGTTATCTCCAACGCGCGCTAGTTGTATCTTTCAGGCCGGAAGAATTCAATCAGGTCGCTAGTCCTAGATGGAAGCAAAAATTTGGAACTAGCGTGCATTCTCACGCCGTCCAGCTTATGGTGATTTCTAATGGCTGGTGGCGACTCGACCACTGCAAGCATGAACGGTTGGCATACTTCATGGAAACGGGGGACGATGCCCAAGGAGAAGTAGTAGCAACTGTGCAGCGCATGCGCCATGATGAGGAAACGGGAACTGGTAATCTGGTTGGGATCAGCTCATTTACTCCGATAGACAAAGGAAAAGCGAGAGGACTTGAGGCGGCTGATTTTGTTGCTTGGCATTGGAACAAGTACTACATGGATAAGCTACGCCGTGGTGACGATCAAGACCCGCGAAAGGACTTCCGCGCCTTTGCTGAGGTAGTCGGCGGGAAGAAGTTCAAGCAGATTATGGCGACGGGCGAGAAGCTGAAATATTTCTTTTCTCGCGTGCCAAACTCAGTCTTGGAGGGCGAATGAGATCGGCAAAAACGGAATTCGACAATTTCAATCACACTATGCAGAAGTTAATCCGCGTTTCACACAGCGATATCAAGGCCAAACTGGAAGCAGAGAAGGCAGAGAAGCAGAAGCGGAAAGGGAAGAAAAATGACCAAAGAGACCAGAACCCTCATCGATCTGAAGGATATTCAGGGGATAGAGATTGAATGCAAGAAGTGCAAAGCCAAGGTAATGATACCGATAGGCGAAACTCTAAATCTTGGGCACGGATGCTTTCAGTGTCATTCTCTTTGGTTTACGCCGAGCATTGATGAAATAGGGCAGTCGTTCGCAATGGCGGTGAAACAGATCGAGACACTGGTAAACGCTATTAAGCACTTGACTAGTACTCAGCGGTCAGACATCCATGCCCCCATCCGTTTGCACGTGGCCACTACTTTGCACGAGTAGATTTCGGCCCACGCTTCAGACGATAGGGATTAGAAGGGAGTCGTTTCACCCACCTTGCCAGTTAGCTCGGCAAAGGTGAGGCGTTTGCCGATGACTTGCGACATAGCAATATCGAACCTTTCGGAGTCGCTGATTTTACGGTCACCGTCTTTGCGATTGTTAAAACGGAAAGCTTGCTCATCTACATAACGGAACAAATGAAAAGGCTCTACAGCAACGTAGGTTCCACCAAGGCCGCGTTTCAGCAGCGACCAGAAGTTCTCAATGCCCTGAGTGTGTACGTTGCCTTGTACGTAACGCTCAAGATGATTGATGACCAGATGGGTATAGTTGTCAGAGATTCCCTGATAGCCTTGAAACTCATCGGTCATAACCCAAGTTCCCGGCATCACGCTGTCATTGATGATCTGCTGCATTTGCTTTCCGACACGCCGTCCAAGAACGTGGGTCTGCACTTTGCCGCCGCGTTCCAGCAATCCCATGACGGCGGTCTTAGCTGCAATCATTCCAGCATTGTGCATCTTGGCGCGGCGATTCTTGTGCATGTTGCGGGCTTTGCCGCCGATGAAAGTTTCGTCCACTTCGACCTTCCCATGCGGCCCGCCGCCCAGCTTGCCGCCTTTCTTATTCTGCAATCCCAAGCGGATGCGATGCAGCATGAACCAAGCAGACTTCTGAGTTACGCCGATGGCGCGGCTGATCTCATAAGACGACACCCCATTGCGGCAATTCGACAGCATCCAGACCACAACCAACCACTTCTCAAGCGGGATAGGCGAGTCCTCAAAGATGGTTCCGATCTTCGCGGAGAACTGTCGCTTGGCGTGGACGCTCTTGCACTGCCACTTGCGTTGATTGTGAAGAAACACAACGTCATCGCGGTCGCACATGGGGCAGCGAACGACGCCATCCGGCCAGCGCAACACAGTCATATAGGCGAGAGCATTGTTCGGGTTGGCGTAGAAAACTACTGCCTCTTGCAAAGTCTTTGGTTGCTTGTCGTTAGCGTCCATGAAAGGAATAATACTTGAATCCGTTTGATTTGTCAAGTATATTATTGCCTTTATATTTGGATTAGATCGAGTAGGTTGAAGCGATTCGTGTAATTTTTAGGTATTGACAAGATTTTCCGAAGCTCGAGCCAGAATGGGAAAAGCGATCGATTTCATCCCGAAATGGAACCTCTTCCAAAAAAATCTAGCTGCAAGAGCTCCTTTTGTAGGCGCGCGCGTCCTCGCGCGTGCAGCGGAGCGAAGCTCCGCAGGGTTTCGTATCGGGGCACGGCTTCAGCCGTGCCGAAAAAAGTGTGAACCAGACCACGCACCCATCAGGCACAACTGCCCCACCACCTTGTCATTCCGACCCGTCCGCAGCCGCGCCGAGCGGCGAGATAGATACGGGAGAGCTACGTATCCCATTCATGCCAACACAACCACAACCGGGCTGTGCTTCGACCCTACAGATGAACAGTCTCGATTCCGCCCCATTTGAGGTTCAGATATTCAACCACAAGCCTTCGATGACAGTGAGTCGGCTTTTCTTCGCTGCAGAGCAGACAGGCGTTTTCTAGCAGATCTTTCGGGACTCTTTCCTCCACACGCCGCGCAGCCAACAAGCGCAGAAACTGCTCTTCGTATTGCGACCAATCGTGAGTGCGCTTCTTGTATTCATCAAGCAAGAATTGTGTAGGCGCCAGCTCGGGGACGTGGGTATAGTCGATCCTGCAAATTGCTTTCAAGAAATATCTTAGATCGTCGCGTTTCGAAAACCCTGCCAACTGGGAGACATTATTAAGTCGGACATCAACCAACATTCGAACACCTGCCTGAGACAACTTGCTGAAAAAGACCTCCGCTGATTTCTTAGTAAACCCGATCGTGAAAACCTTCATTTACGCAGACTCTCTTCGTCTCGTCCCATCTGGATATTCTCGCGAGAAAGCGATCTTTGCTGCCTGCTTCTCGTAGGCCAGTTCCACTAATTCGTCTCTCGTGTTAAACATGTCCACACCGTCGATGCCAAGCGATTCAAGAAGCCTTGCGAGAGACGCGGCGTGATCCTCTGCCATGCGTGAGTCGATTATGTGACTGACTTGGAAGCCACGTCGCACCAGATGCCTCGACACTAGAATCGAACGGTGGCAGGCAAGGGGCTCCTTTTCTGCACACATCAACGCCAATTGATAACGCATCGCTCCACGTTCAATGCGATTTAGACCCTGCTCGAACAATTTCGTCCGAGCTAACCTGTCGTACTGAACCTTTCCGTCTATATAGCAAGAGGTGTCGCGTGGTCGTGCTCCAAGTTCCTCTCCAAGAAAAACGTACGCGATTCCGTGTTTACCCAAGAACTCGGCGAGTGACTCCCTATTGAACTGAGGATTGACGTGGCTGTAGGGCTGAGAGCGGACATCCGCTATTGCGGTTAACCCGTGCTCAAGCAGAAGGGCGAGGAAATCCTGCACATCTCGATTGGAATGTCCGATTGTGTAGATCGTTGCTGCCATGCTGCGTTATCCCACTTGATCTGGCGTGATGACTGCGGCTGCCAGCTTATAGCAATTGCCCTGGTATGGCTCACCTATGCTGACACACAACAGAGCTACATCAACGGCGTATTCTCCATCATCCTTCGCCAGGTACTCGCGTGTTGCTATCGGATCCGTGACTGCGATGACGTAGCTCTCGTTGTTCAGTTTAAACTGTGCTCGTACTTTTCGCTTTGGATTGTTGAAGTCGGCACCTTCGACCGCGACGCTAATCACGAGATCTTCAGGTTCGATTAGCAAAAGCGAACTACTCAGGCATGCAGCTCTAGCCTCAGGAATACGATCGTTGGTTCCATTATAGCTGCTGGATCCATTGATCCAAAGCGCACCATGAACCTCATCAGTGGCCGACTTGACCTCGTCCCACGTTGCCTTCCCCTCGTTGACCCAATAGCTCCGTGGGTTGATCAAGTGATTCTCCAACTGGGGTGCATGAGGCCGAGATTCGAGCATTTCAATCTGGATGATATCGAGCAGCTTCGGATCGCCGCCTCTTTTGAACTGACGTTCTTCTTCCGAAATCTCTTGCGTGGGGCGGTCACTGACGGGGCGAATCCATCCACCCAAACATCGTCGATCGTCTATTTCCTTGCCAGCTATGCATCGTCCAGACATCTTCCTCGAATTAGCCAGACACACAATAGTCTTTCGATAGGGCATGCCTTTCTCCTAGGCCTGTCCGTAGATGGGCATGATAAAAGGCGCCGCCCCTCAGTCGGCAGGTCAAAATGAAAAAGGGCCACGGCTTCGCCGTGCCCCCCTCAGAGTCGCTAACGTTTTATTCGTTCCAGCTAACTTTGACTAGGCCACTTTCGTGCCATTTTCTCCGCAGCTAAAGCCGTCGAGGTTCGTTTCTGTTTCGGCATGGCTGAAGTCATGCCCTTCCCAAATCATAGCGCCAGGCGGATGTGACTATGTTGCTTTCAGAACCGCTCTCTCCGCGGCCTGCGGCAGCATGATCGGCACAAAATACTCTTCCGGATACAGATAGTCCTCGCCAGACTCGTCGATCACCCGCACCTGATGGTGTTTCAACGCCCGCTCATCGCTCAGGAGCCGATATACTTTCCGCAACTCCAAAGAAGCGACGTAATTCTTGTTCTGCACGCACAGAGCGAGATGGGCCGTGCGTTTCTCATGCTTTCACAGCAAAACCCCTGCGGAGCTTCGCTCCGCTGCACGCGCGAGACGCGCGCGCCTACATTAACTGCACCCGCTCGTGCTCCAGCAACTCATGCACCGGTAGCAGCTTCCCAGCGTCACGCTAACAGCTTTACCGGCAGCACCCTGGCATAACGCTCGAAGTCTTTGTCGGTCGTGAGTACCCGCCAATTTCTTCGGCGGGCCGCGGAGCAGATGAGAAAATCAATGTCCGATCCCGCCACTCCCCGCGCGCGGCACTGGTTGTGCATCTGTGCCGCTTCCTCATAATCGCCAACCCCAAGCTCCGGCTCCTCGAATGCCCGCAGGTACTCGCGTGGCTTCTCGCAGCGTTCCGCTTCACGAATGCCAGAGAGCAGTTCCTGCCGGATCACTCCCGTAATCTGCGCCCGGCCTTCACGAATCAGCTCCGCCAGCAATTCCGTCAGCGCCGGCTCACGCCGTTCCGCCTTGTAATCGTAGGCGGGATCGAATTCAAACTTGCCAAACGCTTCGAGGATGCGCACTTGCTTGCGGTGCCGGACATACTCTTCCAGCGCCGCGCTGACGGCTTCTTTCTTGGTCTTGTGCCTCCCCGCTCGCCGTGCCTCCTCGATCAACTTGTCGTCCAACGCCAAATTGGTTGCCATGTGTAGATCGTTACACATGGAATTGTGTAAATCAACTTCCCTGCGGAGCTTCGCTGCACGCGCGAGACGCGCGCCTACACTAGCTGCACCCGCTCGTGCTCCCACAACTCATGCACCGATAGCAACTTCCATTCCGCGTCATGATCGAGCCGCAGAAGCTGCACGTGGGCGCGTCGCCCAAGTCAACCATTTTTGCCAACTCATCGGCCACATGAGCTGAACCGGTTTCTAGTTTCTGGTTTCTGGTTTCCAGACCCAAGTCATCGGCTGACGGCTGAGAGCTGACAGCTGAAAGCTTCGGCCGCAGATTTTCGAACAGCAGCTGCTGCTGTCCGGTGAGGAAGCGCAACTGCAGCCAGCGGAAGATGTAGTCCATGATCGACTTGGCGAAGCCGATCTCGCCGTTGCCGCTCCAGCCGCTCGGTTCGAAGCGGGTGTGCGCGAATTTTTCGCACAGCAGTTTCAGCGGCACACCGTGTTGCAGCGCGATCGAAACCGCGCACGCGAAGCTGTCCATCAGGCCGCTGACCGTCGAGCCTTCCTTGGCCATGGTGATGAAAAGTTCGCCCGGCTCGCCGTCCGGATAAAGTCCGACCGTGATGTAGCCCTCGTGGTCGCCGACTTTGAATTTGTGGGTGATCGAGGCCCGCTCTTCCGGCAGCCGGTTGCGATGCGCCCGCGGCGGCGCGTTCAGGTCTTCAGCCTCTACCAAGACCTGTGTAGCGCGGGCGCCCCCGCCCGCGGCTTCTGCGGTTTTCGTTCCAGCCGCGCTAAGCGGTTGCGACTTCTTGCAGCCATCGCGATAGATAGCCACCGCCTTCACACCCAGTTTCCACGACTGGATGTAAGCCTCCATGATGTCTTCGACCGAAGCGTTCTCCGGCAGATTGACCGTCTTCGATATGGCCCCAGAGATAAAAGGCTGCGCCGCCGCCATCATCTTGATGTGGCCCAAATACGAAATCGAACGAGTCCCCTTGGCCGGCTTAAACGAGCAGTCAAACACAGCCAGATGCTCGTCCTTAATATGCGGCGCCCCTTCGATGGTGCCAGTAGCATCGATGTAGCTGACAATCTTGTCGGTTTCATCGTGCGAGTACCCGAGTTTGAAGAGCGCGGTGGGCACAGTGTTGTTAACGATCTTGATCATGCCGCCGCCGACCAGCTTCTTATATTTCACGAGAGCCAGATCCGGCTCCACGCCGGTAGTGTCGCAGTCCATCATGAAGCCTATGGTTCCTGTCGGAGCGAGAACCGTTACCTGGGAATTGCGGTAGCCGTGTTTTTCGCCATTGGCTAGGGCTTCGTCCCAACATTGTTTTGAGGCTTCGAACAGCGGAGCGGGGACGTTGGTTTTGTTGATGTTGTTGACCGAGGCACGGTGCATGCGGATGACGTCTAGAAATGGTTCGCGATTGATGTACCAGCCGGGGCAGGCTCCGCCGGGCATGACATTCGAACCGAGGTTGGTTTCGGCGAGGCCTTTCTGCGTTGGCTCGGTTGCGGGAACCAGCGGCGGGCAGAGTTCGGCTATGCGCGAGGACTGCAAATACGACTCGCCGCACATGATGGCGGTTACGCAGGCGGCGTAGTCGCGGCCGCCATCGGAATCGTAGGGCAGGCCGGCGGCCATGAGCAGCGCGCCTAGGTTCGCGTAGCCGAGACCCAACGGGCGATAGTCGTGCGAGTTGCGTCCGATCATTTCGGTGGGGTAGCCGGCGTTGTCGACGATAATTTCCTGCGCGGTGATGAGGACATCGACTGCGTGGCGATAGGCTTCAACGTCAAACGTGCCGTTGGGCGCGAACTTCAGCAGGTTCAGGCTGGCCAGGTTGCAGGCGGAATCATCGAGGAACATGTATTCCGAGCACGGGTTGGACGCGTTGATCCGATTGGTGTTTTTCGAAGTGTGCCAGCGATTGACGGTGGTATCGAATTGCATGCCGGGATCGCCGCAGCGCCAGGTGGCGTCGGAGAGGCGGAACATCAGGTCTTTAGCTTTGAAAGTCTGCATGGGGCGGCCGTCTTTTACGGCGCGGGTGGAGAAGTCGGTGTCGCGCATGACGGCGTACATGAAGTCATCGGTCACGCGCACGGAGTTGTTGGCGTTCTGAAAGAAGATGGAAGAGTAGGCGTCGGAGTCGGGATGGGAACCGTCGTATCCCATGGCGACGAGCGCGTGGGCCTTGGCTTCTTCTTTCGACTTGCACTCGATGAAGTCGATGATGTCAGGGTGGTCGATGTTGAGGATGACCATCTTGGCGGCACGGCGGGTCTTGCCGCCGGACTTGATGACGCCGGCGAAGGCGTCGAAGCCTTTCATAAAGCTGAGCGGACCGCTGGCGGTGCCGCCGCCGCTGAGGCCTTCGGTCGAAGAGCGCAGGGTGGAGAGATTGGTGCCGGTGCCTGATCCCCACTTGAAGAGCATGCCTTCGGTCTTGGCCAGGGTTAGGATCGAGTCGAGCGAGTCTTTTACTGAATTGATGAAGCAAGCAGAACACTGTGGCTTCGTGTAGCCAGTGACACCGAATTCGATGCGGCCCAGAGCCGGATTCCAGTGCCAGTTGGTGGCGTCGGATTTCGGTTCGATGCGATCGCAGCCGACATTGAACCAGACGGGCGAGTTGAAGGCCGCGTACTGGCGCAGAAGGATGTGGGCGAGTTCGTCGTGGAAAGTGGCGCCGTCCTCGGGAGTTCTGAAGTAGCCCTGCGCTAGACCCCAGTCGCGGATGGTTTCGGCGACACGGGAGACGAGTTGGCGCACGCCGGTTTCGCGCTCGGGAGTGCCCACAGTTCCGTGCAGGTATTTGCTGGCCACGATGTTGGTGGCAGTCATCGACCAGTCTTTGGGAATCTCGACGTCTTTTTGTTCGAAGAGAATGCCGCCCTGAGCGTCGGTGATGGCGGCGGTGCGAAGCTCCCATTCGATTTCGTCGTAGGGCGAGACCCCAGGCTTGGTAAAGAGGCGGCGGAAGGTCAGGCCGGGAGATTTCCGGGAGGTGGGGGCGGTGGCCGCCGGAGTTTCGATGGCATTGGGGGCTCTCTTCTCAGTGGTCTCTGGCATTGCTTTATTCTCCCGCGGAGTCTTTGCTCCGCCGTTATCGCTTCTGACGCCCCGTCGGGGCTGGATCGTTTTCGTTCTGCAACCCAGGGCTTGCGCCCTGGGCTTTATTCTTTTGCCGCTACGCGGCTGAAACATCTCAACTTCTTCCCAATTCCGAAAGGACTCCGAGCCCCCGGCTTGGGGCAGTTTCCACAGCTTAAACTGTCAAAAGTTGTCGTTCCCCGCGGGGGAAACCCGGGGAACGGCCACCGCCAATTCACTGCTTGGCGGGGCGGCACGGGTCACCTCGGCCACGTTCTCCGCCCCTGTTTGTTACCCATCAATACAGCCCTATGGGATGGAAACAGTACTCCCGCCCGTAGTGGCTGTCAAGAGTTAATCACTATATATTGTATCTCAAAGCAATTAACGGCGAAGATGCCCGTTGGCGACCCGGTTATCCACAAAGGGCAGTTTGGCTCCCAAAATGGGATTCATGGGAGGCCATGGTTCGACCGCCGCCGCGCCCATGAGGACATAAATATCCTCAAAAATCTGACGCGGCGCGATGCGGCGGCTGCCGTCGGAGGACTCGACCAAGTAGTCACCCGCCTGGCCACTGTGTTCGCGGCCGAGCGCGTCGACGAACGCGAAGGGTTGGGTGAGCTGTTTTGCCTTGATCAAGAAACGCGTGCGATAGATGTTCCATTCTGCGGACGATTTCCTCACTGTGCCTTCACCCTTGGGGGAGGGAGAAATTTGTGATGTGTGCTGGCTGAACTTTCATTCGAGGGTGAGGAGAATCTACTCGCGGGACGAAGTGCGGTCAATTCCAAAATATTGGTGCAACTCGGGGCCGCAGATTTGCGCCGGATAGCAGACTGAATCCTCGGGTAACCCGTTGTCTGGTGCCGTTCTCGCGGCATTGCCGGGGTGCGATTTGTTGAGCGCGGGGAAAATTCGCGGCCTCATTTCCACATGTCAAGCACAGGAAATGCAGAAGCCAGAACTCGCGCGGCGGATTTTCGTGGATCGCGCGGATCAAGAGCAAAGGCTTCACCACGGAGGCACAGAGAACACGGGGGGACACCGGTCACAAAAAAAACGGGGCAGGTTGAGTTGATACCTGCCCCATGCCATCGATGAACATTCTTACCGGGTCGCTAATGCGGGCTCGCCGTGCGACTGAAAGATTTCAACCCTGCGATTGATTTCTTCCCAGTTCACTACGTTCCACCAGGCTTGCAGGTACTCAGGGCGGCGGTTGTTGTACTTCAGGTAGTAGGCGTGTTCCCATACATCGTTGCCGAGGATCGGAAACAGGCCTTGCGTGATAGGGTTGTCCTGATTGGCGGTGCTGAGGACTTGCACTTCGCCACTGGGCTTGCCGGCCAGCCAGACCCAGCCGCTGCCGAATTGTTTGGCGCCGGCATCGTTGAACTTGGTTTGGAAATCTTTGAAGGTCCCGAAAGCCTGCTGGATCAGCTTGGCGACGGCTCCGTTTGGCTCGCCGCCGGCTTTGGACTGCATGATCTTCCAAAACATGCTGTGATTCATGTGGCCGCCGCCGTTGTTGCGGACGGCAGTTCGGATATCCTCGGGAACTGCGTTTAGATCGCGCAGCAGTTCTTCTACCTTCTTGGATTGCAGGTTGGGATATTTCTCCAGCGCGGCGTTGAGGTTCTTCACGTAGGCCGCGTGGTGCATGTCATGGTGGAGCTTCATGGTTTGGACATCGATAGTGGGTTCTAGGGCGGAATAGTCGTAGGGCAGCTCTGGAAGTTGATGAGTCATGGATTTTTCTCCTGGGTTAGAGATGTTCCGAAGGGCATCGAGGATGCTCCGGATTCTTCAAGTCAAAGACCGGCCACGGATTTGCCCGGATCGAACGAGGGCTTCGATGCGGCCGGTTTCCTAGTTGATGTCGAACTGCTCCTGATGGAGGGCGGGATCGCTTTTGATGATCACCGTCTTCTTGGTCAGGTCTTCCATTTCCGTCAGCAGGCGGGCGCTGTTGGCTTTTAACGCCTTGGCCACTTCCGGGTTCACTCGCAGCATGACGTCGGAGTGGTCGAGGTGAGCGGCCATCTTGCGCATTTCGACGTAAATGTCGTTGCAGACCGTGGTCACGGATTTCACGTAGCCGGTGGCCTGGCAGTAGGGACAGGGCGAACCAATAGTGCGTTCGAGCGATTGCTTGACCCGTTTACGGGTGATGGCGACCAGTCCGAAATCGTTGAACTGAAGGACCTTCGAGGGGGCGCGGTCGGCGCGCAGGGCCTCTTCGAGGGCCTGCATGACTTTCTGGCGGTTGCGGCGCTCGTCCATGTCAATGAAATCGATGATGATGATGCCGCCGAGATCGCGCAGACGGATTTGACGGACGATCTCTTTAATGGCATCGACGTTAGTCTTGACGATGGTGTCTTCGAGGCGCGCGGTTTTGCCAACGTATTTGCCGGTGTTTACGTCGATGGCCACCAGGGCCTCGGTTTGGTTGATGACGATGTAGCCGCCGCTCTTGAGCCAGACTTTCGATTTGAGGGCCTTGTTAATTTCTTCGTTGAGGCCGAATTGATCAAACAGCGGAGTTTCTTTGCTGTAGAGTTTGACGCGCTTTACCAGGCCGGCTTGAAAACGGTTGGCGAAGCGCAACACGCGCTCGTACTCCTGCTCGGTATCGACCCAAATGGCGGAGAAATCGGAGGTGACCTGGTCACGCAATACACGCTCGACCACGTTAAGGTCGTGATAGATCAGGGCGGGCGACTTGTCGCTTTCGGCGCGATTCTTGATCTCGGTCCAGAGGCCTTTGAGAAAGCGGATATCGGCGCGGAGTTCGTCTTCGGAAGCTCCCTGGGCGGCGGTGCGGACTATGAACCCGCCGTGACCGTTCTCGCGCTCGCTGATGATAATGCGCTTCAGACGCTGGCGCTCTTCCTCGGAGGCGATCTTGCGCGATACTCCGGTGTGGTTCACGGTGGGCATGTACACCAGAAAGCGGCCGGGGAGTGCGATGTGGCTGGTAATGCGCGCGCCTTTTTTCGCGATCGGTTCTTTGGCAATCTGGACGAGGATTTCCTGGCCTTCTTTCAGCAAATCGCTGATGAGCGGGAGATTCTGGGGCTCGCGGCGCTTGAAGCGGCGACCGCCTCCGCCGCGGCGACCACCTCGACCGGGACGGCGGTCGAAACTACGGCGCGGAGATGGCTGGGTGAAAGCGGCAGTGTCAGACGGAGCACGGACTTCGGCGCGGGCTTCGACCGGGGCGCCGCCGGATTCGGCGGCGAGCATGGCTTCGGCTTCAGCTTGGGCTTCTTCGAGCTCGTCGTCTTCGGCATCTTCCTCTGATTCTTCCGATTCTTCCTGTGCGGCTGCGCCGTTGAGAGCTTCTCCGCCGGTGGAGGTTTCCTGGGACACGGTTTCTTCGGCGCTCAGGCCCGAGGCGGCGATTTCGTGGCGCTGATCTGGGTGGTCATGGCCGGGGTGGCGAATTTCTTCTTCCATTTCCTCAAAGGCGTCGTCTTCGAGGTCAGCCACGTAGGAACCTAGATCGGCCTCTTCGTCTTCGATCTCCTGTTCTTCCACGGTACCGGCCACAGCGGCGGAGGAAAGAGGGGCGTCATCGACATGCTCTTCGACGATGGCGCGCGGTTGTTCTTCCTCTTCTGCGGCTTCGGTCCTTCCGAAGCCTTCGGCGACGTTCAACGGCGGCCGGAGTTGTTCGCGGTTCCACTCCGGCGATGCGATTTCAGCGCTGGCTGCCGCGCCGCGCGCGCGCGGAACCTGGTGCGAGTCTCCGCTGAGAGGCGCGGTGAACAGCGGCTCGTCGTCGGGAAATGCCGACACGATGGGCGCCGGTCGCTGCGGCGACGCGGGCGAAGATTCGCCCTGAGATTGCGGCACGGACGGGGCAGGGCTGCGGCGCGAATACTTGGAAATGGATTCGCCGGGAAGCAGAATGGGCTGGTATCCCGGGGGCGGACCGTAGTCGTCGCGGTCGTTGGGTTCGGGGCGGTCATTGCGCTCGGCGCGTGGCGGCTCGGCGGCCGGGCGGGCGAAGCGGCTTTCGGGCATGCGCTCGCCGCGGCGCCCACGGCCGCGACGGCCGCGGCGGAAGTCGCCTCGTCCTTCGCGAGATTCGCGGGGTTCGCCGCCGCTAAATCTGCCGCGATTGTCGGAGGGTTGGCGCTCGACCTCGTCGGCGGATGGGGCTTCCGCGACCGGGGCCGCGGTTTCAGCAACTGGTTGCGCTTCGGATTGCGGGCGATAAGCCTGAGGCGGGGTGGCGCGGTCGGCGGGAATTTCTTCGAGGTCGTCTTCTTCCGGCAGCTCCATAAAATCAGAGACGTAGAGGAAGGCATCGCGTTCCAGGCCGACATCGACAAAGGCGGACTGCATGCCGGGCAACACGCGGGTGACCCGGCCTTTGTAGATGGATCCTGCTAAGGTGTATTCGTTTTCGCGCTCGAGGTAGATTTCCGCGAGCTGATCATCTTCCACCATGCCCACTCTGGTTTCGTGTGGGGTGGAAGAAACGTACAATTCTCTTGTCATGCTAACTCCGGTCCTGCGCCCTCATGGGGCGTTCAGGAAATCACCGGAAACTAGGCAGAGAACGAACGGGAGGATTGAGCATCGCGATGGCCGGCCCGGGTAGAGCACGGCGCTGGCTGCCGGCTTTCACCGGCGGCCGAACTGGTTGTGCAAACTTAAGACCTTTTCTCACTTATCGCATTGCTCTCGCCGGGTTTGTGACCGCTCTCTCACATCTGAGGGGGCCGTTACCCGCCCGGCAGTAAATTTTGCTTCAATCCTGCCCGGTCGTGACTGCCCGTCTTGACCGGTGTATGCCCTCTTTACGCGAGGGCGATCGTAATCTCGATATCCGCCGCACGAGTGCGGCAACGCTGCCTACCTTCTCCCCTAGTTTACGAAGCGGCGCATGCGAACATTCATCACAATACCCAGCGCCAGGAACATAAACAGAACGGAAGAACCGCCATAACTCATAAGAGGTAGGGGGATTCCTGTGACCGGCATAAAGCCGACCACCATGCCGATGTTGACCAGGATGTGAAAGCTAAGCACAGCCACCACACCCATTACCACAAATGTACCAGCGCGGTCGGGCGCTGTCTGCGCATTCTGGGTCAAGCGCATCAACACAATAAAGTATAGCAGCATGACGCTGAGGGCGCCTACGAATCCATGTTCCTCGGCGAAAGCGGCGAAAATGAAGTCGGTTTGAGGGACGGGGAGAAAGGAAAGGTGGGTTTGGGAGCCGGCGCTGCTGCCCCAGATTCCGCCCGAGCCCACCGCTATAAGTGATTGAATTACTTGGTATCCGGAGCCTTGGCTGTCGGCTTCGGGTTCGAGGAAGCTGGTCAGGCGGTCGCGTTGATAGGGTTTCAGGCCGTGCCAGGCAAGGGGCATCATGAGGCCGGCAAGTATTACTACGGTAAGGGCTTGCTTGGTGCGCAGGCCTCCGAGGAACAGGCCCATGACGGCGATGGGAATGTAAGTAAGGGCAGTGCCGAGATCGGGTTGGGTCAACACCATCAGCATGGGGACACCGACGATGGCGCCGGCTTTGATGAAATCGGTCCAGGTGAGTTCGCGTTGATGGAGGTCATTGAAATACTTGGCGACGGCGAGGATGAGAATGAGCTTGACCCACTCGGAGGGTTGGAAATGCCAGCCGCCGGGCATTTTGACCCAGCGCTTGGCGCCGAGGTAGCGGTGTCCGAAGATCATGACCATCATTAAGGAGGCGAGGGCCGCGATGTACATCCAGTGAGCGCGTTCGAGCAGAAGCTGGTAGTTGGCCAGGCTCATCAGGAACATGCAGGCGATGCCGGCGATGATCCAATAGACCTGGCGGATGTGGGCGCCTGCGAACTTGGTGTGGACCGTGGCGCTGCGAATCTCGGTCACGCCCAGGGCGCAGATTAGCAGGATGAAGATGAAGAGGATCCAGTCGAAATCGCGGAATGAAATGTAGCGTGACATATTTCAGTCGTTGCTTACTTGTCGTTGGCGCTTGTCCACTAATTCACTCCTGGAGCCGCGGTAGCGAGCGGCAAGCGGTCGTGATGCAAATCAATTAGCAGACGTCCGGCGCGAAGCGCATCATGGTCGGCAGCGCCGGGGTCAGCGTCGTTCCAGACTGCGCCGATCTCCACCTTCTGTTTGTTCTCGGCCACCTTGCTGGGAGTGCGGCGCTGCTTTTCCACGTAAGCTTTGATGACCTGGGCGGCGGTGCGGGCGGCGAGGTATCCGTGCTCACCTTCCTCCAGCAAAGCGCAAACTACGATTTCCGGATTGCGGCGGGGTTCGACGCCGACGAACCAGCCGTTGTCTTTGAAGTTGGCTTTGCCAACGGCGCCGAGTTTGGCTTTCAGGGCGTTGCTGATGGTTTGGGCGCTGCCGGTTTTGCCGGCGAAGTCGATGCCCTGCAAGTGGGCGCTCGGAGCGGTGCCTCCGGGGTTGACGACGTTGGCCATCGCGTCAGTGATGATTTCCCAATTTTTCGGATCGAGCGGGATTTTAACTTCGTCTGGTCCGGTCGCCGCGGGGATTACGCCCGGAGGCAGGTCTTGCGGGTTGGTTACGTGAGGGCGGACGAGCAGGCCGCCACTGGCGATGGCAGCGATGGCTCGGGCCATTTGAATGGGAGTGGCGGTGACTGCTCCCTGGCCGATGCCCACGGAGATGGTTTCACCCGCGTACCATTTTTGTTTGAAGTTGCGGATCTTCCACTCTTCGGAGGGCACGACGCCGGAGACTTCCTGGGGCAGGTCGATGCCGGTGCGCTGGCCGAGTCCGAACATGGTGGCGTATTTGGCGATGCGGGCGATGCCTAGTTTCTCAGCCAGGGTGTAGAAGAATACGTCGCAGGATTGATAGATTGCCTTGTTGATATCGACCACACCATGGACACGGTGTTCGGCGGTGACCCAGCATTTGAAATATCGGCCGTAGAAAATGGCGCCGCCGTTGCATATGACGTGCATATCCTGCGCGATGCCTTCCTGAAGGCCGGCGGTGGCCATGATGATTTTGAAAGTTGAGCCGGGGGCGAGTTGGGCCTGGATGGCTTTATCGAGCAGGGGGTGGTCATCGTCGTTGACCAGCTTCGACCACTGATCGCGGGAGACGCGGACAGCGAAATCGTTGGGATCGAAGGTGGGCCGGCTGACCAGAGCGAGCACTTCGCCGTTGCGCGGGTCCATGGCGATGATGGCGCCGTTGTGGCCTGCGAGGGCTTGTTCGGCGGCGATTTGCAGATCAAGATCGATGGTGAGCTTGAGGGGGCGGCCGGGCTGGGCGGGAGTGTCGTCCAGAGTTTGAACTTCTTTGCCGTGGCTGTTGACGACGGCGCGGCGGGAGCCATTCTTGCCCATGAGTATTGCGTTGTACTGAAGTTCCACGCCGGATTTGCCCACCACATCGCCGGGATTGTAAAGCTCGAACTGGGGCTGGTTGAGCATCTCTTCGCTGACTTCGCCGACGTAGCCGATGAGGTGGGCCATGAATCCGTCGCGCGGATAGAGGCGGCGGTGGGCCATGATGGTGTCGAGCTCGGGGAGTTCGTTGCGGTGAGATTCGATGAAGGCCAGTTCGTCAGGAGTGATGTCGTCTTTCAAATAGATCGGCTGATATTGCGGGGAGGCAGCGAAACGCCGGATGCGCTCTTTGACCTCTTTGGGGTCAAGATGCAGGCCTTGCGCAATCAGATCGGAATCGGCGTTGAGATCGCGGGAAGAATCGCGCAACAGCAACGCGGTGAAGGACGGATAGTTGTCCACGATGGTGCGGCCTTCGCGATCGAGGATGCGGCCGCGGGGGGCGAGGATAGGGACGTTGCGGATGCGATTCTTTTCGGCCAGGGTGGCGTAGAAATCGCTTTGCACCACCTGGAGACGCCACAGGCCGTAGGCGAGGATCAAGAAAATGCCCAGCACGATGTATTGCACCGCGGTCAAGCGCATGGGCGATACTTTTTCGTCGCGGCCGAACATCTGGATTCAGGCGGAAGGAGCAGGCGGCCACACGGCGGCCTTGGTTCCCACTGCCGGAAAGCTGTCCTTTCGGGAAGTTGACTGTATTGTAACGCGCTGGATGGCGGGCGGGGTTGCAGAGTGAGGTGACGGAAGGGCATGGAACCCTGAGGGTGGGAAGGCGGGCGCCCCTGAGAAAACTAGAAAACTGGCGACAGACGGGGAGCCTGTTCCCGGTTTCCCGAGAGCCGACAGAATTGGATCGCGGCGCTAGACCGGTTAGCGGCGCTGAACCCGGCGATGGTTCTCGCTGGTCACAGGAAGCCGGGCGCGCCCCGATTCTCCGCATTGGGTGGCCAATCAGTCGTGGTTGATGTTTGGATTCCCGCAACATGAAAACCTGCTCAAGACCCCCAAGGATTGAGCACAACCGCTCCGGTACGCTCAAAGTCGGCTACATTCCTGGTCGCGATGGTCAGACCGTGCACGAGAGCTGTAGCTGCGATGAGGGCGTCTCGATCGGAGCGAGGGTTCGGTACGTGAAGCGTCGCGCAGCGCTGGGCGACGGCGGTATCAATCGCCAGGACACGACCGGAGAATGTGGGCAACACGTGACGATCCATCCACGCACGGAGGATCGCGCCTTGCTGTTTGTCGCGCCGGTCGACGAGAAGGATTCCGATCTCTAGTTCGAGTACTGAAATGACAGAGATGTAGAGACTTGTCGAGGGTAAGGGTTCGGCCCATTTCTTGACGTTTTGATCCGTCTTCCTGGCTTTTCGTAATTCTGAAATTACATTGGTATCAAGGATGTACATCAGGTCAAGTCCGGCGGCTCATGGAAGTTTCCCCGCAGGCGAGGCGGCTCAAATTCAATCTCAGCGGCTGCCGGCATCGCCAATAAATCCATAACGCTCTTTTGTCCTCCAGTGATCCTTTGATACTCCTCCACTGTGAGCAGTACGTGGGACGGACGCCCTCGATCGGTGATGAAAACCGGACCTCGCTTAGCGGCTCTCTTTGCCCGGCTGGTGTCCTGGTTAAAATCTCGACTCGACAGCTTTGTAATGGTCATATTTGTAAGGTCGCGGCCCCAGTCCTTAATGTAGCAACGTTGCTACATTGTAGCATAGAAAAGCGTTACTTACAGAACTTCGATGGGCTGCAGAAAACCGCGAGTCCGACCAAGAGCTGTTCGATCAGATGACGGAACTATACCCGCATTGGGTAGCCAATCAGTCGTGGCTGATGTTTGGATTCCCGGGGCATGATCCACATCAACCACTACGGTTTGATCTCGAACACGACCCCCTGATTGAAAGCGCCTCCCGCGCTGGTGGTGCTGTAGACATTTCCTGCGTGGAAGGTCAGAGACCCGGTCGGATATGCCCCATCCGAGCAGCAAAATGCGTGGATTGTTGTGAGGGTCTTTCCGACTAATCCGTATACCACTCCTTGCCGGCTCGGCCCTCCGTTTTCAGGAGTGCCATACAACCTATTGTTGAAACGGGGATCGATGAAGACTCCCGCCACCGGTGTCGCAGGTCCTTGCGGGTCGGTGAACGGAAAGGAAAGCTTTTTACCCCCGCCGCCCTGCTGCGGTATGAACTTGAACACAGCGCCATTGTTGTCGATGCTCTGAGAGGCAGTGGTGTAGAAGTTTCCCGCATTGTCAAAATTAACTGCGGCCAAGGGGTGGCCTCCGCCTCTCTCAGTGAAGCTATACAACGTTGTCTCCGTCCAAGTTCCATTTCCGGGCGAAAGTTTGTACAGCGTTCCTTGGCTGAGATGTGCCCCGCCGGCGAAAGTCGTGCCATAAAGGTTTCCCGATTTGTCGAACGCTACCGCCGCCATGGGCTCAAAGCCATCGGCGCACTTGGGAGGTCCAGTGAGGCAAAATGAGTACAGCACCTTTTCGGACCAGCCTCCACCTTGAGTAGGGCTTAGCTCGAAAACCGTACCAAGTCCACCATTCCCACCGAAATACGTTGTCCCATACAGGTTACCTGCACCATCCCACGTCAGCCTGGCGGCAGGATTCGCCGCATCGTGCGCCCCACTACTTCCGAAGTCCCACAGGTCTGTCTTCGTCCAAGCCCCGCCTGGAGCCTTGGGCGGAGACAACTCGAAGACGATGCCGCAACCTCCACAACTAACTCCATTTCCGCCCGCCTTTGTGGTGCCATAAAGATTGCCGAGATCATCTATCACTAGGCCTGCCAGCGGATACGCCCCGTCGGTGCAATTTACCTCGGAACAGAAACTGTAGATGATGCTTTCGGTCCAAGCGCCCCCCTGTCCCGGGGTGAGTTCAAAGACAGTTCCACATCCCGGGGTGCAAATGGGACTGCTGCCGCCCTTTTGGGTTGTGCCGTATAGGTTTCCGGCTTTATCGAAGACGAGTCCGCCATTGGGAAGGAATCCGTCGTCCGGATTCGTACCAAAGGTGTAGAGCACGCTGTAGCTTGCCTCGGCCGTGGCTTTACCAGAGAAAAGAGTGGAGGCAACGAGGAGAGAAAAAAATGCCGCACTTACAAGTCGCATCTTGGCACCTCTCAATTGCGACGTATATCGTATGAGCGTTTGCAATGAGTTGTCTAGAGCCTTCTTGCCCATGACTTCCACTTCTCGCAAAGAGGCGAGCAGCGTGGCACCCGCCGGTCCGCCTAGCGTTTGATTTTCCACAGCGACAACGAGACCCTGCGCTGTCGGCGAGAGTAGAATTGAAGCCGCGCCCGCCCCTTGCAAAAGCGGAGCGGGGCCGCAGCATCCCGCCTGACATTGGCACGATCCATGATCGACCAAACCACCGCGCACGACCGCATCGCCCCCCAAACCAACAACCCTCATTTCGTACAGGCCTTTGGAAATAACTCCCTAACCCCCTCGGAGGAAAATGTATGGCAAGCAACAGAGCAGTAATCCCCATTGAAACTGGGACCACGTCGTCGAACCCGCTTGATGCCATCCCAGACGAAATACCATTCGATGTGCCCTATGGGCGCCCGATATCACTCGACCGGGCCCAGGCGGTAATTCAGGCCGCGGTGGCAGAAGCCAGGAAGCGGAATTGGAAGATGAACGTAGCCGTAGCCGATTCCGGCGGCAACCTCGTCGCCTTTCAACGGATGGACGGCGCGATGCTTGCCGCTATTCAGATTGCGGAACACAAGGCGCGCGCAGGGGTGACCTTCCGGCGCCCGACGAAAGTCTTTGAGGACGGCGTCAACCTTATGCACCTCAACTATCTGCTCGCGTTCGATGGCGTGATTGCGTCTCGCGGCGGGATTCCCCTGATCGACCAGGGCGCGATTATAGGCGCAATCGGCGTTTCGGGAGGCACGGATTCCCAGGACGAGGTGGTCAGCAAGGCAGGCGCGGCAATCATTGACCAGCGGAAATGATCCAAACGGCCGACCGCCGTTGCCGGCTCCCCATCAACTGATTTCCGAACTAATAAATACGCAAGGAGAAAGCCATGACAGCTTTGAACGCACCTACGAACCTCGCACAGATGAGCTCACCGACGAAACCACAGGTTCGCCTGACCCGACGGTCGCCCGCCTATTGGCGGGTCACTATCGACAATCCGCCGATCAACGTCATGGGCCCGGAAATGGTCCGGCAATGGCAGGGGCTTATGAACGCTCTTGAGGCCGACGAGCAGGTCAGGGTCGTGGTCTTCGACAGCGCGGTTGACGACTACTTCCTGAATCACGCCGATTTCAACTCGAAGTTGGAAGACCTGACCTCGCTGCCGGCTGGTCCCACAGGGTTGCCGCCGTGGCCGGACTTTCTGGTGCGGTTGACCCGCTTGCCAGTCGCTTCGATCGCTCTCGTCCGCGGGCGGGCGACGGGCAACGGCAGCGAGATCATACTCGCCTGCGATATGACTTTCGCCAGCCGCGAAAAGGCGATCATCTCGCAATGGGAAGTTGGCGTCGGCATGGTCGCCGGCGGCGGCCCCATGGCCCGGCTGCCCCAACTCATCGGCCGAAATCGCGCGCTTGAAGTGCTCTTGAGTTCGGAAGATGTCCGGGGAGAGCAGGCTGAGGCCTACGGTTACGTGAATCGCGCCCTGCCCGATGGCGAGCTGGACGCGTACGTGGAGGCGCTCGCGACCCGTATCGCCAAGTTCGACAAATGGGCGATCAGCAATACCAAGCGCCTGGTCAACACCAGCCTGCCGCCGGACGTCGAACTTGGCGCGGGGTGGGATGCATGCATGGCTTCGCTCGGGCGACCGGCCGCACAGAATGGAATCAAGGCGCTGATGGCGAAGGGATTCCATAAGCCGGGAGATGCTGAAAATCGGCTGGGATACTATCTGGGGCAAATCCCGCGGTAGGGCGCTTATATTTTCTGCACGAAAGAAGGATGTATGTCCGAGAAAGCCAACGCAGTGGTGCGCGCTCAGGCAGGCAAAGTATCTCATCAACCTGGGCAGGAGGTTTACAAAGCCATTCTGCCCGACGGCATCGATTGGAAACCATTTCCGGCATTTCCCGCCTCCGTACGGCTGGCCGTCGTTGTGGGTCAGCCGTCGGAGCTGGGCCCTTACACCATCCGCGTCAAAGCGCCGCACGATGCCAAGCTGATGCCTCACCGCCACCCGGAGGACCGGGTGTATACGGTGATCTCCGGTGTCTTTTATATCGGGCTGGGCGACGAATTCGACGCGAGCAAGTTGGTAGCTTATCCGCCCGGCGCGGTGATCATTCTTCCCGGCAACACGCACCATTTCCATTGGGCGAAATCCGGCGAATACGTCACACAAATCACTGCCATGGGGCCGCTTGGACTGGAATATCTCAACGCGAAAGACGATCCGCGAAACGTTTAGCACCATCTATTACGAGAACGGAAAGGAGTTGTCGGTGAGCAGCGTACAGATCGAACGGAAGAGCTGTGGACGAAACAGTGGGAGCGGAACGTTCCCAAATTTCAATGACTTGGAATTAGTGTACGTTCCGTCTGACACTAGTTTTGACACCAGTTTTAGTCCCATATTTCAGGGAGTACAGACTCGATTTCAAAGAGGAGAACGATGACGACAAAAGGAAAAGTCCTGGTGCTGGTTTCAAGCGGTCGCGGCTTGCCGTTGAAAGATGGCAAGGTTTATGCCGGCGCTGGCTACTATCTCAACGAGTTGACGGTTCCGGTTCGCGCCCTGATGAAAGAAGGCTACGAAATCACTTTTGCCAACCCCAAAGGCAACACGCCGCAATTGGATGTCAATTCAGCCATAGCCCAGTTCTTCGGCGGGGACGAGGCTAAGCTTCAGGACTATTTAAAATTCCGCGACAGCCTGACCGGGCTCAAAAATCCAACGCGTATCTCGGATGTCATCGCCTCAGGCCTGGATCAATATGACGCGGTTTTCGTCCCCGGCGGCCATGGCCCCATGATCGATCTTCTCGATGATCCCGACGCCGGCACCGTGATGAGGCATTTTCATAAGACATCCAAGCCTACGGCAGTGCTCTGCCATGGCCCGATTTCGCTGCTCTCAGCTCTTCCGAATTCGAAGGAGTTCGTCGCCGCGCTGAGTGCGGGCGATGCCGCGGGAGCGCACGCAAAGGCCCAGGGTTGGATTTACGCCGGATATAAGATGACAATCTTTTCGACAGCGGAAGAGCAGCAGCGGGAGCCGCTTGAGATTGGCGGCAAGGTCCTGTTCTATCCAGACTTCGCTTTGCGTACCGCGGGCGGTGACGTGAGTGTGGTCGCTCCATGGCAGAGCTACGTCCTTCAAGATCGTGAGCTGATATCAGGCCAGAATCCGTTCTCTGATCAAGCGCTGCTGAATCTTCTTCTGCCGGCGCTCAACGCGAAAAAGAAGTAAGCCGGATAAGCCGAAGGTAACGCTCAGCGTCCTCGATCTGAATGTGGCACTAGCCCGATTACGGGGCCAGGAGGCCCGATGAATTCCACGCTTTATCGCTCAATACGGGTCGAGGGTCTCTCGATCTGTTTACCAGAAAGGAGTCATCAATGACCACCGTACAAATCGAACAGAAGAGTTATGAGATGCCCCCGCGCGAGGGGATCAGCATCGCGCATTTTCTTACCGTCACCGATATCAAGCGATCAGCTCATTACTACGAAAAGGTCTTCGGCGCTCGTATTCTGAGCATGGGGGACGGCAATGCGCCGGCGTACCTTCAGCTTGCGAATATCTGGATGATTCTGAATGTTGGCGGCGGGCCGACCCCGGATAAGCCGACGGTGATGCTCAGCGTCCCCGACCCGAATCACATCAACAGCTTTATGAACTTCCGGGTTGCGGATATTCAAGCCTGCTACAAATTATGGAAGAGTCGGGGAGCCGAGTTCATCACCGAGCCGATCCCCAAGTACGGCGAAATTCGCTGCTACATCCGCGATCCTGACGGTTACATTATCGAGGTCGGACAGAGCACCGATCTCACCTACGGTTAATGAAGCGCATGGCGCAGGGTTTTCACAAGTTCATAGTTTCCAGGTTTTGAAGCCAGCTTCCCGGCACCCGCTCTTGCATGGCGAGGACGCAAGTTGATTTTCCGGCGCGGTGGGAGTTCTCCGCGTCGGATCGCCTACATCAAAGCGGACTATAATGACGCGACGGTCATGGCGCTTACCTCTGGCACAAAACTCGGGCCGTATGAAATCCAGTCACCGCTGGGTGCGGGCGGTATGGGCGAAGTGTATCGTGGGCGGGATACGCGGCTTGATCGGACGGTCGCGATAAAAGTTCTGGCTTCTCATCTTTCTTCTTCGCCAGAACTGAAGCAGCGCATGGAGCGCGAGGCGCGGGCGATTTCCTCGCTGAACCATCCCCATATTTGCCATCTCTATGACATCGGCTCACAGGATGGCACCGATTACCTGGTCATGGAGTTTCTGGAAGGGGAGACTCTAGCCGACCGGCTGCGCAAAGGCGCGATGCCGTTGAACGAAATCTACAAGATTGGAATTGCCGTGGCGGAGGCGCTGGCGGTCGCGCATCGCCAGGGCATTGTGCATCGCGATCTGAAGCCGGGAAACATCATGCTGACGCAGGGTGGCGCGAAGCTGATGGACTTTGGCCTGGCCAAGCCGCTGGGGCTGCCGACCGCGGCGTCGGGAACGGTGCCGGCGTTTACGGCGGCGGCGACCATGAGCGGGCCCAGTCCGATGACACCGCTGACCACGGCGGGCAGCATTGTGGGGACGATCCAGTACATGTCGCCGGAGCAGATTGAGGGAAAAGACGCGGATGCCCGTTCGGATATTTTTGCGTTGGGTGCGGTGCTGTACGAAATGGCCGCGGGAAAGCGGCCGTTTGAGGGCAAGAGTCAAATTTCGCTGGCGTCGTCGATTCTGGAGAAGGAACCGGATGCGATCAGTACCGTCAAGCCTGCGACCCCGCCGGCTTTCGAGCACGTAGTGACCACGTGCCTACAGAAGAATCCGGAAGAGCGTTTTCAGACGGCGCACGACATCAAGCTGGAACTACAGTGGGTTGCGGCTGATAAGTCAGTGCCTCCAGCAACTGCGACACCACAAGCAACTGCAAATCCCCGAGAGCGGCTGCTCTGGGCGATTGCCATGGTTGTTGCCGTGGGGCTGGCCCTGGCGGGTGGAAGTTTCCTCCGCCGTTCGCCATCGGAAGCGAGCATCCGCGCGGTTATCGACCCGCCGGAGAAGGCCGTGCTCAATCTGACCGGCGATGCGGCTGGACCGCCGGTGCTGTCGCCGGACGGTACATCCATCGCCTTCGCAGCGACCGGGGCGGACGGCAAGACGCTGCTCTGGGTTCGTCCCATGAACTCGCTTGAGGCACGCGCGCTTCCCGGCACCGAGGGTGTGATCTTCCCCTTCTGGTCGCCGGATGGGCGTTCTCTCGGGTTTTTCGCCGACAACAAGTTGAAGACGATTGATCTGAATGGCGACACCGTACAGGTAGTGTGCGACTCGCTGGTCGGACGGGGCGGGGCGTGGGGGCGGGACGGAGTCATCATTTTTTCCGCTAATCCAACATCGCCTCTTCTGCGTGTCAGTATCAACGGAGGCACTGCGGCTCCGCTCACCACGATCGATCCCGCTCTGCACACGTCGCATCGCTGGCCGGTTTTTCTTCCCGACGGCAAGCATTTTCTCTATTTGGCCATGCACCACGATTCCTCGAAGTCGGCGAACAACGCGGTCTATTACGCGTCGCTCGATGGCCGCGAAAATCGCCTGCTGTTCCATGCTCAATCTAATGCCATTTACGCCAGTGGTTATCTATTGTTTGCGCGGGGGGATCTGCTGATGGCGCAGCCCTTTGATCCCGCGAAGGGAACTCTGAGCGGCGAACCGCAGAGCGTGATTAAGGGATTGATGAACGACTTTAGCACCTGGCACATGGACGCCTCGGCTGCCAGCAACGGATTGCTGGTTTTCGGCAGCGGCGGGAGCGGTGACGTGCAGTTGCTGTGGATGGACCGCAGCGGAAAGCCGGTGGGCACGGTGGCCGAGAATCTGCTGGGCCTGCAACTGGCCCGGGTTTCGCCGCAAGGCGATCGCATCGCCATGCAGATCGACACCGGCATGAACGACATCTGGGTGCTTGACCTGGCGCGCGGAGTGCGCACCCGGTTGACCTTTGGCCCGGTCGCCAATACGTCCCCGGTCTGGTCGCCGGATGGCAAATGGATCGCCTACATGTCCAAGCGCGGGGATAAGTTTGGCCTGTACCGCAAGTCTTCCGACGGTAGTGGCGCTGAAGAGGAACTGGTCGGTGTAGAGTCGCCGATCGCGCCCTATAGTTGGTCGAGCGACGGCAAGTACCTGATCTTTACGCAGAATGCCACGGATGGCCATCGGGAGATCTGGGCCTTGCCGCTCCAGGGAGATCGCAAACCGAAAATGATTCTGCCGCGCGGCGCCAACGCAGAACTTTCTCCCGATGGCCGTTGGCTTGCCTACAATTCCGTGGAGTCCGGCACGTCCGAGGTGTATGTGGTGCCCTTCGGGGGCGGGCAGGGCAAGTGGCAGGTCTCGGCCAATGGAGGATCGTACCCGCACTGGAGCAGGGACGGCAAAGAGCTGTACTACCTGGACTCGACGTATTCGCTTTTGACGGCACCAGTTAAGGACTCCGGCGGCGCGCTGCAATTCGGCGCTGCGCAGACGCTGGTGAACCGATGGACGGTTTTGTCGCAGCCCTTCTACGATGTCACTGCCGACGGAAAGAAAATTCTGTTGGACCGGGTTTCGCAACAGGTCAGCCAATCGGTGACGGTGGTCACGAATTTTACGGCGGGGTTGAAGAACTAGGTTTTAGTTCTGAGGTTCGTTGACTTGAGGAGTCTCTGGCTTCTGGCTTTATTTTTTCTGCCCGATCAGGCGAGGGCTGCGGAGAACACGGTGCCGACTAAAACATTGGATCCCAAGCTGGAAGGATTGCTGCAAAGACGGTACATTGCGACGCTCGGAACCGAGAACCCGGACGGGAGTATCCATCTGACGGCGGTGTGGTACATGTTCGAGGAAGGCCGGCTGTATGTGGCGACCTCGTCGAAGACCAGGAAGGCGCGCAACATCGCGGCGCGGCCAAGGGCTTCGCTGATGGTGGATGCGCGAAAGCCCGGAGGCGAGCGGGGCGTGAGCGCCAGCGGAAAAGCCGAACTGATTTCCGGGGAGAAGTCGCAGGAGATCAACCGGCGCATCCACGACCGCTATTTGAGTGCGGCGGCGATGTCAGATCCCCGGATCGGGCCGGTGTTTGCGGCGTTTGACGATGTCACCATCCAGATCACACCCGCGGCATGGACCTCGTGGGATATGGCGGTGCTCGACGCCCAAGCATTTGGAGGACGACTGGGACGCACGCCGGGATACATGCTGCCGCTCGACTAACCGGAGCGCGAGGCACGCTTCTTCTTCAGAACCTTTTTATTTTTTTCCAGCCTGAGTTGCCATGCAGCGCGCAGAGCGCCGGCGAGGACGTCCTCGGTGGCTGTTGCCAGGCGGATGTGAGTCATTCCCATTCTTCCCCATCCGCCGTGAATGGGGAGAAAAACTTCCGGCAGTTCGCGGACGAAGTCATCCTGCTGCTCGGGTGTGAGCATCAGGTTGCCGTAGCCTTCGGCTTCGGACGCCAGGGTGGCGAAAATGCGGCCTCGCACACGGAAGTCGGCGGCTCCCATGTGCGAGCCTTCTTCGGCGCCCTCGAGGCTTAGGGCGATGCGGCGAAAATCGGCTGCATTCATGCTACTCATGGTGCTCGATCCTGCACTGGTCAGGCCGGCGCATGATCCTGCACGCGCGAGGACGCGCGCGCCTACACTGCGCGTCCTCGTTAGTACTTTACGGGCATTGCACCATCTTTTGCTGCGCGCAGCCTGCCGGGTTGGTCAGCAACAGGGTGTTCTGGCCTTGTCCCGGGCCGGAGAACTTCGCACGCTGGCCTTGAATGGGCAGGGTGTGATCGACTGCGTTGACTTGCAGAGTGAGCGAATTGCCGTCGTTGCGCAAGTCCTTGAGCGTGATCTGCACATTCAAGGTGCCGTTGTCACAACTGGTCTTCGCGCCTTTCAGTTCTGAGCATCGGATCGGCGAATAGCCCAGGGAGCAGTCCTGGTTCACGTTCTGCAAGTAGATGTTCTGATCACCGGTGCGATCGTCTTCAAATACAACCGCGGACAGGCCGGTGGGGCCGATGGCTGCGGCCAGGCGTGACTTGCCTGAAATCGTAGTCGACACGGGGAAGATGGGGCAGGTAACGTTTCCCGAGCCGTCGAGGCGAACCGCGTTCATGGTGTCCTGATCGAAGCCGGGCTCATCGACCCAGAAGATCTGGGCGCCGGTGCCGGTCTGGACAGCTTGCACGAAGAGTTGCGAGTCGGCGCCGAGCGGCACGATGGTCAGGCCGTTCGATCCCCATTGCTGCGCGCCGGTGCGGTCGAACTTCTGTCCAGAAACGCCGTTGGTGAATTGATTGCCATCCTCCTCGGTCCAGAAAAGGAAGGTTTCTCCAGTCGATCTGCGGTAGGCGACGGACGGCGAAACGTGCACGTTGTTGAGGTTGTTGGATCCGACAGCGCCGTTGTGTGGGAAAGCTTCAGTGCCGTTGGCGAGAATGTGCTGCGCATAGACTTGCAGGGTGGGTGAACTGCTGTACCAGGAAAAGACTGCGCCGCCACTGCCGTCGGGAATGAAATAGGGGAACTCGCCGAACTGCAATGAGCCGCCATCGAAGACAGCCAGCGGCTGGGCGCCCCACATCGACGCGCCGCTGGCGGATAGTTTGGCGGCCAGCAGCGTCTGCGGGGAACTGAATCCGGCCGACCGCACGAAGGAGACGATGACCGATCCTTTTTCGGCGGCGTGCAGGTCGGCGGCAAAATAACTTGCCTTGGGATCAGTCAGCACCACGCCGCTTCCCCAGAGCGGGTTGCCATTGGGGTCGAGTTTCTGGAGCACCAGATTGCTGTTGCTGCTCCAGGCGACGACTACGTCGCCGTCGCTGGTGCCTGTGATTCTTGGGCTGTTGTTGGAATTCTCGTCGTTGGTGAGCTGGATGCCGAGCTTTCCCCAGAGCATCTGGCCTTTGGGGCTGACCTTGGCGGCGGTGACTTGTTCGTTGTCACCTTCGCGGTCGTCAAGGAAAGCGACGAGTTCGTTGCCCGCGGTGTCCACGCTCATGCCGTAGTCTTCGGTCGAACTGAGGCCGAGATCGGCGACGCGCAAGCCGTTGTGCGGGGCCAACTGCACACCGCCGGCATCGAGAGCCTGCACGTATACGTCGTAGCCGTAGGGCGGATGGCCATGAGGATTGGCGTCAAACCAACTGAGAAGCCAGGAACCGTCGGGGCGGGGCAGAAGCTTGGGCTGCACCTGATCGCTGACGCGGTCGGCGAGAGCCAGGTTCTGCGCGGGATCGGCGGGCCACTGGGCGAGAGCAGTAGAAGTTAGAGCGATGCCGACGAGTAGGGCGAGCGAGCAACGAACTTTCCAGCTATGCATGAACTTTTCTCCTTTAATGAAGCATCGCGTCAGGCGGAAGCCGCACAATGGCGCGGCGGCATTATACCCTGAGACGGGGCGTCTGGGGCGGGGATTGGAGGTGGAGGCTTGTGGGGCGCTAACCTGGGTACGCGATTGCTTAGTCAAAGTGCGGGAAAATCTGCGGCGCGTTCTCCCCGGTTAGCTCGCCATCGCTACACAAGCTTGGACACCAGGCACCAGGCTAATCATCGATGTCTTCGTCCACTTGCTTTTCCTGGATGCCATGTGCGTCGAGGAACGACTTCCACTGCTCGATCGGATATTCGCCCAGCTCTTTCTGAGCTGCGGACCGCATGCAATTGCGCCATTCGAATCTGGTCAGGTGCGATCGTGCCGAAAGATCAGTCGCCTTCCGGATACTCTGCAGCACACTTTCGCACGCTACGCCGGCGTCAATTCCGCCATACTTCCCTGAAGAACCTCTGTGTCATTGGTTTTGAGAAAGGAAAGTTCACGCTGCTGCTCCCAGGGCGCATAACTTTGCAGGTTCCGAATGTACCTAACCACGTCCGCCAATTCCGGCGGGTAATGTTCGGGCGCGAGTTTTTCTATTCGGCTGGAAATTGCATCCAAGTTTACCTGCGCATTGGTAAGATCCGGATTCCACTCGTCGGGCTTGTCGTCACAATTGCGGTATCGGCGATCATGGAGTGGGCAGAAGTCGATCCATTCCGGAACCAACATGAAGTTACCGCGCCCTAAGATTGGCGAGAGTTCCATCCAGTGCTTTAGCTCATCCAACGTAACGGCTGCCGAATCGAGGGTCACCTGATCGACTACCGTGCTGTTCTCGAGTTTGATAGTTTCCTGCCGAGCCGCGAAACAGAATGCCGAACTCACGCCAAATGCGATGAAAATTCTGACCGCGTTCTGAAGACTGCGCTTATTCGGGAACATTGTCATCGACCGTCCCATCGTCAAACTTTATTGAGGCAGCCGGGTGCCTCAGGTTCGCGCCCTATTTTGCATTGCACAAATTCTCAGCAGCCCAGGGTTCGGGGCGCTAACCTGGGCGGGAAGAAATCTTGAACCGACGATCGCATTCTCGTGATCATAGTGCCGGGTTAGCTCGCCTTCGGATACGCGGAACCTGGGGCGCCGGGCAACGGCACAACGCCGGTAAGTGTCCCGTCAGGCCCCAAGGTTCCGCGAGCTAATCATGGAGGCCTGGGATACCTTAGTCTCGAACTTGCTGAATGTATATCGGGCGGAAATTAGACCTCAGGCTTTGCCAGAACCAATTGACGGTCGCTTGCCGTGCCTCTTGTTTTGTCTTCGGTGCGTTGCTCGAAAAAACGATGATTGTGAAGAACTGCGGGCTCTCTGCAGCAGCGCGAAGTAGTACCTCACGGCCGCTAACATTTGTCAATGTCCCGGCTTCAAGCGTGTCTTTAGCGAGATCAGTATCACCAAACCCGGTAAAGACCACCCCCCCTCGGTGCTTCTCCGTTTGAAGCAATGCAGTGGCCAGGCCTGGAAGCTTGTACTTTAGTGCTGACACATTTTGTGGCATCTCGAATTGCTGAAATGTCAGATTGAGAAAATTCAGCTTCGCCAATACTAGACGCTTCTCGTAAAAGTGGATTACGAGACCCTCTACCGCAAAGGTGTATCCCGGCGCTTGGTGGGTGATTTCCGTCAGCAAGTATTCCGCCGTGTGATTTCCTTCGGCTAGCTGCACTGTCGGCAGAGGCTGGGCCAACTCCGCGATCATTGGCATTTGAATCCACCGCGCCAATTGAGCCAGCACGTTTGCCAAATCGTTCGAAACGCCATTGTGTTGGATAGGGCGTTGAAGAGGCGTTACCTCCTGCGCCCTGAGCGATGAAGGGAGCTCACCTAGAATCGTGAGTAGCAGAATTGAGATCCAAAATCGCGCCATTAAGGAACTCCTGTGGGAGGACCCGAACATGTAAAAGTGACTGTGCTGTTCTTGACGGTATACCCGTTTGCTGTCCACGTCTGGGAAAGCGTGTTCGTGCATTCACCCAAAGGGTTACCATGGTTGTCGGCGGGTAGACACACAGACGAGCACATTTGCAGCGTATCCGAAGACGGCAGGAGCTTGGGCTGGACCTGATCGCTGACGCGGTCGGCCAAAGCAAGGTTTTGAGAGGGATCAATCGGATGGCCACTGGGCCGGCGCGGTAGAAGTAAGAGCGATGCCAGCGAGTAGGACGAAGCAGCAGCGGACTTTCCAGCTTTGCATGAAATTTCTCCTTGATGAAGCATCGCGTCAGGCGGCATCCGCAAAATGGCGCGGCGAAATTATACACCGATTGACGGGTGGGATGGGGCGACTGGTGCGGGAAGTGAAGGGGGGTAAGTTCACGTGTCTGCTCCGCATTATCTTATCGACGTGGGCCGGAAGCGTGACTTGCTGTCTGGGTTGCAATCTCCATATTCATAAAGAAGCAACCATTGTCGGCGTCGTACAGAAGCAGCCAGATCGTCCGAAGCCGCGTTGCCGCGGCGACTTGGGCGAGCAGCTCTCTTGCATTCAGATTGCTGCCTCCGACTTTCACTTTGGTTTGGATCGCCAGGTTCGTCGGAGCATTTCCCGGCTCGACTCTGTACGAACTCTTTTCCGATACCGCTTGCGAGATCAGTTTCATGGCTTGGACGACATCGCGCTCCTGTAACGGAAGTGAAATTCGGGTGTCCAGAACGGGAGCCACTGCCTCGTCGTTTCCGCTGCTATCCCTGATCCCAATGCCCACAACGGCGAACCGGTCAGCCCCTTCCCTCTTAAGCGTGAATCGTCCTGGATTGCCGCTGGCGTTGTAGTCGGCGATCATTTTCTCCAACGCCTGTTCTTCGCCGAGTGAGCCCGAACTCATGTCACTTCCCACAGTGAACGTTGTCGTGAACAGTCCGCCGGCAACTCGCGTTACTCCCTTTGCGTCTGGATGGGCGCGGCGCCAGCCCGGGTCGGTGTCGTCGATTAGGTCATAGGATCCGTAGGGAGGATCTTCATAGTCAATCACCCAACCGTATTTCTGCCGAACCGCTGCGATTGCCTGCTGTAGAGGTCGAGGATAGTTGGCGCGGACCGAAACCCTGCCACCTGCCTGATCGATAGATGCGCGATCCCAAAATCCTGGATGGGAGGATACAGCCTGACTTGCCACGAGAGCCACCGCAGACATGACGACCAACCAAGGGCGTCTCAGGGCAGCTGTCACAACGACCATGGAATGCGCCTTCTCGAGAATCGCCGATGCCAAGCTCGGTATCCGCTGATTGTTTGACAAACACCGGCACGGCAGTTCTTTACCCGTCGTTGAAGCCTACTCCTTCTGCTTGCGTTCGCAACACCCGCTCCGGATTTCCAACTTTTGATAGCTGCGATTCGGTGGCTAGCCCCTTTTAACCTCAACTTAATCTAGTGTAGTGGTCAAAAAGGCCGACATTTATAGGTCGCCGGTGTGTCCTGTGATCCTCTGTGCCCCCCGTGGTTAAAGCCTTTGACCTCTTCGCCCGGTAGGAGGTCACGCAGATCGAGGCCGCAATATTTGACGATCACTATTTCCGACGCACTACACTAGGAGGCCCCGCGCAGAGGGTCTTACGCCCGTTGCTTGAACTTATCGAGCAGCATAAAGAACGGTACGGCAATGATGGCGTTGGCGAGGGCGGAGCCTAGTTCGTGGGGCCAGCTCCATTGCAGGGTCAGACCCACCAGTCCGCGGGCGACTGCGAAATAGACGACTTCGTGGACTACGTAGAAGAAGAGGGTGACCAGGAATCTGGAGCCGGCGTTCTCCACGTCGAGCTTCACGCCGAGCGAGGATGCGCCGTGACCGACGACCGTCAGGGCGATGCCGTAAATTCCAATGTACTGGTGGGTAAGTGAATCCTGGATCAGGCCGATGGTTGCGCCGGTGAGCATTCCCGAAACCTGGCTGCGGCGGGCCACGGCAAAGAAGATCACGACCAACAGTGGCAAATCGAAGATGGTGAAAAAGTGCAGGTGCAGGGGAAGGAATGCCTGGAGAAAAAGCGCGAGCAGGGGAATCAGGATGGCGACCGCCGGATTGAAGCGGTAAACCTCGACTTGCTCTCTCGATGTGTAGGTGATGGGCACGCTAGTGAGGGGTGTCCGCGGGGGCGGAAGGGGAGTTGGCCGGCTGGGCTTGAGGTGTACCGGCTGGAGTTGTGGAGCCTGGCGCGCCAGCATCCGGAGAAGCATTTCCCTTGACCGCCGAGACCGGCTTCTTGGGTGCAACCGGCGTCTCGGTGGGCCCCTTGGGAGCGGCCTGATTCAGGGTCTTGGTTGCGCTCTGACCGGCGGGTTTCGAGGCCTCAGCATTGGGTTTGGAAGCTGCGGCCGCGCCGCCGGTTTCGGCGGGAGGCTTGTGGGGTTCAGCGGCGGGCTTCGGCGGAACCTTGGGCAAGCGTTCGGCAAGAATGTCGGCGGCGCGCAGCGTGCCGCCATCGCTGGCCGTGGGCTCGCGTTCTTCCTGCTGGGTGATGACGAGCACTTCTTCGAGGCGGCTGAGATCGACGGCGGGTTTCACGCGGATGTTGAGAAAGAGTTCGGAGTTGGTGGACGACTTATCGATTTTGGTGACGGTCCCGATGGGCAGGCCTTTGGGGAAGATCTGATCGCCGCCGCTGGTCAGCAACCTGTCGCCGGCGGCGACGGGTTCGTCAGACATGACTTTCTCCAACACCATTTCTCCCGCAGGAGTGCCGCGCAAAACGCCCTGGAGACGTGATTTCTCCATAATCGCACCCACACCGCTGGTCTGGTCGTTGATGAGCAGGACCTGCGCTGTGCTGCGGAATACGCGCAAGGTTTTACCCACTACACCGTCACCGGTGATGACGGCCATGTCGGGCTTGAGGCCGGCGTTTGCGCCCTGGTCAATGTAGACGGAGCGGGATTGTTCGCTGCCGCTCGAACCGATGACCTGCGCTGCCACAGTCTTGGCGATGAATTGTTCTTTGAAGCCGAGCAGAGCCTGCAGGCGCCGGGCCTGGTTGGCGTCTTCACTGAGGCGGACGCGCTCGATTTCCATCTGCTCGATTTTCTGTTTGAGGGCGCGATTTTCCTGGCGCACTCCCCGGAGATAAAAATAGTTGTGCCAGAGATTGCTGCTGCCGTTCTGCGCCCACACGATTCCTTTCTCGAAAGGAGTGACTGCATTGACCGCCCAAATGCGAATGAGGCGGGTCGATTCGTTCTCGGTGGAACGTTTGACCTGGATGGCGAGGCCAAGCACCTGGAGAAACAGCACTCCCACCAGGATGGTGAGGTTGCGGTAGCGGCCGAGAACGGATTCCATGAGACGAGTCTCTAGTTGCCGGTTTCCAGTTTCAAGAAAACCGCGAACTCAGCTATGAGTGTATCGCAGACGAAAGGTGTCACTGGAAACTGGAAACCGGCATTTGCCTACTCGATCGAAATTTTGCGGAGCAGCTTGAAGTCGCTCAGCATTTTTCCGGTGCCGAGCACCACGCTGCACAGGGGATCGTCGGCGATGGAAACGGGCAGGCCGGTTTCTTCGCGGATACGCTTGTCGAGATTCTTGAGCAGTGCGCCGCCGCCGGTCAGGACGATGCCACGATCGCTGATGTCGGCGGAAAGCTCGGGCGGAGTGCGCTCCAGGGCGACCCGGATCGCGTTCATGATGGTGGAAACGCACTCGCTCAGGGCTTCGCGAATTTCGCTGTCATCCACGGTAATGGTCTTGGGCACGCCTTCGATCAGGTTGCGGCCTTTGATTTCCATGGTGAGCGGCTTGTCGAGCGGGTATGCGGAACCGATTTCCATCTTGATCTGCTCGGCGGTGCGCTCGCCGACCAGGAGGTTATATTTCCGCTTGAGGTAATTCATGATGGCCTCATCCATCTGATTGCCGGCCATGCGCACGGAACGCGAATAGACGATGCCGCTGAGAGAAATTACGGCGATGTCGGTGGTGCCGCCGCCGATGTCAACGACCATATTGCCGCTGGGCTCGGTAATGGGCAGGCCGGCGCCAATGGCCGCGACCATGGCTTGCTCCACAAGATGCACTTCGCTGGCCTTGGCGCGGTAGGCGGAATCCATGACCGCGCGCTTTTCCACCTGGGTGATTTCCGAAGGCACTCCGATCACGATGCGGGGATGCACCAGCATCTTGCGGTTGTGCGCCTTCTGGATGAAGTAGTTCAACATCTTCTCGGTGACTTTGAAGTCGGCGATGACGCCATCTTTCATGGGCTTGATGGCGACAATGTTGCCGGGCGTGCGGCCCAGCATCTCTTTGGCTTCCTTGCCGACCGCTTCGACCTCGTTCGTATTTTTGTTCAGCGCGACGATGGAAGGCTCGTTGACAACGATACCTTTGCCGCGCGCGTACACCAACGTGTTCGCGGTACCGAGATCGATGGCGAGGTCGCTGGAGAACATGCTGAAGAGCGAGCGCAGGTTATGGGAGCGTGAATTTCCGTTGTGAAAACCGTTGTTGGACATGGCAGAACTTCTCTTCTCTCTCGGGATTCTCCCCGCCCCGAAACCTGGGCAAGTCTGTTGCGGAGGATTTTTCTCGGTATTTCTATTTTACTTGCTTCTTGCGTTTTCGCGGGTTTCCAGTTGGGCACCCGCATTTTCCGCAATCTGTTCCGGGGACAGCCATCCTCCGGAGTTAATCCGTTACTTCAACTTCTATGCCGTCCCTTTGTATCCACCGCAGCGCCACCAAATCTGTGCCCTCACTGAATCAGAATTTTTGCCTGGCTGGTCTTGACGCCGCCCCGGGAATTCTGCGCGGTCACGGTGATCAAGTTTTCGCCGGTTGGCAGCGATGGCGTGAAATAGTGGAACGTCCCATCATCGCCGACGAAGGGCACATCCATAC
>JBOGLG010000011.1:0-230473 GCA_050745985.1 Terriglobales bacterium | reverse complement strand
CGCTCTTCCTGTGGGACTTGCAGGAATTGCTCCTGGTATTCGGCTGTGCCCTGTGAGCGCCAGAATTCCACAACGGCGGCGATCTCCTTTTCCGTGACGAAGGGTGCGTGTAATCGGTGGAGGCGCGCGGTGCCAGCGGGAAGATAGAGCATGTCACCGCGTCCAAGGAGCGCCTCCGCGCCATTGGCGTCGAGAATGGTGCGCGAGTCGACTTTGGTCGCTACGCGGAAAGAGATGCGAGCGGGAAAATTCGCCTTAATCAATCCGGTGATGACGTCAACCGAGGGCCGTTGCGTGGCCAACACAAGATGGATGCCGACAGCGCGGGCCATTTGGGCCAGGCGAGTGATTGACTCTTCGACGTTGCCGGAATCGAGCATCATCAGGTCGGCCAGTTCGTCAATGATGATCACGATGTAGGGCAGGGGACGCTCATCTTCATTATCGCCAAACAGGCTTGGAGTCCCGTTTTCGTCAAACAGCTTGTTGTACTGGTCAATGTTGCGGACACCTTTTTCGGCCAGCACCTTGAGGCGGCGCTCCATCTCGCGCACCGCATTGCGCAGGGCGTTCGCGGCCAGCTTGGGCTCGGTGATGATGGGCGTGTAGAGGTGCGGGACGCCGTCGTAGTTGCCGAGTTCAAGGCGTTTGGGATCTACCAGGATCAGGCGTACCTGGTCGGGCGTGGACTTATAGAGGATGGACATGATCATGGCGTTGATGGCCACGCTCTTGCCGGTGCCGGTGGAGCCCGCGATCAGCAGGTGCGGCATGGCATTGAGGTCGGCAGTCACGATGCGGCCGTTGATGTCCTTGCCCAGAGCCAGCGTAAGTTTGGACTTGGAGCCGAGGAACTCCTGCGACTCGATGTTTTCGCGCAGCCAGATGATTTCGCGGTCACGATTGGGAACTTGAATACCGACGGTGGATTTGCCGGCCATACGCTCCACCAGAATGCTTTCAGCCTTCATCGCCAGGCACAGGTCGTCCGTGAGATTGGTGATGCGGCTGTACTTGATGCCGGCTTCGGGCTTGAATTCAAACGTGGTGACCACGGGGCCGGGGTTGATCTGGGTTACATTGCCGGTGACATCAAATTCGGCGTATTTCTCGGTCAAGACCTGGGCCAGGGTTTTGAGTTCATCAGCATCGATGGATTGTTGTTCATCGGGGCGGTGCAGCAGGGAACTGGGTGGCAGCCTGAAGCCGCCGGCGATGCGCGGCAGGGTGGTCTTCGGCTTCTGTCCGTTGTCGGCGCGCTCGGTGACTTCGGGAGCCGCGATCATTGGCTCAACCGGCTGAGTGGATAGCTCGAGTTCCTCGGCAAAGGTGCGATCAATGCCTGTCTTTACCGGTTCGGGGGCGCGGGTTGGAATGGGCGGCGGAGCCGGCGCCCTCGCCGGAAACATCTGAGCAGTGATCACCGGCTTTGGAGAGGCGCGGCGTTTTTCGAGGTCTTTCTGCATGCGCTGCCGGGCACGAGTTTCCCGCCAGTCTCTCCAGCGGTCCATGAGGGCAACGACGAAGGCAAAGCGTGTGGGAGCCCAAACCTGGAGGGCAGAGAACGAAAACGCAGTCGAGAGATAAAGGGCAACCGCCAACACGGTAGCGCAGACGATGTAGGCGCCGGCCGGGTTGAAGTAGTGGATGAGGAAATCGCCGACGACGCGACCCGTCAAGCCTTCGAGCGGGATTGCGCCCATCCAGCGCAGGTGGCCAGGCAGCAGGGCCAGCATGGCCGGGACAAAAGTCAGCATCCAGGTTGCGCCCATGACCTTGGCCAGCGGAGAAGCGATCTTGCGGGAACGGAACCAGCGCTGGCCCAGCACGCCAAGGAAAAGCGGCAGCAGAAAAGCGCCGATACCAAAGCTTTGCAGGATCAGGTCGGAAAACACTGCTCCAACCACGCCGACCCAATTGCGGGCGGCGCGCGAACCGGTCAGCACCGAGGCGCTGTTCAGAGATGGATCGAGCGGCGAATAGGATGCCAGGGCAAGAAACAGAAGGAGCGCGGAGACGCACAACAAGAACCCGATCAGCTCATTGAGCCGCCGGTTGTTGGTGGGCGTGAACAGTTGGTTGAAATACTTCATGGGCGTATTTCGCGTCACGCACAGACACACAAACGCATGTGATTGCGACTACGCCAGAGCCCCTTCATTATGACAAGAAGCGGGCCAGCGCACAACGGAGGATTTTCCTGCGGTATCCAGAGTGACAAACACAATCTAGGGTGCCATGTGGTTGGCAAGTACCAGCACCAGTATTCCGGCAATGAGGCGGTAAACGGCGAAGGGGACGAATCCATGTTTGCGCACCCAGGCCATGAACCAGGCGACCGAACCATAGGCAACCACGAAGGAAACCACAAAGCCGATGGCCAGCACCTGCCAGCCGTGGGGGTCGATCTGCGAAACGCCAATTGGATTCGCGCTCTTGCTGTGCAGCGACTTGAACAGGTCGTAGCAGGTGGCAACCACCATGGTGGGAATCGACAGGAAGAAGGAAAACTCAAGGGCCGAAGCTCTAGACATCCCTGCCAACTGACCGGCTGCGATCGTGGACATGGAGCGAGAGGTCCCTGGGAACACCGCCGAAAAAATCTGGCATGCGCCAATCCAGATGGCCTGGCCCAGGCTCATGGTCTCCATCGCCCAGGTATCGATGCGTCCACCGGAGGCGCTGGGGCCGGCAGCCTCCGCGCTGGCATTCAAGGCGTCAACCAGCCACATGACAACTCCGCCCACAAATAGAGACGTGCCGATGATATAGAGGCTCTCCAGGTGCTTCCCGATAACTTTGGTGAGCAGAAATGCCGGGCCGGCAGTGACCACGAATGCCACCATGGTCAGGCCGAGAGGATGGGTGAGCGCAGTGCGATCACCGCGTTCTCCCCGGGGAAAAGTCGAAAGAAACTTCGCAATCCGCTCGCGAAAATACACCGGAAGGCAGAGAATGGCGCCCAATTGGATGACGATCGTGTACATCTTCCAGTAGCCATCGCCCAGGCCGATGTGGAACAGCGCCTCGGCAACGCGGAGGTGGGCCGTCGAGCTGACCGGCAGAAATTCAGTAATACCTTCGATGATGCCCAATACTAAAGAGAGCAGGTAGTCGTTCAAGGTTCCTCCCAGGAGAATGCAGTATGGCAGAAGCTGACGTGGATAAGGCTAGCAGGGTTGGTTCGTGAGGGGGATTAGGTCATTCCTGCGTATTTCCATACGTGGGTACGCCCTGCTGGATGAGATAGAGCAGCCGGTGGGCGCGGGCAGCCCAGTCGTTTTGCGATGCCTGCGACGCCCGCTCGGCCAGTGCGATGGCTTTGCCCTTCGCTTCTTCTGATTTCTTGGCGTCGTCTTCGGTCTTATAGATCTCGATCAGCGCGGCTTGGCGCCAGGCTGCGTCGTAGAGGGCTTCAGAGACAGCGGAGGAGTCGGGATGTTCCCTGGCGTACTTCTCGTAGAGCTCCGCTTCTTTTTCGGGGCATTTGGAAGTTCCCTGCCAGTCGCCGCAGAGCTTGTTCTCGATCAGGTGAAAGGCGCCGAGGTCGGCCCACTTGGTGCCAGGATACTTCTTCATCAATTTCTTGAAGTAGTCTTCAGTCATGCCATCGCGCAGGTAGGGGTCTCTTTCGTGGGAGGAAGGGCGCGACATGACATCGGCCTTCTCGATTTGCCAGCGAATGTCGGCGGAGCGATACATGGCCTCGGCGGCGATTGGAGAAGCCGGGAAGAGTTCAGATACTTCGAAGTAGAGACGGAGGGCGTCCTGGGCGGCGCCGCGGCGTCCGTGGCGTTGGCTGGCTTGGTCTTCGGCATCGACCGCCTCGCCGAACAGAATCCTGTCGCCGTTTGGAGTGGACGCTCGCACCACGCCCTTGTCGAGCATCCATCCGGTGACAATCCGCTCTTCCGAGAGCTGCGCCTCGACGTTGATCCAGTCGCGGCTGCTTTGAATTACGACGATCTCGCGGCCAAGGTCGACCTCGGCGAGCTTCGCAGAGGTAGGGTCGGGGGAGACGTAGATGTCGGCCACACGCACCATCGCGCCGCGAATTACGTCGGCTGGTGCGAGGGTGCTGAGGGAAAGCAGGATCAGGACGGCCGTGGACTTCAAGTTCATGCCTTTACGGTTTCGGTTTAGACGCAGCCAGCTACGTCTCTACGGTACTCACTTGCTTGATTTCTTCGAGCATTTGCGGATCGATGTTTCCGCCGCTGATGACCGCCGCGTGGAGCCGGGCCTTGGGCAGCTGCTCGCGATGAAACAGGTAACCCGCTACGGCGACTGCGCCGCTGGGCTCGGCTACCGTCCGTGGATCGGTGGCCAAAAGCCGCACGGCCTGGCGGATCTCGAACTCGCTGACAGTTATGATGTCATCCACGTACTTACGGATGTGTTCAAAATTGATGGGACCAATACTTTGGGTGCGCAGGCCGTCTGCGATAGTGCGGGTGGCGTCGTGGGCGGAGGATTCGGTGATTTTTCCTGCGCGAAAGCTGGCCTGAGCGTCGGCCGCGAGTTCCGGCTCGACACCGATCACGTTCACGGACGGATTGCTGAGTTTGATGGCTGTAGCGACGCCGCTAATCATGCCCCCTCCGCCGACGGGGACGAGGACGGTTTCGACGACGGGCAAGTCTTCGAGAATCTCAAGGCCGATGGTGCCTTGCCCGGCGATGATTTTCTCGTCGTTATAGGGAGGAACTATGGCATAGCCTTGCTGCTCGGCCAGTTGTTCGGCGCGCTGCTGGCGCTCCAGGCTGCCCGGGCCCACGAGCACCACCTCCGCCCCCAGGGCTTTGGTGGCGTCGCGCTTGAGGGCGGGTGCATCACTGGGCATGACCACGATGGCGGGAACGCCCATTGCACGAGCGGCATAGGCGACGCCCTGGCCATGATTTCCGCTGGAATAGGTGATGACGCCGCGGGCGCGTTTCTCCCTGGTCAACGAGGCGATCTTGTTGTAGGCGCCGCGCAGCTTGAAGGCGCCTATGGGCTGCAGGTTTTCCGGCTTGAGGTACAGGCGGCGACCATCCGGAGCGGACTCGGGTTGGGGGAAGCAGGCTTCGATAAGCTGGGTGCGCACGGCAATCCCCCGCAGGCGGGTTTGGGCTTCGCGGAGGTCGTGAAGGGTGATCATGAGGCAATAGAAGGGTACAACAAATCCTGCATAGTATTTGCCAGGGGATTGACATCATGATGCGTATGATATAGCATCATGATGTGCGAACTACGCTAACTCTCGATGAGGATGTGGCGCGTCTGCTCAGTCGCGAGAGCCGACGGGCGGGAACGTCTTTTAAGGAGACCGTGAATCACTTCCTTCGCCTGGGACTGACGATGACCAGGCAGAACAAACGAAAGGCTTTTGTAGTCGCGCCGCGAAGACTCGGGCTGCCGGCTGGCATGACTTACGACAACGTCGAGCAATTGATCGAGAGCCTGGAAGGCGCGTCACACCGGTGATCGTGCTCGACGCAAACATTCTCTTATATGCATATGACAGCGCGTCCCCGCATCACGCAAAGGCGCGGGAGTGGGTTGAAAGAGTGTTCTCCTCCGGCGAGCTTATTGGCCTTCCCTGGACGACGATAGCGGCCTTTCTGCGAATTGTAACCAACACACGCCTCCCGGGCGAGAGAATGACTCTTACCGAGGCTGTGGCAGTTGTCGATCATTGGTTCGAGCAGCCGAATGTCGTGGCACTGGGGCCCAGCGAACATCACTGGCAGGTGTTTCGCAACGTGATTTTAGAGGGGCAAGCGCCGGGTGGATTGATCAGCGACGCGCAACTTGCCGCCATCACCATGGAAGTCGGAGGAGAACTCTACACGACGGACCGCGATTTTGCGCGTTTTCCGGGTCTGCGATGGCAGAATCCGCTCACGTCCTCGCTAGATCTCTAAAATCACCGGCATGATCAGCGGGCGCTTCTGCGTCTGCTTGGAGATGTATCGCTTCAGGTCGGCGCGGATTTTTTCTTTGATCACGCCGTAGTCGGCCTTTTCTTCGTTGCTTGAACCATCGAGGGTCTGTATCACCAGGGTGCGGGCTCCGCTGGCGAAGCCATCTTCTCCCGGCTCGAATCCGCGCATGACGATTTCGGGAGCGGTCTCGACCTTGCCGGTGAGCTTGTTGATGGCGATGATGGGCAGCACGATGCCGTCTTCGCTGAGATGGCGGCGGTCTTTGATGACGAGGTCCTCGACCACATCGGTTCGCGACCCGGAGTCGATGCAGACGCGACCCACGTTGACGCGGCCGGCCTTGCGGGCGCCCAATTCGTCGAATTCGAGAATGTCACCGCTCTCAATCAGCATGACGTTGCCCACCGAGCCGTGCATGGCGGCAGCCATTTCGGCGTGCAGTTTCAACTGACGGTATTCGCCGTGAACTGGAATGAAGTACCTGGGCTTCACCAGGCCGATGATCAGCTTGAGTTCTTCCTGGCTGGCGTGGCCGCTGACGTGGATGGGCGGGTAGGATCCGTCGTCATAGATCACGTGAGCCTGGCGGCGGAACAAGTGATCGATCATGCGGTAAATCGCCTTCTCATTTCCCGGGATAATGCGGGAGGAAAGAACGACGGTGTCGCCTTTCTCGATTTTCGCGTGCTTGTGATTGTCGACCGCGGCGCGCGACAGGGCCGACATGGGCTCGCCCTGGGTCCCGCTGATCAATACGCAGATCTTCTCCGGCGGGAAATTCTTCATCTCGCCGGGATGCACGAGCAGGCCCTCAGGAATCTCGACGTAGCCGAGGTCCTCGGCAATTTCCGCCGAGCTGTTCATGGAGCGTCCCACGAAAACGACTTTGCGGCCGTGTTGCCAGGCCAGTTCCACCGCCAGCTTGATGCGATGGATGGAAGACGAGAAACAGGAGATGAACAACCGCCGTTGGGTGTGGGCGAAGACCTCGTCAAATTTGCGGCGGACGGCGCGTTCGCTGGGTGTGTAGCCTTTGCGCTCGACGTTGGTCGAGTCCTGAAACAGCGCCAGGACGCCTTCTTTGCCGTACTCGGCGAAGGCGTGCAGATCGAACAGGCGGTTGTCGGTGGGGGTGGCGTCAACTTTGAAGTCGCCAGTGTGAATGATTACTCCGAGCGGAGTGTGCACCGCTAAGGCGACGCAATCTACCAGACTGTGAGTTACCTGGATGGGATGAATGGTGAACGGGCCGATCTTGAAACGTTCTCCGGGCTTGATCTCGTTGAGGTCGGCATCATCGAGCAGGCCGTGCTCGTCGAGTTTGTCCTCGACGTACGCCAGGGTGAACTCAGTTCCCCAGACTGGGACGTTAAGCTCGGAAAGCATCCAGGGCAAGGCGCCGATGTGGTCCTCATGGCCATGGGTGAGAATAATGGCGCGAACTTTTTGGCGGTTTTCAGCGAGATAAGAAATGTCGGGAACGACGATGTCCACGCCCAACAGCTCGGCTTCGGGAAACATGAGGCCGGCGTCGATGACGATAATATCGTCGCCCCAGCGGACGGCCATGCAGTTCATTCCGAACTCGCCGAGCCCGCCCAGCGGCACAACATGTAGTTTTCCGGTTGGCATTAGGGATTCAATGATGCTAGCACAGGTGGTAGCAGTGAGCAGCTGGTACAGCGTACCCAGGCAAATCAAAACCGCCGTCACTTTTGGGGGCGCTGGCTTCTGCGATAATAAGATCAGTGGCCAAGCAGATCCAGCAATCGTGGTTGCGTAGACGGGCGGAGACTGGCCTGCGCCGCGGTTTTGAGCGTGCGTACCATACGGTAAAAGTCGATCCCGGGAAATTTCTGTTGCAACTTCGCGCCGCCTATGGAGTACCGGTCAGCAGTTTTCAGGGGCTCTACAGCGTGGACGTCGGCCAGTTGGACGATGTGGCCAGCAGCATCATCGCGGGCGGTATGAAGGTTGCGGCAGTCGAAGGCGCGGGACTTGGCCTGGGTGGGGTGGTGACCATTGTGCCCGACCTGAGCATTCTGGCCGGGATCACGTTGCGGATGATCCAAAAGCTCAGCCTGGTTTATGGGTTCGAATACAGTACTGACGAGGAGATGGCGGAGCTGTGGATTGCGGCGGCCAGCGCTGCGGGCGTGGACATCAGCCGGGAACTATTGGAGAAAGAAGTGGTGAATCGCTTTGTGCCCAAAGTGATTCAACGCATCGCCGCGCAAGCCAGTGCAGACGCGGTAGAGAAGTGGTCAGGGCGTCTGATTCCGTTCGTCAGCTCGGTGATTGGCGCGGGGCTCAATTACTACTTTGTGCGCACTTGGGGTGAGCGCGCGAGCAAGCATTTTCGGGCGAGGCATTTGGCGGCGCGGGAGAGGATGAAGGGGCTTCTGCCGGCGCGTCCGATGTAGGTCAGGTCAGGGCGCGGCTTCAAGCCATGCCGAGAGTGATCAGGCAACGGGCGCCTTCAGCCGCCGGCACCCTCAGCGTAGCCAGTCTTCCAGTTCGATTCTTTGGTCGGTTTTTCGGTCACGGTATTTCACGATTACCGGCGTGTACAGCGAGAGATTCCAGCCTGCGGGCGCGCCTTTCTTTACCGATCTCGATCCCGGCACGACCACGGCATTTTCCGGGACCTCGAGAGGCGAATCTACAGTTGCCTTGTACACTTCGCCGCGCACCAGATCGTAAAGAGGAGTGGAGCGGGTGAGAATTGTGCCTGCTCCGAGCACTGCCCGGGCCCGCACAACTGTCCCTTCATAAACGCCACAGTTGCCGCCAATCAGAACGTCGTCTTCCACGATGACGGGGGCGGCATTTACGGGTTCAAGGACTCCACCTATCTGCGCGGCGGCGCTAAGATGTACCCGCTTGCCAATCTGGGCACAAGACCCTACAAGGGCGTGTGAATCCACCAGCGTTCCTTCATCGATGTAGGCGCCGACATTGATGAACATGGGCGGCATGCAGATGACGCCGGGGGCCACGTAGGAGCCGACGCGGATGGACGATCCTCCAGGTACCACGCGTACGCGCTCGGCGACCGTGAAGCGGCGGGCTGGGAAGGTATCTTTATCGACGAAAGAAAGAGTCGCGCTGTCGTCCATCTGGCTGAGTTCGCCGAGCCTGAAACCCAGCAATATGCCCTGCTTCACCCAGACGTTGACGATCCATTTCCCGTTGAGCTTGTCCGCCGCTCGGATTTTGCCTTGGGTGAGTTGATCACGGAAATCGAGAAAAGTCTTGCGGGCTTCGGGGTTGTGTTCGACCTCGCCTTGAGAGGAGAGACGCTCGATGGCGGATTTTAGGGAGGACATGAAAGCAGCAGTATAAAGGATTGATGGTTCGAGTGCTGTGGCGAAAACCCTGACCACAGAGGACACAGCGGATCACAGGAATTCGTGTTTGTTTCACACGCACTTGCATTCGCTGCGAATCAAAACATTCGCCATGCCGTGGGATGCGTTGCGGGCTTCCGAGAGCGAGGCGTAGGGGCCGTGCCAGTGCGAGTGGTTGGCGTCGTGCCCGGCGGGGCGTCCCTTACCGTGGTTGCACTGGCCGCACGTGGAACGGTGCAGGACGATCTTGTGAGGCCCGGCCAGCCAGTTCTCGTAGATGAAGAAATTGACAGTTTCTGACTTTTGGCCTGCGGGCTGGCTGATGAGGCCGACCTCGGCGGCAACTTTTTGCAATTTCGAGCGCGTGTCGCGGCGCATGGGGAGCAGCGGCAGGCGGTAAACTTCTTCGATCTTGCCCATCATCGCCAGAACCGCTTTCACCGGCAGCGGATTCGATTCGATGAAGTTGGTCTGCATCAGCGTCAGGTATTTGCGCTGAATGCTGCGGGCGATAGTCCAGTCGTTGTTGAGAGCGGCGCGGGTCAGGTCGGCCATCTCTCGGGGTATTTCGTTGGAAGCCACAGAAATGATTCCGACTCCGCCCAGAGCAATGACCGGAATTGTGATGGCATCATCGCCGGAGAAGACCATGAAGGTTTCGGGCACGGCGCTACAGACTTCCGCGATCTGGCTGATGTTGCCGCTGGCTTCTTTTACCCCGAGAATGTGGGGCACTTCCGCCAGACGGGCCAGCGTTGCCGGCTCGATATTCGCACCGGTGCGACCGGGCACGTTGTAGAGAATGATCGGCGTGTCCACAGCATCGGCAATGGCGTGGAAGTGGCGATACTGGCCTTCCTGTGTGGGCTTGTTGTAGTAGGGCGACGCAGTCAGGATGGCATCGACGCCGGGCCGGGCGGAGACTTCTTTGGCTTTAGCGACGGCCTCCTGTGTGGAGTTCGAAGTCGCTCCGGCGACGATGGGCACGCGGCCCGCCACCACTTCGATGGTGGTATCGATGACCTTCAGCCACTCGTCGTGCGAGAGCGTTGGAGTCTCGCCGGTGGTGCCACAGGGAACCAGGAAATCGATCCCGGATTCGACCTGCCAGGCCACCAGGTTGCGCAGGGCGAGCTCGTCGATGGAGCCGTCCTGACGAAAAGGGGTTACGAGCGCGGTACCGCATCCACGAACTTGCATAACATTAAGATAACGCGAATGGGCTGAGACGAAAAGTGGGGCCTCAGAGTTCTCGCCACACGTCCTTGAAGTCAAAAAAGCCCTTCTTGCCGGCGAGCCACTCTGCGGCGCGGAGGGCGCCTTCGGCGAATCCACGGCGGGATTTGGCGTCATGGCAGAGATAAATCCTGTCTGCGGGGGAATCGAGGATCAGTTCGTGCATGCCGACTACGTCGCCTTCGCGGAATGAGGTGATCTCCAGTTCCGTTCCAGAGGCGGCCTGGATGATCTTTTGCATGGTCGCGGCGGTGCCGGAAGGAGCGTCTTTTTTTTGCTTGTGATGCCGTTCGAAGATCCGCCCGGAGTACTGATGCTGGAGCGCGGCGGCTGCGCTGCGGGCGACGTCGAAAAACAAATTCACCCCTACGGAAAAGTTTGAGGCGTAGAGAAGGCCGGTGGCGTTCTGTTCTACGAGCTGTTTGATTCGCGGGATTTCCTGATACCAGCCGGTGGTGCCGACGACGATATTCTTCCGGTTGCGAACACAGGCCTCGATATGGCCTAACACCGTGCGCGGAAGTGTGAAATCGATGACCGCGTCGTATGGGGCGAGGCGCGTCGCAGTCAGGGCAGAGGCGTGTGGGTTGTCAGCGGCGCAGAGCGCTGCGACTTCATGGCCGCGTTCGCGGGCGACTTCCGCCACCATGGAGCCGGTCTTGCCTCGGCCTAGGACCAGCAGGTTCATGGGTCGAAAACCCTTTTACCACAAGGGGCACAGAGGGCGGCAGAGAAAAACCTGACGGCGCATCTGACGCCGATCTCGCGGTTGGAAATCACAGAGAATAGCAGCCTCTCGTTCATGCGAAGACCTCTGGATCCAGGTCCGAGAAAAACGCTTTGTGAAGGCGTTGGATCACTGCGGGTACGTCGTCTTCTTCGATTACGAATGTCAGGTTAATCTCGGACGCGCCCTGGGAAATCATGCGGACCTTGGTGTCGGAAAGCTCGCCGAATACTCGGGCCGCGATTCCCGGCGTCTCACGCAGGTTCTCACCTACCAGGCAGACAATCGCTTTGCGGCCTTCGTATTTTACGTCGGCCAGCTTGGCCAGGTCCGCGGCCAGAGCGGGTATGGACTCGTTGGAATCCACCGTCAACGAAACGCTGACTTCTGAAGTGGAGACCACATCCACGGCTACACGATGGCGGTCGAAGGCCTCGAAAATGGCACGGAGAAAGCCGTGGGCCAGCAACATGCGGGGCGCGGCGACATCGATGATGGTGATGCGCTTCTTGGCGGCAATGGCCTTGAAGAAATTGCGGCAGTGCGGAACGCGTGCCTCGATGCGCGTGCCTTCGCAGCCGGGGTTGCGGGAATTCAGAATATAAACGGGGATATTTTTCTGGATCGCGGGCAGCACGGTTGCGGGATGTAGGACCTTGGCCCCGAAGTATGCCAACTCGGCGGCTTCGTCGAAGCTGATGAGCTTGATACGCCGGGCGTCGGGGCAAATGTTGGGGTCGGTGGTCAGCATGCCGTCGACGTCGGTCCAGATCTCGATGCGCTCGGCGTCAAGCCCGGCGCCGACGATGGCGGCGGAAAAATCGGATCCGCCGCGCCCGATGGTAGTTGTAATGCCTGCCTTGGTGGCTCCGATGAAGCCGCCCATTACGGGTACCTTTCCAGCGGCCACCAGCGGTTGAACTTTGGTTCGCAGGCGCTGCGTGGTCTCGTCGATCAGGGGAGCGGCGCGCTGATGAGCGGCGTCGGTGACCATACATTCGCGCGAATCGACCAGGACGGCGTTCAGTCCCTTGGCAGCGAAGGCGGCGGCGATGATTTTGCTGGAAAGAAGTTCGCCGTAGGCTGCGACGTGGTCGGTGGTGCGGGGAGTGAGTTCACCGACCGCGGCAATCCCGCGCAGGAGCTCATCCAGAGCTTCAAAGTCAGACTCTAACTGGCTGTGAAATTGAGTGAATACGCCGGTTCCGAGGAGTTCTCCGGCGGTCATGTAATGGCGCTCGCGCAGGCCGCGGGAGAAGTCGAGCGCGGTTTTGCGATCGCCGGCGCCGGCGGCGCGACCCATCGCCAGCAACTGGTCGGTGACCTTGGCCATGGCGCTGACAACGACTACGGGTTTTTCTCCGAGGCGCGCTTTAACGATGTTGGCCGCGCGGGCGATAGCGTTGGCATCCTGCACCGAGGTGCCGCCAAATTTCATGACGATGGTTTTCATGGGAGCCAGGAAGCGCAGCTTGGCCCGAGATCAACGCAGAGCAACGCAGATCGAGTCAGATTGCGGGCCAGTGTATTCAATCGAGGTAGCCCCGGACCTTCAGCAGTTCAGCGTTCAGAATGGCAGCGCCTGCGGCTCCGCGAATGGTGTTGTGAGAGAGCACGGTGAACTTCCAGTCGAGCACGCTGCAAGGGCGCAGGCGGCCAATGCTGGCGGTCATGCCGTTGCCGGCGTCCACGTCGAGGCGGGGTTGCGGGCGGTCCGGGGATTCGAGGTAACGGACCGGTTGCTCGGGGGCGCTGGGGAGTTTCAGTTCCTGCGGCTCGCTGCGAAACTCACTCCAGGCCGCGATAATTTCGGCAGTTGCCGGCTTCTTTGTCAGTCTGATCGAAACCGATTCCGTGTGACCATCTTCCACGGCCACACGGTTGCAGTGGGCGCTCATGGCGAAGGGGGCGGAAACGACTTTGGACCCGTCAAGCCGCCCCAGCAGCTTGAGTGTCTCCTCCGCCATTTTCTCTTCTTCCTTTGGGATATACGGAATCACGTTGCCCAGGATGTCGAGCGAAGGAACGCCGGGATATCCCGCGCCGCTCACTGCCTGCATAGTGACGGCCATGACGGTCTCGATGCCAAATTGCTGCAAGGGAGCCAGCGCCATGACCAGGCCGATGGCGGAACAGTTTGGATTGGTGACCACAAAGCCGTTTGATTTGTGGCGCCAAGCCTGGCAAGCCAGCATCTTGATGTGGTCGGGGTTGACCTCGGGAATTACCAGCGGGACATCACTTTTCATGCGCAGAGCGCTGGAGTTGGTTACCACCGCGTGGCCGGCGTCGGCGAAACGAGGCTCCATCTCAGCTGCGATGGCGGTGTCGAGGGCGGCAAAAATCACCCGGGGAGCGCCCTCGGGCCGGGCGGGGGAGACGGTCATTTCTCCGGCAGCGGCGGGAAGCGGAGTCTTCATCCGCCAACGCGCAGCGTCTTTGTAAGGACGGCCTTCAGAGCGGTCGGACGCGGCCAGCCAGGTCACTTCGAACCAGGGATGGTTTTCCAGCATTTGAACGAAACGCTGTCCGACCACACCGGTTGCGCCCAGGATCCCTACAGGAATTCTCTTCGACATGATTGCTTTGAATTTTATAACAAGGGGCCATCACGGCGGACGGCGGGTTTTCGCGGAAGGTGATGATTTCCGGGCAAAGTGCCGATAAGGAATCTGAGGAGTTATCATGCCCGAACTGCGCCAAAACTACTTCACCAAGGAATGGGTCATCATCGCCACCGAACGGGCCAAGCGTCCCGAAGACATGGTCAAGCAGCGCGAGGCCAAACCTGTGCCATCGCATGTGGAGAATTGCGTATTTTGCGTGGGCAATGAGGGGAAGACTCCACCGGAAGTCATGCGGGTGCCGAATGCTACGGGCGATTCCTGGCAGGTGCGAGTGGTGCCGAACAAGTTCGCCGCTTTATCGCCGGATGCTCAACCTACGCGCACTATTCAGCGTTCGCGGCGCACCATGGGAGGGTTCGGAGTACACGATGTCATCATCGACACGCCCGACCATTCGCAAGTGATGGCGTTGCTACCGGAGGAGCACATCGCTAACGTGCTGCGAGTGTACAAGTCACGCTACAACGCCTTGAGCCTGGATCCTAGAATTGCTCACGTGACTATTTTCAAGAACCACGGGGCAGATGCCGGCGCCAGTATGGAGCATCCCCACTCGCAGTTGATTGCCACCCCGGTGATTTCGCACCAGGTGCGGGAACGCTTTCAGCAGGCCTTGGCGCATTACGACGAATTCGGTGAGTGCATGTTCTGCCAGGCGCTGGAGGAAGAAATGGCGGAGCAGAGCCGGGTGGTGCTGGCCAGCGAGCACTTCGTTGCCATGGAGTTGTTTGCTTCCCCCGCCCCATTTTGCACGCCCATTTATCCGCGGCGGCACATGGCCAGCTTTGGCGACATCAGTGCGGTGGAGATCGCAGACCTGGCGCGGGTTTTAAAAACTGTGTTGGCGAAGCTCTACCATGGATTGCAAAATCCCGACTTCAACTTCACCATTCGCAGCGCGCCGGCGGAGTTCGTAGGAGTGAAACATTTCCACTGGTATGTCAGCGTGATTCCTCGAATGACGCGAATGGCGGGATTCGAGTTGGGCTCGGGAATGTTTATCAATACTGTGGTGCCGGAGGCGGCGGCGGAATTCCTGCGCAACGTGAAAGTCGAGTTAGGAGTGGGTGCGGGTGGGTAGGCGAGGTTACTCGCGGGGAGCGATTTCCGCGCCGAAAGAATACTCGTTGAGCGGGCCGAAGCGCTTCTTCTCCGCGTACATTCGCCAGCGCCGCCACACGATGCGCAGGCTGGCCATGACGGGAATGGAAAGATAAACTCCCAGCACGCCCGCGATTTCGCCGCCTGCGAGGACGCCGAAAATCGCCGCCAGCGGGTGCAGTTCCATGCTCCTGCCCAGGATGCGTGGTGACAGCAGATAGTCCTGGATCAAACGCCAGGCCAGCAGGAAAACCAATAACATCACCCAGTGGTGATAGCTCATCAAGAGCGCGACCCCTAAAATGACCACGGCTGCCACCAGCGGGCCAACCACGGGGATGAATTCCATGATGCCGCCTGCGGTGCCCAGCACCAGCGCATAAGGTACCCGCATCAGACCCATGAAAGCGCTGTAAGCGATGAGTGAGAATACGGCAAGCGTGAGTTGTGCACGGATGAAATGAGCGAGCATGCGGTTCAGGTCCTCGCGCACCCCCTCCCAAAACTCGCGTTGCGGCCGGGTGTGGACAAATGCCAGCCCGACCTCGCCAAATTCGCGGCCGTCCTTCAGAAGAAATATTGCCAGGATGGGGACGACGACAAGCAGCCAGGATTCTTGTGCGGCGGCCGCCACCCGGACCCCGATCCGCTGCGCCACCGAGAGCAGATCATCGCGATGCCGGTTCAGGAAAGCCTGGGCCTGGCGTATGGTAGTGTCGCTCCAGCCACGTTCCTGGCCTATGGTCACTGCAATGTGGCCGGAGCTGACTTGATCGAGAAGCTGGGGCATGGCATCGCCCAGGCGCTGTGCCTGGTGGCCGATCTGCGGACCTACAAAAAAGAAAAAGGTGACCACCAGAAACAGAAGCAACAGATAGATAATGCCCACCGCCACGGCACGGCTGTTCGTCCACTTTTCCACGCGTGACACGGCGGGGTCCACCAGGTAGGCAAAGAAGATGGCGAAAAGGAACGCGATCAGAGTGCGGCGCGTGATGTAGAGAAAGCCAAGCCCCAGCGCGAACAACAGCGCTGTGGTCAGAACCCGGGCCGCACGTGCGTCGGTGAGGGCCATTTAGTCTCGCACCACCTCAGTACCGCTGGCCGGATCGAGAATGCGCTGCAACTTCAGCTGATCGTCCAGCCACAAGGTCCAGTCGCCGGATTCGCTCTTCATGTCGAGCCGGATGAGTTCGTGCTCCACTCCATGGAGGGGAACCTTCTCCCTGCCGGAGTACTGAACGTTGACCAGACCTGAGGCCCGGGTGTGGGCATTGAGCGACCCCATCTGGGCCTTTTGTTTGAGGGGGCAATCGACGGTGCCTTTCTCCTGCTTGCAAACGGTGGCCAAGTATTTCCAGGCGAAGACTTCGCGCTGGATGAGGAAGTAGTCATCCAGAATGCTGGTGGAGACCGGCAGCAGAAAAGGTTGCTCGTGGGGCTTGTCGGTGGGGCTGTTGGAATAGCGCTCGGTGAGAAAGTCCTGGCTGGGGAGGACAGTGGCCTGCGACTGGCCGGGGCTGATCTCCTTCCACTCGTAACTCTTGAGGTCACCATTGGCAGTCAGCTGCAATTCCGAGGACTGCTCCGCCGGCTCACCGGCTTCGGTCTTGAACCGCGAAGTGATAACGCTGCCGGCGCTGCTTTGGTGAATCGAGAATGTTTCTGTAGCTACGCGTTTGCCGTTCATGAAAACACCGAAGGAGCCGGAATCCACGTCCTGGCCCGAAGCTTCTTTCGCGCGGGCGCCCCAGGCGCTCGTGGCCAGCAGGGTGCACAACAGCCCATGGGCGATCTTTCGGATATGTCTCGAACTTATTGCAAACCGATCCTGCATGCTACCTCCGCTACAACCTGATCAATGTCTTTGTCGGTGGTATCAACCCGGCACGCAGCCTTGAGGTATGAGAACCTGCGCTGCTCATAAAGTTGGCGAAACTGTTTTGCATCGTGTAATAGGGGACGCTCCCGCTGTTCCTGCCGGCACCGGCGAAAGAGTTCCTCCACCGCGCCATCCAGAAAAATCAGCTGGACGTCCGCACCCTCGAGCAATGCCTCGTTTTCGGGCTCGGCAAAAGCTCCGCCGCCTAGCGCCACCACGCGAGGGGCGATGCTCAACTCGCGCAGCAAGTCGTGGAGCGCGGCAGTCTCAAGGCGGCGAAATTCTGCTTCGCCGGAATCGCGAAAAATCTCCGCGATGGAACGCCCCGCACGGGCCTGGATGCGATCATCCAAGTCTTCAAAGCTCCATCCCAGGCGCTGGCCGAGTCCGCGGCCAACGCTGGTCTTGCCGGCGCCCATGAAGCCCACTAGAAACAGTGCCCTGTGGTTGCCGGCTAGTGCCATAAATGCGATGTTCCGGAAAATGCAGCTGCCAGTCAACTGGAACACGCCGCATTCGCCCGGCAACAAAGGTTTTAACGTTTCTTAAGGTGGATTTTACCACTGAAGGAAAGCAACTTAACGGTAGATGCGGCCTTTCCCATCGTACCTGCGAAGGCACTCCCTGCGCGGAAAATGATGGAGGAATGCGTGGGGGTCAACAGAAAGTCGTTTTCGACTTTGCCGTGCGCCGAACTGGCGACGACATCGATAGAGGCAAAAGCCGGGGCGGTGGCTTCGATGTCTCCGGTATGGGTCATCAGAGAATATTCTCCGCCGTCGCCGAAGTCGCCATCGTAATAGATCTTGCCGCTGGTGGAGTTCACTAAAACCAGCGGGCCGTTCACGGAATTTAACGCCACATCTCCGTTAACCGAGGTGATTTCCACATGCCCATCATTGACGTTGGTCAGAGTTACCGGGCCATTGAGGGTCTTGACATGAACGTGGCCGTCGCTAATGTCACGAACGTCGACGGTAGCAGTGTTGCCTTCGAGCACAAGATCCCCACGAAGCCTTTCGGCTCGCAGGGGACCGCTGGTAGTGCGCAAGGTCAGACTGGCGTCGGAGGGAACCAGCACTTCATAGTCCACCCGTCCGCTAACGGGATCGGCCCCATCCAGCAAATGGGAGACGACGGAAACGTGGTTGCCGCCTTGACTCTGGTCAATTTCTACTTTGTCGGAGAATCGCACGGAGTTCACTATCACCTGATTTCCGCCGGAGGGCTTAACTGAAATCAGACCGTAAGGGTTAACGATGGAAACGCTGGAATGGCGGCGTACTTTGAAGTGATACTGCTGATGGACCTCGCTGGCCAAAGCGGCTGTCACCATGAGCAGCACAACAAGAGATCCTTTAGAAACAAAGCTTCTACACATAACTGACGTCTCCCGATCCTGATCGCATGACCAGCCCCCGGTCCAGCTAAATTTATGGCAGAGAACGGGCCATGGCAAGTTCGTAAACCATGGCTCTCTGCTCATAGGCGTTGGTTAAATACTGTTGCGCGATCTCATCGTTCGGATTGCTGCGAGCCGACGACTCCGCATCGCGGATGTAGGCATCCACTTCTTTCAGGTCATCAGCGTAACCCGCACGCAAGCCAGGTGCCCGCGCGGAAACAACGCTGAGCAGTTGATCTTCGTCTCCCGCCGGGCCGATCGGTTCCGGGGCAGGGGCTTTTGCCAACGTCACCGGCGATACGTTTCTAGCCACCAATTGTGACGGGCCACCCCCGTGTGCGCGCAGGAAAACTCCAAAAGCCAGCAAGAGTGCAGCCGCCACCGGAACCAGCCATCGGAACCGCCACCCCATCCACAACCGGGCGGGCCGGTCCATCTGGGACTGACGAATCAGGCCCTCTTGCCGTAAGGTGATCTCAATTGAGTTCCAAACTCGTGGACTGGGCTCGTCGCTGGCTTGAAGAAGGCGTGCCTGCTGCGAGATGGCATCCAGATCAGAAACCAAGTCCCAGCAGCGGGAGCACATTCGCAAGTGCTCATCCGCCTCAAAACTACGGCCGCCCTCAAGCTCCGGCAAGACCCGTGTAAATTCTTGACAGGTCATACTACCTCTCTCCCCGAATACTGCTGTTGCTGCCCCCTCATGGCTTAGTGGCTTTTTCAGCTCTGCTCATTTTGAGGAGGTCCCGTAACTTCATTCGAGCCTTGTGTAACTGCGACTTGCTATTGCCGATGGAGCACCCCACCAATCCGGCAATTTCGTTATGCTCATAGCCCTCGACGTCATGCAGCAGGAATACCTGCCGGTAGCCCGGGGGCAAATCCGCGACCGCACGCTGCAATTGCAGCCGGTCGATGGAACCTGACAATCTTACATCGTCGGCGCCTGGTTCTTTGCGGGGAGATTCCTCTTCGGTTTCGAGGGTATCCTCCAGAGGGACTACCGCCAAGCCCTTCTTGCGCAACTGCATCAGCACTACGTTGACCGCCATGCGATGCAGCCAAGTGGAAAAGGCCGACTCGCCGCGAAAGGTCCCGATTTTACGGAACAACTGGAGGAAGGCTTCCTGAGTGAGGTCCTCAGCAGCCGCGGTGTTGGCGGTCATGCGCAGGCAGAGGGAATACACCCGCCGCTTGTGCAGGTGATACAGCATCTCAAAAGCTTCTGCATCACCCTGCTTTGCCCGCTCAATGGCCTCGGCTTCAGAAAGCTTGCCGCCCTGTAGTTTTTTCGCGTCCGTCAAGTCGCCTTTTCCGGCCGCACCCAATGTGATGCGGCGTAAATAGCTTTTCGTTGTACCGCTTGCGGGCCGGGAAGCAGACCCAAAAGTAATCTCGAAAGACACCCAGGGGACGTTACCTTGCCTGGGTAAAGCTCAACTCACCTACCCCCCGAGACCGGCCCAGGCTCCCTGATCGTGGAGGCTTTTCCTAATAGATTCAAGGGTTAGCAGGAACGACGCAGAAAACCCCCTAAGGCTTTGCCGAGGCCGTGGTAATAGTCTCTAACCCGTGACCATGCGGGCCTGTTTCCCTTTGACGCAGAAGGAATGCAAAAAACACACCCATGACCCCCAGGACGGAGAAAATCCACATCCCAAGATGGTAGCCGGCTGGGTTGGCGGCGCTCGCGTTTCCATGGTCATTGGCCCAGCCGATCAGCAAGTTGAAGCCAAACAGGCCGATGTTCTGGATCATGGTCATTAACCCGTAAGCCGTTCCCAGCTTGGATTGGTCCACGATGTATGCCACCGATGGCCACATCACGGCGGGGATCAGCGAAAATGCGACCCCCATCATGGCCATCGGCACATACAAATTCACCCGGGTATAGGCCATTATCAAATACACCGGGATCAGCAGCATGGAACCGAACATCATGAGGACAGCGCGTTTGCCGACGCGATCCACCATCAGCCCGAAAAGCGGAGTGCAAACCATGGCAAAGGCGGTCAGGATGCTCGACAGGAAGCCGCCGGCTTCTCTGGACGTACCATGCGCTTCCATGAAGAATTTCACGGCAAAAGTCTGGAAGGGAAAGATTGCCGAATAAAAGGTGATACACAGGGCGACGATATACCAGTAGCTCACACCGAACTTGAAAAGGTCAGCGAAGACGACTTTATCCGTGGAGGCCTCGCCTAAATGGAAGTTTTTCTCGGCATAGACTTCCATGATCCAGTAAATCCCCGCTCCAATCACGCACAGAGTCGAGAAGGCCAGGGCGATCAGGAACGGCCAGCGCCAGTACTGGTACGCTGAGCGTGCCCACGTCGGTGAGTTCAAGGCGGCAAATGTTCCCAGACGCGCGATGGTTAGATTGATGCCGAACGCGAAACTCAGCTCCTTCCCTTTGAACCATCGCGCCAGCGCGGCGGTGACGGCAACGATCAGAGATTCCGCGCCCATGCCGAAGATGAGGCGTCCAGTGGCCATGAGCCAGAGATGACCGGCTGCGGCGGTGATCGCCGGACCTATGAGGCAAAGTACGCCGAAGATCATCAGAGACTTTCGTAATCCGATACGATCGATGATGAAGCCGCCGATCACCACCGTAAAAATGTTAGGAAAGCTGTAGATGGCTTGCAGGAGGCCGATATTGGAATCGGTGAAGCCCAGTTGTTGCTTCAGGACATCGGCCAGAGGGCTGAGCGCGTCATAGACGTAGTAATTGCCAAACATGGCAATGCTGACGATGATGAGCACCATCCAGCGGTAAAATCTTGAGGGCTCGGGGCGCACAATTTCTGGCATCAAGGCTCCTGACTCGGCGCGTTTCAGTTTGACCGAAGGCGAAGCCAAGAAGATAGCAGATGAGGGCGGCAGTTGCTATTTCCGGTCTGGAATGGCTCGCCGCTAAAGACACCCACGCTGATTTTCGAAGCCTTGGAATTCCTCTTGGGGTCAAAAGCATTCACCGAAAAATACCCAAGAATTCGCCAAGAGCGCAAAGAAAAACCTCGGCCGATCGGTGGGGCAATCGGCCGCTGCCGTGTGATAGAGTAGTCTACTCGCGGGCCAAGTGCGGACACGGCCCTATGCAGCGCTAACCTAACTAGGAGTCAGCCATGGCACCAATCTATGATTTGGTGAAGGACCGCCGCATTTACTCGATCGACGCCGACAAGTCAGTGCTGGAGGCTGCCCGTTTCATGATGGAGCACAACATCGGCGCTTTGCCGGTGATGCGTAATGGGGAACTGGCGGGAATTGTGTCTGAGCGTGACATTATGAACCGCGTGGTGGCGGTGGGGCGCATGCCAGGCACTACGTTGGTTTCCGAGATCATGACCGCCAATCCCAAGTCGATCGGCATGAATGAAACGGTGGAGGATGGCTTGTTCCTGATGCGCGAATTTGGATTCCGCCATCTGCCCATCGTGGATGGCAAGCACCTGAAAGGCCTGGTTTCGTTGCGTGATCTGCTTTACGTGGCGCAAAAAGAAGCCGCCGGCAGAAAAGCGAGCTAGCGGGCCACAAGCCATCCTTCCAGGCGGTGTCTATCTATGCCGCAGCAGCAGGTCTCCCTGGCTGGGTGGCAGCGCGAAAGGGAACTCGATCACCTGGCTGGGCAGCGGTATTCTCAGAACAAATTCTTCCTGTTTTTTCCAGTCACCGATCCACTTACTAGCAGCGCTGAAGTATACCCATCCCGAGGCCTCGGGATCAGCGGGATCAAGCCTGAAAGTACGCAGGCTGTGAGTTTCAAGAAAGGACAACATTTCTGCAACACTCTGCTGGTGATCTTGAAGCATCGACTCCAATTCCGCTTTTCTCCCAGGGTGCTTGTGGATGTTACGTTCGGTGGCCTGAGTGAATTGAGCGGAATCTGCACGAAACCTGGCGGCGAGTTCGCCGGGGTCGAGCGCAGGATGCAGATCGCGTGTGTGCTTCACAAACTCCAGAGTGATGGCCTGGGGATTTATCGACAGGGAAGCCTTGCCGCGGTAGTGCACAGTCAACAGCGCGGTGAAGATGGGCTCGGTGCGGCGCGCCGCTTTTTGCAACTCCTGGGAATCGACGGCCAACACAATGCCGAAGTCGTTAGTCCAGATGCCGTAGCGATAGCGGCCGTCGTCGTCGGCACTGAAGGTGCATCCCGTCTGACCTTCGCTCCACCGCAAGGTGGGCGCGGCCTCGGGAGCAAGTGGAGTTGCCCAGCAGGCTGCGAGCAGCATGGCTGTTACCGGCAGTCGAATGGCGATTTTGCAAGCCCTGGTCATGCAGTCAGCACCAGTGTAGAACTCCGCTTTGGTTCCCAAACAAGAATCTGAAAATGGTTTTCGAGGCCCATGGGGGAGTAGATTCAATGCCGGCTCTAGTTCGTGTTGGGCACGGTGGCGCTGGTGGAAATCTGGGTAAGAGCCAAATTTGCGCCTGGAACCAATAATTGAATGACGCTGTTGAAATGCCACTGATAGGGATAGGAGATTGTGACCGAGGTGCAGGCGATGTTCACCCCGACTGGGATGGGGTCGGGAGATCCGTAGGTGTTCGCCGGTACCGTCAGGTTGCAGGTCCCTGGGGGGCCTAACGGGCCGGGCGGATTCACCTGCGGATCCTTCTTAATGGTCAAGAGCAAGGTGCCGCCGCAGCCGGTTGCGGCGCTGTACTGCCAAGGTGGACCGGATGCGGGGAGCCCCGCAGTTCCCAGCCCACAGTCGTTAATCCGCTTCGTCTGCAAATAGGCATCCACCAGATAGCGAATGGCGTCGATGGACGGCGGCGCCACGCCGGCAGCGACATCGTTGGTGGGCTGACTGGCCCCAAAGCGTGCCCCTTCGCGAACCGCATTATTGAGTTGCTGCTTTTGATTGAATGCACCTCCGAAGTCGAAGATGCCAACCACAAGCACTACCAGCAGAGGAAGAGACACGGCGAATTCGGCAAGCGAGGATGCCTGAAGGGAGCGGACGATGTCCGTCCAGAAGTCCGCGCGGGCCATCAATATTCTCCCTTCATCTGCACCGTCACTTTCAATTCGATCTGCTGCATGTTGAGGGACGTGAATGGCAGCCATGACCGGTAGGGGTACTGAAAACTGACCCTCACACCGCAAACCGGAGGGCCGGGGCTCGCAATGATTTGTACATTGGTGCACATCGTGATGTTGGAAGCAGTGGGAGAGCAACTGCCGCCGCCACAGAAATTCGCAGCGGTCGCGTAGGCCTGGATTTGGCCAGGGTCCACGTGGGAGGCCTGCATCACATTGGTGATGATAGCCGCACCCTGGGTGGCCAAAAGGCTGGTATTGCCGCAAGTGGCGCAAGTCTGCGCGGCTCCCAGCCGAGCGCCTTGTTGGGCCGCCTGATTGAGCGTGGCGTAAATATTGAAGGCGCGGCCAAACCAGAAAATCCCCAGCAACATCATGAAAGCCAGGGGCAGGACCAGGGCCGCCTCAGCAATCTCCGAACCCGTGCTCGCGGATAGAAAGGCAATGCGGCGGACCTTTTTGACCGATTTGTGCCGACGGTGCTCAGCTGTCAAGTGATCCCCCAGAACCGCCCGGCGGTGTGGAGAAGAACCGCGATGGCGGCAGCTACCCCGAACGGTACCTTGAGAGCGTCGGGATTGTCGAGTGAAACTTCCGGTCCCGGCGAACGAAAGCTAAAGACCGCGCCGAACATGTGCGCTATGTTGCGCAAGGTCTGACCCATGCGACGTTTCCAGATCACTAGAACCAGCGCCATGAAACCTGCCACCAGCATGGTGGCAAACAACACGGCGATCAGATGAGCAGGTCCGAGGAAGGCTCCCAAAGCGCCCACCATCTTCCAGTCGCCCGCGCCCAGGCTGCGGATCAGAACGAAGGGTAACAAGAGCGCCAACCCCAGGCCCGCGCCCAGAAGCGAATCCTTCGCTCCCAGCCACCCGCGGGTCAGTGAGTTTACCAGGATGCCAAGCGCCAGCCCGGAGAGCGTCAGCCAGTTGGGAATACGGCGGGAACGCCAATCGGCAAAGCCGGCGCTGGCGGCAAACAACGCAGGCAACATCCATACCACTGTTCTAGTCAGGCCCATGAACGGGTTGGCGAAACACCCAGGCAGCGACACTCAACCCCAGACGCAGATCACCGGCTCAGTGGTTGGGTGCTGGTGCGCTCGGCGACGATCCGCTTGGCATTTTCCGCCAGAGCCTTGGCTTGAGGCAGCAAGTCCAGCGCCTTGACGACTTCGGGGTCGGCCTCGGCCCTGACCTTTAAACCTTCTTCCTGGCCAAAGGCATCCACGAAAATCTCGCTCTTGAGGCTGGACCGCACCCAGTCGTTATTTTGCAGCAGGTCGGCTTCGGAAAAGGGAATCTTCTCACTGTCGAGGAATTTGCGGAAGTCCTGGATCACGCTGTCGTCCACCTCGAAATTCTTGGTGGGATGGTGGCTCAAGGCGTAATGCTTGGCAAAGTTAAAGAAGGCGTAGTGCTGCAAGAGCGTGTCCTGGAAATGATTGCTCTTGACCGGGTCCACTTTGACATCGGGGGTAATACCGCCGCCGCCATAAACGGTGCGGCCACTGTCGGTCAGTTTGACTTCGCGGCTGGCGGTTTTGCTGTCCGTGTCGCGATCAAAATAATAGTCGTAAAGGGAAATATTGGAATAGTCCCGCTGGATCAGACGGCCACTCGGAGTGTAGTACTTGGCGGTGGTCAAAGCCAATCCGGTATTTTCGGAAAGCGGATAGACGGTCTGTACCAGGCCTTTGCCGAAAGTAGTTTCGCCCACAATCAGGCCGCGGTCATGGTCCTGGATGGCGCCAGCGACGATTTCCGCAGCAGAAGCCGTTCCCCGATTCACCAGCACTACGAGCGGGTAATCTTTTCCGCCGTCGCCGTGAGTTGCTACGTAGCGCTTTTCGGGAGAAGAACGCCCGTGGTGGGAAACGATCAACTGACCCTTGTGCAGGAACTTGTCCGCCACGCCCACGCCTTCGCTTAACAGGCCGCCTGGGTTTTGGCGCAGATCTAGGATCAGGCCTTTCAGGTCGCCCATCTCGTCCAGCGCATCGGAAACTTCCTTCTCAGTGGTTTCGTTGAAGCCGCTGACGTGCATATAACCGATGCCGGGGCGAATCAGAAAATGGAGATCGACGCTGTAGCGCGGAATTTCATCGCGCACCACGGCGAATTCAAGCGGCTTGTCCGCACCTTCGCGGACGATGGTGATATGGACGGTTGTGCCCTTGGGGCCCTTGAGCAAGTCGGCGACGTCGCCAGTGCTCATGTTGTCAGTGGGTTTGCCATCGACCGCGACGATGATGTCTCCAGGACGGATGCCGGCGCGATACGCAGGCGTGCCCACGAAGGGGGCAATCACAATGACTTTATTGTTGCGGGGGCCGACCGTCATGCCCACGCCGTAGTACTTGCCGCGCTGGTCCTCGCGCAGTAGCGAATAAGCCTTGGGATCAAAAAAATTCGAGTGGGGATCGAGCACATGCAGCATGCCCGGGATCGCGCCATTGTAGATGGCCTTGTCCGGGTTCACGGGCTCGGCGTAGTTCTGCTCGACGACGCTGTACACGTTGGTAAAGGTGTGCAGGCTGTCTCTTACGTCGGCATCGCCGCCGGGGGCGGCGGACGGGTTGATCTTCTGGCCATACACCAAGCCGAAAAAGCCACAACCCACAAGAAGAACAACTACCAGGAAGAATGTGCGGCGAGAACTACGAACCATCGTTAGTTTCCTTCGGTCCGGGCGTAAAATGTCCCGGCTACCCCATCTGAGCGCAGTATAACACGCAGATTTTACGGTTAATAGAGCCTTTTGCGGCCGCTGGTAACTGGCGGGAATCCCACCGCGCCTGGTTCCATTTTCCTAACAAAACAAACTTCCCGCGTGCTGTGAAACTGCCGCGTGCCAGCCTATCCCTTTTGATGCCGAAGTCAGGGGAAACACAGATCTTTTTTCGGGGATCATGGTCTGCCGCGATTGCGAGCGATGTTTGTGCGCGGCCCAGGAACCTTGGGGAAGAAGGATATTCATTTCTCGCGCAGTCTGACTTTTATCTCTTCGGCAGGATCTCCCCGATACGGCGGATCTGAGCACCCACGCCCCGCAGCTTCTCTTCGATGTTTTCATAGCCGCGGTCGATGTGATAGACGCGGTCAATGATGGTCTCGCCTTCGGCGACCAGCGCAGCCAGTACCAGGGATGCGGAGGCGCGCAAGTCAGAGGCCAGCACGGCTGCGCCACTCAACGGAGTCTTTCCGCGAACGATGGCGCGACTGCCTTCGATCTTGATGTTTGCGCCCATGCGCTGTAGCTCCTGAGCATGCATGAAGCGGTTCTCGAAAATATTTTCCGTAATAACGGAAGTGCCTTCGGCCTGCGTCGCGAGCGCCATGTATTGCGCCTGCACGTCGGTAGGGAAGCCGGGATATTCTTCGGTCACCATGTCGCATGCTTTCAGCGGATTGTCACCCATCACGCGGACCGATTGCTTTCCGACTTTTGTCTTCACGCCGGTGCCCTCGAGCTTTTGGAGCAGCGCCTCGAGGTGGGCCGGGTCACAGCCGTAGACGTTGAGGTCTCCGCCAGTGAGTGCGCCAGCGATGATAAAGGTCGCTGCTTCGATGCGGTCAGGAATGATGCGGTGCTTTGTGCCTTTGAGCTTGGCGACGCCCTGGATGCGGATGGTAGAAGTGCCAGCGCCTTCGATGCGGGCGCCCATCTTGTTCAGCAGGTCGGCGAGGTCGGCGACTTCAGGCTCGCGGGCGCAGTTCCGCATTACGCTTTCTCCTTCCGCCAGTGCCGTCGCCATGAGCAGGTCTTCGGTGCCGGTTACGGTGATCTTGTCGAAAACAATCTCCGCGCCCTTGAGCCGCGTGGCGCTGGCTTCCACGTATCCATGTTCCTGACGAATGGTCGCACCGAGCCTTTCCAGTCCTTTGATATGAAGGTCGATGGGGCGGGCGCCGATGGCGCAACCGCCGGGCAGGGAAACGCGTGCGCGTCCACAACGCGCTACGAGCGGACCCAGCACCAGCGTGGATGCCCGCATGGTCTTGACCAATTCATACGAAGCCTCAGGCGACGCGAGATTGCGGCAGCAGATGGTGGTGCGGTGCTGGGCGCGTCCGTAACCCAGTTCGACTTCTGCGCCCATGGCGGCGAGCAGCTTGCGCGTGGTTTCAATATCGCGTACCTGGGGGACGGCTTCGAGGACCACCGGTTCCTCGGTCAGGATGGCGGCGGCCATCGCCGGCAGGGCGGCATTCTTGGCTCCGCTGACCTGAATTGTCCCCAGCAGCGGATTGCCGCCGCGAATTACGAATTTGTCCATAGCGAGGTGGTTCTCTGTTTCAAAGCGTACAACCGCCAGACCCATGGGAATTCCAATCTGTGGCGTCCGCTTATTCTAGCGGTTACCAGGCTGAAAACGAGACGGGAGATGTTAATCGGAAGGGCACAGGCGTCGGTCACAGACTGCGGGCGGCGGCGATGGCGGCCCGGACGTTGTGCCCGGCGGCTCGCAAGGCTTTGGTCGCGTCGGCACGATTGACCTCGGCGTGGAACATGACGATGGCTTCGGGGACACGGTTGCCGCTGGAACGCAGCATCCGGGCCGCAGCGGCGCGGTCTGCGCCAGTGGCCTTTTGCAGGATCGTATTCCCCCGTTCCGCAAGCTTCTCGTTCTTCAGGTGAACGTTCACCATCAGGTTTCCGTAGACGTAGCCGAGTCGGGTCATGGCCCCGGTAGAAAGCATATTGAGCACCATTTTTTGGGCGGTACCGGCCTTCATCCGGCTTGATCCGGCGATGACTTCGGGCCCGACTTCGGTCACGATGGCGACGTGAGCCGATTGGTCCAACTCGGAACCGCGATTACAAGTGACCGCAACGGTTTTGGCGCCACGCCCACGGGCGTATTGGAGGGCGGCTACGGTGAATGGAGTTCGCCCGCTGGCGGCAATGCCGACGACGACGTCGTTTTTGCCCGGCTTCTTTCGAGCGATTTCGCGCTCGCCTAGCCGGCGGGAATCTTCGTTGGCTTCGACAGCGGCTCCGAGCGCTTTGACTCCTCCCGCGACAACAAATTGAACTGTCTTCGGACGGGTGTTGAAGGTGGGAGGACACTCAGCGGCGTCGAGCGCCGCGATGCGGCCGCTGGTGCCGGCCCCCACGTAGATGAGGCGTCCGCCGCGCTTGAAAGCAGAAGTGATCAGATCGATGGCGCGGGCAATCTGCGGGAGGGCGCGCTTTACCGCACCGGCGACTTTAGCGTCTTCAGTGTTGATGACTTGAGCGATCTCGAGAGAACTCTTGAGATCCAGATTTCTGGAGGCGGGATTATCCTGTTCCGTCGCCAGTCTGGCCAATGCTCTCGCTGGGCGCGATTTCTTGGGTTTCAACGCCGCGCCTCCAGCGCCTCAACCACAGCGTCGTGGAACTTGGGGCGAAACTGCTTGATGGCTTGGTTGGCGGAATCCGGCCAGGTGCGGTTGGTCAGCAAGGTCACCGAGAGCTGTCGTTCGGGAGCGATCCACAGCGAGGTTCCGGTGTAACCCAGATGACCAAATGCAGTTTCAGAGAAGTATTTTCCCGACTGCGAGGGCGAAGATGGCGTGTCCCAGCCCAAGGCGCGAGTAGTGTTGGCTGGAAACGCCTCGCGGCGGGTAAATACGGCCAGGGTTTCGGGGCGAAGGATGGGGCGGCCGCCTTGCAGCATGGCGTGCGCGAAGGTGGCCAGATCACCGGCAGTGGCGAACAGGCCGGCGTGACCGGCGACGCCGCCCATGACGCTGGCATTTTCATCCTGCACTTCGCCCTGGATGACGCGATGGCGAAAGCTGCGGTCATCGACGGTTGGCGGAATTGAATCATGCCACGCGGCAGGCGGACGGAACGCAGTATGCAGCATCCCCAGCGGGCCGAGAATTTCGCGACGGCAGAAACTATCGAGAGGCTCTTCGGCGAGACGCTCGAGTGCGACTCCAAGAATGATGAAACCGACGTCGCTGTATTCGGCCATGGTGCCGGGATCGGCGGTGAGTTGGGTGGCAAAGGCCGCGGCCAGCAGTTCATCGCTATCCTTGGCCTCGAGAAACAGTTTTTCGTAGGCCGGCAGTCCGGAAGAATGTGCCAGCAGCATGCGCATGGTGACTTCCGGGTTGCGAGGATTGTCGGCGGCGAATTCTGGTACCAGGGCCGCCACTGGCATGTCCAAATCAAGCAGGCCGAGTTCGTAAAGAATCATGGCCATGCTGGTGGTAGCGACAACTTTGGTAACGGAAGCGAGATCGAAAATGCTGTCGGAGGTGGTTTCAGAAGCGTCTGGCTCGTAGGTGAAACGGCCGAAGGCTTTGCGGACGAGCAGCTTTCCCTTGTGGGTGATGGCCACCGAAGCTGCGGGGAAAATCCGATCCGCGATGGCATTTTCGAGCAGGGTGAAAGTTTGGGCAAAGATCGAATCTTGCAGATCGTACGCAGGAACCAGGGACTGGGCTGAAGGCCCGTTCGCGACGCGCAATGGGAAGGGATTGGCCAAGGTTTTGGAGTGCCCGATACTCGGGTTATAGCAAAGATTGGGAGGAGGGTAAAGTTACATGGCGAATGCCGCGACGCAAGGAGGCATTGCGCAGCGAAAAGTATGACCAGGTTGGTGCCCCCGAAATCAGCGACGGGCCTTGGGATGCGTGTTCCCCCTTTGGCATAAACGGCACCCCCTTACTTGAGTTTCTTGAGCAAGCGCGTCACGCTGTGTAAAGTCAACTTATCCGTTTACTCAGGAACAATTCGAGATTATTCCGGCAAGCCCTGGGAATGCTGGTGTTGGCGGTTGTGTTGAGCCCACATTTCGCGGCAGGGGCGCCTGCCAGAAAAACAGCCGGTTCCACTTCGCGGCTCACTTCGCTCGACCCTATTGTCGAGGGCGCCATTCAGGACGGCCAGGTTCCGGGCGCCGTGCTTTTGGTTTGGCATGACGGGCAGGTGGTGTATCGCAAGGCCTTCGGCAACCGCTCGATTGAGCCGCGCCGCGAGACCATGACCGCGGACACGGTGTTTGATATTGCATCCCTCACCAAGGTAGTGGCAACTGCGGTCGCGGTGATGCAATTGGTGCAGAAGGGCGAAATCCGCGTCAATGAGCCGGTGGCAAAATATATCCCGGAGTTTGCTCAGAACGGCAAGGAGGACGTCACAATCCGGCAGTTGCTGACGCATTTCTCAGGACTGCCCGAAGACCTTGACCTGAGCCAGCCGTGGCAAGGGCACGATACGGCCCTGCAAATCGCTTATGGGATGAAGCCGATTGATCCGCCGGGCTCACGGTTCTTGTACAGCGACGTCAACTTCATCGTGCTGGGCGGGTTGGTCGAGCGGATTTCCGGAATGTCTCTCGACCAGTACTGCCGCCAGCACATCTTTGCGCCACTGGGGATGACGCAGACGCGTTTTTTGCCGCCGCCGTCCTGGCTCATGAAGATCGCTCCTACTCAGTTTGACGAGCAGGATCGCATGCTGCGCGGCACCGTTCATGATCCCACCGCGCGCCGGATGGGCGGTGTTGCCGGCCATGCAGGGCTCTTCTCGACAGCGGACGACCTCTCCAAGTTCGCGCAATTTCTGCTCACCGGCGGCCCGGTGCTTTCTCCCCTGATGATCGAGAAGATGACCACTCCCCAGCAGCCTCCGACGGCGCCGGTGTTACGGGGATTCGGCTGGGATATTGATTCGCCCTTTTCGAGCAATCGCGGCGACCTGCTGCCGGTAGGAAGTTTTGGGCATACCGGGTTCACCGGAACCTCACTGTGGGTCGATCCGACCACCCGTACGTTCATCATCGTGCTGACGAACGCGGTGCATCCGCGCGGAAAGGGAACCGCGGTGGCGCTGCGGTCAAAGGTTGCGACGGCGGTGGCGGCAGAGTTGTTGTTGAGCGTTGCGGAAAAAGACAAACTGCGCTGGGAGAGCATCACTGGTTACAACGAGCCGCAAACCGCGGCCCGCCGCATTATGACGCGGAACGGAATGGTTCGTACCGGCATCGATGTGCTCGAGGCACACGAGTTCGAGCAGATACGAGCCAAGGCAGGGAAGAAGAGAATCGGGCTGCTCACCAATCAGACCGGGGTTGATTCCCAGGGCCGCCGAACGATTGACGTGTTGGCCCAGGCGCCGGGTATTTCCCTGGATGCAATTTTCAGTCCTGAACACGGAGTGACGGGGGCGCTCGACACCACCGACATCGCAGTAGCCAAAGACGCGGTCACTGGAATTCCGGTTTACAGCGTTTACGGGCCTACAGACGCGTCACGACGCCCGTCGCTTGACACCCTGAAGACGCTGGATGCGGTCGTGGTGGACGTGCAAGATGCGGGCGCTCCTTTTTACACCTACGAGACCGCGCTCGGCTATTTTCTGGAAGGCGCCGCCAAAGCGGGAATCGAGATCATCGTGCTCGACCGGCCGAATCCCATCACCGGATCGTTCGTGCAGGGGCCGATTGCTGATGCCGGCCACGAGAGCTACACCAACTATTTCATGCTTCCCGTACGCCACGGCTTGACCATAGGGGAACTGGCCAAACTGTTCAACAGCGAGCGCAACATCAATGCCCGGCTGACGATTATTCCCATGGAAGGATGGATGCGCGGCGACTGGTATGATTCCACCGGATTGACGTGGATCAATCCCTCGCCGAACCTGCGCGGTGTGACTGAAGCTGCTCTATATCCCGGCGTGGCCCTGGTCGAGGGCACAAATGTTTCGGTCGGGCGGGGCACGGATGCACCCTTCGAATTGCTGGGGGCCCCATGGATCAACGCGCGCGAATTGGCCCAGTATCTGAATGCCCGCAACCTCTCGGGAGTGCGCTTCGTGCCAGTCAACTTCACACCCAACGCCAGCAATTACTCCGGCCAGAAATGTGACGGGGTGAACATCTTGCTGACCGATCGCAACGCGCTTGACGCTCCGGAACTGGGAGTAGAACTGGCCTCAGCCCTGCATAAGCTTTATCCGGAGCAGTTTCATATGGAGCGCATGATTGAGTTGCTGGCGAACCAGGCGGTGTACGATGCCATCGCGGCGGGGGAAGATCCGCGCCGCATCGCCGCTGACTGGCAGGAGCGCCTGGAAAAATTTCAACAGACGAGACAGAAGTATCTGATCTACAAGTGACGACTTCGGTTAGAATGGTTGGCCAAACCCCGGCGAACCCTCAGCCGGACGACGGAGTTGTCATGGATCTCACCCAACGCTGTGCCGGGCCCAACTGCGGCCAACTGAGAAAAACAAACGACCGCTGGTGGCTGATGTGGACTTCCTTCGGCGAATTCAATCGCCCGGTGCTGTATTTAACGCCTTGGGATGAGGACATTGCCAAGCGCGAGGGCACGCTGCATGTGTGTGGTGAGCTATGCGCCCAGAGGCTGCAATCGCACTTCATGGGCAATGTCCGGACGAACGACGTGACCCGGAGAGTTGCGAGTTAGATTGTTTCGCGCAGCGCGTACCTGGCGTCCCGCTGGACGCATCCTACCTTGAATAAATCCGGCGGTCCCTGGGGGTATGCCGGATAATCTTCACGACGGGGGCTTGTCATGCGTTTGATCATCGTCCCATGCTTGCTGGCAGTTTCGCTTTTGGCCCAGGGTAACCCGAAACCCGCCACGGGGCAGCCTGCTGCCCAGGAACTGGTCATTCCCGCGGGGACCAAGGTGCCGGTAGCGCTCAAGCACGCCATCTCCACCAAAGGCACACGCGCAGGTGACGCGGTCTATGCTGAGACGACGTTCCCGGTAGTGGCCAACAATCGCGTGCTGATCCCGGCAGGCACTTACGTGCAGGGAAGAATCACCGAGATCCAACGAGCCGGCCGACTCAAGGGACGAGCGCAAGTCCTCATGCACTTCACAACTTTGATCTACCCGAGCGGCTACACTGTGATTCTTCCCGGAACAGTGGAGAATGCGCCCGGGGTGGACAAGACCGGAGTGAATGACCAAGAGGGGACGCTCACCAAAGACAGCCAGACCGCGTCGAAGGTGGGAACCATCGCGACGACCACCGGCACGGGAGCCGTGATTGGCGGGCTCAGTCAGGGAGGCAAAGGCGCGCTGATCGGGGCGGCATCCGGCGGCGCCGTTGGCACGGTCATTGCGTTATTGACCAGGGGCGACGATTTGAAGATGGATGCCGGCACTACCCTGGAATTGGTGGTGCAGCGTGATGTTCCGCTGGATGCGTCGCGAGTGCCGAACGTTACCAGGGCGCCGGGATCAGATCAGTGAGATCTGCAACACTCCGGGTCGGGCCCCAGCACCAAAGCGATTTCGAAATTCTTTCCCTGTCCTTAACCCTTACTTCAAGTTAAATACCGCATTCACATGGGCAGTGACGGCCACTGTCTGGGGAGTGAATTCTTCGGTGGGCGCGGGCACACCGGGAGCCTTGACTCGCTGGAGCGTATCGAAAGTCATGGGTTGCACCCGTACATTTTCGAAAGTATCCACCGAAGCGTAGGACAACTCGCCTAACGTGCGTCCGCCGGCCTGGGCGACGGCGGCGGCCGAGAGCCGGGCACGCCGGTAGGCGTCTTCAACAGCCTTAGTTTTGGCCACGTCGATTTCCTCGAGCGTGTAGCTGACGGACTGGTTGCCAGTTACGTCCAACTCGGAAAATTGCTGGACAAGGGGAGCGACCTTGGTGAAATCCTTCAGTTTTAGCGTTACCTCCGCGCTGACACGATATGCGATTATTTTCTGCTTGGCGTTGCTGTAATCGTAAACCGGCTGAGTAGAGTAGGCGCCGATTTCAGCAGTCTTTGGGTCAATCGCGTTGGAACGAAGAATCTGCCGCACTTGCTCGGCAGCTTGTGAGGCCCGCTCGTAGGCCTCACTGACTTTAGTTTTCTGTGCGGAGATATTGAATTGCACCACCGCCGTGTCCGGATTCGCCTCGAACTTTCCATCCGCTGAGACGTAAACGGTGTTGGGCTGAGCATTGGTTGTCGGGCGATCTTGCCCCAACGCAACCGATGTAGCCGCAAGCAAAACTACAAAAAGCGCTGCACGCAGTTTCATGAGTGCCTCCTCGGAACGATAGGGAAAGTGTATGCGCCGCGAACCCCGTCAGAGTAAGAACGCTGCGGGCGGCAGAAGTTGCAGCTAGCTGGCGCCTGCCCTTCTTGGCGGTGCAGGAAACGGCGGGCGACCCTCGATCTCTTTGCGCAGATCGCTCCAAATATACTCTGGCATGGAGAGGAAAACCTTGACCACGTTGGGATCGAATTGGCGTCCGGCCCAACGTTCGATTTCGGCGCGGGCAGCGCTCACGGTCTGGGCGGCGCGGTAGGGCCGGTCGGAGGTAATGGCATCGAGCGTGTCTGCCACGGAAAAGATCCGGGCCCCTAAGGGAATTTCCTCACCCTTAAGGCCGCGAGGATATCCGGTTCCATCGTAGCGCTCCTGGTGGGAATAGACGATTTCGGAGGCCTCCGCCAGGAAAGTGATCCGCTTCAGCAACTGAAAGCCGCGGTAGCAGTGTTCGCGCATGATGGTGATTTCGTCAGGAGTGAGGGCGCCGGGCTTGCGCAGAATGGCGTCGGGAATGGCCATTTTGCCGATGTCGTGGAGAAAGGCTCCGCGGGCAATTACGGTGATCTCTTCCTTGCGTACGTCCATGGCGCGGGCAATCGCGATGGTGAAAGCGGTGACGCGCTTGGAGTGTCCCTCGGTTTCCGCGTCTTTGAGGTCGAGAGCATCGCCCAAGGCCTCGAGCGTGATGTCATAGGATCTTTCCAGGTCGCTCATGGCCTGTTGCAGTTGTTGGGTGCGGGCGGCAACCTGGGCTTCGAGTCCGGTCTGGTAGGCACGATTTTCCAGCTTCAGGCGGCGATTTTCCAGCGCACGGCGCACCGTGGCGAGCAGTTGCTCGCGCTCGAAGGGCTTGAGCAGGTAATCGTAGGCGCCATTGCGAATGGCGGCCAATGCCACTGAAATGTCATGCACCGCGGTCACCATCACCACGGGCATATCGGGAAACTTTTCCTTGGTGCGTTCCAGCAGGCCAATGCCATCAAGGTCGGCCATCATCAAGTCGGAGAGCATCAGATCGAACGATTCTCCCGACTCGAGTACGGCCAGGGCAGTCATCCCGGACGAAGCCTGTCCGCAGCGGTAGTTGGCGGCGGTCAGCATGGAGCAGACAATTTCGCGGATGGCCTCCTCATCGTCGACAACCAGGATTCGCTCCGAAGCCATGACCACCCTAGTCTAACCCCAATTCCTTCCCATTTATCGGTTCCTAAAGTAACTAGGCAGAGTCGGAAACCCAATTGGGAACCGTGCCGGACATGGTATCTAAAAATGGAGCCCAAACGTCCTTGATCGTCATAAACAGCTATCTGTACGGCGGCTGGTCCGCCCTGGAGCTGGCAGTCCCCAGGATGATGACGGTGGAATCCGCCACCCTGGTCGTCCTGGCGGCCAGCCTCTTGGTGTTTCGCACCTTTCGCGAGCGCTATTTGCTGATTTGGATCCTGGGATGGCTGGCGTATTTTGTTACCGGCTGGACCCTGCACAGCACGCTCAGCTTCGGTAGCCCAGAGCTGCTGGTCGCGATCGCGCAATCGCAGTTCATCCTGGCAGTTTCGTTGTTCACATGCGCAGTCTTCGTCTACTCCCACGCGCGCAAGTTGCTATTTCCGCTGCTGGTTTTTTCCATCCTTCTCATTGCCTACGCGGCGGCATGCGCCTTTTGGTGGCCAGATTCGTTTGCTCTCCGGGTGGGTCTGGAAGCGGGTTACCGGCTCATGACCTTCGGCGCAGCGATCCAGTTGGTGCGGTTTCGCTGGGCGCGGTGGGAAATCGGCCCCTGGCTGCTGAGCGCCAGCCTGCTGATGGTGCATTTGGATTGGCAGCCGATGAACGCCTACTTGCCGCCAGGTTTCGGTCTGGTGACAGACCTGCTGTTTGGAGCGAGTTTGTTGATGGTGGTGTTGGACGACTCCAGGCTGCGCACGCGGCGGCTGGGAGTGGTGAATGCACTCACTAACAGCATCAGCCGGGCACAACAGCACGGCCCCATGATGGCCACGGCCCTCGAAGAACTGAAGCGGCTGATGTATGCCAAGGCAGCCTGGTTCCGGCTGTTTGAAGGCGATCAGATGGTGATCGTGCAGCAGATCGGGCTTTCCCCGGATTTTCTTCGCGACCGGGGGGTTGTGGCAACCGATGACAAATTCGAGCGCACGCTGAGCGGCAGCGCGGCGCTGGTCGTCCGGACTTCCGCCTCGGATGACTCCACACGGCCGTTCCTGAAGAGGGAAGGCTTCGATCACTGCGTGCTGGTGCCGGTGCTGGGCAAGAAGTCGGTGATCGGCGTGCTGACTCTGGGCAGCAAACATCGGCTCTCCTACACTCCGGAGGATCTGGAATTCCTGACCACGAGCGCGCATCAATTGGGGTTGGCGGTGGAAAATCTGCGGCTGGTTGAGCAAATTCTGCGCTCCCACCGCCAGTGGACGAACACCTTCGATTCCATTCAAGACCTGGTCCTGGTGCACGACTCTGAATTCCGCATCATCAAGGCCAACCGGGCCCTGTTGCAGCACCTGGCACAAGCCCCGGCGGACGTAGCCGGGCAGCCTTGCGAAGCGGTGCTGCCGCACATCTCTCCGTGGAGTGGTTGTCCCTACTGCAATCGCAGTGGAGATGGCTTCCATGAAATTCCCGACCCCTGTTTCGGCGGGTTTTCCATGATCTCGACTTCGACCTATATGGACCAGGGCGGCACGCAGGGTAGCGGCCAAAAAGGCACGATCCACGTAGTGCGTGACACCTCCGACCGGCGGGCGGCCGAGGAGAAATACAGGCTGCTGTTCGAGCAGGCCCAGGAGGGGGTGTTCGTGGCCACTCCCGGCGGCAAGCTGCTGGATTGCAACGACGCTTTCGTGCGCATGCTGTCTTACCCCACCCGCGACGAACTGATGGCGGTGGATCTGGATACGGAACTCTACGCTTCGGCTGAGCAGAGGGACGCATTCCGGCGGGAAATCGATGTCCATAACTTTGTGCGGAACTTTGAAGTCACCTTGCGGCGCAAGGACGGAGCCCTGATCACTGCTCTCGAGAGCAGCTTCGCCACGCGGGACTCGAAGGGCAACGTGGACCGCTATCAGGGCTTTCTGCTTGATATTACGGAAAAGAAACGGGCCGAGGACGAAGTCCGCCGCCGCAACCGCGAATTAAATGCGTTGAACGCGATGGCCGTCATCGCAACGCAATCGTTCGATCTGGATGAAATCCTGAATCTGACCTTGCGGCAAGTCATCTCGCTGCTGGGCGCCGAGACTGGCTCCATCTACCTCGCAGACCTTGACGGGGCCATGTTCCGCCGGCGCGCATGCTGGGGACAGAGTAGCGCAGAGCGGGTGCGATCCTCCGAGGTGGAGCTTTCGGAAGGCTTTGGCGACCTGGTGACTCGCTCGCGGGCGGAGGTCATCACCGAGGAGTATTTGCCTCATCTCCCGGCTCTGGCGGCTGATTTCATCCGCGCCGACGGCGAAAGCTCGTGGATCTGGGTGTTGTTGTGGAGCAAAGACAAGCCTATGGGAATCATGGGCATCAGCAGCCGGAAGAATCGCGAGTATTCAAGCAATGATGAGAACCTGTTGGTGGCGATTGGGCGGCAACTGGCGACCACCATCGAAAAGGTCCGCCTATACGATGAAACCTGCCGCGCCTATGAAGATTTGCGCAAGACGCAGGAGCAGTTGCTGCAAAGCGAAAAGATGTCTGCGGTCGGTCAATTGATTGCGGGAGTCGCGCACGAGTTGAATAATCCGCTGACTGCGATTCTGGGCTACGCGCAGTTGTTGGAGAGCGAAGGCCTGAGTGAACGAGCCTCGGAGTTTGTCGGCAAGCTGTTCAAGCAGGCACAACGTACGCATCGGGTGGTGCAGAATCTGCTGTCGTTCGCGCGCCAGCGCAAGCCGCAGAAACAGCAGGTGGATCTCTGCAAGGTGCTGGACGAGACGCTGTCATTGCGTGACTACGACTTGAAGACCAACAACATCAGGGTAGAACGCGAGATCGACTCATCGGTCCCGGGAGTCACGGCCGATCCTCATCAACTCGAACAAGTGTTCCTGAACATCATCAACAATGCCGTGGACGCCATGCTGGAAAACAGCCAGGGAGGCACCCTGCGAGTGCAGGTGTATGCCAAGGACGGGCATTTGCATACCGAGTTCCATGACTCAGGCCCCGGCATTACCGAGCCCAACCGCATTTTCGAACCGTTCTACACTACGAAAAGTGTGGGCAAGGGAACCGGCCTCGGCCTCAGCATCTGCTACGGAATTGTTCAAGAGCATGGGGGAAGCATCTCAGCCTACAATCGGCCGGACGGTGGCGCGGCAATCCAGGTTCGGCTGCCAGCGGCAGGAGAGACGGTAGCGGAGAACGCGATGCCTGCGCCCAGGCGGGCTTCGGCGGTCGAGGGGCGGATCCTGCTGGTGGAGAACGAAGAGGCGGTGCTTGAATTTGAGCGCGATGTCTTGGCGGGCGCGGGCGCGGACATTGTCACCTGCATGGGCGGTGAAGAACTACGGTCTCTGCTGAACGAGAAGGCCTTCGACGCTGTCATCATGGACGGAAAGATGCCAGGAAAGGGCAGCGTGGTCGAAGTGCATCGCTGGATGGCGGAAAACTTGCCGGGTCTGGAGAAACACCTACTGGTGACCTTCTCCAGCGTGGCCGAGCCCGAAGTGCGTGAATTCCTTCAGAACAACCAAGTGCCTTATCTGGTGAAGCCGTTTGAGGTTGGCGATTTGATCGGGCATGCGCGGCGCCTGTTGCAGAAGGCGAACGCGGTCGGAGCGGGCTAGAGCGTTCGCCGCAGTTTACGGGCGAAACCGTTCAATGCTGTTTCGTTCCGCCGGTACCATCTCCACAAGCCGTCTTTTCTTACATCCACCAATCCCGCCTTTTGCAGGACAGTCATATGATGTGAAATCGTAGGCTGTGAAAGACGTATCTTCGCTTCGATGTCAGACGCGCAGAGACCTGACTGTTTGCCGGGGGCCTCTTTCTTCAGAACTTGCAAAATTCTGCGGCGAGTGGGATCACTGATGGCGTGCAACACAGCCTGGAATGCCTTCTGGGAATCAGTCATGAGAGTTCGAGGCGCAAGATAGCAATAGACCTTGACATCGACCGATGTCAATACGGAACTGGAATCGGCTCACGAGGAGTTCATTGGTCACGCAGATAAAGGTAACTAGGAGGCGGCATGTTATTCGAAGGCACAGAGCGTAAACAACTGGAGCGGCGCATGAAAGAGGAAGGGCGGCTGCCGCCGGGACAGTCGCTGACTCTGAAGTGGCCGGTGCTGCACTATGGGTCGTTGCCTCAATTTGATCCGCAGACCTGGGATTTTCGTGTGTACGGACTGGTGGAGGTTCCAGTGAGACTGGGTTGGGACGAGTTTAACGCCTTGCCCAAAATTCAGCGCACCAGCGACTTCCATTGTGTGACGCGCTGGAGCCGCTTCGACAATCTGTGGGATGGGGTGTCGGTGCAGGAATTGTTGCGTCGCACCCGGCCCGACGCCAAAGCCGCTTACGTTTTGGTGCATGCCGAGCAGGGATTCACCGCCAACGTGCCCCTGGCGGACTTAGACCGTCCCGAAGTGCTTCTGGCTACCCATCACGATGGCCAGCCTTTGCCGCTCGACCACGGGTATCCGCTGCGACTGATTGTTCCTCATCTCTATGCGTGGAAGTCAGTGAAATGGGTGCGAGGTTTTGAGCTGTTGCAGGAGGACACGCCCGGATTCTGGGAGCAGAACGGATATCACATGTATGGCGATCCCTGGAAGGAGCAGAGGTTCAGCCGGTAAGTATCGGTCTCGAGAAGCCGCCTCACTGCCTTCCACCCGCTATTCAGTCGATGGCAACTCTAGGGTGCGGCGGTGGCCGCTGGAACCCGAAGCAAGATGGTCAAAGGAGCGACGTGTTCCGGCTTGATATAGCGGTTCACCAGGAACCGCTTACCATCCTTGGCTACATCGTACGCATAAACGTCAGTTGACGAGATGGGCGCGCGGGCGTGGACCGGAAACAACGGAGTGGGTATGCCCGTCGAAAAACCTCCATCATAACTGGCGGCTACGGACATAAACACGCCGCCGGGGCTTACGTAGAAGATTTCCCGGCCATCGCCCCGCCAGCGTGGCTGCGTACCGCCTCCGCGTGATACCTGCCATTTTCCAGTGGCGCCGGGAAAGGTGGTGACGTAGATTTCCCAGTTACCTGTCTCATCGGAAGCGTAAGCCACCCACTTGCCGTCAGGCGAAATCATGCCGTTGGTGACGCTGCTCTTGCTGCTGAGAAAACGAGTCGGCCCTCCGTCAGTCACCGGCACCAGGTCCAGGTACGAGCGGCCCACTACGAAATGAGTGAAGAGAATCTGGCGATCGTCCGCTGACCAGGAATTGGGAACAATGTCATCCGCGCCGGTGACCTGCAAGCGCTGCTTTGCCGCCTCCAAGCCATTGGCTTGCTTCAGCAGGAGCACGGAGCCGCCGCTGAAGTTTGAACGATACGCCAGTGTCTTTCCATCTCGCGACCACACTGGCACCGCCTCTTCCGCCGGATCAAAGGTGAGACGCGTGTTGCCGGCTGCGTTGGCATTTTCAATCCAGACATCGACGTTGTTCGCCTTCTGGTCGGTGATGTCGAGGGCAACGCGGCTGTCATCGGGAGAAAGCGTGGGATTCGCCATGACGGCCGGATCGCCAACCCGGCCCAGTTGCTTGCCGGTGCGATCCATCCAAGTAAGCGCGGATACCAAGGCGCTTGGGTTGGCGTCGTAAATCACAGTTCCATTATCCGCAACCGCCAGTGCCGCCCAGTAGGTCGAAGGCTGAAAGCCGACGAAATTTCTGATCGCCGTCGTGCTTCCGGAAACCCGGGCGGCCGACGGATCAAACGCCACACTCACCAATTGGGATTGGTCGTCCGCAAAATACAAATGCCCGGAATCATAACCAAAACTTGAATGCTCAAGAATGACCAGCTTTCTCTCTTTACTATCGAGAGAACTGACATAAATGCCGGTGGTGTGGTCGGTCTTGATGTCCCCGAAATTACCCCCCCAAAACAAGAAGTGATTGCCATCGGGGAGAAAAACCGGCCAGCGGTTTGAGTCTTCTCCTTTAAGCATGACTCCGGTCAGCGGAGCCGCCCCGGATCCGTCTGCGTTGACGCGCCACAGTTCGCCTCCGGCGTCCGGGCTATAAACAATTACATCGCGCCGTCCCCAGGTACCACCGCGTGCGATCTGCACGCTGGCGAGGACTTCGGGAGTTCCGCCCGATACCAGGGACTTCTCCAGTTTGCCATCGGCAAAAAAGGCAATGTAGGAGGCGTTTGGCGACCAGAAGGGGAAGCTTGCATTATGGGTGCCAGGCAGCATCGTGACAACCGACGAGCCGACGCGTTGCACGTAGAGCATAGGCAGTCCGGAGTCTTGGTCCGGCGACACAAAGGCCAGCATGGAGCCATCCCGCGAAAGCGCGATGTCTGTCACTTCTCCGTCCACCGGAATGGCAAACTGCACGTCGACTCGTGTTGGCGGACGTCGCGCAATCCACCACGTCAATGCGGATGCGGTTACGATCGCCAAGGCGATGGGAAGCCAAAGCATGAGGGGCACCCGTCGCGGCGCACTCGTAGCCCGTATGGCGCCACTAGCGTCGGTTCCAGAAAGCGAACCCAGGGCAAACGACAGGTCCCGCGCTGACTGGAAGCGTTGTTCCGGGTTCTTTTCCAGGCAGCGGCGCACAATGCGGTCGAGAGCCGGAGAAACCAGCTGGCCCGAACTCGACAGCTCGGGCGGGTCTTCCTTCAACACGGCGGTCATTGTTTCCGCCGTGGTGTCACGGCGGAAGGCGCGTGCGCCGGAAAGCATTTCGTACAACACGGCGCCAAACGCAAAGATGTCGGTGCGCGCGTCGGCGGCCTCGGCGCGTACCTGTTCGGGCGCCATGTAGCTGGCCGTGCCCATGACTACTCCGACTGCGGTGCGTGAACTGGCCAGGGTCACGGCATCCGACTCAGGGCGTGACGCGACGGCGGTCTGCGCCAGTTTAGCCAGCCCGAAGTCGAGAATCTTGATTCGGGCGTCGCGAGTGATGAAGACATTTTCCGGCTTCAGATCCCGGTGGACAATATTCTTGTCGTGTGCCGCTGCCAGTCCATGCGCAATCTGAACCCCGTACTCGATGGATTTACGCTGCGGCAGGGCTCCGCGGTCAAGCGCAGCGCGAAGGGTTTCGCCTTCGAGAAGTTCAGAAACCAGATAGGGCGAGCCGTTGTGCTGGCCCAGATCGAACACGGCGAGAATATTGGGATGGTTCAACGCCGCAACCGCGCGAGCCTCCTGCTCGAAGCGATGCAGGCGGTCAGTGTCGCGGGTGAGAGCTTCGGGAAGGATTTTCAGCGCCACGTCACGGCCCAGGCGGGCGTCACGGGCGCGGTAAACCTCACCCATCCCTCCCGCGCCCAGCGGAGACTGTATTTCGTAAGGGCCGAGTTTCGTGCCGGGAGTGAGGGCCATGGGTGGCCGCAATTATAGCTGGAGCGGAGACGCCGGCTCACTACTTCTTCAAGATGGGGTTGTAGCCGTCGCTGACCAACTTGCCGCGCATGGCCTCGGCGTCCTTGATATCGGCATAGGGACCAACCTGCACGTGGAAAAGCCTGTCAGGCTGGGTGCTGGCGGAAAATGCTGGATATTGCTTCTTTCTAAGCGCGTCCACCAGCGCGTCGGCGTCCTCCGCCTTGCTCACAGCGGCAACCTGCACGTAGTAGCCATTGGCAACAGGAGCGACTGCGGGATCAACCGGCGGAGTGACGGCCGCCGCCACAGGCCGAACAGCTGGGGTCTCCGCCGGGGAAGCTGCCGGAGCGGCATCATCTTTCGCCGCCAGTTGGCCGTCTGCGTTCTTGTCTGAAACCGCCTTGTAAAAAGTCATGTCGGCGGCTGGGACGGTGGGCTTTACCGCCGAAGGACGAATATTTTCAGCGGTCGTCAGCGTGGGCGGCGCTGCCTCCGCCGCTGAAGGCTTCAGGCCTGAAGTCCTGCCCAACGAAAAACCCATGGCAAAGAACACTGCACACAGCGCCACCAGCCCGAAAAACAAGGCCAGCATTTTGCCTGTACCTAGCGTGATTTCCGTGTCCTCGGATGTCGCAGTCGTCATGGTTGCCTCGGAATGCCTACCCCGCCTTGGCCGCGCCGCCGGGCTTCGTCCCCAGCAGATTTTGCAGGCCGGAGAAGAAGTCCACCGGGACAGGGAAGATCACGGTGGTATTTTTCTCGACACCGATTTCGGTCAAAGTCTGCAAGTAACGCAACTGCACGCTCACCGGTTCGGTTGCGAGCAAATGGGCAGCGTCCACCAGTCGCTGAGCGGCGGAGAATTCGCCTTCGGCGTGGATGATCTTTGATCGCTTCTCGCGTTCCGCTTCCGCCTGTTTGGCCATAGCGCGCAGCATCGATTCGGGCATATCCACCTGCTTGACTTCGACATTGGTTACCTTCACGCCCCAGGGAGCGGTGTGGGTGTCGAGAATGCTTTGCAGGCGGAGATTTATTTTTTCGCGGTGGGAGAGGAGTTCATCGAGTTCCTGTTCACCGAGCACGGAGCGCAGCGTGGTCTGGGCAAATTGCGAGGTCTGGTAAACGTAGTTGGATACTTCCACCACCGCCTTATTGGGTTCCATGACACGCAAGAAAATGACGGCATTCACCTTGAGGGTCACATTGTCGCGGGTGATGATGTCCTGCGGCGGCACTTCCAGGGCTTCCTGTCGCAGCGAGACCCGCACCATGCGGTCGATCGGCGCGAATACCAAGGTGACGCCAGGCCCCTTGGCATTGGGCAGCAGACGTCCGAGACGGAAGATGACGCCGCGTTCATATTCGGCCAGAATTTTGATTGAGCTCAAGATGTAGAGCCCAACGATGACGATGACAATCGTGGTGAAGCCAATCCCCAAATCCATCGGGGCCTCCAAAGCCTTCTTTAAGAAATGTTTCTAACTCCTATTCTATCCCAGTTAGCGGGCAGGAAATGGTGACTCGGGAGGTTACCGAAGGCGGATAGAGAAATTATCAGATTCCTTTCGCTAACTCTTAAAAGGGGCCACATCTACTTGCAATTGCAGCCCATCCACCCGCTTCACAACCACGCTTTGACCCGCGGCGATGCTGGAGGAAGAAACCGCATCCCAGAGTTCGCCGTGAACAAAGACCTTGCCCTGGGGCGAAAGGGTAGTTTGCGCAGTGCCGATTTCGCCAATCAACCCTTGCGCCCCGGTGGTGATCTTGTTGGCGCGCGCCTTCATGGCAATGCTCATGAGAAACACGGTGATAACACCCACCGGAACGCTGACCGCCAGCGCGGTCAACAAATGCACTCGCATTTCAGGGATGGGAGCGTCCACCAGCAACAGCCCGCCGAGCGTCAGGGTGACGACCCCGCCAAGCGCCAGAATGCCATGCGTGGCAAACTTGGCTTCCAGCGCGAAAAGCGCAAAGGAGGCGAAGATCAGCACCACCGCGGCAAAACGCGTAGGCAGAAGATTCAGCGCGAACACCGCCAGCAGAATGAAGATTACCCCCACCGTCCCCGGCACAACCGCGCCGGGATGGTTAAATTCGGCATAGAGTGCGAGCGCTCCCACCGCGAGCAGGATGAACGCGATGTTCGGGTCCATAAGATAGGCCAGGATGTGCTCGCGTAGTGTCAGGTCATAATCGACGACGGGCTCACCCACCAGATTCAGGGTCACGGTCTTGCCATCGAATCGCTTCACCGGCTTGCCTTCCATCTGCTTGAAGAGGTCGGCTTCCGTGGGCGCCACGTAGTCAATCAGGTGTTGGGAAAGAGCCTCCTGATCCGTAAACGATTTCGACTGGCGCACCGCGCTCTCCGAAACTTCGACGTTACGGCCGCGCTTGCCAACGACCGACCGCATGAGCGCAGCCGAGTCGTTCTCCAGTTTCTCTTTCATGATGTCATCCATCTTGCCGCCTCCGAGGGTGACGGGATGAGCGGCGCCGGTATTGGTTCCTGGCGCCATGGCGGCCACGTCAGCGCTCTCCAAAATGAAAAATCCGGCGGAGGCCGCGCGGCTTCCGCTGGGCGCGACGTAAATGATGACGGGCACGGGCGAGGCCACGATCTTTTCAATGATGTCTCGCGTGGAGTCCAACAGGCCGCCCGGAGTGTTGATTTCAATCAGCAGGGCCTTGTCTTTCTTGCCTTGGGCCTCGGCGATGGCGCGGCCGATATATTCGTCGGTAATAGGATGGATGGCGTCGTTGATGTCGATCTTCAATACCTGGGCGGCGGAAGATGCCGCAAGGGTAAAAAGAAAGACGCCAGCCAGAAACGCGGAGGCAATGCGCGATATTTTCATCGATTGGGCAGTGGCGGCGCTTCCTGCGCCAGCTTGGCTGCAACGGTATTTTTCAGACCCAACGCAGCCGGGTTGTCAGGTTCCAGACGAAGGGCTTGATCGACTTCCTGCCCGGCTGCTTCCGCCTTATTGTCTCTCAAATCAAGTCTCGCCAGGACTAGAAATGGTTCTACAGACTGGCGCAAATGGAGGGCCGATTCAGCCTCGGAACGCGCCGCCGCCGGGTCGGTGGCCTCAAGAGCCGCCGCCAGCCCGGCATGGGCCTCGGCGTTCAAGGGATTCAGCGCCACGGCTTCCCGGAACTCGCGTTCTGCTTCGGCGTGAAACCCTTGGGTCAGCAGTTGATGGCCGCGGTCTACGTGAAACTGGGCGTGAGTCGCTGCATCCGCGCGGGAAAGGCGTTGCTCGCCCGCGGCCGCGATCTTTAAAGCGAGTTGACGAAAGGAATTCTCATCGTAATCTGAGCGCAGCCTTTCCACCGGACTTTTCGCGCTCGCGGGAACGACCGCGTGCTGATCGGGAGCAGCATCAATGGCGCTCAGTAGAGATCTGGCTTCCAGGTCGCCTTGCCGCAGCGCCAGGCTCTCACGCAGTTGCCGGACAGCACCGGCGCGGTCGCCATTGCGGTAGAGTTCCACCGCCAGATTAAAGCGATAGTCAGGGTCGTCGGGATCGTCGGCGACCGCTTTCTGGAAGTTTTCGACTGCCAGCTTGCGGTCGCGATGGTCCAGCACGACGCCCAGGTTGTTGTAGATTTCGGGCAGCGGCAGGCGCTGCGCTACTGCGTCGAACGCCGACTCCGCGCGCGCGAAGTCTCCCTGATCGTAAGCCGCGAGTCCAAGGTAGAAGTCGCCTTCTCCGGAGTGCGGATTGGCCGGGGGAATGCCGGAGAGATAGGCGATGGCGGGTTCGTACTTGCCCGCACGATAGTAGGCTTTGCCCAACTGCAAGGCCGCGGTGGGATATTCCGGGTTCAGACGCAAAGCTTCCCGGAAATACTGAATCTGCTGTTCTGAGGTCGCGGCCGTCGTGCCTTTTACGTAGTTCTCAAAGGCATCCAGGCGCATAGGAGGCGCCTGGGCCACGAAGGCGGCGCGACTAGTCGTAAAGAGAGGAGTAAGGCTGTGCAGAATGTCCCACGAGAGCCGGGTTTCGATTTCGATGAGTTGGACCAGCGGGCCGGACTCGGTCACCTCTGGTTGCAGATGCGGGCGGCGCATGTCCAGCACTTGGGCGGAGACAGAAAAGGTCTGACCATCGAAGTTGTACACGCCGAGCACGACGTAATCGACGTCCATCTGCTCGGCCATGCGGTAGAGAGTCGCGCGCGAAGGGCGAATATGAGCCGGGATGCCAAGACGATCGTAAGCGCGAACCCGGTCCTCGCGCGGCCGGACGTATAGTGTGGGAGAGTTCAGACGCTCTTGCAGGAGTTCGGGGAAGGAATCACCGACCCACTCGATTCCGGGAGCTGCGGACTGGTTGTCGAACGGGACGACCAGAACAGTTTGGCCAACGGCGGGTCCCTGGCCAAGACCAATGGCGGGGAAGCAGAGCAGGAATGCCGTTAGCCAGAGAAATTTCAAGACAGGTAATTATAGCCGGTGGATGCGAAAGGTTCTGCCGTGGGTCTGCGCGGAGTTCGCGGAAGGTGAATGGCCGGCAAACTCGAAGAACCTGAACGGTGGTGTACTATTTCGTGAAAGCAAGTGCTGCACCGGGGCATTTCATGAAGAAATTGGGGAAAATTCTGCTGGGCGCCGTTGCCGGGTTGATTGTGTTGCTGATCATCACCATCAGCGCAACCATCGGCTGGCGGCCATTCATCGGCCCCAGAGCACGGGCGCTGACCGCGCGCAAATTCGTAGCCACGCCGCAGCGCCTGGAGCGGGGGAGCTATCTCTTCAATCATGTACTCCTTTGCGTGGACTGCCACTCCGAGCACGCCTGGTCGAACCCCGATCGTCCGGTGCTGGCCAACATGCAGGGGGCGGGCGAAGTCGCGCCCGTTGATGATTTGCCGGGACGCGTGGTCATTCCGAATATCACCCCTGACCCGCAAACTGGCGCCGGAAACTGGACGGACGACCAGCTGGCGCGGGCGATTCGCGAAGGCATCGGCCATGACGGGCGCGCGCTGTTTCCCATGATGCCTTACGAAAATTTCAAACACCTGTCGGACGAAGATCTGGCATCCGTGGTCGTGTACATGCGTTCCCTGGCGCCCGTTCGTAACCAACTCCCCAAGACGGAAATCATATTTCCGGTGAAATACCTGATCCGGTCGGTGCCCCAGCCGATCACGGTTCCAGTGAGCGCTCCCGACCCCACCGACCGCTTGCGATGGGGAGCGTATCTTGTCAAGATCGGAAACTGCGCCGATTGCCACACCCCGTCGGAGCAAGGCGAGTCAATCCCAGGTCTGGATTATGCCGGCGGGCAAGTCTTCAGCGGGCCTTGGGGTCGGACGGTGAGCGCGAATATCACGCCCGATGCCTCGGGAATCAGCTACTACGACGAGGCGCTGTTCATTCAAGTGATGCGCACCGGCTACGTGAAGGCCCGCAGGTTGGATCCGCTGATGCCGACGGAACAATATCGAGGGATGACCGACGACGATCTCAAGGCGATGTTCGCGTATTTGCAGACGCTGAAGCCGGTCAGGCACCGGGTGGACAACACCGAACCGCCGACTTACTGCAAGCTTTGCCGTGCTAAACATGGAGCGGGAGACCAAAATTAGCGTGAGATCAGGCTGCCGGTTATTCTCAAAGAGGAGAAACGTCGTGAGACTTTGCTTCGCACTGCTGCTCATTCTGTACACCATGGCCGAGGCGCAGGTGCCGCACGCGACTGCAACCGAGGGTAAGCTCATCGCCCTGGAAAACGCCTGGAACCAGGCCCAGATTCACCACGACGCTCGAGTGCTGGAGAGCCTGGTCGGCGATCACTTCATCTACACCGACACTGACGGTAGCGTAATGAACAAGGCCCAGTTTCTTGCCGACGCGCAGGATATGGACTACAAGGCAAACTCGGCGACCGACGACGAGTGGAAGATCGATGTCTACGACAATACCGCTGTGGTCAGCGGGAGATATCACACGAAAGGAACCTACAAGAAGAAGGCCTTCGACCACTACGGGCGCTTCACCGATACCTGGGTTTACCTGAACGGACAGTGGCAATGCGTCGCCAGCCACACCACGCTGGTACAGCCTAAGTAATGGCCTGATAATCATCCGCCTGTGGATAATTCCTTCTGCGTCATTCTTCGCCTTCCCCTTACAATGGCGCGGAAGTAAAATCATTACAGAGCCCATGCCTCAATTTGTTCACCTCCATCTTCATACTGACTATTCGATGCTTGACGGCGCGTGCGATGTGGAGAAGTTGTGTCAGCGCGCGAAGCAGCTAGGCATGCCGGCCGTGGCCATGACCGACCACGGCAACATCTTCGGCGCGGTGCATTTTGTGAACGCGGCGAAACATGAAGGCATCAAGCCCATCGTCGGCTGCGAACTTTACATCTGCAAGAAAGACGATCACAACATCGAGCGCACACCTCCTGACAACGACACCTACAATCACCTCCTGGTGCTGGCGGAGAACGAGGAAGGCTACCGAAATCTGGCTAGGATCACCTCGGAAGCGTCTCTTCATGGTTTCTACTACAAGCCGCGGGTGAGCAAGAAGTTCCTGGCGGAGCACAGCAAGGGATTGATCGGGCTTTCCGGCTGCCTGAAGGGCGAGGTCGCAGAATACCTGATGGAAGGGAAGTACGAAGCCGCCCGCGCCGGCGCAGCTTCCTATCGCGATATTTTCGGCAAGGACAATTTCTTTCTCGAGATTCAGGACCAGGGTTTGGAGATGGAACACCGCATTCATCCCGACCTGTTTCGCCTGGAAAAAGAGCTCGGCCTCCCGATGGTGGCCACCAACGATAGCCACTACCTCTGCGAAGAAGACGCCCACGCTCAGGACGTGATGGTCTGCATTCAGACCGGCAAGTCGATTCAAGATACCAACCGCATGAAGTTCCAGGGCACGGGCTTTTACGTCAAAAGCCACGACGAAATGTTCCAGGTGTTCAAAGACGCGCCCGACGTCCTTTCCCGGACGCTGGCCATCGCCGAACGCTGCAATTTGCGCCTGGAAAAGGTCAGCAACCCGTTTCCGCATTTTGATGTGCCCGCGGGCTACACCCTGGATAGCTATTTCGAACATGTAACTCGAGAGGGGTTCGCGCGGCGACTTGAGGTAATACGAAATCTGCGGGAGCAAGGCCGCATCAAGCATGGCGACGCAGACTATGAACAACGCCTGGCCCGCGAGCTCAGCATCATCCAGCAAATGCAGTTTTCAGGGTATTTCCTGATCGTGTGGGATTTCGTCCGCTACGCGCGGGAACACAGCATTCCGGTCGGCCCGGGCCGCGGTTCGGCGGCGGGATCGCTGGTTTCCTATGCGCTCGGGATTACAGACCTTGATCCGTTGCATCACGAACTGCTGTTCGAGCGCTTCCTGAATCCTGAACGCATTTCCATGCCTGACATTGACATGGATTTCTGCATGAACCGGCGCGGCCAAGTCATCGATTATGTGACCCGGAAATATGGCCGCGAAAATGTCGCCCAAATCATCACCTTCGGCACTATGGCGGCCAAGGCGGCGATCAAAGACGTGGGCAGGGCCATGGATATTCCCTACGCCGACGTGGACCGCATCGCCAAGATGGTGCCCACCACGCTGAACATCAAGCTGGAGCAGGCAATCAAAGATTCTCCCGCGCTGCAACAGGCGTATGAGAGCGAGTCACAGGTGAGGGCGCTGCTGGATACCGCCCGCAAACTTGAAGGCCTGGTGCGGAACGCCGGGGTGCACGCCGCCGGCGTCGTGATTTCGCCGCGTCCGCTGACTGAACTGGTGCCTCTGCACAGGACCAAGAACGATGAAATCGTGACTGCGTTCGACATGGTCGCCATCGAAAAAATGGGCTTGTTGAAGATGGACTTCCTCGGTCTCACCACGCTCACCATTCTTGACGATACGGTGAAGCTGATCGCGCAGACCCGGGGCGAGAAGCTCGTTTTGGAGGACCTGTCTCTAACCGATCAGGAAACCTACGAGAAGGTTTTCCATAAGGGCTTGACCACCGGAGTCTTCCAGTTTGAATCGCACGGCATGCGCGATGTGCTCCGCCGCTATCAGCCTTCCACGCTCGGCGACCTCACCGCTCTCAATGCACTTTATCGGCCTGGTCCGATTCAGGGCGGCATGATCGACTACTTCATCGACCGCAAACATGGCCGCAAGAAGATCGAATACGAATTGCCGGAATTGCAGGAGATGCTGGAAGAGACATGGGGAGTCATCGTCTATCAGGAACAGGTGATGCAAATCGCCAACCGTTTGGCCGGGTATTCGTTGGGAGAAGCGGATGTACTGCGCCGCGCCATGGGCAAAAAGAAGCCGGAGGAGATGGCACAACAGCGCGAGCGCTTCGTCGAGGGAGCAGTCCAGCGGGGTTATCCGCATAAGAAGATCGAAAAGATTTTCGACCTGCTGGCAAAATTCGCGGAGTATGGTTTTCCGAAAGCACACTCGGCGGCGTATGCGTTGCTGGCTTATCAGACGGCCTATTTGAAGACCCACTATCCGGTGGAGTTCATGGCGGCGATGCTGACCTCGGTGACCGGCAGCACCGATGACGTGGTGAAGTACATCAACGAATGCCGCGAAATGGGCATCGGCGTCGAGCCGCCCGACATCAACGTCAGTACCGCCAACTTCACGCCCCATGGGCCGGCGATCCGCTTTGGTCTGGCGGCGGTGAAGAATGTGGGCCATAACGCGATCGAGTCCATCGTCGCCGGACGAAAAGAAAAAGGACGATACTCCTCGATCTATGAATTTTGCGAAAAAGTGGATTTACGACTGCTCAACAAGCGCGTACTCGAGTCGCTGGTGAAGAGCGGGGCCATGGATTCGCTGGGCCGCCGCGCCCAGCTGATGGCGGTTCTGGATAAGGCCATCGACCGTGCCGTCAAGACCCAGCGCGACGCCGAATCGGGGCAGCACGGATTGTTTGGAGTGTTTCAGCAGGAAGACTCCCCGGCCACTGACAGACTTCCAGACACTCCCGACTGGGACGAACACACGCGCCTGGCCGCGGAAAAAGAAATTCTCGGATTCTTCATCACCGGTCACCCGCTCGAAAAATATCGAGATAAGTTGCAAAACTTGCGCGCCCTGAGCACCGGCGACATCGCTGCGGTGAAGTCTTCTACGGGCAAGGACGAAAACATCACAACTGCCGGCATCATTACCGGCCTCAAGGTGCTGAAATCCAAGAAAGGCGACTTCTACGCGCAGGGCACGCTCGAAGACATGGAAGGCTCAGTCGAGATGATCGTTTTTCCCGAAGCCTACCGCAAGCTCGGAGACAAAGTGAAATTGGAAGTGCCGGTTCTGGTGCGCGGAGGCCTGCGGATTGAGGAAGGCGCCAATCCCAAACTTACGGCCAACGAGATCATGCCGCTCGAGGACGCCAAGGTGCCGCTTCCACGTTCCCTGCGCATCCGCATTCCGGTGGAGACGGCCAGCCCGTCCACGGTCGATGATCTGCATCTGCTTTGTTGCCAGTCCAAAGGCGACGCCAAAGTGTTGTTTGATGTGGAACGCCAGGGCGATTTCATGGTGGTCATGGAAGCGGAAGGCTATAATGTGCTACCAGACCGCAATTTTATGGCGCGTGTTGAGGAATTGTGCGGTCGCGGCGCGGTCCGAGTGATTGACTGAATCGACAGCGAATGAGAGCTTCTCCCCACGGCGCTTTTGGCGTGCAAGTAACCAGCGGTTCCAGGGTTGTCAACGTCGGGCTGGTGGTAACGGGTACGGAGTTCTTGCTGTCGATGGTTGAGTCGCGCTGGGCCGCCCGGAACGGTGACGCCCGCAAGATGGACTTACAACTCAAGGCGAGACAGGAACTGGAGAGAATCGAGCAGCAACTGACCCGGCTGAAAGCCGCGCCGGGACAGAACGACGATCTTCGTAATGAAGATCTTCGCAATCAGATCAAGCAGCTGAATGATCGCATTGACGCTCTGCGTATCGAGGTCTCGGCGAATCACGACGCCTGGCAAAGGACAGAATTGGCCCGACATCCCCAACGCCCTTACTCCCTGGATTACATCGAGCGGATCTTCACCGACTTCAGTGAAATCCACGGCGACCGGGGCTTTGGCGATGATCCCGCCATCGTGGCCGGCATGGCCCGCTTTCAAGGGCAGGAAGTTATGGTGATCGGCCACCAAAAGGCGCGCGACACCAAACAGAAGGTCTATCGCAATTTCGGCATGCCGAACCCTGAGGGGTATAGAAAAGCCTTGCGAGTGATGAAGATTGCAGAGAAATTCCGTCGGCCGTTGTTCACGTTTGTGGATACGCCCGGAGCCTATCCCGGCCTCGGAGCCGAAGAGCGTGGCCAGGCCGAAGCCATAGCTCGCAATCTCCGCGAGATGGCCCGCTTGCAGGTTCCGATTATTACTACCATTACCGGAGAGGGCGGCAGCGGCGGGGCTTTGGCCATTGCCATTGCCGACCGCGTGCTGATGATGGAGAACTCGATCTACTCGGTCATTTCGCCCGAGGGCTGCGCCTCTATCATGTGGCGTGACGCCACCAAGAAAGAACTCGCCGCCCAGGCACTGCACATCACCGCCAAGGATTTGAGCGAACTCGGTTGCGTGGACTCGATTGTTTCCGAGCCCGAAGGGGGAGCCCACGCCGACCACGCCGCGGCGGCCGGCCTGCTGGCGGAGTCATTGAAGGCCAATCTCGCGCAACTGGTGAAGATGCCGATTCCCGAGTTGGTCGCGGCCCGCTACAACAAATTCCGTAAGATGGCGCAGTTCTTCCAGGTTGAGGTGTAGTTCCCAATCAGGTACTTCCGTACTTTGGTTCCGCGTCTGCTTCTATTCCCACAGCTCGCTCCTGCCGTATAATAGAAGGTTGCTCTCATCACTCTTCATCGCACCGAGCGGGCCGAAACCCGCTCCAGCCAAAGGAAGGAACAGGGAATGGCCACCACAGATGTAACTCCTCGCGGCGCCGCTGGGCACGCGGGGCAGAAGCGCGTCGTCAACGACATGACGATCCAGGTCGCGACGGTGAATGGGTCGGGTTCACAGAGCTCGAACATGGTGCTGTTGCGCAGCATTTTTCAAATGGGGGTTCCAGTCTCCGGCAAGAACATGTTTCCTTCGAACATTGCCGGATTGCCCACCTGGTTCACCATTCGCGCCAACAAAGACGGATACATTGCACGCAAGAAGGAAATTGATTTCCTGGTGGCCATGAACGCCGAGACCGCCCAGGACGACGTCAGGTCGCTCGCGCCCGGCGCTGTGGTGCTTTATGACGAGCCACTGAACCTTAATCAAGTTCGCAATGATTTGATTTATTATTCCGTCCCCTTCGACAAACTGGTAGCGCCGGTCTGCCCCGAGGCCAAGCTGCGCAAGCTGGTCAAGAACATGATTTACGTGGGAGTGGTAGCGAAGTTGCTTTCGATCGACATGGCTGAAGTGGAAAAGGCCCTGCGCAAGCAGTTCTCAACCAAGCCCAAAGCCGCCAATTTGAACTTTGCCGCCGCCAAAGCCGGCTTCGATTACGCCACGACCTCATTAACCAAGCTTGGCCCCTACGTCATCGAGCGCATGGACAAGACCGCGGGCAAGATCATCATTGACGGCAACTCAGCTGCCGCTCTCGGCTGCATGTTCGCCGGCGTGACCGTCGTGACCTGGTACCCCATTACGCCATCATCGTCGCTGGTCGAAACCCTGATCGAATATATGAAGGAGTACCGTGTCGGCCCCGACGGCAAAGCCACTTTCGCCATTGTGCAGGCGGAAGACGAACTTGCCGCCATCGGCATGGTGCTGGGCGCGGGCTGGGCGGGAGCGCGTTCCATGACGTCCACGGCCGGGCCGGGCATTTCGCTGATGTCAGAATTTGCCGGTCTTTCTTATTACGCCGAAGTGCCGGGCGTGATCTGGGATATTCAGCGGGTTGGGCCGTCCACCGGGCTGCCCACGCGCACTTCGCAAGGCGACATTCTCTCGACCGCGTTTCTTTCCCACGGAGATACCAAGCACATCATGCTGATCCCGTGCTCGGTGGCTGAATGTTTTGACATGGCGGCAGACGCTTTCAATCTCGCCGAACAGTTCCAGACGCTGGTCTTCGTCATGTCAGATCTCGATCTTGGCATGAACAACTGGATGTCCGATCCTTTCACCTATCCGACCGCGCCTTTGCAGCGCGGCAAGGTTCTTTCTAAAGAAGACCTCGACCGCCTGGGCGGGTTCAATCGTTACAAAGACGTGGACGGCGACGCCATCGGCTACCGCACTCTGCCCGGCACCGAACATCCCGCCGCGGCCTATTTCGCCCGCGGCAGCGGCCACAACGAAAAAGCGCAATACAGCGAACGTCCTGACGATTTCGAGCGCAACATGGAGCGCCTGAATCGGAAGTTCGAAACTGCGCGCTCTTTCGTTCCCCGTCCAGAGGTTCACACCGGCAAATCGAAAATCGGCATCATCGCCTACGGCACCTCGCACTGGGGAATCATCGAAGCTCGAGACCAGATGCGCGACGAATACAATTTCGAAACCGATTATTTGCGGCTGAAAGCCTATCCCTTCACCCGCGAAGTCCACGAATTCATCGAAAATCACGACCGGGTGTACGTCGTCGAACAAAACCGCGACGCACAGATGCTCAGCCTGCTCAAACTCGATATCAAGCCGGAACTCGTCACCCGGCTGCGCAGCATCGCTCACATTCACGGGCTGCCGCTCGACGCCCGCTCGGTTACCGACGAACTTACCACCATGGAGGGGAAGTAACATGGCGACCACGACCAGCACGCCCACGCCGGCACCGGCCCCAAAAACCAATCGCATCGGCCTGACCGTGCTCGACTATCGCGGGGGCAAGACCACGCTTTGCGCGGGTTGCGGCCACAATGCGATCTCCGAGCGCATTATCGACGCCATGTACGAAATGGGAGTCCAGCCCGAGCGCCTGATTAAACCCAGCGGCATCGGCTGTTCCTCGAAGACTCCCGCTTACTTCATGAGCCGTTCGCACAGCTTCAATGCCGTGCATGGCCGCATGCCGTCGATCGCCACCGGCGCCGTCCTGGCGAATCACAAGTTGATTGCGCTGGGAGTAAGCGGCGACGGCGACACAGCGTCCATCGGCATCGGCCAGTTTGTTCACCTCATGCGCCGCAATCTGCCGATCATCTACATCATTGAAGACAACGGTGTTTACGGACTTACCAAGGGGCAGTTTTCGGCCACCGCCGACTTGGGGTCGAAGCTGAAGACCGGAGTCATCAACGATCTTCCTCCCATCGACACCTGCGCTATGGCAATTACTCTGGGCGCGACCCTGGTTGGCCGATCGTTCTCCGGGGACAAGAGGCAACTCCACGCCATGTTGAAGGCCGCCATCGCCCACAAGGGAACGGTGATGATCGATGTGGTTTCGCCGTGCGTTACTTTCAATGATCACGAAGGCTCGACGAAATCCTACAAATACATGAAGGACCACGAGGAGCCGTTGCAAGCCATCGACTTTGTTCCGGGTTTCCAGGAAATCAACGTGGACTACGATCCCGGCACGACCGTCGAGGTCACCATGCACGACGGTTCGCGGCTTCGCCTGAGCAAGCTGGAAGAAGACTACGATGCCACCAACCGCATCCGGGCCATCAGCCGCCTGCACGAGGCCCACGAAAAGGGCGAAGTGCTCACCGGGATCTTCTACGTGAATCCGAAGGCCCCTAGTTTTATTGACATGCTGAACGTGACCGACCGGTCCCTGGCCACGCTGCCGGAGTCGGTGGTTCGTCCCGGCAAAGAAGTGCTGGACGAGGTGATGCAGGGGTTGCAGTAGGCGGTTTCTAGGCTACGTCGTCCGCAACTGGGGATTCGAGGTCCTCAGGTTCGCCGCTGTGTTCCGGGTTCTCCCCCGGCTCCGGGAAATCAGAGTCGGCAGCTTTCAGCATGGGGTCCTGATCGCGATGACCCAGTTGGCCTTGCATCGAAGTATTGCCTTCTTGGTTTTTCTCTTCGGTTTCCAGTGCGCCTTTCAGACGATCCTGATCCGGAATATGAGTCATACATGAAGGCTCCTGTACTCAGCCTACCGCAAAATCTGCCTGGCGCAACCGATTAAGCATTGTACCGGGCGAGGAAAAATCCTATATTGACTCCAGTGAAGGAGTGCACCATGAAACGCCTGTTTCGGCCATTGCTCGCCACCCTGCTGTTGGGATTGGTGTTCCTGCCGCAAGCTGTGTGGGCCAGATCGCGAAACAATCATCCGGTGCACCATCACAAGGTGCGGCACGTCAAACATCACCATCACCATCGGGCCGGCGCCTAGTTACTCCGTACGGTCACCTTGGTTTTCCCGGTCCGCTCAGAGTTGGCCTAGAATCTTTCCAGCATGGTTGCCCCGTCCATCCTCTTTCGACCATTTACCCGGTTGATCCAAATTGCGATTCGAGGTAAACAATTTGCCGTCCCGGAGAATAATGCTCTGCTGCGCTGCCTGCAATATCTGGCGCCGGACGAGGTTTCATACGGACGATTCTGCTGGAACGAAGACTGCCAGTATTGCCGGGTCACATTCGATTTAGGAGAAGGCACTCCAGAGCGTGCTGTGCTGGCCTGCAAACTGACGGTGCAGGAAGGCATGCGAGTGAGGGAAATGACCACAGAGATCAGCTATTGCATGAGAAACCTTGAGTTGCCAGAAAAAGCGTTGGGACGGCGTGACCTATGAGGCGGCCGGGTTCCGGCATGCGATCACAGGAGCAAAGCCAGGCTTTAGGCCCAGCTTAAGGCGCTACTGGCGCGCCCCTTGTTTGGCCGGAAATGCCAGCTTGCGCAGCTTTTCGCGCGCCTGCAGGGCCTCATTTGAGTGCGGATAACGCTGCACGACGTGTTTCAGGATGGCGATGCCGTCTTCATTTTGTCCAAGTTCGATCAATGAAAACCCTTTTTTCAAAGCGGATGCCGCCGCTTTGTTTCCGGTGGGAAAATTCTGCAACACCTGGTCATAGTTCTTGACCGCGCTCTGGAAGTTCCCCTGCTTGTAATTGATCTCCGCCAGGTAGAAGTAGGCATTGCCGGCCAGATCGGTCGAAGGATAGAACTTGATGTAGTCAGAAAACTCCTGCGACGACAGATCGTTCTTTCCCGCGTTATAGTCGCGCAAGGCGTTGTTGTAGAGGACATCCGGCGGAGGGGCCTGTGCCAGCGCCTGCTGTTGAGCCTGCTGCGCGGCTTGGGTGGCGGCCTGGTTTTGCTGGGCAGCCTGGATGTCGTCAAGCTGCTTGCCAATTTTGGCCAGCCGGGCCTTGAGTTCGTCCACCGAGTCATTCAGCGACTGGATTTGGCCGGAGATCTGCTCGGTCCTGGCGTTGCCATCGGCCTGTAATTTCTCCAGGCTGCCCTGAAGAGCGGTGATGGCGGCGGTGACTTTGTTCATGCTGTCGGTATTTTGGTCCATCAGGCTCTTCATCACGCCCATGCGCTCGTTGAAGGACTGCTGCATTTGCGTCATCTGGTCCTGAAGCGCCTGCACCTGGGTTTGAAGTTGAATCATTTCCTTGCTGGCGCCGCGCACCGGCAGGACGCCCAGCCCGAGTATCATCAGGAGAACAAGAAGAACGGAAAATTGCCGTATTTTCATAGTCGGTTCCATTGCCCGCCGAGTCAAAGATAGGCGGCCTGTAAATCCGGACCGCCAGGATTCTATTGTGCAGGATAGCGCGTTCCGGACACAGTTGTCTTACGCGGTTCCGCTGTCATTGCAGCGTGGCCAGGGAAGTTGAGCGGGGCAGTTTCCTGCCCCGCATGCAGTTGAGTTACTTCTGATAGACGAAGTGCCCACGGCGGTTCTGCTGCCAGCACTCTTCGGTGTGCTCGGTGCAGAATGGCTTTTCCTTGCCGTAGCTGATCGTCTTGACGTTGCCGGAGCTGACACCACCCTGGATCAAGGCATTCTTTACAGAATTGGCGCGATTGTCGCCCAGGCCCAGGTTGTACTCAGTCGACCCACGCTCGTCGCAGTGTCCCTCCACGGTGAAATGGATATCGGGATGCTGCTTCAGGAAGTCGATGTCTCCCTGGATGGCGCTCTGCTGGTCGGCTCGAATGTCCGCCTTATCGTAGTCGAAGTAGATGTCCTTCACGTTCTGCGAGAACAGCTCTTCTTCGGTTGCGGAAGGCGGTGGTGGTGGCGGCGGTGGGGGCTGGGTCACGGTGACCCTGGCAGTAGCGGTCTGTGTGCCGCCGGCGCCTTTTGCCGTTAAGGTGTAGGTAGTGGAATCGGCCGGAGTAACTTGCTGAGAGCCGCTGGGTTGCACGGCGCCAATACCATCAATGCTCACGTCGGTGGCATTGCTGGTTTCCCAGGAGAGCGTCGTGGACTGCCCCTTTTCGACCGTATTAGGATTGGCGGACAACGAAGCCGTCGGCGCTGCCGGTGGCGGTGGTGGCGGTGGCGGTGGTGGTGGCGTTTTCTTGTGGCACGCGCCGAGGAACAGAACGGCACCCAGCGCGAATGTGAGCGTGATCCACTTCAATCGTTGCTGCTTCACTTTTCCTCCCTGCGATGTCGCGCGTAGTGGCGCGCGTTGAGTCCAAGCCGGCGGGCTATGCCGCCTCCCCTGTGCCCCCTGACAAAAACAGCGTTATAGAGAATAAATCCTATGCTACCAATCTACTACTTCCAACTCCAATTTGGTTGCGTATTGCTTCCCGTGGTTGTTAACTGTTTTTGGTTACTCCCATCGGCAAGCATTGTCCATATCTGCTCGCCGCCGGAGCGGCTGGATTGAAAAACGATATGCCTTCCATCCGGCGACCAGGATGGAAAATCGTTGCGGCCGCCGTCATGGGTCAACTGCACCCACTGTTTGCTGGCGATGTCCATGATGTAGATGTCCTCGGCTCCCGGAGCGCCCGGGCCGTAGTGGCGAATCCAGGAAAAGACCAGAAACTGACCATTGGGTGACCAGGCGGGAGACACGGCGTATCCCTGGTCCGTCATTTTCTGGACGTTGGTTCCATCGCTTTCCATGGTGTAGATCTGCGGCAAGTCGGTGCGGCCGCTGACCCAGGCAATCTGCGCACCCGTCTTGCGGTTCCACACCGGCGAGACATCGGGCATCTTGGACACCGTCAAACGCTTTAGATTTCCCCCGGCTTGATCAACGGTGTAAATCTCAGGATCACCGCTGCGGGAAGAGGAGAAACATAATCTGGTCCCATCCGGAGACCAGGCCGGCGAAAGATTGGTGCCGCCGAACCTGGGGAAGGAGAGCAGCCGGTTCAGGTCCATGGAGTACATCTTGATCTCCCATCCTGATTTGGCGAGCGAGCTGAACGCAAGCCGGGAGCCGTCAGGGGAGATGCGTGGCGACAGTGAAATGGTGCCCAGGTGTGTAATCTGATGCTGATTCACGCCGTCGTAGTCCATCCCCCAGATTTCCTTATGCCCACTGCGGCTGCTCACGAAAAAAATCTGACTCTCGGCAATGCCGGCGATTCCGCCGCCCAGGCGAAATATGATTTCGTCGGCAAACTTATGGGCTATGCGGCGGGCAGCTTCGGTGGTGGCAGCGTCAGTGTATTGTTTGCCCAGGACCTGCGGCGAGGTGATGTTCTTGACGTCATAGAGCCAGCCTTGCACCGTCAGGTTGTTACCAGAAGCCCCGAGGTTTCCAAAGGCGAGCATGGAGGCGTTGGGAGGCTGGGTACTCCAATCCTCAAAACGCACCTCCGCCGGATTCCCCGGGACCGCCACCGGGTAGAAACTCTTGGACACCATGTCGAAGATGCCCGCACTGTCGAGGTCATTCCACAGAGTTTCATTGAACACTTTCAGAAGATCGGTGTTCTGGGGATCCTTTGTGGAAGCCGCGAAATCAGGCACCGCCAGCCGCACTTTTTCCATGCCCAAGCCGGTGCCAGTTCGAATCCAATCCTGTGCCCCAGCCGGAAGTACCAGGGAGAGCAAGACTGCTAAAAGGACGAATGCTGAATGCGTCGTATTTGATTTTCCTGATTGCATAATTTCCATCTGCGAAAGCAAAAGCCAATAGTAAGAGTCAACCGCTATCTCTTGTAATCGAACCAGAACTCCACCGACACCTTGTCGCCAGGGTAATCCGACGGCAAGGGGCCAAACGTATCGATGCGCTGCAAGGCCCGAACCGCCGATTGATCGAGCGACGGTACGCCGCTGGATTGCTCAACCGTCACGTTGCTGGGCCGGCCATCGCGCGAGATCTCAAACGTAAGGTAGACGCGGCGAGCCTCGGCGATATTTGGGTCCACCTCGTACTTCAACCAGTTCTCCGAAACCTTTTGCTGGACCACGCGGACGTACCAGGCAAAACGGGTGCCGAAATCGCCGCCTCCGCCGGTGAAACCAAATCCGCCCTTGGCCCCGCCCGCGCTGAAAATTCCATAGGGGCCGCTAACCGGGCCGCCTTCTCCAAAGGGAACCACGTTGCTGGCTTCCGCCACCGGCTCCGGAGGCGGCTTGCGGAGGGTCGAGCTGGTTTTTGGTTTCTGCTTTGTTTCTTTATCCGGAATGGGGATGGCGTCCGGTTCTTTCTCTTCGGTTTTTGCCAAAGACTGGCTGACTCCCTTCGATTCATTGGCCAAAACGTTTTGTGTCTGCACGGGATTCGCAGGAAGAGGAACCGTGCTGACCAGTGTTACTCCCATAGCGTCTCCGGTGCCGCCAAGTCCCCATGTTTCCCGCCGGCCGCCGCTCGCGACTGCGGCGTATAGCGCGATGCAGCTTGCCACCACTACGTGCAGGGCGACCGACCAGGCCAGATTGTGGCCCCAGCGGTCATGCTCGAAAAAAATCTCAGCGCTTGCCATGGGATGCCAGGGGCTGAGTCACGATGCTGACATTGGTAATGCCAGATTGTTTGACTGCGTCCATCACCGTGGCAAAGGCGCCAAAGGGTACATCTTCATCGGCGCGGATAAAAATCGACTGATGTTGCGGGTCGCGAATCTTGGCACGCAACTCCGGCGCAATCTGATTGATGTTGATCGGGCTGTTGCCGAGAAAAACCCGTTGCTGTTTGTCGATGCTGATGACCAGCCGCTCCTCGGTGATTTCTTTCACCGTGCGCGTCTTGGGAACGTTGACCTCGATTCCAGACTGCAAGATCGGTGCAGTGACCATGAAGATAATCAGCAGTACCAGAACCACGTCCACCAGGGGCGTAATGTTGATGTCAGAAAGGGAAGTTTGGGTGCGTCCGTTGGAGGCGGTGAAAGCCATTACCGGCGGACCTCGACAGGCTGGGTCTGGCGTTCGACCGCGTTCAGCATTTCGAGTGAGAAGTCATCTCCCCGCGCGGCAAATTCGCGGATCGAGCTGCCGATCAAGTTATAGGCAATTACCGCGGGAATGGCAGCAGCCAGGCCGGCGGCCGTGGTGATCAGGGCCTCCGAAATTCCCGGGGCCACGGCGCGCAAGGTTGCGGCGCCTGCCGTGCCCAAACCGTGGAAGGCGTCGATAATTCCCCAGACCGTTCCGAACAAACCCACGAAGGGCGTCACCGCACCAGTGATGGCAAGCCAGGGCAGATTACGCTCGAAGCGAGTAAGTTCTTCGGACGCAGCAATTTGCATGGCGCGCTGCACAGCGATGGGATTCCTCACGACGCCGCTGGAGTTGCCTCCCTGGCGCCGGTATTCTTCAAACCCCCCGGCAAACACCCCTACCAGCGGGCTGGGCTTGAATTGTTCTGCCACGGTGGCGATGTCTTGCAGGCGCTGGGCTTTGCGAAAAGCGCGGATAAAGCGTCCGCTCTGCACTCGCGCCTTGCGCAGCAGGCTCCATTTAGAAAGAATAATGGCCCAGGAAATCACGCTGAACAGCAGCAGCAGAAGAAGAACTACCTTGGCGACGGGGCCGGTTTCGCCGACGAGGTCAACAATCTGCCCGCCGATCAGTACGGCTAACACTGGAAAGAAATGCATTGTTTTTTGGAGTTGCTGAACTCAATTATAGACGATCATTTCTCGTTGTCCGTTGCCTTCTCCCAGGGCGTATCGCATGAATAAACGGGGTTTTGGTCCAAGACCGAATTCTGATCCAGAAACCCGTGAACGCAGCCCCGCCGGGTTTCTCAGCGTACTCGGCGGCCGTTCTCTGCGACCTCTGCGATTCAAGATGTTAGATTGGGCCCGTTCAAATCTTGAAACGCTGAGACCGCGGAAAACGGCCATCGAGTGCGCTGAGAGAAGCGCTGGGCGACGGCCTTTCATGCTATGCTGCGCTCAACTTCTGAACTCCCAGGATCACCATGCTCGCCGAACTGCGGCTGGAGAATTACGCGGTCATTGACAACGTCGCGGTGCAGTTCGCCCCCGGCCTGAATCTATTGACCGGCGAGACCGGAGCCGGCAAATCCATCTTAATTGACGCACTGGCGCTGCTTCTGGGAGACAAGGCCTCCAGCGAGGTAATTCGCGCCGGGGCCGAACGGGCGGTGATCTCGGCGGTGTTTGAAATTGACGGTGCAACCGAGCGGACGGTCGCGCGTATTTTGGAAACCAACGGGATCGACGCCGAGGATGGTCGAGTCATTGTACGGCGGGAAATTGCGGCCGGCGGGAAAGGCCGTGTCTTCGTCAATAATCAGCCAGCAACCGTGGGCGTCCTGCGGCAAGTGGCGCCGTGTCTGGCGACCATCCACGCCCAGAACGAATCTCTGGTTTCTTTCGACGCAGCGGCGCGGCTGGAACTGCTGGACGCTTATGCCGGAACTCAGCCGGGGCCGGCGGCGGAAGCATTTGCGCGCTGGAAAGGAATCGCCGGGCGAATTGAGGAACTTCAGCGTGACGAACAAGACCGGCTGCGGCTGCTTGATCTCTGGACGTTTCAGAAGCGTGAGATTGAGGAATCCAAGTTGCAACCCCGCGAGGATGAACGGCTGGAGTGTGAGAAGCGGGTGCTGGCCAATGCAGAAAAGATTTACAGCGCGGCCATAAATGCCTTCGATCTGCTTTATGAGGGCCCGGCTTCCACTTCTTCTTCTCTGCGCACGGCGCAGAAGCACATCGAAGAACTGTCCCGCTATGAGCCGAAGTTCCTCGAAGCGCTGGCGGCGATCGAAACCGCCCGTATCAGCGTGGAAGACGTGGGGGCCACCCTGCGGGACTATGCCGGCGGCATTCAGGCATCGCCAGAGCGCCTGGCGGAGATCGAAGACCGGCTTGCGTTGCTGGATCGCCTGAAGCGCAAGTATGGTCCCGCGCTCGAAGACGTGATCCGGAATGGCGAAGAAGTTACCCGCAAGCTTTCCGAGATGGAGAACAAAGACGAAATCCTGGGCCGGCTGCGACACGATCTGGAGCAGGCTTCGCAGGAATACCTGGCGGCGGCGCGAGCGACCTCAAGGAGACGCTGCGATGCGGCCCGCAAGCTGGAGAGACTTGTGGAAGCAGAGATCAACGATTTGGCGATGAAATCAAGTTTTCGCGTCGAAGTTGGCGGAAACGACGAGGAAGGGAATTGGACAGCGTCGGGTTTCGACCGGGTTGTGTATCTGATTACGACGAATCCCGGGGAACCGATGCGGCCGCTGGAGCAGATTGCCTCTGGCGGTGAGCTGTCGCGGGTCATGCTGGCGCTGAAGGCCAGTGTGGAAACGGGAGCAGGAAAGCACGGCGGGGCGCGGGCGTCCGCGGCCGCCGCGCAGCGGACGCTGGTGTTCGATGAAATCGACACTGGCATCGGCGGACGCGCGGCCGAAGCTGTGGGCAAGAAGCTGAAGCGGTTGTCGAAGGCGAATCAAGTTCTCTGCGTGACTCACCTGCCGCAGATCGCCACTTTCGCGGATCACCATTACGTGATCGAAAAGCGTGTATCCGGCGAGCGGACGAAAACCACGGTTCGGCTCATCACCGGAGATGAACGCACTGAGGAGGTGGCGCGCATGCTGAGCGGCGCCAAGTTGACGGATACCTCGCGGAAGCATGCAGAGCAGATGCTTAAAGCAAATGGGTAGCTAGTGTGGTGACTCAAACGGATCGATTTCCTGTGATCCTCTGTGCCCTCAGTGGTTAAAGCCTTTGACGTCCTCGCCGGAAGCAGGCATCACGCAGATCGAGGCCCGCAATATTTAACTATGACTATTTCCGATGGTGGTAGGAGGATTCAGCGAAGTTGCTCCGCTGCCACCGCCTGGGAACTGGCGAGTAAGGCGAATCTGGAAAGACCAGGGATCTTGGAATCGTGACTCAGATGGAAAGGCAGATCGCATAAGGGAAACTGACCGAACTCCCAATTAGTATCTCGCAGGCTGTCGCCGCTGCGCCATGGCGATCTTTTGACCGCCTCTTGGCCGCGCAAGCCCATGAACTGGCTGTGCCTACACTGAGCGCGGACAGGGTACTTGATCGCTACGGCGTCCGCGGATCTGGTAGCCTTCCCCATTCGCTGTCAGAACTCTCCCACTCGCTGCTAATCCTCTACCTGTCAGTCGCTTACGTTGACCAATGTGGTTCTTTCGGGTAAGCTTTAGCAATACAAACATAGTGGGGAAGTGTACCCTTAATAGGAAGATTATCGTGCCTGATCAGGACAGCAAGACGTTGCTTTTATTGAAGCCCCGGGGGTTCTGCGCCGGGGTGGTTCGAGCCATTGATATCGTCCGCATTGCCCTGGAGGCCTTCGGGCCGCCGATTTACGTGCGCAAGGAGATCGTTCACAACAGGTTTGTGGTCGAAGAGCTACAGGCTAAGGGCGCCATTTTTGTGGACAGCGTGGACGAAGTGCCCAATGGTGAGCGGGTGATTTACAGCGCCCACGGGGTTTCGCCCGAAGTGCGCGAGGCGAGCGAGACGCGCGGGCTGCGGGTCATCGACGCTACCTGCCCGCTAGTGACCAAAGTCCACGTGGAGGCGGTGAAGTTCGCGAAGGAGGGGTATTCTCTCATCCTCATCGGCCATCGCGATCACGACGAAGTGATCGGCACCCTGGGCGAGGCTCCTCTGGTGACGCAAGTCGTAGGGTCGCCGGAGCAAGTTGAATCGCTGACTCTGCCCGATCCCGATCGAGTGGCGTATCTCACCCAAACCACGCTGAGTTTGGACGAGACCAAGGACATTATTGCTGCGTTGCGCCGCAAGTTTCCCAATATTCAGGGGCCGCACGCGCAGGACATCTGCTATGCCACGGAAAATCGTCAGGTCGCGGTGAAACAGGTAGCATCCGATGCCGACCTGCTTCTGGTGGTCGGCTCCGACAACAGTTCGAATTCCAACCGGTTGGTCGAAGTAGCGCGCAACCTGGGCACGAGTTCGCACCTTATAGATAGTTTCCGGAACATTCGTCAGGAGTGGTTGGAAGGCGTCAAGACCATTGCTCTGACTGCGGGGGCTTCGGCGCCGGAATGTCTGGTGGAAGAAGTGGTGAAGTTTCTGGCAACCAAGGGATTCAACAACGTGAATGAAGTGGAAGTGATGCCCGAAAACGTGCGCTTCGGCTTGCCTCCTGAGATTGTGGAGGCCATTGCCAGCGCCCCTGCGGTGGCAACTGCGGAGTAACGGAACCTTCATGGACGATACCTCCTCCTCATTACCGGCCTCGGCCGCGCCGCAACTGCGTTTCGGAAAGATCGATGATCTGGCCAGCCGGGTGGCGGCTGCTGTCGATGGCGCCCGCAAATCCCTATTTTCCCAGCAGCACGAAGAGGGTTATTGGTGCGGGGAGTTGGAAGCGGACACCACGCTGGAATCGGATTACATCCTGCTGCAAACCCTGCTGGGGACAGGAAATCCTGAGCGTTTCCAGAAGTGTTGCAATTGGATTCTTCGGCACCAGAATGAGGACGGCGGTTGGGGAATTTACGCCGATGCTCCCTCAAACATCAGCGCTTCGGTGAAGGCATATTTTGGGTTGAAGTTATCGGGCTACCAGCCCGACCATCCCGCGCTGGCTCGCGCCCGCAAGAAGATCCTCGAAATGGGCGGGGTGACCGAGGCCAACACTTTCACCAAAATCTACTTGTGCTTCCTGGGACAGTACGATTACGACGCAGTGCCGGCCATTCCTCCGGAGATCGTGCTGTTTCCCAATTGGTTCTGGTTCAACATTTACGAGATTTCGTCATGGTCGCGAGCCATCCTGGTGCCACTTTCAATCTGCTATGCCAAGAAGCCGCTGAAGAAAATTCCTGATGAGATGGGTATCGACGAATTATTTGTCGGAGGCCGCGACAAATCCCGTATGCGGCTGCACTGGAGCCAGGAACTGGTTTCGTGGCGCAATTTCTTTTTGGTTCTGGACCGGATAACGCACTGGTTCGAGGCGGTGCACATTCGTCCGCTGCGGTGGCTGGCTTTGAAGCAGGCCGAAAGATGGATGCTGGAACGCTTCGAAATGAGCGACGGCCTGGGCGCGATTTATCCCTCGATGCTGAACGCCATTATTGCCCTGCGTTGCCTCGGCTACTCGCTGGACGACCCGCAGGTGATCCGCGCGGTGGATGAATTGGAAAAATTGGGCATCGAGGAAGGCGATACGTTCCGCATGCAGCCCTGCAAGCCGCCGGTGTGGGACACGGCCTATGCTCTGTTTGCCTTGGGCGAGGCCGGTGTGCCGGCCACCGATCCGCGCATGGTGAAGTGCGCCGACTGGGTTTTGCAGAAGCAGGTCCGCAATGTTGGCGATTGGAAAGTGAAGAACCCGAAGGGGCAGCCGGGTGGCTGGTACTTCGAGTTCAACAACGAGTTCTATCCCGATGTGGACGACAGCGCCATGGTCTGTCTGGCGCTCAGCCGCGTGGAACATCCCAACGGGCGTTACCAGCGTGAGTCGGTGCAGCGGGCGATCGATTGGATTTTCTCGATGCAATGCAAGAACGGCGGCTGGGGATCGTTCGACAAAGACAACGACAAGATGGTTTTCCAGAACATTCCCTTTGCCGATCACAATGCCATGCTGGATCCGCCGACGGTGGACATTACCGGGCGTATCCTGGAAATGCTGGCCACCTACGGATACAACCGAAATGATCCGCGGGTGAAGAAGGCGCTGAAGTTTATTCGAGCCGAGCAGGAGCCTGATGGTTCCTGGTTTGGCCGCTGGGGTGTGAATTACATCTACGGCACCATGCAGGTGCTGCGCGGTCTCGAAGCCATGGGCGTGGACCACCACGAGCCTTACGTTCAGCAGGGGGCAGAGTGGCTGCGAATGTTCCAGAATTCCGATGGCGGATGGGGAGAGACCTGTGGCTCGTATGACGACCCCTCCACCAAGGGAGTCGGGCCGAGTACGCCGTCGCAAACCGCGTGGGCGGTGATGGGCTTGCTGGCCGCCAATGATACCCGCAGTGACAGCGTGGCCCGCGGCATTGCTTATCTGCTGCGGACGCAGAAGAAAGATGGTTCCTGGGATGAACCGCAGTTCACCGGAACCGGGTTTCCGCGCGTGTTCTATTTGCTGTACCACATGTACCGGCAGTATTTCCCGCTGATCGCGCTGACGACGTATGGCAAGGTGATGGCGGGACAGAAAGCAGAGGCATAACCTAACATGGCAGTGCCGATTTCACAGATGTGGACGGTGGCGACTTACGTCATCCGGCAGAAGGTAAAAGGGCGTAAGCAGTATCCCCTGGTGCTGATGCTCGAGCCGCTGTTCCGCTGCAATCTGGCGTGCGCCGGTTGCGGCAAGATCCAGTATCCCGCGCACGTACTGAAAATGCAGCTCACGCCCGAGGAGTGCTTCCGGGCGGTGGATGAGTGCGGGGCGCCGGCGGTTTCTATCCCCGGTGGAGAGCCGTTGCTGCATCCCCAAATCGGCGAGATTGTGGAAGGCCTGGTGGCGCGCAAGAAATATATCTACTTATGTACCAATGCGCTGCTGCTCAAGCAGAAAATCGATCTGTTCAAGCCGAGCAAGTACCTGACGTTCTCCGTCCACATGGATGGCCAGCGCGAGCACCACGATTTTTCGGTATGCCTTGAAGGCGGTTACGAAAAGGCGCGGGAGGGGATGAAGGAGGCGCTGGACCGCGGTTTCCGAGTCACAACCAATACGACGCTTTTCGACGGCGCCGATCCCAAGAGCGTCCGCGCATTTTTTGATGAAATGATGGATCTCGGCGTCGAAGGCATGATGCTTTCACCGGGTTACTCGTATGAGAAGGCGCCTGACCAAAGCCACTTCCTGGGGCGGGCGCGTACCCGCCGGCTGTTCCGCGGAATCCTGTCGAACCGCAAATCGAGCTGGCGCTTCAATATGTCGCCACTCTTCCTCGAATTTCTTATGGGTAAGCGCGACTACCCCTGCACCCCGTGGGGGATGCCGACGTTCAACGTGTTTGGCTGGCAAAAGCCTTGCTACCTGTTGCAGGATGGTTACGCCGATACCTTCGCTGAGCTGCTGAGTACCACCGAGTGGGAGAAATACGGTACTGAGTCGGGAAACCCCAAGTGCGCGAATTGCATGGTGCACAGCGGCTATGAAGCCTCGGCGGTGAATGATACCTTCGGCTCGATCCAGGGCTTGTGGCATACCGCGAAAGCCACGCTGTTCGGCAAGTACGAAGATCCGTCGGCCTTACGTCTGCTCGACGAACCGGTTCGTCCGGTACACGCCTTTAATCCGCTGGTGCAAATCGAGTCGCCTGCAGCGGAGGAGACACGGGTGTGAGCGGGCGCGAATCAGGCCGGACGCCGGCGGCCCCACATGCCGTCATGGCCGATCCCGATGTGCTGGAAGTGGCGCCGGGCGCGGCGCGAGAGAATCTCCAAGGCTCCATTCCCGAGCTGGCGACGCCGGAGGAACTGCGCGCTGCGCTTGAACACGCCTTCGACTACCGCGGCGATGTGCTGATCACCCGTAAGGACGGCGTGAGCATTGAAGGCTACGTTTTCGACCGCCGCACCGGCAAGACGCTCGAAGACTCCGTAGTGCGCCTGCTGCCGAAGAACGGTGGTGGAAAGGTTTCCGTCCGCTACGCGGACATTGCGGCGCTCGCCTTTACCGGACGTGATATGGCCGCCGGGAACAGCTGGGAGTCATGGGTCCGCCAGTACTGGTCGAAGAAGGCCGCCGGCGAGAGCGATATTTCCTTGCAGCCGGAGAATTTGGAGTAGAAGCTGCCAGCTATCGGCTGTCAGCCTTCAGCAAAACACGCTTGAGCTGATGCTGAGAGCTGAAGGCTGACAGCTCAAATGAAAGCTTTTGTCACTGGCGCAACCGGATTTGTTGGCAGTCACGTGGCCCGCGCTTTGGCCGAGCAGGGCGCTGATCTGCGGCTGCTGGTGAGAACCGGCAGTGATACCCGGAACATCGACGGGCTGAAGGCGGAGAGGGTGATTGGCGATCTCCGTGACCCGCCTTCGATCGAACGGGGCATGGCGGGCTGCGACACGATATTTCACGTCGCTGCTGACTATCGGCTCTGGGTGCGGGATCCCGAGGAGATGTACCGGGCCAATGTGGACGGCACCCGAATCATTCTTGATGCTGCCCGCAAGAACCGCGTGCGGCGGGTGGTGCTCACCTCGAGCGTGGCGACCATGGGATTTAGTTCGAACGGCCACCTGGCGGACGAGGATTCTCCAGTCAAGTTGGAGAGCATGATCGGTCTCTACAAACGGTCGAAGTTTATGGCTGAACAGCTGGCTTTGAGCGCCGGCGCCAGTGGCATGGACGTGGTGGTGGTGAATCCGACCACGCCGGTGGGTGAGCGGGACATCCGCCCCACCCCCACAGGCCGCATTGTTGTGGACTTCCTGAAGAAGAAATTTCCCGCCTACGTGGACACAGGCTTGAATCTGGTGGATGTCCGGGAGTGTGCCCGCGGGCATCTAACAGCATTGGAGAAGGGAAGGAGCGGGGAGCGCTACATCCTCGGAGGAGAGAACCTGACGCTGAAGCAGATTCTCGACAAACTGGCGGGGATTACCGGCCTGCCTTCACCCAAAGTGAGAGTTCCCTACGTGATGGCGCTGGCCACGGGCGTAGTGGATGAGGTTGTCACCGGGAGAATTTTGGGCCGCGAGCCGCGTGCGACGATCGACGCTGTGCGTATGGGGCGCAAGAAAATGTTTGTTTCCTCCGCCAAGGCGGAGCGTGAACTGGGATGGAGCCCGTCGCCGGTGGAAGACGCTCTCCGCCGGGCTGTGGAGTGGTTTCGTATCCACCAGTACGTTTAGGGGAGTGCGCTTGTCAGAATCGTGCAAAGTCGCCATTGTCGCCGCGTTTGAGCGCGAGGTGTGGCCTTTGGTAAAGGACTGGGCGACGAACCACAAGACCTACGAAGGTCGCGCGTTCAAGTTCTTCGAGCATAAGGACGCGGTGCTGGTTTGCGGGGGTATCGGGGCTCAGGCCGCCCGTCGTGCCACGGAGGCGGTAATTTCGTTGTACCGGCCGACACTGGTGATTTCAGCGGGTTTCGCCGGAGGCCTTGATCCAACGCTACAGACCGGCCACGCACTGACTCCGCGCCTGGTGATTGATGCCGGCGACGGCAGCCGCACCGATTCAGGCACTGGCGAAGGCGTGCTGGTGAGTTTTGGCGCTGTAGCTGACGCTGAACAGAAAGCCAGTTTGGCATTGGCATACGGGGCTGACGTGGTGGACATGGAGGCGGCGGCGGTCTCCCGTTGTGCGGAAGCGCATGGAATTCAGTTTACGGCCTGCAAAGTAGTCTCAGATTCGCGCGATCAGAAACTGCCCCCGGTTGACCGTTTTGTGGCGCCCGATGGGACGTTTCAGTCTTTCCGTTTCCTGGCGCATGTGACTGTGCGTCCCTGGCTTTGGCCGGGTGTTTGGCAGTTGGCGAGGAACAGCACCAACGCGGCTCAGTCGCTTTGCAAGCAATTGGCGGCAAGTACACAATGAGATTGAATATCTGACTATGGCAACAGGACTCCTAACCTTGAACGAAACGAAGGCGATTCCCACCACTATGCAGGCGGCGGTGTATCGCGGCGTCGGCGATGTCCGCGTCGAGACGGTTCCAGTTCCCCAGATCGGCGCCGGGGAACTTTTGCTGCGTGTGCATACGTGCGGCATTTGCGGTACTGATCTCAAGAAGATTGCGACCGGATCGCACTCGGCTCCTCGCATCTTCGGTCATGAGACGTCGGGGATGGTGGCTGCCGTTGGCGACGACGTGACCAAGTTCAAGCCCGGCGACAGGGTTGTGGTCTTCCATCACATTCCCTGCCGCGAATGTTTCTACTGCCAGCATAAAACCTTCGCGCAGTGCGAGACCTACAAGAAGGTCGGTTGCAGTGCTGGCTTTGAACCGGCGGGCGGCGGGTTCGCGGAGTACGTCCGCGTGATGGATTGGATTGTTCGAGAGGGAACGGTTGCGATCCCCGACGGCATCTCTTTTGAGCAGGCCTGCTTCGTGGAACCGGTGAACACTTGCATGAAAGGCATTGATAGGCTGCAACTTTCGCGGGGTGAGAGTGTTTTGGTGATTGGGCAGGGGCCGATCGGTATCATATTGAGCGTATTGGCCAAACGGAAGGGAACTAGGGTAATTACTTCCGATTTATATAGCGAGAGGCTTACAATAGCAACATCACTCGGTTTACAGCACATGATTGATGCTTCGCGTGCCGATACCGTGCAGGCGGCGAGAGAACTTACCGCAGGCCGAGGCGTCGACGTGGCCATTCTGGCAGTCGGAGGGAATGCCTTGATGCGGACTGCGCTGGACGCAGTGCGCCCAGGCGGTCGAGTGATGTTGTTCGCCCAGACCACGCGTGGTGAAGCCACCATCGACCCGGCTGCGATTTGCGTGGATGAGAAGACTTTGCTGGGTTCCTACAGCGCATCGGTTGAGCTGCAGAATGAGTCGGTGCAATTCGTGATGAGTCGTGAAATGGACCTGGAAGGCTTGATCAGTCACCGCTTTCCTTTGTCCCGCAGTGTGGAAGCCTTGAACTTGGCCGCTCACCCCCAACCGGATTCAATGAAAGTTGTGATCCAAACGGGCAGCGGCTGGGGAGGACGTACAGAGTGAACGGCAAGATGACGGCGGCAGTCCTCTACGGTAAAGAGGACGTGAAGATTGAAAAAGTTCCCATCCCTCGTTTGGGAGAAGGCGAAGTACTGGTCAAGGTCGAAGTCGCGCTGACCTGCGGCACCGATCTTAAGGTCTATCAGCGTGGCTATCACGCCCGCATGATTGTTCCGCCGGCTCTGTTTGGGCACGAACTGGCGGGAGTGATCGAAGAAGTCGGCCCGGGAGTGCGCAGCTTCCGCAAAGGGATGCGGGTGGTGGCGTTGAACTCGGCGCCCTGCCAGATGTGTTTCTACTGCTCCCGCCATCAAGAGAATCTTTGCGAGGACCTGTTGTTCAATAACGGCGCTTACGCCGAATACATCCGGATTCCTCGCCGGATTGTCGAAACCAATATGCTGGCAATGCCGGCGGGCGTGACCTTTGAAGACGCCGCTATGGTCGAGCCGCTGGCCTGTGTGCTGCGCGGTTTGCACGAGACCGGTGTCGAAATCGGAGATACCGTCGCCATCATCGGCGGCGGCCCCATTGGGCTGATGTTCGTACAGGTGGCAAATGCGGTTGGCTGCAAGGTCATTTCCGTTGTGAAACGGGATTCTCAGGTGGCCGCGGCCAAGCAAAGGGGCGCACAGGAAGTTGTGCAAATCACCAAGGTCAAGGACCCGGTGGAAGCGGTGCGAATGTTGTCGCCCGAAAAGCGGGGCGGCGATGTGGTGATTGAAGCAGTTGGCCGTCCCGAGGCGTGGGAGTGGGCGATCGACATGGTGCGCAAGGGTGGCACGGTCAACTTCTTTGGCGGATGCGCCAGCGGCACCAAAGTGCAGCTTGATACCAACCGGCTGCACTACTCCGAGGTGACACTCAAGGCAACGTTCCATCACACCCCGGAAACCGTGCGCAAGGCATTCGCGCTGATTGCCGAGAAAAAGATTCGCTCCACTGACTACATCACCGGCGAGGCGCCGCTCTCCCGGTTGCAGCAGGTGCTTCGCCACATGCTGAACCGCAACGGCGATATCAAGACCGCCATTATCCCCGGTCACTAAGGCGGGTTTCCGATTGGCTTCTGAAGCAGCCTGGGGACGAGACTGACCATGGCATCCATCGCGAGCAACGACTCCCGGACTGCTGTTCCCGCCGCAATAGCGGGCTGGAGCAGGCTTCCGACGGGGTATGCCATTCCCGAGAAGGCTCCCACGGTAGCCGTCGCGCAGGCATACTGCCGCCGCCTGGCGCGCAGCCATTACGAGAATTTCTCAGTGGCGAGTTGGTTTCTCCCTCAACCCTTGCGCCAGCATTTCTTCAACGTTTATTCCTATTGCCGGATCTCGGACGACTTGGGGGATGAAGTCGGGGACCCGGAGGCATCGCTGGAATTGTTGAATCAATGGCAGGCCGAACTGGAAGCCTGCTATTCAGGAAATCCCCGGCATCCAGTCTTTGTGGCCCTGGCTGACACCGTGCGCAAGTTTGATATTCCGAAACAGACTTTTGCAGATTTGCTGACCGCGTTTCGCCAGGACCAGACTGTGACCCGGTACCCGAGCTTCGACGACCTGCTCGGCTACTGCCACAACTCGGCGAATCCGGTGGGACGCCTTGTGCTGTACGTTTGCGGCTATCGCGACGCGGAGCGTCAGCAGCTTTCCGATTTCACCTGCACTGCGCTGCAACTGGCCAACTTCTGGCAGGACGTGAGTTTGGACTTCGCGAAAGGCCGGATTTATTTGCCGCTGGACGACATGCAGCGTTTCGGGGTCTGCGAGGACGATATTGCCGCGCAAAGAAACACGACGGCGTTCTGCGACCTGATGCGCTTTGAGGTCGCACGCGCCCGTGACTGGTTCCAGCGTGGCTGGCCGCTCGTCGGGAAGGTGGACCGCACACTGGCTCTCGACATCGACCTGTTCAGCCGCGGCGGGCAGGAGATTCTTCGCGCCATTGAGCATCAGGGGTACGCCGTGCTCGGCCGCAGGCCGGCGATCTCGAAATCCCGGAAGCTGGCGCTGGTGGCCCGTGCCGCATGGAGCAAATTCGGCGGGGCAAATTAGAATGAGCGCTGCCGTGCAACCTGCCCCCGCACCTTTCGTGGCTACCGAGTCCCAGTTGGCGGTCGCCTACTCGGTCTGCCGCAGTATCACGCGCTCGTCTGCCAAGAATTTCTATTATGCCTTCACCGTGCTGCCCCGGCCCAAGCGGCAGGCGTTGTGCGCGGTGTATGCCTTTATGCGGCGCTGCGACGATATTGCGGACGATCCCGGGCTGCCTGCGCAGGAACGTCGCCAGAAGCTGGCCTCCTGGCTTGACTCAGCCCATCGTGCGTTGTCAGGTCATGCCACCGACGAGCCCGTACTGCTCGCGTTGACGGACGCGCAGCGGCGTTACAACATTCCGGTTGATCTGCTCGACCAGTTGGCGTTTGGCACGGAGATGGATGTTGAGGGCGAGGACCTCTTGCTGTGCGAGACCGCCGAGGCCGCGGCGATTCGTTATAGAACTTTCGACGACCTGCGGGTCTACTGCCACCGGGTGGCTTCGGTGGTTGGGCTGGTGTGCATTCGAATCTTCGGCTATCGCGATCCCAAGGCGGAGCCACTGGCAGAGAAGTGCGGATTGGCATTTCAGTTGACCAACATCATCCGGGACGTGAAGGAAGACGCGGCCATGGGACGTGTTTACCTTCCCGAAGAAGACCTGCTCAAGTTCGGCATTTTGCCCTCTGAACTGGGCGCCGCAGTCGATCCCGCGAGATTTCGCCCGTTGCTGGCCCTGGAGGCCGACCGGGCGCGCCAGTACTATCGCGCGGGCGATGAGCTGATTCCGCTGGTTGACGAAGACAGCCAGCCCGCGCTTTGGGTCTTGATTACCATTTATCGCCGTTTGCTGGAAAAGATCGCGCGGGCCCAGTATGACGTCTTCAGCGGCAAAATCACCCTCACCGTCAGAGAGAAACTCGCCGTTCTTGGTCGGGGCTTCATGAAGCGTATGGCGTGATGACTTCACCCGCACCGCGGAAAGCCGAGGTCGCGATTGTTGGCGGCGGTCTGGCTGGGTTGGCCGCCGGCTGCGCCCTCGCCGAGGGCGGTTTTCAAGTGACGCTCTTTGAGCGCCGTCCCTTTCTAGGTGGGCGGGCGTCTTCCTACCAGCATCCTGGCACCGGAGAAGTTGTCGACAACTGTCAGCACGTCCTGCTCGGCTGTTGCACCAATCTCATCGACTTTTATGGCCGCCTTGGAGTGGAACACAAGATCCGCTGGTACGATGCTTTGACGTTTCTGGAGCCGGGTGGACGGGCTTCGGTCATTGGCACTTCCTGGTTGCCGGCGCCACTGCACACCGGCCCGGCATTTCTTCGGGCCGCGTGTTTGGGTCTGAAGGACAAGTTGGCCATCGCAACCGCAATGGCCATTCTGGCCCGGAAATCGCCTGTCGACAACGGCGAGACCTTCCTGGCCTGGTTGCGGCGCCGCGGCCAGACGGAAAGAGCCATCGAGCGGTTTTGGAAGACCATCCTGATCAGCGCTCTGAACGAAGACCTTGATCGAATGTCTGTGTCGTATGCCGCTCAGGTAATCCGCGAGTCATTTCTGAAATCGGCCGCCGCCGGCCGCATGGGAGTCCCGACCGTTCCCCTGACCGAACTCTACGGCACCGCCGAGGCGTACATGACTGCGCGCGGTGGCGAGGTGCTCCTCCGTAGCGGTGTGGATGGCTTTCGCGCTGAGCCGGAGGGCGTGACGTTGTCGGTCGCGAATGAGGAGATGAGCTTCGACTTCGTTGTGCTCGCGGCATCGTTTGATGTTCTGCCGCGGCTATTGCCGCAAACCGCCTCCGCTGCGCCCTTGCGCGAAAAGCTGGCGCAGTTTGACTCCTCGCCCATCACCGGCATCCATCTTTGGTTCGACCGGCAGATTACGGATCTGGATCACGCGGTGTTGCTCGATCGAACGATCCAGTGGATGTTTCATAAATCGAGGTTGCTGGAGGGAACGAAGACTGTGGCAGAATCGGGCGGAAGTTATGTGGAGCTGGTCGTCAGTTCTTCCAAGAGCCTGGTTGAGAAATCACGGCAGGAGATTATTGATCTCGCAATCAACGAACTACGCGAGTTCTTTCCTGGTGCTCGCGACGCCAATCTGGTGAAGTCAAGCGTGATCAAGGAAGTACATGCGACTTACTCGCCGCTCCCGGGCGTGGATCGCTACCGTCCAGCGAACGAGACGGTATGGCCAAGAGTTTTTCTGGCGGGGGACTGGACGGCCACCGGCTGGCCGGCAACCATGGAAGGCGCAGTGCGCAGCGGCTACCGGGCGGCGGAGTGCGTCGCCAGAGCTTCGGGAGCAACAGGTGCGGCGTTTGTGCGGCCGGACTTGCCCGCCGGCGGGTTCATGCGGTTGCTAGGTTAACGTCACTAGACGGCGATCAGCACCACGCCGCACGCAACCAACAATGCCGCCAACCAGCGCCGCCGGTCAACCCGCTCATGAAGAAAAATCCTGGCCGCGACTGCGTTCGTGATAAAGGTCAGCGAAGTCGAAGCTGGGACGACCAAACTGAGGTCTCCCCAGGACAGGCCGAACAGCAGGCTGTAGAACGCCGTCGCCATGCATAGCACGCCCAGCAGGAAGTTAGGATTCTTCAGGACCCGAGCCAGTACTGCCAGCAGGCCAACCCGGCGCCGAAGCGCTCCCACGTCGCCGACCTGCTTCATGCCGCGGGAGAGAAGAACGTCACCGGCGGTCGAAGTCAGGACGATCACAGCAATGGCGCCCCAGGCGTAGAGCGCCTTCATGGCTCCATCCTTGCGGAAGCAGAGGCACCCACAAGATCGCGAGAGTCTTGCTTCGGGGGCGTTAACGCCGGCCCCCGGGTCACGAATCCTACTCCGGCCGAGATCAGCAAAATTCCCAGCCAGCGCGTCATGCTGACATTTTCGTGCAGGGCAAACTTGGCGATCAGGGTAAGTACGACATAGCTCACCGAAGTCGCAGGCAGGACGTAGGTGAGGTCAGCCCAGGAGAGCGCGGTCATGTAGCAGGCAAAGAAGATCAACAGAAATAGCACGCCCACCGCGATGACGGGATTCAGAACGACCAGCAGAATATCCGGCAGGTGATGCAGGGAAACGTTGCCGACTTGCTTCATGCCGCGGGCGATGAAACCGTCGCCGGTGGCGGCAAAGAAGGCCACTCCCGCCAACACCAGATACTTGCGAAACGTCACTGGTTGTTCCTTAGGCTTTGGCCGGCTGGACGGCGGCGGTCGAGTCGTCTTTCTCACGCTTCTCCCGCACCCACTTGTGACGCGCGGCGCGAAGCTTCATGAACGACCTGGCTTCTTTGTACAATCGCTTCCGTTCGACGTTGTTGAAGACAGCCTTCCGCAAGATGCGGAACACGGCCTTGGGGCGGAAGTAATACTCGTCGTAAAAGCGGTGCACAGCCTCCATGATGTCATCGGCAGGCAGGCCGGGATACTGGATTTGGGCCATCTGGTGGCCGCCGTCATCCACCATCTTGGTGTCGGCCACGATAAAGCCGTTCTTCATCGCGTAGTCGTAGAGTTCCGTTCCCGGGTAGGCGTGGGCGACCGAGACCTGGATGGTTTCGACGTCCAATTCTTTAGCAAACTGAATGGTGTTCTCAATCGTTTGGTGAGTCTCCCCCGGAAGGCCGAGAATGAAATCACCATGAACGACGAGCCCAAGTTTGTGGCAGTCCTTGGTGAACTGCCGCGCCCGCTCAACCGTCGCGCCCTTCTTGATGTTCTTCAGGATCTGCTGGTCGCCGGATTCATAACCGACGATCAATAACCGGCAGCCCGCTTCCTTCATCGCCTTGAGGGTTTCGTAATCCGTGGTCACGCGTGAGGTGCAGGACCAGGTCAAACCCAGCGGTTTCAGCTTGGAACATAGCTCGATGGTTCGCGCCTTCTGAATGTTGAACGTGTCATCGTCAAAGAAAAATTCCTTCACATCCGGCCACAGCTCTTTCGCCTTGGCCATCTCGCGGGCAACGTCGTCGCTGGACCGTTTACGCCACGGGTGTCCGCTGAGCGTCTGGGGCCACAGGCAGAACGTACACTGCGCCGGGCAGCCGCGGGTGCTGTAGAGAGACACAAACGGATAGAGCAGGAACGGCACGTTGTAACGGGTGACATCGAGATCGCGCTTGTAAACCTCGGTGACGTGGGGCAGGGAATCGAGGTCCTGAATCTCTGGACGGTCCTGGGTGTGCACCACCGAGCCGTTCTTGCGATACGAAATCCCTGCGATCTCCTCAAGGGGCTTGCCTTGCGCGAATTCGACCACCGTGTGATCGAATTCCTTGCGGCAGACAAAATCAATGGCTGGGCAGTCGCGCAGGGATTTCTCCGGCAACACAGTGACGTGCGGGCCTACAAACGCAATCCTGATGTCAGGGTTGGCCTCTTTGATCTTGGTCACCAGGCGGATGTCCCCGGGAAAGCCGGGTGTGCTGGTAAATAGCACTAAGAACTCGTAGTCGCGGGCGATGTTGATGGTCTCCTCAGCCGAAACATGGTGGGGCGGGGCGTCCAGCAGGCGCGCTCCCTCCAGCATTCCAGCGGGATACGCCAGCCAGACCGGGTACCAATACGATTCAATCTCGCGCGTGGCGGGCCAGCGCGAACTGGCTCCCCCGTCGAAGTTCTCAAACGAGGGCGGATTCAGGAACAGAGTTTTTAAAGGCATATTTGTGAGTAACTTATATTAACATTTTTGAATCAGATTCCTCACTCGGGGGTGCTCTCCTGGGTACATTTGGGCAAATTCGCCCAAAACTACTTCCCAACCCCTGCCCACGCCGCCAAATCCCCGGTTGACCGCAGGAGTGTGATGCGTGCCTGTTCGAGCTGGAACTTGGCATCCTGAAGCACTGCATAGCGTTCGCTGGCCTGGGAGCGGGCGTCACCCTCGTCGCGCAGCGTGGCGCTTCCGGCGTCGACGCGGACCCGAGTAGCCTCCAGATTCGACTTGGCGATCTGATACTCCAGATCAACTACGTCTTGGGCGGCGGCCAGTTGTTGCACTGAGCGCTGCAATTTCAACGTCCGCTCCGAAACCTGGTTCCTGGCGTCCTCAGCCTGCTTCTGGGCAAGCAGCGCGTCAGCATCCGCTGCACGGGCGCGGGCTCGCTGCGAGGTACTAAACACAGGAAAGCGGATTACCACCCCCACCGCGGCGTTGTGCTTCTGGAAACTGCCCGGCTGGAAATAGTCCTGGTACCGGTTGAAGGTGGCGAGCAGCGCGTATTGTGCGGCGAAATCGACGGTGGGCCACAGGGAACGATGTTCTCCGCGAGCGTGGAAAGCCAGCGCCTCGGAATGCAGTGCCGCAACCTGAATGACCGGACTGACCTCCACCGCACTCGCCGCCAAGTTGTCATCCTGCTTGACCTCCGGCAGAGATGGAATCGAGTCTGGGACGGTTTCGATTGACGCCGCCGGCAACCCGGTCAAATGGGAAAGGCGGCTCCTCAGGACGTCGATCGCTCCTTGCGTCTGGGAAATACGCAAGTAAACCCGGGCGGCGTTCAGCCGGACCTGGTTGCGTGCCACCGGGCTGTCCACCCCCTCCTGAATCCGTCGATTGACGATTTCCTCCATCTTGAGAGCAGCGGTGTAGTCCTCGGCCAAGTGGGAGGTCAGCGCTTCCCATTTACTCAGCTCGACGTAATCGAGGACGGTCTCCATGATGACCTGGTCGCGTTGGTCTTTGCCGTGAATTCCGGTGGCCTGCCACTCTCTTCTGGCTTCATGCACAAAATCTTGCAAGGCCGGATTGATCAACGCCGACTGCGCCGTTGTATTGACGATCGAGGGCGCCGAGCCTTCCAGGCTGAGGGGGTATCCCCAGGTCGCACCCAATCCCGAACCGACCGTCAATGATGGCAAATAGTGGCCGCGCAGTTCAGTGTAAGAGGCGAATGCCCGCTGCTCCTCCGCTCCTGAGATGGCCATGGTGGTGCTATGACTGATGGCCAATTCCACCGCCAGCTGCATGGGCACCGATTCGGCTGCCAGCAGGGTGGAGATCAGGACAACGCAAATGCCGGCGAAAGACAGAATGCAAAGACGCAACGAAACACCCATAGGCTCACCTCGAGAAGATGAAGTTGGAACTTGAACTCTAAATCGGCGGGTTCGTGGCATCAAGTCGCAAGCGGGGGTCAGGGATCCCTACCTAGTGGACCACCCTCACCGCCAGGCCATTGCGTAGCGGCTTGGAATTCATGGGAGCCAGCGCCACCAGCACGTTGTCCGGAAGCCCCTTGGTGACCTCGACCCGGGTCAGGTTCGAGATCGAAGTTTGCACATCCCGCCGCTGCAACTCATCGTTTTGGATTTGATAAACGTAAGTCTGGGTGTCTTCCAGATGTACGGCTTCGCGCGGCACCGTCAACACCGCACGATGCTCGGCCGTGATAATCGTGACCCCGACATTGACGTTGGGAAGAAGTTTCAGATCAGGGTTATCAACCACGCAAGTGGTCTCGCCGACATTGCGTGTGCCATGTAATTTGATAACCGCCGGGGTAAGAGCCACGGCGCTGTGCCATATGCGTCCCGGCAAAGCGTCCCAGGTAACCTCGATCGGGTCACCCCCTACAAGCCGGCCTACGTCGGGCTCATCTACAAAGGCGCGAACGCGGACCTTGGATAAATCAGCTTCCTGTAATACCAGATCGCCAGAATTGACGTAGGCCCCTTGCACAACCGGGAGCGAGTATACGATGCCGCTGAATGGGGCGCGAACGTTCAACTGGCGTAAGGCGTCTTGAGAGGCGTCGTACGCTGCCTGGGCCTCGGATTTCTGGGCTTCCACCCGGGCGACTTCTGAAGAGGAATAGCGGCCCTTCTGTTTCTGCTCGAGCAGGGTAAGATCGGCATCGGCGCGCTGGAATTGGTCTTGGGCTGCCTGGACCTCGCCGGCGGAGGCGGCGCCCTCCTTCTGAAGCCGCTGTAGCGCGTCCAGATTGCGTTGCGCAGTGTCGCGCTCGGTACGGGCTTTGGAAAGATGGGAACCCAGAGTCAGCACCTCTTCGCGATTGCCGCCATTTTCAACCGCATTCAGATCGGCTTGGGCAGAACGAATCTGCGCCATGGCCCGGGCAGCCGCGGTGCGCGCTTCCGCGTCGTCCAGTTGAAGCAGAAGTTGGCCCTTCTTGACGTGGTCGCCTTCGCGGACCATTAACTTCGTCACCGTGGTGCCGATGGGAGCATGCGCTTCGAAATTCTCAATCGGCTCTACCTTGCCGTTGGTCGAAACCACGCTGCGAATGTTGGTGCGCTCCGCTCTAGCGGCGCGCACCGGAACCACTTCGCCCCGGGACATGAACGAGGCCAGCAACACTACACCCACGACAATGCCCGCCGTCCACAGGAGCCAGCGGTTGCGATTCCAAAAGCCGGTACTGTTACCGGTCCATGACATGGGATGGGCTGCTGACACCTACTGTACCACCGGGTGCTCCATAAGATTGTATGCAGGAACCTTGTCGGTTAGATGCCGAAAAGCCCATTTGGAACCATAAATACCGGAGATTTTGCGGCTGCCCTGGGTTGTTACAATGGCCTATGCCCAAGCTGCCGCGCTATACCCGGCAACACGCCGAGGCCGGCCTCGATGCCAGTTTCCCGGAAATCGAGACTTGGCCGAACCAGTTTCCGCGTTATGAAATCGTGGTCGATGATCCGGAGTTTACTTCGGTGTGTCCGAAGACCGGTTTGCCTGACTTCGGCACATTGACCATTCGCTACATGCCGGACAAGCGCTGTTTGGAACTGAAATCGCTGAAGGAATACTTGCAGTCGTACCGCAATTTAGGGATCTTTCAGGAGAACATCGTGAACCGTGTGTTGGAAGATGTTGTGCGCTGGGCCAAGCCGGTGTGGGCGGAGGTCAAAGGTGATTTCCGGCCGCGGGGCGGGATCTCGACGGTGGTGGTGGCGCGGTGGCCTAGGGCGAAGGGGAAGCTTAGATGAGGGCGTCGACAATGAAGGTGTCGGTGTTTATCGGGACCAGCCTCGACGGCTTCATCGCGCGCCCCAATGGTGAACTCGACTTCCTGCCCGTGGATTGTGAGCCTCACGGTTATGAGGAGTTCTTTGCGAGCGTGGATGCGCTGGTCATCGGCCGCAAGACGTTCGAGACCGTGCTGGCGTTTCCAGAGTGGCCTTACGGCGATAAACGAGTGGTGGTGCTGAGCAGCCGGGCGCTCGACCTTTCGAAGGTGAAAAGTGGAACGGTGGAGCAGATGTCGGGCGATCCCGCCGAGATTGTGGCGAAGCTTTGCGAGCGAGGAATCCAGCACGTTTACTTGGACGGTGGAGTCACGATCCAAGGCTTCCTGCGTGCTGGCCTGGTTGATCGCCTCATCATTACGCGTGTTCCGGTGCTTATTGGACAGGGAATTCCGATCTTTGGCACGCTTTTGCGCGATATGAAGTTGCAGCACCTGGCTACGAGGCACTACCCGAGCGGTCTGGTGCAAAGCGAGTATCGGGTTGGGCAGCAGGGATAAATGCCGGTTCGACTATGAGCGGCCAGCCGCAAGGCTCAGCGGTTCGATTCTCTCCAATTCTTTGCCCCGTTCGGCCTTGACTCGACTGACTTCGTAAGCGTCCTGTAGATTCAGCCAGAATTGCTCGGTTGTCCGGAAAAGGCGCGACAGGCGGACTGCCGTATCGGCGGTGATCCCGCGTTTCTCCAGAACAATATCGTTGATGCGCGGGGCAGGGACGTGCAGACGCTTTGCCACTTCGTAGGCCGACAGTTTCATCGGCTTCAGGAATTCCTCTCGCAGAACCTCCCCGGGATGGACGCTCCAGTTCGGTGTGCCGCGCCTGTTGATTGTCATTCCTCCCCCTTGCCTAGTGATAGTCGGTTATCTCGACTTCATATGCATCGTGATCCTGCCATACGAAGCAGATTCGATACTGGTCGTTAATGCGAATGCTGTACTGTCTCTGCCGGTCGCCCCGAAGTTTTTCCAGCCGATTGCCGGGCGGATAACTTAGATCGTGCAATTCGGCAGCCGCATCCAGCATGGCCAGTTTTCGTTTTGTGACCTCCGCTGGAGGCGATCCTCTGGTCTTGCCGGTCCGCCAAATCTGCTCAGTTGCGCGATCGGCGAAAGTGCGAATCACAGCCTGTCCATAATAACGGTTGCCGTTAATAATGTCAATCGTTATTATGCGCTCGGCTGATCTCCCGGGTCAATGGTTCGCCTTTTGCGTCGAACGAGCTCGCTCCCAGAGAACATTCACGATTTTGTTGTATGCCGCCACCTTCGCCCTGCCCTGTTCTGCCCAGTCTTTGCTTGTAATACTGGCGTGAGCCGGGAGCTTGTATTCGGGCTCTGACTGGATTTCGAGCAATGCAAGCGTTTCGACCATGGCGCGTGTTGCGGGGTGGCGACCATCTACAATTGCCGCGTTCAGCTCTCGGATGGCCACCTCGCGGCAAGGCGATCCGATCAAGCCAGCCCTGAATGGCCAGGAATTGCGACTAAGCAAGTCTTGATACCACTCCGATGTCGGGTAGCCCACTCCTGGCGCGTGTTCGGGACCGGGAGGCTGATCGTGCGACCAAAAACGTCGGGCAAGTTCGCGAGTTGCGTCCTCCGAACCGAGGAATCGTAAAATTCGCGCAGCATGTTGGATTCGCCCGAACTCGGCTTCGTTGAGTTTGTCCTGTTTCGCGTCCAGCAAAGACAATGCCCGTGACAGCTCCTCAGCCTGCCATTGGGGTGTAGCGGAAACTACCTGGAACCTCACAGTGTTGGATAGAACCAGAACAGGACCGTCGAGTCCCGTGGCTTCGTCTCGAGTAAGGGCAACTCGGTCACTTGCAACCCGTAGCGTGTAGCTGCCAGGCGTCAGCCATTTCCATTCGTTTAATTCCTCATTGACTGCGTACCGTTCACGGCTGAGGACGTGGTCGGGGGAAGAGAGTCCGCCGCTGACGAACCACCCGAAGACACCTGACCCGTAATAATCCTCCAGCGGATCACGAGCGTCAGGAGTGACACAAAAGGTCTCCAAGTCCAAGCGCCCGCTCCGGTCGTAAGTGCGTGTCTGGGCGCTATATTTCTTTGCGGCTATCGTCGTGAAGGCAAGGGTTAGCGGGATGATCTCGCCTTCATGGTAAAGAGATTTACCATCCGTCAGTGTTAGTCGCAAGTTTACGTCGGGCGGGGCGGACACATACCCGCCGTGCCTCTTCACTATTATTGGCGGTTTTCCGGCTGAGTGTTGGCTCTGAAGGCTGCAAGGCGAGGGTTCGGTTTCCGCCTCAATCGGCGGTGGCAAACAAAAATAGATCAAAAGCGCTACGGAGTAGAACCAGGCCTTGTTCATTGGAGCGTTCCGAAACCGATCCCCAGTGGCCTGATCATTATGCGGTGATGAAGCTCGCCTTATGAATAGCACGATAGTGCATGGCGTATCGCGATAAGAAATCGGCGCTGCGCGACCCTACTTTCCCGCCATGAACTTCCCAATCGTCTCATTCAAGAACTTCTCGTCCGCCGGACTGGCGCCTGCACCAGCAGGATGTCCCCAGAGCGACGGAATCGGCACCAGCGATACTTTGGGCATGAACTGCGCTTCGTACTTTGCGTCTCCGACGGGGAAGTAAAGATCAGTCTCGCCCGGCATGTAGAGAAACGGAACCTTGATCGAGCGCAGAGCTCTTTCCACGTCGCCGCCGAACCCAGGCGTAGTTCCTACATCGTGCTTCTCCCAAGTCCGCATTTGAAGGATCAAGTCATTTGCATCCGCCCCTGGAATGAACTCCGTGCGGAAGTTGTGCAAGAGTTGGTCAAACGTGGTGCCGGGTTTCTCGGTTTCGCGCCACAGCTCACGCCGCCACCATTCCTGTGAGAAGAGCCATGCCGTCCATACCAGCGCGAACGCCTCGATGCCTTTGGTGGGCGGGGTCTTGTAATCGCCATTTTGAAAGGCGGCGTCGGCGGTGAGCGCGGCGATCTGGCCCTCCAGTCGAACGAAGCCGTGTGGGTAAGTTTTCGCGGTGCCACAGGTGGCCACGATGCGGTCGGCAAAATCGGGATAGCTCACCGCCCACTGAAACGCCTGCTGCGCCCCCATGGAGAAGCCGATTATGGCGCGCACGTGAGTGATCTTGAGTTCTTCCGTGAGCAGGCGGTGGACAGCTTCCACGTTGTCACGAATGGTCATGATGGGAAAGCGGGGGCCGTGGAAAGGCTCGGGCGTGTTGCTGGGCGAGGAGGAGTGACCATTGCCGAATAATTCGCTGGTAACGAGAAAAAGCTGGGACGTATCGAGTGCATGCCCAGGGCCGCTCAGCCATTCATAGCCGTGATAGTCGGCCATGTAGTGGGACGGCAGCAGTACCACGTTGTCCCTCGCGGCGTTCAGGTGGCCGTAGGTGCCGTACTCGACGCGGACCTCTGGAAGGGCGACGCCGCTCTCCGTTTTGAAATTCTTGATGACGAACTCATGGCGCTCGGAAACCTGAGCTTGGGGCGCGGCGGTGTCCTGTGCAAAGAGGGCAGGTGTGATCAGGAAGAAAACGAGTGCAAGCCGTTTCATGGAGAAGCGCTCTTTCGGCGTAGATTTCGGTCCGGCAAAAGCTTACAGCAAAGCGCGCAAAGTGAATATGGCAAGGGTCATGACGTAGCTGGGTGCGTACTCCGCGACTGAATCGTCTCATGCTATATTCACCGCCAAGTGACCCCGACCAAACTCTATCCGTGGACGGCGCTCGGCCTGCTGACCACGCTGAATCTGCTCAATTACATTGACCGCTCGGTGCTGTTTGCCGTGCAGCCGCTGGTGCAAACCGAATTTCATCTCAGCAATGCCGAAGTTGGTTATCTTACCAGCGCGTTTCTGGGGTTCTACATGGTGGCCGCGCCTTTCACCGGACCGCTGGCCGACCGTTATTCGCGCAAGAAGATTATTGTGTTCGGGGCCATTTTCTGGAGCGCCCTGACGCTGCTCACCGCGGTCACCCACACGTACTGGGAATTACTGGTGCGGCACACACTGGTGGGCGTTGGTGAAGCCACGTTTGTGACCATTGCTCCCACCTTTGTCGCTGATCTTTTCCCCGAGCGCTTACGGGGCCGCATCTTCGGCATTTTTTACCTGGCAATTCCCGTAGGCACGGCTGCCGGTTATCTGCTGGGAGGCAAACTCGGCCCGCATTTCGGATGGCGATTCCCGTTCCTCATGGCGGGTTTCCCCGGCTTTCTGCTGGCGCTTGCGATTCTGTTCGTTCCGGAGCCTCCCCGGGGACAATTCGATTCACTCACCGAGACGCCGGAGAGGGGAACGCTGGTTGGACTCACGCGCAACCGGGCATTCTGGACGGTCACGCTGGGTATGGCGGCGGCAACGTTTTCTCTGGGCGGGATTCAGGTATGGATGCCGACTTTCCTCTCGCGCACTCGCGGATACTCGTTGGAGTCTGCCAATCTGATCTTCGGAGCGATCGTTGTAGTGGACGGTATTCTTGCGTCTTTGATCGGGGGCTGGTTGGGCGACCGGCTGCTGCCTCGAATGAAAGGCTCATACTATTTTATTTCAGCAGTCAGCATGGGTTTGGGTGTGCCGGTGATGATTATGGCTTTGTTCTTCCAGGGGCCGATCATGATCCCGGCCATCGCCGTGGCCGCGTTCCTGCTCCTCATCAACACTTCACCGCTTAATACGGCGCTGGTCAATGCGGTCGGATCTCACATACGGGCCACAGCCATAGCGGTGAATATCTTTATCTTCCATTTGCTGGGCGATGTTCCGTCACCGACTTTGATGGGATATGTGGCCGACCGCCATTCGCTGCAATCAGCATTTATTCTGCCGGTCATCGCCATGGCGGTCTCTTCCATCGTGCTTTTCTACGGTATGCGATTTGCTCCTGCTGTGGCCGCAAGCGACGGTGGAATGCTGAAGGACCAAACTGGATGAGTTATTTCCATTGGGTTGCAGGCTCGATTTTGGCCCTGGTTTGGTTTTCACGTCTGCTGGAGGCCGCCTTGGGCGTTCCCAAAATGACGGATGTTTCGCTTCCGCCGTGGGATCGCAAGCCCGCAGCCAGAAGTCCGCGCGTCAGCATCATCGTCCCCGCGCGGAACGAAGAGGAGCACATCGAACAAGCCCTTACCCAACTGCTGCAACTGGATTACGACAACTACGAAGTGATTGCCGTCAACGATCGCTCCACCGACCACACCGGCGAAGTCATGGATCGCGTGTCAGCTGTGCCGGGGGCCTTGAATCGGCTTCGAGTCATACACATTAAAGAGCTTCCCCCCAACTGGCTTGGCAAAGCGCACGCCATGTGGACGGCAGCCAAGCTGGCCAGCGGGGACTGGCTGCTTTTCACCGATGGCGACGTGTTCTTTCGCCCTGACGTTCTGACCCGCACCTTGGCCTACGCCACCGCCGAACACGCCGACCATGTGGTTTTGTTCCCCGACTTCGTCATGCACGGTCCCGGCGAAAAAATGATGATCGCCTTCTTCCAGACTTTGTTTGTGTTCGGACACCGGCCCTGGAAAGTCGCGGATCCCAAGACCAAAGACTTCATGGGAGTAGGCGCTTTCAATCTGATTCGACGTCCGGTTTACGAGGCGGTCGGCACCTACGAAGCCCTGCGATTCGAGGTGCTCGACGACATGAAGCTGGGGAAAGTGGTCAAGACCGGCGGCCACGCGCAGCGCAATGTCTTCGGACGCGGTTTGCTGTCTATCCGTTGGGCGAAAGGCGCGATGGGTGTGGTGGAGAATCTGACCAAGAACATGTTTGCCGTCATGTCGTTTCAGTGGTGGCGGGCGGTAGCGTCGGCATTTGCTCTAGCTTTTCTGAACCTGATGCCTTTCGCCGGCGTGCTTTTGGCGCACGGTCCGGCGCGCCTGCCTTATGCCGTGGCACTGGCCTCCATGTTTGGGATTTACGTGGGCATGTCGTGGATGTCGGATGTCCCGGCGTACTATTTCGTTCTGCATCCCGTGAGTTCGGTGTTGTTCGTTTACATTCTCATCCGGTCGATGGTGCTGACTCTGGGCCGCGGCGGCGTGGTCTGGCGGGGAACGTTTTATCCGCTGGAAGAATTGCGCAAAGGAATTGTGTAGGACGAGTCTACTGATCGTCCTCCGGAATCTCAGCAGGCAGAGTGGGAGTCTGCTTTTTCTTAGTGGTTGTTCGCGCGGGTTTGGGATGGCTTAGAGCTCCCGCGCTGAAATGACCAGTCTTCTCCACATCGTAATCTTTGGGGAGGCGAGGGATTTTTGCTGCATCTCCGCCCAACTGGCGAAGGCGTTCAAGAATGATTTCAGCCCGGCCATCATAGGCCTTCAGTTCGCCGTGGACTTCAATCACCCGATCCTTCAGCTCTCGAACATCTCCGATGTCTTTCAGATGTCCAGGAAAGACCACGACAATGAAGGGACAGACACGGAAGTCTTCGCAGAAGTCGAAGAAGGTGACGCCTCGGCTGCCACGCTTGATTCCGAGAACCTTTCCCGTGATGCATCGGTTCTCGCCGATGTGATCACGGGCCTGGGTTATGGGAATGCAATCCGCCATTGCCAGCGCGGAGAACAGCCCCGTCCAGGCAAGCTGCCGCAAGGCCACAAACATGCCAACATTGTATGGGCTGCGCGACCCCCGGCGGAGAAGGGAACGTGTAGAACTGCTAGAGCCGTCCCAATAGGGGAAAAAGGCGCCTGAGGGCCACTCGCCACAACGAGGGCCCCGGTGCCGCCAAACCAGTTTACTTGAATGCCTTTATCGCCACTGCCTCGTCGTCCTTAACGTCAAAGACGGTGTAGAGCTTGGTGATCTGAAGCAGATCGTGAACCTTCTTGGTGAGGTTCAGCAGCTTGAGCTCGCCGTTCTGGTTGCGAACGGTGGTGAATGCGCTGACCAGTTCACCAATGCCCGAGCTGTCAATGTAGGTGACCTCGCCGAGGTTCAACAGAATCTTTTTCTGGTTCTTGGCAAGCAGATCGCGAACTGCGTCGCGCAGAATCACGCTGCCTTCCCCGAGGGTGATACGGCCACTGCAATCCACGATTGTGACTCCATCCACCTGACGAGTACTGGTTTTCATGCTCACTGGGAAGCCTCCTTGGCGTCCCCGGACGGCCCGGGAACGTGTTTAACGAGTTTGATTTCAGTGCCCGTTTGCGAAGGATGAATTTGTACTTCATCCATAAACGAACGTATAAGAAAAATTCCGCGCCCCGACGTCTTCATCAGGTTTTCTGGAGCCAGAGGATCGGGAATCTTGTCCGGATCCAGGCCTCTTCCCTGATCGCGAATGGTGATCACCAGGTCGCGGCTGGTTCTCTCGAATTCCAGTTTTACTTTTTTCCCCGGATCATAAGCGTTACCGTGGAGCACTGCATTGACCGCGGCCTCGCGCACTGCCATCGAAATCTGCATGACCTCGTCTTCGCCGAAACCCGCTTCGACCGCGATCCGAGTCGCGGTTGTTTCGGCACTGTCGACAGTTTCCAGCGTCGAATCCAGCGTATAAGAGACGCGGTGGTCGGCCATGGCTAAAGTTTATGAAAAATACCGCAGACCCGGGTCGCCCGCCAAGCTGGGCTGCGCAATAACGTGCGCGGCCCGGGCAGGCGGGAAACAGCCCGTCGGACGAAGTCGCTAGTTTCGCCTTTCCCCCGTATAAATGTCAACGCGGTCGTTGACCCCGGCCTCCCGCCTGCCGCAAAAGGCTAATCCGTTAGACACCGGCGGGCCAGTGAAAGGTTAGCCGACGGGCGGGCAGTTGGGCTACATCAGCGCGTACAAGCTTCCGTCCGCGCTTCCCACATAGATCACACCGTCTACTACCACCGGAGACGAGAGGATGGGGCCCAGGGAAAACATTCGGCCCACACCGACAACGATCTCATCATAGAAATCGCCGTCGTAGGCAGCTTCATAATTGGGGGTCCCGTCGGTTTTGACGTAAGTGGCTGCATTCTTCCTGGAAGCGTCGGTTTGGAACGCCCAGACGGGCTTCTGGGTGCTGAGATCGATCGCGATGACCTTGCCCGAGTGGGAGCCAATATACATCATGCGGCCGGCAATAGATGGAGAAGAGAACATAGGCCAGCGGTTGAAGGCTAAAGAGAATACCTGCGCCCCGCTCTCGGCGTCCATGGCGTAGAGGAGTCCGGTATCGGAAGTCGCGAAGTACACCTTGCCGTCCCGCACTGCCGGGGAAGTGATGACCCACGAGCCCTTATTGTTAAAGGTCCATTTCTGGGCGCCGGTTTTGGCATCAAGTGCATAGAAGTTGGAATCACGGCAGCCGAAATAAACGATGCCGTCCGCTACCGCCGCGGATGACTGGATGCCGACTTGATTATGAGTATCCGCATCCTCCCCTGTCTTGAAGCGCCATTTTTCCTTCCCCGTGGAGGCATCGATCGCGTAGAAATAAGTGTCCCAACTGCCGATGAAAAGAGTGCCATCGGAGATGGCAGGTGAGGCGTGGACTACATCGCCGGTCTGGAACTTCCATTTCAGACTGCCGGAGATAGCATCCAGAGCGTAAATGTTGCCGTCGCCGCTTCCGAAGTAAACCGCACCATTCCACACCGCTGGCGACGAAAGATAGAAATCAAACGGGTCGGGCATGGTTTCAGTTGCAGGCTGGGCTCCATGAATGTGCTTGGCGGCAAAACGACGCTCCCCGGCGGTCCGAAACTTCCATTTCAGCTTCCCGTTGGCTGCGTCTACCGCATAGAAGTTACTGTCATAGCTCTCGAAATAGACCACGCCCGCGGAAACCGCCGGAGATGAAGACACCCGGCTGCCAGTCTCGAATTTCCATTTGAGGGTGCCGGATTCGCGATCAATTGCATATAGATCGTGGTCGGAGCTACCCACAAAAACCAGACCGCCGGCTACGGCGGGCGACGAGACGATCTGATCGTGGGTGTGGAACTGCCACTTGATTCTGGTGAAGTGGGTTACACCGATGGTGTCGTACACGCCTGTATGTTGCAGGTTTCCCCGAAAAGTGGCAGCGTCCTGACCAAAAGCGGTCAAGCAGAGCAGCAGAAAATATAGCGGGAGCGCACGTTTCATGGCATCGTTTTAGACGGGCGGCCCGGCAAAACGACAACAGAGGAGCCGAAATCCGGCCGATCAAAGGTCAAACGCCCGCATCGCGGCGCATCTCGCTGGATTCCACTCCCATAGTTGAGTATGCTCTGAGCGATGCCGACGGTTTCCCTCAGCGAACTGCTAGGCTTGCCGGTATTTGATCCGGACGGGCGATGCGGACGTGTGCGCGAACTCGCGGTCTCCCCACAGGAAGACCCGGCTCGGATTGCAGTACTTGTGGTTCGTACCAGGTCCGGCGACCGTGCCCTGCCTTTCAGCGCGGTGACTTCCATCAACGGAGGCCTGTGTACTGCGACCTCGGCTTCCACCTGGACTGCCGCTCACGAACCTGAGGGCCTGTTGCTGCTTTCGCGCGATCTCCTGGATCAGCAGATCATCGATGTCCACGGGCGCAAAGTCGTGCGGGTCAACGATGTGGATTTGCACCAGGACAACAGCAACAGCCATCCCACGCTGAGGGTGTCCGCCGTGGACGTCGGCGCCCGCGGGGCGGTGCGCAGGCTGCTGAAAGGGGTGGTTCCGCTGGGGCCGCTGAAGGCGTTGCTTCGCCAGATTCCCGAGCGTGTAATTCCCTGGGAATTTGTGGATGTAATCGAGACCGACCCCGCACGTCGGGTGAAACTGAAAATTTCCCACGAGCGTCTGGCCCGGCTGCATCCCGCCGACATCGCCGACATTGTCGAGGACCTTGCGCCTGATGAACGTGAAGCTGTCTTTGAAACGCTGGATGAGGGAGTCGCCGCGGAAGCGTTGGAGGAGGTCGATCCCAAAGTACAGAAGTCCATCGTTGAGTCGCTCGATTCCGAGCGCGCAGCGGAAATCGTGGAGGAGATGGATCCTGACGCCGCTGCCGATTTGCTGGGTGACCTCTCAGAGGATCGCACTGAGGAAATCCTGCTGGAGATGGCGCCGGAGGAGCGGAAGGAAGTCTCCGATCTTCTTGAGTTCAAGGAAAATACGGCCGCGGGCCGGATGAACACGCAGTATCTGGCGTTGCCGGTGGGCGCAACCGCACACGACGCGGTCGAGGCCCTGCGCAATTTCGAAGGCGGCATCGAAACCGTGAGCACGATTTACCTGACGGATTCGCGGGGAACACTGGCTGGGGCTGTTCCCCTGGCGAAGCTGGTGCTGGCCACGCCCGCTACTCCGCTGCTCTCGCTGACCCAGGAACCGCTGATATCCTGCAAAGCCGGGGCGAACGAGAAAGAAGTCGCCGAGCTCTTCGACAAATACAACCTGCTGACTTTGCCTGTGGTCGACGACCACAACAAGCTGACGGGAGTCATCACCTCAGACGACATCATCAGCCTGCTGCGCGCCAAGCTGTAACGGCAAGCAAACCGTTGCATAATGGCCCAACTTTCTCTGTTCAGATTCCCTCGCTACGTTTATTCTGTCTCATCGTCTTACAGCCGTCGCTCCATGTCTCCGAACAGTGCCCATGAAATTTCTAAGAAGCTGGAAAGCCCGGATCCTGCTGTTCTTCGCCGTCGTCGGTCCCGGGTTCATTACCGCCAACGTGGACAACGATGCCAACGGCATCTATACCTACTCGGCTGCCGGGGCACAGTTTGGGCATTTGCTTTTGTGGACCCTGATTCCCATAACCCTGGCATTGATCGTAGTGCAGGAAATCTGCGCCCGCATGGGCGCGGTTACCGGCAAGGGCCTAAGTGACCTGATCCGCGAGGAATTCGGGTTTCGCATTACCTTCTTCATGATGATCGGAATTCTGATCATCAACTTCGGTAACGTGGTCGGCGAGTTTGCCGGTATTGCAGGCAGCCTCGAACTTTTCGGCCTTTCCAAATACATCACGGTGCCGATTTGCGCCGTCATCGTTTGGTTGATCGTAGTCAAAGGGCAATACAAGAGCGTGGAGAAGGTCTTCCTGGTGGCCTCGTTTTTTTACGTCACCTACATCATCGCTGGTTTCTTTGCCAAGCCAGCGTGGATTGACGCGCTGGTACTGACCGTAAAGCCGCCGCCCAGCAAAGAGTTTCTGCGGCCAGGTTATCTCTACATGGCGATCGGAGTGGTCGGAACCACGATTGCGCCCTGGATGCAGTTTTACTTGCAGTCGTCAATCGTGGAAAAAGGCGTCACCAAGCGGCAATACAAGGCGTCTCAGATTGACGTAGTAGCGGGTTGCATTTTCACTGACATCGTTGCGTGGTTCATCATCGTGGCCTGCGCGGCCACGTTGTACGCTCATGGGTACCACAACATTTCAGATGCGAAAGACGCGGCCCAGGCGCTGCGGCCGCTGGCGGGAGACTACGCTTACATCTTGTTTGCTATGGGATTGTTCAATGCGTCTCTTTTTGCAGCGTCCATTCTTCCACTTTCTACCGCTTACACGGTATGCGAAGGGTTGGGATTCGAATCCGGCGTGGGGAAGAAGTTTGGCGAAGCGCCGGTGTTCTATTGGCTATACACCATCCTGATTGTGGCCGGCGCCGGCTGCATTTTGGTTCCAGACCTGCCGCTGGTCAAAATAGCCATCCTCTCTCAGGTGATCAACGGGGTCGCCATCCCGCCGGTACTGGTTTTCATGCTGCTGCTGGTGAATAAGAAGGACTTAATGGGCGACTATGTCAACTCGCGGGTTTACAACGTTGTCGCCTGGACCACCACGGCGGTCATGACCATCCTGACTCTGGCTTGGTTCTGGACTCTGAGGTCGGGCGCGGGCTAGTCTGGCGCTCGTGCACCCGGAATTGCTTGAACCTGGCATGGCAAACATACAACCGCCTGGGCCCGCGTGTCGGACAGGCCTCCCACTAGGGACTTTGGTCTCATCGCCAAACGGGAATCTTCCCGGATAACTCTTTCGTCCTTCCCGGCTTCTGTCTATAATGGAGGCAATTCTGGGGTAGCGCATGCGCAGTCTCCCAATCCTCCTGGCGTACTCTCTTCTATTCACCCCTTTGTCTCTAGCGCAGAAGATTGCCTTACCCCCGTCAAGCGCATCCAGTCCGCCCATCAAGGCTTATCACGACGGCAGCATCCGGGACATTGATGCCATCGGCAACCGAAACGTCGGTTGCGGGCGTGGCTTGGGAAACTGGTACAGCCTGGAAAAACAGATCGAAATGGGGAGATCGTACGCTCACGAGGTGGAAGCCGGCGCCAAGCTGATCACCGACCCGGTCATCACCGAATACGTCAACCGCATCGGACAAAATCTGGTAAGGAATTCCGACGCGCAGGTGCCGTTCACGATCAAGGTGGTCGACACCGACGACGTCAACGCTTTTGCCCTGCCGGGTGGATTTTTCTACGTTGACTCGGGATTGATTCTGGCTGCCGACAACGAAGCGGAACTTGCGGGAGTCATGTCGCACGAGATTGCCCACGTTGCCGCCTGTCATGTGGCGCGCGAGAATACGCGTGGCCAGCTGATGAATCTGGCCTCGATTCCCCTGATTTTCGTGGGCGGAGGGATCGGCTTCGCGGCCAGGAACTTGATGGGGCTCGCCGTCCCCATGAGTTTTCTAAAGTTCACGCGCAGCTTTGAGGCCGAAGCCGACTTTCTGGGAGTCGAGTACATGTACAAGGCGGGCTACGACCCGCAGGCGCTAACGACATTTTTTGAAAAGGTGAAAGCGCTGGAGAAGCACAAGCCTGGCACCATAGCGAAAGCCTTTGACAGCCACCCCCAGACTCCCGACCGTATCGAGAAGACCCAGCAGGAAATCAATACGCTGCTGCCTCCGGAGCCCGAGTACATCGTGGATACGTCGGAATTCGTGGACGTGAAGGCGCGATTGTCTGAACTCGAAAATCGGCATGTTCTCAACGATGGCAAAGCGGGAAACCGCCCCACACTGCGGCGTGCTGTCCACGGCCCGGCCAGCGATGATGGCGCCCCCAGCGACCCGGGTGATGACCGTCCGAAGCTGACGCGACGTGGGAACCAGCAGCCGTCAGAGTAGATACAGAATTATCGCGGCGCACCTAGCCAATTTTGCCCGCAGCCAGGTCTTTTACCAGCTTCGCGTCCGCTTCCAGAAAATCGTAGGTTGGAAGCTCAGAACGGGTCGCCCAGTGGAGGTCGCGAAAGATCCGGTTCTCGACGGTTCCGGCATACTCCCGCACTGCGAAGAAGCGCAGCTCCACCGAGCTTCCGGTTTTGTATTTATGGCGAATACGCATGACTTCTTCGCCTACGGTAGCATGGATGCCCAGCTCTTCTTCGAGTTCACGACGCAGCGCATCGCGGGGCTGTTCGCCGGTTTCGATTTTGCCGCCGGGGAACTCCCACTTCAGCGGCATGGTTTGATGGCGCGTGCGCTGGCACACCAGTATCTTGCCGTCCTTGATGATGATCGCCGCTACGACCTGCTTCATGGGGTGCCAGAATTCCAGACGGCGCTTGCTCGGTTACTCTCAGATTGTTATTGGGAAGACTTTTCCAGGCTCTTGCCCACCAGGCCGGCACAGTATTCCACCAGAGCGCGATCTTCGTCTTTGAAGGCCGCAGGGAAATGGCTGTCGATGTCGAGCTCTCCCACCACCTTGCCGTGGGCGAACACGGGAACCACGATTTCCGACTTGGTTTCGAGCGAACAGGCTAAATAGCGAGGATCCTGGCTAACGTCGTCCACCACCACGGTTTTGCCGGTGGACGCCGCCGCCCCACAGATTCCCTGGTGCAAGGGAATGCGCGTATGCGGCGTCATGGCCCCTTGAAAAGAGCCCAGCACCAGCATCGGGGGCCGGCCTGCTTCCAGCATATAGAAACCCACCCAGTTGTATTTCAGCATGCGCTGGTGCAACAGCTCCACCATCCCAGTCATAAGCTCTGGCGCCGACCTCGCATGCAGCGCGAGTTGCGCCATCTCTGCTTGCAAATCCATAGCTTCGGTCGCCTTGGACATGGGGGAGATATTATCTCAGCCACTATTGGGTGTGCACAGGTACTGTGGTAATACATCTGAGTCCGGTGGGGTGCGGGAACTGTTCGGGATGAATGGCCGCGGCCAGGGCCTGCAGGCCGCGCAGCAGAGTGGGTGCAGGAGTGTTAAGAAATTCGTCTGGGACGCAATACACGCAGCCTTGCTGTGCGGCCCGCATGCCGGCCCAACCGCGTAGCCGGACAATCTTTTCCAACGGCACCCGGTCACCCGCGCCACACCAGGCGGCCACGAGCACGTCAGGATCTTCGCGCATGATGGCTTCCGCTGAGACTTGCGCCCCCGGAGTACCGACGAATGTGCCGCCGGCGGCGTGAACCAGTTCAGCCACCCACGGCTGCGAGGCGATCAACGGCTTGCCCCATTCCTCGCAGAAGACACGGGGGCGCGGCTTCCCGGCGGTCTGTTGGCTCACGGCTTCAATTTCGCGCTTCATTTCAGCGATGACTTCTTCGCCGCGGCTTGATGCACCCATGACGCCAGAGATGGCTGCAATATCGGTGTAAATGTCGGCAAGAGTCCTGGGGGCCAGACCGAGAAAGCGGGCGCCGGTTCTGAGAATCTCCGCCACTGCCTTCTCTTGAAAGGGCACCGCCGCAATCACCAGGTCCGGGCGAGCGGCAGCGATCTGAGCGGAGTCGGCGATCCAGGAATCGTGCACGATGCTGAGCTGTCGATTTGTGACCTCGGGACATACGTCCGCGCAATACTTCGTACAAGCCACCAACCGGTCCAGCTTGCCGATAGCCGCAAGGATTACGGTCGCACTGGGCTGAAGGGAAACGATTCGCTGAGGAGTGTGATCGAACGGCACAATGAGATTATTCTACGTTAGAGACGTAGCCGGCTAAGTCTCTACGGAGAGGGCAACAGGCTACAATTCCTGCAAATGTATTCCGCTCAGGTCCTCGACCACTTTCAAAATCCCCGGAACTCTGGAGCGGTAGCGAATCCGGACGCTGTCGCCCAGTTGGAGAATCCCGCCTGCGGAGATGTACTGAAGCTGAGCTTAAGAATTACCGGTGGTCGCATCGCAGAAATTCGATTTCTTGCCAAAGGCTGCGTCCCTGCCATCGCTTGCGGCTCGGCCTTGACCGAGTTGGTGCAGGGAAGGACACTGGAGAGCGCGCGCGCCTTGAGGCGCGAAGAACTGGTGGATGCGGTTGGTGGCGTGCCGGAAGCTTCGAGCCACGCCAGCCGCCTGGCGATGGACGCACTGGCGAAGGCACTGAGCGAAATCAAAAGCTAGCCACGGATCCTGCGTCGATTGACTCGCGTCGTCAGATTTTGTCTGGCCAATAAACCGTCCAACCGCGTTCCCGCGCAATCCTCTCCAGATCAGGGTTCGGATTTACCGCGAACGCTGCGCGGGCAAGCACCAGCATATCTGTATCCCAGCGGGAGTTGCCAAAAGCGGCGTCGGGAATTTTGCGAATGACATCATGAATTGCCATGGGCTTACCGGGGCCGGTTGGCACACGCACTAGCCGGTCGGAGATGACGCCATTCTCTATCTCCACAGTTGCCGCCAGAATCCGGTTCTCCGGTATGCCGCAATACTTCATCCCGGCTCGAATCACCCACAGATTGGTCGAAGACACTGCCCAAACTTCGCAGCCCGATTCTTGCAATCTCCGCACCAGTTCGCGCAGTTCAGGGAAGATGTTGGAGACGAACTTCTCCTCGAAATACTGATTGGCGGCCTGCTGCACCTGAGCTTCCGCCAGCCCGCGATGCATGGTCACCATCTCGCCGCACATATCGTCCTCGCTGACCTTTCCCGCACGATAGTCGGCGTAGCGCGGCCGTGCCCAACGAGCTACCTCATCAGAGACGACTCCTTGCTTTAGTTCCCAATCGAAGAAGCCTTCACCGGCATCGCCCGCCCATAACGTGCCATCGCAGTCAAAAACTGCCACACGGGGTTGGAGGCGCAGAACACTGTCGATGAAAGCGGCAGCTTTGGGTGACATAGATGGGGCCAAGACGTTACTCACGCACGAGGTATTGAAGACAGCGCCGCGTAGTCCTGCGGTGTGTCCACATTCAGCGTAACAGCGGGATCATCGACCGGGACATAGGAAATGTGTTGCTGATTCTGGTGCTCGACTTCGCGGGCGGTGAATGTGGGGGCGGCCGCCAGGAATGCGTGAATCATCTCTCGCCCAATCAGAAGAGGATGCCCGTGCTTGCCGCCAAGTTCCGGAACCACGGCCCAGGTTCCGGACGGGCGTGACATGAACGCCGCGCAGAGAGCTTTTATCGTGCTTGCGTTGGCAGGCGGCCGATCCACAAGAGTGACCATGGCGGCGTCACGTCCAACGTTGAGGACCTCCTGCAATCCCACCTGAAGCGAACTGAACTGCCCACGGTCGGACGCGGGATTCCGCACCAGAGATGCGCCGTTCGAATACACGACCGGAGCCAGAAGGGGCTCATTCTTTCCGACAACTACGATCACCAAATCGTTGAAAGGAAGCACCGACTGGATTGCGGCGGAAAGAAACGTCTCGCTACTTGGCCGATTTCCGGGCCCGGCCGGCGGCCAGGGCAAGAGGGCCTTGTCGGTGCCCATGCGAGTGGAATCGCCGGCGGCGAGAATCACTCCGCATAAACTTGATGCGCTGCCCATGCAGTGAAGATAGCAGAAAGCGGGAGGGAAGATCAGCGTTCATCCGAACGTTCCAAGGCAATCAGGCGCTAGACGTTCTCTTCCGGGTCCGCGAGGACCGGGGCAGCGGCAGTCGTCTCGCTATGCGTTTTGAACCAGCTCATGTGGGGCAGGGCGCGTTCCGACCGCCGGCGCACGGCAATCAGCTCCGCGGTAATGGACACGGCGATTTCTTCCGGGGTGATGGCCCCAATGTCGAGACCAACCGGCGCATGCACACGCTCGAACAGATGCGCCGGCAGTCCTTCTTTGGTCAGTTCGCGGAAAATGGAGATCGTCTTGCGCTTCGAGCCAATCATTCCAACGTAGCGGGCCTGAGTTTGCACCGCCCAGCGCAACACTCGCATATCGTCACGATGCCCTCGTGTCACGATGACGATGTACGACGATTCCAAGGGCGTGATTTTGGCCGTCGCTTGATCGAAGTCTTCCGCAATCACGTCTTTGGCATCTGGGAAACGCTCACGGTTGGCATAGGTGGCGCGGTCATCGACGATGGTCACATCAAAACCAGCGCCTCTGGCAAACTTGTAAAGATTGGCAGAAACGTGGCCTGCGCCGAAAACATAAAGTAACGCTGGAGGTAGTACAGGTTCGATAAAGATGTCGAGAGTTCCACCGCAAACCAGGCCGGTATCGTACTTGGGGTCCTGATTTAGATTGAAAGTCAGGCTGCGCGGCTTCTCCGATTCCATGACTTCACGCGCCGCCTGCCAGACTTCGGCCTCCACGCACCCGCCGCCGATGGTGCCGGAGATCGAGCCGTCGTCTCGTACCAGCATCTTGGCCGTCTCAAACGACGGGATGGAGCCGCGCACGTTGACGATGGTCGCGACCGCGCCCCGCCGACCTTCCTGCCGCAGCTTGACGATCTCCTCGTAGATGTCCACAAGATGATTATTCTTCGGTAAACAGCGGAAGTCAATCGGTCAAAAGAGAAGCCTTGGCCGTGACTCCAGGGGCCTGTGGTAGTTTTGGTCAGGAGATTTCGCGGCATGAAGGCTGTTCGCATACACGAATTCGGCGGGCCGGAAGTTCTTCGCTACGAAGACGTTATTGATCCAAAACCGCGGAAGGATCAAGTGCTGGTCCGCGTTCGCGCCTGTTCTCTGAATCACCTCGACATCTGGGTTCGCAAGGGACTTCCAGGAGTCAAGCTGCCGCACATCTTGGGCAGCGACATTGCCGGAGAGATTGTGGAGACCGGCGAGTATGTGACCGGCTTCACGGCGGGAGAGCGCGTGCTGCTGGCGCCAATGCTTTTCTGCAATCACTGCGCCAATTGCACGGCGGGATTGCAGAATCAATGCCGGGAGTTCGCCGTGCTCGGCAACACGGTAGATGGCGGCAACTGCGAGCTCATCGCCGTGCCCGCAGTGAGCGTCATCCCGCTTCCCGATGACCTCAATTTCAACCAGGCCGCCAGCGTTCCCCTGGTCTTCCTGACGGCGTGGCACATGCTGGTGGGACGGGCGGGAATTCGTCAGGGGCAAACCGTGCTGGTGCTCGGCGGAGGATCTGGCGTGGGCATTGCTGCGATTCAGATTGCCAGGCTGTTCCACGCCCGCGTAATTACCACGGCCGGAGACGAGACCAAACTTGAGAAGGCCCGGGCATTGGGCGCGGATTACGGCATCAATCACTACCAGCAGAAAATCTCGGAGGAAGTACGAAAGATTACCCACAAGCAAGGCGTGGACATTGTGGTCGAACACGTCGGCCAGGCTACGTGGGAAGAGAGCATGAAGTCGCTCAAGGCCGGAGGCACAATCGTGACCTGCGGCGCCACCACCGGCTTTGACGCCAAGTTCGATCTGCGGTTTCTGTTTGCGCGGCAACTCTCATTTCTAGGTTCTTACATGGGCAACATGGGAGAACTGCACGAGGTGCTCGGCCACGTTTTTGCCGGACGGCTAAAGCCGGTTGTTGATCGCGCGTTTTCTTTGAAGGAAACAAGGGCGGCCCACGAATACATGGAAGCCGGCCGCATGTTCGGGAAGGTCATACTGAATCCGTGAGAAACTCGCAGAGTCGACCCTCCGCGCTCTCTGTGTGCCCTGTGGTTTAGAATAGAACTTGTGAGCGAGAACCCCAGCTTCGGTCCCTACGTCACCGTGGAACACGGCCAGCGGGTCGTTAAAGAACTGACTTACGGCAACCACACGCCGGAGGGCGTCGTCCTTACCACCATGGACAACGCGGTCAACTGGATGCGTAAGAACTCCATCTGGCCGATGACGTTTGGCCTGGCTTGCTGTGCCATCGAAATGATGTCCATGGGCGCTTCGAGGTTCGATATCGCGCGCTTCGGCGCTGAAGTCTTCCGCCCCTCGCCGCGTCAGTCCGACTTGATCATCATTGCCGGGCGCGTTTCCAACAAGATGGCTCCCGTGATCCGCCAACTTTGGGAGCAGATGCCCGAACCCAAGTGGGTGATCTCCATGGGCGCATGCGCGACGTCGGGCGGCGTCTTCAATAACTACGCCCTGGTGCAAAGCGTGAATCAGGTGATTCCGGTTGATGTATATGTTCCCGGATGCCCGCCACGGCCGGAGCAACTGATCTACGCCATCACTCTGCTGCAACAGAAAATTCAACAAGAACGCGGCACCATCAAGCGCGCTTTGAACCTCAGCTAATCGCTCCTCCGCAGCCAATCAATCAGCTGTTGTCTGTTATGTGAGCGGCAGGGTGGCGATCTTTTGCTATCCAAATTCCTCCGCAATTCGTCTAGTCCGGCAGAGCACTCACAGGATCGAAACGGGTGCAAGCAGCTCATCCCAGAATCGAAGGAGCAACTCGATGAACCGGCACACGCGTTTTGCCACCATCACTATCGCCGTCTTCGGCATTGCCGCGGGACTTGGATGCAACCAGGCGCCGATCTCCGCCTCCGCCAGCGCGGCCAAGATTCCCATCACAACAAAGTCAGAGGAGGCGAGGAACGAACTCGTGCAGGGACGCGACCTCGCCGACCGGTTGCTGGGTCACGAGTCTGTTGAGCACTTTCAAAAGGCGGTTGCTCTCGATCCCGACTTCGCCTCGGCGGAACTTGCGTGGGCCAATTCCGCGCCGACCGCCAAGGAATTCTTCGAGCATTTGAATAAAGCCGTGAGTCTGGCAGACAAAGCCTCAGAAGGCGAGCGGTTGTTGATCCTTGCCAATCAGGCTGCGGCCAATGGAGACGTAACCAAGCAAAAGGAATATTGCGAAAAGCTAGTTGCAGCCTATCCCAATGATGAGAGGGCCCAATTTGCGCTCGGCGGCTACTACTTCGGGCAGCAGGACCTGGTGCAAGCCATTGAGCACAACAAGAAGGCGACGGAATTAGCGCCGAGCTTTTCACCAGCCTACAACACGCTGGGCTACGCGTATCGTCAGGCCGGTGACTATGCAAACGCCGAGCAGGCCTTCAAGAAAAACATCGATCTGATTCCGAACGATCCGAATCCGTATGACTCATACGCCGAACTGCTGCTCAAAATGGGCAAGTTCGAAGACTCGGTCGTGCAGTACCGCAAAGCGCTCTCACTCGATGCCAACTTCAACCCTTCGCGTTTTGGGGTTTCGGCTGACCTGATGTACCTGGGGAAGCCGGCCGAAGCCGAGTCTGAACTGCAAGCCATGGCGGCCGGCGCGCGCAACGACGGTGAACTGCGGACGGCCTACTTTGCACTTGCTGTGCTGGCCTCCGATAGCGCGAAATTCGACAAGGCCCAGCAGGCGATGGACAAGGAGTATGGCGTGGCAGAAAAGAAAAACGATGTTGCGGCGATGGCGGCCGACCTTCAGGCCAAAGGCAATATTGCGCTGGCGGCACAACAGTACGCTGCTGCCAGGCAGCATTTTGACCGTTCTTTCCAGATGATTCAGGACTCGAGTCTTTCCCGGCAGATCAAGGACAATTCATCCCGGGTGCACCACTTCAACCTGGCCGCCATCGCCATCGAAAAACGTGACCTGGCGCCTGCAAGAAGTGAAATCGAAGAATTTCGCAAAGCCGCTGAGGCAACAAACAATGCCATCCAATTGAAACAGGTCCATGAACTGGTGGGAAGATCCGCTTTGGCGCAGAAGGATTACGAACAGGCCATCGCGGAACTCGAGCAAGCGAACCAGCAGGATCCTCGCAACCTATATCGTTTGGGCCTGGCGTATCAGGCAAAAGGGGACCGGGCCAGGGCGCACGAATACTTTTCACAGGCTGCGGAATTCAACTCGCTCCCGGCGTTGCCATACGCATTCATTCGCCTCAAGGCGCAGAAACTGGCGACCACCACGAAAGCATAGCGAGACACTAGTCAGCAGCGCCGGAGGTGCCGGGTCTCTGAAGGGGGACGGCTGAGCCGTGCCCCATCAGAGTTTCGAGGCCCGCTGCGGCGCCGTTTTTCGTGGTACAAACACTGCATGCCAAGTCCCGTCCCGGCTGCAAGTGCACCCACGATTGTTGCCCATGCCCCATGCCGTGCCGATCTGGCCGGCGGTACCATCGACCTATGGCCGCTGTACCTGTTCCATCCCGGCGCTCTCACCCTTAACGTCGCACTCAACATTCAGACGACCTGCCGCATCACGCCGCTCCGGGGAAAGGGCATTCATCTGCGATCGCTGGATACTCGCAAGGAAGAGTCCTTTGCCGGCTTTGATGCCCTGCGCACGGCTGGTCGCTTTCGCCTGCCGCTGGCCGCCCGGCTTTTGCAGTTTTTCGCTCCCAAGGAAGGGTTGCTGATCGAGACCAATTCCGAGTCGCCTGCCGGGGCAGGAATCTCCGGATCTTCCGCGCTGATGATCGCCAGCACCGCGGCTCTGGCCCGTTTCACCGGCCGCAACCTTACGTTGGAGCAGATGCGCGTCATCGCCCAGAATGTCGAGGCTCAGATCATTGAGGTGCCCACCGGCTGCCAGGATTATTATCCTGCCCTTTACGGCGGAGTGAGCTCCATCCACCTCGACGCTGACGGCATTCATCGCGAGGCGGTCCCAATCGCGCCCGAGGACATCGAGTCCCGGTTTGTACTGGCCTATACCGGAGTGCCGCGCAAGTCCGGCATCAACAATTGGGAGGTCTTCAAAGCCCACGTCGACGGCGATCGGCGAGTGTTCCGCAACTTCGAGAAAATCTCACAGATCGCGCGCTCTATGCACAAGGCATTGCTGGGGCGAAGCTGGGACGAAGTCGCACGCCTGTTACGCGAGGAGTGGAAGTTGCGGCGTACCAACGCGCCTGGCATCACCACGCATCTAATCGACAAGCTGATTGCGATCGCCGGTAAACACGGCGGCCGGGCGGCGAAGGTTTGTGGCGCGGGCGGCGGGGGCTGTGTCATCTTCCTGGTTGAGGAAGGCTCCGCCAGCCGGGTGGCGAACGCGATCGGCGAAAATGGGGGCCATGTGCTGCCTTTGCAGGTGGCGAGAGCCGGACTAACCGTGTCCGAAGCCCCTGAATAGAGGCCTATGGATCGTCGAAGACGAATTCAGAGCAACTCAATAGAGTCCCGGCGCTATAATCCCTTTAAGAGTTGGTTGGTGTATCCATGAAGCCGCGCTATGGTGCCATTTTTTTTCCCCTGTTGTTGCTGAGCATGGCCGGTGCCGGCGCATCCGACCAGAAGTCCGCTCCGCCTCCGCATATGACGTCGCAGACCCGAATGGAGTTAGTCCGGGGATTCGAGTCCGAACTAGTGTATATCCGTGCGCAATTTCCCATGGGCAATAAGGGTCTGAACTTGAAGGATGGAGTCCTGTCGCCCAGCGGGGTGGAGTTGCAACGCCTCTTGGTCACCTGGGGGCCTTCGGTGAAGCCCGGTGATCAGGCCCGTATCTCCGGCATCGTGATTGGACGGAATAGCATTCATTTCGAAATCAACGGCGGCCCGGTCAAGAAGCAGAAGTGGTATCAGCACATCCAAATCGGTGGCGCAGGAGGGACAACCCCTATCGCTCCAAGCGATGCCAATGCGAACCCGCGTGGATCTTACGTTGACCTGGTTTTCGATCACTATGTTCCTGAGATGAACGCAGTCCAGCTCAAGCACTTGCTGCGCCCGGTCTTTGACTTTGACTCCAAATCAGCGCTGGATGCCTACTTGGAAACCGTTCCTCCCAAAGTCAAAGAAGCCATCAAGAATCATCAGGTGCTGGTGGGTATGAATCGTGAGATGGTGATTTACTCCAAGGGGCGCGCCGCCCAGAAGATTCGCGAGAAGGAAGGTGAAACCGAATACGAAGACTGGGTTTACGGTACGCCCCCACAGGACGTGGACTTTGTGCGTTTTGTGGGCGACGAGGTCACCCGGGTTGAGACCATGAAAGTGACGGGAGAGAAAATTGTTCGCCTGGAGAAAGAAGTTGACCTGAGTCCTCAACCCAATGTCGCCGCAGCAACTTCGCAACCTGATCAGCAGCCGCCTAGCTTGCGACGCCCGGGGGAAGATTTGCCGCGAGGGTCGACGACCGTGACCGATCGCCCGCTTCCTCGGGTTCCACGCGCGCCGCCCCCCACTGACCCCAATGCGCAGCCGCCTTCCACCCACCCCGACGCGCAGCCGCCATTCCTGCCTTCAGAGATGGCGCAAGCGGATTCGCCTCGATGACTTGGCGGCGTTCTCGCCTGCCTTTACACTGGAAGTGTGAAGATTGCGCTGGGGCAGATCAATCCCACGGTGGGGGATTTCAAGGGAAATAGCGGGAAGATTATCGACTATTCCCGGCGTGCTCAGGCTGCGGGGGCTGGGCTGATTCTGTTTCCCGAACTTTCCGTGTGCGGCTATTTTCCGCGGGACTTGGTGGAACGTCCCTCGTTTGTGGCCCACAACCGCGAAACGCTCGAGCATATCGCTCGCGAAACCCGCGGCATTGCAGTGATCTGCGGCGTGGTGACTCCAGCTCAGGCGGAGACCGGTAAGTCGGTGATGAACTCCGCGGCGCTGGTTCAGGATGGAAAAGTCGCGTTTTTACAGTCGAAAATGTTGCTGCCCAACTACGACGTTTTCGACGAAATGCGCAACTTTGCCCCCGCCGCCGGACAGCGGCTCTTTCCGTTTTGCGGTAAGCAGATGGCACTGACCATTTGCGAGGATGCCTGGAACGACAAGCATTTCTGGAATAAGCGCCTTTATGTTTTCGATCCCGTCGAAGCCCTGGTCAAGGCCGGCGGAAATTTTGTGCTGAACATTTCCGCCTCGCCTTTTTGGCTGGGCAAGCGGGAATTCCGCCGCGAGATGTTGGCTTCGATCGCCCGAACGCAGAAGGTTCCTGTGGCCATGGTCAATCAGGTCGGCGGCAACGATAGCCTGGTCTTCGACGGCTCCAGCCTGGTGTTGAATGCCGCCGGGGAAGTCATCGCGCAGGGCAAAGCGTTCGACGAGGACCTGATTTACTTCGACTCAGACCGCCTCACTGGTGAGGTCCATCCCCAAATCGAAGGCGAAGAGGCCAGCGCATACGCTGCGTTGGTGCTGGGCACGCGAGATTACGTGAGCAAGTGCGGCTTCCAGAAGGTGATCGTCGGCCTCAGCGGCGGTATAGACTCCGCCCTTACCGCGGTAATTGCCGCCGACGCGGTGGGGGCGGCCAACGTGATCGGAGTGAGCATGCCGGGGCCTTATTCGTCCCAGGGCTCGATCGATGATGCTCGCACCCTGGCGCAAAATCTCGGCATTCGTTTAGAGGTCCTCGCGATCAAGGATGTTTTCGCCAGCTACAGCAAGACACTGGAGCCGGTCTTCCGCGGACTGAAGCCCGACACGACCGAGGAAAATATTCAGTCTCGCGCCCGCGGGACCGTGCTGATGGCGCTCTCCAACAAGTTCGGAGCCATCGTGCTCAGTACCGGCAACAAGAGCGAGTTGGGTGTAGGCTACTGCACGCTTTATGGCGACATGGTTGGCGGCCTGGCGGTAATCTCTGATGTGCCCAAGACGATGGTGTACCGCTTGAGCCGCTACGTGAATTCCTGCCGCCCGGTGATTCCACCCGCCAGCCTGGAAAAGCCGCCCTCTGCTGAGTTGCGTCCTGATCAAAAAGACAGTGATACGCTGCCTCCCTATGACGTGCTGGACGCGATTCTCGAGGATTACGTCGAAGACTCCCGCACCGCCGAGCAGATTGCCACCGGGCGCGGATTCGATGTTACTCTAGTGCGGCGCGTGATCTGCATGGTGGAGCATGCCGAGTACAAGCGCCAACAGGCGGCTCCCGGACTAAAGATTTCCGCCAAAGCCTTCGGCTATGGACGCCGTTTCCCGATCGCCGCAAAATCAGATGTTTAGAAAGGAACTCATGCTCCGTCATTTGCTCCCATGTTCTATCGTCCTGCTGGCAGTTCTCGCGATGGCCCAGCAAAAATCCGCACCCGTGCCGTCTTCCACCAAACCGGTTGCCGCGCCTGCGCTGCCCTCGGAGGAAATGGTGAATGCGTTCATGCGGCAGAGTTTGGGCTATGACCCCGATGTCAGCTGGAAAATTGTCAGCATCAAACCCGCCGCAGCTGAGGGCCTGGCGGAAGTCGATGTCACTGTCAGCGGTCCGCAGGGGGCGCAAACCGAAAAGTTCTACGTTACCCCTGACGGCACGCATGCCGTGATTGGCGAGATTCTGCCCTTCGGCGCCCATCCTTTCGATGCCGCGCGTGACGAGTTGCAGAAGGGGATCAATGGCCCTTCGCGCGGCGCAGATATGGCCCCAGTTACGGTGGTGGAGTTCAGCGATCTTCAGTGTCCCCACTGTAAAGCCGCGCAGCCCACGCTGGACCGCCTGGCAGCTGAGAGCAAGAATGCTCGCCTGGTTTTTCAGAATTACCCCTTGCCCATACACGACTGGGCGATGAAGGCGGCTAGCTATGCGGATTGTGTGGGACGATCTTCGCCCGATGCTTTCTGGAAGTTCATCCAGAGTGTTTACGACGCGCAGTCGGACATTACCGCCGCGAATGCCGACGAGAAGCTGACCGGTTTTGCCGATGCTGCCGGGGTCAAGGGCACTGATATGGCCGCCTGCGCTGTTAAGCCCGAAACCACCACCAGGGTGCAGCACTCTCTGGATTTAGGACAGGAGCTCGGTGTAACCGGCACTCCTACCATTTTCATCAATGGCAGAAAGCTGAGCGCGGGAGGGCTGCCCTACGAGGTGCTCCAGAAACTGGTGGACTTCGCCGCCAGTAACGCCAAATAGGGATTATCGCGGCAGCCACAGCTCGGCATTCTGCTTGGCGCCGAGGTTCATTACGTGGGGTGTGATCACGATCAGGATTTCATCCTCCTCGGACGTCTTGTTATTGGTTGTAGCCACCTTGTTCAGCCCCGGGACTGAACTCAGGCCGGGAATGCCTATCATGCTGTATTGTTCGCTCTGAGTCACCGACGACGCTACCACCGCCGGTTCTCCGTCCTCCAGATTAATACTGCCTTTGTATTCACGATTGGCGATCACCGGTACTCCGTTCACGCTGGTTCCGGCCAGAGTGCGTAACTGGATTTCCAGCCCCAGCCCCACATGGACCCCGCCGGAAACCACCGGCTTGGCTTTCACATCCAGGCCCAGGTCCTCGTAAGTGAACGAGGGAATCGGCGCTTGAAAACTGCCGTTCTGCAACACCTGCGAAATTGCCGAGGTGTTGAAAATCGGCGCGAAACTGGCATTGATCACAGGGTACCGCTGGCCCAAGCGGAAGGTAGCGTCATTGCCCTGAGCCGCCCGGAGCGTGGCATGGTCCAGATTTCTTACCCAGCTTTCATTGAGCGACAACTGTGCTGCGATGTGGTCAAGGCTCAATCCCATAAAGGTGAGTCCGCCGCCGAAGGTGGCCAGGGGCTGGCTGAAAATTCCACTCTGTTGCCCCTGCAATTGCGCCAACAATCCGGAAATGGCCTGCGAATTGGCTTGATTGATGCCGCCGCCTGAAATGAGCTGGTTGATCAAGTTCTGAACATTCTGTCCGCTTGCCGCCAGCAGTGCCGCTGCCGGAATGTTGAACAGGGTGAAAGTGTTGGGAATGTGCACTCCGATATCGCGGGTCAACTGGTGGTCGACGTCGAAGACTTCGATGTCCAGGATCACTTGGGGGCGTTCCTGGCCGAAATCATCGAGCATCTTGCTGATTGCGTTGAGCACCGGCAGGGGCGCACGGAGAGCTAGAGAGCGGTTTTGTGGACGTTGCAGCAGGAACCGGATCTCAAACACCGTGCGCAGCATGCTCACAATTTCGTTTACATCCTGCGGTGTGGTGGCTGAGCTCAAATAAAATGTCCGCAATCCCATGCGGTCGTAAAGCTTGTGATTCTCGGTTGATTCCCGGACGACGAAAATCTGCTTGTCGGAAAGCGCAGTCCAGAAAGTCCCGGTCACGTCGCAGGCTGCGCCCATGGCAGTAAAGAAGTCGGTGTCATCGAGATCGAAATGAACGTGGCGGGATGCGACAGAATCGTCCAACTCTGCGGTTATGCCGAACGTGCGCGCTACTTCGCTCAGCAAAGCCTTGGAATCACCACGAAAATGGAAGGCATGGCGGTCGGGGCTGGGTTCAGCTTTCAGTTCGCCGCTGTCCGTTGCAGCTTGCAACACGGAGGGCTTCGGTTCCGACCACTCCCCGAGCGACTCTTGCAAACGTTGCCGGGCAAATTGATTGCCGGGATCAAGGGTCACGGCGCCGCGAAACTCCGCCTGGGCTTCGATTTCGTGGCCGGCGTTTAAGTCGTCATTCCCCCGCCGCAAGTGGTTCGAAACCAGTTGTTCCCGCGTCATTGCCAGGGCGGTCAGGTAGCTGATGTTCCGGGGAATCAGGCGGGCGGCCGCGTCGAATTCTTGGTAGGCCTCGTCCAGCCGCTTTTCCTTCTCCAACTTCAAGGCGCGGGCGAAGGCGGTGCTGGCTTTCTTGAGGTCAGACTTGGACGGGTTGCAGCCCGGAAGAGCGGATGTGCAAGGCAGAGCGACGAGGGCCGGCGGACGGTCGGCGGCAGGGGCCATTTGACAGCACATCGCCACCATCAAGATTGGCCATTGCCATCGCAAACGCATTCTCCGATTGTAACCGGGAAGGGAAGCGAAACGGGCGTTCCCGGGAACGTCGTGTATCTTCAGTAACTCCAGGGAACGCTTGTCCCAGGCGTTTCTTGCCGATAAAGAACGCATGCGGAGAAAAGGCCGGCCGTCCAGTGCGGCGCTCTGGGCGAGACAAGCGGGCCGTCCAGTTGGAAACTTCGCAATTTTGGCGTATAAAAGTTAGTTGTGGTGTGCTCCTCCACGCGCCGCAACAATCAGAAAACTGAGAAGGTTTGAGCGAGACGCCATGTCCAGCCTATCCACTGCGCACGCCCCAAAAGGGCTCGAAGGTGTGGTTGCAACCACCTCCAGCATTTGTTATATCGATGGCGAACTGGGCGTCCTTGCCTACCGCGGCATTGACATACACGAACTGGCCGACAATTCCACTTTTGAGGAAACCTGCTACCTGTTGTGGTTCGGCAGACTGCCTACCCGCGATGAGTTGAAAGGGCTGCGCGAGCGCCTGGCTCAGGAGCGCAAGCTCGATCCCGCCATCATTAGCCTGCTGCGCTCTGCGCCCAAAGAATCGTTGCCGATGGATGTGCTGCGCACGGTGGTTTCGGCGCTCAGTTTTTACGATTCCGACGACAAGAAAAACGATCACCAGGCGAACCTGAACAAGGCCATCCGCCTCACGTCCCAAATCGCTATGATCGTGGCCGCCTATGACCGAATCCGCAAGGGGAAGCCAGTCGTCGAACCTGACAAGGCGCTCTCGCATGCCGGCAATTTTCTTCTCCAGCTCAACGGTTCCAAACCCTCACAAACTGCGGAACGCGCGCTGGACATTGCGCTCATATTGCATGCTGACCATGAACTCAACGCCTCCACGTTTGCCGCCCGGGTAACTGCGGCTACGCTTTCCGATATGCATTCCGCGACCACCTCGGCCATTGGCGCGCTGAAAGGGCCCCTCCACGGAGGCGCCAATGAAGCGGTGTTCCATATCCTGGAAGCCATTGACCGTGCCGGCGCAGATCCAGTCGAGCACGTCAAAACCATGTTGGCGCAGAAGCAAAAAGTTCCGGGCTTCGGTCATCGCGTTTACCACACTGAAGATCCTCGAGCCACACATCTGCGAAAGATGTCACAGGATCTGGGCAAGTCCAGTGGCCAGGCAAAGTGGTTTGACATGTCAGAGAGAATTGAGAAGTTCATCAAGGCAGAAAAGAAACTCAACGCCAATGTGGATTTCTATTCAGCTTCTACCTATCACACTCTCGGCATTCAGGTGGACTTGTTTACTCCGGTTTTTGCAGTCTCCCGCATCAGCGGTTGGACCGCCCACGTGATCGAACAGCTCGACGACAACCGCCTCATCCGTCCACGTGCCGATTACATCGGCCCCGCCTATCCACAGCACTACGTTCCCATGGAACGAAGATGAGTAGGCGGCCATAGGGCGTCGCCGGTGTCGCAAGGCGTAAAATAAGTTGATGCACCGCGTTTACCTCGATAACAACGCTACCACCCCGATCTTGCCAGAAGTCTTTGAGGCCATGCGGCCCTACTTTGCTGAGCACTTCGGGAACGCCTCGTCCATCCACCATCACGGGCAGGAGACACGGGCAGCGGTGGAGCGTGCTCGGGAATCGGTCGCGGCCTTGCTAGGATCTCGCCCCTCAGAGATCGTCTTCACCGGCGGTGGCACCGAAGGTGACAACTTTGCCATCTTCGGGCTGGTCCGTGAAGGTGATCACGTAATCAGTTCGACCATAGAGCATCACGCAGTCCTGAATTCCTGTAAACACGTCGAGGCAGCGGGAGCTGAAGTCACTTATGTTCCCGTCGATGGACAGGGGCTAATCGACCCCAATGATATTCGCCGCTCGCTGCGCCCCAACACCAGGCTGATTTCGATCATGATGGCCAACAACGAGACCGGAGTATTGCAGCCGGTGGATGAGATTGGAAGGATTGCCGCCGAGGCTGACGTGTATTTTCATACCGACGGAGTGCAGGCGGCCGGAAAGGTTCCGATCGATGTGCAGCGCATCGCTTGCGACCTGCTTTCAATTTCGGGCCACAAGATGCATGCACCCCAGGGAGTGGGCGCGTTGTACGTCCGTAAGGGAACCATCCTGCAACCCATGTTGTACGGCGGGAGCCATGAGCGCTCGCGCCGCGCCGGCACCGAGAATGTCCCGGGAATTGTCGCCTTGGGCAAGGCCGCCGAGATTGCTCTGGAAGCATTGAATCGAGGCGACCTGTCGATGATGGCGGCTATGCGGGATCGTTTGCAGGAGAGGATTCTCGCCGAAGTCGGGAGCATCGGGGTGAATGGTATGGGTGCGCCGCGTGTACCGAACACGACCAACATCCATTTTGACTACATCGAAGGTGAAGCGCTGGTCATCGCGCTCGATCTCAAAGGGCTGGCTGTCTCTACGGGCGCAGCTTGCTCCTCCGGGGCGATTGAGCCGTCGCACGTGCTCACGGCGATGGGACTACCTCCCGACCAGGCCCGCGCCAGCCTCCGCTTCAGCCTGGGCAAGCAGAACAACCCGGATGAGGTGGAATTCGCCGGCAGCCTGATTCCTCCGACCGTGGCGCGGCTGAGAGAGCTTTCCCCGGTTTACAATGGAAAGTGGGCCATCACTTCCCAGCCTGTCAGCGAAAAAAGCTGATAGCCGACGGCTGAGGGCTGATGACGTGAACTTCGTGGCTGTTCCTCAAACCATTGCCGTGGCTATGTCGGGTGGAGTTGATTCTTCCACCGTCGCGGCCATGCTGCGCTCTGAGGGGCATAACGTCATCGGGCTCACCATGCAACTGTGGAATCAGCGGCGTTTGGCGAGCCATCCCGGAATGCCCGAAGCCGTTCAAGGGCGATGTTGTTCTCTGGACGATGTTTACGACGCCCGCCGGGTTGCGGAGACGCTTGGAATTCCGTACTACGTAGTCAATCACGAGGAGCGTTTTGAGCAAGACGTGGTGCGGCCGTTTGTCGAAGAGTATCTCTCCGGACGCACACCCATCCCTTGCAGTCTTTGCAACAATCACTTGAAGTTTGATCAGTTATTGATTGTGGCGCAGCAGATTGGCGCCGATGCTCTGGCTACCGGCCACTATGCCCGCGTGCAGCACGACGACCCAAGTGGACGCTGGTTGCTGAAGCGCGCCACCGACACTTCCAAGGACCAGACTTACTTCCTGTTCGGTTTGACCCAGGAGCAGCTGAGCCGCACTATTTTTCCCCTTGGAGAAATGAACAAGCCGGCGGTGCGCGACCTGGCGCGAGCGCATGGTCTGGCCTTGGCCGAGAAGCCGGATTCGCAGGAGATTTGCTTTGTCCCTGGCGGCGATTACAAAAAGTTTATCGATGCTTATCTCGCCGACCAGGGTGGGGCGCTGCCGGATACTTCCGGGGAACTGGTTACAGCGGGCGGAGAAGTGGTTGGCGAGCACGGCGGCATCCACAATTTCACGGTGGGCCAGCGTAAGGGTCTGGGTGTGGCGACAGGCTCGCCGCTGTACGTTATTCAGATCAACGGAGACAAGCGTCAGGTAGTGGTCGGTGCGCAGGAAGAACTCTATTCTCGCACCCTTCGCGCGCGCCGGGTGAACCTGATCTCGGTGGAAGATGTGCTCGATCCCATGCGGGTCAGGGTGAAGATTCGCCATCGCCACGAAGCCGCACCGGCTACGCTCGAGAGGTCAAGCGCTGACGAAGTGTTGGTAACTTTTGACGAGCCGCAGCGCGCGATTACTCCCGGGCAGGCCGCAGTGTTTTATGGCGGGGAAATCGTAGTGGGCGGCGGCTGGATCATGTAACGCCGCAAACACAAACGGCAGCGCCTAAGCGCTGCCGCCCTTACAATCTCCGCCAACCTAGATAAACATTTCGTCCTGCACGGCGCCGTCCCGCGATCTGCGGCGGCCTGAGAAAAAGAACTCCAAGCCGGCGGTAAGGCCTTGCAGTATGCCTGAAACCTGCCGGACCGGCGACACCACGGTCTTGTTGACCAGGTCACCGGTTTCCTCCGCTCGATCCAGAGCCCGGCCGACCAGTTCATCGGCGCGAATAACTTGCAGGCGGGCGCGGTCGAGCAGATCGTTCATGGTGGCATCGAGCCGCAACATCTGATTGCGCGCAATGACACTCGACTCGGTGAAGTTGTTGACGATGCCTTCGACCTTGGGACGTAAATCTTCCAGAATGGAGTGCGCCAACTCCACTGTCGGCAAAACCTTGCTGCGCACTTCATTCGCCAAGGCTTCGGTGCGAGCAGTGGTTTGGCGGACCGCCAGATACATGGCGACAAGAATCCCCGCCTGAATCACTACCGCTGCCGACGTCACGGCTATGAAAATTGTCAAGTTATCCATAAGTTCCTCCGCCGCACGCGTGCTTGCACTCACACCGCGGAGAACCGCCTACTGCTTCGGAGCGTCTCCGCTGTCCGGATGCGCCGTCTCCTGGTAAGCCTGTCTCCCGGCCTCATACGCCGACCGGAACTGCTCCTTCTGCTGGTTCAACACTTCGCGGCCGCGGTCGGCCCACCCTGCCGCTTGTTCCCGGGCCTGGCGGCTTCGTTCACGAACAAAATCCCGACCCTCCTCGGCCTTTGACCGCAAGGCCTCACGAGTCTCGTCGCCGGGGCGAGGCGCATACAAGATTCCGGCGATCGCACCGAATCCCAATCCCGCCAGGAACCAAAGAAAGCTATTGTTATCGCTGTCTGCCATAACTACCTCCAACCTACCTAAGCTGTTCGGATGGTAGCACCCAGCATAGGGAATTACAATTCTGGGAACACTCGATTTGACTGGTTTACGTGTAAGGTGGTTTCCCCAAGGCGTACCCGAAAACAGCGGGAGTAGCCAGATCGCGCCCCCATGAATCGACGTACCCACCCTCATGAGGCTGCCGCATCCAGCCCGCTAACCTCAGGCCGGAATTTCGCACAGGGCGACTTGCGACATTCCTTGCCAGGAGAGACAATGTCAGCCCATTAGGAGATCGCGTTGGCCAAGTATCGTCAGCACGGATACCAGGACTCGGGAGAAAAGCGGGAGAAGCAGTCGTCCTCGGAACGCGGGGAACGGCCGGCCAGGAAAGACACCTTCGGCCCCCGTCCAGTACAAATGCCGGGCACTCACGCCGTCTCTCGCTGCGCCCAGTGCGGCGCGCTGCTGGCCGCTGGAGCCGACTCCACTGCGCCATGTCCGAAGTGTGGTGCAGCTCTGCATTCCTGCCGCCAATGCACTTACTTTGACACGTCCAGCCGTTTTGAATGCAGCCAGCCCATTCCCGAGCGCATTCCACGCAAGGACGAACGCAATGACTGTACATTCTTTTCCATGCGTGTGCGGGTGGAGAAGGAAACCTCTACGCCCAAGGCAGCCCGTCCTCAGGACGCGCGCCAAGCCTTTGAAAATCTCTTCAAGAAATAGTTCTCACGGCTTCTGCGTCGGACGCAGCAGCAACTCGCTGATAAACGACTGCGGGGCTTGAGTCACCAGCATCGCCACTGCATGGGCGATGTCGCCGGGTTGCAGCATCTTCGATTGGTCCTTGCCCGCGTGGGGACTCAGTTCGGTATTTACCGATCCAGGGCACACGACCGAAACCCTGATGTTGTGCGTGCGTAGCTCCTCTGCCACGGAATAGCTCAGGCCATTGAGGCCCCATTTTGAGGCCGCGTAGGCCGCTCCGTTGGGTAGAGGGTTCTTGCCTGCCAGGGATGAAATGTTCACGATGTGACCTGCGCGTGCCTTGATCATGATGGGCGCAAAGGCGCGAATGCAATAGAAGACACCTCGCAGGTTCGTGTTCAAAACCCGGTCCCACGAGTCAGGAGGCATCTGGTGCAGCGGACCACCAAAGCCTCCGACGCCCGCGTTGTTGACCAAAATGTCGATTCTTCCCAGGCTGCGGCCAATTTGTGCCGCGACCCCCTCCACTGACTTGAGGTCAGTCACGTCACATTCCGCCACTTCGGCCCGTCCCCCCGCTTTCGCGATGGCGGCTGCGGTCGATTCCAGCGGGGTCCGGCCGCGTCCACACAGAACCGTGGCCGCGCCCAATTGGGCTAGCTTCTGCCCAATGGCCGCCCCGATCCCTCGCCCTCCACCTGTAATTACTGCCACTTGACCCTTCAATACCAAATCGGCATCTTGTTTCATAGGAAACCACCCTTGGGTGATCTATTCGCATCATAACAAGGCAGGATGCTGGTTGGGGGGGTGCACCAGCTTGCCATAGTCTGATTACATACTTATAATCCGCCTCACCGGATTATTTTTCTGGCCGCGGGTGCTGCGAAGGGCCTTTGAGTCTTCCGGTGCCGCTTGGGTGGAGCAACCAGCGATCGATGCGATCTGGTTGGGCCGTGCGTGGATAGCCTGGGCAAGATGCCGTCGTGTTCTCGAAGTTGCATTCCCCAAATCTTAAGGAGCCATTTCCAATGAAGAAGAGCCTAGTGGCGATTGTGTTAGCGTTTGCTGGATTAGCCTCGGGTCAGCAGACTGATGCGCAACCGCCGGCCCAATCGGGGGCCTCACCCGCTGCTCAAGCCCAGCCGCAAAAGAAAGAAATCAAAGACCCCGCCGAGTACAACGCTTACGTGGGGGCGGTGCAGCAGAGCGCAGCGAGCGCGAAAATCAGTGGTTTGGAAGCCTTTCTAGTGCGATATCCCAACAGCGTGATGAAGGAAGACGCGCTGGAAGTGCTGATGGGCGCCTACCAGCAGGCGGGAAACCAAGCCAAGGTGATGGACACCGCCAATCGGCTCCTGGCGACGAATCCGAATAATGTTCGAGCCCTGGTTCTTTTAGCCTACAACGAGCGCGCCGCGCAGAAATGGGCAGATGCGAAGGGCCATGCCGAAAGAGGCCTCCAGGCTCTGCCCAGCATGCCCAAGCCGGACGGCGCCTCCGATGCCGATTTCGCGAAACAGAAAGGGCAACTGGCGGCCTTACTCGAGGGTGTGGCAGGATTTTCTGCGTTGCAGTTGAAAGACAATGCCACTGCGGAAAAGGATCTGCGGATGGCCGTGGAGGCAGATCCCAATAATGCGGAGAATGTCTATCCCCTGGCGCTGGCTTACCTGACGGCGACGCCCGAAGACGACGTCAACGGACTGTTCTTCATCGCACGCGCCGCGAACCTGGTAAAAGACCCAGCCGGCAAGGCGCAAATCATTAAATTTGGACACAGCAAGTACGCGAAGTATCACGGATCGGACGAAGGCTGGAATGATCTGTTAACCATGACCGCGACGACGCCGTTGCCGCCGGCAGATTTCACGGTGAAACAATACGTTCCTCCAACCCCGGCTGAGCAGGCACATGACCTGGTCAAGGACAAGACCCCGGCAGACATCAAGAAGTTGAGCTTTGCCGAATGGGAGTTGGTGCTTTCGGCGGGTGCTCCCGAGGACGCCGCGAAGGTCTGGAGCGTGATTAAAGGAGTGCCCTTGCAGATGGAAGCCACGGTGTTGAAGGCGGGTCCACTCGAGTTGGAAATTGCCGCCAGCCAGGACGACATCGATGCCAAGCGTGCCGATATCGTCCTGACCATGACTGGAACTATTCCCGCCAAACTGATGCCGGAGGATGGATCGACGCTCGACTTCGAAGGTACGCCGGTGTCCTACACCCCCAGCCCGTTCGTGATGACCATGGAAAAAGGAGCCTTGCTGACGAAGGCTGCGCCTAAGAAGCCGCCGGTCCACCACCGGCGGAGCAGGTAATCGAAAAACATAGCGGATTCAATAAGGCAGGGGCAGCGTCAAACGCTGCCCCTGATTTTCGTCTGAGGGGAAAAACTTAGCGGACTACTTTTCTCTCGTAGGGCGACGGTCGTGCGCTGCGCGGTGGGCGTTTGATCCCGGCTCGCAGTTGCCGCACATCGATCTTCAATTCCGAGATCGTCCGGCTCAAGGTATTGCGGTGCATCCCCAGTTGGCGGGCGGCGCGGCACTGATTGCCCTTGTTCTCCTGGAGCACGGTCAGGATAAACCGCTTCTTGAATTCACGCACCGCCTCGGAATACAGAATATTGCTGCGGTACATCTGCATAATGAGTGCTTCGAGCTGGTCTCTCACGGCATCTCTCTTTCTGGGAAGAGTCTCCATCCCACTCTTCAATGTTTGCCCGGACTGCTTGCTCGAGGTTGCAGTTTACGTTGCGTGGGGCGCATGATGCAGCAAGTCCAGTCCTTGATAAAAGCGCATCCTTAAGTCGGAAGGCGCTACCCAGACCGCTGCCCGTCCCACCACAAGAAAATATGGCGCCCACTGTGATCCCTGAAGCCACTTCGAGGTCGGTGTAAATGCCGCCATGCTGGTAAGAATGATGGCGACCACCAGACATCCTCGCAACAACCCCAGCGCAGCGCCCAGAACCCGATCCACCACTTTCAGCCCCGCTTCTTTCATGGCCCAGCTTGCGATCCGCCCGGTGATCCCTGCCAGCAGCATCACGCCGAGGAAGATCAACAGGAAAGCCGCGATCTCCGCCAGCCAGACCGACGAAATGTTCGGGGAAAACCGAACCGCCAGCCAATGGTAGTTCCACGCGGCCAGCAAATACCCGAACACCAGCCCGCCGATCCCAAAAGCCTCCTGGAAAAACCCGGCGCTGGCCGCCTGCAACACAGACAGCAGAATCACCAATGCGATGATCCAGTCAGTGGCGGCCAATGTCTTCTCCGGTTGCTTCTGTGCTAAACATCCAGCTCGTGTCCTGTGAGCTGGTGATATGCCTCCACGTATTTCTCACTGGTCTTGCGAGCCACTTCTGGGGGGAGGGCTGGCGCAGGCGGTTGTTTGTTCCAGCGAATTTCTTCGAGATAATCCCGAACGTATTGTTTGTCGTAGGAATCCTGAGCTCGCCCCGGCTGGTATTTGTCAGCCGGCCAGAAGCGCGAGGAATCCGGGGTCAGGACCTCGTCAGCCAGGGTGATTCCCTTGGAGGTAATCCCGAATTCGAACTTGGTGTCCGCGATAATGATGCCCTTGGTCCGAGCATAGTCGGAAGCCTTGGTGTAGATCTTCAGGGTAACGTCGCGCAGCTTCTGGCTCCTCTCCCCGCCCACGATCCGCACCATCTCTTCAAAAGGGATATTCTCGTCGTGTCCGGAGGTGGCCTTGGTTGCGGGGGTGAAGATCGGCTCCGGCAGCTTGTCCGATTCCTTCAGGCCCTTGGGTAATTCAATCCCACAGACCTTGCCGGTCGCTTTGTACTCCTTCCAGGCCGAGCCCGAGAGATAGCCTCGCACCACACATTCCACAGGCACCATCTCAGCCCGCATCACCAGCATGGATCGCCCGCGCAGTTGGTCAGCATGGGCGCGGAGGCTTGCAGGGTAGCGTTCCACATCGGCGGTGACCAGGTGGTTGGGCACGACCTCGCGCAGAAACTCAAACCAGAACAACGAAATCTGAGTAAGCACGCGGCCCTTGTGCGGAATTCCCGTAGCCAGAACGTAGTCGAATGCGGAGATGCGATCAGTAGCCACAAACAGCAGCTGATCGTCGCCAAGACGATATACGTCGCGCACCTTGCCACTGGCATGTAGCTCAAGTTCGGGGAAGTCGGTATGAAGCAGGACGGGGTCGAGTAGTTGGGGGTTCATGGAATAATTTTACAGGTAGAAAACGTCGCGTATTTTGAACCCGCCAGAAATTTTTGTCAACCGCTTATATAGAAAGTTGGAGGGTGCGTCGCAAGCCACTCACGGAAAAAGAGTTGACAAAGGGGGACGGCGCGGAATCGACTGCCCAGCAATGCTTTCCGAGGCAAAGGCTTGTGGAAAAACTGAGGACGCCAGAGGATAACTGGGCGCAAGGCACTGCGCGAGTTTCTAAGGTGCTGACGGCCGCGGACTATGCCACTTGGTGTTTCACCGGTTCGGCGGCCGCCGCCAACTGCACTGACACCAACTTCGAAACACCTGGCTCTTGCATTGTGACCCCATACAACACCGGCGCGATGCTCATGGTTTTCTTGCTGTGGGTGATGAGCACAAATTGGGTTTGCACGCTCATCTCTTTCACCAGGTCCGTGAACCGTCCGATGTTGGCCTCATCCAGAGGGGCATCCACCTCATCGAGAATGCAGAACGGGCTGGGTTGATATTGGAAGATGCCAACCAACAGCGCCAGCGCAGTCAGCGCTTTCTCGCCGCCAGAGAGCAGCAGCACGTTTTGCAGCTTCTTTCCCGGAGGTGAAGCCACCACGTCGATGCCGCTCTCCATGTTGTTCTCCTCATCAGTCAGGCGCATGAAAGCATGGCCACCGCCGAAGAGTTTCTTGAATGTGGCCTGAAAGTTCTCGTTAATGCGACCGAAGGCCTCGGCAAATTTCTGCCGGGAGAAAGTATCGATCTCGGCAATCGTGGCCTGAGTATTGGCAATCGACTCCAGCAGGTCTCTCCGCTGGGTATCGAGGAAGGCATGACGCTCAGCGGTCTCTTTATATTCATCGAGGGCCATCATGTTGACCGGTCCCATGGCGTCCAGTCTTGCTCGCATGTCACGCTGGGCCTGATCTTCCGCGGCCAACTGCTCCCCGGCAACGATCGTAAGAGTGGAATCGGCCATAAGTTCGGGACGTTGAATCCCCAACTCATTCAAGCAAGTTTCCGCCATGTATTGTGCGTCTGATTGCAGCTTTGCCACTGCCGCCGCCAGTTCGCCGCGACGATCGCGTGCCTGATCGAGCAATTGCCGCCCGCTGCGCAGGGAATCGTCAATCTCCACTATCCGGGCGCGGACCTGGTCGGATTCAAACTGCAACAGCCCTTCGCGGGCTTCACAGGCATTGCGCTCCGCGGACAAGTCTTCCAGCAGCACCGCAAGTTGCTGGTTTTCAACTTCACGCTGGACTCGCTCCGCGCACGCAGATTCGATCTCTCGCCGCAGGGTTGTCACCCGCTCGCACATATCCACAACCAGCGACCCAATCCGTTCCAATACTGCCCCTGCCGCGCGATGCCTCTCCTCCAAAGTAGCCGCGCTCGCCAGGTGCTGAGACGCAGTTTCTGCCGCCTGATCCCGGCCTTCACGCAAGGCTGCCAGTTCTTCGTTCGCCGCGGAAGCCAGACGCTCCAATTCCTCCCGCCGCTGCTGAAGCTCTGCCAGTTCGCCTTGCCGTATGGAGAGGAGGTTGACTTGTTCCTCCCGGTCTGCGCGCAAGTGATGTACTTCGCTACGGCAGGTCTCCAGCCGTTCGGCGACGCGGGCCATCTCTGCTTCCAGTTGCTGAAGCATGTGTCCGGAGGTCATGGCATGCTTTTCAGCTTCGCGCTTCTCACCTTCGAGCCGGTCAAGCAGGGAAGTCAGATCCTTGATCTCCCGTCCTAAACGCAGCACTCGCATTTCCTCGTCACGCAGCGACGACTCGAGTTCGCCGAGCATCCGCATGACCTCACGCAGTTCGCGCTTCATGGAGAGCGGCCCCTCTGCGCGCTGCTTTCCTCCGGTCACGGTCACGTTGTGAAAGCATTCTCCAGATTGCGCCAGGAAAAACGCATCCGGATTCGACAAGGCCAGTTCACGGGCGAATAAAGGGTCGGACGCGATGTAGCCATCGCGCAGCTTGGGCAGGATCACTTCCAGGGACCGCCCGAAGCCATTGAGCACGCGGATGGCGTGCTTCAAGGGCACGACCGACTGGCTGGGCGACAGCGCGCGCGAGGCTTCATCGACTGCAAAGGAAAACTTTGCTTGCGAATCCTCAGGATGCACCAGGAATGTGGCCCTCCCATCAACATCGGAGCGCAACAAGCGCAGCCCCTCATCGGCCGCATCCCACGATTTCACGACAATGTAGTTCAACTCGTCGCGCAGAAAATCCTCGACCACACCTTCGTATTGCGGTTCGACTTCGAGGAAGTCGGCTAGGACACCCACCGGAGCCAGCCCGCCGTTCATCGCACCGGATTGAAACAGCCGGCGAACCGATTCTGTCGAGTAACCATGTTCCGCCACCAGCGCCTCAAGCGATGCCTTCTTCCCAATTGCTGAGGCGTACTCCGCGCGCAAACCGTCGAGACGGTTCTTGCCGTCAGATTCCTCGCGCCGCTTGAATTCCAGAGACCGCCGCGCCTGGACGATTTCCTCCCCGAAGCCGCTCACCTGCCGCGACACCGTTTCGAATTCCAAACCCAGTTGGCCGCGCTGGCCGCCGAAAGCCTCAACCTGTGCGTTGGCAGTTTCCATTTCCGCGTGCAAGCGCTGGGTCTCGCGATCCACCGCCCCGAGACGCTCCTCAGTTTGGGTCAGCTGATTGCGCAGGTTTGACGTCGCCGCCACTACCTCCAGAATCGCGCCACGCGACTGCTCTTGTCGCCGCTCAAAGCCCGCCAACTCCTCGGCGGCAGCGGTGGCCGCCAGTTGACGCTTGGTCAGTTCCTCGCGCGCGGCGGATAAGTCCATAGCTGCCGAATCCAATACTTGCCGGTTCGAATCCCGCTCCGCCTCCAGCGCGGTGAGGCGGCTTTGCGCCTGCATTAACTCAGAGTCCGACGACGCCACGCGCGCCGTCAGTTCCGCGCAGCGCTCTTCATTGTGACGCCGCTGCGCTACCGCGCGATTGCCTTCAATCTTGATCTGGTTCAGGCGTTCACTATTCTCGCGAATCTCGCTCTCAATCGCGTATCCCCGCTGGGTGCGATCCGCCTGCTCCGATTCCAGTTGCTGGACGCTATCGCCCTGCTGCCGTATCTCTTCAGATATGGCATTGATTTGCCCATCCAGCGCCGCGCTCTCCTGGTCCAGTTGGGCAAACTTGCTGGCCAGCACGACGCGCAATTTCGCGCGCAATCCTTCCCGAAGCTTGGCGTAGCGTTCCGCTTTGGAGGCTTGCCGTTTGAGGGAATTCATCTGGCGCGTGACTTCTTCGAAGATGTCATTCACCCGGGCGAGGTTGAGCTTCGCGTCTTCCAACCGCGCTTCCGCCAGCCGCTTCTTGGTCTTGAACCTGGTGATCCCCGCAGCTTCTTCGATGATCGCTCTGCGGTCAGTGGGGCGGCTGCTCAAAATCTGCCCAATGCGGCCTTGCTCGATCAGGGCGTAGGACTCTGGCCCCAGGCCCGTGCCCATAAACAGTTCCTGAATGTCGCGCAGCCGGCATAGCTTGCCATTGAGCAGATACTCGCTGTCGCCAGAACGGAACAGGCGCCGCGTGACCACGATCTCACCCGCGCGGAATTGCTGCTGAAACTTTCGCCGCCGGATCTTCAACACTACTTGCGGGCCTAGATTCGGCCCCGGCGCCTCCGACTTCACCGGAGGATTCGGATTCACGAAAACTGCGAACAGCGGCTCGTCTTCGGCATCAGCATCCCACACCGCCTCGATTCTGCCGGGCCGCGCCTCTTCGGTACGTTCTTCCACTTCTTCGGCTGCCTTCGCTCTGAGTTCGTCCTCGTCCCAATCGGACGCCGGCATGTCATCCCGGATCTCGATCTCCGTGGGATTCGCCACATCAGGGCCGCCGTACACTTCGGGATCAATCAAGGTGAGCGCCACCTCGGCCATTCCGGTCGGCTTGCGATCGCGGGTGCCGGCAAAAATCACGTCCTCCATGCGCGATCCGCGCAAGGTCTTGGCCGATTGCTCGCCCAATACCCAGGAGACGGCGTCGGCAATGTTGGACTTGCCACACCCGTTCGGTCCGATGATGGCCGCGACCCCGTCCCCGTGAAACTTGAGTTCGGTGCGGTCGCAAAACGACTTAAACCCGAGAATTTGCAGCCTTTTGAGTTTGAGCAACGTGTACTCCTTGGTCCTGCCAGCCTCGAATTCCAGCCCCGCGGTCGACCAGAAGTCGAGGAACCCGCCTGTTTACCAATCAGATGCCCGCCCGTGGGTCTTGGGCAAAAGCTCGCCACCGATCCCGAGCCACGAGCACAAATCTGAGCTAATGTAACGGCCAAATCGCACCGGGGTCAAGCAAGAAAACACTATATCTTGTATGACCCTTCGCTCTACTACCTCATTTTGCACACACAATGCGACAATTGACGATAAAACCTGTGGGAAACGACGAAGGAAGGGAGAATCGCGAGAGCAAGGTAAGCCTAGCGCAAAGGAGAGAAGCTCGCAAGCGAAACCGCCGTGGTCGACGCTTGGGTGAGCGATTATTATTGCGAGTCGGCGATTGTTGCTATTGGCGACTCCGCCCCGTGCCGATGCCCTCGTTACCTGCAATGTCTCTGATTTCGTTTCGGTCGCTGATCGATTCAGCATACCGGTTCTTCATCCAGTTCGCTGAGCCAGTGGATCGCGTCTGCTGTCGCCCAAAAGGTCGGAGCGGTTGAAACGGCAGCAGAGTTCTTCAAGGCGCGGCCTGGCAAGACAACAGGGGCTGGGGCTGATGAAGTTCTTGCGCAATGCCCCCCAAAGCGGCGCCAGAAGAGAACGACGCGGGCTAATCGTCACGGTTAGCGTCCAATTGCATGTGTGCTGGAGGACAGCCATCGCCTGCTGTCTCCACAGACTGGATTTCCTCTATTCGCCCAGTTTCTCAAAAAACAGACAGATCGACTCGATCCCGCGATGGAAGTTCGGAATGTGGAACTTCTCGTTGGGAGCGTGCAGATTGTCGTCAGGCAAGCCGAAGCCCATCATGACGCTGGGAATTTTCAGCACATCCTGGAAATCGGTTACGATGGGAATCGAGCCGCCGGAGCGAATGAACACTGTGTCTTTATTGAAGACCTCATGCATGGCTTCGGTCGAGGCCTTTACGTACTTGTTGTCTGTGCCCACTACGCACGCCGGGCCCTTACTCCAAACCTTGATCTTGGTTTCTATTCCTTTGGGCGTCAGCTTTTTTACGAATGCGGTGTAGCGTTTGAGGATGTCGTCGGGATCCTGGTTGGGAACCATTCGCATAGAGACTTTCGCCGCTGCCTTTGCCGGAATCACCGTCTTGGCGCCAGGCGCGGTGAATCCTCCGGGCATGCCATGTACTTCGAGTGTGGGACGGGCCCAGGTGCGATACAGAACCGAAAATCCAGGCTCGCCGGTCAATACCTTGGAACCCACTTCAGTCTTGCGGTAATGCTCTTCGTTAAAGGGCAGCCGCTTCCATGCCTTCAATTCATCCTTACTTGGTGCTTTCACATTCTTGTAGAAGCCCGGAATCAAGACCTTGCCCTTGGAGTCTTTCAATTTACTGATGATTTCGATCAAAGCGAAGAACGGATTAGGCGCCGCACCGCCATACATTCCCGAATGCAGATCGGTCTTGGCTCCGAAGGCTTCGATCTCCGTGTACACCAGGCCGCGCAGGCCGACGCACAACGTGGGAAGATCTGGGGCAAATAATTCGGTATCGCACACCAGGGCGAAGTCAGCTTTTAACTTGCTCTTCTGCTTGCGCACGTATTCGGCAATCGACTCCCCGCCCACCTCCTCCTCGCCCTCGATGATGAACTTCACATTCAACGGCAGCTTGCCATTATGGCCCTTCATCAAGGCTTCAATCGCTTTGATCTCCATCCAGAGCTGGCCCTTGTCATCCACCGCGCCGCGGGCATAGATGTTATTGTTGCGCTCGGCGGGCTCAAAGGGCGGACTGATCCATTCATCGAGAGGCTCGGCCGGCTGCACGTCGTAATGCGCGTAACACAGCACCGTCGGCTTGCCGGGGGCATGCAGCCAATCGGCATAAATCAGCGGATGACCCTTGGTGGGAACGATTTCCACGTTGTCCATGCCGAGCCGGCGCAGTTCACTGGCAACGTAGTCGGCGGCTTTCTGGACATCGGATGTGTGTTCCGGTGCAGTGCTGACACTCGGGATACGAAGCAGATCTTTGAGTTCGTTTAGAAAGCGTTGCTGATTTTGCCGGGCATAATCGACTGCGGGCGAAGCCATAGGCTCTATCCTCATTTCTCGCGGGAAAACGCGATCCTACTCAGTCTGATGGACGAAACGATTCAGTATACCTGAGGGTTGCGTCTGATTTCCGGGCGAGGCCAGCGGATCGTGCTAACCTCTACTGTTGCCTTCCGTCTTAACTACACTGCTGCCGAATGTCTGGGCGGCATCCAGGAGCCTTCATCCATGCGAACTCGATCCTTGTCCCTTCGAACGTGGACGGTGCTTTTTGCTCTGAGTGCATTCTGCGCAATTCTCGTTCACGCGCAAGCCGCGCCCGACGTTCACGGCATTGCCGTCGCCAACATGGATCGTTCGGTAAAGCCGGGCGATGACTTCTATCTGTACGCCAACGGCGACTGGATCAAGCGCACAGCGATCCCGCCGGATCGCGGCCGCATCGGCGTTTTCACCGCGCTGTCGGAATTGAGCGACAAAAGAACTGCCGACCTGATCGAAGAGGCTGCAAAAAGCAATCCCGCCGCGGGCTCAGGCACGCGCAAGATTGCTGATCTCTACAACTCCTATATGGATGAGGCCGCTATCGAATCCCGCGGCCTATCCGCGCTGCAGCCCCATCTCAAAGCTATTGCTGCAATTAAGACCAAGAAGGAACTGGCTCGCGCCTTTGGAGAAAGCCTGCGGGCTGACGTCGACCCACTGAACAACACCAACTTCCACACCGCGAACCTCTTCGGCCTGTGGGTTGCCCCCAGCTTTAATGATTCGGAACACTATGCTCCTTACTTGCTGCAAGGGGGACTGCAACTGCCTGACCGCCAGTATTACCTGGGCGACAGTCAGCGTATGCGCGACCTGCGCGGCAAGTATCAAGCCCACGTCGCGGCCATGCTCAAGTTGGCCGGATTCAGCGACAGCGAGGCGCGTGCAGCGCGGGTCGTGGAACTGGAGCACGCCATCGCACAAACCCATCTCAGCCTGGCAGAGGACCAGGATGTCCACAAAGCCAATAATCCGTGGGAACAGGCCGACTTTACGAGCAAGGCGCCTGGGCTTGATTGGGCGGAATTCTTCCGTGGCGCGGGACTGAGCAAGCAAACAAGTTTCATTGTCTGGCAACCGAGCGCGTTTACCGGCGAGGCGGCGCTGGTCGCGTCCCAGGAGCTGGAGACCTGGAAAGACTGGCTCGCCTATCACCTGATTGAAGCGTACGCTAGTTTCCTGCCAAAGACACTTGCCGACGAGCGCTTTGCGTTCTTTGGCAAGGAGCTCTACGGCACGCCGGAGCAGCGTCCACGCTGGAAGCGCGGGGTCGAAGTTGTGAACCGGCTGCTAGGCGACGAAGTGGGAAAAATCTATGCGCAACGCTACTTCCCGCCTGAGGCCAAGGCACAGGCGGACGCGATGGTCGCCAACATCATCGCCGCCTTTCGACGGCGGATTGAAGCGCTTTCCTGGATGGACCCCTCCACCAAGGCCGAAGCCCAGGCGAAACTCACGACCCTATATGTAGGCATCGGCTATCCGGAAACATGGCGCGACTATTCGGACTACGAAGTAAAGCCAGATGACATTTTTGGCAACCTATGGCGCGGCAGCCTGTTTGTTTACCACTACAATGTTGCGCGCCTGGGCAGGGCGGTTGACCGCAAGCAATGGACCATGGAACCGCAGACGGTCAACGCCGTCAATCTCCCGTTGCAAAACGCGCTAAGTTTTCCCGCTGCGATTCTCCAGCCGCCGTTCTTTGACCCGCTGGCGCCGGCTGCGGTCAACTACGGCGCCATCGGTTCAGTCATTGGACACGAAATCAGTCACACCTTTGACACTGAGGGTAGCGCTTTCGATTCCAAAGGTAGAGTTCGAAACTGGTGGACCCCCGCCGACCTCGCACACTTCGAAGCGGCGGCTGCGAAACTGGCGGCGCAGTACGACAGCTACAAACCTTTTCCTGATCTTTCGATCAATGGAAAGCAAACTCTCGCTGAGAACATCGCCGACGTGGCGGGTATTTCGGCGGCCTACGACGGCTACCAGGCCTCGCTCGCGGGGAAAGCGGCGCCGGTGCAGGATGGGTTTTCCGGCGACCAGCAGTTTTTCATCGCCTTCGCGCAAAATTGGGGATCGAAGTCGCGCGAAGCTTCTTTGCGCCAGCAAGTGATGACCGACCCCCATTCCCCAGGCGAGTATCGCGCTGCCACCGTCCGCAATATCGACGCCTGGTATCCCGCGTTCGATGTTCAAACCGGGGAGAAGTTATATCTCGCCCCGCCCGACCGGGTAAGAATCTGGTAAGAAGGGAAATTTTCTACACGTAGGCCACGCGCGCGTCGCCCAATCACTATTTGCGAGGAGATAGTTTATCCTGCGAATGTGGCCGATGGCGAAAAGGTCGATGTGGAACGCGGGCGTGTCGGGCTCTGTCTCGACTGCCAATATGCCCGGCGTATCAAGTCTTCCCATGGATCAACTTTCTACCGCTGCGGCCGCTCCGATTCGGACCCGAGCTTCCCCAAGTATCCGCGCCTCCCGGTGCTGCAATGTCCCGGTTATGCTCCGGAGAGTTGAGCGGATTCTCACTGGCTGAACCGTGCGGGCGAGAAACGAGTTAGATCAAATTCCGATGTCCCTCCCGACACTACTTGCGCCATGACGTGTGCGGTTATCGGCGAGAGTAGGATGCCGTCCCGGAAGTGTCCGGTGGCAACGAAATAACCCGGAGTGCCGGTCGCGCCCAGAATCGGCAGGTCATCCGGAGTGCCCGGCCGCAGCCCGGCCCATGCCTCGTGTATCCGTGCCTCTGCCAGCGCCGGAACCAGAGCCACTGCGGCGTGATACATCCGCTGAATCGCCTCGGGGTCGGTTCGCTTGTCGTATCCGGATTCTTCAACCGTCGCGCCGATCAGCACTCGCCCATCAGTTCTCGGTACTACGTACACTTCGGGCGTGCGCACTACGTGAGTCAACATCGGCCCGCCCAGCACCGACAGCATCTGGCCTTTCACCGGCCGGGTAGGGAAGTGATGTGGAGAGATTTGTCCCGCCCAGGCTCCCGCGCAATTCACCACCACGGGCGCGGGATAGGTGGTTCGGTCGGTGGCCACGCCCTCGACTCGGCCGCCGGAAAGTAGCAAGCCTTGCACCGTACTTCCTGAAGAAATGTCCACTTCGCGGTGTTTGGCCGCTTTGAGGGCAGCTGCTGTCAGCGCCCGCGGATCAACACTGCGTTCCTTCAAAAAGAAGGCCTGACGCCGGATCTCAGCCAAGGCCGGCTCACGCCGCGCGACCTGAGCGGCGGAAATCTCCTCTGCCTCAAGGCGGCCTCCATGTTCGGAGGAAAGAAACAGCAGCGTTCCCTGATCGCGCAGGTCAACGTTCATGCCCGACTCATCCTGCAACTCGTGAACGAATTCGGGATACATGCGCGCACTGGCAGTCGCCAAAGGCTGTAAGCCTTCAGGAGTCTCGAGGGCGCAGTCCACCAGCATTCCCGCGGCAGCATGTGACGCCTCGCGCCCCGGCTCCCCGCGCTCGACAATGAGAACCTTCGCACCGAGCTTACGCAATGCAATCGACAGCGAGAGGCCGATGATGCCCCCGCCCACGATGATGACGTCCCAATTGTTCACTCGGACATTGTAGAAGGGAGGAAGCGGACGCGCTGACGAAGGGCGCCAAGAGGAAGAATGGCGGATCCGCAGAGACTTGAACCCCACGCTTGACGGGTATTGAAAACACGCAACTTATTGATTTCAGAATTGGCCGAAAAGGCGGGGACCGTCATTCCAGTCCGCGCATTGACCTTCGCGCGCGTGCGTAGCATAATGCCTCCGTCCCGGCGACGCCGCACCGTTCTCCCCCTTACGGCAATGAGCTGGGCTGAGCTGTTTGTTCCCGCGTGAGTAGGCCGCGATTCGATTAGGCAGGAAAGGACAATCCCGATGACCACACTCGACGGTTGGAAGACAGTCGGCATCGTAATCGCGCTTTGCGCCGTGACAACAACGCCCTTGACAGCACAAACGTTCACAACGATTGCAAGCTTTCCATATTATCCGGGGGCGCCGGAATTCGTGTCGCTCGTGCAAGGCACCGATGGTGGATTGTACGGGACAACCATTAGTGAGGGGGAAGGAGGCACGATATTTAGACTTGGCACCGATGGAACACTCAGCATCGTTTACACATTTTGCTCATTGCCGAACTGCGCCGACGGCACGCTCCCTTATTCTGGCTTAATTGTTGGTACGGACGGAAATCTCTATGGTGTTGCTTCCGGGAGTGGTGCCTACCACGCCGGTACAGTATTTAGGCTTACACTCGCCGGTTCGCTCACGACTCTCTACAACTTTTGCCCTCAGGGCTACCCGTGCATCGACGGCAGCGGTCCCCTTGGGGCGCTCGTTGAAGGCACTGATGGCAGCTTCTATGGAACGACAGGCAGTGGGGGAGCGTATGCCCATGGCTCTGTCTTCAGAATTACCTCAGCAGGCGCCTTAACGACTCTGCACAGTTTTTGCGCCCAAGGGAATCCGTGTCCCGACGGCTTTTCCCCAGAAGCAGCATTGACCGAGGGCAACGATGGAAAGTTCTATGGGAGCACGTTCGGCGGGGGCGGAAACGCCGATGCTGGGACCTTGTTCAAAATCACCCGCAGCGGCGTTTTTACAACCTTGTGGAACTTTAGCCAAGATTTCGCTGGCTCTGGTCCCGCAGCGTCGCTTGTTCAATTAGGTGATGGCAAGTTCTATGGTACGACTACCGGCAGGCCAAACAACTTTGGGACGATTTTCAGCGTTACGAAGGACGGCAGGCTTGTGGTGTTATATACGTTTTGCCCACAAGGGGGTTGCCCGTTTGGTGGTGGCCCCTCTGCACCGTTAGCGCTAGGCACCGATGGCAAGCTATATGGAACAACAGTCGGGGGCGGGAGCATGACCTGCGGTTCCGCTGGCTGTGGCACTATTTTCCAAGCCGCAAAAGGGAAGTTCAAGACGCTCTATGATTTTTGCCCACAAAATGGATGCCTCGACGGAATGCACCCTATCGGTGGTTTGACTCAGGGGACGAACGGAGTCTTTTACGGTACGACCCCGTCAGGGGGCATCTATGGTGGTGGCACCGCGTTTAGCTTGGATATGGGCCTCGGCCCGTTCGTCACGTTCGCCCGCGGGGCGGGCAGAGTTGGGCAGACTGGCCCCATTCTTGGACAAGGGTTCACCGGAACAACGAGCGTGTTACTCAACGGAACTCCCGCGAGTTTCACGGTTGTGTCCGATACCTTAATCAAAGCTATGGTTCCGGCCGGCGCGACTACTGGGTACGTCACCGTGACCACGCCCAGCGGAACGTTGACAAGCAATGTGCCGTTTCATGTGCTGAAGTAGCCGCCGAGGCAGATTCCGAATGAACGACGGTTGTTGCCGCATGAGTAGGCCGCGATCCAGATGCCGCACCACGGAGGTCGCCCAATGACGAAACTAAATGGGTGGAAGATGCGCTGTGCTGTGCTCTTGCTGTGCGCCGCGACAGCGACCGCCTCCCGGGCGCAGACGCTCACTACTATTGCCGAGTTCGACAGTTCCGACGGTTTCCCACGTGGGTCTCTGGTGCAGGGCCGTGACGGGAATTTGTACGGTGCGAGTGGTGGTAACGTGTACGGCACAATTTTCAAGGTTTCGCCGGGCGGCGTGCTGACGCTACTACACAGCTTTCAGTATTCCGAGGGCAGCGGGCCGTCCAGCCTGGCTCTGGGCGCCGACGGGAATCTCTACGGGACAACCGCAGGTGGCGGCCCCAATCATCAGGGAACGGCCTTCTCCATGACCTCAGCCGGAACTGTGACTACGTTGTATAGCTTTGGCGAGCCCAACGGCGGCTTTTCCAACGGTAGCGAGCCTTATGGTGGTCTGGTTCAGCGCGGTGACGGAAGCTTATATGGCACCACATTCGATGGAGGGCCGAATGATTGTGGCGGCCAACATAATTGTGGAGTCGTGTTCAGAATCACGCAAACTGGCGCGGCGATGCAGCGCAATTTCGACTTTCTGGACGGCGCCAACTCTCTCGCAGGCCTGACCCAAGGCCTTGACGGTAAGTTTTACGGAACCGCATCAGCCGGAGGTGACCCGAACTGCAGTATCGGCGGCGATGAATTCTATGGATGCGGGACGATTTTTCGAGTTGAGCCGGTGGGCCGACCCAAGGCCATGCATACCTTCGAGCTTGGTGACGGAGCGGTTCCCTTGGATGCTTTGGTCTCAGGCGGTGACGGATACTTTTACGGCACTACATCGGAGGGAGGAGACCTTAGTTGCGATCCCCCATACGGTTGCGGGACCGTCTTCAGGATTTCGCCATCCGGTGCTCTGGCAACGCTACACAAATTCCATAACGGTACTGACGGCGCGTTTCCAGTTGGCACACTCAATCAGGCTACCGATGGCAACTTTTACGGGGTTACCGGGGGAAGTGGAGGTGTTCCCTGTAATGCCTACTCCGGTTGCGGCACGCTTTTTAGGATCACACCCAGTGGCATTCTAACCACGCTGTACATCTTTTGCTCTCAGAACGACTGTGCTGACGGCAGCTACGCCGGCGGCGGGTTGCTCCAAGCCACGGATGGGATGCTCTACGGAACAACCACCGAAGGCGGCAACATCAACTGTGCCGCGCCGCTTGGTTGCGGCACGGTTTACCGTCCGAATATCGGCCTTGGCCCATTCGTGAAGCTGGGGCGCTATTCGGGCAAAGTCGGTCAAACCGGAGGCATTCTTGGCCAGGGATTCACCGGAACGACAAGTGTCTCACTCAATGGAACACCGGCACAGTTCCGAGTCATTTCGGATACATTTTTGAAGGTCATGGTTCCTCCGGGCGCGACCACTGGCTACGTAACCGTAACCACGCCGAGCGGCACGCTGACCAGCAATGTGCCGTTTCATGTGCTGAAATAGGCGTATTTCATTCCGTCCGCCTCCGCGATCGCTACGGCGCGACGGCCTTCGCCTTTCAACCTGGCTCGCCGAGCCGAAGCCTGCGAGAGCAGGGCGAAAGCTGGTGGACCCGGAGAGACTTGAACTCCCAACCTCTGCGTTCGAAGCGCATTGCTCTATCCAGTTGAGCTACGGGTCCGCCTTCCAGTTCGAGTATACCGTTCCCGCTTCTTCTGCTCGCTACGATCTGACGAGCCCAGAGATGTATTGACAAGGCCCGCAACCATGCACCATAGTAATTGCCCGCTGCTCGTGGTTTTTCCGAGTGACCCTTGGTGTCCCGCGCAGCACAGCTTGTTTCGTTCATCTACCCCAGGAGGATGCATGACCCGCACGCCTGTTATTCGAGAGTTGAGTTTACTACTGGTCTTCGCTCTTTTGTTTGCGATAGTCCCTGTCTTGGCCGAGACTGTTCAGAGAAATCCCAAAGTCACATACGACGTGCGCCACGACGTTTCCTTGCCTTTGAGTGAAATGGCCCGCACTGCACCGCCGCCGAAACCCGGCATGGTGGAGATGCGCGAACATCGGGCTCCAAAGCATATTTTTGGCAATACATCAGGCTTTGATCCAGCCGTGCAGCAGGAGTTTCTGCCTGAAGCCCGCACTACCGACCTGTTGAGCTTCGATGCCATCACCGGCAATCAGGGCGGGGCCATACCTCCTGATACCAACGGTTCAGTGGGAAGCACGCAATACGTCCTGATCACCAATTTCGATTACGCCGTCTATGCCAAGAGCGATGGGCATCAGGTCCTGGCGCCCACCCGCATTCACGTCATTTGGCAAGGCTTTGGCGGACAGTGCGGCACCGAGGACGGCGGCGACCCCATCGTGCTCTGGGACAAACTGGCGCAGCGCTGGCTGGTGGAGCAACTCGAATATTTCAGCAGCAACCAGGTCTGTCTGGCGGTTTCAACCACCGCCGACGCCACGGGCAGCTACAACCGTTACGCCTTCGATTTCGGCAACGCTCTGCCCGACTATCCTCATCTCGGGGTCTGGCCGGATGCTTACTATCTGGCAGTGAACTCATTCGGCCAGGGGTGGGGAGAGCCCTGCGCCATCGATCGCAGCGCCATGCTGGCCGGAACCGCCGCCGCCATGGTCTGTTTCACTCCCAACTCCGCCAACTTCGGCTTCCTGCCATCCGACTTGGATGGCGCCACCCTGCCTCCGACCGGCGCGCCCAACCACTACGTGGAATTGGGCAACAACACCACCTCGATCAACGAGTTTGATTTTCATGTGGATTTCGTCAATCAGAGCAAATCCACCTTCACCGGGCCGCATACCATCACAGTGCCGAACTACGCCTTGCTGTGCGGCGGTGGAGGCGGAGCTTGCATTCCGCAACCTTCACCGGGTTCCCTGGTGGATGCCTTAGGCGACCGCATGATGTACCGACTCGCCTACCGCAACTTCGGCGATCATGAGGCCATGGTGGTGACCCATTCTGTGAGGCCGGGCGGCGGTTCTAAAGCCGTCTCTGCCATTCGCTGGTATGAATTGCGGGCCACGCCTTCAGGAAGCGCCTTCGCGCTTTATCAAGCCGGAACCCTACAGCATCCCAGCCTGAGCTTGTGGATGGCCAGCATCGCCATGGACAAGGTCGGCAACATCGTTCTGGGCGCCAGCGGGTCCTCCACCACCCAAAAACCCCTCATCGGGTACATCGGCCGCATTCCTACCGATCCCCTGGGTAAAATGCGCGCGCCAAAGGTCATCGTCAGGAGCGCAGGCGTGCAAACCGGCAGCAACCGCTGGGGAGACTACAGCAGCATGAGTGTGGATTCGTCCGACGACTGCACCTTCTGGTACACAACCGAATACTACAAGGCGAACGGGACGGACTGGATCACCCACGTCAACTCGTTCAAGTTCAACAGCTGTAATTGAGTAAGGACACCCTCACCGCATTTCTTGCTTTGGGACGCGCCCGGCCCTTCGTGACCGGGCGCGTTGTATTTATCACGAGGGACCACGCCCTTCGTACCTTACCTTTCAGTGTCCTCCCCTTGCCAACGCAGCAGGTTTTTGTGACCATAGTCCTGTCCTCCCTTGGTTTAGCCCCGGGTGCAATACCAGGCAATAAAAAGAACGAGCTGCAAGAAGTCGACGTGCACAAGTCTTCGACAAGGCGTTACGCCCGCTACCGTACGGAATTGCCTCTGATCGTCAAGGTCCTGGGGCAGGAAGGATATCTTCGCATTCACGGCCGTTGCTTCGAACTGGCGGAGAATGGGCTGGGAGCCGTCGTGACGAGTGAGTTTCGCCCCGGGGAAATGGTTTCCCTGGAGTTCTCCATTCCCAAGGTCGCCGAACTTCAAACCCTGCGCGCCGTGGTCCGCCATCGCATGGGATTCCTGCACGGTTTCGAGTTCGTCGGCATTCTGCCGGAGCAGAAGGCTCACATTCGCAGCTTTTGCCGGACTCTGCCGCCTGGTTAGGGTTTTCGCCCTTGTTCTTCTGTAGTGACCTGGTTTGCTTCCCGTAATCGGTTACTAGTGGTACCTCGGTAATTTGAAGCTGCGGGGCTCCGCATCCTATCATCCGTCTTGTTAAGCGACTCGGCAGGGCAGTTCACGATGCAGTCTCCCGCCAACACGCGCCGCTGGAAGCGCTATCCGGTCAATCTACCCGTCAACGTTCTGCTATGTGACGGGTCCAAGCAAAAGCAGGTGAGCGGGCTTGGAATCGAGCTCAGCGAGGGCGGTATGTCGTTGTACGCGGGAGTGCCGCTCCAGCCCGGCGACTTGACCGAAATCGAATTCAGCCAACCCCATCAAGCACGCCTGACCGCTATCGTCCGCAATCGCACCGGCTACTGGTTCGGCCTGGAATTCATATCCCGCCTGCCGTCGTAGTTGGAACCCGATCAAGAAAAGCGAGGTACGCCGCGAGCAGTTCATAGGTCTGGTAGTAATCATCCAACCGCATGGCCGTGATCTTGTCCTTCGAGGTGTGCAGAATCCCAGCATCCCAGGTCGCCTGCGTGAGCGAATGGATCGTAATACTGGGAATCTTGCGATCGGCAAATTGAACGGAATCGGTGCTACCGATCTGGTCCACGTCAACGCCCTTGATCGGCAAGCCCAACCTTCCTGCGATGTAAACCAGTTCACCGCTTAGCCGTTTGTCGGAATGACTCAGCCAAATCTCGGTGGTCGTCAGGCCCAGAGTGTCCATGTTGACCATGGCATCGGTTGCCGCCACTTGCTCCTTGGTCATGTGACCGGCATAAAAATGTGATCCGACTTCGCCGTTCTCCTCCTCGGTGAAGCCAACGAAGATGTAAGTATGGGCGCGTGCCTCGACCTTCACCGCCTCGTACAGGGACGGCAGCAGCGAGGCCCCACTCCAGTTATCAACAACTCCATCTCCCGCTGAAACATGATCGAAGTGGGCCCCGACAATGATGACCCTGTCCGAGTCCCCTGGTAGCACGCAGACGACGTTGGGCAGCTTCGCTCGCTTGACCGCTTGCTCGGAAAGATGCTCGCCGCGGCAGCCAGCGTCGCCGAAGAGTCGCTTCAGGGTCGCTTCGCGTTGTTGATCATTGCCGACGTACTTCTTCAGGCGGGATTCGACCACCTCGCGAGAAACTGTTTGGTAGCGGAGAGATCGATTGGCGCCGAACGCCAAGATTGCCGTTGCGAACGAAATTGTCGAAATGATCGAGATCCAGGCGCCCACAGCCTTGCCGCTGAGCATGCCCTTACGCCGCAGTTCCCGCAGTCCGGCTGCGGATAGTCTCCAGCAGTTTAGTCGCGGCTTCGCCGGGATCCTGCGCCCCAAATCCCTCGTCCAGTACGATCAGGGATACTGCCGGGTCAATTTCCTCCATCGCCTTCTTCGTTGACGCCCCGTGCACCGACTGCAAATTCGCTCCCAGCACTACAAGTTTTGCCTTGGTCGCCTTCAACAGAATCCCAGCGTCGTGCACGTTGCCGGTGGTGACCGCCTTGTAACCGGCGCGGCACAACACTTCTCCCAGTAACGCGCGCACGTCGGCGGAATCGTACACGCACAAGATGCGCGGTTGCTGCTCGCTGCATTCCTTCGAGTAATTTGCTCCCAGATACGCCGCTACGATGGCTTCGGCCTCGGAGTCGAAGATCTTGAACATGGACAGCAAATTCGTCAACTCTAAAGTCTTTCGGATGCGCTGCGGCAAAGCACACAGCTTAAGATCGCTGCCGTGGGCGCGTGCGGTTGAAACAAGACGGACCAGAGCCCCCAGTCCGCTGCTGTCGATGAACTCGACCCGCTCCAGTTGCAGCACGATTTCGTGATGCTGGGGCAAGGCCTTTCCAAGAAGCATCTGAAGCGAATGCACGTCGGCTCCGGCTACGATGCGCCCGCTACATTGCACTACCAATATGTCGCCCACCGGACGGGTGTCCAGACGCAGTGCCATGGCTCCTCCTCGGACCCGCTCTGGTTGTTTCCTTCAGAGCGTCAGGTCTCACACTATAACGACGTTTCAGCATTGGGAACAAGTAAATCCAGCCCCGGTTGCGCCGTAGCTATCCAGTAAGCCGGAGCCGGGGAGTTCCGGCTTACACTCGATTGTGAACCCGTCGGCGCACGCTCCGATTGGAGGGCGCAAGGAGAACGTTTGCCCCCCGCTGGAGAACATCGACGCGTTACAACGTGCCGCACTTCGTCTCAAAGTAAGGGACCTCGACGGACACCTCGCGATGTACAGCAACTCGATCCTTCACCCCGGCTTTTCCAGTTTTTTGCCGATGGCAAGTGCGTCGAAGTGTGGTCGGTGCTGGACACGTTTCGCTTCCTGACCGAAATCGGGGCCGTGTCTCAACTTCGTGATCTGCGGTAAAGCCGAAACCGATGCGCTACCGCGCCCCCGCAATCTTGAGGGTGAATTCCTGGGCAACAGCCGGCGCCAGGAACGGGATGGCATAGCCTTTCACATCAACCTTGCCTTTTGTCTTGGCCTCAACCAGGAGTTCGTACTTGAACTCACCACGGCTGAAAGCTTCGTCGCTTAAGTGAAAAACCAGCAGCTCGTTCTTGGAACCGCGTAGAGAAATTTGACTCGGATTCGCATTCTTGATGATAACCATGATCTCTCCTTTCTCCTTGTTTTCTCCAGCGATTCCGACTTTGGTTTCCGCTTGATCATTCTCCCTATTTTCACGATTGTCCCCGGCTAGCTGGAATCCGGGAATCAGTTGGCGAGCTCGCTCCATGCCGGTCACGGGAAAGTTGTCAAGCCGCCAGAGCGCATCTGGCAAATCTCCCGGACCATCCAGCGTGGCGGACATGATGAGCATCTGTCCGGGACCCAACTCGCGTTGATTGTTCTTGATGACCAATTCGCCCACCACCAGGGGAAAAGCGGCGACCTTCCTGCCTTCCATGATGAATAGCGGCCGCGGGCCGGGCAGCGTGAGTTCCGGAATGCGAATATAGGCGGCGTCCGAGGTTTCGGCGAGGATCGTCGCAGGGCGGTCTTCGAAGGCGGCAAATGTCTTGCCGCTGTTCCCGTTGAATAGCCCGCTAACCAGGCAGATGTCGCCTTTCATACACAGTGCTGGAGCGCGGAACGAGATCGGCGGTCGCGGATTCTTTGCCGTGTACACAGGAAGACTCAGCGCGGTCGAAACCGAACAAGCCGGGTTGCCGGCGTGGCGAAGACTAATGCGCAGGTCAGAATTGTGCCGCGGAACCACAAGAGTGATCGGTCCATCGGCGCGTTGTGGACCTTCGTCCGGCGCTTCGACTAGCCACTCCGACAACCGTGAGCCTTCGCCCTCGGAAGGAAGAGGCACTTTCACCCGCGTGACCACGACTTCCGGCAGTCCCTCGTACTGATCGGGATTCTCGACCACACTTCCCGATATCCGCTCGCCGGGCCGGACTTGCGCCGGAAAAACCAGACCCACCTCCAGACTGGTCGTACTGAACGGTGGCTGGGCGGGAGCTGCGACTGGCGCGTGTCCGATTCTGTCGTCTTGCCGGGCTGTTTTCCGAGCGGCGTCGAGGTGTTGCATCACCTCTTCGAAGGTGAACTTTTCGATCTTCTCCCCTCCACCGCCGCCCTCCTCCTCGCCCGCCGGGCATGCTACGGATTTGTAACCCTGGCTGGGGCCACTCCATTCCCAACAGCGGTAAACGCCTGTCCTCGGATCGTGCGCGAGTTTGTGGCCGGCGATCTGTTTGCCAGAGTCGTCGAAGTTCTCGATGAATTCGCCCGTGAAGTTGGAGCTCTCGTCGTAGGTGTGATGGGATACCTTACGAACCACGCTGTTAGGCCAATAGGTCGTGTCCGTCTGCTGTGCACCGTAATATCCCGGAAGGTACTCATACTCGACTTTCTGCTGAAGCTTGCCATCCGCGCCAACGGTACGCATCTCGGTCACTTTGTTGGTAGCGTTGTAATCGGTCTCGATTCTCCCCGCACCGTTGTTTTCGACCGTAGTGCGCTGGGCGACCCCGGCGGCTCCGTTGAAAATCAATGCCCCTGCCAGCACTAGCGTGTGTAAGGTGCGAGCGACCGGGGCCCGGCGGGACGAAAGTCGAACTCTCCCGTATATCACGCAGCTAATAGTACTATGGCGAACGTATGCCAGAAACTCTCGGTTTTCTCTCGCAGGTGTGTTCAACAGCATCATGCTCTCTGCGAAAGAGTAAAGCGGTAAACGGCTCCTGACGGGACTTTTGGGTCTGTTAACTACGGAGATAATAGTTGTATTCCACTTTGTCGTATGTTCTAATCCCCGGCGTTGTTGAAGTGAGCCATTGAGAAGGAGCGAGACATGAGCAAGGCGAGAATCGTAGGACTGTTATTGTTCACCCTGGGCACGCTGCTGCTTGTCAGCATTCCCCTGACCGCGCAGGATGCGGCTCACCATGCGGTTGCGTTTGGTATTTCGGCGCGCGTGGATGATTTGGCGAAACTGCCACAGCCGCCGCAATACGGTTTTCATGAGGCCAATCCTGTCCGGCGCGTTCCCAAGCGCTCTTTCGGACAGGTTGTGGATCGCGCAGAACAGAGCTTGATCGTCAATCCAGCCGCGAATTTCGCTATCGGCGCGGACTTTCTCGGGGTGGGCAACGGGTTCCCTAACTACAGCGTTCCTGACGCGCCTCCCGACACCACCATGGCCGTGGGCGATACCCAAATCGTTCAGTGGGTCAACGTCTCCTACACAGTTTGTCAGAAGACAGCGCCCTACACTTGTGGCCCAGCCATCGCCGGTAACGCGCTATGGGCCGGTCTTTCCGGGAACCCGTTGTGCAAGTCGCACAATGCCGGTGACATCATCGCCCAGTGGGACGTGAAAGCCCATCGCTGGGTACTGACTCAGAACGTATTCACTTCCCCCTATGCGGTTTGCCTGGCCATTTCCACCAGCCCAGACGCCAACGGGACTTATTTTCTGTACCAGTTCGGAGTCCCGGGGAACGGATTCCCTGACTATCCGAAGTGGGGAATCTGGCCCAGCGACTACGGCCAGGCGGTAAATAACTTCGGTTCCGGCGGCAACAGCTTCCAGGGCCCGCAAGTTTGCGTTTACAACCGCGCCAAATTGCTTGCCGGCGATCCCACTGCCGAACAGATTTGCCACCAGTACACCAACACCGAAGACGGCCTGTTGCCGGCTGACCAGGATTCGGCGACCAATCCCCCCGCCGGGCAGGACCATTTTTTCATGGGCAGCGTGGGCGATGTGGACAACGCCCATCTCTCACTCTACTCGGCGCACATCAACAACCTTAACGATTGGTCGCAGGGCGCAACCTTCACTGGCGACGGCAATTCACAGTTGATAGCCATTACCTCATTCAACCCTGCGTGTGGCAATTATGGTGGGGCATGCGTTCCACAAAAGAGCATTCCAGACCTGGTGGACTCCCTGGGTGGCCGCTTGATGTATCGCTTTGCCTACTGGGCAGATTCGCTGACCAACGTCGGCGTCAATCAGAAACTGGCGCAGCATTGGTTTGCGAACTTTGACGTTGCAGCCTCGGGTGGCCAGAATGGCGTGCGCTGGATGGAGATCACGGCGCCCCCGCGTAAAGTCACCGTGAGCGCTCTCAGCGTGGCTCAGCAAGGCACCTACGCTCCCGACGGAAACTGGCGCTGGATGGGTTCGGTCGCCAGGGACAAGAGGGGCAACATCCTGGTTGGCTACAGTAAATCCTGCGGCGATACCTGTCCCGGCGGCACTCCGACGTATCCGTCGATCTTCATGGCCGGGCGTCAGCCGGGCGATCCTCTGGGCACTCTTGGGGCCGAGGTACAGGTGGTCGGTGGGACGGGTTCGCAGCCCGGCACCTCCAACCGGTGGGGTGACTACAGCTCTATTCGTATCGACCAGGACGGATGCACGTTCTGGTACACGACTGAGTACTATAAGGTCACCAGCCAATTCGACTGGAGCACCCAGGTAGCTTCCGCGAAGTTCCCGAATTGCAAATAAAAGTCGGGAAGGCTAGGGAAACCGAAAGTCATAAGGCACGGTGGGTATTCAATTCCATCGTGCCTTTTTGATTCGGGGCTGGCTAGTCGCGCACCTAGTGGGCTGACGCGTTTATAGGGGGCCGGCTCAGTAGCGATCTCGCGATAAGTGGTGCGCCCGGACGGACTCGAACCGCCAACCCTCAGCTTCGTAGGCTGATGCTCTATCCAATTGAGCTACGGGCGCATGTGTGGGCCTTGCGTGGTGCGTCCGATTATATCGGAAACTTGCGTCGCGATGAAAATGCGAAGCATCTTCCTCGCGCTTTCTTGCCAGCCCAGGTCAGCAAGATCTGGGTCGGCTGCGGCCTGCCCGCCGACACGCGTAATTCTTTCTCACCTTAGAAATTCCTACCAGGTAACCCCTGCATTCCGACCGCCTATTTTCAGCAGCTTATGATTGGCACGCGGGATGCAACCACACACAGCAGACGAAGTGGCGCGCAACGGGGCGTTCTTGAAGATAACTTCGGCCAGAGGTTTTCTTGAACGCCCCTTGCTTTTTCATGTAAGAGTTTTCAAGTTCGGTTGGCCGAAGGTGGCCCTCCCCCGTCTGCTCTAAGCCAACGCCAACTTTGCCCCGATATCTACTCCGGCCCCGCGCAACAACCCTGCGATCACCGGGTCTTTTAGCCGAGAGGCGTCGAATTCCACCCGTACTATCCGCTCCTTTTCATCAAGAGTGATGCGGCGGATACCATAAACCTCGCGCAGTCCGGCCAGGGCTCGCATGGTTTTCTCGGTGGGACGACTTTCATAGCGGTATGCCACCTCCAATTGAGTCATATCCGTTTTCCTCTCTCTTAACCATACAACAATCGAAATGCTGAACGGAGTAATCTATAGGAACCTATGGCCCAACCGTCTTCTGTGGGATCGACCTATAGAGATCCGGTCTGTGGTATGACCGTTGACCCGGTTACCGCCAAACACCGACGCCAGCATGGTGGCCGGACCTACGCTTTTTGCTGCCAGGGCTGCGCGGACAAGTTCCAGGCCGATCCAAACAAGTACTTGTCTCCCTCGCCGGCCCCTGCCGTGGTTCAAATCGCCCTGGCAAAGCCGCAGGCTCCGCCCGCCGCACCTCAGGCCTCCGCCGGGAACTACGTTTGCCCCATGTGCCCTGAAGTTCGCCAGAGCAAGCCCGGCCCGTGCCCCAGTTGTGGAATGTCGCTTGAGCCGGAAATGCCTGCTTCAGGCACTCGTACCGAATACACCTGCCCGATGCACCCCCAGATTGTGCGGCCCCAACCGGGCACTTGTCCGATTTGCGGAATGGCCCTGGAGCCACGAACGGTCGCCGCTCACGAAGAAGAGAATCCTGAGTTGCGGGACATGACCCGGCGCTTCTGGATTAGCTTGATCCTGACCGTCCCCCTGCTCGCGATTGCCATGGTGGACATGCTCTCCAGCCGGGGAGGAGGCCGTGCCCTTCACGGTGGCTGGTTGCCGTGGTTTGAGTTGCTTCTTGCCAGCCCAGTTGTTCTTTGGGGCGGATGGCCGTTTTTCGAGCGAGGATGGGCGTCCGTAGTGAACCGCTCCACCAACATGTTCACCCTGATTGCCATGGGCACTGGGGTTGCGTACCTCTATAGTCTGGTGTCGACCGTCGTGCCGGGAATATTTCCGGCCTCATTTCGCGATATGCAGGGCAAGCCGCCGGTGTATTTCGAGGCGGCGGCGTCCATCGTCACCCTGGTGCTGCTCGGCCAGGTACTCGAATTGCGCGCCCGGAGTCACACCGGGGCAGCCATCCGCGCCCTGCTGGGTCTGAGCCCAAAGACTGCGCGGATTGTCCGCGATGGCAAAGATGTGGACATTCCACTCGATCAGGTCAAGGTTGGCGACCGCCTGCGAGTTCGGCCCGGTGAAAAGATTCCGGTGGACGGCGTGGTGCTTGAAGGCAGCAGTTCAGTGGACGAATCCATGATTACCGGCGAGCCGATTCCGGTGGAGAAGCCCCCGGGCAGCCGGGTGGTGGGTGCGACCGTGAATGGAACAGGATCGTTTGTGATGCGGGCTGAACGCGTTGGCAGCGAAACTCTGCTGGCCCGGATCGTCCAGATGGTCAGCCAGGCCCAGCGCAGCCGCGCGCCCATTCAGCGTCTGGCCGATCGCGTAGCGGGATGGTTCGTGCCGGCGGTAATAAGCATCGCGGTGCTGACGTTTATCGTATGGAGCTTCTTCGGTCCTCAGCCGCGACTTGCCCACGCGCTGGTGAATGCCGTGGCGGTTTTGATCATCGCCTGCCCCTGTGCGCTCGGATTGGCGACTCCGATGGCGATCATGGTGGGCACAGGACGCGGCGCCCACGCCGGTGTGCTGATCCGCAACGCCGAAGCCCTCGAGACTCTGGAGAAGGTTGACACTCTTGTCGTGGACAAAACCGGAACCTTGACCGAAGGGAAGCCAACCGTCGAGTCCGTGGTAACGATCGCGGGGTTCGACGAATCGGAACTGGTTCGCCTGGCTGCCAGCCTGGAGAAGGGAAGTGAGCATCCGCTGGCGGCTGCTCTAGTCCATGCAGCGACTGCCAACAATATCTCTCTGGCCAACGCCTCCGAGTTTCAATCAAAAACCGGAGGCGGGGTGACGGGCAGAGTGACCGGCAAAGCTCTGACGATCGGCAACGAAAAGTTTCTGACTGAGCGAGGAATCAGCGTTTCGCCTTTGTTGCCGCAAGCGGAGCAACTTCGCCGCCAGGGGCAGACCATCATCTTTGTCGGCGTGGATGGCCGTGTCGCGGGAGTGATTGGCGTTGCCGATCCTATCAAGTCGTCAACCCCGCAAGCGCTTCGCGATCTTCGCGCCGCGGGATTACGCATCGTCATGCTGACCGGGGACAGCCAAAGCACAGCCGAGGGCACGGCGCGCTCTCTGGGGATCAGCGAATTTCAAGCCGGAGTCCTGCCCGAGCAGAAGGCGGAAGTGGTGCAGCGGCTCAAGAAAGAGGGCCGCATCGTCGCCATGGCGGGTGATGGCATCAATGATGCCCCCGCTCTCGCCGGTGCCGACGTGGGTATCGCCATGGGCACGGGAACCGACGTTGCCATGGAGAGCGGCGGCGTCACCCTGGTAAAGGGCGATCTATCGGCCATTGTTCGCGCCCGCAAGCTGAGCCAGGTCACCATGCGCAACATTCGCCAGAACCTTTTCTTTGCGTTTATCTACAACTCAATTGGCGTGCCCATCGCCGCCGGAGTTCTCTACCCATTTTTTGGATGGCTGCTGAGCCCGATTCTGGCGGCGGCGGCCATGAGCTTCAGTTCAGTCTCGGTGATTGCGAATTCGCTACGGCTGACGAAAGCCGAACTATAAACTTGACTAGGCAGTTTGCGCCCGGCGACTTCGGGTCCAACCGGCGCGGAACACCAAGACCCCCTTCTTCTTGACACTCGGCCCCCGCTGCTCAACAATGGTCACAACCAAAGCCACCCCACACCCAGGAGAAAAACCTTATGCCGGACGAGGGCCAACCAGTAGTTGAAGTCCCAACGGAGTCCGAAGGCAACACCGGAAAGTGGATATTGTTGTTGCTGGCGGTGATTTATGTCGCCGGCTCGGTTTATTTCTTTTATACCCTGCACCAACGTCTGGATGAGCTATCCAAGGGACAGGGCGCGAGCAACACTCAGATTGCCGAACTCACCAAGCGCATGCAGTCGGCAGAAACCGATACCGAAGCGCTGGCCACACAGTTGGGCATGACCAAGAAAGAGCTCGCCGAGCGTTCCGCGCAGCTGACCCAACAGCAACACGCGGCTGAGCAGCGCCTCGCCGACGAGCAGAAGAAACAGGCCAGCCGTATTAGCCAGGTCAGCGGCGACGTAAGCAACGTAAGGACCGATGTTGGCGGCGTCAAGACCGACGTCGCTTCCACCAAGACGGAACTCGCCGCCACCATTGCGAAGCTGCAAAGCACCATCGGCGACCTGGGAGTGCAGAGCGGCCTGATTGCAAACACTCGCTCGGATCTCGAGGTCCTCAAACACAAGGGCGATCGCAATTACTACGAATTCACTTTGGTCAAGGGCGCCAGCCCGCAGCCGGTCTCCACTATCAGCCTCCAGCTCAAGAAGACCGATCCCAAGAAAGGGAAGTTCACCATTAACGTCAGTGCGGATGACCGCACCATCGAGAAAAAGGACCGCAACGTCAGCGAGCCCATTCAGTTTTACACCGGACGCGACCACATGCTCTATGAACTGGTGGTATGGTCGGTGAGCAAGAAACAGGCGACTGGCTATTTGAGCACCCCGAAAGGCGCTCCCACTCCGGTGACCACCGGCGAATAATTTGCATGTTTCCCAGCGCGCATGTGCTTGGCGAAATTGCTCTGCGGACAGCGGTGATTTACACCGTCGTGCTGGCAGGCGTGCGTCTCAGCGGCAAAAGGGAAGTGGGGCAGATGACCCCCTTCGATCTGACGCTGCTGCTGCTGATCAGCAACGCCGTGCAAAACGCCATGACCGGAGCGGACACATCACTGCTGGGCGGTGTGATCGCCGCATCCACGCTACTCGTATTGAATTACTTGGTGGCGGAAGTCTCCGGAGGCAATCGGCGCTTCCGCAAGTTTGTGCAGGGTCAGCCGAGCCTGCTGGTACATGACGGTCAGGTGATTACGTCACACATGGCAAAAGAGCACGTCAGTATGGATGAACTCCAGCGGGCGCTGCGCGAGCATGGCATCGCCAGCGCCAAAGACGTTGCGCTCGCGGTTCTGGAAGTGGACGGCTCGATCAGTTGCCTGAAATATGACGAGATCAAACCCGATGCCAGCACCCACCTGGCGCGGAGAAAATTTCTACAGAAGCATTAAACTTGCAGCCTATTTCTTGAGCCCCGCCATCCAGTTGGTGACCACGGTCAGGGTTTGATTGACTTGCTGGCTTACCACGGGCAGAAGAATCTTCTTGCCGTCGGGACTGACATCGTAAAAGAACTCGGGCGCAGCTGCGGTTGTGGTGAGCTGCTGCGCAGCGCCAAATTGTGGAGCGCCGTTAACCTCCCTGACCGGAACCGCCAAAACACTAAAGCTCAGGTTGGCATAATAGAGCTCCTTGCCGTCCCGGCTCCAAGATGGCTGATTTCCTCCATCTGCGGAAAGTTGCCATCTGCCCTGCCCTCCGCCAAAGGGTACGACGTACACTTCCGACCTGCCGGACTCAGTGGAACTGTATGCAAGCCAGTGTTGGTCAGGCGATAGCCGTCCATAGCCGCTGGATCCGTTTTCTCCATGGGGCACCACCAACCGTGGCTTACGTTCCCCCTCCAGGGGCAGCGCCCAGATGTCCCAGTGGGTGTATCCGACCGGACCCTGGCCATAGATCAGGTACTTGCCGTCAGCCGACCAGTCGTTTGGAATCGCGATCTGATCGTAGGTCATTAATACTTCTTCCGTCCCGCTGCCATCGGAAGCTTCGCGAACAAAGGTAGAGTGACCATTGCGATCCGAGTTATAGATGATCCATTTTCCATCGGGTGACCACACTGGAAAGGTGTTCGAGACCGGACCGAAGGTAAGCCGGGTACGGATACCGAGCGCTAAATCGAGCACCCAGATGTCGTTCAGGCCGGTGTCCATGGCGAATGCGACCCGGTCACCTTGGGGTGACAAGCGAGCGTTGATGAGGTCAGCCAGTTTGTCGGCTGCGACCCCAACCTGTTTTCCGCTGCGGTCCATCCACACCAGTTGCCAATCGCTGGCTCCGCCACTGCCGAGCACCATCAAGCCGTTGTTCGAGACCGAGACGTCCATGTGCCAGGTGGCAACGTCGTTCACGATCCCGCTGGCCACGTTTTGAGGCTCGCCACGAAGCACTCCCCGCGCCGGATCAAACGCTTGCGCCATTAGCTGGTTGCCGCGGGCGAACAAAAGAAATCCATTGGCGTAGATGGCGTTCGACAGGGAGTGAAGAAGCGGGCGGTCCTCCCGGCCGTCGAGCGACGCATAGTACAGCGTGTTGTTCACCGCCTTGGAGGGATCGTGAACGATGGCCAGATAGAGAAAGTGCTTGCCGTCGGGAAGCAAGAAAGGCCAGCGATGAGAAGTGTGCTGCGAGCGATCCAGCTTGGTGACTGCTACCGGAGTTCCCCCACCCACACCGATCCGCACCACGGCGGTCTGTGTATCGGGCGCAAACAGAATCACGCCGTCCGGTCCCCAAGTGCCGCCGCGCCCGAAATTCGCATCACACAAAACCAGCGGAGCGCCTCGCTAAGGTCGATGGTCTTCAGTTTGTTGTCGGCAAAAAAGGCAAGGGAGCGGCTGTCGGGCGACCAAAAGGGAAAGGTGGCGCCGTCGGTGCCGGTCAGCATCTGCGCATCCAGCTTGTCCATGGGGCGTAGCCAGATTGCGGTCTTGGTCTGCAAGCCTCCGGATGCGGCAGTAAACGCGACGTAAGCGCCGTCCGGCGAAACAATCGGGGGGCCTGCGAAGTCGCCGGTTAAACGCAGAGATGTGGCTTCGGGGGCATTGATGACGGTTCGAACCAGGGGTGGGGGTGGAACCGGCCGCTGAAAAAGAACTGCTGCAAGCGCGCCTAGTATGGCGGCGAAAACGATTCCGCCGATCCAGCCGAGACGTCCGCGTTTGGCAGGAGGGACCGTGGCCGGAACAGCAGCCGCCGGCGATGGCTTGCTTTCTGCAATCCATTTCAATTGCAGTTTAAGGTCGTGCGCCATTTGAAAACGGTCTTCCGGATTCTTTTGCAAACAGGTTGTCACGACGTACTCGAACGCCGCCGGAATGAGCGGCTTCACGGCGCTGAGGGGCTCGGGATCTTTTTCCAGAATGGACGATGCCACCGAGATCTGGCTCTTGCCCTCAAAGGCGCGCTTTCCCGTGGTCATTTCGTAGAGCACGGCGCCGAAGGCAAAAATGTCGCTGCGCGCATCCGCTTCCTTACCCTCGATTTGCTCCGGCGCCATGTACTGGATCGTGCCCACGATGCTGCCCGCAGTTGTGAGCGGACTCATCGGGCTGGGGCCGCTCATTGTGGGTGAAGCGGTGAACGATGGTGCGGTTCCTGATGCCATGGTTGGCGCGCCCAATGGCTTGGCCAATCCAAAATCCATGAGCTTCGCCCCGCCCGGCGTCAGCATGATGTTGCCGGGTTTCAGGTCACGATGCACGATGCCATGGCGATGCGCTATCTCCAGCGCCTGTGCTACTTCCACGCCAATCTTCAAAACTTCGTTCAGCGCGACTGCTCCCCTGCGGACTCGCTCGGCCAGGGTTTCGCCAGAGAGAAGCTCCATTACCAAGTAGTCAACGCCATCTTGAGAGCCGACGTCGTAGAGCTGGCAAATGTGGGGATGGTTGAGAGACGAAATCGCTCGCGCCTCGCGCTCCATGCGCTGCTTGAGCTCAGGCGAAGCTGAAAGATGGGAAGCTAGAACTTTGATGGCGACGGTGCGGTCTAGGCGGGTGTCGCGAGCGCGATAAACCTCGCCCATTCCGCCGGTGCCTAAAACGGCCTGGATTTCGAAAGGACCGAGTTTGGCTCCGGGGGTCAGCAACAACCGGATTATACCGAACTTCTCCGTAGAACTCTGCGGTAGTTCTCTGCGCTCTCTGCGCTTGAAGCTTTTTTGCCTACTAAAGCAGAATCCTAAATCGCAAAGATCGCAGAGAACGGCCGCAGAGTCGCTGCGAGTTACTTCGTGAGAACCAGTGGCACCGGCTGATCGTAGGGCTGGATTGTCACCCGCAAAGATTTGCGGCTGGCGAAGGACTCGGCATTCACTGGAAAGCTCACGACGATGGTCCCCTTCGCTTGACTCCCAACATCGACTTTGCCTTCACGCTGGAGCGGAGTCCCCGCGTATTGTTTTAACGCGGGGAAGGCCTGGTAGTAGCGGTCTAAGTCCACGGCGGAGGCCGCATCCGAAGAAAAGGTGTTGTCGGCGGTTTGCAGGTCAGCCTTGATGTCCCGAATGAAGAAAGGCTTGGCGCCATTGTTCTGGAAAGCCACGTTGATCGCTACCATCACCGCATGCTGATTGGGAACCTCGACCGACACCACTTCGTCGATGCTACCGGTCGCGGTGGGCCGCGGCCGCTGCAAGAAGGCCGCAATCGCCCACGCCACTACAATGATCGCGAGTCCGATTCCGATAATCTTTACCGGCGGCAGGTTCTTTTTCGCGGTGCCGAATTCTTCACCGATTCGGAAATCAGTACGCGGCTGCGGTGAAGCGGAGGTGGGCGTCGAAGGCGGCGATGTCGGCTCAGTCATGGCTAGCCCAAATTCTATACTCAGTTACGCACTGCCCGTCGTTACGCAGCATCGTTGCCCCGGCGCCTGGCATGCGCGCGTCTTATGCCCCACCCAGCAAACCACAAACCGCTGGTCAGGCCCAACCATGCTTCATAGCCTTGGCAAATTGTTCCACCGGCAAAGTGTTCAAGACGTCTTCCTTGGTGAGCCACGCCCGCCGTGCCTGCAATATCCCGAAACGGATCTTGTCCATATGCGAAGTATGGTGCGAGTCGGTGTTGATGACGATCTTCACTCCGTACTGCTTGGCCAGCCGCAGGTGCCGGTCGCACAAGTCCAGCCGCTCGGGAAATGAATTCAGCTCCATCGCGACCTTTCGCTGTGATGCGGCTTTCAATACCGCATCCATATCGAAGGGATAAGCCTCGCGCCGCAACAACTGCCGTCCTGTGGGATGGCCGATGATCGAAGTGTTAGGATTCTCCACCGCCTTCAGCAGCCGGTCCGTCATTTCAGACGCACTTTGATTGAAGTGAGAATGCACGCTGGCAATCACCAGGTCCATCTCCTCCAGCACCGCATCGGACAAATCGAGCGTGCCATCCGCCAGGATGTCCACTTCTATGCCGGCAAAAATCTTGATGCCGGCGTTCTCGCCGGCCGCGCGAATGCGTTTCGTGTGCTCGACCGCGCGCGTGTCGTCGAGGCCGTTGGCAAAGGCCAGGTTCTTGGAGTGGTCGGTGATCGCCATGTACTTGTAGCCCTGGGCGCGCGCCGCCTCGGCCATTTCTTCGATCGTGTTCCGGCCATCGGTTTCGACCGTGTGCATGTGCACGTCGCCTTTTACGTCTTCCCGCGTAATCAGCGCCGGCAGCGTGTGCTTTTCAGCAGCCTCGATCTCGGTCAGGTTTTCCCGCAGTTCGGGCGGGATGTAGTCCAGTTTCAGCTTGGCGTAAATCTCTTCTTCGCTCTTACCGGCGACCGCTTTTTCATTGTCCAGCCGCGCCAGGCTGTATTCGCTGAGGGTGTATCCCATCTTGAGCGCGCGCTGCCGCAGGGCCACGTTGTGTGCCTTACTGCCCGTGAAATACTGGAGTGCAGCGCCAAACGAGTCCGGCGCCAGGAAGCGAACGTCCACCTGCATTCCGCCTCGCAGCCGGAAGCTGACTTTATTCTCGCCTCGCGCAATGATCTCCATTAGCCCCGGCAGCTTGATCATGTGATCAATAAGTTGCCCTCGGGTCGCATCGCTGCAACAGGCTTTCCCCGTTACCAGAATATCGAGATCGCCTACGGTCTCCCGTCCGCGCCGCAGGGAGCCGGCAGGTGTGACCTTCTCCACTCCGGGGAATCCTCGCAAGTGTTCAATGATCTTTTCGGCTTGCGCCTCGGCCGCGTCTAAAAGAAACCTTCCGGCGATGCGGCGGTAGTCTTGAACGGCTTTGAGCAGCTTGGCTTCCTGCTTTTCGCCCATTCGTGGGAGCTCGCGAATCTTGCCTTGCTGCGCCAGTTTCTCCACGCCCTCAAGGTCGCTGACCTGGTACGCACTCCAAATCAAGGCAATGGTCTTCGGCCCCAAACCCTGGATTTTCAAGAGATCGAGCATCGAGGGCCGGTATTTTTTCAGCAGTTCAGCATGAACCGACAGGCGCCCTTCCTTGAAAATCTCCTGAAGGTTGGTAAGCATCCCCTTGCCAATGCCCGGGATTGCCAGCACTCTTTTCGGTTCGGTGATCAAGTCAGCAATTTGTTGCGTCTGTGCCTCGATGGCTTCGGCGGCGTTGCGGTAGGAACGGATGCGGAAGGAATCTGCGGCGTCAATCTCGAGCAGATCGGCGGTCTCATAAAGGATTCCGGCGATGGCCTTGTTGTCCATGCGCTATTCAGAGTAAACAAGATCGCGCAAGAGCGAAAGGGATGCGCAACTCGACCGCGCACACTACTCCCCTAACTGGCCGGAGCACGAAACTTTCACCACGCGCTGGAGGGGAATGCTTCCGCGGGGTGAAGCGACAGGGACTTGCTCGCAGTGTAATGTGTTACTTCAAGAAGCCTTTGTAACATTAGCCGCTTGTGGTCCCTTGGGGCCCTGGGTGATCTCGAATTCCACCTGGTCGCCTTCTTGCAGGCTCTTGTATCCCTCGCTGGTGATCGCGCTGTAGTGGACAAAAACGTCCGCTCCTTCATCGCGTCCCAGGAAGCCATAGCCCTTAGCATTGTTGAACCACTTGACTGTGCCTTTCAAACGTTCCACGTACGCCCCCTAGAGCACGACTCCTAACGGTGTGGAGTCGTGCTTTCCGATTTGTTGCCATTTTCCAGCTATAGGGCAGCGCTGTCAAGAGGAGACAGTCTTCTGAGAAGCTACTTAGAGCGCAATTTCCCCGGATGGTATTGCTGGCTGAGCCAGAGTACGGCGGAGATGGTCTTCGCATCCCGGATGGTGTTTCGCATGACCATCCGGACGGCGGTGTGCAGAGGGAAGAATCGGGGTTCGATTACCTCGTCTTCCTCCGGATGGGCCTTTCCAGCAGACAGGCCGCGGGCCAGGTAGATGATCATGGTTTCCGCCACAAAGCCAGGGCTGGCGTAAAACATAAAAATGCGCTTCCAATGCTTGGCGGTGCATCCGGTCTCTTCCATCAATTCGCGCTTGGCGGCGGGCAGCGGACTCTCACCGGCATCAATGCGCCCGGCGCAGAGCTCCCACAAATATTGCTGGGCGGCGTGGCGATACTGCCGTAACAGCAGGACTCTAGGTTCTCGTTTGGTATCGTCGATGGCCAGAACCACGACTGAACCGGTATGGTGAACGATGTCACGGCGCGCCCGCACGCCGCTCGGTTCCAGAACTTTATCCGTAGTGACCCAAAAAGCCGGTCCGCGGTACACCACCCGGGAGGAAAGTAGCCGCGCTTTGTTCTTTTTCGCCATTCCAACAATATAAAGCCTGATTGGTCTTTTGCGGAGCGGCCGATCGATCCCAAATGTGAACTGGGTCGAATATTTCTCGCAACTTGCTTACATCCGCTTTTGCCGCTGCCGAATCAGCCTGCTATGCTCCCATCAATGCCGGCGAATCCCTCTGTCGCGATTGTTGGGCCGGGAAGGCTGGGTTGCGCGCTGGCCTTGCAACTGGCCCGAACCGGATATTCCATCGCTGAAATCGTTTCACACACTCCGGCGTCGGCGCGCCGGGTTCGTGCTCTTACCCAGACGCTGAAGGCACGCTCCTCTCATTCACGGAACGCGAGTCTGGACGCCGACCTGGTTTGGCTTTGCGTTCCGGACCGCGAAACCGCGAGCGTCGCCCAGGATCTAGCATCGCGAGATGACTGGAAAGGAAAAACCGTCTTTCATTCTAGTGGCGCGCTCGACAGCCAGATTCTGAGCCCACTTCGCAAGCGCGGCGCCAAAGTGGCCTCCGTACACCCCATGATGACGTTTGTGAGGGGCTCGATTCAAAGCATGAAGGGCGTCACCTTTGCTCTCGAGGGCGACCTTCCCGCCGTTCGGCTCGCGCAGCGGATAGCGCGTGATTTTGGAGCGCGGACCTTTCTTATTCGCAAACAGAACAAACCCGCATATCACGCGTGGGGGGCGTTCACTTCTCCGTTACTCGTTGCTGCCCTGGTTACCGCGGAGGAGGTGGCGCGCTCGGCTGGATTGGCGACCGCCGAAGCTCGCCGGATGATGCTGCCCATCGTATCCCAGACTTTGGTGAACTATGCCCTCCTCGGTCCAGCCGGGGCATTCAGTGGCCCCTTGGTACGGGGCGACGCGGAAGTTGTTCGCAAGCACCTGAAGGCCCTGAGGAAGACTCCGGAGGCAAGGGCGGCATACCTCGCACTAGCGCGCGCTGCCTTGCGTCACTTGCCGGTGGAGAACCGGCGGCAGCTGGAAAAGGCCTTGAAAGCGTGAAGTGATTCAGCTCAGCATGACGCGCTGGATGGATCGCGCCCGTCCGACGGTCTCGTCACAATCCACAACCACAGCGCAGAGCCGGACGTCGCCAGTCGCGGCTTCGAACCGGGTAGGCATATTCTTGAGAAACTTTTGTACGATCAGCTCTTTTCTCACCCCGATCACGCTATCGTAAGGTCCGGTCATCCCTACGTCGGTGATGTAGGCGGTCCCGTTCGGCAGGACCCGCTCGTCCGCGGTAGGCACATGCGTATGTGTGCCCACGACCACGGTGACTCTGCCGTCAAGATACCAACCCATTGCCATCTTCTCCGAAGTTGCTTCGGCATGGATATCCACCAGCACCACCTTGGCGCTGATCTCGGTCAACAGTTGGTCGACAACCCGAAAGGGATCATCGTTCGAAGCCATAAACACACGACCCTGAAGATTAAGGACTGCGTATGGAATGTCGCGCTTTCGTCCCTGGTAGATTCCAGCCCCGGGCATTCCCGGCGTGTAGTTGGCAGGCCGAAGCAGGCGCCGGGCCGGACTGTGGGGGTTCCCATTCGCCGACTCGAAATAATCCACAATCTCACGCTTGTCCCAAACGTGATTGCCGGTGGTGATTACGTCAATCCCCAACTCAAACAAATCTTCAGCCAGTGCAGGTGTGATTCCGAACCCAGCGGCCGCGTTCTCTCCATTGGCAATTACCAGGTCAACCGCGTGATCTTTCACCAGGCCGGGAAGTCGATCCTTGACGATCGTGCGCCCCGGTTTGCCAAAAATGTCGCCAATGAAAAGAATGCGCATGAAACCGATGGTACCACGCACCCTTAACTGCGACTGACGGCCTGGAATCGCTTTTGTCGCGTTGCCGGCCGGCTTACTTGGCCAGTTCCGCTGTCTTCAGGAAGTCATAATTCCCTGGCGGATTCAGCCTGAGGTTGTGCACGCGACGCGAATGCACCATTACGTTGTCCTGGTACCACAGATCAACGTAGGGGAGGTCCTGTGCCAGGATCTGCTGGATCTCTCCGTACAGCCGCTTGCGCGCTTCCTGATCGAGCACGCTACGCGCTTGGTCGATAAGAGCATCCACGCGTGGATTGGAATAGTACGTGCGATTGGCGCCTTTAGGAGTGAACTTGTTGGAATGAAAAACATACTCAAAGATGTCGGGGTCTTCGTTGCCACCTACCCAGCGCAGCGAATGTATCTGATAAGTGCCGCGCGTGATATCCGCGAAGAACGTGGCAAATTCAAACGTCCGTATATCGAGCACGACGCCGACTGCGCGCAGCTGCTGTTGCAGCACAGCGGCCAGCAGCCGAGTGCTCTCTTCAGTCGAAGTCTTCATGGTCACATGAAAACGCACTCCGTTCACCGCCGGATATCCCGCCGCCTCGAGCAACTGTTGCGCCCGCTCCGGGTCATAATCGTAGCGCGGCCCGTTTGCATCGTAAGCCCAGCTTTCCGGCGGCAGCAGGCTATCCGCGGGTCGCGCAAAGTCGCGCAAGAGATAATGAATGATCGGCCGCCGGTCGATTGCGCAGGCCAGCGCCTGCCGCACTCGCGCATCCCTGAGAATGGGGTCGCGGTTGTTGAACGCGAGGTATGAGAGAACTGTGCCCGGCGCGTGCAGTACTTCCAGGTTCGGTTCTTTTTCGAGTGCCAGCACCAGGTCTCCAGTCAGCGCATTGATGGCGATGTCCGCGCTGCCTTTGCGCAGTTCGAGCGCCCTCGTCGTGGTATCGGGCACCACGGCAAAGCGTACTCGGCGCAGCTTTGGCTTCTCTCCCCAGTAGTCGGGGTTGCGCTCGATGACCACTTCTTTATCCTGCTCGGAGCTCACGAAACGGAATGGTCCTGACCCGATGGGATGGCCGCTGACTTCGTCGCCGCTGCCGTAGGGCACAATACCGATCGCGCCGTCAGAGAGGTTCCATAACAACGTCGCGAACGGTTCTTTGAGGTAGAACACCACCGTGAAATCGTCCGGAGTATCTATTCGATCCACCAACCGGTAAGCCGCAGCTTTAGTGCTGAGAATCTTGCCCTCGAGCAGGGAATCGAACGTCCACTTCACATCTCGAGAGGTGAGCTCGCGTCCGTCGTGAAACTTCACTCCGCGACGGAGATGGAAAATATAAGTCTTGGGGTCGGGAATCTCCCAGCGTTCGGCCAACTGCGGCTGCACGTTCAAGTGATCATCGCGGGTGAGCAAGTCGTCGAAGAGCAGGGAGTCAATCCGTTCCGACTGAGCATCAAGCCCAACTCGCGGGTCGAGATTCGTGGGGCTGCTCTCAATGATCATGACCAGCGTATTCGAATCAGGCCTCGCCGAGCAGGCATTAAGCGCCAAGCAGGCTGCCAACCCCACCAGGAACCAGATGGGGCCAGCCGCTCTCGTCCGTACCTTCGCCGCAAAGCAGCGAAAATAACTACACATAGGAAATCTTCCCAAGAATGGCTGCTCTCCTGGCCCCGGTGGCGGAAGGAACATTGGAGGGCCGCTGGTTCCAGGTTTCATAGGCAAGCAGTGCGAACGCCGCCGCTTCTTTGGCCTCTGACGGGAGCCTAAACTCGTCGGACAAACGAACCTTCAGCCCAAGCGGCCGTAGCTCCGCAGCCAGCATGCTGATTAGAGTTGGATTCTTTGCCCCGCCACCTGACACGACGAACTCTTGATAGTTGCCTGGCTTCTTTAGAATGAACCGCCGAAGCGAATCGGTAATCGATCCGGCCGTCAGCGCCGTGGCCGTGGCCACAATGTCTCGCGAAGCTGCGCGTCCGCAATGTCGTAGAAACTTCTCCGCGAATTCGCGCCCAAATTCTTCCCGCCCCGCCGTTTTGGGCGGTTTCCGTCGAAAGAAAGGCTGGCGCAGGAACTCAGTGCTGACCCGGTCCAGCACCTTGCCTGAAGCCGCCACACGCCCATCGCGATCGTACGGCTTGTGGAAGAGCTTCTCCATGACGGCATCGATCACCATATTTCCCGGCCCGGTGTCGAAAGCCGTCACTCGATCGCTCGAAGCTCCCGCCGGAATTGCTGTGAGGTTGGCGATGCCGCCGATGTTCTGCACAATTCGCCCCATGCGGGGATCGCCATAAAATAGAAAATCGAAGAAGGGAACCAGCGGCGCGCCTTTCCCACCCGCGGCCATATCTGACGGACGAAAATCGCTCACCACCGGCACCCCAACCCGCGCCGCGATCACCGCCCCCTCACCAGTCTGCCAGGTGACCGCCAGTCTCCGCCCCAGAAACGCCGCCGGTTCGCCCTGGTGATAAATCGTCTGCCCGTGACAGCCGACCAGTTTAGCCTGGACGCGAAACCGGCGCTGGGCCGCGAGCACGGCGTCCGCATAAAGCTCTCCCAGTAGAAAATTCAGCTGCGCCAGATCCGCTACGGCAGTTTGTCGCGAATTCATCGTCTTCAGGACAAATTCGCGAACTGCCCTCGGATACCGGTATTCCGCATGCCCGACCAGGTCGAACCTGAATCGGCCGCCTTTCTTCGTTGGGCGCGTGTCATTCATACGCACCAAGGCGACGTTGATTCCGTCGGCGGAAGTCCCGCTCATGACTCCGGCGACGATCATGCCTCTCCCGGCTCCCTCGATTGCAGCCGCACTCGCTCTCCAAATTCCCGCAGCCGTTGCGTCAATTTCTCGATTTTCCGCGGTGTAGGCGCCGGAGCACTTCGCGTTAGCTCTTTCGATGCCTTCTTGAATCTTTGTAATCGTGCCAGCGAATCTTGACAACGTCGAACAAATCGACCATCGCGCTCCACTTCGTGAATGAGAGCCTCGTATGCCTGTACCACATGTTCCTCAAGGTGACAGACCAGGCACAGGTCGCCTCCCGCCCGTATATGGCCCACCGCGGCTTGTCCGATTGACGCCGCTTTCAGCACTCCTCCCATTTCAAGATCGTCAGATACCACCAATCCGCGATAGCCAATCTTTTCGCGCAACACGCCGGTGATCCATTTCTTTGATAACGACGCCGGAATGTGGTCCCGAGTTACCGCCGGATATGCCGCATGTCCCACCAACACCATCGGAGCATTCCGGCGCAACGTTCGATAGGGCGCGATGTCCTGCTCCCACAGTTTCCTCCACGGCTTTCCGACGCTTGGCAGTTCGTGATGAGTGTCGAGATTCGCTTCGCCTAAACCGGGAAAGTGCTTGATCGCGCCTAACACTGCCGCCGAGCGTAGTCCGGCAAGAAATTCGCGGGCGTAGGCGGCCGCTTCTTTCGGATCAGCTGAGACCGCTCGCGAACTCATCACCCTACGGGACGCTTCGAATGCCAGGTCCACCACGGGTGCAAAGTCGGTGTTGAACCCAAGGGCGCGACAGGATTCGCCAATGCATTGGCCGTGTCTGCGAAACAGCCGCCCCTCCCCGCTGGCAAACACTTCGGCGGCCGACGGTGACGGTCCGATAACATTACGAAAGCGGTCAACCCGGCCGCCCTCCAGGTCGACGCAAGTAAGCAGAGGTGAGGAAACCAAAGCCCGGCAATCGCGGAGTAACTTGTGCGTCTGTTGAGCGCTAAGGATGTTACGGGCGAACAAAATCACGCCCGCGGGCTGAATTCGAGCCAGCAGGGAAGCGAGACCCGCCGAGATTTCGGTCCCTTCAAAACCGAGAATCATCAACTGGCCAACCGGCGGGGTTCGGTTCGTGCGCGCCTCCATGGCTCTCTGTGCTTTCGGTGGTTAAATTTCCTTCTTCAGTTCCGCGATCAGGTTCAAGGCCTCCAACGGAGTCAAGCGATTCAAATCCACCTCGCGCAGGCGTTGCAGAACCGGCTGGGAGAGCAACGTGAAAATCGTCAACTGTGACGGAGGCCGCGGCTGCAACTCATCGCTTGCCAATTGTGCCGTTAAGCGCTGCTCCACGTCTTCGTGTTCAGCCAGCACCTCACGCGCCCGCTCCACCACTTCAGTGGGGAGCCCGGCCAGCTTTGCCACTTCAATGCCATAACTGCGATCAGCAGGCCCCGGCTCCACTTTCCTCAAGAACACGACCCCGCCGCCAGTCTCTTTGACTGAGACGTGATAGTTCTTCACTCCTGACAATCGCTCTGCCAGTTCCGTCAGCTCAAAATAATGCGTCGCGAACAGCGTCTTGGCCCGCGCGCGAGCGTGAATGTACTCAATCGCCGCCCAAGCAATCGCCAAGCCATCATAAGTGGACGTTCCGCGTCCAACCTCATCCAGCAGAATCAGTGAACGTGGCGTCGCAGTATGCAGAATGGCCGCGGTCTCCGTCATCTCGACCATGAATGTGGACCGGCCTCGCGCCAGATTGTCACTGGCGCCAATGCGCGTGAACACGCGATCCACAATGCCAAGGCGCATCGAAGCCGCGGGCACAAACGACCCCATCTGCGCCAGAATTACCGCCAGCGCCGTCTGCCGAAGATAGGTCGATTTGCCGCCCATGTTTGGCCCCGTCAACACCAGAACACTGTGGGTGGTTGCGTTGAGATACAGATCGTTGGGGACGAAGCGCTCACTAGCCAGATCCTGCTGCTCAATCACGGGATGACGTCCGCCCACAATTTCGATATCAGCGGATTCTTCAAACTGCGGCCGGCAATAGTTTCGCAGCGCCGCGGTGTGGGCAAGCGCTCCCAGCACATCAACTTCAGCCAATGCCAGCGCAGTTTGCCGGATGCGGCGTGCCTCCCCGGCAATCGCCGAGCGCAATTCGGCAAACAGGCGACGCTCGATTTCGACGATCTTCTCCTGAGCATCGAGAATCTTAGATTCGTACTCCTTCAATTCAGGTGTAGTGAACCGTTCCGCATTCACGAGCGTCTGCTTGCGTTCGTATTCCGGGGGCGCAAGATGAAGGTTGGTCTTGGAAATCTCAATGTAATAGCCGAAAATCGAATTGAATTTCACCTTCAGCGACGCAATACCGGTGCGTTGCCGCTCACGCGATTCAATCTGCGCCAGGTATTGCTTGCTGTTGCGGCTCAGGTCGCGGAGTTCGTCTAATTCTTTCTCCACGCCGGGCTGGATCACGCCGCCATCACTCAGGGAAAGCGGCGGCTCGGGTACTACGGTTGCTTCAATCCGAGCCCGCAAATCACCCAATTCGTCGACTGCGTCATGCAGACTTTTTAGGCGCCCGGCGCCAAACCGGGTCAGGCCGGACCGCACTGCTGGAATCTTGGCTAATGATGCCGCCAGCGCCAGCATGTCGCGAGGGTTTGCCGTCTCCAGAGTCACCCGGCTCAGCAGCCGTTCAAGGTCCAGAATCCCATCCAGCGACCGCCGCAGTTCTTCACGCGCAACCAGGTCCTTCGCCTCATTTTCCACTGCATCCAGGCGGGCATTGATTTCTGCCGTGTTAATGGATGGCCGCAGCATCCAGGCGCGCAGCAGGCGTTTGCCCATCGGCGTCACCGTGGCATCAATCGAGCGAAACACAGTGAGGCCATCATCGCTTCCGGCAAACAGTGGCTCAATCAATTCGAGGTTGCGCACCGTGACTGCATCCAGCACCAGACAGTTCTGCCGCTCGTAGAATCCGATGCGGTCCACGTGGTCCAGAGTGCCGCGCTGCGTAGACCGCACGTAATAGAGAATCGCTCCGGCGGCCGAAGCCGCCGCCGGCTTGCCGGCCAATCCGAAGCCTTCGAGCGACAACACTCCAAAATGATTTTCCAGCAAAGGAATGGCGTGGTCGGGAGAGAAAATCCAATCGTCCAGAGGGGTCTCCGACCACTTCGCTCCTGAGGTCCTCGGTTGGGGAGCACGACCCGCAGCCGCCACCCTGTCTCTAACCTCGAACAACGGCGCCGCCGATCCGTACAAAACTTCTTTGGGCCGCAACTGTTGCAACTCGTCCTGAATCCGTTGGGCTGCATCCTCACCGCGAAATTCGGTGGCACGAAACTCGCCGGTGGAAAGGTCGAGGGCGGCAAATCCAACCCGGTCGCCGGTCTGTGCCAATGCCGCCAGAAAATTGTTCTCCTCTGCGGTCAGTGACGAATCAACCGCCGTCCCCGGCGTGACCACCCGCGTCACCTCGCGCCGCACCAATTTCTTGGCCAGACGGGGATCCTCCATTTGCTCGCAAATTGCGACTTTGAATCCCTTGCGGATGAGTTTCGAAATGTAGCCCTCGGCCGCGTGATAGGGAACTCCGCACATAGGAACGGCCATACCCTTTTCCTTGTTACGCGAAGTCAGCGTGATCTGCAACTCCCGTGATGCCATGACCGCATCGTCAAAGAAAAGCTCGTAGAAATCGCCCAGGCGGAAAAACAGCAGGGCGCTGGGGTGTTGCTTCTTGATGGCAGCATATTGACGCATCAGCGGAGTGGAGGGCTCGGTCATTGCAAGCAGAGGGCGGACTGGTATTTGGAGTTTCGCGCGGATTATAACAAACCGCGGCCCTTCCGCCTGTACGGTAAATCACAGTTGACGCCACTCGCCTGCGAGTGCTTTCCTTAATTGACATGGAACTCCGCAAAGATCCCATCACTCGCTCCTGGGTCATCACCGGTGACGACGTCCCCGATATTGCTCCCCGGCAGGAATCCTCGTGCCGTTTCTGCCCGGACGCGATCCAGTCTCCGCAAACCGTCGCCAGCCTGGCCGGCGGGCAGCGTGCGGTGGTGCATCCCCTGGCCCTGTATCACATTGAGGGCGAGGCCTCGCGCCTGGCTGACGGCATCTACGACCGCATGCGTCCGGTTGGCGCGCATGAGGTGCTGATTGAGAATTCGCGCCACGATGGGCATTTGTGGAATGCGACCGATGCCGAGATTGGCCAGTTCCTGCTGCTGGCGGCGCAACGCATTCAGGACTTGAAGCGGGACGGCCGCTTCAAGTACGTCAGCGTCTACAAAGACCACGGTGGCAGCGCCGGGCAGGAATTCGAGCATCCGTCGTCGCAGCTCACGGCCACCACATTCGTGCCCCGCCGCGTGCTCTACGAGCTACGCGCCAGCCGCGAATACTTCGGGCAGAAGGAGCGCTGTGTCTTCTGCGATATCGTCTCCCAGGAAACCAAGCAGGAACTGCGCGTGCTTGAGTCTCGTGGCGATTTCATCGCGCTATGTCCTTACGCGCCGCGCGTGCCGTACGAAACCTGGATTCTGCCACACACTCACGAAGCTGCTTTCGAGCGCATGGGACTGAATCGTCCCCACATGCTGCCAGACCTGGGCGCACTGCTGCGCCGCACCTTGCAGCGTATTCGGACCATCACCGAATCCTTCCACCTGGTCCTGCACACCTCGCCGAACAGCCTGCATCGATCTGGCAGCCTGGGATACTGGAAAACTATTGACGAGGATTATCACTGGCACATCGAAATCATGCCTATCCTCGCTGCCAAGTCGAAGTCATACACATTCAAAGAGGTGTACTACTCGCCTTTGACCTCAGAGACCGCCATCAAACGCCTGCGCGACGCGCGGATTGATTAGGAAACATGACCATCCGTCGCATGAAGACCTACACCGGCAGTCAGGGCTACGTTTATCAATACTATTACGTCGGTAAGCGGTCCGTTCCGGCTAAGGCAGCTCAGGAAGTTTCCACGGAATTCATTTTCGATGTAACCTCCGACCGCAAAACCACCTTCGCCGTCAGCGTGTTCCTCCCTGAGAAGGCTGTGCAGGCCTGGATCGCCAGCCATGGCCGCGGGCTGAGTGAGGCCGAGCAGTACGGCGCAGTGAAAATGAGACTTTTCCAGGCGTTTGACGAAGTCGAAGACCTGAGGTCTCATGGCCGCCAGTTCTCTGTGGATTCGGAAGGCCTGGGAAAGGCTCTTGCAGCCCTGGGCGTGAATTGATCGCTGCGCAGTGCGACGGCTGGTGCCCGCCAGCTCGAGCACGGCTATAATCCCCTAGAGGAACTCCGCCCCCACATGCCTGCCTTATGGTTGCGAGTCGCGCTGGGCTGTTATGCCGTCGGCCTGCTCTATGCGCTGGTGGCTCTCACCCGCACCAGCGATCTCCTGAGCCGCATTGCGCTCCACGCCGCTTATCTGGGCATGGTATTTCACTTTGTTTCCCTGACGGAATCCTTCCGGGTGTCCGGCCCGGCGGCTCTAACCTCGGTACAGAGCGCCGAGTCTGTGCTGGGCTTTCTGGTGATGGTCGTGTTCCTGCTCGTGTACATGATCTATCACACCACTTCTCCGGGCATCATTGTTTTCCCGCTGGTGTTCTTACTGACGTTTCTCTCGGCGACCAGCGAGACTCCTTTTGTGATTACCTCTCCGGGAGTTCGCACCGGATGGCTATTGGCCCACATTGCACTGATCTTCGCAGGTTACGCCGCTCTCATTCTCAGCTTCGGCGCCAGCCTGCTTTACCTGATTCAGGAACGTTCGCTGAAGCAGAAACGGCCGGGGATTCTTTCGAGGCTTCCCGCCCTGGAGATCATTGACGAAATCGGGTTTCGGTCGTTACTTCTCGGATTTCCCTTTATGACGCTGGGCCTTATTGCCGGGACCATTGTGGCGCAGTCGACGTATGGACGGATAGACTTGCTCGATCCGAAGATTCTGCTTTCCATCTTGATGTGGATCGTCTATCTGCTTCTGCTGTTCACCCGCTGGAGCGCGGGCTGGCGCGGACGACGCGCCGCCTACCTCGTGGCAGGAGCTTTTATTGCCGCTGTGGTCGCGTGGGTAGCCAACTATTTCAGCGCCATTCACAGGTTCACGCAGTCATGAGCTTTCACCTCATCGGCGTCAGTCACAAGAGCGCTCCGGTCGAAATCCGCGAGCGTCTCGCGATTGCGGATTCGCACCTGCCGGATGCTCTGAAGCGCTTTACGTGCCACCCCGGCGTGGATGAAGGCTTGATCCTGAGCACCTGCAATCGCGTCGAGTTGTTGGCCCAGACTCGGAATGGCGGAGCCGACCTGCGCGCTTTTCTGCGGGATTACTTTCAGCTCGATGACTCCACGCTCAATCCCCACTTGTACGAATACCGTGAGCGGGAGGCCGTCCGCCACCTGTTCCGGGTGACCTCGAGCCTCGACTCCATGGTGGTCGGCGAGGCGCAGATTCTGGGGCAAGTGAAGGAAGCCTACGCAACCGCACGCGCGGTGGGCGCCATCCAATCGCAACTTGACCTGCTGCTCACCCGGGCCTTTGCAGTTGCCAAGCGGGTGCGCTCCGAGACGGCGGTGGGATCTTCAGCCGTATCTGTGGCCTCTGTGGCCGTAGAGCTTGCCAAGAAGATTTTTGGCTCACTTCAGGGCAAGCACGTTTACCTGGTCGGCGCCGGCAAGATGAGTGAACTGGCGGCGCGCCACTTATTGGCCCACGGCGCGGAGTCGATCTTCGTAGCCAACCGCACCTACGATCGCGCCATTCGTCTGGCCCATCAATTCAAGGGCCAGGCCATCGAGTTCAGCCGTCTGTACGACACTTGCGATCGCGGCGATATCGTCATCACCTCCACCGGTTCTCCTCATGCCATTTTCCGCCGCGAACATGGTGAGCTGTTTCTCAGCCGCCGCAAGAACCGCCCCATGTTTTTCATCGATATCGCCGTCCCTCGCGACGTCGACCCGGAAATCAGCAAGCTGGACGGCATTTTCGTCTACGATATCGACGATTTGCAGCAAGCTGTGGTCTCGCATGTCGCCGATCGGGAAAAAGAAGCCGAACGAGCTGACAACATCATTAACGTTGAAGTCGAGCGCTTCCACGTCCGTCTGCAAACGCGCGAAGTCGTGCCTACGATCGTTTCGCTGCAGGACCATCTTGAAACCATCCGCCAGGCCGAAATCGACCGCGTCCGCGGGCGCCTGGGACCGCTTTCCCCCGAACAGGAACTGGCCGTCGATGCGCTCACGCGCGGCATCGTCAATAAGATCATGCACACTCCGATCAGCACGCTGAAGACTGCGGCCCGCGAGTCGGAAGCTACCACCATCATCGAGGTCGTCCGCCGGCTGTTCAATCTCGAAGGCAAGAAGGCGGCCAAGTCTGGGGACGGCCCCGGAGGCGGCGCCTGATGGCGCGTCTCCGCATTGGCGCACGCGGATCGCAACTCGCGCTCTGGCAGGCCAACCACATTGCTGTGCGTCTGCGCGAACGTGGCCATCAAGTCGAGATTGAAGTTATAAGGACGACGGGCGACAAGATCGCCGATGTTCCGCTCGCCCAAGTCGGCACCAAGGGAATGTTCACGAAAGAAATTGAAGAGGAACTGGCTGCCGGTCGGGTCGATCTCGCCGTACACAGCCTCAAAGACCTTCCGACCGAGATTCCGCCGGGGTTTGAAATCGCAGCCGTAACCACACGTGACGACCCGCGTGACGTATTTTGTTCGCGACGTTACAGCAGTATCGAGATGCTGCCTCAAGGTGCGCGCGTTGGAACCAGCAGCCTGCGACGGCAGGCTCAATTGAGAGTCCTGCGGCCGGATTTATCGATTTATCCCCTGCGCGGCAACGTGGACACCCGCCTCGGCAAGCTGGAAGCCGGCGAATACGATGCCGTCATTCTCGCCGCTGCCGGCCTCAATCGCCTGCACAAAACCGAATCAATCAGGCAATTCATATCCGCCGACCTGATGTGCCCAGCCGCTGGCCAGGGAGCGCTGGCGGTCGAAGTGCGCGCGGGAGATTCAGGCACGCTCGAGCATGTAGCTTTTCTGGACGATCCTGCCGCGCGCTCTACTACGACCTGTGAACGCGCATTGTTGGGCCGGTTGGGTGGAGGCTGCCAGGTCCCAATAGGAGCGTTAGCGGAAGTGCGCGACGGCCGGCTGCGCCTCCAGGCTGTCGTTGCCAGTCCCGATGGTTCCCGCATCCTGCGCGAATCAGCCGACGGCGAGGCTCCGGTTCAACTGGGTCAATCGGTGGGCGACGCCCTGCTCCGCCGGGGAGGCAAAGACATCCTCGAAGCAGTGTACGGGCAGGAAATGACTTTGCCCCAGCCGCCGTAGTCATCGGCAATTCCCTGCGAGCCTGCCAGGGGCGCTCTCTGACTTAAGCTTTTGATTTGAGGAAAGAAGATACTTGACCAAGAAACCGCCGCTATCAGGTCTTCGCATTCTGGTTGGACGCGCCCGGCATCAGGCGAGCCCACTCTCTGCCGGTTTGCGCAAGCTCGGCGCCGAAGTCATCGAAGTACCTTTCATCGAAATTCGCCCGCCACGGTCCTACCGGCCGCTGGATTCTGCCTTAATAAACTTGGCGACCTATGACTGGGTCATCTTGACCAGCGTCAATGGAGTTGAAGCTTTTTGGAATCGGCTCAGAAAGATGCACCGCACCAGAAAGCATCTTCAGCATCTGAAGGTTGCCGCCATCGGCCCAGCCACGAAAGGTGCGATTGAAGCTCACGGAATAAGAGTCCATGTCGTTCCCAAGGAATATGTGGCCGAAGCAGTGGTGAAAAGTCTGCGAAAGGGTATAGCAGGAAAGCGAGTTCTCCTGGCACGCGCCCGAGTCGCCCGCGATGTGATTCCTCGCGAACTGCGGGCATTGGGAGCAAAAGTTGACGTGGTCGAAGCCTACGAGACGGTTGCGCCCGAGTCTTCACGCGCCCGTCTGCGCGCAGTTCTCGGCGATCCCAGGTTGCGTCCCCATGTGATCACCTTCACCAGTTCATCCACAGTGCGGAACTTTGTGCAGCTTTTGGGGAAGAACGGGTGGCGCAGGCGTCCTCGCCCGCGTCTTGCTTCGATAGGTCCGGTGACCTCAAACACACTGCGCGAGTTGGCCCTCCCCGCGGATATTGAAGCCGGAGAATACACCATACCCGGGCTAATCCAGGCAATCGTAGAGACGCAGCTTGCGTCGCCTACTCCTTAATGTTGCATCCGCAATCCGCTGGGGGCACGTGCGCCTTCAAAAAGTCCGACACGCGCTTGTAGGCATCAATTTGGTTTTCGACTCGCGCGAACCCATGGCCTTCGTTGGCATAAACTTTCAATTCAACCGTTCCGCTGCGTTTTTTCACAGCGTCCACCACTTGCCGGGATTCTTCTTCCGGACAGCGCGGATCGTTTCCACCCGCCAGCAACAACAAAGGCGCTTTAATCTGATCCACGAAAAAGATAGGCGAGCGGTCGTGGAACAAGTTCTTGTTCTGTTCCGGATCGCCCATGGTCGCCAAATCCGACTGTTGCAGCACCGGATCTTCGTTCTTGATTTCGGTGAACCAGTTCACGAACGGCACAATCGGCACACCCGCCGCCCAAACGTCAGGGGCCTTGGTGACTCCCATCATGGTCAGGTAGCCGCCATAACTGCCGCCCACAAGCGCAATCTTCTTGGGATCGAGATACGCGGTCTGCTTGATGAAGTCGGCAGCCGCCAGCACGTCCTGCAAATCTCCGCCGCCCATGTCGAACAAGTTCGCCTGCTGAAATTCCTTCCCATAACCGGTCGACCCGCGATAGTTGGGCGCGATCACCATATATCCCTGATTGACCATGTGCTGAATGAATCGGTTGAACGAATTGACCGTCTGCGACGTCGGCCCGCCATGGACGTAAACCAGGGCCGCGTTCTGGCCGTTTCGCACCATGTTATAGGGCACGTAGACAAATGCCGAAATCGTCCATTTGCCGTCGCGGCTGGGAAAGTGCACCAGAAACGGTGCAACCATGTCCTCAGAACGAACGCCTGCCACAAGCGAATGGGTAATCTGCTGCGACTCTCCGGACGCCAGAGCGTATGTCCAGAGGTCGCCCGGCGCATTTGGCCCATTATGGTTGTACAGCAGCCGTGACCCGTCGTGATCGAAAACCGATTGCGCCCCCACCGGATGGTTTACGCCTTTGGGCAGCGGCAGGGCTTTCGTCAAATTCGTGTCCATGGTGTGCAGATAGATTTCGGTGTTGCCGTCCACGTTCGCCGTCCAGGTCACCGACTTGCCGTCAGGCGAAAAGCCGTCACCGCTGATCTCCCAGCTGTCTCGGGTCAGCCACGTAATTTTCTTGCTGGCGATATCGAGCAATCCGACATTGTCGTAGCCGTTGGCCGCGTTCGAGGTAATGAGCACCTTTCCACCGTCCGGTGAAATGTCATCCGCCTCGTAGAGGTGTTCGCCATCGTGTGGGGTAAGTAGCGTGCTTTCACCGCTGGCTACATCAGCGATGTAGATATTGGAATCCGTGCCCTTGGCCTGGGATTGGGTATAAACGATCGACTTGCCGTCGTGCGACCAGATGGGGTTGTCGTTAATCTTGTCCGCTGCCGTCCCAGTCGTGACGTGTTTCACTGATCGCATGAGTTTGTCGAAGACATCAATCTCAAAGACCGAGGAAGTCTTCGGTTTTACGGTATACGCCAGGTATCGCCCGTCTGGCGACCAGCGCGGATTCTCTTCCGAAACCTCCCGCGTGTGCGTCAGGTTGACCACCTGACCGTTTTTCGGAGAGACCATGAAGACGTCCCACTGCTCATCGCCGTCGTAGTCGGAGATGTAGGCAATCCATTTTCCATCCGGGGACCATGTGGGGCTGGTCTGCCGCTGATCGCTCACGGTGAGCTGGGTGGGCCAGCCGCCTTCCGAATTCACCAGCCAAAGGTTGCTACGGCCGCTGATATTGGCCACGAAGACGAGCTGCTTGCCATCGGGCGACCAGGACGCCGGGCCGATTTGCCGGGTCATGTACAGCTTCTCGATCGCCAGACTCTGCTGAAACTGCTCCACGTTGGCATTGGGCTTACTGGTGATCTGCTTGGGATCAGTGATGGCCTGAGGCACCGGTAGGGTCTGGGTGGCGGCAACGGTACTCATGCATACGACGATAACAAACGGGATGAGGATTCGCATAAACCTGAAGACTCGCATACGACCTAAGCGGAAAGCTTAGCAGAGTTACTTCGCGTTCTTGTGAATGTCCACCGTGCTCCACGTCTTATCCGCAGCGTGGCAAAGGTTTTCCAGAGGACACTCTATGCACTTCGGGCCGCGCGCCATGCATAGCTTTCGGCCATGCCAGATGATCTGGTGCGAGAACAAAATCCACTTTTGTCGCGGAATCAGCTTCATCAAATCCTGTTCGATCTTGGGTGCGTCGGTGTTCCTGGTCAGTTCCAGCCGCCGCGAGATTCGAGTCACGTGTGTATCCACGACCACGCCTTCGGCCTTTTTGAACCATGTTCCCAGGACCACATTGGCAGTCTTTCGGGCTACGCCTGGCAAAGTGAGCAACTGATCCATCGCAGGCGGAACTTGGCCACCGAACTCGGCGACAATTTTCTTAGCCGCTCCCACCACCGACTTCGCCTTGTTGCGGAAAAACCCCGTCGAACGGATATCCGGTTGAAGCTGCTCGGGGGTGAGTGCGGCGAAATCCTCTACGGTGGGATACCTTGCAAACAATCCCGGCGTCACGCGATTCACGTTTACGTCGGTCGACTGCGCCGAAAGAATCGTCGCCACCAGCAGTTCCCACGCACTCTTGTGAGTCAGCGCGCAAGTAACCTTGGGGTATAGCTGATCGAGCCTTTTTAGAATGTCCGCAATGCGCTCAGGCGCCAGCGGGTTGTACTTTGTTCGTGCAGGAATGTGCGCGGACCGTCCCGAGGAGGGAGCCGCACGTACTTTTCGCAAGACTTGTACTGGACGCGCAATACGGGCGGATTCGTGTCGTCCGGTTTTGGCGGGCTGTCTAGGCGTCACGCCGCGTGCCATCGGAATTCTCCTCGCTCGCGCAAGGAGCTAGATTAACAGAATCGCCAGAGGTAATTTGACGCCGATGCGGGGCCTAGGTAGTCTGAATTGGATCTCTGAACTCAAGGAAGCTATCGTGGCGGTTAAGTCCATCAAACTCGGCCAGGTCTGGCGAAGAGACGACGACGGGAAAGATTATCTCGTCACCAAGGTGTACAGCGAAGTGTTCGCCCAATACGCGGTGTTGCGGCCGGCGGAGGTCACGGCGCCAGACGCTGCCACCACGCGAGTGAAGGTCGCCAAGAGTGCCGAAGGCGCATCATTGCCCGGCTTCACCTTCACCCAGGAAGGTTCTTTTTAACGGTCGAGGACGGGCTCGCCCTTGCCCGTCGCATTCTGATTCCGCATGACTGAAAAAATCCTCGGCATCCTCTTCCTCTTCATCAAGTCGGTAATTGCCGCCACCAGCTATGGCGGCGTGACGCTGTTGATGGCGATTGAGTCAGCCTGCATCCCGCTGCCCTCTGAACTCATCATGCCCTTTGCCGGCTACCTGGTCTACGAAGGCACTCTGAAGCTTTTATGGGTGGCCACTGCCGGCGCCATCGGATGCAATCTGGGTTCGCTGATTGCCTACGAGATCGGCTGCTACGGAGGCCGGCCACTGGTAGAAAAATACGGCCGCTGGATTCTGCTCAGCCGCCGGGAGCTGGATTGGGCTGACCGCTTTTTTCAGCGCTGGGGATATCTTGCGGTATTCATCGCCCGGCTGTTGCCGGTGGTGCGGACATTTATCGCCTTGCCCGCGGGGATTGCTCGCATGCCCCGCCGACGCTTCCACATCTATACTTTTCTGGGGTCATGGCCCTGGTGTTTTGCCCTGGCATGGCTGGGCATGAAACTGGGTGAAAACTGGCGCGAACTCGGCAAGTATTTTCACCAGTTCGATGCTGTCATCGGCGTGGTCCTGGCCACCGGTATCGTTTGGTTCGCCTGGTCGCATTGGCAGAATAGAATGAGCGCAAACGATTAGTCGCTTCAGTCCATGTGGGGACAGGCACCTCGCCCGTCCGTTTCCGGCCTCAGTCCATTGATGCATTTAGAGGACGAACCGAAAGGCTTCCGCACATCCAAAAGGGACCGTAGCTAAGCGGGTGGAAGGGTTTCCAGCGCTACCTTTGCGTTCGAATAGCGCCGGTCAGCCGCCTTCCGCAACCACCTCTCCGCTTCATCGTGATTGGCGGGGACTCCATCCCCGTCGCGGTAGCGCAGCCCGAGGTTGTACTGAGCAGCGGCGTTGCCGGCGTTTGCCGCCGACGTAACCCAGGCAGCTGCCTGGGCACAACTTTGAGGAAGAAAGTGTCCGGTCTCGTAAAGCATCCCGACGAGGAAGGCCGCGGGGTCGTCTCCAAAGTGCGCTTGGCGGCGCAAGGCGGGAATCTCATATCGGCTCAGCAAGTCCACGACATATGAGACCTCGGGATCGGTGACCTGCATGTGGCTGACCTCGGTCCGCAGAGGCACTTTCAACTGTTCAGCATTCCCGACCATGCTATCCGAGGGATGACCCATTCTTGACGCCGCAGCCACCGTGTGCAGCTGCTCACGGTGCCAAATTTGGGTAAGCGCGAATACCAGCACGATCAGAAGGACCGAGAGCGGCGCTAGAGCTTTCGCCGTTCTTCGCCCGCCGGCGGAGAAGGTCACAATGTGCTTGCCGCGGCGAGGGCCATTCCCCGCACGCGGCTCTGCCCTCAGTGGCCCGGCCGCCTCTTGATCGCGCCGTTCTTGCAGAACCAAAGCTGCGGCCAGCAGCCTTTCAAAGGAGGAAGAATCGAGAGTGAGTCGGTGGCTCATACAAACATTGTGTGGATCGACGAATCGGTCTCTCTCTCATGGGCTCGTGGCGAAACGTTCTTTCCTGCCACCTCCTGCTACCCGAAAACCGGCACTTACTATACCGCCAATTTGCCCCGCGCAACAGTGTGAAGCGATTTGCACAAGGGGCTTCGTCCGGGCTCAAATTGCGAAAAAACCGTCATTTTCCTGATCTTGGACGGCTTATCGTCGCTGTTTCCGTTCCCACTCAATTCCGCTTCGACCCGTTTAAGCTGCCATCTTCCACCTTCCGACGCTCTTGGTTGCAATTCTCCTCGCAAGTACGAGAACATACGTGTTTGCCTTACCCCCAAAATCCTTATAAGGAAGTGGCCGCCCGATGGCGACTCAGCGGAAGCGCGCAACAATAGCAAATCAGAAGCCCGGCGGTAGCGAAATTCAAGCCGCGAAGGGCAAACTCGGCGTCATGATTCCTGGCATGGGCGCTGTCGCCACTACGTTCGTGGCCGGCGTCGAAGCCGTGCGCAAGGGAATTGCCAAGCCCATCGGATCGCTCACGCAAATGGGCACCATCCGCCTCGGCAAGCGCACCGACGCCCTCTCCCCCAAGATCAAGGAATTTGTTCCGCTCGCCGCGCTCGATGACCTGGTCTTCACCGGCTGGGACATCTTCGAAGACGACATGTACACCGCTGCCAGCAAAGCCGGCGTGCTGGAGCGCGACCTGCTTGATAAAGTCAAACCATTGCTTAAATCCATCAAGCCGCAGAAAGCCGTCTTCGATCACAACTACGTCAGAAACCTCGACGGCCCCAACGTCAAGAAGGGCAAAAACAAGATGGACCTGGCCGAGCAGGTCCGCGCCGATATGCGCGCCTTCAAGAAGAGTTCCGGCGCCACGCGCCTCATCACCATCTGGTGCGGCTCAACCGAGAGCTACATCGAGCCCAGCGCCGCGCACCAATCCGTCAAGGCATTTGAGAAGGCCCTGCTCAAAAATGATGCCAACATCGCACCCTCCATGATCTACGCCTACGCTTCTCTCATGGAAGGCGTGCCCTTTGCCAATGGCGCTCCCAATCTGACCGTCGATATTCCGGTAATGCACGAACTCTCGCGCCAGAACGAAGCCCCCATCTGCGGCAAGGATTTCAAAACTGGTCAGACCCTGATCAAGACCATCCTTGCCCCCGGATTCAAGGCCCGCATGATCGGCCTCAACGGTTGGTTCTCCACAAACATTCTGGGCAACCGGGACGGGGAAGTGCTGGAAGATCCAGGGTCATTCAAAACCAAGGAAGAGTCCAAGCTGTCGGTCTTAGAGCACATTCTGCAACCCGAGCTTTACCCCGATCTTTACGGCAATTTCACCCACAAGGTGCGGATTAACTATTATCCGCCACGTGGTGATAACAAAGAAGGTTGGGACAACATCGACATTTTCGGCTGGCTCGGCTATCCCATGCAGATCAAGGTCGATTTCCTCTGCCGCGACTCAATTCTCGCCGCGCCGATCGTCCTGGACCTCGTTCTCTTCATGGACCTCGCCAAGCGCAGCGCCCAGCTGCGCGGCCTCGGCATTCAAGAGTGGATCAGCTTCTACTTCAAGTCGCCGATGACCGCACCCGGACTCTATCCCGAACACGATCTCTTCATTCAATTGATGAAGTTGAAGAACACGCTACGCCACCTGCGCGGGGAAGAGCTGATTACACACTTGGGGCTGGAGTACTACGACTGAGTTGCTATTTACCCTGTGCTCCTCTGTGCCCGCGGTGGTCAAGAAAGAAACTCCGGGCACCGAAGGCAAGCTCATTGTGGACAAGACATTGGACAGGCGCTGCTCAAAGTCGGAAGTCATCCCGGTTCACACCGGCCATCCGCTTTGTGCACTCGTCAACTCCGGTCTGTACATTGGCAGTCGCATAAAGATCGCGGGCTTCTGTCCATAACAGAATCGCCTTCTCGCCTTCACCCATGCGATCTCTCAAGATTGCAACACTACGTATGGCATTCGCCAGTTCCAGCGGGGGTGTCCCTGACTCGGCGCGATAGAGAATGAGTGCTTCCCGATAACATGCCTCCGCCGATTTCAAGTCGTCAAGTTCCTGGTGGACGTCCCCGAGATGCCGAATCGCGTGTGCCAATTTCCGGGCAGCGCCTTGCTCTCGATAAATCGAGACAGCTTCGATGTAGCAGTCACGGGCGGAATCGAGATCGTGCAGGTCTCGCTTGATCTGCCCCAGATTCGCAAGCACTGGAGCCATATCCGTATGGGCGCCGGCATTGCGGCAGATGGCAACCGCCTCGATTAAGCAGCCGTTGGCATCGGAGTACCGATATTCTCTTCGCTCCGCCTGCGCTTGCGCAAGGAGCTTGTCGACCACGTCATTCATGAGTACTAAGCTACTTTCTTCTCCCGCCGATACTCGTCGTATTTCTCCAAGAAGCGGTCGATGTCCGCCTTCTGTATGTAGTAGGGAGTTGATAACCGCAGCTTCGACGGATCACCGCCGCGAATGCGAATCTTGTGATTGGTCCAAAGTGACTTCTCCAGGTCCATTCGCGCCAACCCCGGCACGTTCACGGTCGCGATCCCGCAACGCATCGCGGCATCCGGCGACGTCCACGACTCCGCGCCGCGTTTCACCATCTCCGCCAGAATATAGTCGCAAAGTTGCCGGTGCCGCCGCTCGATTCTCTCCATGCCAATATCGTTGGCCATTTTGATCGACGCCCGCAGTCCCCACAATGCAGGCACATTCGACGACCCGATTCGCTGGAAGCGTTCTGCGCGAATCTTGACCTCGTCCCAGCCTTCAGTCGCGATGGTGTTCCACACCCGGTCTATGACTTCGTCACGTACGAACAGGAACCCCGATCCTTTGGGAGCTTGCAGCCACTTGTGCGGACTTGATGAATACAAGTCGCATCCTAGTTCATGAAGGTTGAAGCGCATCATCCCCGGCACGTGCGCTCCGTCCACTGCCGACAGAATTCCCTTTGATCGGGCCAGTCCGCAAAGTTCCTTTACCGGCAGCACCACCCCGGTATTGGTCGAAATATGGCTGAAGAACATCACCCGAGTGCGCGGCGTGATGGCATCGCTGAAAAGATTCAGCACGTCGCCCGGAGTTTTCACCGGCTTCGGGAGCGCCACTTTCTTGACCACGATCCCGTAGCGCTTGGCTCGCAACTGCCAGGGCATCTCTCCGCCGGGATGCTCCTGGTCGGTCATCAGAACCTCGTCCCCGGCCTTCATATCGACTCCATTGCCGATGTAGCTGTTGGCCTCGGTAGCATTGCGCACCAGCGCAATTTCGTCGCGAGTGCATCCCGCAAACGCCGCCAAAGGATCGCGAAACTCGTTCCAGGCCGCGTAACCCCAGATCGGGTAGTCCTCCGGATCATGTTGGTCCAGCTTCTCTGTAGTGTTGTAGCCGTCGAAGATTGCCCGCAGCACCGGCGCAGGACTCGAACCGACAGTCCCATTGTTCAGGTAAACCTCATCCTCGGGAATGAGAAACTGCTTGCGCAACGCCGCCCAGTAACCGTCTTCATTGCCTCCAAATGACGCCGGGTCGGGCAGGGAAGTCGGCAGTTGCTCCAATTGCGCCAATAAGCTGGGACGAATTGCGAAAGCGGAGGCAAAGCCCGCGGTGGCAGCAGTCAGGAATCGGCGGCGATCGAGCATGGCAGTCTCCTTAATGAACAATGAATAGGACGCGCCATGTTACGACCGGGCGGTAAGCGATAGCAAGGTCTAGGTTTCAGGGCCGGGACCTGGGCAGGGAAGGCAACCCGATCAGCCGCATTCCCCGGATAACCTTCCTGGCCCTTCCTGCGTCCTATTCTCATAGGGGGCGTTGTCTCTGCGGCGTATAATCGTGGCAACAGCCCGCCTCGGTGGTAAACAAGGGAGTCGGTTATGAAGCTTCGCCTTTTGGTCATCAGCGCAGTCCTTCTGGCTTTCAGTGCCAGCGCTTCTTTCGCCCAGACACAAAGCCCCACCGACCAGACCGTTTCCACAGGCACGCCCCAGAACGGCAGCAGCCAAACCACGCCCGGCGCACAATCCGCCCCGGCCAATTCCGCGCAGCCGCCTGCCCAGACCACGACTCCGCCCGTGCAGGAGCCCGATCCCAGCAAAGTCAAGCATGACGGGGGCAAGGATGACGTGGACGCCATCGGCAACCGCAAAATCGGCGGCCGCGGGCTGGGCGACTGGTACTCGCTCGAAGGCGAAATTCGTATGGGCAAACAGTACGCCATGATGGTCGAGTCCAGTTCCAAGATGATTACCGACCCCGTGGTCACCGAATACGTCAACCGCATTGGCCAGAACCTGGTACGCAACTCCGATGCTCAGGTGCCCTTCACCATCAAAGTCATCGACTCTGACGTGGTCAACGCCATGGCCCTGCCGGGCGGATTCTTTTACGTCAATAGCGGGCTGATTCTGGCCGCGGATGAGGAAGCTGAACTGGCCGGCGTCATGGCCCATGAGATCGCGCATGTTTGCGCCCGCCATGCGACCCGCCAGATGACGCGCGGCAACATCGCGAACATCAGCACCATTCCTCTAATCTTTGTGGGCGGCGGCATTGGATACGCCGTGCGCGCGGCCGCCGGCATCGGGCTGCCCTTGACCTTCGTCAGCTTCCAACGTGGCTTTGAGGCGGAAGCCGACTATCTCGGCCTGCAATACATGTACAAGGCGGGATACGATCCCCAGGCTTTCGTTGCGTTCTTTGAGAAGATCCAAGCGCTGGAGAAGAAAAAGCCGGGCACGCTCGACAAAGCCTTCGCCACTCATCCCCAGACCCCCGACCGCATTGAAGCCTCGCAGAAAGAGATTGCTACAATTTTACCGGCCCGGCCCGAGTACACCGTGACCACCTCGGAGTTCGACGAGGTGAAGGCGCGTCTTGCGGCCATTGAAAACCGCCGCAAGATGGTTGATTTGAAGGAAGGCAGCAAACCCAGCCTGCGCCGCGCCAACCCCGCCGACAAGAGCGGCAAAGACGGCCAGACTACGAACGACGACGATCGCCCGACGCTCAAGCGGCGCGACGACAGCAATAATAACTAGGCGTAGCTCGTGCGTAGGCCTCTAATCTGGAAACGGATTTGGATGCCGGTAAACGGCGAACGATGTCAAGATAACCGTGACTGTGGATGGAGTAACATCCGATCCATTTGCCCTATCCTCCGACGGCCCCAAGTTCATAAGCAGGTCTACGATGATTTCTCAGCTTCCTGTCTCCGCATTTCCCCTTTTCTCACTGGCGACATTGGGCGGAGTTGAACCTGCGCTGAGCGCGCATTGGGCGAACTAATAGTAAGGTTGGTCTAATTGCCCAACATGAATCGCACAAAGTACATTGTGGTTGGCTTAACCCTGGTTTTCTTCCTGGCATTTGCGGTTCTTCGTAGTGTGCGTGAGAATCGATTTCGAGTGACAAAAGAGATGAATTGGGAATGTGCACCTGACAGTTACATGCCCGCTTATCCAGACGCCCAGCCAGTGCGATTCCGATACCTCGAGAACCCTCGTTACGAAGAAGTTGTCTTCGGGCGAGGGCTTTGTGACCAACTGAAAAATAGCGGCAAAACGGTGGTTCCGGTCGAGTACGAGCTTTGGGGTGATCGTATCAACGGATTGCGAGGCTTTAGCGAGATTGCAGTCGATGGCAAACCAATTGTCAACGCTGGCGGGATGGGATCGAGTGGTGACGATGGTTCTCCCGCTCCCCACCCTTTGCAATCTGCCTTCGAGCAGAAACTCAATCCACGCCGCTAGGCGAAGAGACCAAAGCATGGGTGCCACATTCAATGACGCCAGTTCCCTCAAGCGTTTGGCCTACGCCCTGCTCGGGCTTGTGGCCGGGGACACGCTGCTGCTTCTGTATCTAATGCAAAACGCACTCCGCGTTCGGTCCGCTCTGCTTGGGGTTCATATGGGAGAACCCTCGCTCACAATTTCGAACGCAATTGAACATTTCTCTCTACTGGTGATCTTTACGTTTGTAGGTTGGCTCTTCGTCGGTATTCCCGTAGCATTGCTTTTCTCCGCACGCTCGATTGCGCGCCTGTCATGGCCAGTCGCGCTCGCTGTCGGCGCGGCTCTTGGCCCAATTGCTCTGCTGGTCATCCTCCTCCTGCTCGGCCACGGTCATATTTACTTTTCATCTGGCTTCAACGAACCCGCCAGACAATTCGCCTACTTGATCTTGATTTCCACGGTGGCCTTCGCGGTGTATAGGGCACTGCTTCAGAAGCAGAGTCAGAGCTAACCTGGGTGAAAGGGGCGGTCATTCAAGCGCAAATTGTTGTTGAATCCGGCCCAGGCGGATGCGGCACGGGTGAAGGTGTTGTGGCATGAGGCGTATCCGTTTGATGCCCGGTTGTTCTTGGGAAAGGCAAAATCTTAAAACGCAGAGTACGGGGAGGACTTCGCGGAGGGCGCGGAGAGAAGCAGGCCTTTGGCTAAGCGGACTATTCGACTACTGCTCGCCGAACATTGGGACTTGCCTGATATCGCTGGGCATGCCTCGGCGACGGCGGCGGGTGGCACCGATTACCGCTAGGACCGTCAGCGACTCGAGCGCGCTGCGGGGGACGAAGATGCGCTGCGTGTTGGCACGCAGGTCGGGGGGATTGATCAGGTATCCGTCGGCCGAGGTCTGGAGCAGATCGTTGGGCATCATTCCTTCGAGCGTGTCGCCGTCTTTGAAGCGGAGGCGCACCCACAGTCCTTCTGTGCGGGGGCGGGTGGTGAAAGTCTTGCGGCTGGGAATGTCGAATTCGCCGAACTCGCGGACAAAATACACGACTTTGATCTCGCGCAGGTCGATGGCGATGACGTTGCCGGTGGTGTTGAGCAGTTCAAGCTTGCCTTCGTGGACAAAATTGGCCGGGGCGACGTAGCCGTTCACCGAGTCGCGGTCGAGTTTTCGGACTACGACTTTCTTATGGGTCGAGGGCATTCGCTTGTGGCCAAAACCGCCCGGGTTGCGGCTTCCTGGAGGTTGGCGTACTCACATTCTCACATTTTTGTTGCGAACACAGTCAGTCATCTGGTTCGTAGTAGCCAAATCGTTAACCTTGTGATATTTTGTGTAGTTCACAGAGGCCGCGCCTGAATCGCCTAAAGCTAGTCCACAGAGCAGTTTACGCGGAGGTCGGCAGGTCCATCCCCAAGTTCGTGGTGTGCCCTGTGGAAAACTCTAGTCCTATCTTGGCCGCCGCTTCATTGCCACTATCTCGGACGAAACATGGCTGATTACATCTACACCATGGAAATTCGTTTAACCCCAGATCAGCAGCGGGGCGTCACGCTGGTGCAGGAGATTGCACGGGCGGCGGAGATGAACATCTATCTGACGGGTGGCGCGGTGCGCGACATCATCAGCGGATTTCCCATTCGTGATCTCGATTTCACCGTCCAGGGGAATCCCTTAAAGCTGCAAAAGGATCTGGAACGGGCCGGGGCGGTAGTGTCGGCGGCGGACGAAGAATTGAAGGCGATTTACCTGGTGTTGCCGGGTAAGGTGCGGGCGGAGATCAGCCCGGCGCGTACGGAAAGGTACGAGAAAGTTGGCAAGCCGCCGCTGGTTGCGCCATCCACGATCATTGAAGACCTGCGGCGGCGCGATTTCACTGTCAACGCAATGGCGTTGTCGCTCAACCCAGGATCACGGGGCCTGTTGATGGATCCGTTCAACGGGGCGGCGGACATTGAAGCCAAGCTGATTCGGGTGTTGCACAATTACGCGTTTGTGGAAGATCCATCACGATTGATTCGAGCCACGCGCTTTGGGGCGCGGTTTCACTGGCCGCTCGAGGAGCGTACCCAGGCGCGATATCAGTCCGCCAAAGAAAATAACTATATCGACCACGTCAACCATCGTGCGATCGGGATGGAGATCGAGCAGTTGGCGTACGAGGACGATCCGCTGCACATTGTGCGCTCGCTAGAGAAAGAAGATTGGCTCAAGGTACTGAACCCGCACTGGACCACCGCCAAGGTGGATACGGTTGGACTAAGTCAGTTGGTGAAGACACGGCAGCAGATGAATGAGCTGGGGTATACCCCGGACCCTGCGCCTGCGATCCTGCATTTTCTCACGGCGCGGCTGAGCGACAAGGACGTTGCCGACATTCGCCGGTCGATTCCACGGAAGGATTTGGTGGAGGCGTGGAAAGATCTCGAAGACAATGCAAAAGATTTGGCCCGACGGCTGACCGGCAAGGAGGCGGCGACGCCTTCGCGTACCTGGAAGCTGTTGTCGGAAGCGCGGCCGGAGATGACGTTGTTTCTGGCGGTGACGGCCAAGCAGCAGGCGGTAGCCCAGAAGATCAAGAATTTTTTCATCAAGTGGCGCCAGGTACAGCAGCGGATACCGCTGCCGGAGATGACGGAGCTGTTCATCACGCCGCAGTTGCCGGAGTATTCGAAGATTGCTCATGATGTGTTCATGCTGTTGCTGGACGGCAGGCTGCGGTCGCGTACAGAGACTTTGAAATTTTTGAAACCGTTGGCGCCGCCGCCACCCCCACCGCCTCCTCCGCCGAAGCGTGGGCGAGGGGCGAAAGCGGCAGCTGCGGCTCAGGTGGTTGCGCAAGTTGCGGTGGGGAAGAAAGGCAAAGCCGCGCCGGCGTCGGCTCCTGTTCCCCAAGCGAAGACGGAAGCGGCGGCCAAGCCTGCGAAAGTCGCCGCCAGGAAGGTTGTTCCGAAGAAGAAGTCCACCCCGCCCGCCACCAAAAAGCCCAAGGGAAAAAAGAAGAAGTAGGCCTTCTCCACGCCTACGCGTGGTTTTTATTGTCCAGCCGAGCGGTTACTCATCGCGGAGGGCCTTCATCGGTTCGACCCGGGTCGCGCGATAAGCGGGTATGACGCTGGCCAGGAAGGCCACAGCCGCCAGCAATATGGAGACTGCGCCGAAAGTGAGCGGATCCTTGGCGGTGACTCCGAAAATCAGGCTGGAGACCACGCGGCCAAGCATCAGAGCGCCTGCCAGGCCCAACCCCAGGCCGATGAGCGTAGGCGTCATCCCGTCCATCAGAACCATGCCTAATATGTCGCGCAATTGCGCCCCCAGAGCCATGCGGATGCCGATCTCTCTGATCCGCCGCCTCACGCTATAAGAGAGCACGCTGTAGATGCCAACTGCCGCGAGCAGCAGCGCCAGCCCGGCGAAGACCGTCAGCAGAAACATGTTGAAACGCTGTTGCGAGAGAGAGGCGTCGATCACCTGTTGCATGGTGAGGATCTGGAGTAAGGGCAATTCAGAATCGACTTGGTGCACCGCAGCGCTGACAGCCGACGCCAGGCTGGCGGGTTCCGTGTTGGTGCGAATCACGAGCGACATGGGGAACGAGGACCAGACGCCCAGGGCAGGCGCGGAGAGTTGCGCCAAGGGCGTGTAGAGCATGGTGATGGGTTCCGCGAAGTCGAGCCCATTGTCCTTGACGTCGCCCACGATGCCGACGATTTCTCGCGGCGCATCCGGAAAGAAGGTCAAGGTGATGTGTTTGCCGATGGGATCCTGGTTGGGCCAGAAGCGACTGGCCATGGATTGGCTGATGAGGATGGTATGCGGGCGGTCCTGGGCGTCGGCTTCAGTTAAGTCGCGGCCGCGTAGCAGCGGAATTCGCATGGCGTGAAGGTACCCGGGACTGACCAGACGAACCGCAACTTCGGGCTGGTCTGCCATGGCCGCCGGGGGCCGGTCTTCGATAGCGATCGGCTGGGTGGATCCGCCGCCGGTAAGAGGTAGCGCATCAATGACTCCGGCGGACTCCACTCCGGGTAGGGTGCGAACGCGTTGCAATACTTCGCGGAAGAAGTTGCTCTGATCCTGCGGAGTAGGAAAACGAGTTGAAGGCACGGGAATGCCGACGGTCATGGTGAGCACGTGGCTGGGATCGAGTCCAGGATCAACGTTGCGCAGCAGCCAAAGGCTGCGGATCATGAGGCCAGCGCCGATCAGCAACATCAGGGAAAGAGCGACTTCGGCAACGACGAGAACCGCGCGTGTGCGCTTGCCGCCGGAATCGGCATCGGTACGGCCCAGGCCTTGCTTTAGAGCCTCGTTCAAATCGGTCTTGGTCAGGCGCATGGCGGGGACAAGTCCGGCGAGTACGCCGGTAAGAAGTGAAATGCCGAGAGTAAAGCCGAGTACGAATCCATCGAGATTGATTTCCGGGGTCAGAGATAACTGGCCCGCGAGAACGGCGGAGATCAAGCGGACTCCGAAGTGCGCGACGACCAGGCCCAAGACGCCGCCGGCGACTGCCAGCAAGACGGTCTCCGAAAGGACTTGCTGAAGCACTCGGGCGCGGCTGGCGCCCAGGGCGCCGCGGATGGCAATTTCCTTACGGCGGCCGAGTGTCTTCGCCAGCACCAGGTTGGCCACGTTGGCGCAGGCGATGAGCAGCACAAACGCCACAGCCCCCAGGAGCACTAGCAAAGCCGGGCGCACGCTTCCCACCAGTTGTTCGCGCAGCGGGATGACGACGGCTCCCCAGCCTTTGTCATCGGCAGGATATTGCTGCTCGAGCTGGCTGGAAATAGTGTTCATTTCGGCTTGGGCCTGTTTCACGTCCACGCCCGGCTTCAGGCGGCCGATGACTCCGAAGTGGTGTTCACCTCGCACCGCCTTCTCTTTGTCGGTCATGGCCAGCGGGGTCCACATCTGGACTTGAGGGGGCAATTGGAATGAGGACGGCATGACACCGGCGACCAAGTAGCCTTGTCCGTTGAGGGTGACGTTCTGGCCAACGATTGCAGGATCGGAGCCAAAACGATCGCGCCAGAGCGCATGACCCAAAACCGCAACGTTTGCGTGGCCCGGCAAGTCTTCATCCGGAAGAAATGTCCGTCCGAGAAGGGGGCGCACTTGCAATGCCGCAAAGAAATTGGGAGATACCACACCACTGGTCACCGACTCGGGTTGACCCTTTCCGCTGAAATTAAGGTTGGCGTAGGTGTATATAGCGAGTTGATCAAAGACGTGATTCTGATTGTTCCAGTCGAGGTAGTTGGCGGCGGAGACGGCAAATCGGGTCACGCCCGGGAAACTCTTTGGCGGAGGAACATGCCAGACCTGGACCAAGTGGCTGAAATCCCGATAGGGGAGCGGGCGCAGCAGGACGGCATTGACCACGCTGAAGATGGCCGTATTGGCGCCGATGCCCAAAGTAAGCACCAGGATCGCGACGGCGGTGAATCCGGGGCTCTTTAGCAGCACACGTGTGCCGTATTTCAGATCCTGCAGAAGGGTTCCCATGCAAGTTTTCTCTTTCTTTGGTCTTGCAACTTGAGTGCCGCGGGTTTGAATCTGCAGTTCGCTGAAAACACGAAGGCTACAAGGATTCGACGGGAGAAAGGGAAAAGTGTAAGCGTCCGCTTTTGGAGGGGGTTGTCCGAATTCGCACAGCGATCAAGGTGGCGATCGGAGAGACGCCGCTACTTTTCTTTTTGTTGTGATGCTTTCCAACCGGGAAGGTCCTGATCTCCCGTGATCAGGCGCGCCCCGCGTTCGTAGGTGAAGTAGGACCAGGCCCACTGGATCAGCACGATGATGCGGTTGCGGAATCCGATCAGGAAAAAAATATGAACGAATAGCCACGACAGCCAGGCCAGGAAGCCGGAGATGTGGACCTTCCCGAATTCGGCGATGGCGGCTGCACGGCCGATAGTGGCGAGATTGCCTTTGTTGAAGTAATGGAAATTGCGGCGGGGCTCGCCGCGCAGTTCGCGCCCGATGTTGCGGGCTACGGCGCGACCCTGCTGCATGGCTGCTGGGGCGACGCCGGGAACCGGTTTGCCGTTTTCGTCTTTGAGCGAGGCCAGGTCGCCGATGACGAAGACTTCGGGACGGCCGGGAATGCTCAGGTCGGGATTTACGAAGACTCGACCGGCACGGTCGATGGGAGCCCCAAGTTTCTTGCCCAACGGCGAGGCGGCGACGCCGGCGGCCCAGAGAATCACGGCGGCGGGGAGGTGAGTTTCTCCCATGCGCACGACGCCGGGGTCTATGCCGGTCACCATGGTGGAAGTGCGCACCTCAACGCCCAGGTGGCGCAGTTGTTCCTCGGCGCTGCGGGAGAGATCCTGGGGGTAGGCGGGCAAAATGCGCGGACCGCCTTCGAGCAGGATGATGCGTGTGCTCTTGGGATCGATGGACTTGAATTCATTGGCCAGCACGCGATGGGAGATCTCAGCAAGAGTTCCCGCCAGTTCAACCCCGGTTGGGCCGCCACCCACGATTACAAAATTCAGTGGAGCTTGCGGTGTTCCGCTGGCGGCCTGGCGTTCGTCCAACTCGAAGGCGAGCAGGACCCGGCGGCGGATTTCGAGCGCGTCTTCGATGGTCTTCAGGCCGGGTGCGAAGGGCTCCCACTCGTCGTGGCCGAAATAGGCGTGAGTGGCTCCGGCGGCGACGATCAGGTAGTCGTAGGGAACATCAAGGCCGGGAAGTTTGACGAGGCGCTGCGCCAGGTCAAAGCCCTGCACCTCACCGAGGAGCACTTCGATGTTCTTGCGATCACGAACGATCCAGCGGATGGGAGCAGCGATCTCACCGGGAGACAGTCCGGCAGTGGCGACCTGATAGAGCAGCGGCTGGAAAGTGTGGTGGTTGCGGCGGTCGATGAGCGTGATCTGCACGGGTAAGCGGGCCAGATGCAGGGCTGCCTGCAAGCCGCCGAAGCCGGCGCCGATGATGGCGATTCGAGGTTTGGAGTCAGTTGCCAACCGTGCACCTGCGAAGAGACTGTTACTATTCCAAAACAAAAGAGTAGCATTTTCAGTGCCGGTCAGACGCGAGCAAACACTTTGGTCTTGAACGTTGCGCCAACCAAGACGGACGGTGGGGCCTGGACCGGCTTGCTGGTTCCTTCCATTGCGGATTTACTCTTCGCCGCATTGCTGTTCGGGTTGAGCTGCGGAGCGCTGGGGCGGTTGCTGCTGCGCGATGCCAGCATCGGATGGCATATTCGCAACGGGCAGCAGATGCTGCTTACTCACGCCATCACGCGCACCGATGCATTTTCTTCGACGATGAACGGGAAGCCGTGGTACGCGTGGGAGTGGCTCTACGATTTGGTGTTTGCCGCGATCCACCATGCCCTGGGGCTTAACGGGGTTGTGTTCTACACCGCGGCGATCATTGCAGCGACCTTTGTTTTGACTCTGCACCTGGGGCTGCGGCGGGGCGGCAGCCTTCCGATTACGCTTTCACTGACGATCCTTGCGCTCGCGGCTTCGGCAGTGCACTTTCTGGCGCGGCCGCACGTCTTGAGTTGGCTGCTTACCGTGGTGTGGTTCGAGGTACTGGATTCGGCTGCGGATGCACCGGCTGTGGAACGGAAGCGACGCCTGCTCTGGCTGCCGGTGGTGATGTTGTTGTGGGTGAATGTTCATGGCGGCTTTGTGCTGGGGTTTGTGCTGCTGGCAATTTATCTGGCGGGCGGGGCGATTGAGTGGGGCAGGGATCGGGAGCGGCGCGGTGAAATCGCGGGTTGGCTGAAGCAGGTTGGCGGGGTGAGTTTGTTGGTGGCGGCCGCCAGCTTCGTTAATCCTTATGGCTATCAGCTTCATCTTCACGTTTACCGGTACTTGACGGACCGGTTCTTGATGGATCGTATCAGCGAATTTCTTTCGCCGGATTTTCACGGCGCGGCGCAGCAATGTTTTGCGCTGCTGGTGCTGATCACGACGGTAGCATTGGCGAGCGCGCGGAAGAAGCCGGGAGCCACCCATCTTCTGGTCTTATTGGCCGCGGTGTATGGCGGACTCTATGCAACGCGTAGTTTGCCTACTTCGTCGCTGCTGATGGTGTTGATCGTCGCTCCGATGGTCTCGGACAGTGTGGCCGGATTGGCCCAGAATGCAGAGGCTGCGGGTTGGCTGCGCTGGCTGGCCTCGTGGACGCATTCTTTTGGCGAACGCATGCAGCGGTTGGACAGCAGTCTGTACGGGCACCTGTGGCTAGTGGCAGTGTTCGTTCTGGGCTTGTGGGCGTGCGCCCACCAGGGTCGCATTGGGTCGACGCAGTTTATCAATGCATATTTTGACGGGAAGCGATTTCCGGTCGAGGCGACGGAGGCGATTGCTGAGCGGGGCATCCGCGAGCCGATTTTCAGTTTGGATTATTGGGGCGGGTACTTGATCTACCGGCTCTATCCCGAAACCAAAGTGGTGGTGGATGATCGCCATGATTTGTATGGCGACGCGTTCTTCAAGGATTATTTGAAAGCAGTGCTGGTGCAGCCGGGATGGGATGGGGCCCTGGATGCACTTCGGGTTGATTGGGTGCTTTTGCCGCCGGATTCGTCGTTGGCGAACATGTTGCAGTTAAGAGCGGGTTGGGAGCCGGTGTATGAGGATAAGACGGCGGTGTTGTTTCGGCGAGCGAAAGGGAAGTAGAAGACTCCGGAGCAGGAGGTGGGTATGCGGCCGGAGCAGTAAGAAGAGGGCTTGTTCACCTGGTGTCGATGTCGAATCCGAGAAGGGCATTCACTTCGACCGGCCGCTCTCCCCGAAATGCGGGGCGGAACTTCCAGGCAGGCAGTGCGGCCAGAACCTTTGTAGTGAATTCATGCCCGCCAGGTTGGAGGACCCGCACGTTGCGGATCAATCCGGAGCGGTCGAGAACGCAGGAGATCACCAAGCGTGAACGTTTAAGGTTGGTGGGAAGATCAACGCGCATGGGGTGAGGAGGGGTCAGGTCCTCCCCGTAAGGATGCGTTGCCGACGTAGGATCGGCAAATTCCAACACTGCAGGTCCGAGAGCAGTATCAAGGTAGATCGTGTAGACTTTGTCGCCTTTCAGGGCGCCGTAATAATTGAAAGCGCCGCCGGAACGTGAGGTCCCGACGATGGTGATGTCTGGGCCTTCGTTGGCTGCCACTTTGGGGGAGCGGCCTGGGGCGGCGGCCGAGTTGCCGTCCGCGCCGAAACTGGGGAGCGTGATGATGTTATTTCCGCCGTGAACGGAGACACCGGGCAGGGGCGGCTTGCCTACAGTTCCGGTACCCGCGCCGCCGGGGCCGGGGTAGGGAGAAATGCCTCCGCGGGCGGCAGCGTCGGTGCCGGGGCCTCCGCCGGACTTGGATCCGCCGGTGCCTTCTCTGGAGAAGCCGCTGCCGGGGCCGGCTCCGCTGGCAATGCCTTCACCGCCCTGACCCTCTCCTACTCCCAGCTTGTTTCCACCCGCGGGAGAGAGCGCGAGCGAACCCGTGCCAGCTCCGCCGGGGACGCCAACTTTCGAGCCGGGCTGGCTGGAGAGGACGATCCCACTGCCGCTGGTGTTTCCGCCCGTGTTGCTCGGCGGGGCAGTCACTGCGCCGGCATCGAGCGGGCCGCCCAAACCTTTGCCGCGATTGCCGGAGCCGAGCCCGCCGGTTGAAGCAGCTTCGGACACTGAGGGTGGCGGCGGGACCACTGAGGGGCTTCCACCTAACGCCGCCACGGATTGACCGCGAAGCGAGCCACCCGCGACCTGCACGGGGGGCGGAACTACGTTGGCGGCGCCCAATCCGCCGAAGGAGCGGCGGTCAGGCGTAGAGCTACTCACCTGCACCGGCGGCGGCACGATTTGCTTTTGCAGTTCTCCGGGGCCGAATCCGGGGCCTCTGGCTTTTAGGTCTCGCGCCACCTGCATGGGAGGTGGCGCAATCACGCTGGGGGCCGGCAGGGTGATTTGAGAGTGCAGATCAGTAATTTGCTCGGGCGCGGAAACCGGCGGCGGGACTACGCTTATGGCCTGCGAACCGGGGATGCGGATGGAAGTGATGTCGCGCTGGCTGGCGCTTGGCGGCGGCGGAACTATGGCCGCATTCAGCGCTGGAGCCTTCCGCATTTTTGCTTGTTCAACCTGCGGAGCGGGTGCGACCGGAGTTTCAGCCAGCTTGGGCGCCTGCCGGGAAGTTTTCAAGCCCTCGGCGGGGGCGGGGCCGGGAACCGGCTTGTAGGCCATGAGATTCGCGACCGCTGAACTCGATGCCGGCAAATTCAATTTGGGGACATCCACGATCTTTTCGCGAAGGATGGCGCCGCGGGCCACCCGAATTACCTGGGTGCGATGATGGGCCTCGTGCCCGCCGGCATGCCCGGCAAGGCCAGCGCGGGCGCCGCCGCGGTCTTCGGTTTGCGGCAGTTCGTCTCCGGAGAAATAAATGACATCGTACTTCGGCATGATCGGCGGCTGAAAGGGGCGCAAACTGGCGAGGCGGGCGGGCACCACGATGGCGGCGAGCAGCAGTACGGCCTCTACAAGCCACGTCACGAGCATTCCCTGGTATGGAAACGAATTTGTCCGGGCTTCGCCGGCAAGACGCCGCGGGGACTTGCGCAAAGCAGGCCTGATGGCGGTGAGGAATTCGTGCCACGGCGAAGACCACTCAATTAGAAGCTTGAGATCGTCGCCACCGATATCCTCCAACTGGACTTCGGCAGCCTGAGGCTCATCGATCTTGAGTTCCTGGTTCACGCCTTGCCTGTCTCCCGTTCACCCATGGCGATCTCGATTTCATCTCCAACGGCGGTCCGGCTGGAGCGCAGCGTGTCTTCCGGCAACTCCAGGACGGAGACCGCGCGCAAACTCACTTTCGCCACCCGCCAAGGCCGCAGGTTCTCCTCGAGGTGTACCACACGCTTGCGGCCGTCGAGGTAGAGCACATCAATAGGGAAGTTCATGGCGAAGGTATGGACTCCGCGGCAGGGCACGATCCACAGGCCATCCCCGGGGCGGAATTCCGCGGCGGAGCTGCACATTAGCCCGCGAAAGCGGGACCAATGCGTCGCGGCAAGCGTGACTTGAGTGGCCAGATACGCCTGTCGCGTCCGGTTGAACGCATACCCTGTGGAACCCGGTACAGACATCATAACTCCTGAGCGCAATTCCTGGTCGGGGAAGTCTAGTGTGATACTTCAGGCGCCAGGGTGCGGATCAACTGGATCACCGCAGGCCCGAGCGTAACAAAGATAATCGAGGGGAGGACAAACAGTACGAGGGGAATCACCATTTTGATGGTGGTCTTGGCGGCTTGTTCTTCGGCCCGCTGGCGGCGCTCGGTGCGAAGTGAATCCGAGTGCACCCGCAGAGCCTGGGCCACGCTGGTACCAAAGCGGTCGGTCTGAATCAGGGTTCCGACAAGGGAGCGGATATCGTCCACTCCGGTGCGTTCGACCAGATTGCGCAAGGCCTCGGGACGAGGTTTTCCGGCGCGCATTTCGAGGTTCACGAGGTGGAATTCATCGCTGAGTTCGCGGTGTGCGTGTTGCAGGTCCTGGCCAACGCGCATCAGGGCTTGGTCCAGGGCGAGTCCGGCTTCAACGCAAATGACGGTGAGGTCAAGCGCGTCCGGCAATCCCAGCTTGATGCGCTGCTGCCGGTTGCGGATGAGGCGCTTGAGCACGAAGCGAGGCAGAAAGAATCCCAGAGCGGTGACGCTTACCAGCAGCATCGGTGAATCGAACCCGCTGCTTAGGACGACCAATCCGAAGCCGAACAAGGCGCAGGCCAGGCGGCTGCCCACGTAGATCGTGAGGTGACGCGGGTCGCGGTAGCCGGCCTGAATCAGCCAGCTACGGGCGCGGGAGACCTCGCCGGGCGAAAGTGGAATGGCCTTGCTGAGGGGATCGAGGGCCTGCTCGATGCGTTCCCGCATGGGCGGTTTTTCCTGCGGTTTTTCGCGTTGCCATCCCAGCGCCCGCAAGCGGGCGCCCAGGACCGACGATGGCGCATAGGCGGCCGCGCCGAAGGAAAAGATCACGGCCACGACCGTCAAGAACACGAGGATGGTGAGGGCCAATGCCATAGCTCAAACCTGAATCTGAATGATCTTGCGAATCACGAAATAACCGATGGTTTGGAGAACGATTCCCGCGACCACCAGCGTATGCCCGATGGGGTCTGCAAACAGGGGTTTGATAAAAGACGGATTGGTGGTGAGCATGACCACCACAATAATGGGCGGCAGGCCCATCAGGAGCATCATGGTCAGGCGGCCCTGGGCGGTATAGACACGCACCTGCCGCATGATCTTGAAACGCTCGCGGATCACATAGGAGAGATTGTCGAGAATCTCGGCGAGGTTGCCTCCAGTTTCGCGTTGCAGCATGACCGCGGTGACAAAGAACTTTATGTCAACCAGGGGCACGCGGGAGGCCAGGTTCATCAGGGCGTCACGGACCGGCAGGCCGAACTTCTGCTCTTCGAAAAGCTTGCGAAATTCCGAGGCGACGGGCTCCGAAATCTCATTGGCGATCAACTCCAGCGCGGTGGTAAAGGCATGGCCGGCGCGCACTGCGCGGGCCAGCGTATCGATGGCGTTAGGAAACAACTCTTCGAATTTCTGAAAGCGCTTGGTGCGACGGTAGGACGCGTAGGAGTAGGGCAGTGTACCACCCAGCACGACCCCGACCATGACGAACAGCATGGCCTGATTGGGCGGCAGCGAACCTGCGACCAGGTAGCCAACGACTCCCAGCACGACGGCGCTGACGACGCAGAGGAGCAGGATGTTTCCGGCACGAACTTTCAGATCGGCCTGCTCGAGGAAGATCTGAAAGTTTGCCATGCGCTCGGAGCGGCGGAGCAGGCTGTCGAGCGCCGGGATCTTGCTCATCATTTCATCGCGCAGCAGGGCAAGATCTTCGCTGGTCGTTTGTTCGGCTTTTTGCACCGAGGCGAGGCGGCCGCGCAGCATGCGGGCCTGGGCGCTGCGCTGGTCGAGGAAGGATCCGACGGCGAACACCAGCACGGCAACCATGATGAACACTACGAGAGCGATGACGGTCAGCATTGTTCTTAACTTCCCAGCTCTAACTCGGAAGATCAAACATCCATGTGCGCTTCAAACAAGTCACGGCGCAGGCGGCAACCCGCGGTCGCCAGCCGGTCGGCAAACTTGGGCTGAATCCCGGTTCCACGAAACCTTCCTTTAACCCTGCCGTCTTTGTCGATTCCCACCCGTTCAAACACAAAAACTTCCTGCATGGCGATGGCGTCTCCATCCATGCCGGTGACTTCAGAGACGGAAATGACCTTGCGGGTGCCATCTGCCATACGCGCAATCTGCACTACGGCGTGGATGGCGGAGGCGATCTGATGGCGCATCGCTCGCTCAGGAAGGTTGAGGTTGGCCATGGAGAACATGCTTTCCAGGCGGGCCAGTGCGTCCCGGGGGGAATTGGCGTGTACGGTGGTGATCGATCCCTCGTGACCGGTGTTCATGGCCTGCAACATGTCGAAGGCTTCCTCGCCACGGACCTCGCCGACCACAATGCGGTCGGGCCGCATACGCAGGCTGTTGATGACCAACTGCCGCTGGCGGACTGCTCCCTTGCCTTCAATGTTGGGAGGGCGGGTCTCGAGGCGCACAACATGTTCCTGCTTCATTTGCAACTCGGCTGCGTCTTCGATGGTCACGATGCGCTCGGAATTTGGAATAAATCCGGAGAGAACATTCAGCAGCGTGGTCTTGCCGGCGCCGGTTCCGCCGGAAACCAAGATGTTGAGCCGGCCCTTGACCATGGCGGAGAGCAACTCCAGCATGGGCTCAGTGAGGGTCTTGTTCTCGATCATGTTGCGGGAAGTCAGAGGGTCGTGGCCAAAGCGACGTATGGAGAGACACGGGCCATCGATGGCCAGGGGCGGAATGATGGCATTCACGCGGGAGCCGTCGGCCAGCCGCGCGTCCACCATGGGAGAAGATTCATCCACCCGGCGCCCGACTCGCGAGACGATGCGGTCGATGATCTGCATCAGGTGAGAATCATCCTTGAAGCTCAAGCCAGTGGACTCAATCTTGCCCGCGCGCTCGACGTAGACGCGATCGTATCGGTTTACCAGAATGTCGGAGACTGTGGGGTCTTTGAGCAGGGGTTCGAGCGGACCCAGACCAAAAATCTCATCGAGAATCTCACGGGAAAGGCGCTCTCGCTCGGCAAAGCTCAGGGGCACGGCCTCGCTGTTGACGGTGTTGCGGATGAGCAACAACACTTCGTCGCGAGCGGTGTCGCTCGGAGCGCGTCCAAGCTTTTCCAGGTCCAGGCGGTCGAGGATCTTGCGGTGCAGGTCAGCTTTGACCTGCTGGTACTCGGTCCTCTCGAAGGTCTGCAAGTTCGCCATGGGAACGTCCGAAAATCCTAACTAAGAAGTCTTGACTTAAACCGTCTTAAATAACGACCAAGCCTTGCGTTTCACATCCAGATCGTCTTCCGTCAAGCGCGCTGCCAGACCGGCAAACGAGCGGGCAATCTCGGTATTATGCTGCTGCGACAGCGGAACTCCGCGATCAATGGCGGTGGATACCGCGAAGTATTGATTGGGAATCTTCCACAGTAGTTTAACTCCGGCGGCAGCTTCGGCATCGCTTTCGCTGAAGCCGGGAACCTTGCGAAAACGGTTCAGGAGCAACTGAACTTTTTCGCGGCTGCCGCTTTCACTCAAGTATTGCTGCACCCGGGCGGCGCTCCATAAAGAGGCAACGTCGGTGTGGGCCACCATGAGAACTCTGTTGGCCAAATTGGACACCAGCCGGGTGGTGGCGTCGATGCGCGAGGAAGCATCCACGATGACATAGCGGAAGTGACCGATCAGGAGATCGAACAGTTTGGCGAATTCCGAAGTCGAAGGTTCCATCGGTACCGGGTTGGTGGGGCCGGCCAGCAGTTGCAAGCCCCCGGAGTGCCGGGTCATGAAACTCTCCAGCAGGGAACTGTCCAGGCGATGCAGGTTGCGGATGGCGTCTCCCACGGTGAACAGCGGTTTCAAGTTCAAGTGCAGCACGCAGTGTCCCAAAGGAGCGATGTCCACCAAAGCGGTGTTGCCGTGGGCGGCTTGCAATGCCAATGCAAGGTTTACCGCGACGGTGGTGGCGCCACTGCCGCCTTTTGCGTTGACTACAGTGAACAGCTTGCCTCGTGCTTCCTCGCGGCGGTTGCGGCGCTGGGAAGCAGTGAGCCGCACAAAAGCTTCCAGCAGGTCGGTCGTGGTGGTGGGCCTCTCCACAAATTCGCAAGCCCCGGCGCGCATGGCGTTCACAATGACCTGGGGTTGGGACAGGCCGCCGATGGCAAAGAGCGCTGAGTCGGGAACTTCGTGGCGAAGCAGTTCGATAGCGTGCAAGGCGTAACTGGCGTTGTCGGTGGGGACATCCACCAGGACCACGTCCGCGCCGGCGGCCTGAATCCGCCGGGTGATGGGGTCGGTGGCCGCAACCGGAAAACTGGCGCAGGTGTGCACGGTACGGGCGACACTAGTGCCATCCACCAGAACTTGCAGGACGGCTCGCTGTTCGCTGTCGGATGCGACGATAACTACGGAAAGCTCGGGCATGTGACTACGACTTCTCCTACAGCTACGTTCGATACTACAAAAGCTTCTTTCGCCGCCCTGCGGCTATGACCAACATCCTCGGCGTGGCCACTATTACTTCCCTCCATTCGTGCCGCCACTGTTCGGTTTCTTGGGATCGAACTTTTCTTTATCCATGAACGGTTGTGGGAAGTTCGGCCCTGGAGGACCCTGAGTGCTGGGTGAGATGCGATGCACCGTACACAACACCATCAACTCGGTCTTCTGCTTCTGCAAATTCCGGCTGCGGAACAAATTCCCCAGGATCGGGATGTCGCCAAGCCCGGGAATCTTGTTGTACAGATCGGTTACCCGGTTATCCATTAGCCCTGCGATCACAAAACTCTGGCCGTCCTGCAGCTCAAATTCGGTTTCAGCACGGCGAGTACTCAGCGCGGGCACGGTAAAGCCGGAAATGGTCAGAGCGTTGGTGAAGTCCAATGTGCTGACCTCGGGCGCGACCTTCAGGTGAATATTGCCATTGGGCATGATGACGGGCGTGAATTGCAGCTTGACGCCGAAATCCTTGAACGAGATGGTCACCGCGGCGAATCCCTGACCGGGTTGGACGATGGGGAAAGGGAACTGGCCACCAGCGAGAAAACTTGCTTCCTTTCCGTTGACCGCGATCAGGTTCGGTTCGGCCAGAATCTGGAGAAGGTTCTTCTGCTGCAGAGCCTGGATAACCATTCCGAAATTAATGTCGCTGCGGAAAAGGAAGAGGTTCAGCGGATTGGTCAGATTGATGGTGGGGCTCGTGGGGCTGGTGGCAGTAGTGGTGCTGCCGCCGTTGCTGGTGGTGGTAGTGGAAGTGGTCGAGAGCGACAGCCCCCCAAACTGTCCGGTCGTCAGAGTTCCGGTCGTGTGACCGCTGCCCGGCAAAATATACTCCGCACCGAGTTGCATCACGGCAGCGCGGTCGACTTCCGCAAATTTTACTTCCAGAAGAACTTCCTGCGCCCCCACCGGGCCGAAGGTCAGCACATTGACCACGTTCTTGGAATAGGCCTCGGCAATCATTCCGGCGCGCTTGGAGACGTCCTCGGTGGACACATGTCCTGAGAGCACGATGGCGGAACGGGATGGGGTGACGGTGATCTGTTCGTCCGGGAACACGGCTTTTTCTTCCTCTGCCGCCGCGCTAACGTCGACGTCAACACGCAGATCGAAACTGCGAGAACGGTCAAGTTCATCCCAGATGAGCAACGATACTTCGCCTGCCGAACGGCCATGCACCAGGATCTGTGTGGGAGCGACCACGATGGGATCGGCGATGCTCGAATCGGTCACCGAAACTCGCTTGATACGCTCGGTAGTGTTGATGAGGATCGATTTGCCCACCAGCACTCGCAAAGGAGCGGAGCCTTGTGATTCCGCCGACGGCGCCTGCGCGCTGGCTTGCGGCCCCTGGGGAGCCGGCTGCTGTTGCGCCCTGCCGGCCAGAGCCAGGCTCGAGAGGCATAGAATCGTCACTGCGATTATCAGCCGTTTGCGAATTTGCATCTTTCGTTTCTCCCACCCGCGGGAGTGCATCGCCATGTTTTCCACCCTCGAACCTGGGCTTATATTCAGAACTTGGTCTCTTCTTTCTTGTCCCCTTTGTAAACCTCGACCGTAAACACGGTGGGGGGTGGAGGAGCAGTGGGTGCGGCGGCATGCCGAGGCCGGGGTTGAACCGGCGCCGCCACCGGGGTCGGCGCAGTTTTGTACAAAGAGGCCGATCTGGCGGCTGACAAATCTTGCTGCCGGGTGTCCAGCGGATTGCGAAGCGCCAACTGAATATGTCCCTGATTGCTGGCCAGCGTCAACTTCTGGGCGTCATCCGGCGAAACCAGCAGAGTGATGACTGGGGTGTTTTGAGGCTCGCCGGCCGAGTTGCGCTCCAATCGCTGTCCGGTGGCAATGACGGCCACATTCTCCAGCACGGTTGTGGTCTGTGGTTCGCTCGACCCCTGGGGACTGCCTGTCAGCAGCACATCCACGTGGGTTCCGGGCAATACGAAGCCGGAAACCGAAGTAGTGTCATTCACTCGTACCGACACCGCGCGCATTCCGGGAGGGATAAGCGACGGCAATCCCGCCCCGGCATTTTCTCCCGCCAGCTTGTTGGTGAGAATGAACTCGCCGCGTGAAATTGGAGCTACAACACCGCGGCCGATCACTTTGCCTGGGATATGGAAAACTCCGGACGGCAAGTCGGCCGTGGGGAAGTGCACGAACTTGATGTCTTTCTCTTCGATCTTGGCGCCGACCTGGAGATCGTTTGCGGCGACGATGACGTCTTCGCCTGGCACCTGTTTGCCGCCGTGGCTGGACTGGAGGTTGCGGTACACGACGAAGCTCACGAACGCGCCCAGAGCCAGGGCGATGAACCCAATCATCAATAGTCGATTACGATTCATTGCTGCTCCTCAGGAAGCCGGTCGCGCACCACCGCCGGTGGCCGAACCACCGGTAAAAGACTCCCGCCCCTTTGCCAGACAAGAACAGCCCTGACTGGGGGCCCGCGCCGCACTTCGCCTTCGCGCTATTGCGCGATCGAACTGGCGACGGAAGAAAAGACGTTATTGGCGTTGCCCCCAATAAGTCGTATGGTGCCAACGACGATGACTAGAATCACGGCCAGCATCACCGCATATTCCGCGATGTCCTGTGCCTCATCATGCCGCCAAATCCTGCGGAAAATATTCTTCATTTTCCAACCCTCCTTGAAAGGTGCCTCGTTGCAGGGGTTGATCCCAGCAGCGAGACCATGCCACTACCGACCCCGGCACACAGCCCCAAAAACTGGTTGCGTGTTCCAAATCAATAGCTTGCGAAGGGGGAAGGACGAATATCTCGTGTCCCCGATCCATGATACCCCGAAGCCTTGAGGGTTGGAGCGACAATTTATTGCACACTGGCTCAGAAAGGTAACTTTTGTCACAACTGGCGTTTGGCAGCGGACCAGGCCGCGGATCTGGTTCCGGAGCGACATTCTTCAGCGGCCGGCGCTAGAACTCGCGCGGGTCAAGACGACCGCCTGGCTGTCAGCAAAGACCTCCTTCCATGGGGGCAGCCCGCGCAGGGCTTGGGTTAACGGCGCATCCGGGGGCAGTACGATGGTCTGAATTCCCCATTGATTCAGCGAGTCCCGCCAGGCATTGCCTTTCAGATAATAGGTGGCGGCGAAATCGTCCATGAAGGTGTCGCCGTAAAGGTCGGCGCGGCCGTCAATGTACACCTTGTACTTGGGAAACAGCCTCCAGATGAAGTAGCCACCCCAGTTGTAGTGGTTCAGCAGCGGACCGGGGGGCTGAGAGGACAAAAGGAAGGAAGCCGCAGGGGCAGGGAACTCCTTGGCTTCGGTTTGAGGTTGGTCACGGACGACTTCGTGAAACCGGGCCACAGTAAAAAAAAGAAAGCCAGCGAGAAGAAACCCATTGACCACCAGGGTCCAGGTGGGTTGGCGCGGAGAAGCGTCGAGCAAAGCCGTCTTGCCTCTGGCGCGCAGGCAAGCCTCGATCATGCCGCTCACTAGCGGAACCGCGACCAGGACGTAGAGGGGAATATGGCGAACAGAGCGCAGAGCGGCATAGGTGGTTACGGTGAGCAGCAGCAGTTCTCGCGGACGCAAACGGCGCGGAGAGAGCGCGGGAAGCACCAACGTTGCCAGCATCAGAAAGAGCGCCGGCAGGTAGCGCGACTGGTGGAAGTCGGGCGAGAGCCACTCGCCGATATAGGCCAGCATGGCGCGCGAGTGCAGCGTCTCCAAGGGATAGCGATACATTTGCGTCCCGTAGGGATTGATCGCGACCACCGCAGCGCAGATCACTGTGACCAGCGCCAGGTGGCGAAAGCGGGTGGGAGGGAGCCGAGGATCGTTGTAGCCAAATGCGAGATCGAGGCCATCGCCGATCAGGAACAAGAGCAGCAACGCGATGCCTGCGGCGAATCCCGCGTGCAAGTTCACCCACAGCAGCATGAGCGGGGGCGTCCACCAGAGCAGATGTGGACGGTCATAGGAACGCTCCAGAAGCAGTAGGAAGGTGCTGGCAAGAAGCAGGGTGAGTATTTGCGGCCGCACTCCCCAACAGGGGACGGATGCCACCGCGCCCCAAACCGTGATGGCTCCGGCGACGTAGGGCTTTCCGGGAGCGCGGCGAAAGACCAGCAGAAAAGCGGCGGCGATGATCACGGCAAAGCCCGCCATCAGGCCGCCCCATCCGGCCGCGCTGTACAAAGCGTAAATGAAAACTTGCGACAACCGTTCGTGGTCCACCCACGGCTGGCCGAACCGGGTGAATGAGTAGGGGTCGCTGTGGAAGAGTTGATGATTCTGAACCATCAGTTGTCCGGTGCGGAGGTGCCACCATACGTCGGGATCGGTCACGCTACGCGCGGCCATGACAAACAGACCCATGGCCAGGACCAAAACGAATACCCGGCGGGTCTGGAGAAGGCGTTTCAAGATTCGAGGATAATACCGCGTGTACGCAGAGCCTTAACGTCATTTCCCAGCACAAAGCCCAAAACCAGAAGAACGCCAAACGGTAAAAGGGGGCTCGGGTACAAGGGCAAAAGCCAGCACTTGAGCAACGTGCCCGCCGGGAGCCAGATTGCGGCCAACATGATGCCAAAGGCTGCGACCCAAGCCCAAGCCAGAAGAATCCATGCCGCGATCAGAAACAGCCGTTCGAGTTTCCCGGCTTCCCGGATACCAACGCCATACCGCAGCAGAAACAGAACCCCGGGGACTAACAGAAGCTGGGAATGGGGCTCCAACGTGGGTATCACTACCAGCGTGGCAGCCAACACCGAACTGGAGGCGAGGAAGAAGCGTGGGGATTGTGCCGGCTCAGAACGGCACCGCCAACACAGAGCCAACACCCCCAATACCAGGACGGCGGCCACAACCGGGCCGCCCCGAGGAGTGAACCACACGTCGAGCAGAGAGTGCCCGTACGTGTATTGCCGGTAAGCCCGAATGATTGTCAGGAATCCGCTGATCCATCCCGGCTCGAGTATCTCGCCTCCCACAATAAGAGCGGTTGTTGCGGTCGAGAAACTCCAGGCCAATCGCCGTCGCCGCCGCCAATCGCCCATGACCCAGAGGGCCAACCATGGGATCAACAAGATCACAAATTGAGGCTTGAGGGTGGCCCCGGCAAGTAACAAACCGGCAAGAGCAAGGTAGTCCGCTGCCAGTGAGGCCATGGCCGCGGCCACCAGGAAAGCCACCAGCAGGCTCAGGTTCTGCAGCCTGAGTCCCTGCAGCACCGGAAAGCTGCCGAGAATAAGAACTGCAAGTATGCCGAACTCGGCGTTCGGAGGCCGCCATCGGAATGCGTAAAGCCACAGCCAGAGGCTGGCCAGGGTCAGGGCCAGAAACAAGCAAATAGCTAGGCTTTTCACGACCGGAAAGGCCAGGTGTACTGTCGGCCACATGAGAAAAACAACGTAGATCGGATAGGCAAATCCTCCCGATATTTCCGCCGCATCGCCCGGCCGCGAAGCGCTGACCGGACTCCCATAAATAACGGTTTGAATTTCGTGGGCCACCGCCGGTGTGTATGGATTCCGGTGATGCAGCAGCAGTTCGTGCGCTCCCCACCACTGTGCATAGAGATCCGAAAACTGAGCTGGCTGCCCCGCGCTCCATACCTTGGCGACGTAGTACCACATACTGCATGCCGATAGTACGGAAAGCATCAACCACAGCGAACGGCGCAAGGTTTGGCTAACGCCGGTCATGATGACGGTACACCTGCCGGCATCTTCATGACGCTGGCAGCTTGCAATGCTGCGTGGCCGTCGATCACTAAGATCGCAACGCCGGCAACCAACACACCGGCAAAAATGTCGACGACGTAGTGCCATTCTAGAAGTACGATCGCGACCAGCAGCAGCAAGTCATAGGCGGCCAGGGCAGCCAGCACCCGTCTCCATGGTCTGAGGAACCACATCACCACCAACGGTTGAGCGATGTGCATGCAGGGAAAAGCTATGTAGTAGTCAGTAGAAATCTGGCGGATTCGTAAATGGTTCCACAGCGCAAGCGAGTTTGCTAGGGATGCCCGCTGTGCGGCATAGGCTTTCAAACTGCTGTGGAACTCTAAAAAATGCGTGGGACACAAGTAATAGGGACCCTGGCTGGGCCATAAGAAAAACAGCAGTAGCGCGAAATAATACGCCGTCAGAATTGTCCCCACGAACTGAAGTGCGCGCCTTCTGCCGGAATAGACAGCGGTAAGAATCAGGGCTGCGCCGATCTGGGGGAACATTCCGAAGTAAATGAACTCCAGAAAACGAAAAAAGGAAACAGGAAATCTTCGTACCGCCCAATGGCACAGGTCGCAAACCGAGGTTCCGCGAAGCAGCCACTTGTCCATGGCATTGAACGTAGAGTCGGTTGCACCGAAGAAGCGTACCGACACGATGATGTCGTTGTAAGCAAAAATCATCAGAAGCCCGGCAAAAAGGTAGATTGCAGGGGGCAGAATGTCCAATGCGGCTGTCCGCCGAGCCGTTGACCTCGACCGTTCGCGAAACTCCAGCACGGCGATGGCATCAACGGTTAAGACGAGGGCCTTGAGCCAGGTGAACGCCCAGAGGAGAGTGAGGAAGAACGCCAGCCCCAGCGCAATTCGTATCTTATCGCGTCGAATCCTCTGTAGGAGCGGAGAAAACGTGATGGCCGGGGCACCCCCGATCAGATATAGGAGCGTGGCGACGAAGCCTGATTGCGCCGTCAGAACCAGCCAGTAGGCGGAACCCAGGGTTGCCCAATCGAAACGAGTGGGAAGATCTAACTCTCGTAGGAGTGGCACCAGGGCGAGAGCCAGCGCAGCGCTGACCCAGTAGTGAAAATCTCCTGCCCATCGCTTGCCGGGCGAGAGCACAGTCATGGCATCGCGATCCACCTGCTAAGTTGTAACATGAGACGATTTCAGCGCCGCCAAGCCTTTGCCCGGAAATCCAAAATCCGAGTTAGTGATCGCTCTGCTGCTGGCCGGCAGCATGTGGTTCTACGTCCAGCATGTGCTGATTCCGCACCAGCAGGTAGAGGCCGCGCGCTACGGGGTTCCTCGGGGCAATCTGTCGGACTTGTATCCGCGATGGGTGGGGGCGCGGGAACTGCTGTTGCATCATCGTGATCCTTATGCCGCGGACGTGACCCGTGAGATCCAAGCCGGATACTATGGGCGGCCGCTGGACCGGGCCTTGTCCCACGATCCCACTGACCAGCAAGGTTTCGCCTATCCGTTGTATGTGGTGTTCCTATTGGCGCCCACGATCGGGCTGCCATTCGCCTCGGTACAGACTATTTTTCGATGGCTTCTCTGGGCGTTGACAGCGGCATCGGTGCCGCTTTGGCTGCGAACCCTGCGCTGGAAAGTTTCGGCAGAGACCCTGATGACCCTGATGGTACTAACACTCGGCAGCTTCGCGACGCTCCAGGGAATCAAGCTACAGCAGCTGAGCTTGCTGGTTGCGGCATTCATTGCGCTGAGCGCAATGCTGCTGGCTGAGGGACATCTATTCGCGGCTGGAGTGTTGCTTGCGCTGGCGACCATCAAGCCCCAACTGGCGTTGCCGGTTGCGGGATGGTTCCTGGTCTGGGCGTTCAGCGGCGGGACGCGGAGGCGCGGTTTCGGTTGGGGATTTGTCACAACACTCGCGGCCCTCGCAGGCGGAGCCGAATACATCTTGCCCGGGTGGGTGGGACGCTTTCGTGATGCGGTGAATGCCTACCGGCAATACAACCAGGGCGCGGACTCGCTGCTCGATGTCTTATTTACTCCGCTATGGGGGAGGTGGCTGGCTGTATTGATCGCAGCGCTGGCGGCTTGGCTTGCCTGGCGTCGCCGGCGAACCGACGCGGGCTCGGAGCAGCACAGCCAGGTCACGGTCCTCATTTTGACGGTGACGGTCATCGTTATCCCGAAGACGTCGCCCTACAACCAGCTGTTGCTTTTACCTGGAATCCTTCTGCTGCTAAGGCAGGGAAGGGCGGTGTGGGGGAGTGGCGTCGTCCGGCATGGAGTAGTCGTGATTTGCTGGTTGATGGTGGCGTGGCCGTGGGTGGCGGCGCTTGGCTTATCGGTGGCTTCGATATTCGTGCCCTCGGCCTCCGTTCAAACTGCATGGCTTTTGCCGCTTTACACCAATATGGTGATGCCGCTGGCGGTTCTGGGATTGTTGATTTCCAGCTGGAGAAATGTTGCTGAATCCATGTAGGCCGTATTCCGCGGTTGGCGCTCGCCTTGCATTCCCACGGCACCCGCGTTAGGCTTCTCGAACCAATTAATGTGCATCGTTTTCGGAGGAAGCAATGAGCCTCAAGGTTGAAACGCGGCAGGTCAACGGAATCACTGTGGTCACCTGCCATGGCCGCATCGTCTTGGGAGAGGAAGCCGCAGGACTGCGGGACACGCTTAAGAAAGTGCTGACGACGTCGCGCCAGGTGCTGCTGAATCTTTCCGGGGTTGACTATATCGACAGCAGCGGGCTGGGCACGCTGGTAGGCGTTTACTCGTCCGCTCGGTCCGGGGGCGCGGACATTAAGCTGACAGGCGTAGGCCAGCGTCTGAGAGATGTGTTGCAGATTACCAAGCTGGTGACCGTGTTCGAGGTCTATGACACCGAACAGGAGGCCTTGGCATCCTTTGACCGCGGCAAGTAAGCGGTTATGGCCGCCTTTCCGGCTTCTTTTATCGGCGGGATTGAACAAAAACGCACTCTCCCCTTCCCACCGCGCGGCGATACTGGCATTATTCTCATAGGGCTCCAAGCGGGTAGTGGAGCGTCCGGGCGCACATGAGCTTTCAAACCATTATCAATCCTCCGCCGGAATCGAGTTCGGGAGTATTCCCCACACTGGTTTTCGTGCAGGGGAATGAGCAGCGGATCATCAATCTGGACCACAGTCCCTTTAGCGTGGGACGCAAAGTGGACAAAGACCTGGTGATCGCCGACCCGCGCGTGTCCCGCGACCACGCTCTGATTGTTTCCGAGAACGGCCAGTTCAGCGTGGTTGATCAGGGCAGCAAGCACGGGACATTCGTGAATGGCGAACGCATCCAGCAGAAAAACCTGGAGCGCAACGACCGCCTGGAGTTCGGAGTCAGGGAAGTTGCATACGTCATTTTCAATCCTCTTCACGGAACCACCAACTCCGCCCGCGAATTTCTCAGTCAGATTTCCGGGATGCACATCTCGGACGAGACCACCGACCTCGAAAAACTGATTCTGTTCCTGGAGGCGGCGCGCAAGCTGAACACTGTTGGAGTGCTGGATGAGATCCTGATGACGTTGCTCGACGTGACCCTGAAGCTGACCCGCGCCGAGCGAGCCTACGTGTTCATGAAGAACGAGCAGGGGGAATTGCGGCTGGCTGCGGGACGTAATTCAAAGAGCGAGCCGTTGCTCGAAGACACGACCATTTCTCACTCCATTTTGGAGGATGCGCTGAAGTCGAACTCGGAATTCGTGCTCACCGACACCAGCCGGTCGCTTGACTTGACTGGACGCAAGAGCATTGTGGCTTACGATCTGCGGACGGTGATTTGTGTTCCGCTGCGCAAGCCCCAAGTACAGACCACGCGCGATACCGATTCTCCCGCGGCGGCGGTGGCGGCCGAGGCCATGGGGGCGTTGTACGTGGACTCGCGGTTCGCGTCGCGGGACATTTCCGGGGTCAGCAACGACATTTTGCACGCCATCGCAACTGAGGCGGCTTCGCTGATTGAGAATGCACGACTGGTGCAAGCCGAAGAAGCGTCCCGGAGATATCAGCAGGAGCTGTCGATTGCAGCTTCCATCCAGCAGCGCTTGATGGCAGTGACCATACCCGAAGTACCGTTTGCGCGGTTAAGCGGTAGAAACCTTTCCTGCAAAGAGATCGGCGGAGATTTCTTTGACGCGGTGAATACCGACGCAGGCTTGACCGTGGTGCTGGCAGATGTCAGCGGAAAGGGAGTGTCCGCGGCCCTGCTGGCGTCCACCTTGCAAGGGATGATCTATTCGCAGCTCACGGCGGGCATGCCGTTGACCGATATTGTGACCGCGGTGAACCGATTTTTTACTGCCAAGCACATCGGTGAGAAGTACGCCACGGTACTCATCGCGCGCATCAGTGACAACGGCCAGCTGGAGTATGTGAACTGTGGCCACATTCCGCCGCTGGTGGTTTCGGGTGGGCAGGTCGAGCGTCCTTCGGACGCCAACCTGCCGGTGGGTTTGTTGCCGGACGCCAAGTACGAGAGCGCGCATCACCAGTTGAAAGCCGGAGACCGCCTGGTGTTGGTGACCGATGGCGTGACCGAGGCGGAGAATGCTCGGGGAGATTTCTTTGAGGATTCGCGATTGGAAATGGCTGCTAAAGTCGGCGGCCTGGAAGATATTTTCGCTGCCATCTCCGACTTTTGTTGCGGCACGCCCTTGAGCGATGATTGCACGGTGGTTGAATTGGTGTATACGGGATAGTTTTGCGAAGGCTGCACGACCTTCAGCCATTTTCGACAGCCACGGAGAAATCCGTTCCCTCCCAGCGCTGTTCCTGGAGCCAATAAAGAGTGAACACGATGGTTCGACCCACGGGCAACTGATCGGATGGCAAGTCTGCTACACAAGCGCCTAGTCCTGTGTCCACGCTTTCGAGATCATGCGTGGTCTTCCAGTCGTCAAAGCTCCAATGCACCATTGCCGGAGCAGGCAACACCAGACGTAGCTGCTTTCCCGGTGGCATGGTTCGGCATTTATTGTTGAAGCGCCATCCCCAATACAGCGATTTTCTTTTCTGTACCTGGTAGCGGTGCACCGGCTGCGGCGGCTGGTCGAAAATCTTGCCGTCGCGCAGCGAACGCCGCAGCTTAATGTATTCCGAGTGTGCCCAAACCAGGGGACAAGCTGACCCCGTACCTTTTCCCGTAAACAATTCCGCCTCCGGCAGGTCGGGAGCGTCCCATACTTGTTCGGGCAAGAGGTGGCCGCCAACAACCGATCCTTCCATCACTGCCAGCAGTTCTTCAGCCATTTGGCGATTGCCGGCGGCCAACTCGTAGTGGGCGCGCTCTCCGGCCAGCAGAGGCCAAGGCCGGCCGATTCCAGTGCCGTCAAACGGCGAGCCGTCCGCATGTTCGCCATAGCCGTCGCCGTTGTAGCGGTACCAACATGGGCCCTGCGGCAACCTCACTCGCAACAGCGCATCAATGACCTTGACCGTATTTAGAATGCGGGGATCGTCGGGAGCGCGAAGGCCGAAGCGCACCAGAGCCAGGGCGTCGGGACTGACGATCTGCGCGGCGGGTGCGCTGTTGTCTCCCGGCGGACGGTTCTTGATCGGCACAAAGCCCTCGAATGGCGACGCCGCGCAATCGGCATCAGGCGGGGCAATTCGTACGTAGTAGCCTTCGACACCGACCTGGCGCGCCAGATCAGTTCCGGTGACATACGTCCATCGCTCAACGTTGTCATTCCAGGCGTCGGCGGCATCGCGCAGGTAGCCGCCAATCTTTTTCTCTTCTACGGCGTCGGCGAAGTCGGCAGCAGCGAGCAGACCCGAAATTTCCACCGCCAGAGTGAACGGAGAATAGCCCCCGTCTTCTTCCCAGCGATCCTGCTGAGTCACTGGACCGTTGCGGAGGATGAAAGCGGCGGCGCGATAGACCATCATCCACCAGCGTTTCAACTCGCCCGCAGCCACGCGCATTTCCCGGCGCAGGGTGTCAACTAAGAGGATGGGAAAAGCGGCTTCGTCCATCTGCACGCCCATCCAATAAGGGCGTCCGTCGAGCCACAGATTCTGCGCCCAGTGCCCGTCGGCTTCCTGGGTGGCCTCCAGGTACTGCAAGACGCGAGTTGCATCGGATGTGGCTCCAGCCGCCAGAAATCCGAAAGCGGTCTCCACCAGATCGCGAGGCCACACCAGGTGGTAGCCGCCAAGATCTTCGTCGCCCTTGTTGAAGCCCCAGGGAACGGACAAGCTGGCGATGACGCCTCCCAGAAAGTCCTTGGATTCGTGGGTGCGGAGTACTGCCGCGCTACCGCGGTAAAGATCATGTTCGCGCCGGGGTTGGTCCAGAGGCAGCAGGCTGTCCTGCCAGTTCTTCCAGTGCGTGAAATAGCGGTCGCGTAGCGTTTCCAAGGGTTCCAATAGGCTTGATCGCACCTGTTGTCCGGCTTCCGTTGTCAGTCCGCCAAAGCCGAGCGCCAGAACAAACTCTCCGTTGCAGGCGGACAGATCAATCTCGCCGGTCAGCGCCAGGTTGCCATTCTCGGCGCGGGTATACTCCCAGGTCAGTTGATAGTTTTCGGAAAGATCCTGCCATCCGTCAGAGTAGCCGACAAAGCCCACTGACATTTTTCGCCAGGGCGTAGAGCAGCCAAAGGCCAAGGCGGTATCGTCGCGCTCGGCAAACAACATGGGGACACCCTTGTAATCCCCCACCCAACCGGTGTTGCCGGCTCCGCGGTTGCCGAGATGGGGAGAGAGCAAGGCGTACAGCCGGTAGTCTGCAAGCTTGCCCTGCTGCGGGATGAACCGAATCTTCTGCAAAACCACGTTGCGATAGGGATCGGTGAAGACTTCTTTTTCGATCTGGTAGCGTCCCTGCAATTCCGTGTTGGTAAGGTGATAGAGAGGAATTCCGGGCGCGATCGGAGCAATCGAGAACTGACAATGCCGTTTTTCCTCGGAGAAAAAACGGTTGCCGTCGGTAATGATCAACCCCAGATCGCGGGTGCAGGCGTGATCTACGCGCGGATAATAAACTTCATTCAGAATTCCGTGGCTGGTGGTAAACCATATCTTGCTGTTACGGGTTAACGAAGTGCCTACCCCGCTCTTTGCGCTCGAGGTCCAACGCGCAGGGATTCCCGGCCAGCCGGGTGCATAGCGTTCGCTGTCACTCACTGGAAGTCATCCTTGGCCCAATAGGCTGCGTCTTGTCATCGTACTAGAAGAGTCATGGCGCTATCGAGTGCGGCGCTCTTGCGCAGCGTAAAATGCACGCAGTTCTGATTGTGCCATGACCACCGATATCGAGGACGAACGTTTTGCAGCGCTACGGCAGAAAATGGTGAACGCGCAACTGCGAGCACGCGGCATTCGGGATCAGCGGGTCTTGGCGGCCATGGGAAAGGTTCCGCGTCATTTATTCGTAGACGAGGAATATCGAGACAGCGCCTACGAAGATCACCCCGTTCCCATCGGGGCCGGGCAGACGGTTTCACAGCCCTATATTGTCGCGTTCATGTTGGAGGTGCTGTCGCTCGACGGTTCGGAGCGAGTGCTCGAAATCGGGACGGGCTCAGGGTATCTAACCGCCTTGCTGGCGGAACTGGCTCGACAGGTTTACTCGGTGGAGCGGATTGGGTCGCTGTCGCAGGCGGCGGAGTCGGCCCTGCAGCGTCTGGGCTATACCAACGTGAGCCTGAAGGTGGGCGATGGCAGCACGGGTTGGGCCGACCATGCGCCTTTCGATGCTATTGTGGTTTCAGCGGCAGCGCCGGAGGTTCCTAAAGCTTTACTTGAACAGTTGCGAGAAGCAGGGCGGATGATAATTCCGGTAGGCCCAGCGGAAGCGCAGGAGTTGAAGTTGGTTCGCAAGGAGCGGGGGCGAGCCGTGGTTACGAATCTCGAAGCATGCCGCTTCGTGCCCTTGATCGGACAGGAGGGGTATCGGGAGGGATGGCAACCTCAGTCGCGCCGGCGTTCCTAAGCCTTGAAGCGCGGAGGGCGCAGAGAAAGGTTGCGGAGTTTGCAGAGGACATCCGCCGGGCACGGCTTGCTTTACAATTTCAGTGTGGCGGTTCTTCGCAACTTGCGGGTCACGCTCGAGATGATCAAGTGGGAGCACTCGATATTCGTGCTGCCATTTGCGTTTTGCGGGGCGATGCTGGCAGCCAATGGCGTGCCCAGCGCCAGAGTGTTGGCGTGGATTATTATTGCCATGGTATCGGCCCGGTCAGCGGCCATGGCGTTCAACCGCCTGGCTGATGCCACGATCGATGCCGCCAACCCACGTACCCAGACGCGTGCCTTGCCGGCGGGCGCGCTTACGCCGGCATTCGTCGCGACTTTTGTTTGTATTTCTTGCGTGATATTTGTTTTCGCGGCTTCGGAACTCAACCACCTTTCGTTTCTGCTTTCGCCGGTGGCTTTGGCGGTTCTCTTGCTTTACTCCTATACCAAACGCTTTACTCGGTGGTCGCACCTGGTGTTGGGATTCGCCATGGGGATGGCGCCATCGGCAGCGTGGATTGCAGTGAAAGGGACCCTCGATCCGCGAATTCTGTTGCTGACCGCGGCGGTTACATTCTGGGGCGCGGGCTTCGATGTTCTCTACGCCTGTCAGGACTACGACTTCGACCGCAGCAGCGGGCTGCACTCGGTCCCGCGCTACTTTGGGATTGCACGGTCGCTTTGGATCGCGCGTGGCTTTCATCTGGCGATGTTGGCGCTGCTGGTGAGCGTGATTGTCGTGTTCGGGTTGGGCAAAGTGGCGATGGCCGGCGTCGCCACGGTGGGCTTGCTTTTGTTGTATGAGCACACTCTGGTTTCGTCGGATGATTTGTCGAAACTCAATGCCGCTTTCTTTACCATGAATGGGGCGATCTCGGTGCTGTTCTTTGTGTTTGTCGCTGGGGATGTCTTATGGAGGCGGTGAGGCGAAGCCGCCTCACTCCTCTAAGCGGGGTGCATGCTTCGAGTTCTAGTCTATTGGGGCGATCGCTCGTTGTGGGTCTCGATGAGGAACACCGCTAGAGTCGCGGCAGCACCTACGGCAAGCTTGGCATGCCGCGATCCCAAACCTTTAGTGCGGGTGGTCTTTCCGTGGCCAGTGCCGTAGAGGTTCCTGAGTTCGGCGATACCTTGCGGAATGGACCCAAGGTTTCCGAGGATACGCCTGATGGTGTCGGAGGCCTTGGCTGTATCTGGTATATCGTCAGGCGTCAGTTTGAGTGCCTTGGCCGTTGCCTTCACAAGCTCCGGAATGTCGGCGCTCTTCGAATAGGTCCTGTTCCGTTCATCCAGAATCGTTTTACAGATAGTCTCGATCAGCTCCTTGGCCGTGCCGATAGCGAGCGCAGGGTCGTTGGCGACAGCCGTCTCCATCCGCGTTATCTGTTGAGCGACGTAGCTGGCGTCGGGCGTCGCCAGGGCTTCCTTTGCGGAGCTTATGCCCGGCGTAGAGATCAGGCCGACGTACCTGCCGATATACACCGAGCGCCCAGAGATGCGCGTCTTCTCGGCTAATTCAAAACCATCGTTAAGAAGAAATTGATTGTAAAGTTGGCATATCTTTTGCGACTCGGTCACGTCAGGCCGAACTACGGGGTGAACCGATTCGCAGAGGAATTGAAGAAATACTTCGTCGTCGGCGTCGAACAGTCGGAAACGTGGATCCTTGAAAACCCATTCGTCATCCCAGTCGTGATTATTGATTCGATGTTGCCAGATATCCCCGGCAGCATTGTCAAATCGGCTGTCAGTCGAAGGCATATTGTCGAGGTCGAATAGTCGAGATAGGAATTCTGGCTCCTCAAGTCGGCCACTCCAGCTAATCTTCTCAGCGGCTAGCGCGTCGATAATGTCACGCCGAGTTATCGATGTGATCCGCTGTGACATTGTCAGTGCCCGCCGACAAGTATCTTACTGGTTTTGATGGCTTGGAAGGTTGCGGTATCATCAAAGGCGATGCCGAATGTCCATCCCTTTCAGACTGATGACGCGCGCCTGTGGCCGGTCCACGAAAAGGTCCTCGCCCGTGAGCGCCTGAGCGAGGACGATGCTCTCGCGCTGTATCGCACCGGGGACATTCTCGCGGTTGGCTGGATGGCCAATTCGGTGCGCGAACGCATCCATGGCAACCGCACCTACTTCAACGTCAATCGCCATCTGAATCCCACAAATGTTTGCGTGGCTGCGTGCCGGCTTTGCGCGTTTGGCCGCAAGAAAGATTCTCCGGGGGCGTATACGATGGCCTTGGAAGAGGCGTTCGAGACTGCGGCGTCGGGATACAGCGAGGCCGTCACGGAGTTCCATATCGTGGGCGGGTTGCATCCTGATCTTCCATTTCAGTATTTTCTCGATCTCATCTCCGGATTGAAGCAGCGCTTTCCGCAGGTGCATCTGAAGGCTTTCACCATGGTGGAAGTGGCATATCTGGCCAAGCGTGCCAAGCTTTCGATCGGCGAGACTCTTCAGGAATTGAAGGCCGCGGGCGTGGACTCGCTCCCCGGCGGCGGGGCGGAGATTTTTGCCGATCGCGTGCGCCATATTATTTGTGATCACAAGATTGACGGCGACCAGTGGCTGGAAACGGCAAAACTGGCGCATGAGATGGGGTTGAAGTCGAATGCGACCATGTTGTATGGGCATGTGGAGAATGATGAAGACCGCGTGGATCATCTTTTGAGGCTGCGTTCGCTACAGGACCAGACTGGCGGATTTCAAACCTTTATCCCGCTGGCCTTCCATCCTGACAACACGCCGTTGCAACACTTGCCGAAAACCACCGGGATGGCCGACATCAAGCAGATCGCGGTCAGCCGGTTGGTGCTGGACAACTTTCCCCACATCAAGGCTTACTGGCAGATGATGACGGCGAAGATTGCGCAGATCGCCTTGCGATTTGGCGCGGACGACATTGATGGGACCGTCATCGAAGAGAAGATCTACCACGACGCCGGCGCAACCACTCCCCAGGGCATGCGCCGGGAGGAACTGATACGGCTGATCCGCGAGGCCGGGCGGGAACCGGTGGAGCGCGATACGCTGTATCGGCCGGTGACTCGGACGGAGACGTCGGTGACAGTGGCGGTGTAACTTAACCTCGGTCGGAACTGGTCGAAATGGGAAAGTCAAGTTCCTAGTTCCGATCCCGCGAGTTCGGCGCGGCGCTCGGTTCGATTTCTCCTCTTGACCTTCACTCCGTGGGTGTAGAATCGGCTTGTAAGGAACCGGAAATCTTCGCGGGATCTGCTCCCGTGGTCCGAGGCCTGGGATGAATGTTCACTTCAGTTACAAAGAGCACCGAACCCCCGATGTCGAAAAAGAAATACAGCATCTGATTGAAAAACTGCGCAAAAGGCTCCAGGTTTTCCGGCCGGAGTTGGTCCATCTAAAAGGATCCATTGAGCAGAGTTCGCCGCGAGAGGGCACGACGGTTTCGTTGAACTTGCGCTTGCCCTCGGGCCAGATGGCGGTGCAGAAATCGGCGCCGTCCGCGGCCATCGCATTGAAGGCTGCGGGTGATGACCTTCTGCACCAGATCAGCAAACACAAAGACCTGCTGCGGAACTCACACAAATGGACACGCCGCCGGGTAGCGGACTTTCGGGCGGATTCCGTGGTTCCTTTTGAAGACACGGTGGCGGCCGTCCACCTGCCCGCCATTTCCGGGGATGATATTCGCTCTTACGTGAATGCGAACCTGGGCCGCCTGGCTCGGTTTGTGGAACGAGAATTGTATTTTCGGGAAAGCGGCGACGAGGCTTCTGTGGATGTCGTTACCAAGGAAGAGGTCATCGACGAGGCCATCGCGAGGGCTCTCGGAAACGGCCCTGACAAGCCCGAACGCCTGGCCCTGGAGCCGTGGCTGTACCGCCTGGCATTACACGCGATGGACGACCTTTCTCGCCGCAGTCCGGAGAATGTGGACTCCATTCGCCTGGAAGAGTCGGCACGCAAGCGCAACGTGCGCGGGAGTGACGAAGCTGAATTGCAGTTTCATCAGCCGGACGAAACTTTGACGGGAGAAGACATCATTGCCGACCGGCGCACCTCCACACCCGAGGACATTGCTTCTTCGGATGAAATCATGACCCTGGTGCAGCTTGCACTCGATGGCGCTCAGCGCCCGGACCGCGAATCGTTCATTCTGCATGCCGTGGAAGGGTTTTCGGTGGAGGAAATCGCGGCTATCACCGACCGTAAGGCCGATGAGGTGCGTACTTCCATTGCCATGGCTCGCGAACATCTGCGACAGTCGGCGCCACTGGTGCGGCGAATGAACGGTGGGATGTTGCGGGCCACTGGAACTTGAGAGCGCGCATCTGAACACAATAAAGGGGGCAACCGCGATGATTACGCGCGAAGATATCCGCGACCTGGCGGAATTCCACGGCGACGGACACGAAAGCTGCGCCATTAGTTTTTACTTTCAACCGCGCACCCCGCTCGACAGGTCTCACCGGGAAGAGGCAATTTTGGTGAAAGACCTTGTCCGCTGCGCGCTGCGCGAGGTGGAAAAAGAAGGGAAGAATGGCGGCGTGAAGGCCGATCTCGGCCGAATTCTGAGGCTCGCAGAAAATCTGCATGGCAACCAGGCGCGCGCCAAGGCGGTCTTTGCTTCCGCCAGCCGTGACTTTTGGAGGGAATTCGATCTGCCGCCGCAGCTTCCGGGAACGCAATTGTTCGTCAATCGGCGGTTCCACATGAAGCCCCTGGCCCAGGTTCTGGGGACCCAGCCCTGGCTGTGGGTAGTTCTCGTGGATCGTCAGAAGGCGCGATTCTTTGACCTGCGGCTGGGCGAGTTGCACGAACGCGAAGGATTATTCCGTTCGCCTGCGCTACGCCAGGAGTTGCACAATGGTCATCTCAAGTACGAAGGGGGACACGTGCAACGCCGCATTCAGGATGATGCCTTACATCACTTCAAAGACGTGGCTGCACACTTGCGCGAAGCTTTGGAGAAGGGTATCTGTGAAAAGCTGATTATCGGCTGCCATGACACCAACTGGCGCCAATTTGAAGCCCAGCTTCACCCCTACACAATGGAGCGATTGCTGGGTCATTTTTCGACCGATGTCAGCCGGATGACCAATGATCAGATCAGGGATCAAGCCAGCCGGCTGCTGCGGGAGTCGAGCGAGCGGCGGCAGCGTGAGCTGGTCGGCGAAGTTCTCGATCAGGCCAAGAGCAACAACCGTGGCGTAACCGGATTGCGAAGGGTGTTGCGATCGCTCGAGCTTGGCGAAGTGCAGACCCTGCTGGTGGGAGAAAGCTTTTCTCACCCAGCCGTGGAGTGCAATGGCTGCGGTCACCTGGACGCGCACATGGTGCATTATTGCGCGGCCTGCGGACGCGGAACTCGCGAACTGGAAGATGCCATGGATGCCATCATTCCAATCGCCATCCGCCGCGGCGTTGAATTGTTCTACGTGAAAGATGATCCCGAATTCGACTCTGCCGGGAACATCGCCGCGTTGCTGCGCTTTCGCGCAGATCAGAACATGGGGAGTGCGCTCTCCGCGGCTTCCTGACGGCGAGAGTCAGAAACTGAACCGGTAGGACTGCACCTCATCGAAGCCTGCCTCGCTTGGGCTTTTGCTCTGACCTGCTCTGGCGCTGTGACGTGATATTCTGGCGCGTTTCACAAGTTTGCATCTCTCCGGAGGCAAGATGACGATTTCACGTCGTGATTTCCTGGGTACCGCAGTGGCAGGTTCACTGTCCCTGGGACTCAACCCCACGAGCTTGGGGCAGGAGTCGAAGAAAAGTGAAAACGGCTCGGGCGGCAAGCGTCCCATCGTTCTTTGCGCGCACAACGGTTTCAACTATCTCGACGAGGGCTACGCATTTCTTGCGGCCGGCGGAGACACCCTCGATGCTGTACTCAAGGTGGTGCAGGGTCCCGAGAATGATCCCAATGACACGAGCGTTGGCCTTGGCGGTCTGCCAAATGAAGAAGGGGTTGTGGAACTCGACGCCTGTTGCATGCATGGGCCGACGCGACGGGCCGGTTCGGTTGGGGCCTTGAGAAATATCAAGAATGCGTCGCTGGTAGCGAAAGCGGTCATGACCGATACCGGTCACGTCATGCTGGTGGCAGAAGGCGCAGAGCGGTTTGCTGTGGCTATGGGTTTCCAGCGTGAGAATCTTTTCACCGATCATGCTCGCAAGATCTGGCTGTTGTGGAAGGAGTATCACTCGACGCAGGACTGGTGGGGCCCGGGGCTGGCTGATCCTCACTGGCAGGCGCCAAATGCCAAACCACAATCTGAGCTGTGGCAGGAACGGTTTCGGCGGCTGGAGGAGCACGCTGCCGATCTTGGAATCGCTCCTGAGTTGCGGCCGGAAGCGGTGCGCAAAGTCCTGTTTCCGCCAACCGGCACCATTCATTGCTCGGCGCTGAATGCCAAAGGTGAGATTTCCGGATGCACCACTACCAGCGGCCTGGCCTACAAGCTGCCGGGACGCGTCGGCGATTCGCCGATTATCGGTGCCGGCTGCTACACGGACCAGGACGTGGGTTCGGCGGGGGCGACTGGGAGCGGGGAAGAGAATATCAAGGTGGCCGGCGCCCACACCATTGTCGAAAACATGCGCCATGGCATGTCGCCGCAGGAAGCGGGCATGGATGCGCTGAAACGTATCGTTCGCAATTACAACAATGACATGGCCAGGCTGCGTTTCGTTGACATGACTTATTACATTCTCCGCAAGGACGGAGTCTACGCCGGGGTTTCGCTGTGGGAAAGTTACGAAGCTTCCCCGCCACATACCATCGCCGTGCATGATGGGACGAAACGCAGGGAAAACACTGTGGCGCTGTTGCAAGGCCCATCGCTGGATTTCCCTCCTCCGGTGAAAGCTCCCGCGGACGTAATGAAGGAGTTCAAGTAAGCAACAATAACCTGGATGGGTCGCCAGGCTAGCGGCGGAGAGGCCGCGCCGCATCGCGCATCTACGCGAACCGCACCTTCACATCCGGCCCTTTCTCCAGGTGGATGCTGTCAATAAAGCGCACTTTGCCGGTCCGCAAAGTCATGATGACGGACGAGGTCCGCGTGCCCTCGCCAAAGAAGCGTACGCCTTTCAGCAGCGCCCCTTCGGTTACGCCGGTGGCGGCGAAGATGAGTTGTTCGCCGGGCGCCAGGTCTTCGGCTTCATAGATGCGATTTTTGTCCTTGATGCCCATGCGGATGATGCGTTCTTCGAGTTCGGGCTTGTTGATGATGAGGCGTCCCTGCATGTAGCCGTTGAGGCAGCGAATGGCGGCGGCGGTGATGACCCCCTCGGGCGCTCCGCCCGAGCCCATGACCGCGTGCACTCCAGTGCCGATGACGGCGGCGGCAATGCCGGCAGAGAGGTCTCCGTCGCCGATCAGTTTGATGCGGGCGCCGGCGGCGCGAATGTCGGCGATTAGCTTCTCGTGGCGGGGGCGATCGAGGACGATGACCACCAGATCCTCAACGTCGCGACCCAACCGTTTGGCAATATTCTTCAGGTTGACGGCGACGGGGGCGTCGAGTTCCACGGCGTTCTTACAGGAAGGTCCAACGACGATTTTGTCCATGTAGCAATCGGGCGCGTTCAGCAGACCGCCGCGTTCGGAGGCGGCCAGCACTGTAATGGATCCGGGCGCACCGGTGGCGCACAGGTTGGTGCCTTCGAGCGGATCTACGGCGATGTCCACCTCCGGAACCTCAATGCCGTTGGGAAAAGCCGCGCCCACTTTTTCGCCAATGTAGAGCATCGGGGCTTCATCACGCTCGCCTTCACCGATGACGATGGTGCCACGCATGGGAATCGAATCCATGGTCTTGCGCATGGCCTCGGTGGCTACTTGATCCGATAATTTGCGCTCACCCTGACCCATGGTATGGGCGGAAGCGATGGCAGCAACCTCGACCACGCGCAAAAATCGCGAGGCCAAATCGCTTTCAATGTTTTCACCAAAACAGCGCACTTTGCCTTCCGTCTTAGGTTGTGTAGCCATGAATGCCCTCCGAAAATGAACCGGCCTGTGAATATAACGCGAAAGGGGGCGAAAGGGGAAGCAAGGAGCAAAGCAAGGGTAAAGCAGTTCCGTATGCGCGATTTGCGGGCGCCCTGAGTGGGTTCTAGCCCGGCGTCCCGCAGGCTGCTAAAATTAGCAGGCGTCGATTTGATCAACGGTCGTGGGGCTATAGCTCAGCTGGGAGAGCGCATCGTTCGCAACGATGAGGTCGTCGGTTCGATCCCGACTAGCTCCACCAAATTCTGGCTCAATGTTTTCAATAGCTTCAACTGAGCCGCATTTGCTTTGTACAACCCCTCCCTTCTCATGGGACACGGCAGCGCGAAGATCACCGAAAACTGATGTGCCGCAGGCACAGCGAGCGACTCAGCCAGAACACTCGCGCCGCCGAGCGCCGATTGAGATGCCTTGAAGGTCAACGAGCACGGCGTGGCTCCATGATTCTAAGAACGGCACGGCCGTTGATGTTTTGCAACGGGAAATAACCTCCAAGGACAAACCGCGCGGCTGCTTTGCCGCAAACCGACGATTGAACGCATTTAGCCACGGTGCAGGAGCAAGCCTATAACGGCGGCGCCACCAATCAAAACGGGTTCGTAAATCTTCCACCGAAACAACACAGCAATACTGGCCGCGCAGATCAGGATCGTCGCGAGATCGTAAACGGAGCGACGTGCAAGCACGATTACCGCGCCGGCAATTGCACCCGTGGCCGCTGCGGTCACCCCGCGCACGAAGTTGTTCAATTGAGTGTTTTTAGCCCATCGTTTATACGAAGGAGCCAGTAATACAACGACAAGATAGACAGGCAAGAAAATTCCGAGGGCCGCTGCCGTGGCGCCCGCGACTCCCGCGACCAGGTAGCCGATGAAGGCCACGGTAATAACAACCGGTCCCGGCGTGATCATGGCGACCGCGACTGCATCCACAAATTGCTGATCTGTCAACCAATGATGTCCCTGCACGACTCCGCCGTAAAGGAACGGCACCACAGCGAGGCCACTGCCAAACACGAATAGTCCAGCCTTGGCAAAATAAACAAAGATCGCCAACAGAGTGCTACGGCCGCCAAACGCCACCAATGTTCCGGGCGCAAAGAGCATCGCGACAGAGCTTCGCGCCCGCAGTCGGACAGGCCATGCCCTTACCACCACGTTGACGATTCCGCTTAATAGAAAAAGCCAAATAATCTCTCGCGAGGTCCATGCAGTCGAAATTGCCAAAGCCGTGAAGATTCCCCATAACAACTTGTCCTTCCCCAGGGTGAGTTTGCTCAGCTTGAATGCTGAACGGGCGATGATGGCAATCACGGCTGCGCCGATCCCATAAAACATCCCTTGCATCCAGGGCAAGCCACCGTAGCGGACATAGGCGACCGAAAGTGCCAGCACCATCAGGAATGAAGGCAGGACAAAAGCTATCCCGACTGCCGTAGCTCCCAGCACACCAGCCCGAACGTAGCCCAAATAAATCGCCAACTGCGCAGCCAGCGGACCGGGCGCGAGCTGCGCGAGCGCAAGGCCGTCCAAATAGTCATCTTTCCGAATCCAACGGCGACCATCGACAAGATCTTGCTGCATGTGTCCAGCAAGGGCAATTGGTCCACCGAACCCCACCGTTCCAAGCCGGAGAAAGTATCCAACGAATTCAGCAAGCGATGCCTGCTTGAATTCGCCTTCCCGCGACTTTAGCTCAGACTTCATTTCGTGGAGCGTGTGTTGTCGAGCGCACGCGCAGGCCCTTCGCCAAACTGCAGAGCGGCGCCTGAAATGCACACGGCATTCTCCTTCTGTTTACGCTGCGAAGTTTAACCTGACTCCGGAACCGTTCCGCTGGGCCTTCTCGTATAGAAAAGCGGCGGCGGCCACGTCCTGGAGTGCCATTCCGGTGCTGTCAAACATCGTGATTTCCTCTTCTCTCTCTCGGCCGGCCTTCTTGCCGGCGACCACCTCGCCCAATTCTGCGTGTACGTGGGCTCTACTTACAGCGCCGGCTTCCAATGCATGATGCAGATCGCCCATCACGGCACATTGGTCAACGATGTCGCACACGATCTTGCACTTCGCCATTAAAGCAGGATGGATCTCTTGTTTCCCGGGACTATCCGCCCCAACGGCAGCAATGAAACTCCCCGCTCTGATCTGGTCAGGGCCGAGCAGGGGCTGTTGCGACGGCGTGCAGGTCACACAAATATCGCTTTGCAACGCAGCCGAAGTGAGGTCCGCTACCGCCGTCACCGGAATCCCCAATTCCGCTGTCATCTCATGGGCAAACCTCGATGCCCGTTCTCTCGAAGCATCGCAGGCGAATACCGCTCGCAGTTCGCACACGCGCGAGACTGCCTTGAGCTGAACCCGCCCTTGGTTCCCACAGCCACAAATAGTCGCGGTTCTTGAATCCCGGCGTGCAAGATACTTTGCCGCCACCGATGTTGCGGCAGCTGTCCGCAGCGACGTTATTTCGCGGGAATCCATCACCGCCAGTGGCGTTCCGTTTGCAGCATCAGAAAGAACGACAACTCCCTGAATCGTTGGTAGTCCGAATCGATCGCCGTTGTGGGGATAGTTCCCGTTTACTTTCGCGGCAAAGTACGCCCGCTCCAGGTTCAGGAACCCGGCTTTTACGTGGAAACCGCCATCCTGGGTGTGCATGCTCAAGACGCCAGGTGCGGCCGCTCTGCCCTCGCCGTGAAAGCGGAAGGCACGTTCTACGGCCCCGATACACTCGTCGAGAGTCAGCAGCTTGCGGACATCTCGCGAAGACAGCAGAAGTATTTCGCCTGACGTCATGCAACTCGTCCCATCGGAGAAGCGGAATTGTCTAGGAACGGGCGGAGATCGGAACCCGCAGATACCTCGGCGGGCTGCGCGCCTCGCCTGAAAACTCGCGCGGTATTCGACCCTCTTAACGAGACCGTTCCATCCTGTACTCTCAAAATCGATCCCTCACGCAAACCGATCACGGTTTCTTCGTTTTCTTCGAGGAACTGCACGATTCGTTCCTCTTGCGTCTCGCCCATATGCGTGGACGAGGGGTCAGGGTCGAAGATAGTGCGGGCTGATCTGAAAGGGAACCAGGTCCAGAGCCTCGAAAGATGGAGGCTGGACGACGGGCATGTCTTTGGTGGTTTTCAGGGTTGGACAAGCGACAATCGCCCCGGCACTCGAACCAATGTACGGGCTTCCCGCCGCGACCCGCCGCCGTATTGGCTCGATCAGGCCGTGGTCATGAAGTCCTTTCAAGAGCCGGAACGTGTTTCCGCCTCCCACGAAAATGACCTCCGCTTCCTCGATCGCGCGCGTCATGTTGGACACATCGTGGACCGATTGGAGTGACAAGCCCATCTCGTGAAAACGTTCTTGTACCTTCGTTGCATACGCTCGACGGTCGTGGAGCGCGTACGGAACAAAGACAACCTCTTTGGCACCGCCAACGAAGTCTCGAATCTCGTGTTCCGCATGGTCTAAATAGCCGCTGCCGTGCAGAGTCGAATTGCTAATCAACAGGAGCCGTCTTGTGCCGTCAATGCCCGCCATTCAGCCTCCAATGCCTCAGGCCAGTCCTTCGTACAGGCCTTCAATCACATCCATACCGCGCTTCAAAAGTTCGTCATCAGGCAGGTCTTGCTTCGCCCAGCCGTTTAGCACTTTTTCTAAACCCAATCCTTCGGGCCTGCCGAACTTGTCGTCGCCCAAGTCGGTGTCATGAATGATTTGCGATATCCGCTTCACCCTGCCATCCCTAATCGAAAACTGCCTGCACAATGTCTCGAATGTGCAATCTTCACCGCGATGACCGAACCCCTGTTCGCAAAACATGTCGAAGGGGATTGCATCTGGATGGCTGCCAGGCTCGCTGCCAAAAACGAACCGTGCCTTGGGATCGATGAATCGCCGGATCAGCCAGGCCGAGGAAATCCTATCGATGCCCGGACGAGGCCTTGTCATCCACAAACGGCTCTGATACTCCGCAGACTTGCGTTTGTTTGCGCCACCGGCTTTTCGATTTCCCGATTCATCGGCGTGCGCCAGCAAGCTCTCGACCTTGGCGCGCAAGGGATTCCCGAAGAAATCGATGTCTTGAAGATCTTGAAACCGACGACGAATCCGATTCAACGGACCAGCAGGCTCTCGCGACGAGGAAATCGTGAGAATCTTTTTTGCGTCATGCAACAGCTTCTGGTAATCGCGTGACCGCGCCTCGACGAACAATCCCTTTAGACGCTCCGGCGGCAAGTCGTCGAAGCCCTGCACCTGCACGACTGATGCCTGCCCTTTGTATGCGCGAATTGCCGTCGCCAGCCACTCCATTCGCTCCTGGTTGGCGGGAGTATTGGGAAGAACATGGCCCGAACTGCGGAGCGGGAGCATTCCGTATCTCCGGACCTTCCGCCAAATATCAACTCGCTGACTGGCGCTTCTAGCCGGGAGGCTGAAAACGAGCAACAACCACGGAGCCTCTCTTGTTACGGGTAGAATCATACTAGTATGTTATACATATAACACATAATGTGCAATACCGGCCTTATGCTCTACAGATTCTCGACAAACCGGTCAGATATGTGCCGGTTTCGCTCCGAATTCGCTCGCAGAGAGCTGGCCAGGCCTCGGAACCCGTAAACGCTGCAGACGTCACGGCAGTGTAGGAATGTTCTGGGCTATCGCAGGGAAAGTTCTACGTGTGAGGGTTTATGAATGTGGGAGGATGTTGCTTCGCAGCGCGGCGCGAAACTTCAAAGCAACTCAACTGGAGGAGCGGACTTTTCCGCTCCTCCAAAAGAGTCAAGTTGACTACGGCGTTGCCACGAAGCCGTGGAGACCGCCGTTCTGATCGGTATAGCGACCCACGATGTTTCCGCCGTTGTTGAGGCCGCGTACGCGGGTCTCGAGTGAATTCGGGTACATCACCGTGGTGAAGTGATTGTTCTTGGCGGTGTATCCGCTGAATGGGCCGCTGGTGCTGGTGCCCCAGAGTCCCACGTATTCCTCGCTGTCATTGATCCGGTCGGTGGCGGTGACCACGCCGTTGGCGTTGGGGTCGTCAATCTGAACGAAATGCCCGCTGGCCAGGCCGAACCCATGCTCAACACCACTGGAATCGTCGAATATGCCGACCATAATCCCGTGGTTGTTGATGCCGGTGAACTCGGTGAGGATTGAGCCGCCGGGAGCGTTATAGGTTGTGTAGGTTCCATTGGTGAGGGAGAAACCGTGGTACACACCACTGGAGTCAACGTAGGCGCCCACGATCACGCCAGCATCATTAATACTCCAGGCATTGGTCAAAATCGAGCCCGGAGGATCGATGGTGGTAACGTGCAACTGGGCATCGGTGACAAACCCGTGGGTCACGCTGGAGCTGTCTGTATACCAGCCGACAGCCTTGCCCTTGTTGTTCAGTCCGTACAAGAGCGTGGCGGTCGCGTGGGGAACGTTCACCGTCTTGAATTGGTTGTTGATCAGGGCGAAGCCGTGGGTGCCGCCGTTGTTGTCGATGTAAAACCCGACAATGGTGTTGGCATTGTTAATGTCGTTGCAGTCGGTCTCGAACGCGTTAGGACCATCAATGGTTTTGAATTGGGCGGCCCGGGCGGACTGGGCAGTCAGAGTGAGTGAGATAACCACGGACAGAAAAGTGGAAAGCACTACACCGATTCTGTTCTTTGACATTTAAAGCCTCCTGAGAGATTGGGCGACCTATCGTATTCAGGCGGCGAGGCGCTGTCAAGACCTGTTATGTCCAAATTCCTTGCTAGGCACGGCTTTTCATCGGGTGTGCAAAATTGTTCAGTGAGGTGGCCCCCGGTCAAGTGGGGCAAGACGAAGGCTTGTTAGCTCTGAAACACCGCATGGGGGCACGCCGAATTCGCAGCGACCTGATGCGGTCACGGGTAAGCGGAGCTTTGATCACGAGCGCCGAAGCGGAATTGCACAGGGTAACAAACCGCTCAAAGAAAACCCCGGATCATGGTGCTGATCCGGGGTTTATGAGTTGTTACGCTCTCTTATTGAACGGTTAGGGGCAAGGTCTGGGTGGCCGTGGTGGCGGACGTTTTGGCGGTCACCGTGACCGTATAGGCGCCAGGTGTCGTGCCTCCGGTGCCGCCGCCCCCTCCTCCGCCGCTAGCGCCGCCGCCCCCGCAAGCGACCAGGAACAGGCAACCGGCAAGCGCGCAGAAGATCAGGAAATAGCTGGCGAGTTTGCGGCGACGGGACGCGCCGACACCGGCTGTGCTCAATAGCATGCCCGGCAAAAGCAACCAGATTGCGTACATGGGGGACGAGCGGTGGACGACGCCGGGTTCAACAAGCGCTGCCGACGCTGCAACTGTGGTGACCGTCAGAGTCGATTTCGTGGTCCCAGGCGGTAGTGAAGTTGGACTGAGAGCGCAGGTGGGAGGATTGGCGGTGGCTGGAGTTACCGCACACGTCAAGGCAACTGCGGCAGCAAGCCCACCGCCCGGTGTAATGGTGATGGTAGCCGTCGCTGACCCTCCGGCCGTAACGCTTGGGTTATTGAGCGCACCGGTGTTGGGCAGAACGAAGTCCTCGCCCGTTCCAGAAAGATTGATGGTGTGCGGGCTGCCGGCAGCGTTATCGGCAATCGAAACAACGGCGCTGCGGGCGCCTGAAGCCGAGGGCGTGATGGTGATGTTGACAGTGCAAGAGGCGCCGCCGGCAATCGTCGTGCAATTGTTGGTTTGGGCGAAGTCACTCTTATTGGCGCCTGAAATAGTAATGCCGCTGACGATCAGGTTGGATAGATTGCCGGCGTTGGACAGGGTCACCGGAATTGCCGTGCTCTTGGTGTTGAGGGCTTGAGCAGGGAACTCCACGCTGGTTTTCGACAACTGGGCAGCGGGAGGGGTGGCCACGGCGCCTGCGACTTTGCGAACCCGCCACTCGACCAGGTCAGCGATCAGCAAATTTCCGGACGGATCTCCGGCGACGCCGAAGGGAAGGGCCAACTGCGCGCTGGTGGCGACCCCGCCATCGCCCGAGAAGCCGCGAGTTTCATTTCCCGCGACACCCTTAATCTTGAGGTCTGCGACGGTCACTTCGCGGACTTCGAAATCGAAGGTATCCGCGATAAAGACATTTCCTGCGAAGTCCACGAAAACATCTTGGGGCTCATCGAGAAGAGCCATCGTTGCGTCTTTGCCATTATTGCAGTTGAGAGTGCAGGCCACGCCGGTTCCGGCAAAGGCGTTGATGACACCGCTGGCATGATCCACTTTGCGCACGCGGTTGTCGGCGGTGTCGGCGATGAAGATGTTGTTCTGGGCATCTACGGCTACCCCAGCGGGAGCGTTGAGCAGCGCACCGGTGGCCGGGCCGTTGTCCCCGCACGGCGTGGTCGGATCGGTACAACCGTTAATGGGATCGGCGGCGCCGGCCACAGTCGAGATCGTTCCAGTCGTGCCGATGGAACGGATCGCGTTGTCTCCGGTATCGGCGACCAGGATATTGCCGGCGCTATCCACTGCCAGGCCCTGCGGAGAGTTCAGTTCCGCGCTGGTGGCAGGGTTCCCGTCACCGCACGGGCTGGCGGTGCAGGGAGCACCGTTGCCGGCAACGGTGAGAATGTCTCCGGCGCCGATAAGTTGACCGGCAATGGTGACCGATGTGGACTGCATGTTCACCACGCGAATGACGTTGTCACCGGAGTCGGCAATATACAGGTTGCCGGCATGGTCGAACGCAATGTCGAAGGGAGTTGTAACGGTGCCGCTGCTGGCCGGGCCTCCGTCGCCGCAGGTGGCTGTGTTGCACGGCAGGCCGCTGCCGACGACCGTGGACATGGTGCCATTCAGATCTACCTTACGGATGGCGTTGTTGAAAGTATCGGCGATATAAACGTTGCCCGCGGCATCGGCGGCAACGCCTGCCGGGCGGCGCATCTCCGCTTTGGTGGCGGCGCTGGTGAGCGTCACAGGAAACGGCGTGTAGGAAGTATCGAGCAGAATCCCCATCAGGGTCTGAATGTTTCCGCCGCTGACTTCGCGGATGACGTCGTCATTCTGATCGGCGATGAGCACGCTGCCAGTGCCTGTGACGAAGACTCCGGTCGGAGCCCACAGGTTTGCGCCGGTGGCCGCCTTACCGTCGCCACAGGGAAGAATCCCGTTGGAGCAGGGAACGCCGCCGGTACCGGCGAACGTCGTGATGGTGTTCGATGTATTGACCTTGCGGATGACTTCGTTGCTAGTGGGAGGAGTTTGCGGCGGCGGCTCGTTGTCACCATCGGCGATGTAAAGATTGCCCGCATTATCAAGCACGACGGCGGATGGATGGTTGAGTTTCGCACCCAGAGCGGGATTGTTGTCTCCTGAATAACCTTGCGTGCCGTCACCTGCCACAGTAGCGACATTGCCCGCATTAACTGAAACGCCGGCAACCGCCACGGATCCTGAAGCGGCAGTATTGACCGCGCGAATGCGGTTGTTGATGGTGTCCGCCACCACGATGACAACGGTGTTATTACTGGCCTTGCCAGTGACGTAAATGCCGAGCGGGAAGTTGAACTGCGCCGTCGCCAAAGCTCCATCAGCGAAGCCGGCGACGCCGGTACCGACAACAGTGTCGATGTTTCCAGGCGCCACAGGGTTATTAGCCCGGCTGCCGGGGAAACTGATGGCGCTTGCCGTCATGTTGACGACACGAACCGCGGAGTTGCCCGAATCAAGTATGTAGAGATTGTCGTCGCCATCGAGCCAAATTGCGCTGGGGGCGTTCAACGTTGCACTGGTGGCTGCGGCGCCGTCGCCGCCATAGCCGGAGCTGCCGTTTCCGTCGCCCGCAACGGTTTCAATCACGCCCGCGGGGACTGAGACTCCCGCTACGGTCTGCGGGGTACTTGTCGTGTTCACCAGGCGAATGGCGTTGTTATTGGTGTCGGCAATGTAGAGCAGGCCCCTGGAATCGAGCGCGATTCCCTCAGGTGCGTTCAAAGGGGCGGTGTTGGCGAGTTGCCCATCGCCGTGATTGGCCTGGTTGTAGTTGTTGACGATGTTTCCGGCGGCCACGGTGACAGTACCGTTGGCATCGACTTTGAAGACGCGGTTCGAAAGATTGTCGGAGATGTAGGTATTTCCGTGAGCGTCCTGCACCACGCCCCAGGGTGTGCCGAGACCAGCCATGGTTGAAGCGATGCCCGTTGGGCCGCCGCCGGCAAGCGTAGTAATGTTCTGGGCCTCAGCCAGCGCGAGAAACCAAACCAGAAACACCCCGATTGCGGAAATTGCGAACAGAAGCTTGCGCATGATAACTACATCCTCTCCATGGGAAACCGTTGGTTTCGAGTTATGCCGACAACCCTGTTTACCGCTACCCGTCACCACAAGCAGGGCAACCCCGTTAGCCCGCGGACACACCTCAAACCACCGCTTCGCGAAAGGTGGTTGCTTTCGGTTGTGCATCGTCACCGCATTTGGAACTGGCCAGGAGAGTGACTCACTCTTGGGGAAACAGAGGTCAAACATGTGGATTTTTACATCCGGTTCGGCAAATGTCAAAAGAAATGGACTGCTTGGAGTCCATAGTCTCCATGGGGCTAGAGACTAAATGTAAATTCCGTTCATCACCAGCTTTAGCAGGGGCTGGCGCAGGGAAGATGAAGGAAGGCTGCCGGTTAGTGTAAATTGATGGTGGGAGTGGGCGCGTAGCTCAGTTGGTAGAGCAATGCCCTTTTAAGGCATGGGTCGCAGGTTCGAGTCCTGCCGCGCTCACCAGCATTGACCTTCCGCCCACGGCGTGATCTTGAAAACGGTTTCGTAACCGTGAGCCCCTCCGAGTTGAGAGCATTGCAGATACCCAAATGGAAATCTATGGTCTGATTGCCACTTTGATCACGCCGTTACGACGTTCAGCGAAGACTTGATAGGCCTCGCTGATCTGATCGAGTGCGAAGGTGTGAGTCAGGAGCGGGGTCAGATCCAGGCGCCCGTGGCGAACCAGTTCCATCAGCCTGCGCATCCGTTCTTTTCCGCCGGGACACAGCGTCGTCATGATTTTGTGATCCCCAAGACCAGCCGCAAAAGGCTCGACGGGCAAGGAAAGTTTTCCGGAATAAACCCCCAAGCTGGAGAGTGTGCCGCCCGGTCGGAGAACTCGAAGTGCGCTCTCGAACGTGGCTTGCGTACCCAGCGCCTCGATAGCTACGTCGACTCCCCGTCCACGAGTGAGGTGTTTGATGCTTTCGACCACGTCTTCTTTCGTGAAGTCTAGCACCACGTCTGCGCCCATGCGTTTTGCCATTTCGGCGCGAAATGGGTCGGACTCGACCGCGATAATCAGGCTCGCGCCTTTCAGTTTTGCTCCGGCGGTTGCGCACAGGCCGATGGGGCCCTGAGCAAAGACGGCTGCGGTGTCTCCGATTTGCAGATCGGCGGTCTCAGCCGCCGAGATGCCGGTGGATGCAATATCAGCCAGAAGGATTACCTGCTCGTCGCTCAGTTCATCGGGAATCTTCGCCAGGTTGGCCTGGGCGTGGGGCACCAGTAGATATTCCGCCTGCGCTCCGTTGATGGTGTTGCCGAATTTCCAGCCGCCGAGCGGCCCGCCACACTGCGACCAATTTCCACCAAAGCAGAAGTTGCATTGTCCGCAGGGTGTGATTGCGCCCACCAGTACGCGGTCTCCGATCGTATATCCCGTCACCCCTTCTCCGAGTTCGTGGATGACGCCGACAGGCTCATGGCCAATGATCAACCCCGGTTTGACCGGGTATTCACCTCGCAGAATATGGAGATCGGTTCCGCAGATGGTGGTGAGTGTTACGCGTATGATGGCTTCGCCCGCTCGCGCCTTCGGCAGGGGAACCGTCCCCAAGCTGATTTTTCCCGGCCCGTGGAATATGAGTGCTTTCATGGTCGAGACTGCCTTATCGCGTTCCGCCGGTAATGCATAAGAAATGTGGGACATGGGATTGGTCCTTCCTCGCCCTTTACTTATAGCCATTGAGATTGAACGCGGGTATGAGCCGGGCTACAGTGGGCTGTGACCGGGGTCACAGGTCTCAGAGGTCGAGCACTGCTGAGATCGAGAGCGAGTCGGCCATGAGTCGGAGATGGAACCCGGCCTTCTTGAAAACACTCTGTACGGCCAGATTGTCCCGCAACATTTCGGCGGAGATGCGGGCTAGTTTCTCGTCGCGCGCGATCTGGACGCTGCGGCGCAGTAATTCGATTCCCAGGCCCTGCCGCTGCCATTGGTCGGACACCAGAATAGCGACCTCAGCCTCATTTGTTCGGCGCAGTTTTGTAAGCCTGCCGACCCCAAGAATTCGACGTTTACCCGTGGCTCTGTCCTTATGCTCCACCACCAGAGCGATCACGCGATCGTAGTCCGCGAAACAAATGCGGACCAGACGCTCGTGCGCCACTCGCGAGCGCAGGCTCAGTGAGGCAAAGTAACGCATATAGACGCTACGATCGGAAAGCGTCTCATGGAATTTGCTCACCAACGGTTCATCTTCGGGGCGAATAGGCCGAAGCGTCACCTCGGCGCCATCCCTGGTTGAGAGTTGCGAAACGTACTGCGACGGATAAGGGCGAATAGCCGGTTTGGGGAGTTGATCGTGTGGCACGCCTGGATTATGGAGAAGTACGCGCGCATCCAGAGCCAAGAGACCTTCTGGAGCAGCGAGCAGTGGATTCAAGTCAATTTCCGCGATCCCAGGCTGTTCCACCACCAACTGGCTAAAACGAACCATAACGGTTTCCAGAGCAACCAAGTCAACCGGCGGTCGACCGCGAATGCCTTTGAGCGCCTTGAAAATGCGGGTTTGTTCCATTAGTCCGCGGGCCAGAGTGCTGTTGAGCGGAGGCAGGCCCAGGGCGCGGTCGCGATAGACTTCGACCAACTGCCCCCCGGAACCGAACAAAATCACCGGCCCGAACTGCGGATCCACACTGCTGCCCAGAATGAGTTCGTAACCTTCCATCCGCACCATGGGTTGCACGGTAACGCCCAGGAACTGGTTTGCGTCGGCCTTTTCCGTCACCGATGCCTTGATGTCACGAAATGCGGATTCCACCGCCTGCCGGTCTGGCAGATTCAACTTGACTCCGCCAACCTCGGTTTTGTGGGTGATGGTCTCGGAGTGAACCTTGAGCACTACGGGATAACCCATCTCCGAAGCATGTTTCGCCGCTTCGGTTTCGTTGGTTGCCAGCCGGGTTTCGACTGTAGGAATTCCGTAATAAGCCAGAATCTGCTTGGATTCGAGTTCCGTCAGCACTACGCGTCCCCGGCTCCTCGCCTTCGCGATTAGCTCCGCCGTGCGGCTGCGCGAGGTACCGTCAGGTTCCGCAGATTCCGTCAGAGTAGGAGTTTCGTAGAGACCGCGCAGGTTACGGGTGTAACGCCACATGTAGGTGAATGCACGGGCAGCTGTATCGGGGTAGGCGAAGGTCGGAATGCCGGCGATGTTGAGGATCTTTTCTCCTGGAGCGACGCTGACTCCTCCCATCCAACTTGCCAGCAGAGGCTTTCCGGAGGCTTGAGCGTAGGGTTGCAGCCGGGTGGCGATCTCGGCCGGGTCGGTCATTCCCTGAGGCGCCAGGATCACCAGCAGTCCATCGCTGTTGGGATCTTTCGATGCGACCTCCAGCGCTTTCGCGTAGCGCTCGGAATCGGCATCGCCCAGAATGTCAATGGGATTGTTGTGGCTCCAGTGCCGCGGCAGAAACTGATTCAACTTCTGCAAACTCTCGTCGGACAGGGTGGCCAGTTGGCCATCGTTGGCAATCAGGGCATCGGTTGCGAGCACGGCTGGGCCACCGGCATTGGTGACCATCATTAACCGCGGCCCTTTGGGTCGAGGTTGCTTGCTGAGAGTCTCCGCCATGTAGAAGAGGTCGGAAATGTTGTGTACTCGCAAGACGCCGCAGCGTTGAAATGCCGCATCCAGAACTTCGTCGCTTCCGGTAAGGGCGCCGGTGTGCGATGCGGCGGCCCGGGAAGCGGCTTCGGAACGGCCTGCTTTGATCACGATAATGGGTTTGTTGAGCGATGCTTCGCGGGCGGCGGAAACAAAGGAACGGGCATCACCCACCGATTCCATGTAGATCAGGATGCTGCGGGTGTGCGGGTCATCGCCAAAGTAGTCAATCAAGTCGCCCCAACCCACGTCTAACATGGAGCCGGTCGACACGATGGCGCTGAATCCCACTTCCTCCCGCTGGCTCCAGTCCAGGATTGCGGTCAGCAACGCGCCGCTCTGGCTCAGGAAGGCCACGTTGCCGGTCTTCGGTTCGGCTTTGGCGAAGGTGGCATTCAGCCCGATCGCAGGATTCATAATGCCGAGGCAGTTGGGACCAATCAGCCGCATCGTTCCGCGACCCAATTGCTGGCGGATTTGTTGCTCCAACAAAGCGCCTTGCGGGCCGAGTTCTCGAAATCCGGCTGAAATCACGACCGCGGCCTTTACTCCTGCATCGACACACTCGCCAATGACACCTGCAACCGTGCTTGCGGGGGTAACCACGACTGCCAGATCTACCTGGCCGGGAACGTCTCCGATCTGCTTGTAAGCCTTGAGCCCAAGAACTTCAGAGTGGCTGGGATTGACAGCGTAGACTTTGGAGCGAAAAGGGCTTTCCATCAGATTTGCCAAGACGGTTCTGCCCACCGTGCCGGCGCGCGCAGTTGCGCCGATGACTGCCACAGAACTGGGTACGAACAGGGCGTCGAGGCTCGACTTGGCTGCCGTGCTTGCGGGTTTCTCCGCCTCCGGCCGCACCGGCTTCGGAGCGCTTTCTTGAACTGGATCCACAGGAGCGTCTTGCCCCAGGATATCAGTGGACATGTGACCCATCACCTGACTGATGCGAAAGCTTGCCGATTTCGATCCGAGGCTCGAGCTTTTGTGGTGTCGCCAGAGCACGTGAAACCAGACACACGCTCTTGGCCTTCAGCAGGAGACCGAGCGCCCGTCCCCGGTCCTTTTCATCAGCAATGGTCAGGCTGGCGCGGATGAGGATGTCACCGAAGCCATAGCCGGCTTCGGTTTTGCGAACGGTTCCCTCTGCTTCCACTTCCAGGTCGGTGTATTCGAATTTGGAATATCCCGCCAGAGCGTGAAAGGTCATGGTAAAGCAGCTGGCGAGCGCAGTCATCAACAGGTCTTCGGGTGTCCACCTGCCTTCAACTCCGCCGAACTGGGGTGGTGCGGCAAAGTGGATTGCGTTGGGCGCCGAGCCCGACTTGGCGAGGCCGGCACTACCCGACGTCCACCAAGCTACTACGCGGTAGGTGTGTTCAAGCTCCATTCCATGCTCCAAATCTGGCTGCGGAATATACTTTTACAACGATATTATGTTGTCTCCGGGCCGTTCCAGGCAGTGGCCGATGTCACACTCCGTGGTGACACCGATCACACTTCCAGTGCTACAATCGCGCCATTGGAAGGTTTCGGATGCGCGCTCCATACGGCCTGAATATCATCGATAACTGCATCAGTTGCCCGGTGCGCGAGGAGCATTTGTTCTGCAATTTGCCGCTGCCCGCGATCCAACGCTTGAATGAAATCAAGTCGACTGCGGTTTACCCAAAAGCCGCCATGCTTTTTATTGAGGGGCAACAGCCGCGCGGGATATTCGTGCTCTGTGCGGGCAAGGCCAAGCTTTTTACCTCCGCGAGCGATGGCAAAACCATTATCACGAAGATTTCTGAAGCTGGAGACGTTCTCGGGTTGAACGCCACCATTTCCAATCGTCCCTACGAAGTCACGGCGGAGATGATGGAACCGGGCCAGGCCAATTTCATATCCCGTGAGGCCTTGCTGCAGTTCCTGCGCCAGCATGGGGAGGTGGCGGTGCGGGTGGCGGAGGAGCTCAGCCGCAACTATTACACGGCACACGAAGAGATTCGCACCCTCGGACTAGCCAGTTCGCCGGGAGAGAAGCTGGCCAAGCTGTTGCTTGCATGGTCGAGGGAGAAGGGAAGCACGAAAGAGCCCGTACCGTTGAAGCTGACCCTGACGCATGAAGAGATTGCGGAGATGATTGGGACGACACGCGAAACGGTCAGCCGCTTGTTTTCCGATTTCAAGAAAAGGAACCTGGTGCAGTTGAAAGGATCCACTCTCACCATTTGCGATAAACCTGCGTTGGAGAAAATGCTTAACTCCTGAGCGGTCGCCTTGGCCTCTTGCCAATTGTGTCGAAAATCACCGCCTGCCGTGCTTGGAGTCACTGACTTCTCATTTCTTATCGCCTATTCTCCCCTCGTTTAATGGATGTTGACTCGTAGACAATCCGCTCCCAGGGTGGGTCAGCTTGCGGGTCGCACCAATCCTTAAAAAGGGAAGGAGAACTATCATGTTTGCCCGCATTGTTGAATTTATTCCGAAGATGGAACAGAAAGAGCAGTTTGTGAAGGTTTTGCACAACGAGGTACTGCCGATCCTGAAGAAGCAAACGGGATTTCTGGAGATTCTGCCCTTCTTCCCCGAGACCAAGACGGAAAAGATGATCAGCATCAGCCTCTGGTCGGAGAAACGGGACGCCGAGCGCTATGAGCGCGAAGTGTATCCCAAGGTGGAAGGAATCCTCAAGCCGTATCTGACCAGCCCAGTTTGCTTCAAGTACTACAACCTGGAAACCTCGCTTTGCGAGCACTTCGTGGCGGCCCTGACGGCCTGAAGCATAAGCCAGAAGGACCCGGCCGGAGCAGCACGGCTGCTCCGGCTTTTGTTTGTGTGCCGAACATGTTCGACAGCTTGGGGGTGAAAGTCCCCTGCCCAATCTGGTGGAGGTGAAGGGCTAGAGAAGCGCAAGGGCGTCGTCGCGAGGCGGGGTCTGAAAGAAGCGT
>JBOGLG010000010.1:0-106660 GCA_050745985.1 Terriglobales bacterium | reverse complement strand
ACGGGTATTGTGAGAGCTTCAACGGAAAGCTGCGGGACGAGTTCTTGAACGGCGAGCTCTTTTACTCGCTGAAGGAGGCACAGATTCTGACGGAGAGATGGCGCGTGGAATACAACACCGAGCGGCCACACTCGGCGCTGGGCTACAGGCCGCCGGCACCGCAAGCCATCTTGCCAAAGCAACCGGGGCATGGAGATGTGGAAAACAAACAACGTTTCCCACATCCCCACACCCCCTGCGGCGACTACGGACAAATGTCGAACAAGGCGTTACACTAACACTCCACTTGGTACAAAATATCGGTCAGGCCAATCTTGACCAAGGCAGAATAGGGCAACGCTTAGTGCGCTGCGTCTAGACTTGGCCTAGAGAGACCGTCGAACCAGTCAATGCCACTAACGGATGAGGGAATTACGATGATTGGTGGCGGGAGGATAAATGATAGAGCGCGCCAATCTGATGGATCCATGCTGAGCCGTGCCGTCGCCGAGCGATATCGCTGTCCAGCGAGCTATCTCGACTTTCATTTAAGCGATGAACTATCTTCGAAGGTGGGATACTTCCGATTTGGCGAGAACGCGATCTGTTACGGTCAGTCATGCTCTGGCACGGGGAAACAGAACTCTCAATCGGTTCTGTACGACGAACTCCACGACACCGTCGTCAAAGATGGCAGGGTCACGCTTCCGTTTAACCCCAGCAGCGTAATTGACAATCTCCGCCTGGAACGTTATGCCCGCCGTACTCCGACCGCCTACGATAGCGCTCTAAAAACACTCTATTACCAGGTCAGGCCTTTTACTAACCAATGGCTGCGGAGAAAAATCCAGAGATTCTACGCCCGTAAATGGGAAGACCAGACCTTTCCCAGATGGCCGGTTGATACGACCGTGGAGAGCATTTGTGAAAAGCTCATGCTGCTTTCTCTGGAGGCCAAGGCGATAGACAAGATTCCATTTGTTTGGTTTTGGCCGCTTGGCGCTCGGGGTTGTGTACTGATGACGCACGATGTGGAAACAGAGGCAGGCAGGGATTTTTGCGGGGAGTTACTGGACGTGAACGATTCCTTTGGGATCAAGGCCTCGTTCCAAATAGTCCCCGAGGAACGCTACGCGGTCCCGGAAAGCTTTCTCGACGCAATACGAAAGCGGGGATGTGAAATTACAATTCAAGACCTCAACCACGACGGGCGACTGTTTGATAATAAGAAGGAGTTTCTTCGCCGAGTTGCGCAAATTCACCAGTATGCGAAGGAATACGATGCGAAGGGTTTTAGGGCCGCCGTATTGTACCGCAAGCCTGAATGGTACGATGCGATCAAACTCTCATTCGACATGTCGATCCCGAATGTGGCGCATCTCGATCCCCAACGCGGTGGTTGCTGCACGGTGATGCCTTATTTCATTGGTAACCTGCTGGAACTCCCCGTCACTACGGTGCAGGACTACACGTTATTCCACATCTTGAATGAGCGGTCGATCGATTTGTGGAAGAAGCAGGTGAGCCTGATTCTTGCATCGAACGGGATGGCGCATTTCATCGTTCATCCCGATTACATTCGTCTGCCTGATACGCGTCGCGTCTACGAATCGTTGCTGGCTTGGTTACGCGAAGAGACCGACAAAAAAGACCTTTGGACTACCCTGCCGGGTGAGGTTGACCTTTGGTGGAGGGAGCGAAGCCGGATGTCGGTTGTGCGGGAGGGCGAATCTTGGCGGGTTGAAGGTAAAGGCTCAGATCGCGCGGTGCTGGCTTTTGCGCGGAAGGTCAACGGCAAATTGGCCTACGAGTTGCTGGATACTCGCCGGGCACGCGCCACCCATGCTCACCTTCGACGAAGCGGAGAATGACAGTGAGCTGCGTTTTAGCTACCACCCTAGAGCGATGCGTTCCGGGGCCTTCAGCGCAAGTCATTTGGACAATCATGGTCCCCGTAGCTTGAAATGTGGGCGCAACGGAGAAAGTATGCTGAATCGAAATCTACACCAAATTCTTACAAGAACTCGGAGCCGACAGCGCTGATGAAAAACAGAAATGTCGCTATCATAGGCGCAGGACCTTATGGTCTTTCCATTGCGGCCCACCTCAAGGCCCGCAACGTTGACTTTCGCATCTTTGGAAGCCCGATGGATACCTGGATGACGCAGATGCCAAAGGGCATGCGACTGAAATCAGAGGGCTTCGCCTCTTCATTGTATGATCCCGGATCCTCATTCACGCTCCGTCACTATTGCCAGGAGCATGATATTCCCTATGCCGACATTGGACTTCCTGTACCACTAGAGACGTTTACTGCATACGGTCTGGAGTTCCAGAAACGGTTCGTGCCCGGACTTGAGAACAACATCGTTATTTCCGTCGAGAAAGCTGCACGAGGATTCCATATTGGCCTTCAGGATGGGGAAGTCTTCTCCGCAGATAGAGTTGTGGTAGCTGTTGGCATTTGCCATTTCGGATACATGCCGGCGGTTCTTGCCGCTCTCCCGAAAGAGCTCGTAACGCACAGTTCCGAGCACAGTGATATGGACCGCTTCAATGGACGTCAAGTTGCAGTGGTTGGGGCTGGAGCGTCAGCACTGGACGTTGCGGCATTGCTCCATCACGCTGGGGCCTCCGTGCAGCTAATCGCACGGAAACCTGCCATTCGCTTCCATGATCCGCCGAGTAAGACGCCGCCCACTCTCTCGATGCGCCTCCGCCATCCAATGACTGGCATTGGACCCGGCTGGAAACTATTCTTTTGTGCGAACGCTCCTGGGGCTTTCCACTATCTACCAGTGGGATATCGGGTGGAGTCCGTGAAGAAGATTCTCGGCCCAGCGCCCGGCTGGTTTATTAAAGAACAAGTTGTCGGCAAATTGCCGTTCCACCTGGCGGTCGATATTGCCAAGGCACGCGAGGAGCATGGTCGCATCCACCTAGAACTCACGAATGGACATGATACTCGAGAGAGCATCGTGGCGGACCATGTGATAGCCGCGACAGGCTACAGAGTCAGTCTAAAACGCTTGAAGTTTCTCGACTCCGAACTCCGAACCCGCATTCGATCAGTAGAGGGCTCTCCAATTCTGTCTTCGAACTTCGAGTCCTCGGTGCCAGGACTCTATTTTGTAGGAACTTCGGCAGCGAATGACTTTGGCCCGGTAATGCGCTTTGCTTTCGGAGCTCGATATACCGCAGGCCATCTATCAGGACACCTCGCGAGGGTAACTCGCATATGAACGTTGCCCAGCGTTTTAAGTCAAATGCGCACCTGACTCGTGCGAACTCGCGTGAGCAGCTTCAGGCAAAGCCCAGAGTTTTGCTGACGGACACTGACCGGCGTCCCTATGCTGCGCGGCTAGCCCTTGTTCTCGCAGAAGCAGGGTGCGAGGTGTCGGCGATCTGCTCAAGCGTCGGCCACCCCTTGCTCAAAACGCCTGTTGTGCATAAGAGATTTTCGTATAGCCCACTCCATCCGCTGGATGCATTGATGCGTGCGGTAGACTCAGTCAGGCCCGATATTATTGTTCCGTGTGACGACCGCGGAGTGCGCCACCTCCATGAGTTGTATGCCCATGCGCGCCAACAACGGGGAGAATCTTCAGAGAAACTAGTCTCTCTCATCGAGCACTCTCTAGGTGCTCCCGAGAGCTACTCGATTGTGTCGGCCCGTTTCGAACTCTTACGGGTTGCGGAGGAAGAAGGCTGTCGCGTCCCAAAGACCGTGCTGATCAATACCCGTGAAGACCTGGATGCTCAGGCAAGCCAACCGTTTCCGTGGGTGCTGAAGGCTGATGAGACATGGGGGGGGCGAGGCGTACGTATTGCACATAACGCCGAACAGGGGCACGCGTACTTCGACGAGGTCAGCCGTCCGTTCCGATTTGGGCGGGCTGTCAAGCGGATGGTCGTCAATCGCGATCCGTTTTGGATTCGACCCTGGTGGGAAAGTCGAAAGCCTGCTGTCGTCGTGCAGGCCTATGTGCACGGGCGTCCGGCAAACTGCGCAGTCTGGTGTTGGCAGGGAGAGTTGTTGGGAGAAATCGGCGTCGAGGTGCTCAGCGCGGATGAAGTGACTGGTCCTGCCAGCGTTGTTCGGGTGCTTAATAATCCCGACATGATTTCCTGTGCTGAGCGGATTGCTCGCAGGCTTCGCTTGTCTGGTTTCTTCGGCTTGGATTTCATGATCGAAGACGGGACCAACGATGCGTACCTCATTGAAATGAACCCACGCTGCACTCCACTCTGTCACCTTCGACTTGGGAAAGGGCGTGATTTGGTTGGAGCGCTGTGGGCACGGTTGTCCGGGCAGGCGATTCCAGATGCTCAGGCGATCACCGAGAACGACATGATTGCCTACTTCCCCCAGGCGTGGAATTCGAAGAGCGAGTTCCTCGAATCGAGTTTCCATGATATTCCGCGGAACCATCCGGAGTTGATTAAGGAGTTTCTGCGCCCGTGGCCGGAACGGAGCCTACTGTACCGCCTGACAAAACAACTCCAACCATCGAAGGACCTTGCTACCGTGGCTGGCGAACCCTCCCCGAGCGCCGATCATGGAGACGAAAGATGATATTCCGCGAAACCAAGCTGCCCGGAATATTTGAGATCTATCTCGAGCCGAATTACGATTCGCGCGGTTTCTTTGCGCGCACGTGGTGCGAAGAGGAATTCAAGAACTACGGTCTCAATCCCACGATAAAGCAATCGAGTGTTTCGTTCAACGTCAAGAAGGGAACGCTACGCGGTCTCCATTTCCAAGCGGCACCCTATGGAGAGGCGAAAGTAGTTAGATGTACAAGCGGGGCAATCTACGATGTAGTGCTGGATCTGCGCCCCCTATCTCCGACGTTCAGGAAGTGGATTGGCTTGAATCTGACGGCCGCGAACCGGCACATGCTCTACATTCCTGAAGGCTGTGCACATGGCTTCCTGACCCTTGAGGACAATACCGAAGTGTCCTACCAGATGTCGGAGTTCTACCATACCGATTCAGGGCGGGGTGTACGGTGGAACGACCCGACATTTCAGATTGCATGGCCGGAGAGGGTCGAAGTGATATCGGAACGCGATCGGACATATCCGAATTTCGCTCAAGATTGATGGACTCTCTGCTGCATATCGACGACCGTGGCTTGGCAGCAAGCGGTAAGGAGTTACACCGCTTCGTATCCGAACTTTATCCGATCTGCCGAAGTATCACGGGGAACGGCATCCGTGAGACTTTGTCTCTGATTCAGAAGCGTATTCCTCTCCAGATCTTCGAAGTAGCATCTGGTACCGATGTCTTCGATTGGACAGTACCAAAGGAATGGAATATCCGCGATGCCTTCATTAAGGACCTTCGCGGCAACCGAGTAGTCGACTTCCAGAAGTCAACCCTGCACGTGCTCAGCTATAGCACACCGGTGCGTGTGACCATGTCATTGGGCGAGCTCAGACCTCACTTGTTCACGCTTTGCGACCACCCGGACTGGATTCCATACCGGACGTCCTACTACAAGCCAGAATGGGGATTCTGTCTGTCGCACAATCAGTTGCTTGCGCTGGGTGATGACAACTATGAGGTTTGTATTGACTCCACCCTGGAGGATGGACACCTCACTTACGGCGAGTACTATCTTCCAGGTCGATCCAAGGAAGAAATTCTAGTATCAGTGCACGCGTGTCATCCTTCATTGGCAAATGACAATCTTTCTGGGTTGGCCGTGGCCACTTTTCTGGCGCAAATGCTTTCCGGAAACGATCTGAGGTACTCATATCGGTTCCTTTTTATCCCCGGGACCATCGGCGCGATCACTTGGCTAGCGCAAAACCGCGAAGCTGCGCAACGTATTTGCCATGGATTGGTGCTGACCTGCATCGGAGACGCCGGGGGTTTCCATTACAAGAAAAGCCGTCGCGGGGATGCTGAGATTGATCGGGCTACCGCACACGTTCTGAACCATTGCGGAGAAGCCGCAGAAATACTCGATTTCTCTCCCTACGGCTATGATGAACGTCAATATTGCTCGCCGGGTTTCAACCTGCCGGTCGGTTGTTTGATGAGAAGCGTTTGGGGAAGCTTTCCCGAATATCACACTTCCGCCGACAATCTGGAGTTTGTACGTCCGCATGCGCTCGCGCAGTCGCTGCGGATGTGTACCTTGATCTTCAATGTGCTCGAAAACAACCGGCGCTATAGAAACCTGAATCCCCATTGCGAGCCGCAGTTGGGAAAGAGGGACCTTTATCGGACAACGGGAGGCGACGGCATCTCCACTGACATTAGCGCCTGCTTATGGGTACTGAACTTGTCTGATGGCGAGCATTCTCTGCTGGACATCGCAGAGCGGTCGGGTATGCCGTTCTCAACCATCCGCAATGCGGCCGAGATTCTATGCAACAGAGGTCTGCTCGCTGCGGTTTGAGACTCGGGATAAGTCGGCGTTAAAGGTAACCACGGTTTTCGAGATGAATCGCAAGTGTAGTAAACTCAAGACATTACGGCGTCTTGCGGATGAGCGTCGCTCAAGGTATCATCAACTCGTCTCCCCCGCCGAAAAGTTACGGTGAGTGCACCGAATTTGTTGGCCTCTGACAGAGCCTCCTCCATTTTGTAATTGTTCTCTGGTTCGACAGGAGTTTTATCGTTGGAGTCGTCCGCTTGCCCAGAGTCCAACGCTTTTCTGAGATTCATTGGACACTAAAGAAACTATGACTACGACCGTGCCTTCTTTGGAAGCAGAGTCGCAGACAGCGGCCAGGCGTTGCCGTTTCTGCGGTACCGCCCTGCAGCGCACATTTGTTGATCTAGGGATGTCTCCGCTGTGCGAAACTTATCCGGCCGCTGCCGACCTGAATCGCGGAGAGGTTTATTACCCTCTTCATGTTTATGTGTGCGATCGATGTTGGCTCGTGCAATTGGAAGAATACGAGAGCGCAGAAAATATCTTCAGCGACTACGCCTATTTTTCTTCCTACTCAGACTCCTGGCTTCAGCACTGCGACAAGTATTGCGAAACAATGAAGTCGCGATTCAGTCTGGGCAGTGAGAGCTTTGTCGTTGAAGTGGCGAGTAACGACGGCTACTTGCTCCAGTATTTCGTCGAGCGGGGCGTATCGGTCCTGGGAATCGAACCCGCGGCGAACGTCGCAAAAGTGGCAGTCGAAAAGGGAGTTCCCACGCTGGTGGAGTTTTTCGGGACCAAACTGGGGAACCGCTTGGCCAGCGAAGGCCGGCGGGCCGATCTTGTGCTTGGCAACAACGTACTGGCGCAAGTTCCCGATCTGAATGACTTCGTCGAGGGTCTCAAGATTCTGTTAAAGCCTGAAGGGGTTCTAACGTTGGAATTTCCGCACCTGCTTCAACTGATCCAGCGTAACGAATTTGACACGATCTACCACGAGCACTTCTCATATTTTTCGTTGCTCTGCACGATGAAAATTATGGAAGCCCATGGATTGAGAGTATTCGATGTGGAGGAACTCAAGTCCCATGGCGGGTCGCTTCGGGTGTATTCCTGTCGAGCCGAGGGCAAGGCTCACGCTGTCGAGCCGAACGTAGAAAAGGTGCTTGCAGATGAAGAAGAAGCCGGCCTCAGCACGGTAGGGGGATACCAGAGCTTTGCGCGTCAGGTGGGAGAAACAAAGCTCGCTCTCTTAGAGTTCCTTCTCGCGACGGCACAGCAAGGCAAGAAGGTGGTTGGCTACGGAGCGCCGGGCAAAAGCGCAACCTTGCTTCACTATTGCGGAATCGGGAAAGATCTAATTGCATTTACAGTAGACCGCAGTCCCTACAAACAAGGGCGGTTTCTGCCGGGTACCCACATTCCGATTCATCACCCCGACCGGATTCGCGAAGCGAAACCAGACTACGTTGTGATTTTCCCCTGGAATCTGAAGGACGAAATCATCGAACAGTTGCTATTCGTGCGAGAGTGGGGCGGCCAATTTGTCGTTCCGATCCCGAGATTCAAGATCTTCTGAAGGCAGGAGGTGCAGCCATGAAAGTTGTTCTTTTTTGCGGGGGCACGGGCATGCGTCTGAGGGGATACGCAGACGATATTCCAAAACCCATGGTGGACATTGGCACACGGCCGATTCTCTGGCACCTCATGAAGTACTATGCTCACTACGGGCATAAGGATTTCATTCTTTGCTTGGGATATAAGGGCAACTGTATCAAGGACTACTTCCTGCACTACGACGAGGCCGTCTCGAACGACTTTGTCTGGACGCAAGGTGGCAAACAGATTCAGTTCTTGAACCGGGATATCGACGACTGGACCATTACCTTTGTAGAGACGGGAGCCACAGCGAACCTCGGAGAGCGGCTCAAGGCAGTGGAACCCCATCTAGAGGGTGAAGACGTTTTCTTGGCGAACTACGGTGACGGTTTGAGCGACCTACCGCTACCCGTGATGCTGGAGGCATTTCACAAAAACAAAGCGTTGGTTTCTCTTTTGCTTGTCCAGCCGACGCGAAGTTTTGACATTGTGGATGCTGGTGCGGATGGAATCGTTCAACAGGTCTTCCCGCTCAACCGTTCTGACATTTGGATCAACGGCGGGTTCTTCATCATGAACAAAGAGGTCTTTCAGTACATGCGGCCGGGCGAAGAGTTGATACGAGAGCCGTTTGATCGATTGATCGAAAACCAAAAGCTATCAGCCTACAAGTACACTGGGTTCTGGCAGTGCATGGATACTTTCAAGGATAAGCAGAGACTGGATGAACTGAACCAGACAACGGCGCCCTGGAAAGTGTGGAATCGAAACGGAAACTTGCGGGATAACCATTCACCGCTCACGTCGGCGGGACTATGATTCGGATGCGCCTAGAGGGCATAGAGAAGCATGCACCGCAGATTCTGTGTTTAGGTTCTCATTCAGACGATATTGAAATCGGTTGCGGCGGAACACTTCTCCGACTGGCGCACGAATTCCCATCCTCTACATTTCACTGGGTAGTTTTTAGCGCAAGTGGGGTCAGGGCCACTGAAGCTCGACGGGCCGCTGAGTTGTTTGCAGGCCCCGGCCGTTTGAAGGGGCCCCTGTTGAACGAGTTCCGCGACGGGTTTCTTCCATTTGCAGGAGAGAAAGTGAAGGATGTTTTTGAAGAATTAAAGCAGTCGGTTTTGCCTGACCTGATTCTTACCCACTACCGGAAAGATGCGCATCAGGATCATCGTCTGCTCGCACAGTTGACTTGGAATACATTTCGAAACCATTTGATTTTGGAATATGAAATTCCTAAGTACGATGGCGACCTCGGGAGGCCGAATGTCTTTGTTCCACTCTCCGAGGATATGTGCCGTAAGAAAGTGGAGTATTTAATGGAGGCATTTCAATCTCAACGCAGCAAGCAGTGGTTCCAAGAAGACACTTTCGTGTCGCTGATGCGATTGCGAGGCATGGAGTGCAACGCCCCGAGCGGCTATGCCGAAGCCTTTTACGGCAGAAAACTTCTGTTGTAGCTAGCTGTCGATGACAGCCGATAATTCCGTGGAGAGGTATAGGATGAACTTATTTTGTGACTCCGAAATGGACGATGCGAAGCGCCGTGAGGAGGTGTATGGCGGATCGATATTTCTTTATTCTCCATCGTCAAGTGCCACAAGGCTCTGTGAATTCGCCCGGGAACTAGTTGAGGCAGCTTTCGATCCTTACGATCCAAGAAAAATCCAAGATTATTTCGCAGTCGAGCGATGCGTAGAGATTCTCGCCGATCTGAAACCTCGGTTCATACACCATGCGCGTTCTAAGGAGTTAATTCAGGACTTGTTAGCTGAGCGTGGGTGTAACTTGGATAAGACCTACTTTGATGTGCCACGGCTACGAACGGCCTTTCCCTCGAGTTACCTGTCGTCGGGTATCGCTTATGCCTTTCATCCACATCGGGACACTTGGTACTCAGCTCCCTTTTCTCAGATAAATTGGTGGATGCCGATATATGGAATTTGCTCGGAGAACAGTATGGCCTTTCATCCCCGCTACTGGGCCGAGGCAGTTCAAAACAATTCTGAAACGTACAATTATTACGAGTGGAACCGTAACTCACGCCAGAGCGCCTCGCAATATGTCAAGAGTGATACTCGCGAACAGCCCCGTCCTCAGATGAGCTTGGCTCCCGACCCGCAACTTCGGGTTGTGGCCCAAGTCGGAGGGGTTATGCTCTTCTCAGCCGCGCAGTTGCATTCCACCGTGCCTAATACATGCGGGGTCACACGCTATAGTATCGATTTCCGGACTGTGCATTTGGATGACGTATGGAACAAGTGCGGAGCGCCCAATGTGGATTCGGCAGCAACCGGCACTACCTTGCGAGACTACATCCGTGCTGCAGATTTCGCACCCCTTCCCGACGAGGTTGTGGGCTTGTACTTCGACGGCACAGAAGTAGATTTCATGCCGTCTCCGTCCACCGCCCCAGATGCCAAGAAGAGCGAATAGAGCGGTCGATTAGTCGAGCGCGAAGAGGATGAAGGAGAGGAGACTCAACAATGAGGGTACTGTTAACAGGGCATAAAGGCTACATTGGTGCAGTGGCTGCGCCGATGTTACATGCGGCCGGGCACGAAGTGGTCGGCCTCGATATCGACCTATTCGCAGGATGCGAGTTTGGCGATGCTGCTCTTGATTTGCCCAAGGTGCAAAAAGATCTGCGCGATCTGACAAAAGCAGACCTCGAGGGCTTCGACGCCGTGGTTCACTTTGCTGCGCTCTCGAATGACCCTCTCGGAGATTTAAATCCTGACATTACTTATGAGATCAACTACGCGGGATCCATGCGACTGGCGCGTGCGGCGAAGGAGGCCGGCGTGCGCCGATTTGTCTTTTCGTCATCCTGTAGTACCTACGGAGCCGCAGGAGACATTTTTCATGATGAAAACTCGGCTCTTAATCCAGTCACTCCTTATGCCGACTCAAAGGTAATGGTCGAGCGCGAACTTTCCCAGATGGCAGACGAGCACTTCAGCCCAACATGTATGAGGAACGCTACTGCCTATGGTGCCTCTCCGCGTCTACGGTTGGACATTGTGCTGAACGATCTTGTGGCTCGAGCGCTGACAACCGGACGGGTCTACATCATGAGCGATGGATCTCCTTGGCGTCCGATCGTGCACATTGAGGACATTGTCCAAGCCGCGATACGAACGCTGGAGGCACCCATCGAAGTCATACATAATCAAACTTTCAACGTGGGACAGACTGCAGAGAACTACCGTATTTGTGAGATCGCGGAGGTGGTGAAAGAAACGGTTCCGGGCTGCCATATCGAATACGCTCCCGGAGGCGGTCCGGACAAACGCTGCTATCGCGTTGATTGTGGAAAGATTCGACAGTTACTGCCTGCGTTCAAGCCGCGCTGGAATCTTCAAAAGGGAGCTAAGCAGCTTCTTGAATCATATCTCTCAACGGGGCTGAAATCGGTTGATGTCGATGAAGGACGTTATACCAGAATAACGCATCTCAAGCGATTAATAGGTCAAGGAAGACTTGACAGCTCCTTAAGATGGAATGCAAGCGAATCGTCACGGACCTCGCAAGTGCTATCCTTGTGAAGTCGAGGTTGCAACGGGTCCTGAGGCGGTCGAACAAACCCTCAGCCTTAAGGCGATCCCGTTCGACACTGCCTTTCCAGGAACAGCGCAGGAAAGATTCTCGAAAGGAACACATAAGAGCCGCAGCTACCGGTAGAATTTCGTCCAGCCCGGAAATTCTAGGCCGAAGCGCTTTTCTGCGCGTCAAGCCTTGCCCTAATGCGGTGCGTGCGCTGGCTGGGAGAGAAATCGGAGCAGACCGGAGTGGTGTTTCTAGGTTCGCAGAGGTGAGAGTACCTATTCCATGAGGATTCGTCCGTTAGGCGGCCATATTCCGCTTTGACAATACAATCTCTCAGAAACCTTGCGGGTAAGGTTGAATGCTTGGGGCATGCTTCCTGTTCTGCTTGAAAGTGAGAAACAGACATGGAAAGAAGCCGAGGCTATCACGTGTCCACGCGTGGAATCACGAGGAGTGTCTCTCCAGCCCTGCGGGTATGGCTGCGGAAGGGCTGTGTAAGGGAGTTTTGGGATTGGGCGCGCTGCCCTAGGATGGATTATCCAGGTGCGGAAGAGTTGGTCAACTCGTTGCAAACCTTAGGCGCTACCACCCACCAGGCGGCAGACGACCAAGACGGATGCTCGCCGATCTTTCTGCTGGGCACGGGTTGGAGAACGGGATCGACGCTGCTACAGCGAATATTGGTGACAGATCCGAACGTTCTTATTTGGGGTGAACCGCTAGGCGAGGTTGGACTGGTTTCTGGAATCGCAGAGATGCTGAACCGCATCTCCGGCTCCCCCGGTTTAGAGAAGCTCTTCGCGGGCGATAACCTTACGTCGAATCAGATGGCGACATCGTGGATTGCCACTCTATATCCCCCACCGGATGATCTGCGAACGGCCTTGCGAAGTCTCCTGGATCGATGGCTCGGCGATCCTGCACGTACACGAGGTTTCGTTCGTTGGGGGTTTAAGGAGACGCGCTTGGGTGCAGCTGAAGCGGTGTTCTTGCACTGGTTGTATCCTAATTCCAAGTTTGTGATCTTGTCACGCCACCCCTACGATTGCTACAAATCGTTGGCCGATTCCGGATGGCATCATGTTTACTACCGCCGCCCGGATATTCGCGTCGACTCAGCCGCCGGTTTCGCGCGGCATTGGAACCGACTGGCGCTCAGTTGGGCGAGCCTTCCAAGCGGATTTCCTTGTGTCCGTCTTAAGTATGAGAATCTGATCAGTGACAAGGTCGACTTTCGTCAACTTGAGTCTTGGCTGGGTGTCAAATTGGCAGAAGATGTGGCCCTTTCGGCTGTCGTGGGGCGCAGGGCTGTACGCGCCCACCTTAGCTGGTATGAGAGTTTCATCATCGCGCGTGAGGCGGCGGCAGGGATGCGGGCCCTTGGTTATTCCGCCTAACCCTTGATCTACACACCTCTTCTGTCCATGACTACAACCGGGTTGAACAATTGAAGTGCTGCGGGTCCCTTCGCGGGTTTCGCCCGCATTCGTCGGTCGGAATCCTTTCAGGTCCTTTTCTCGCCCGCCGCGGCAGTCGCTCGTGCATGGACATCAAGTCGTAGCCTCATCTTCTCAATTCCAGGAGTTGCCGCTTCGGGAACTCGTCGAACGACTTCAGCCTTTCGAACCGCTAATACGGATGGTCCCTTTCAGTAGCCCGCGGGCCTTTCCCCCTTCCCCCCTTGCCACTTCAGCGTCTCATTCACGTGGTCGCGAGCGTTGCACACACAAATGTGCTAGTCAGCGCTTCTACGGCATCACACTCCACATGGGTACCAGTACATCGAAGTGCGTGGTAGAGTTCCATTTGGGGCTTGAAGTCCGGGTCGCACGCGATTTTCTCTTGTCGTCTACCCGAAAATACTCCAAGATAAGAGTCACATGAAACTCTCAGTCATCGGGGCAGGTTACGTAGGGCTCACCACCGCAGCCTGTCTTGCACAAATTGGGCATGAGGTCTTCTGCAGTGAGAGCGACCCGCAAAAACTCTCGATGCTGGAGAGTGGGAGTATGCCGTTTTTCGAGCCTAACCTGGAAAACGTAATTAAGGCGGTCGAAAAGGACGGCCAACTGCGCTTCGGGTTGACTGAAGACGCGATTGCTTGGGGTGACACCATCTTCATCTGCGTAGGAACCCCACCGCTGGCGAATGGTGACGCGGACCTCAGTGCGATCGAAGGTGTGGCCCGGGCGATCGAAAAGCAGGCATCAGGATATCGGCTGGTTGTCGAGAAGAGTACTGTGCCGGTGCAGACCGGCGCTCAGCTGCGAAAGCACTTGTCGGTGCACAGTCCGAAACGGTTGCAATATGACGTGGCTTCCAATCCGGAGTTTCTGCGGGAGGGAAGTTCCGTCGTCGACTTCTTGCATCCGGATCGGATTGTGGTGGGCACGGACTCCCCGCGCGCGACGGAGATTCTCCGTGAGATCTATGAACCGATCGTCAAGCAGAAATTCACCTGTCCGGTGCATTCTCGCTGCCCCGAGCCCAAGTATCCGGTGTTCCTTGCGACCGACATCAGCTCGGCGGAGTTGATCAAGCATGCTTCCAACTCCTTCTTGGCAATGAAGATTTCCTTCATCAACATGATTGCGAATCTCTGCGAAATCGTCGGTGGCGATGTGACCAAGGTTGCTGAGGGCATGGGGCTTGACCCACGGATCGGTCGGGCATTCTTGAATCCGGGCATTGGTTTTGGAGGCTTTTGCTTTCCCAAGGATCTCCAGGCCTTCATTCGCATCGCGGAAAAATCCGGCTGTGACTTCTCATTGTTGAAAGAAGCGGAGAAGATCAATCAACTCAGGATCGAACACTTCGTTGAAAAGATTCGAAAAGAGTTGTGGGTGCTACGTGGAAAGCGAATCGCCGTGTGGGGGCTTGCGTTCAAGCCCAACACGGATGACATTCGCTTCGCGCCTTCACTCTTATTGACGAAGGCCCTTCTTGATGAAGGAGCTATCGTCCGTGCCTACGATCCCCACGCGATCGAGAAGGCGAAGGCCATCCTTCCCGAGGTACATTATTGCTCCGACGCTTATGAAGCCGCCCAGGGCGCCGAGGCGGTATTGCTGGTTACTGAGTGGGATGAATTTCGCAGGATCGATTGGGATCGCCTCAGCGCCGCCGTCGAGCGGCCGCTCATCGTTGACTGCCGGAACATGCTGAATGAGTCTGAGGCGGCCAGCCACGGATTCCACTATTTCAGCGTCGGGAGGCCGCCGGTTCTGCCGGTGCATGCCAGCTCTGGCGTCGGAAGCTCTTTGCGCGCACGTTAGGCTTGCAGGCGTAGATGATGACATGGCCTAATGAAATCTTTTTCCTTCAAAATCGCAACGACGCCATTCGCTAATCACGTAACCCTAGAAGGGCAAACGGAAAACTATTCGTTGCCGCGCAGACCCAGCTGGTGGTATACGGTCTGATGCCTTAGAGATATCTTCACTTCCCAGTTAGAGAATACCCCCGGTGTTGACATACTTCTTGGCCGCAAACGGATCTCTTCATCGGACCCACTTTCTCGCCGATCAGCAGTCGTCGGATCCCCGCGACCAGGTCGCTTGCCATCGTCGCCGAATGCTCGTCGCCAAGATCGAGTTCACAGTTCATATCCCCAAATCGCCCAATGGTCTCCGGCCTTCGACGTGAAAAAGGACTTTATCCCAGAACTTTGTTGCTGCCCACCTGAAGCTGAGCAAAAGATGTCGGCCCCGCTTTGCGAGGTGCCAACCCAGAATCACTTTCATCCAGTTATACTTCCAAGACAGATGCGGGCATTGCAGTTGCCCGTTTAGTTCCCCAGCCACGTGTTCTGCCTGTCCTACAATGTCCGGCCTTTCCGGATAAAAGTAGATCATCGAATTTTGCAGGTAGCGCAGACAAGCAATTCGAACCCTCTCACTCTCCTCCAACGACCGCAAATATCTAATGTGCAGCTGCATGGAGAGCCAGTGCGCGTCGATTTTTCGAGCGGATCGCCCAATGTGGCTTAGGCCGCCGAACGCCAACCCTGGAGTGCGGTGATACACTTTCCCTTCGGCAATGAATCGGACTCCTTCGCTGCCAAGAAGGACCCGACAGAAGTACTCTCCGTCATCATCTCCCAGCAGACGAGTATCCCACGGACCGGCGGCTTCCGTTAACTGGCGACTGACTAGCCATGTGGAGGTCTGCATGTAGATGTTCTGGTCCATCTTGCGCAGCAGCCACTCAGTGGGTGACAAATCACACCATAACGCAGTTGGAACAAAGTTTGCGCGATAGTGTCGATACAGAAATCCTCCCCAAGCTGACGAGAAAAGCAAGTTCTTACTGCCAGATTCATCTAGTACCGCCATTTGCTTGGCAATCTTGTCGGGAGCCAAGAGATCATCGGCATCCAGCCACTGAATGTAATCTCCGTGGCTCAGCGAAAAGGCCTTGTTTCTAGCTGCCGAAGCGCCCTGGTTCTCTTGCCTAACAATAAGAATACCCTGCGGCTGAAACAGCCGAGCAATTGCATTGGTCCGATCAGTGGATCCATCATCAACGACGATAATCTCCTTTCGATCCCACGTTTGTGCAATTGCCGAACGGAGTGTGTCGGCGATCCATTCTTCCGCGTTATAGGCGGGGATGAGAATCGAAACCAGCGGCTTCAAGGTATCGGTTGTCTCGGATCGCAGGCCCGCGGAGTCCTGTTGCCCGATGAACTTTTCGAACCCATTATCATCAAAAGAACTAGTATTCATAGCCCGAATCCAGAATTGTGTTCGGCGCCAATGATTCGAGTCCGGAGCGATTGCAGAGTCCTCCGCCCCATTTTGAACTCAAAAACTGCATTCGACCGCGATCTGCTCTTTGCCTTCACGGTGCCTAGTCTACACCGTGTCACAGGTTCGCGGCAGTTTGAAGTGGTTTTCGTCTGTGGCGGCCCATGGCGTGAGATCCGAACAACCCCAGCCGGAAATTATCTCGGATTTCATCACTCATTGTCTGTTGTACATCTATGCCCTGTCGACTGAGGACGCTGAATACCTATTACTTGCTGCCGAGGGATCTCGTAACTCTCTGGTTCAAGCCGGCGCTGGGCACGCTTCGGCCGCACGCCTGGCATCTCCACCCCTCGAACTTCGTGAGTCCCCGTTCAAGCCGCTGCCGGGGCTTTTGCCGCAGGTCATTCATGGAGCCTGCTCTTTGAATTGGGCCAGAAACGCCTGTTTTTCTGGCTCCGGCAGGAACTTGAAGAATCGCGAGATCGACTGCAGGAGAACCTGCGGATCACCGTTGTCCAAGTTCGCTCCCGCCAGAAAGTCCGCACAGATCATCTCGAGACAGAAACCCCGGGACTTGTCCGATCCCAGCATCCGAGATGCCGTCTCGATCGCCTGCTCGACCACCGGGATCTGGCTCTTGTAAAGCCTGAAGTAGATTAGCTCCGATGCCTCTTTTTCCTTCCCCAGTGCTTTCTCGACTTCCCACGTTAGCTCTTCCTTGGACATCGCCCGCGCTTTGCGCAACCAGGTTGCACAATCGAAGCGCCGCCCATCCCTCCGCGCCACCTTCGCGACTTCCAGTCCCTTGCTCCATCCCACGGCTTCCGGTTCTCGCCTGGCCTGAGGCGGCAGATCCTCATAGAGCGACATCCAGTAGTACGCCGTCCTTCGCGACTTCCGAAACCGTTTTTCTAGGAACTCAGAGAACGACTTCAGCTTTTCCAGCCGCCAGTACTGCCCTGACCGTACTTCGCAGAGGTAGCGCCCGAGGTCTACGAATCTGGTGTCGCGCTCCGACTCCCTTTCCTTTTCCCATGCCAAGATCTGATCAATCTTGGAAAGCACGAACGTCGCTCGCCGGCGATCGAGTTTGGGTGCCCCGGGCGGATTCTTAGTACGCAAGCTGGTCAAGCCAACCATGGTTTTCTGCTCAGGGTCGCTGCGCCAGTGCGCTGTCGACCATCTTCTGTTGCGCACCACGGCAAAGCCCGGCATACGGGCCCAGTCCAGGGGTTTCGCACCCAGCCATCGGGGAAGCCTTCACCTGCACTGAGAACAGTTCTGGATTCGTTGTCGGTGTCTTTCAGGGTATGCCGGTCCATGGCACGCTCCACTCGGGACGGGGCGTGGACGGGATGCAGTCATCCAGCGAAAAAGGCCGCAGATCGTTGCCGATTGCAACGCTGGCCGTTCCGCGCCGCTGTCCTAGATTGTGCTGACTTTACCGACCGGTTCTAGAGAGGTTTACTTACCGAAGACTTGAGGACCTGCGCCCGAACATTCAAGGCTGCAGCTCATTTCAATAGCTGGCATGAGTTTAACATGGGAAGTCAACATTTTCCACACTCGCTGCGGAACCCAGCCGCTGTTGTCCACCGTAGCGGCTGTCAGCGGTCATTAAACTTGCGGGCATCTGGGGAAACCGGTGCGACTAACAGGTCGCGTCCGAGTCCTCACCGGCAATGCACGGCGGTGTGGCATCTCGAACACAGCGTAATCAGGTTCGCTTCGGAATCATCACCCCAGTGGCTGCGGAATTGTTGGTGGTGGACTTCAAGATCGGTCATGGCGCCACACGCCTGGCATCGCCACCCGTCTCGACGTAACACTTGCTGGCGTAGCACTTCGTAAATCTCTGGCTTGAGCCGCCGCCGGGCACGCTTTGGCCATAGGCCGTTCATGAAGCCTTGGCGGTGAAGTAGTCCAGAAAGGCTTGTTTCTCTGCCCCCGGCAGGAACTTGAAGAATCGCAAGATCGACTGCAGGAGGACCTGCGGATCACCGTTTTCCAGGTTCGCTCCCGCCAGGAAGTCCGCACAGATCATCTCCAGACAGTATCCCCGGGACTTGTCCGTTCCGAGCATTAGGCCTGCCGTCTCGATCGCCTGCTCAACCACCGGGATCTGGCTCTTGTAGACCTTGAAGTAGATCAATTCCGACGGTTCTTCTTCTTTTCCCGTCAGTTCCCGCTCGACCTCACGCTTAAACTGCTCCTTCGGCATCTCGCGCGCTTTGTGCAACCAGGTTGCACAATCGAAGTGCTGCCCATCCCGCCTGGCCACTTTCGCTAGTTCCAACCCCTTCGTCCAGCCCACTTCCTTCAGTTCCCGCCGCGCCTGCGGGGGGAGATGCTCGTGGATCGCCATCAGGTAGTACGCCTTCCTTCGCGACTCTGGAAAACGTCTCGCCAGGAACTCATCGAACGACTTCACGTTCTCCACCCGCCAGTACTGTCCCGCCCGAACTTCGCACAAGTAGCGTCCCAGTTCCACGAACCGGGTGTCCCGCTCTGCTTCCTTCTGTTTCTCCCAGGCCAGAATCTCGTCGATCTTGGTCAGCACGAACACAGCTCGCCGGCGATTGAGCTTGGGCAGCATGGGCGGATTTCTAGTAAGCAAGCTCGTCAAGCCAACCAAGGCTTTCTGCTCCCGGTCGGCGCACCAGACGGGTGTCGACCATCTCCTGGTTCCCCAGGCAAAGCCCCAGATACGGGCAGGTACTGCAGGGGTTCTGCGGGAAACGAATGCCGCTATGGGGCAAGAACTGAGCGGACTGGATCCGGCCAATGGTATCGGCGACCAGATGGCCGAATTCGTTACGCTGCTCGTCCGTGATTGTGGTTCGCAGGTATTGGACTTCCGCCAATCTCTTGCGGACGAATACGACTTGGGCGACTTCGGAGATACCGGTCATCCAGGAATAGCAAACGAGTTGCGGATCGAGACCTAACAGCCCCTCCGGCTCCTCAGGATAGCGGGCCGATGTGGTTTTCCATTCGATCAAGCAGCGCGTGCCGTCAACGTTTCCGATGGCATCGATGTAAGCGATAAAACCATTCGTCTCGGAAACTGGCCGAGTGAACTTCACCTGCAAGTGACGGTGCGGGTGAGGAACGCGGACACGGTCATCCTGGCAGAATCGGATCAGGAGCTTGAGCCCTTGCTCCAGCATGTGATCCCAGTTGTCACGGCTCGAAAAGCGCAACTCCTGATTTTTGCAAGCCGCCCACTCGCGAAAAAGCACGTCCCCAGGATCTTCCCGACGAAAGTATGCAGCCAGCGCCTGTTCGAATGCGCGGCCGAAAAGCATGACAGCACGGGTATCTTTCTCCTTCCAGCCATCCAGGTAGCGGTGACGATAGCGGCGGGGGCAGGTGAGGTATTGGCTGATTTGGGTGTAGCTGTAGTTCATCTCGCCACCTCGGGAGCAACGTTTGAGGGTGGCAAGCTGGATAGTTCTTTCCACTGGCTTGCGTGCGCGAAGCCATCGAGGTTGAGCAGGGAACTGCCATGGACGACGACGTGGCTGATTCGGACCACTCCATGCAGGCCGAGCAAACTCTTGTCATCGATCTCGTCTTGCCCGAGCAATTCGGTGTCGTAGCCAAAATCACGCAAGAACCAGGTGAGCTTCCAGAGCGCTCTGGGGGTGCAGTACAGACGGCCGCTGATCGAGTGCCCGCTGAGTTCCTTCGGTTCGACAATCGAGAAGCGAAGCAAGTAAAAGGGCTTTCGAGCCTCCCATCGATGATGGGCACGGTCGACTCGAACCAGGAAGAGACCATCGCGAACATGGTCTGGCGCAGATTGATCTGCCTCGTGGAGGCCCTGAATGCGGCGTTTCATGCGGCACCGTCTTTCTGACCGAGGTAGCTGTTGAGCTGGCAGAGCAGGGCATTGCGGTCTTTTTCGGCCCAGTCGGCCAGGTGGGCGACGAAGCTCTCGACTTGCTCCCGGGTGGCCTCGCGCAGGGTCTTCACCCCACAGAAGTCGGTGGCGTACGACTTGACTAGGGTGCCATCGAGTTGATGCTGGCGGATCAGTTGGCAGAGGCGATCACGGACGGTGCGACCGCCGTAGTTCCCGTTGCCATTGGCAGGCTGTGGCACCTTCTTGGACTCTGGACCCGAAGCGGGTTGACCAGCAAAGGATCCGATCTCCTCGACAGCGCAAAGAGGAACGCCGTACGCCTTTCTGAGCGCCCTGCAGATCGCTCGGGTTTCTGCCATGCGCATTTCGGCACCATGGACTAAGGGTGAAACATTGGATGGATTGGCATCGCCGTGTCCGACAAAGCCCAAGCAAGTGCGCGACTTGTAGGCAGTGGCCTTGAATGCATACCGATTGTTCTTGGCATCAGAGAACTCTGGGAGCGGTCGAACATCAATTCCACGGCAGCGGCGGCGAGTGGCTAACCGAAGCAGGCCGGCATTCGTAACGTACCAACTTGCGCTCAGGAACAAGAGGTCACCCGAGGTCACCGAGAACTGGAAGTCCGTGGACAATCGCTTCAGCTGTTCGAGCGCAGGACGACCCAACTCTTTGCCCCATCTTGATCTAGCTGACTTGAGATTGATTGAATAAATGTCTTTCTCGATATTTCTGGCGACCGGCACTTGCGACCTCCCAGACAATGTAACGTGACTGTAACGAGTATAGCGTTACAAGCGCCGCGTGTCAACCTCTGTTGACCTCACGTGTGGGCTTGATTAGCATCGCAAGTAGTCGATTGGATATGTCTCCGATGGCAAAGACTGAAACGTTGAATCTCCGTGTTTCCGCCGAGTTTAAACGTCGGCTGACCGAGGAGGCAGCCAAGGAAAAGCGTTCGGTCACCAACTACTTGGAGGCCACACTAGCCAAAATATGGGAGCGCCGAGAATCCAAAGGTCAGCGCAGAAGTCGACCGTAACTTCGACCGAAAGGCCGCGAGGGCTCGGTGGGCCATGTCTCAAAGGGCGATGTAGGTTTTCGGGATCATTGCAAGATCAATCGCTCATGACAGATCGTGCGGTTCCAAGGGTGTACTTTTGTGCCTTTGCGAAATCGTTTTCAGCGTGGGAAGATCGTTGCAGCCTCGGGGGCTGGGCTACTGTTACACCCCACGGTAAGTATTTCTCCGCGTAGTCGGTATCCATAGCAGTTTGGTATGTATTAGCTTTCCGTAAGAAAACTAAATCTACTCGCTGGTGTTGGCCATTTCAGGGCCTAGGCGAAGATCGTGCAATGCGTGCCTTCCTTGAATGTGCCCATCCAGCCGCGGGCAATCGTGGAGGGGAGGAGCCAAAATGCGTAAGAACTCACCAAAGCAGACTGAAGCCAGCCGCATAAACGGCGGTAAGTCTAAAGGCGCCAAGTCCCCCGCGGGCAAGAATCGGGTTCGGCTCAATGCGCTGAAGGATGGGTTGTTTTCCAAAGATATCGTTATCGAAAGTTTGGGAGAGCTGAAAAAGGACTTCAAGCGACTCAAAAAGGAAATGTGGGACACCTTACAACCAGCGAGCGCGCTCGAAGAAATGCTCGTGGCCGATATTATCGAGAACTGGTGGCGCCGACAGAGAGTTCGTCGCGCGGAATCTGCGGACCTGCAGAATCGTCTCGACACTTCATGGATACGAGACAAGTTTCACCGCGACGACGAGGTTGAGACGCTCAAATCTCGATTCCTCGATCTTCTACGCAAGTACATAGTCGCGGTATGTACTCAACCGCTTCAGGACATCGGCGCAATCACCGCGAAGCTGGAGGAAGTTCGACAGCAATTGGCTAATACGTCTGTTGGCGGCGACTTCTTGATTCAGCGGCTGGAAGCTGTGGAGGTCCAGGCGCGGGAGAAAGGTCAACTTTCACGCGAGTACGTGGCCCTGATGCTAGCGTGCTGTGGATTTGAGAATGAAATGGCACGGGCGTGTGCCCAACTGAATTTCATAAATGTCAGGGAGTGCGGAAAAAACCCCGAACCACCGGAAAGCACGAAATCACGATCGGACAAGAGCGAGGATTCACAGGCTGAACAGAAACGCGAGCAGGGAAAGAAAACTGGAAAGGAGCGGACCGGAGAGGAGGAGCCTAATTTTGACCGGAATATGTACACACAAGTGCTAACCGGGGCAATCAAAGATGCCATCGGGTGGGTAAGAATCAGAAAGGATACTTTTGAGTACGCGGAACAGTGGGAAGCAAAAACACGTTCGGCCTCATCCATCTTGCCAGCCGAGGCCTCCGATCGTTTCTTAAGAGCAGAGACAACAATCGAACGCCGGATGTACCGTGCGCTAGTAACCCTTCTTGCCATGAGGGCGAAATCCGACGGGGCAAAAATGCTGGAGTGACAATAGGAATTTCAAAACAAACCCGAGAAGTCCTTTTGTTTCAGTGATGCCGGTCCTTCGATCTCTTCTGACCTGGGCGTCTTGACAGCAACTGTACCGTTATCGCTTGACCGAAACGGCAAAAAATCGGCACGTGAAATCCTGTGCATTGGCGGTTGTGTTGTAATTCCCATTTCGTCCGGTCTTAATCCCACGACGATCCTCAAACAGCGGGCTTGGCAAACTGATTGTAAAGCCAAGCAAAAACTGCACCGCCGAAGAAACCATCCACGGCTCCGTAGAGAGTCCCGACGATGACTTCTGCAACGCTGCGAGTTGCATGGTAGCCGGGGTAGACCGACGACATCGTCTGGAGGAATTGCTGACCATAGCTGCCCCAGATCAAGTTGGCGAGACCCATCACCAGCATCGCCAATCCCCATAGGATTCCTGATGCCAAAGCTAGACCTTTTGTGCTGAATTTCATGGCACCTCCTCTTCTTAGATTTTACGACTATAGGCAGGGACGACCACCAGCGGATCTGTCGCGGCCCTCAACCCCTCTCCTGCTGAGGACATCGAGGTAACGCAGTCGGGATGAAACCGCGTTGCTATGAAAACGCATCCAATTAGAGGTGCGAAGAAAGGAACTCAGGAAGGAGGATTTATGTTCCGTTTGCGAATGTTGCAAATTTGGGTCGCGACGGCAGTGCTTAGCGCCGGATTGGCTCTGCCGACTCTAGCCGCCACCGCCCAGACGTTTACTGGAAAGGTCAGCGACACCATGTGCGGCGCTAAACACCACGAAGGCATCCCTCCGGCAGACTGCGTTCGCGCCTGCGTGGAGCATGGTGCCAAGTACGCGTTAGTTGTCGGCGAAAAGGTTTATACCCTTGACACTTCGGATCGAGCCGCGCTCGACGAACTCAACAAGCTTGCTTGGGAGGAGGCCAAAGTCACGGGCACAGCCAACGGAAATACCATTTCGGTGAAATCGGTGACTGCCGCCAAGTAGGCGTGCCGGGGAACCGTGGCTCCTCAAGAGTCGATTCCGGCTAGCGGAAATCACGCAAGCTACGTTGCACGAGGGATTCCGCATTTTGCCGGGATCGGTGCTTTTCGCTTGGTGTCGTGCGTAAAATGCTGCTTCTAGCAGGAAGTACTTTTGAAGTTAAAAGGGAAACATGGCGCGTGAAGGAACCTTACCGGCTATTCTGGGTCGCGACTGCACCGAAGTCGAGTTTGCCTGAAGGCTCTTGCACGTCCGGCGCGGATTCCTTGAACCCTGTCCAGAAGTCGGTTTCTGGGAAGTCAACTCAGACTTCTTCGGACTCCGTTTTTTAAATAACTACCGCGTGGCCGACGAAACGCCCTGAACCTGCTCTTGTGCGCCCGGCGAGCAAAGTAGTGGTACATTTGGCAGCGTGCGAACATTTCTTGTCATTGTTGCAACGCTGTTGCTTGCGAATGTCGCCGCTGCGCAACAGACCGTTTCTTTTCCGACGGAAGACGGAGGCGAAGTTTACGCTGACGTTTATGGAGCGGGCAGCCGAGACATTGTGCTGGCGCACGGAGGCCGTTTCAACAAGCAGAGCTGGGAGAAGCAGGCTCGAATTCTTGCGACAGCAGGATTCCGCGTGCTCGCGCTGGACTTCCGCGGCTACGGCAAGTCACGGGGACCAGGCCAGTCCGATCCTATGGATGCGCCGCTCCGCTTGGATGTGCTGGCTGCCGTCCGCTACCTGCGAAAGACGGGCGCGACGAGCGTCTCGGTGGTTGGGGGCAGCATGGGAGGAGGAGCCGCCGGCGATGCTTCCATAACTTCGCAGCCGGGCGAGATCGACCGCGTGGTGTTTCTTGGAGCGGCGCCGAACCTTCCGGCTGAGCGGCTCAAGTGCCGGTCACTGTTCATCGTGGCACGTAATGACGCAAGCGGCGATGGACCACGGCTGCCTGGGATTCGAGCGCAGTATGAGAAAGCTCCCGAACCAAAAAAGTTGATCATTCTTGATGGCTCTGCACACGCGCAGTACCTTTTCCAAACAGATCAAGGAGAGCGCGTGATACGCGAGATCCTCCGCTTCCTTTCCGCTAAGTGAACTACTTTGGGGTGTCCGGATGGAGCTTTTTTCGGTCTGTCATGGCCATTAGTTCCTTCAGGATGGCCTGCATTTGCTGGAGTCGCTTTACCTGCCTAAGCTCTCCCCTCTCGGTCTGTTTGCCACGATTGAGCTTGCTTTCCGCCAAAAGATCCGCGATCTCTTTTCGTAACTCGTGGAGGCGTTCACGCACTGGCTTGGCCACAAAAACACTCTAGCAAAGGAGCCGGGAACAATGCTGAGTTTCGCGGACGGACGCCTTGGAGAACTTTGATTGCATGGTTCGTCAACTACACATCGAGGGCGAGCGGCCAGAGCGAGGGCAACCTCGCAAAGGAAGCGCACCCTTTGAGTAATTTGCCACCCGGTACGGAAGTCGCCATCTCTATGGTCGTTTGCAGGGAGATGGTTCGTGTGTACGGCAGCCGACCTCAGGATGGGGCGTTGGTTGACTAACCGGGATATAATTGCTCGTCTTGGCTCGCATGGGGGAGTTGTGGATGCTGCCTTCCGCGTTGGGTCTTGGCTGGTCGAGCCGGGCCTGAACACCGTTTCCTTCAACGGAACCAGTACCCGCCTGGAACCGAAGGTGATGGAGGTATTACTATGCCTCGCCTCCCAACCCGGGGAACCGGTTTCCAAAGATGCAATTCTCAAGAAAGTCTGGCCGGACACGTTCGTCTCTGAAGATGTACTGACCCGCTCGATCTCTGAGCTGCGGCGCGTGTTTGTGGACGATGCCCGCGAACCACGGGTTATTCAGACCATCCCCAAACGTGGCTACCGCTTGGTGGCCCAGGTCGAAGTGGTTAATGGGTTGGCACCGCGGCAACTCGACTCCGCCAGATCCTTCGAGAACAACCATCGGGGCGCAAAAATCGCGGCAGGGATCTCGGGGACGGCCCTGCTTGTGCTGGCCCTCCTGCTTGCCTTCGATGCGGGCGGCCTGAGAAGTTGGCTGTGGCCCCACAAGACTCGTCCGGCTATACACTCGCTGGCCGTTCTACCCCTGGAGAGCCTGTCAACCGATCCATCTCAGGAATTTTTTGCCGAGGGCATGACCGATGCCCTGATCACCGATCTCGCGCAGATCAGCGCCTTGAAAGTGGTCTCGCGAACCACCATCATGCGATACGGGCGGCCGGATAAACCTCTGCCCCAAATCGCGCGCGAGCTGAATGTCGATGGAATTGTGGAAGGAACCGTGCAACGCTCGGGGGATCGCGTTCGGGTGTCCGCGCAGCTCATTTATGGGCCCGCGGATCAGCATCTATGGGCGAGCACTTTCGAACGGGAAGTAAAAGACGTGTTCGACTTGCAAAATGCACTGGCCAGTGAGATTGCAACCCAAATCCGGGTGAGTGTTACGCCGGAGGAGCAAGCCAAGCTCAAGAGCTTGCGACCAGTAAATCCGAAAGCGCTGGACGCATATCTCGAGGCGCGATTCCACATTGAGCAGGTGAACAAGCTTGCGTACTGCAAGGATAAGAGCCCGACCATCCGCCAAGAGATGGCGAAAGCGGTTTTCTATCTCGACCGTTCGCTACAGAACGACCCCAATTATCTGCCGGCGTACGTGGCCTATTATGACGTGACCGACGCCGCGGACATCCCGCACCTCGATTATTTACCGAAGGCTAAAGCTGCCCTGACGAAGGCGCTGGAGCTCGATGAAACCAACGAGGCTGCGCGTCTGGCACTCGCCCGAGTGTTGATGCAGTACGAATACGATTGGGCTGGAGCAGAGCGTCAGTACAAGAGGGCAATTGAACTGAATCCCAACTCCGCTGACGCTCATGACCAGTATGCCGACTACCTGGACAACGTAGAAGGTGGGCTCGTCAATAACGCGGATAACAACGATGCCAGGCGAGAGCGCGAACTGGCGCAGTCACTCAACCCCGCGCACGATTATCAGGCTGATGCCGGCCAACAACGGGTAGGACGCACATTAGAGGAGCAAAGGCAAGCTGTCGAAGAAAAAGCCCCCAACGATCCATTCTCACTCGGCGTCATGGGGAAAAATTATGCCATCGCCGGACGGTTCAAAGAATCGGTCGAAATGTACGAGCGCTGCCTCACATTATACGGGTGGCACGATTTTGCCAATCTGCTGAGGCGCGCGGACGCAAGAGGCGGCTCCAGATACGCCTTGGAAGAGTGGATGCGCGCAGGAGAGGAATATGCCAAGAGCCATGATGACTTGCCTTTGCTTGCAATGGCTTTCACCTATTCCAGCCTGGGAAACAAGGATCGCGCATTCGTCTGGCTGGACAAGGCCGTCGAACAGCGGCACTGGATGATTATTTACCTCAAACGCGACAAGGTGTGGGATCCGCTGCGCTCTGATCCCAGGTTCAAGGCACTGCTTCGCCGCGTCGGACTCTCCGACTAGAGTGCACGCCATGTTGGGCGTTATCCCCGGCGCAGCCGATCACTGCACCGTCAGCGTCACTTGGCCTGCACTTTGCAGCGAACCCGACGACCCGGTGACGCTGATGGTGTAACTTCCTGGCGGGGTGCCGGGATTGCCGTCACTTGAGACGATGGCGCTACCTCCACCGCAGGCTGCCTGCAGAAGAAGTCCGCCGAGCAACACACCGTATAGCAGCAAGACAGTAAGAGTCCTTCTGTTCGAGGAGCAACTGCCGGCCGCGATACCCACAAATCCAAAACATGCAAGCCAAGCGACATAGAAGATGGCGGAGTGGCGGTCAACCGGGGGCGCTAGAGCGCGTATGGGTGCCTTGGTACCGATAGTCAATACTCCGCTCGCGGTGCCGTTAGCGGGTGGAGTGATGCTGTCGATCGAACACGTGGGGCCGAGTGCTACTTCCGGCTGTACCGAGCAAGCAATAGAGACCGCGCTATTGAAACCAAACGCGGAAGTAACCGTGACCGTCGATGTTGCCGACTCTCCGGCGTTCACGGCGGCGGGGGTTGGGGCCGTCGCAGCAACAGAAAAGGCAGGGGCTCCGAACTGAGCGTCGACAATGTGGATGGAGAGCATGGTGACCGTGCACGTCCCGGTGCCGCCGCATCCATTCTCCCAACCCGCGAAAATCGAGCCGGCAGCGGGATGCGGCGTGAGCGTAACTTCCGTCTCCGGGGCGAACTCCGCCGAGCAACCGCTCCCGCAGTTGATGCCGGCGGGACTGCTGGTGACGGTTCCGGCCCCGTTGTCTACAGGCATTACGCTGACGTTCAGAAGCGGGTTCGAACCGAAAACCGCCATGACCTGCCTGTCAGCCGTCATGTCCAGCACGCAGGAACCGATTCCGGAACAGGCGCCGACCCATCCCACGAATTTGATTCCGGTGTCAGGTGTGGCCGTCAGCGTGACCGGACTTCCGCTGGCAAAGGACGCAGAGCAGGCAGTTCCGTTGCTGCCACAAGTGATTCCGGCCACGTCGCTGGTAATCGTCCCGGTGCCGGTTCCAATCGTGTTTGCGGTGAGGGTGAACGGTCCAGCGGCCGAACCCCCGGAAAGACTGATCGGTTGGGGGCTGCAATTGGCGTTGTCACTCATGCTGAGGGCAGCTGATCGCGTGCCAGAGCTCTTCGGTGTGAACACGGTCGTGACCAGGCAGGACTGTCTCGGCGCCAGGTATGGACCACAAGTGTTGCCGGCAATGGAAAAATCTCCAGAGTCCGTGCCCGCCACGGATACGTCAGTGATGTTCGCCAGAAGAAAGATGTCCGCCGCGTTGGTGATGATGGCGGTTTGAGGATCGCTCGGAGTTCCCACGGCGACGCTTCCGAAATTGAAGGTCAATGGCGTCCACTGCAACTGGGTGCCACATGCGGACACATTTGTGACAACTGGGTTGAGGAACCCGCCGCTGGAAGCGGTGACCACCAACGGCACCTTGACGGAACTCACACCGCCTACGTACTGAAGATCGGCCGTACATTGTGCCCCCGCCGGAAGGCTGTTGGGACAGCTGTTGTTGACACTGATGACGTCCGGGACGTCAAGCGTAACGTCTTCGGCGACGCTGTGATTGTTGGTGATCGTAACCGTCTGGGTTGGCTGAGACCCGGAGGAAACCGTACCGAAATCCACGTTCTGCGGAGAACTGGTGACTGGAGCAACTCCTTTTCCGGATAATCCAAAAACATTGGGGCTGGTGCTGTCGCTATTGCTGACCGTAATCGCGCCCGCATAATTCATCGGTGCGAGATTTGCCGTGGGTCCAAAGCTGACGTTAATGGTGCAAGTCCCGCTGGGTGGGAGCACCTGGCCCGAGCAAGTATCGTTCTCCAGGTAGTTAGGGCCGGAGGAGTTGACACTGATGATGGTCAGGCTGGAAGAGCCGCTGGTATTGGTCAGAGTCACAGGTTGCGCGGCACTGCTGGTGCCCGCCTCTTGATCAGCAAAAAGCAAAGCCGCAGTGGAGAATGACAAATTGGGTACGATCGACCCAGAGCCTGTCGCAGTGAGGCTTACGGGTTGTGTTCCCGGTGAGGCGTCGGTGACGACTGTGATTGCCCCGGGCACCACCCCCGACACGGTGGGCGCGAAGCTGGCCTGGATGGCGCAACTCTGGCGGGCGGCCAGCGAGGCGGGACAGTTATTGGTCTGAGAATAGTTGCCGCTGGTCGAGATGCTGTTGATCGCCAGAGCCGCGCCCTGGTTGTTAGTCAAGGTTAGGGTTTGTGGGGCGCTGGTGGTTCCCGGATCTACGGTCCCGAAATCCAAACTGGACGGGGAGAAGCTCACCGGCGTGATGCCGGCTCCGGTAAGAGTCACTCCGCTGTTTCCATTCACGCCGACGAGCCCCTGGATGACGCCGACTGCATTGGGAGCGAAGCTCACGTGAATGGTGCAGTTCGTGCCGGTCGCCAGTGAAGCCGGACAATCGTTGGTCTGAGAATAACCGGCGGTGGCGGTAATGCCACTGATGGATAAGGACGTCCCCGAACCCGTGGCGGTGAGGGTAATGCTCTGAGATGCGCTCCCGGCGCCCGCAGGGTCCACAACCTGAGGAGCGAAGGTCAAACTGCTGGGTGTGAACACTGCGAAGTCAAACTTTGGAGGCGGACAGAACCCGCCACCGCCAGGGCAGCAACTCTTGTTCATCCCTCCAACTACAATCAATGCAAGCGCCACGCAACGACACCCGCCCCCTAGGGTTCTCCGCTTCTCGGCGACGGTGTCAGGTTTGTTGCGGCGAAAGTTGGCCAGAAGATTGCGCAGGCTGGTCCATATCATTGGAGTCCTCCCGTTGCCGTAATGGTTTTGCTGCCGCAAAGTTCTTGCGGCTGTGTGGTAACGATTGCATCCGGGATGTTGGGCGACGTGCCGCTAAGCAGGGGGCTCGACGGCTCGCCCCGAAGATTGGCGTCAAAGAACGCGGCGATGTAGTTTCGTAGCGCGGCGATAGTTGTCTCCCGGCCCATACTGCCGACCGCTGCGGCCATTCCTGGCACCGAGTGGAAAAGCCAGACTGCATCCGACGGGGTGAAGTGATCCGCGCCCTTGAGTTTTATCGCCAATCGACGTCCACGAAGGGAGTTCCACAGTTGGCATTCCTCCAGGCTCCATTGTTCGCGTCCCGCGGACACCAGTAGAACGGGCTTGCTGGTTCCGGCGGTGGTTGCAGGTGAGATTGCCCCATCGAGCGAGACCGCTGCTCGAAGGCGCAGGTCACGCTCCAGACTGGTGACAGCTATCTCACCCCCCAGTGAGTGGCCCATAACACCAACGCGGGAAAGGTCCAGCCTGCCTGCGAACGCGCTGTCCTTTGCTGTGTTGAGTCGTTGCAGTTCGTCGAGTACAAATCTGGCGTCCGCCAGGCGAACGGAGCGAGCGAGTCGCAGAGACGAATGGTCCACCCGCAACGTGCCTGGTGCCAGGTAGCTGCCGAAAACAGAAGTAATCACCTGGCCGTCTGGAAACTCTACGGCGGTGGTCTCGTAGGTGTGTCCCATGGAGGCGACAACGTATCCTCGGCTGGCGAGATCCTCAAAAATGAAGGTGGAGTCTGTCAGCATCCCGGTGTAGCCATGAGTGAAAAGAATCACGGGATGCACCCCTCCCGCGATGGGCGGCCCCAGACAACTGTTTGTGGTCACCGCAGGTAGCGGAATGCCAGAGGTTTGGGAGAGGTAAGTCCAGACTTTCGGCGACGCGTAGTCGGCCAACCGGCAGGCTTGCGCTGGAGCGGCGGGATACCAGAACCGAACCAGCAACTCACGCTTGCCGCCGATGAAATGGAACGGATCGCTCCGGGCCGAGTCCACCAGGCGCAGGGAGAGGGTCCCGACCGGGTTGGCCCCGGTTGGTGTGGGCGCCGCCACTCTCCGTAACTGGGCCACTGCCGTCTCTGGATCGGCAAGCAGAAACAATACTGCAATAAGTAGGGATAGAGTCCGCACCATAAGAAGCTCCGAACTGCACGGACGGTTATGGAAACCGGGCTCGCCGCGTGCCGGCGGGAACCAATCGCCTAACCGCCCTGCCGTGCGACCTAGAACTTCGAGACCGTGTTGTCGATGAAATTGCTTACCCACATGTTGGCTCCGTCGAAGGCCACGAAGTTGGGAAAGTTCTTGCCGGCAAAGGTCCCGAGTACTTTGCCGCTGCTTGCCTGCAGCTTCACTACGTTCTTGCTGCCTGCGTTGGTTACCCAGATGTTCGCGCCGTCAAACGCCACGGCAACCGGAGTCGTTCCGGTGGAGATAGTCGCGAGCACATCGCCGGTGCTCGCTTGCAACTTGGTCACGGTGTTGCTGCCAAGGTTGGCCACCCAGATGTTTTCCCCGTCAAAGGCAAAGGCGCCGGGAAAGGTTCCCACCGCGAAAGTCCCGAGGATCTTGCCGGTGGCGCTCAGCTTGATGACGGAATTGCTGCCGGTATTCGCCACCCAGACGTGAGCTCCGTCAAAGAACACAGCATCCGGCTGGGCACCGACGGCTATGGTTCCGAGTACCTGGCCGGTGCTCGCGCGCAGGACGGTTACGCTGTTGTCGCCCTGATTCGTCACCCAGATGTTCGCGCCGTCAAAGGCGATGCCGGTGGGTACCGTTCCCACTGTGAAAGTCCCGAGCGTGGCGCCATCGCTCGCTTGCAACTTGGTCACGTTGTTACTGCCTGCGTTTGTTACCCAGATGTTGGCGCCGTCAAAGGCTGCCCCATAGGGGTTGGGGCCCACGGCGAACGTGCCGAGCACCTTGCCGGTGCCTGCCTGTATTTCGGTCACAGCGTTGCTGCCGCTGTTCACCACCCACATGTTCTCCCCGTCGAAGGCCAAACATTGGGGAGCTGCTCCTACAGCGATAGTCGTGGCCAGGTTCGCTGGGTACCATCGCAATAGCGCGACTTGCAAGGGGTTGGCGCCGCTCTTGACCACTCCGCTGGCGGGTTGAGCAGAAACGGTTTGGGCCTGGGAGAAAGCAGGCATCGAAACCGCTATGGTGAGTGTGGCTACAAGGATGGAGACCGCCCGCAAGCTTATGATTCTGTGCTTCATACTTTAACCTCCGCTGGAAATTGTGGTCCGCATTCGAGCAGGCGGGTCCTCAGCAGACCCCGGCCGTCGCAGCAGGAATCTATGCTGGGAATGAAGTAGAGTCCTGAGGAATAGCTGATCCTTCGTTGAGGTTTGCTTGAGGGATGTAGGAACTACATTTAACCCGAGCTATGATGGGCCGTTTTCGCCTGGGGGGATTGTGGATGGCGACTTCCGAGTCGGCTCTTGGCTGGTCCAGCCCAGCCTGAACGCCATTTCTTCCGGTGGTGCCAGCGTCCGTCTGGAGCCGAAGGTGATGGAAGTGCTGGTGTGTCTCGCGGCCCAGCCTGGCGAGCCTGTATCCAAAAAGACTCTCTTCAACACCGTTTGGCAGGACATCGTTGCCTCTTAAGATGTACTCACCTGCTCGATTTCCGAGTTGCGGCGCGGGTTGAATACGACGCTCGCGAATCGCGGATCATCGAGACCATTCCCCAGAGGGCTATCGGTTGGCGGCGCCAGCTGAGGTTATTAACGACGGGAGACCCTCGTCCAGGCCGGGTGCGGTCTCAGCGGCCTTCGCGGGCGGAACCCGTAGGATAGTCCCGATCACGGCAGTGACAGTGGGGGGATAGCATCCTTGTGTTGGGTCCGTATCTGGTCCATGCCGGTACCCTGCTGCGCCGCGTCGGCCTGCCGAACTAGACCCCAGCTTCGTGCAGGTCTAAGTGGCGAAGTCTATGGTTGTAGACCACTGCAACATTGCCTATAGTGCTGATGAAGTATCCGGCATTCATCAGCCCGGTCGCCATGAACGCCCCTTCGAAACTAGTGCGCGCCGTCAGTGCCTGCATATGCGTGTTGTACCTGGTCGCCGCGAATGCGCAGACGCTGACGAGTGGCCGTGTCACCGGTACGGTGACCGACTTACAGGGTGCGGTCATCGCGGGGGCGGAGGTGGTAATCGAGAATCCTGCCACCGGCGACAAACATTCCGCTCTCGCTGACATCTCGGGAAATTATTCCGTGGTCCAACTCCCTCCCGGACTCTACGACGTTCACATCCACGCATCTGGATTCAGGCCGGCCACATTTCGTGAGGTGGCAGTAGGCCTGGCTGAAACCACGACCATCAACGCAACTTTGCAGATTGCCCAAGGCACTCTCGAAGTGACCGTGAGCGATGCACCGCCGCCGGTTCGCAGTGACAGTGCGGAGTTGTCAACCACGCTCGGCTCCGAGCGCTTGGAAACACTGCCCCTCCCCACCCGCAACTTCCTCCAGTTACTGACGCTGGCGCCGGGAGTCACGGCTCCGCTCACCAACAACAATGCCATTGGCCGCAACAGCCCCAATGTGTCGGTAAACGGTTCGCGAGTGACGCAGAACGGTTACCAGATCAACGGAGTTGATACCAGCGACATTACCGTGCATGATTTCGCCGACGTTGCCGTCCCCGCGCCAGAAAGCGTCAGCGAGGTCAACGTGGCAACTTCCATGTACGACGCCACGGTTCGGGGCGCCGGCGGCAGCGTGCAAGTCGTGACCAAGAGCGGCAGCAACGCTTTCCATGGGAGCGCATACGAATACTTTCGCAACGAGGCCCTCAATGCTAACGATCCAAACCTGAAAGCCGCAGGCGATGGCCGACCCCAGATGAGGCGCAACGTCTACGGCGCGACGCTGGGTGGCCCGGTGCGCAAAGACAAAGCATTTTTCTTCGTTTCGTACCAGGGCGCGCGAGAAGCCAACGGGGCCACCGATCAAAGCGTGTACAAGAGCGTGCTGATCGCTCCGGGCCTGACTGACGACCGCTCGACTGCTACTCTGAAAGCCATTTTCGGCGTGCCCACCATCGATCCCATCTCTCTGAAGCTGCTGAACGCGAAACTTCCCAACGGCCAATTCTTGATTCCCACACCCCAAAGTGGCGATGGTCTGGTCACCGGCACAGCGCTTTCGACTTATCACGAAGAGCAATTCAACACCAACCTGGACTATCGCATCGGCGAACGCGACTCAGTCGCAGCGAGGTTTTTCTTTGCCGACGCTCCGCTTTTCACCGCGCTTGGTGGATCGAACTTTGGCACACCGGCCACCCTGCCCGGTTTCGGCACACACCTCGATATCGCGAACTATGTGCTCTCAATCCAGGAGGTGCATACCTTCGGCCCCACCACGGTCAATGAAGTGCGCTTTGGTTATAGTTTCATCCGCCACGACGAAGTTCCGCAGGAATCACTGGACGACTCCTCAATTGGAATTCAACGCTCGACCGCAGACCAATTTCAAGGCTTGCCATTGATTCTGCTGGCTCGCGATCAGGGTGGCGCGTCCATCGGAACTTCAGACATTACCTATCGGGGCAACGTGCCTTCGTTTTCCTTGAGTGATGTCCTCTCATTGCAGCGGCGAGAACACACTCTTCGCATAGGCGGCGAACTCCGCCACTCCGCCTGGCAAACCAAAGTTGGCATCTTTTCCTACGGTGAAATAGACTTCCCGACTTTCAACGACTTTCTGATTGGAAACACCGGTCCGTCGCAGTTTCTCAATCCCTTAACCAGCGGTTTTGCACACCTCGGTACCGAGCTGCCGGACCGCGACACCATTACCACCGATTACCATCTTTTTATTCAAGATGATTGGAAGATTTCGCCAAAGCTCACGGTCAATCTGGGTTTGCGGTACGAGCTGGATTTACCGCCCTATGATTCGCAAGGCCGTATCGGTGGGTTCGACCCCGCGCTCTATCGCCCGCGCATGGAAGTGGACGGCAACGGAAATCCAGTGGGTCCGCCGGCAGCGGGTATCATCGAAGCCGGAAACGCTCTCCCGCAATACCGCTTGCCGGGCGTGACCCGGGTCGGCAAAAGCATTGTAAAGAGTATCGACCCCAACAACTTCGGGCCGCGGATTAGCCTGGCCTGGTCCCCGCTAGCCTCGGGGCGACTGGCGGTCCGCGGCGGATACGGCATCTATTATTCACGGCCGTCCTTCATTTATCTCGGCCTGCAATATTTCGCCCCGCCATTCTTCCTGGTTTCCGACACCTCGGGGCTGCCCTTTGCTAACCCATTTGCCTCTGCGCCGCCGGACAGCAACTTTCCCCTGATTCAACCCGGCAGTGTAGTGAGCGCAGAAGTGATCGATCGGAACGCCCGCACTCCATACGTGCAGCAATTCAACGCCAGCGTGCAATACGAACTGGCACGGAATACCACCTTACAGATCGGTTACGTCGGCTCGCGGGGCGTGAAGCTGTACCGCTCCGTCAATGTGAACCAGGCTCAGATCGCGAGCCTGGACCATCCCATCGTGAACGCGGTGAACGGCCAGGTAATCACCAGCAACACCATTGAGAACGCCGCTCTCCGCGCGCCGATGCAGGGAGTAGACACGGCGGGTTTCAGTCTCAATGAATCCACCGCACAATCCACCTACCACTCCCTTCAGACGACGTTCAAGCGGCACCTTGCCGGCGGTTTGCAGCTCTCGGCGTCCTATACCTTTTCACGATCGATTGACGACACCTCCAATCCCGGCGGAGGCACAAACAGCGATGGCTCGCTGGATCGCAGCGGCGGGCTCGACACCGGCAATGTATGGGGGAATCAGTTGGGCGCGCGCACCAACCGTGGGCTGTCGGACTTCGACCGCACCCACTATTTCGTATTCAACTGGGTTTGGGACCTGCCACAGCCTGGGTTCGCTCGCCATGCCAAGTTCGACAGATTGTTGGTCGCGAATTGGCAGCTCACCGGGATCGTGACCGCAATGTCGGGTTTGCCGGTGGATGTCTTCGATCCCGCCGGGGCTTCGCTTTACGGACTCTTCGGCGGCGCCCGCCCCAACTGGGCGCCCGGCGCAAGCCGCGTCACTGCGTTGAGCAACATCCCACCCGGCTGCTATTTCAATCCTTCAGCCTTCACGGAAGCTATTGTGCAACCCAATCAGCCGATACCGAGCGCACATGATCCGACGGCATTGGCGGGCGATGAGGGCACCGATATCGGCAACGTGGGACGCAATGTTCTGCGCGGACCAGCGCAGTGGAATATCGATTTCTCTATCGGCAAACAGTTTGCCCTGGGTGAGGTGAAGAGCTTGGCCTTCCGGGCTGACTTCTTCAATTTGCTGAATCACCCGAATCGAGATAATCCTGTCAGCGACATTAGTAACCCCGAATTTGGGAAGGTCCTGAGCTTTAGTTCCAGTCCGCGCATTGTACAGCTTGCCTTGAAATTGTCGTTCTGAGGACTGGATGCACTAAATTGTATCTCGGTGTCTGAGAGCATCAGTTTCTGATCGGGTTTGGAAGTAAAACCAGGAGGCCGGCATCAGACAGAGTCTATTACTGGTATGCCTGCTCCATGTTCTGACTCAACTGATTGTTCAAGTAGCTCATCGTCATGGCAACTCCAGCAGAAGGCGCCAAGAGAAGCAAAACAATCACGGTGCACAGGACACCCGTAAGGGCCTTACCCATGGCCGCGGGTTTGGTTAATAAGTGCCAACGGCTGTTTGCAAAAAGTCATAGAGCTCCGCTCGGCTTCGGCGTACATTGTTGAGCGTGCGCGCCATTTTGGGGAGGAACAAGACACGCTGATGGGTGACTCGAACGCTCAACCTGTCACACGGGCGGCACTCAACAGAGACATGCCTTCCTTTGCAGTGCTCATCCTTATCGTTACGTCTTTTGCGTTGACGTTTTTTTCTCTCATTATCGGCCTCATCCTGATGCCACGAATCACCGCGATCACTCTTGCCTGTATCGTCACATTGTTTGCGGGATGGTGGTATTGGAAGAGCAGTCGCCCCGGCCCAGATCATTGGCGGCGGGTGGCCTTCCTGGAATTGCGCGATGGGAGAGCTATATTGGTACCAGATCGAAGAATGCGATCAATCGGGTATAAGGCGGCTGAAGCTCCGTTTCCAATAGGTAGCCGGTTGGAATATCACATCGAAACGGGTGATCGCTACTTTACTGGAGACCACGCGCAGGTACTTAACAGAACCCTCTGGGCTGTCGAGCCAAATGGAACAAGGCATCAGTTACTGGAGTCTGCCGTGTACCTGAACCTCAAAACCGCTGCGACGAACCTCCAGAGACTTGGTATTCCGTTTAGCGTGGTCAAGACCTATGACGGTCAGGAAGGGGAGCATACCGAAGCAGACGTCACGAAGGATTACATCCGGGCTTCTGCTCGAGCATGGAACAGGGGGCCGATCGCCATTCTGATCGGATCGTCAGGTTTGTGGCTCGGAGCATTAGCGGGAGCGCTCGTCCCGAACGCTGGGTGCGTCATTGCGATCGGTTTCCTAGGCTATGCTGCGATCGCAATAGTTGCGATACGCTCAAACTTGCTTAAACCAACGGCCCTGATCCAACTCTTGGCCACAATTCCGAGTTACGGAGGAGGGTACGCTGTTGCGGCGCTCGTTTCTCGGCACATTGTTAATAGGTAAGCAGACGTTTCAGGTCTATAACTGACGGTTCCAGGCCGACTCACCCCAGGTTTCGATAAATAACCATTGCCCTCATTGACTGCTGTAGGCTCATTTTAATCGTTCCATTTTCACGCTAAAGCTGCGGAGCCAGGAATCGAACCGATGATACGAGTTACGCTTTGCCGGAATATCGCGAAGTAATTTTCTGATGTTGCGACCTGAACACTGCTCACGACACCGGAAACGCACAGGCCGGCTCAAGGTGTGATCTGAAAGATCACGCCCAGGTTAGCCGTACCACCCCACTGGGTCGTGCCGTAACATCTATGGGACGGCCTGGAAGGGAGGCCAAAACGGCGGCGGCAGTATCTACGAGGTAAGCAAGACCGGAAAACTCTCTGCGATTTATGACTTTTGCTCACAGCCAAATTGTGCCGACGGTCAAGCGCCCACGGGCAACCTCGAGTACCATGCGGGCAAGGTCTACAGCACAACTTCCCAGGGCGGAGCTTTTAATCAAGGCGTTGTTTTTGAGCTTGCACCTAAGTAATGGTGCAAGAAACTAGTCGGATTACAGGCAATCCGATGCCAACCGTATTCAATCACGGATCGGGCGCTTCGTTCTGGCGGGGGCTGGCCCAGTTTTGGTTTTCCTAATCAATCATCCATCAAACTGAGGTTGCCCCAGGCTAGGTAAGACGCTCACAGCGAAAACCCAAAGCTGGGGCAGCCTACCCGTCCGAATCACGGAGTGATCTTATAAATTACGCCGTTTCCGCTGCTGCCGCCGTTAAGAGTGGCGCCGTAGATGTTGCCCGAGCTGTCCGTGGCCAGGCTTCCAGATGGATTGAATCCGTCGGCTGCGCCGGTAAAGCGGTAGATCACGGAATATTTTCCGCCGGCTGCTCGAGCCACGACACCGCAACCAAAAGTGCAAGTTGCGTTCACGGTTCCGCCATAGAAGGTCGTGGCGTACCCGTTGCCGGCAGCATCGAAGAGGCCGGCGGAGGGCTCCGCTCCATCGCCCGCCTTTTCGCCAAACGTGTGTAAGACGCGCTCCGTACCTTGGGCGTTCACCGAGAAGGCAACGCCACATCCGGCGGTCCCAAGCGCGCAGGTGCCGGTATTACCCCCGAACTGAGTGACGCCATAGAAGGCCCCTTTTCCAGTCCGCAGCAGACGCCATCGCGGAGAAGTGCCCTGCGCGCCTCCAGGAAATGTGTACAGTGTCGTCAGGGTGCCGGTCGTGTCCAGTTTGAAGAGAGTTCCCCCATTGCCATGTGCGTAGCTGCCGCCAGTCGAGCTGTAGATGTTGCCCGCCTCATCCTTGATGAGATCTTGAGGAAACGCTCCGTCGGCCTGTCCGGTAAATCTATACAGCACCGTTTCTACCCCAGCTGGCGTGACCTTAAAAAGAACGCCGCACCCCAGGCCGCCGTCGCAGGCGGAGATGCCGCCAAAGCTGGCGCTGCCATAGAGATCGCCCTTGATCATGACCAATCCAAGTTCAGCCTGGCCCTGATTCTGCGCGCCGTCCGTGCCGCCCAGGAAGGCGTGCAGTACCTGCAACGATCCAGTCTTCGTCAATTCGAAGACGGTGCCGCAACTGCACGCGGCGTCACCACCCAAAGAAGTGATTCCGTAGAGATTGCCCTCGCCATCCCCAATTAACCTGCCAATCGGGATGCCTCCGTCGGTTGAGCCAGTAAAGGAATAGAGCACAGTCTCTTGCCCCTGGGAGTCCAGTTTGAAAACGATCCCCCGGTTGAACGATCCTCCAAATTGGGTTGTGCCGTAGAAATTGCCTGCGGAATCCAGGATGAGGCCTCCGTTTGGAGCGCTGCCGCCCTTAAAATTGAAGGTGTAGAAAACGCTGAACGTCTGGGCAGAAGCGGCGGTAACAAGCAATGTGAGTGCGAGTACGCTTAGGGCGAGTTTCACCGGGGAATCTCCTTTAGATCTCTAAAAAGCAACAATTGATTGTACATGCCCGGAGTGCTGCAGAGCTTGCCCTGAGCCCAGTTCGAAGGGTTCCGCGTAGCGCAAACGAACTAACGTGGTCCTCCGCGCCAGGTCCACGTTTGTCGAACCGCCGAGAAAATGGGAACCCGGCACGTCCATGCCGACGCATTGACTTCCCGCTACTCCCCCTGGCTGCCCACCGACAGCGTCGGCACTCCGTTCTTGCGCATCAGGTCGTTCAGGGCCGGTACGTCAGCGGTTTGGATCTGCTGCCACTTCGCCAGTTGCGCGGTCAAGCGTTCGTGCAGGTCGTCATAAACCAGCAACTGCTGCGCTGTGGGTGCTTGATCTACGCTTTGGATCTGGTCGCTGAAGGTGGCGTACTGCTCATTCAGCATGTTGGGATACCGCAGGTTTCCCTCCGAGCTTTTCATTTTCACTTGCATCAGGCTGGCTTCGACCGGCGACATTTTCTGGTCCAGGCCCTTCGCGGCGGCGACAACTTCGTTATTAGGAGAGCCCGCCGCCGCCCACTTCTCGATGGTCTGCAAGTTGGCGCGCAATTCCCGAATCTGGTTGACGGCGCGGTGCAGCGCATCGATGTCCTGCTTCACGTTTTCAGCCAACTCGATTTGCTTCTGCAAGTCGGCGGCAGTTACTTGGTTCTGAATGCGCGGATCGATGATCACATTCAGCGGCGCACTCTCGGTCCTGCCCTTGACTGTGAGCTTCACCTGATAGGCGCCGGGAAGCACTACAGGGCCGCGCGGCGGTTTCCCCTCGTAGAACGCGCCCGGAATCTGCGCCGGGGGATCGGAACGGAAGTCCCATGCGAAGCGGTTCACGCCCACATCCGCCGGAAGCAGGTCTGCATCTTTTTCCTGGTCAGGCCACTCCGGCGCCAGTTCCTGTTCTTGTTCCTGGTTGCCTTCCTTGATGTTTGACAAGCGGCGCACATGCTTGCCCTGGGCGTCGACGATCTCAATCATGATCTCTTCTTTGTCCACCGGTTTGGCTTTCAGGTAGTAATAAAGGATGGCGCCCTTGGGAGGGTTGTCTCCGACGGGACGCCTGCGGTCAACGCTATCCGGAAAGTGTAAGCGCACCGCGGTCGCCGGCTGGTAGAGGTGGAAGTCGCCGGATGCGATGGCGGAGCGTGCCTGTCGCAGCGGGCTCAGGTCGTCGAGAATCCAGAAGGAGCGGCCATGCGTGGCGACCACGAGATCGTCGTCTTTCACCACCAGGTCGTGAATCGGAGTGGTCGGCAGGTTGAACTGTAGCGATTGCCAGTGCGCGCCGTCGTCAAGGGAGAAATAGACTCCGGTTTCCGTGCCGGCGTAGAGCAAGCCCTTCAGCTTTGGATCTTCGCGTACCGAGCGCACGTAAGCGCCAGCGGGAATGCCACTGTTGATGAGCGTCCAGGTCTTGCCGAAGTCGTGAGTCTTATAGATGAAGGGATTGAAATCGTCGAGTTTGTGGCGGTCGATGGCCGCATACGCCGTGCCGGCATCGTGGGGCGAGGCTTCGATGATACTGACCATGCTCCACTCCGGCATGTTCTTAGGAGTAACATTTTCCCAATGCTTGCCATCGTCACGGGTGAGATGGATCAAGCCGTCGTCGGTTCCAGCCCAAAGCATGCCCTTTTGCAGCGGCGACTCGGCGAGCGCGAAAACAGTGTCGTAGTACTCGACGCTGGTGATGTCGAGCGTGATATCGCCGCCCGACGGCTTTTGCTTGCTCTTGTCGTTGCGTGTGAGATCGGGACTGATCGCGTTCCAACTGTGGCCCCGGTCGGTGCTCTTGAGCACATACTGTGCCGCGGTGTAAATCACATTGGAATCGTAGGCGGATACAAACACCGGTTCGGTCCATTGAAAACGGTACTTGAGGGCATCCGCGCCATTGCCCGAAGTGTCCAGCGGATAGGGAGACACGTCCTCAAGCTGGTTGGTACGGTGATCGTAACGCGTGATCTGCGAGCTATCCGATCCGGCGTACACAATTTCCGGATCGCGCGGGTCAGGCGAGATGGATCCACTCTCGCCGCCGCCGACTTCGTACCAGTCCTGGCGCGCGATCACTCCATTGTCGCTCTGACTGGCAATGGCTACGGTTGAGTTGTCCTGCTGCGCGCCATAAAGCCGGTAGGGCCAGTGATTATCCACGGCGACGTGGTAGAACTGCGCGGTCGGCTGGTTATTCTGCTCGCTCCATGTCTTACCGCCGTCCACCGAAATCGTGACCCCGCCATCGTTGCTGTTGATCAAGCGCTGCGGGTCAGTGGGATCGATCCACAGGCCATGATGATCGCCATGCGGCGCCGGCAGCAGATCGAAGGTCTTGCCGCCATCATTGGAGCGGAACGCCCCCGTGTTCAGCACGTACACCGTGTCCACTTGTCTGGGATCGGCAAACACGTGAGTGAAGTACCAGGCGCGTTGCCGGTACCGTTCATCGTCGTTCACCCGGGTCCATGAGTTGCCGGCATCATCGGAACGAAACAACCCGCCTTGCCTGGCCTCGATCAGCGCATATACACGATTGGAGTCTGCCCCGGAGACGGCAATTCCGATGCGCCCCAGAATGCCTTCCGGCAGGCCGTTGCCCTGTAGTTGTTTCCACGTCAGTCCGCCATCTACCGACTTGTATAGGCCGCTGCCCGGGCCGCCGCTGTTGAAATACCAGGGTTGGCGGCGCACCTGCCACAGCGCCGCATACACCACGCTGGAATTGTGGGGATCGAAGACAACATCGATCGCGCCGGTATCGTCGTCCTTGTACAAGACTTTCTGCCAGGTCTTGCCCCCATCGGCGGTGCGGAACACTCCTCGCTCTGCATTCGGTCCCCAGGCGTGCCCGAGGGCGGCCACGAGTGCGATATCGGGATTGCGGGGATCGATGATAACCGCGCCGATATGGCGCGAATCCTTGAGGCCTACGTTCTTCCAGGTGAGGCCCGCGTCAGTCGATTTGTAAACGCCGTCGCCATACGAAATATTGCCGCGCAGGCAAGCTTCCCCGCTCCCTGCATAAAGAATGTTGGGATCGGACTCCGCGACCGCAATGGCGCCGATCGAGGAGACGCTCTGGTGGTCGAAAGTTGGAATCCAAGTGAGGCCACCATCAGTGCTCTTGAAAATTCCGCCCGCGACCGCGCCGAAGTAATAGGTACTAGGATCGCCGGGAACCCCGGCGACGGCGAGCACACGGCCCCCGCGAAACGGCCCAACCTGCCGCCACTTCATGCCTCCGATAACGGCCTGGTTGACCTGTGCAAGGCCATTTCCTGCCAGAAATGAACACGATAGTAGTAGTGCGGCAAACGCAATCCAGCGCTTCATCAGATGGCCTCGCTCATTAGGAGTGGCGCTATGGTACTGGCTTCTGACCAGCCTGCGCAAGCGAGCACTTTCTTATTGATCCTCTTGTGGCGGCGCATGCCAACGAGTGCAGCGACGGTCTTGACTGTACCTTAACGGTTCGTATTCTGCCCCGGCCACATCTGCTGGTACTGGCCAGACAATCGTCTTATGATTTGGTTAGCCAACCAGGTTCGTGGTCCGGATGCGCCGCATGCTCAAACCGATCAATCTGCGAAGCCTGTGGTTGCTCGCCATTTTGGGATTGGGTTTCGCTTTTCCGGCCGTCGGTCAGGCGCCAGCGCCGGGCGGGCATGGCACCGCCGAACGGGGTTCTGACCATCCCGCGGCCGAGGCACATAAACATAGCGTCAAGCTTTCATGGCATCCGAGTACGGCAGCCACAAAGTTGCCTCGCGATGCCGTCGTTGGCTACAACATATACCGCAGTTCGGTGTTGCACGATCCCAAACCGGAGCGCCTGAACTCCAAGCTCTGGACGTCGACAACCTACGTTGATAAGGAAGCAGAAGCAGGAAAGACTTATTTCTACGTGATCCGCGGAGTGACAGCCAAAGGAGTGGAGAGCGGCCCCTCGAACGAGATCAAAGTGGTGATGCCCCCGCGATGACAAGTTTGCCCGCTCCGTTACGTTTTGCTTTGTTGTGCGGCCTTTCCTTGCTGGTAGAGTGGCGGCCCCTGGCCGCCACTTTCTCTCTGGCCGTAAGCCGGGAGGAATATACCCACATACTCCTTATTATCCCGATCTGCGCGGCGCTGATGTTTCTGGACCGGCAGGTGTTCAAGTTCGCGGCAACATCAGGGTCGCTTTGGGGGGTTGCGTTCTGCCTGTTGGCTGCGTCAATCGCTGCTTTGGCGAAATGGGCATCTGGAGTTCAGCCCGACGAGCAACTGGCATTGGCCATGCTCGCCCTGGTGGTATGGGTGGCCGGAGCGTTTATTCTGTGCTTTGGGTTTTCGGCGGCGCGTGCATTTCTGTTCCCGCTGGGTTTCTTGCTGTGGCTGGTGCCGTTTCCCGACTTCGTGCTTGCTCGGGTTGTTGCCTTCTTACAGCAATGGTCAGCCTTTTCGGCTCAGGCTTTGTTCAGCGCGGTGGGCATCCCCGTGTCGCAGGACGGTTTCTTCCTCACCATCCCCGGTTTGACGCTGGAGGTTGCAAAGGAATGCAGCAGCATCCGTTCCAGCCTCATGCTGGTGGTCACGACCATGGTCCTGGCACAGTTGGAGTTGCGCTCGTTCTGGCGAAAGCTCCTCATCGTGGCGCTGGCTGTGCCTTTGTCTGTGGCCAAGAATGGCTTTCGTATTTTCGTGATTGGTATGCTCGGGACCAAGGTTGATCCCGCTTACCTCACCGGCAGGCTTCATCACCACGGTGGCGTGGTGTTCCTTCTTATCGCACTAGGGATCGTCTTTCTTTTGCTATGGGTTCTGCGGAAGGGAGAGCAGCGCCCCATGTCCCTGAGTTCGGCGCAACATTAGCTGCACCATGCCCCGCATCGCGACCCTTGCCGCCAACCCTATTGCGGTACCACCGCCTGGGCCTCATTGGAGTGGATGCTCTCCACGTGGTTCGAATCCACGGCGGTGGCCACGTAGTAGTAGGTAGTGCCCGTCAATACTCCGCCGTCGGTATAGTTGTTGTCCGGCTGCGGAGAGGTGGTAAGCAACTCGTATGGCCCGCCGGACTGGGTTCCGCGATAAACGTTGTAGCCGATTACTGGGGATATACTCGGATTCCAGGAGAGCCCAACCGTATGCACTCCGGCTTGGCCGCCGCTGCCGTCCAGAGTCTGAGCTACCGGCGAGGTTGCCCCGTCGTTGACGAACGAAATCGCGCCTGGGCTGGTGCCCGCTGCCTGCGGCTTGAAGGTTACCGTATAGTTGATGCTTTTCCCTGCTGAAACCGTAACCGGAAACGTGATTCCACTGACGTCATAGCCCTGTCCGTTCCAGGCGGCGGACGAGACATTAATATCGGTAGTACCGGCGGTCAGCGTCGCGGTCAGATTGGCGCTGCTCCCCACTGCCACAGTTCCGAAGTCCAAAACGGCGGGGGCAACCGTGAGTTGGCCGGCGCCGGGATTCTGGTTGGGATTGGCTTGCTGCCCACCCGAGGATACGCCCGCGCACCCCGTCATCGCGATACAGGCAAGCACTGCCAGACCGCACCAACGGCCAGGCCAGGATGGCCACTTCTTATCCATGAATACGATTATCCATGGACTACTCTGGGACGGTCTAGAGTCCGGAAATTCATGCCCAGCGTCCTGGGCGGATGGACACTTTAGTAACCCCGGCGGCTGGCGCATGCTTCCAGCAGCCCAACTCCAACGGCGATCGCGAACCGATGCCCGCAACATTTGACTTCTCTGGAGTAACTGGGAGCGCAGTCATTCTAAATCTGTCGCGCAGATTGCTCAACCAGAATTTGAACGAGGCACGGACTTGCCCGATCTTGTGAAGTCCGTATCTGGGAAGACGCTTTTACCGGTGGGCGAGGCCGTAGCCTACGGCAAAGGCTGACATCCCGAGGTTGACAATGGGAGTCAGGCGCTCGAGCTTGTGATGGCCAGTCTTGTGGAACATATAGCTGATACCTATGACGCCCGCGGTTTCAGCCGCAAAATTCGCCGCCAGGCCGGCGGTGCTGCCGGCGAAGGGCCGGGTCAGCGGATTCAGTTCGCGCCCGCCATGGCTCAGGTTGTCGCGGGTCACGGCAAAGTCGGCCGCGCTGAATGCCGCAACCGTAGCGAACAAGACGGTGTTCTTCGCGTCCCAGAATTTGTGTTGTTCCGGAGCTGAACGCGCTGGATTCGAAGGCAGAGCCCTCTCGACTGGCGCGGGTGAAGGCTGCATTGGCAATGGTTGAAGCATTGCCATGGAGACTTCCTGAGACAGAGCAGCGTAGCTGCCGGCTAGAACAAACAGCAGGATGACCATCCCGAACTTCAGTCCCTTGCCAACCCTCGATGTCTGCATAATCATAAGTGTGGGCCTGTAGTGGCCAGGCGTACATGTACTATCGCATCTTCATCGCCACAGCGCATGGCCCATCCGTGCCATGTAACCCTTTTGTTTGCGTTACCTTGGGTGGAGTAACCGGTTACCCCCTGCAATTCGCGCGACTGCAATAGTTTGCACTGATATTGCAAATGGAAGCCGCCATTCTGTGCCGCTGGCGGGCAAGCGAAAAATACTTCAAGTGAAGCCCAAAACCCACGCCGAGCCGTGTAGAATGCGTCCCCGGTAACTCCCTGAATGGATTTGCAACTCCTGTGGCCTGCTGAGCTTGTTGCCGGGCCAGGAATGCCCGTCCATTCGCCGAGGCACAGGAATGAGAAGAGGGTCTGCGGTGGCAGCGCTCCTGCTGATGCTGGGCTGGGTGAGCTTTCAGGTTAGGGGGAACGTCAGCAAAGTGCTGGCGGACTCTACATCTGCTGTGTACCTGAAAAAGACCGGAGCAGGGAAGAGTGCAGGGGAGTTGGGCGGGGCCGGACCGAGCGTCAACCAACCCCCGGATCCGCCTTTGCTGGTGTCACAGATCTACGAAACCAAACACCATCGCGTGGTGTTGTCATGGAGTCCCGGGGTGCCGGCGGGCGTGATCGGCGAGCACCTCGTCCAAGGATATAACGTCTATCGCCGCAGGGAACTGAAGAGCAGCTATACGCGGTACGCCAGAATCAATGGCGATATCGTTCCCGACACAACCTTTGTGGACGACACCGTCAGGGCAGGATGGTACTACGACTATCACACTACGGCCGTGAACGAGTTGGGAGTCGAAAGCGCGCCTTCAAACCAGATCAGGGTGGGAATTCCGTATCCCTGATAGATTACGGAATCACCGCGGGCGCCAGATTCGAGTAGGTGCTCTCTTCACCGTTTGAATCAACCGCAGTGGTGGCGTAGTAGTAAGTGTTGCCAGACTGAACTGTGCTGTCGGTGTAGGCCGTGTTCGGGTCCAGCGAAGAATTAAGCCTGGAGTACGGGCCACCCATTTGCAGGCTGCGGTACACGTTATAACCTGCCACCTCCGAAATGCTGGCGTCCCACGAAAGATTCACCGAGTGCTGCACGGCAGTTCCTGTGCCCGCGAGAGACTCCACCGTGGGAGAGTTGGCGGCGTCGCTGGCGAACGACAACGTCCCTGAGACCGCCCCGCTGTTCCGTGGCGTGAAGGTCACCATGTAGGAAAGAGTCTGGCCCGCGGCAATGGTCACTGGCAGCGAGATTCCGGTGAGGGCGAACGCCGCGTTACTCACCGACGCCGTGGAAACAGTCACGCTGGCGGTGCTGGCCGCCAGTTGCCCGCCCTGGGTCGAGCTCTGCCCAACGTTTACATTTCCGAAATTCATTGCGGGAGGGGAAAGAGTCAATGTACCTGCGGCCCCGCCGGCGCCGGACAGGGGAATGTCGAGAACTGGGCTGTTGGGACTGGTGGCGCGAATATTACCCAGGCTGGGCCCGGCGCTTTTGGGAGCAAAAGTCACATTGAAGGTAAAGCTTTGGCCTGCCGCCAAAGTCAGAGGCAGGACTACGCCGCTTACCGAGTACCCAGACCCTCCAACTTCGCCAAGGCTGATGGTTTGGCTGGAACTCCCAGCGTTGATCAGAGTCATCGGCAGAGTCGAGTTGTTACCCACGGGCACGCTGCCGAAGCTCAGGCTTGTGGGATTGGCTTGCAGCGCCCAGTCGTTTATGCCCTTGCCTGTCGCCTGAACATTGAGTGTGCTGTTCGCAGCATCGCTGATGAAGGTAACAATTCCGCTCACACTCCCCGCGCTTGTAGGCGTGAATGTGACGCTGAGGTTTACGCTTTGATGCGGGGCAATCGTCACCGGAGGCGCGAACTGGCCGACCGTGAATACCGGAACACTGACCCCCACCCGGCTGACGGTCACCGTAGATGTGCCGGTGTTGGTCAACCGCATGGGCAAGGTCTTGGATTGACCGGCAACAACTTTCCCGAAGGCCAAACTTCGAGGATAGGAAACCAGCTGCGATTGGCTGGCGAATGCCGGCAAACCCATGCCGAACAGGAGGACGACAACCACTACTTGAAAAAAGGCAGACCTGTAAACCAATTGGGGGAGGGGCATGACATTTGTAGTTTGCTAGGCTTCGGTTGTGGAAGGAAGGTCTCTGAAGTACATTCGGCGCCTGTTTCCGAGCCTCACATCCATTTCGGAATTAGGACGCGTTTTGGGCCGACAAAAGGACGTAGGGCATGATGATAGTTTCCCGCCCGGCTGCACCATTTTCAACGCACGGCCGTGCGTAAAGTTCATTGCCCTACGAACCCGGAATCACCGCTTGCGCCTCGTTCGAGTAGGTGCTCTCTTGGGAATTGGAATCGACCGCGGTGGTTACGTAGTAATAGGTGGATCCGTTGGTCACGGTGGTGTCCGTGTAGTTGGTGTTCGGGTCCGCCGAAGATATCTTGCTGTACGGCCCCCCGGAGGCCCCGCTGCGGTAGACGTTGTAGCCGGTGATGTTCGGCGAAATACTGGCTGTCCAGTTCAGCAGGACGCTGTGTTGCGCGGCCTGCGTGCCCGTCCCGCTGACGCTGAGAACGGCCGGCGAATTGGAGGCATCGCTGGTAAACGAAACCGTGGCCGACTTTGCCCCTGTCGATTGTGGCGTAAACGTGACCGTGAATTGCGCATTCTGGCCGGCCGAGAGGGTTAGCGGGAAGGCCAGGCCGCTTACCGTAAACTGCGGATCGCTGACATTAACCGAAGATACGATCACAGTCGCGCCGGTAGCTTGTAATTGAGCCGTCTTCTGCGAACTGTTTCCCACCACCACGTTGCCGAAGTTCAAGCTGGTGGGGTTCACAGCCAGTTGCCCTGCCGGAGTGCCAACCCCGGACAACGGAATATTCAGCGTAGGATTCGAGGCATCCGACTTGATGGCCACGTTGCCGCTGTCGTTGGCCGGCGACGGCGGAGTGAACACCACGTTGAAGGTGACGCTTTGTCCCGGGGTAAGGGTCAGCGGAGGGTTGATCCCGCTGATGCTGAAACCTGTTCCCGAGGCCGTGGCCTGCGAAATATTAACGTTGGATCCACCGGTGTTGGTGACGGTCTCTGAAACCGATTTGTTGTGGCCCACCTGCACGTTGCCGAAATTGATGTTGGCCTGGGTCGGAGTCAAAGTTCCGGGCGCGACCCCGGCTCCGGACAACGGAATGTTCAGCGTGGGATTGGACGCATCCGACTTGATGGCCACATTTCCGCTGTCGCTGCCCGGGGAGGGCGGTGTAAACACAACGTTGAAGGTAATGCTTTGTCCCGGAGTAAGAGTAAGGGGCGGAGTGATGCCGTTTATGCTGAAACCGGTGCCGGTTGGTTTGGCTTGAGAAATGTTGACATCCACTCCGCCGGTGTTGGTGACCGTCTCTGTAATCGTCTTGTTGCTGCCCACCTGCACATTGCCAAAATTGATGCTCGCTTTAGTCGGCGTCAGGGTTCCGGGCATGACCGCCGTGCCGGACAATGGAATGTTCAGCGTGGGGTTGGCCGCGTCACTGGAAATAGTCAGATTGCCACTGACGCTTCCGGCGGACTCAGGCGTGAATACCACGTCGAACGTCGTGCTCTGATTGCCCGGCAGCGTTAGCGGCAAGTTCAGACCGCTGATGCTGAACCCAGCACCTGTGGGCGCGGCTTGCGTGATGGTCACGCTCGAACCGCTGCTGTTGGTCAGAGTTTCGGAAACGCTCTGGTTGCCGCCCACCACCACATTCGGAAAGTTGATGCTCGGGGGATTGGCCGAGAGCGACCCCGGCGCCAGACCGTCTCCCGTGAGCGGCAAGCTCGAAGGAGAATTGATGGCGTCGCTCACAATGGCGACACTGCCATTGACCGTGCCGCTCGCCTGAGGCGCGAACACCACATTGAACGTCGTGCTTTGACCGACCGCCAGTGTCAAGGGTAGCGAAAGGCCGCTCAGGGTGAGTCCCGCCCCGGTCACGGTTGCTTGAGAAATGATTGTGCTGGAGTTGCCCACGTTGGTAAGGGTCGCCGGTAGAGTCTGATTGCTGCCGGTTGGCACGCTTCCGAAATTGAGACTAGCCGGACTCACACTGAGCTGTCCGGCAGCCACGCCCGTCCCCTGCACCGCCACTGCGGCTGGGCTGTCCGACGCATCGCTGGTGATGGTCATTGACCCGGTGAAGCTTCCGGTCGCAGTGGGAACGAACATCACACTCAAGCTGGCACTCTTGCCGGCGGCAACGGTCAGCGGAATCGTCGGCTCGGTGAGGGTGAACTGTGGCGCCGAAAACGTAACGCTCGAGACAGTAATATCGGTGCTGCCATTATTCGTCGCGGTGGCGGTCACGGTCTTGTTGCTGGCCACGGGAACACTGCCGAAGTCCAGGCTCAAGGTGTTAATGCCCAGGCTCCCGTTGGCATTGTTCTGTTGCGGCGGAGGGTCTTGCGCTTTGCTGCCGGCGCTCAATCCCTGACATCCGGCCAGCACCGTGAGCGCCAGGAAAACTACAAGCCCTTTCCAGCGCGCCCCCCAGATTCTCGCTTTTTCGTTTCTTCTCATAGTGAGCAGAGTTGTGCTGCGCCTACAGACTCTGACCTGGTTCGTGGTGTAAGCATCAGTCTGCCGAAAGCCTGGGTTCGGTGACAGATGGCGGAAGGCTACATCTGGAACCGCCGGATACCATTTTTACGGGCGTCCGGAATCACGCCCATTCTGGGATAGTTACCCTGCCGCAACTGCGAAAAGGGGACATGTCCTAACGGACAACGCGGGCTCCTATTTGACTTGACCGATAGCCGTTCGCCCGTATTCTTCCGCCCGCAGAGAACCTCAAGAAAGTGGCATACTGAATCAGTCACTACTGGCAGTGAGATATCGAGACCAGGCATACCTTACGTGCTGTCCCTCAAACCCATAACCACTGGAGAGCACTCATGAGTTGGGCCAGAAAGCTTGCAAAGCCGTACCGCGTCGACAGCGGCAGGAAGTTTCATCTGAAAGACTTTGATCCCGGCGACACCGGCTCTTTGCGGTCCAAGGAAGAAGCCGGAGAGCTTCTCGAGCGTGGCATCGCATCCATGACCGAGCTGCAAGACAAACTTTATGCGCAGGACCGCTCCGCCCTGCTGCTGATCTTTCAGGGTATGGACGCCGCCGGAAAGGATGGCGCCATCAAGCATGTCATGTCGGGCGTAAACCCCCAGGGCTGCCAGGTCTATTCCTTCAAGACCCCCAGTTCAGAGGAACTCGATCATGACTTTCTGTGGCGCAGTATGCGGCGTCTGCCTGCCCGCGGCCACATCGGAATTTTCAATCGCAGCTACTACGAAGAGACTCTGGTGGTGCGGGTGCACCCCGAGGTGTTGAAGCATGAGAGGCTCCCCCCATCGCTCGTACACTCGGACTTCTGGAAGCATCGCTTTGAGGACATCAACTGCTTCGAGCGCTACCTGGCGAGAAACGGCATCGTGGTTCGCAAGTTTTTTCTGAATCTTTCAAAAAAGGAGCAAAAACGACGCTTCGAGGAACGCCTGGATAATCCCGCCAAGAATTGGAAATTCTCTGCCGCCGACATCCACGAACGCGGCTTCTGGCAGGATTATAGAAACGCCTTCGAAGAGACGATTCACTATACCGCCACCGAACACGCCCCCTGGTACGTAGTGCCGGCAGACAACAAATGGTTCACCCGTGCCGTGGTGGCTGCCGCGATCGTCGATGCGCTTGAAGACCTGAAGCTGGCCTACCCTAAAGTGGACGCGGCGCAGCGCAAGCAATTGCAAGCTGCACGGACCCTGCTGGAGAAGGACAGCAAGAAGTAGTTCGCTGAAACCGGATTCTCCGCACAGGCTGCTCAGCGCCGCTTTAGGGCCTCCAACTCCTCGAGCGTCCTCGGCCAGTCCGATCCCAGCAGTCGCGACAGACTTCGGTCCGCAAGAACCTTGCCTCCGGTCTGGCACCGAGCGCAGTAGTTGGTCTCCTTGTCGGCATAGCGAATCCGCAGGACTTTATCGCCACACCGGGGGCAGGGCTGACCATAACGTCCATGTACTGCCATTTCCGGACGAAAGGCGGTCACCTTCTCGGGGAATTCGGTCTCCGCCGCTGCGCGCAACCGGCCCACCCACTGCCTCAGCGTGTTCTGGGTTGCGCCAAACAGCCTCTCCCACTCTTCTGCCGTGAGCTTTTGCGTCAGCGTGATGGGAGACAGTTGCGCCGCGTGCAATATTTCATCCGAATAGGAGTTGCCCACGCCACTGAGAAGGCGCGGGTCGGTGAGCGCCCGCTTGAGCGTGTGATTTTCAGCCGCAAGCACACCGCGAAACGAATCGAGATCGGCGGAGAAGACGTCGATTCCGCCGGGATCGATGGAGCGCAAGCCCTCCTCAGCGATTAGAACGTGCAATGAGGCGCGGCGTTTGGTGCCGGCTTCGGTAAGCACCAGCGAGCCTTGGGGAAAGTCAAAGGCTGCCAGGCTCTGACGTCCGGCCAGCTTTGCCTTGGCCGGCCGCCAATGCAGCCTGCCGGCAATCATCAGGTGCAGCGCCAGCCACAGGTCGTTCTCCAGTCCAATCACAATACGTTTGCCGATCCGCCGCACTTCGCGGACTACCAGACCTTCGGCGCCGCTGAGTGGAGGTTGGGCCGTGCGCAGCAGAAAAGGGCTTGCTATCCGAATCCGCTCCAGGGGTTGCCCTACAATGCGCGGTTCGAGCGCGCCAATATAGGCCGCAATGTCTGGCAGTTCCGGCACGGATATTAGCTTGCCTGCGCAAGCCATACGCTTGCAACTGGATGGCGATGCTTGCCTGGTTGAGGTTGTCGGGACCCCAGCCCCGGAAGCGAGGTTACTTCCCGCGGTACCAAAGTGATTCCCCCTTGAACTTTAGTGCTACGACCATGGCCCGTTCGGGGCTTGTACCTCCGGTGTGCGCTTGCTACCGTGGACCCATATCCAGCCTACCCCCAAGGCGACGATGAAATATTCGGGGGTGACATTTGAGAATCGTTCATCTGTGCTATGCAGCGTTGGGATTTGCGGTGGCTCGCTGGATATTCAAACGTGAGTTGGTGCCGGCGCTGGATCCGGTAGCACGTTTTCGTTCTTCTGGCCTGTTGTAGACGTTTCCTCCTTTTGAGGGCATGCTGAGGCCCCGTTGTGTGCCGCTTCGGACAGCATGCCCGCTTTTTTCTCCGCTAACCTAAAGTGCTACGACCAAGGTTAGTCCCGCCCGCTCTGTTCTTTCACCCGTTCTGACCTACAATTTTCGGAGAAGCTCCGCCAAATCTCCGTGAATCGTGCCTTCCATCTGCGTGCGCTTTGGATTTTCTTGCTGGTGTTGTGCCCGGTTTGGCTGGTTGCCCAATCTGACGGCCCCGTTTCACTGGGCGATCTGGCCCGCTCCGTGCGTCGCAGCAAAGCCCCGGCCCCGGCGCCCTTGGTGATCGACAACGACAATCTGTCCAAAGTGATGGATGAAGTTGAAAGCCATCGTATGGACATTAAGGCCTTGTCGCCACCGCCCCGCAAGCGAGAGTTTGCGCTCAACTCACCAGATGGAGATTGCAGCCTCTCCTTTAACGCCACCACTGCCACTACACTGAGCGTGCCGTTCGTGGCCGAAGACGTGCCGCCAACCGAACTGGCCAAGCTTGAAGGGCCGGCCATCATTGAAGGCGACAGCCTGGAAGTCTCCATGTACAACGGCAGTGATTGGAAGCTGACGGAAATTACGGTTGGCCTCACCCTGGTCCGCCGTCCCCCAGCCCCCGAAGCTGTCTATTTTGGCAGCGCCCGCCTGATGCCTGCATTGGCCGAGGATCCGCAACCTTCCGAAAAGCCTTCGGAGCTGACTCTGCTGTTTCATCTGAAAGGGCCCGTCGTTCCCTTGGCGACCAGCGTCTTTCACGAGAAGCTTGGCGCCCCGCTGGCCGCCGATCAGGAGTGGCACTGGGCCATCCTGGGCGCGAAAGGCATCGCCCCCGCACCGGACCCGCAGCCGCTTCCCGCCACCCCTCAACCGCCGCCGAACTAGCGCAATGCGGCAACAGGGCAGCCCTACTCGGCCGTCCGGCTGTGCTACTCTCCGGGCGTACGGCTTATGCCAACCTCCACGCGCATCCGCATTGGCACCGCCGGCTGGAGCTACAAAGACTGGGATGGAATCTTCTACCCGGCTGGAATGCGCCGCAGAGGGCATCCGCTGGAACTCATCGCGCAATGCTTTGACGTAGTCGAAATCAATACTTCGTTTTACGGACACATCAAGCCCGAGCTCGCTAAACTTTGGGCGCGCAAAGTGGCCGCGGTGAATTCCCAGTTCCTGTTCACCGCCAAACTGCATCGCTCGTTTACCCATTCGCCCATCGCGGTGATGGAGCCGACATCGGCCGCAACCATTCAGCCCGGCGAAGAAGACGAGCGCTTTGCCCGGCAAGGGCTCGATGCCCTTGCCTCCACGGGAAAGTTCGGTGCCTTGCTGATTCAGTTCCCGGTATCGTTCAAGAACACCTCGCTCAACCGGGAGTATCTCGAAACCCTGCTCCGCCAGTTCATCGAATATCCCCGCGTGGTCGAAGTCCGGCACTCCAGTTGGGACAATGCCGAGACCCTCGCGTACTTCACCCAGAAAAACGTGGCTTTCTGCAACATCGACCAACCGCTGATCGGCCGCGCACTCGATGCCAGGGAATACGTGACTTCACCCGTAGGCTACGTACGCCTGCACGGCCGCAACTATGACATGTGGTTCGAGGCCGAAAAAGGCGAAGACCGCTACAACTATCTCTACAACGAAAACGAGCTGCTAGAGTGGAGAAATAAGATCGAACACATCGCGCAGAAAGCCGAAGTCACCTACGTAATCACCAACAATCACTTCGAAGGCAAAGCCGGAGTGAACGCGCTCCAGTTGAAGCATATGCTCAGCGGCCAGCGGGTGAAAGCTCCCGAGCCGCTGTTGAAACACTATCCCCAATTGAAGAGCATCGCTGATCCCGTCTCTGACGATGGGGAACCAGAACTGCCGCTGTCCTTGTCGTCTTGAGTGCAGGCCGATTCGCTTCCGTTACGTAGGCGCTGGCCGTGTCCCGCGCTATCTTCCCTCGAAGAAGGTTGGAGATTTCTACGGCCCAGCCATGAAGACCGTGCCGCAGCCATAGTTGGCGCACGCCTGCCCGCTGCCTCCGAACAGAGTTGTGCCATAGAGATTACCAGCGGCATCAAACGTCAGGCGACTCTCCGGTGAAAAACCATCGGGTGGCACCTGAAATTGATAAACTGGCTGTAGCGCTCCAGTTTTGGCCAATATGCGGAATATCGTTCCGCCTCTTCCCGTACCGCCGAGCGTTGTCGTTCCGTAGAGGTTATCCTCACTATCAAACACAAGGCCAGCCCTTGGCAGGCCTCCATCAGCACCTTCATCGAAGTTATATAGAATCGTTTCCGCAAAGGCACCGTTCGGCTGTAATACCAGCTCAAAGGCCGTACCTGATGGAAAGGTACTTCCCCCTCCATTTACAGTGGTCCCATAGAGGTTGCCGCCTCGATCGATGATTAGGTTGCCGTTCGGATTTTGCCCATCTGGGACGTTCGTAAATTGATAGAGCACCGCTTCTGTCCAAAAAGGGTTCTGCCTATCGGGGGACGAGAGCTTGAATGCTGTGCCGCAGCCCTGGCCTGAGTTGTGGGGGCAGTCGTATCCACCAATGAACGTAGTTCCGTAGATTGTGCCCTTGGCATCGAAGATCAAACCACCGTTGGGATTTGCTCCATCTCTAGTCTCGACACCCGCAAAACTGTATAAAACTTTCTCTGTCCACGACGAATTCCTCGCCGTCGTCCTGGGTCGCATCAATTCGAAGATTGTCCCGCAGTACGGATAAAAAGGATTACAGGTGTCCCCTCTGCCTCCGCCAAAGGACGTGGCTCCGTACAAGTTCCCGAGTTTGTCGAAGACCAAGTCGCCAAGGGGAAACTGCCCATCCTGGTTTCCCCGGAAGCTGTAGAGAACCTTCTCGATCCATTTCCCGCCCGGTTTGGCCGGACGGATTAGCTCAAAAACGGTCCCGCATCCCACGGCTGATCCCAGCAAAATGCAAGGGCCGACTCCGCCATAGGCGGTAGTGCCGTACAGGTTTCCTCCCGCATCCTGGATCAGGCCCCCGTCGGGTGCGCCCCCGTCGCCGTTCTCGTGCCCCTGAAAGACATAGAGCGTGGTCTCTGTCCACGGCTCACTCGGTTGCTGTGGTGGCGACAGTTCATATACTGATCCGCACTCAAAAGTGCTGAGGCAGGTATCGGTATGAGATGTGACGCCATACAGGTCGCCGGCCTTGTCAAAGACTATGCCTCCAACGGGCCCTTCTCCATCGCTGCCGCCCTGGAAACTGTAGAGCACAGTTTCGTTCACTTGAGCAGGAGCAACGGACGCGACCCCGACAATTGCGACGAAGAGAGTCACCGCGCATAAAGCGAGCTCTTTATTAATGGCGAAACTAAACCGTGGGCCGGATACTTTTCGAGTCGTGCTGGAATCGATCCCAATTACTCCCCCACTTGAATCGCGTCTCGCCTCGGAAACTTAATTGAATTCCCCAGCCCACCGCCCGAAATGCCGCTCACAGCGCGGCAATTGCCAGAAAGCGAAGCGACCAAATATATCGCAGCCTCGCGAAACCTGTCTACCATCGAAGCGTTAGGGAAGCCCTTGCCGGCGCAGCCGGCGTTTTTCGCGAAGAGAAGACCGTGCGGAGAGCCGCAAAGCCTGGCTGTCGACGCGAGCGCGAAACCCAGAATCGCACAGTCCAGCAGCGACGTTTAAGGTCATTCAAACCCTCAACTGCACCGCCAACAGCGGCTGCCGCCCGCGGGGGCCGCTAACCCCGGGTCCAGGAGGTAGCCTGTACGGTACTGCCTTTGGGGGAGGCGCCAGCGGAGTTTCCGAACGCGGTCACCGTGGCGATGGATGGAGACATCTACGGAACGACGCAGGCGGCGGACAGTATAACTTCGGCGTGGCTTTCGAAATCACGGCGTAGTCATTACCCAGCTGGCCAGTGCCGGCCCCTGCGATGGTTTTCGAGCCGCCACTTCCGGCCTCAATACTCCCACGGCGACAGATATCCCGTGCCTTTTGGGTCGCAGGTGCCGCTAGCAATTGTGTAGTTCCCTTCGATCAAACCACCGTGGTCTGCCGTCCCCAGGAAAGCAATGACGCCGTTGTCAGTCTGGATTTCAAACGCCACAGTCTGGCCCATCATGTAACTTCCGGAGGGAAACTTCCCAGATGAAATTGTCGCTGACTTGAAACAGGTGCCGCTCTCGAACGAAGCCGTTCCGGTAATGGCAAAGGTGCCGTCAGGAGTGGCGCCGCCCTGAGTCAGTGTGACGGTGAGACGGTTGATATTCCCCGCCGCGCCCGTAAGGTCGCCGGCCCAGTTGCCTTTCATGGAAGTTAGCTCGACGCCCCCCGCCATGTTTCCTTGATCTCCATCGGCACAGCCACCGTGAATGGAGTAGGTGCCTGTAAATTTGGCGGTATTAGTGAGGGGATCTTCGGTGATGCTGCCGGTAGAGGTGACGATCTGTCCAGCAACCGGCGCGGAGGTCAGGGAGAGGTTGCTTCCGTTGAGGACCCCGGTCAATTGCACGACTTTCAGGTGATCAAAGCAGAGCGAACCGTTGACGTGCACTGCGCCACTTACCGGGCTGGTGGTTTGATCGATGCCGCCCGCAATCGTGAGGGATGGGAATCCCCGTGTAGAGGTAGTGGTAAATTGCCAATTCTCGGTGGCGTTCAGCGCTGGGGCTGCTGGGTCCGTACCCTGGGGTGCAGCTGAAGCTGCGCTTGAAGCCTTGTCTCCTCCTCCGCAGCCGCCGAGCACAAAGAGGACTGAAAGTAGAAATGAAATGCGCGATACGTGTTTCATAGGACTTCTCCTTAGCGGGATTTCTTGACCCGCGCTACAGCGGTGGTGTGTGCCTCGACGGCACCTTCGTTCTATCTTGCATTCCGCTCTCCTGCCTGCGAACCTGGGGCTTCGAAGATCTCAGACAGGACGTGGCCTTTCATCTGAGTCGGCTGTGATATCCCGTATAGTTTTAGGATTGTCGGCGCGATGTCGAAGACGCTGACGGTAAACCCCATCAGTCGCACATCTCTCTTGATGTTTGGGCCCATCGCAATGAAAGACCCGGGCACGTCATCGCCATCCTCGAAGTCGTGTTTGGCGATGATGGGAGTATTGCCGCCGTGATCATGAGCTGAGTGGTATAGAGGCCGACCCTCTTCAAACTCCCGTAGCGGCTTGATTCCGTGATCAGAAATGATGAACAGATAGGTGTTTCTGTCTACGTGCTGCAGGATCTTTCCAAGAACTTGGTCAAAGGCGCGGTACTGGCTAGGAAACGCATCCACACGAATGCTGTGCAGCTTGGGGTCGTAGCCTGCGTTGTAGGGCTGAATGGGATAGAGCCAGTGCCCGACGCGGTCCTCGCAGGATTGAACGAGCATGGTGAAGTCGGTTCGATGGTGGCTTAGCAAGTAATCAAACAACTTCGCCTGCTGAGCGCGCACTTGCGATACCTGCAGAAGCCAGTGGTCGACAACCTCTGCTTCCTTGCCTTTCAGTTCCTCAGCGCTCGGCATACGCGAGCAATCAATCCAGAAATCGCCGACGTTTGTCTGCAGTTCAGCGACCAGGCTCGGCGGATACACCGCCGCTTCCCCTTTCACCTCCGACAGCTTCGGCGAACATAGGATCCCGTCCTCGCAGCCTTTGCCACGGGTGAGCATGCCACTGATCATGTAGCCGTTTAACGGCATGACCGGAAATGTCGCAGGCACGTTCGCCATGCCGACCGTCACGCCATGCCCCGACAGAATCGACCACAGTGGTTCCCGCTGGAGCATGTCGGTACTGGCGGTCCTTCCCGCAACAACGAAACCCGTAATGCCGTTCTCCTCCGGGGGAGTACTTGTGGCAATGGCGCTGTAAACCTTTGGACAGTTGGGGCCGGAGAGGGTCCTCATTTTCCCGTAGACGCCACGCTGGATGACTTCAGCGAAGTGGGGGAGCTCACCCTTTAACAACAGGGGGCGAATGATGTCCCACTCCATTCCGTTGACGCCAATGACGATGACGTGGGGTCGCGATCGTGGCTGGGCTTGGCCACCAGCCGGAATGATTCCCATCATCAGAAGAGCAGCAACGCCGATCAGAAAACTCGAGAGATCGCTGTTGCGCCGCATAGCCATTCCTGCTGACATCATCCCCGCCTGCCTCGTCCGTCTATTTGTACAACTCTGCCAAATTATTATCTGATCCACCGCTCACAAGTACTCGACCATCTTGCAGCACGACAGCCGCCGCCAACACCCGACTTGCTTCCATGCCTCCTGTTTGGGAAAACGTTCCAGTCGCGGGGTCATAGAGCTCGGCCGTGTAGCCGTTGCTGCCGCCGGCCACCAGCACGGTTCCGTTTGCCAACAGTGTGGCGATATGGGAGGCGCGCGCCGTCTTCATGGGTCCAGTTGCGGTGAAGTGGCCAGTGACAACGTCGTAAACTTCTGCGGTCGATAGCGCTGCGTCTTTGACTACCCCCCCGGTTACAAGCACGTTGCCAGAGGTCAAGAGTGTAGCCATGTGAAGCGCACGCTTACTCACCATGCTGTTAGTGGCACTGAATTTTCCTGTTGTGGGGTCGTACAGTTCTGCCGTGGCCAGTTCACCTGCCGAGTTGGAGCCGCCCGTGATAAGGACCTTCCCGCTTACCAGGAGAGTCGCGGTATGCGAGGCGCGCGCCGCAGTCATAGAGCCGGTGGCTGTAAAGATCCCGCTATTGGGGTCGTACAGTTCGCTGGTCGCCAGCGCCCCGCTGACATTCTGGCCACCGGCGATGAGTACCTTTCCACTGTTGAGAAGGGTCGCGGTGTGGGAATTACGACCAACGCTCATGCTGCCCGTGGCAGCAAACTTCCCCGAACCCGGATCATAAAGCTCGGCGCTAGCGTCATGTCCACCCGCCACCAGCACCTTGCCATTTCCAAGGAGCGTAGCCGTGTGGAAAGCACGCGTCACCGACATTTTCCCCGTGGTTGCAAAGCTGCCAGCGCCGGCATCGTAGACCTCCGCAGAAGACTCCGGACAATTCTGGTAGTAGAAATCGAACAAGCAGGGGTCGCCTCCGGCCACAAGCACTTTTCCACTCTGCAGAAGGGTGGCCGTGTATGCCGTGCGACCTGGCCTCATACTTCCAGTGGGCTGAAACCCGGAAGTCACGATGGTTTCGCTAGCGGTTGCACTCTTGGTCGGTTCCTGGACACTGGTGGCCACCACGTGGAATAACCCGGTGTTGTTTGGAGGTGTGTACTGACCGCTGGCCGTAATGAGGCCACCCCCAGCGCCCTCAAGCACGCTCCATGTGACATTCGTGTTTAAGGAAGTATTCACCGAAGCAAAGAAGAAACGGACCCCCAGCAGTCCGAGCACGTCGCTTGTCGGAAAGATCGACACCGTGAGCGGCGCAACTGTAACGGTTGCCGTTGCCTGTTTGGTAGTATCTGCCTGGCTCGTCGCAATCACGTGAAACGTTCCGTCAATTCCGGGAGCCGTGTAGATACCCGAACCGTTGATGCTGCCGCCAGACGCACCCTCTTGTACGCTCCAGGACACGGCCGTATTTGTCGTCCCGGTTACGTTCGCGACAAACGTGAATTGATTAGCAACGTCAATCGTTACGTCGGTCTGGTTCAAGGACACAACAACTGGAGGTGGTGGTGGCGGCGGAACAACGACCGGTTGCGCGCCCCCTCCCCCACAACCCGGGAGCACCACGAGTAAAACGAGGGTCGAAAGCAGCCATGGAGTGCTCGATGAATGTTTCATTGACCCTTCTCCTAGTTCGATCTGGGTGTTCTTGGCCAGGGACAACCGGGTCCCTAAGTCTCGCAATTGTGGCGAGACGAGGAACCCGCCTGCGTCACCTTCGATCCTCGCTCAGCAGAAATCCGTGGTCATTGCCATCGGCGCCAATAAAGCGTCCGGCGATGTCGCCCCGGGCGTTCAGGCCGAACGCAGCGGTCAGCGACGCGCCGTGAAAGTCGATCTTGGAAAAGACATCTTTGTGCAGCAGGTATCCGTGGCCGACGCCGTCGGTGTCAAAGTGGAGGCCAACGACGTCTCCCCGCGCGTTGATGCCGTTGGCGCGAGTGGAGGTGGCGCTGGGGAAGTCAATTTTTACAAAGCGATAGTCGCCGGCGAGAGCCAGCGAACCTAGGACCACGCAGGACAGCACCAGCTTCAGGACTTGTCGCAAGTCAATCTCCCCCGGACTCAGCCTTTATTGTGCTGATAGCCATGAACGCGAGCATCCTGCCCTTGGGCCGGGATTACTTCAATGCAACCTGGCTGACATTTCTATGACACCGGGCTGATATCGAGTAGGTCAATAATCCCAAAGACTTACGGGAGCGACGGTGATAGACTTCGGGATTCGTGCAGCCCGGGATATAGGTTAGGGCAGAAATTTTAGGCTGGGAGTTGCTTGTGTCCATGTCATCGGAACCCGCCCGTATCGTTCAGCCGACCGTGCTATGCTTCGGCGGCTTCGAACTGGACATTAAAAACGGAATATTGTCCAGCGGTGGAACGAATCACCGCCTCGTAGGCCAGCCGTTGCAGCTGCTCCAACTGCTTCTCGAAGAGCCCGGTCAGACCGTCACGCGCCAGCAGATTCAGGACCGTCTCTGGCCTGACGGCACCGTGGTTGAGTTCGAGCACAGCGTCAACGCGGCGGTAAAGCGCCTGCGCGAAGTTCTGAATGACAACGCCGACGCCCCCACTTTTATCGAGACTATCCCGCGCCGCGGCTATCGCTTCATCGCACCTGTACAAAATGGCATCCCGCCCTTATTGAATGGGCAAGGACATTCCACGCTGGTGCGCGCTTTGGAGCCAGCCCAGTCCTGGTATAATCGCCGTTTTTTCATAGTGGGAACGGTGGTCTTACTGATCGCGGTTGGCGCGGTGGCAACTATACGCTTGGTCTTCGCCGGGCCGGTGCTCACCGAGTCCGACATTATTCTCCAGGCGAACTTCGTGAATGCCACCGGCGATCCGGTCTTCGACAACTCTCTGGACAAGGCCCTCGAAACCAAGCTGACCGAGTCGCCCTTTCTGAGTGTCTTCCCGGAAGCCAGTGTCCGTGCTGCCATGGGCATGATGCGCCATCAACCGACCGAGCGGGTAACGAAAGCCCTGGGGATCGAAATCTGTAAGCGAAATGGGCTCAAAGCTGTGGTGGTGCCCGAGATTGCGGCTTTCGGCAGCAGCTACCTTCTCACCCTGGATGCAATCGACGCGCGCAGCGAAAAATCTATCGCCCGCCGCCAGGAGCAGGCAGAATCCAAGGACAAAGTGATCGCTGCGCTGGGCAAAGCCGCTGCGGGGCTGCGCAAGCAATTGGGGGAGAGCTTAGGCTCTCTCGAAAAGTACGATGCCCCTCTCGACCTTGCCACCACCAGTTCGCTCGAAGCGCTGGAGGCATACCGCGCCGGGCAAATCCAGTTTCGCAGCGGAAAGACCCGCGAGGCGATTCCATATTTCGAAAGGGCGGTCGAACTTGATCCGCAGTTTTGTTCCGCCTACGCCATGCTCGGACATTCCTATTTCAGTATTGGCGACGGGCAGGTTGCCCGGAAGAATTTTGCCAAGGCCTTCAGCCTGAAGGATGGCCGGGTCACGCACGAAGAAAATTTTCAGATCACGGCTTATTATCATTCCTACGTCAGCGGTAACGTGGAAAAGGAAACCGCTGTCCTGCTCTTGTACCAGCAAGCCTATCCACGCAGCGTGATTGCTGCCAATCGCCTGGGTATCGCCTATTCGAAGAGCGGCAAGAAGGAGGAAGCTCTTCAGCAATTCAACTGGGCGATGGCACATTCCCCGGTTCCATCGGCGCAATATTACTCAAATGCGGCCCAAGCGCTGCTGGTTCTTGACCGTTTTGATGAATCAAAGAAATTGCTGGATGAATGGGGGCAGAAGGCGTCTCTGGCCCCATTTCAGCGGGAAATGCGTTACCGCATTGCCTTTTTCGAGAACGACACCGCCACCATGGACCGGATTGCTCAACAGATGCCTCCCGACGATGGTCGCTGGCTCGAACTTCAGATGCAGCTGGCCTTCTTGCGCGGCAACCTCCGCAAAGTTCGTTCCATGAGCCAGGACTCGGTTGATCAGGACCTGCGCGCGAAGCAGGCGGAAGGCGCCGCCGATGACCTTGCCTTGCATGGCCAGCTTGAGGCCTTTGCCGGAAACTTCCCCCTGGCCTCGAAACTCTGCCGACGAGCCAAAGAGCTGAATCTGAATAGCGCGGCAGGGCTGTGGCGTTGTGCCGAAGCCTTCGCATATGCAGGCGACGTGGCCGACTCCGAGCTCCTGACGGCGAAGCTGGACAAGATGTTTCCCGAGGACACCATAGAGCAGAAGGTGCACCTGCCCATCATGCGCTCGAACATCGAGCGGGCGCGGGGAAATCCCGGGAAGGCGGTGGACCTGCTCGCCCCGGCGATCCCCTACCGCAACACCCTGGACGCTAACTATCAGCTTGCGCAGGCCTACCTGAGTGCAGGAGAGCCGGAGAAGGCAGCTGCCGAGTTGCAACAACTCCTCGCCCATCGCGGAGCGGGTTGGTGGCACATCTATGCTCCGCTTGCGCAACTCGGTCTTGCGCGGGCCTACGCTTTTAAACGGGACCGTGCGGAGAGCCGCAAAGCCTATGATGATTTCTTCGCCACTTGGAAAGACGCGGATCCGGACATTCCGATCCTGAAAGAAGCCAAGGCCGAGTACGCGAAACTGCAGTAGTTCTCGCCCTCATCCCGAACGGTGGCTCGCGCTTCAAGGAGTAATTCTCCAGATCACGCCGCAACCTTCACCGTCGCATGCTATTGCTAAACTGTGCAGCGTCTCTACGCCTACCGGCGCCATCTTCCACATTTCCAGAAAGACGACTCTGCAATCTTTACAACTTTCTCTACTCACCACCGCTGGATACTACCAACTGAAGCTCGCAGTATCGCTTTAGAAGCCTGTCTTTGGGGAAACGGCAAGCGTTTCGATCTTTATGGAGCCGTCGTCATGCCCGACCACGTGCATTTGGTTTTCACGCCACTCACCGATGACGACGGCCCATTCAGCATCGTGGAGATCATGCAGGGAATCAAAAGCAGTTCCGCCCATCAGATCAATCGTGCTTTGCTCCGCCACGGACAAGTTTGGCAGCACGAATCTTTCGATCATGTACCGCGGCAGGAAGAAGCCATCGCAGCGAAAGTCGAATACGTGATTCAGAATCCAGTGAGGCGAGGGCTGGTGCGCAAAAGCCTCAGACTATCCCTGGCTCTGGCGAAAAGAGTAGCCGCGCGCGTTCTCGCGCGTGCAGCGGAGCGAAGCTCCGCAGGGGGCGTACCTGGCGAATGTAGTTTGCGACCACACACCCGTGCGCGGCGGAGGGCCCGATCGTCATCCGGCTGGCCAATGCGCTGGCCCCCCCAAACATCGTGACAAATAAGTCAACCGTCGTTGGATCGTTTCCCGAGAGAATGATCGATTCGCACTTCCGGGAGAACCCGAACTGTTGCCGGCGTATCAAAGTGGCAGGTGAACATGGCCTCCATTCTGGGATATATGGGGAGCTTTAGCTCCGCCAAAGGTATTCCCTCAGCGGCGGGCCCAATGATGTGTCGTCCCGAGGAAAACGTATCGAGAGCGGCGTAGTGGCGGAGAATTGCACGCACGCATTTGCGGCGCGGACGACTCTGCGGAGCTTCCCTCCGCCGCACGGGCGAGGACGCCCGCGCCTACATCACGCGCTCGCCTACACGAGCGTAGTTACTTCCCGCGTCGCGTAGTGGCTCTCCACATACTCATCCACCAGCTTAATAAACTCGGCGACGATGTGGTCGCCCCTTAGCGTAGTGAATAGGCGGCCATCGATATAGACGGGAGCTTTGGGTTCTTCGAAGGTTCCAGGCAGCGATATGCCCAGGCTGGCGTGTTTCGATTCGCCGGGACCGTTGACCACGCAGCCCATGACGGCGACTTTCATTTCTTCGACGCCCACGTAGCGTCCCTTCCACTCGGGCATTTGCTCGCGCAGGTAAGTCTGAATCTGCTCGGCCATTTCCTGGAAGAAAGTGCTGGTGGTGCGGCCGCATCCCGGGCAAGCGGTGACCTGGGGAGTGAAGCTGCGAATGCCCATGGATTGCAGAATCTGCTGGCCCACGCGGACTTCTTCCGTGCGGTCGCCGCCGGGCGCGGGCGTCAGCGACACGCGGATGGTGTCGCCAATGCCTTCCTGCAACAGCACCCCGAGCGCTGCGCTCGAAGCCACGATGCCCTTGGCGCCCATGCCGGCCTCGGTCAGTCCAAGATGCAGCGGATAGTTGCAACGCGCGGCCAGTGAACGGTAGACGTCAACCAGGTCCTGCACCCCACTGACTTTTGCGCTAAGAATAATCTGGTCCGGACGCAACCCATACTTCTCAGCCAGCTTGGCCGAGTTCAGCGCACTGACGACCATCGCTTCCATGGTGACTTCGCGAGCGTCCTTCGGTTCGTCAAGCCGCGAGTTCTCATCCATCATGCGAGTAAGCAGGGCGGAGTCGAGCGATCCCCAGTTCACGCCAATCCGCACCGGCTTCTGATTCTCCACCGCAACTTCAATCATGGTGGCGAAGTTCGAATCATCTTTCCGCCCAATACCGACGTTGCCAGGATTGATCCGATACTTAGCCAACGCCCGCGCACATTCCGGAAACTTCTTAAGCAGCAAATGCCCGTTGTAATGGAAGTCGCCGATGATGGGGACTTGCACACCCTGCCTGGCTAGTTCTTCGACGATGGGGGCTACGCAGGCGGCGGCGGCCTCGGTGTTTACGGTTACACGGACCAGTTCGGAACCAGCTTTGGCCAGGGCGGCTACCTGTTTGACGGTCGAGGCGATGTCCGCAGTGTCGGTATTCGTCATCGACTGCACCACGATTGGGGCATCGGAGCCTACGCGGACGTTGCCGATGGTACAGGTTACGGATTTTCTGCGGTGGAGATTGGCCATGGGAAGCCTTATTTTAACACGTGAAAGCTTAACCACGGAGGGCACAGAGGTTCACGGAGCTTTATCGCAGAGGGCGCAGAGCTTGATGCTGAGATCGCGGAGAAATGCCGCCCTTACGGCAGTCGTCCTGCAAGGCCCGGCAAGGTCTTGGCCAGGTCGTTGTAGATGACCATCACTGCGAACAGTACCAGGAAAACGAAGGCAGCCTGATAGACGCGTTCTTTGATGCGCAGGCTGATATCGCGGCGCAGCAGGCTCTCGATGAAGAGCAGCATGATGACGCCGCCGTCGAGGATGGGAATGGGCAGCAGGTTGAAAATGCCGAGGTTGAGACTGATGGCGCTGGTGAGTTCAAGCAGCGGAGTCCAGCCTTTCTCGCTGGCGGCGGCTCCGGCGGCGCGGCCGATGCCGATAGGACCTTCGATGGTGCGGATCGACATTTTGCGCTGCACCAGCTTCTGCATCAGCTCAAGAATCAGCAGGGAAGTCTTGCGATTATCGTCGAACGAGCGCTGCAACGCCGCCCCGAACGAAAGTCTTCCGACTTTCATGGGCAGGCTGCCAATGCCGATGCGGTAGGCTTTCGTCTGCAAAGTCTGAACGTCCGCCAGCACTGGCTGAATGGTGAAGGTCATGGGCTGGCCATCGCGGATCACGGTGAGGGTAATCGGCTTGTCTTTGGTCTGCTTAAGATGCTCAATCATGGCGCCGAGAGCGGGCACGGGCTGTCCGTCGAGAGAGACAATCAAGTCGCCGACTTTGACTCCGGCTTTTTCGGCCGGCATGCCGGGTTCGAGCTCGGTGACTTTCAGTGCGCGCTTCGGGTCCCAGCCCGCGAAGCCGATCTGCGAAATGCCATAGGCCTCGGGAGTGATGGTGAAATTCAGGTTCTGATTTCCCCGCTGCACGGCAATACTCACCGGCTGATTGGGATTCATCTCAATCCGTGGCTCGACCTGCTCCCAAGTAGGATTTTCAATGTCGCCGACACGAACGATGCGGTCGCCGGCTTGCAGTCCCACCCGGGCGGCGGGCGAATCCTGTTCCACCCAGCCGATTACGGCGGGCTGCTCCAGATAAACCGGATACTCAAAGTGGACCATGTAAATGCCCGCCAGAAGGCCGATGGCGAGCATGATGTTCATGCTGGGGCCGGCGATGGCGATGATGAAACGATGCCAGCGCGGGTGCGACAAAAATTCCGCAGGATCCCCGGTGCGTTCGTCCATGGGATTTTCGCCGCTCATCTTGACGTAGCCGCCGAGGGGGATGGCGCTGATGCGGTAGTCGGTTTCGCCGCGTTTGAAACCCAGCAGGCGTTTGCCGAAGCCGATGGAAAACACTTCAACCCGCACACCCAGTAATTTGGCCGCCGCGTAATGGCCAAATTCATGGATCAGAATCATGAAGCCAAGAACCACTCCGACGGCGAGCACTGCGGTAATAAATTCCTGCATATTTGGTGTACGAGTCCCCTCAAAGAATCGATGACGCCGGGCGCGAACAACTCCGCAATTCGACCTTTTCCTGAGCGCAGCGGCGGGCCTGACTGTCCGCCTCCAGCACCTCTTGAATAGATTCCATTTTCCCGCTTTCCGTTTCAGCCAGCACCATCTTTATTATCTTCGGGATTTCGTCAAAACGGATGCTTCCTTCCAAAAATGCCGCTACGGCAACTTCGTCGGCGGCGTTGAGTGCAATTGTTTTCGCACCCCCTGCCCCTGCGGCTTCATACGCGAGAGCCAGACAAGGGAATTTTTCCACGTCTGGTGGGCGGAATTCGAGGTGCCGTAAGTCCATGACCGGGAAGCGCATATCCGATTGAATCCGCTCCGGATAAGTCAGAGCGTAGAGGATCGGCAGACGCATGTCGGTCACTGAGAACTGAGCAAGTATGCTGCCATCCACGAACTCCACCATGGAGTGGATTGTGGATTGGGGATGGACCATCACCTGGATCTTCTCGACCGGCAGGTTGAACAGCCTACAGGCCTCAATGACTTCGAAACCCTTGTTCATGAGGGTAGCGGAATCGATGGTGATGCGGCGGCCCATTTTCCAGGTGGGATGATTCAGCGCCTGTTCCACCGTGATGGAGGCAAAATCTTCCCGGGGTGTGTTCAGAAAAGGGCCACCGGAAGCGGTCAGCCAGATGCGCTCGACTTCTTCCATCCGGCCGCCGCGGAGGCACTGATGGACGGCATTGTGCTCGCTGTCGATGGGCAGAAGCGGCTTGCCTTGGCGGCGGGCTTCGGCGGTGATCAGTTCTCCGGCTGCCACGAGACATTCCTTGTTGGCCAGGCCTAGAGTCTTTCCGGCGCGAACGGCTTCGTAGGTGGCTTCGAGTCCGGCGACGCCGACGATGGCGCTGACCACGAAATCGGCCTCGGGATGAGTGGCGACGCGGACGCTTCCGGCGGATCCGTGGGTGACTTCGACTCCGGCGACGGCTGCCTTCTTGAGTCGAGTTTCCAAGATTTCCGCGTCGGTTTCTGATGCCATTGAAATTAGACGTGGCTTCCAGCGGCGGGCCTGCTCGAACGCGGCATCGATATTTCTTCCGGCGGCCAGCGAAACTACTTGAAAGCGGTCAGGGTGCGACTCGACCACACTCAGTGTGCTTTGACCGATGGAACCGGTTGAGCCCAGGATGGCGATATGCTTCATAAGAAAAGGATCAACAACCACAAAGGACACAAAGGTTCACAAAGGGAGAACTGAAAGGATTTCCTTTGTGAACCTTTGTGTCCCTTGTGGTTAAATTCTCACTGCAACACGCGCCAAGCCGCATAGTACCACAGCACGGGAACGGCAAAGAGCAGGGCATCGATGCGGTCGAGCATGCCTCCGTGGCCGGGCAAGATTGTCCCCGAATCTTTTACACCGGCGCCGCGCTTGATCAATGACTCCACCAGATCGCCCAATTGGGCGGCGATGTTGATGGCCGCCGACAGCACTAGAGCCGGCAGCAGCGGCGGTTTCTGCAAGGCGAAAAAACCGTCACGCCGTTCGATCAAGTGCGCATTCAGCAGGGCGGTGCTGATCGGAGACGCGTATTTGTACAGCAACATCCCCACCACCAGGCTGGCGAGCAGCGACGCCAGGGCGCCTTCCCATGTCTTCCGGGGGCTGATGCGTGGCGACATAAGATGGCGGCCGAGGGATCGTCCGACGAAATAGGCAAAAATGTCGCCCGCCCAAACCAGCAGCAGCAGATACAGCAGCAGAAAAGCTCCCGACCATTGTTCGCGCAGCTGCACCAGCAATCCCAACGGCAGGGCGACGTAGCAAAAGGCAAATACAGAAACCATGGCGGCGGGCAGAGCGGCGCTCAGGTTGATTTGCCGCATTCCGACGGTGAGGAAGGCGAAGGGTGCGATGGCGGCGGCAAATCCCATGGTGTAAACGAAAACTGCGGTAGTGAGCAGTGGCTTGTCGCCGCCGGGGGCGACTGCCAGGAAAAGAAAAAATACTCCTACAAAAAGATAGGTGGGCCAGCGGAGCGGCCGGATGCCGTAAGCCTCCGCCAACTTGAGAAATTCCTGCACCGCAAGCAGGGCCACCAGCGCCGCCACCAGGGCGACCACGGGAAGGGGGGCGCGCAGTACCAGCAGGAGGACGATGGGGATCAGGACCAGCGCGGTGAGAATGCGTTTGAGGAGGTGCAAGGGCCCTAGCTCCGGACCGGCTTCGCGTGCGGCGAATGTGCGGCTTCTTCCTTCAGTCCGCCATAGCGACGATCGCGTTTTTGATATTCGGCGATGCCTTCGAGCAAATGAACCCCGCGGAATTCGGGCCACAACGTCGGGGTCACATAGATTTCAGCGTAGGCCAGTTGCCACAGGAGAAAATTGCTGAGCCTCATTTCACCGCTGGTGCGCACTACCAGGTCGGGATCGGGCAAATCCCGCGTATAAAGATGTCGCGATACCGCGTCTTCGTCAATTTTCAAATGGCTCAAGCCGCCGTTGCGGGCGGCAGCGTCCACCAGCGCGGAAAATGCATCCACCAATTCGCTGCGCGCGCTGTAGTTGAGGGCCAGGGTCAGGATCATTCCGGTATTGTGCGACGTGGCTCCCCGCGCCCACTGCATCTTTTCTTGCACTGAATCCGGCAATTCGTGCTGCCGTCCGATGTATTCAAGGCGAATGTTGTTCTTGTTCAGCGTGGGAACTTCGGCTTTCAGATAACGGCAGAGCAGGCCCATGAGGAAATCGACTTCACTCTTGGGCCGCTTCTTCCAGTTCTCCTCGGAGAAGGCGTAGAGAGTGAGCGCGGAAATACCGATGCGGGCGGCGGTTTCAACCGTCGAACGCACCGCGGTCACGCCGGCGCGATGTCCGGCGATGCGCGGCAGATGGCGGCGGCGGGCCCAACGGCCGTTGCCGTCCATGATGATAGCGATGTGTTTCGGGAGCCGGGTTGGGTCCAGGTGCTGATAGATCTCCGCTTCTTTGCGGTCGAGCCCGGCGGGCACTGTTCGTTGCAAGCTAACCTCTTCTGTTTGTTGAAGCTAACACAGGTTGGGGGCGGTTGCAATGACACGAAAGAGACATGGGGAAAGCCCAGCCTCGGCGGAGCGAACAAGATCTAAGCGTCGCGCCCCTGGGGAAAGACGCGGGTTTCGGCGCGGCAATCGCGCTGCGATCTTCACCGGATTCCGAAAGCTGTGAAAGATTTTGCAGACGGCAGTGCCGCGTTATCTGCCGCGCCCGCCAGAACGGCTTCTCTGCACTGATTTCCTGTCCTCGAGCCTGCCTATCGTTATAGACTGTGTGCCGCGAATTTGCCCGCCAGGAAAGGCGTGTCTGGCGGGACAACAGTCTAGAGGCCTTCCCAATGAAGCTAAAGTGCGCGTCTGATCGTCTGTGGTGTCCAGTTGCCCTCATCCTAATGTTGCTGGGGACGGGTTCATATCTTATCTCGCAGGTTACCGCCAAGGCACCGGCCGGCACACCCCAGGACGTCCTGACTTATCACGGCGACAATTTCCGCACTGGATGGTTTTCATCGGAAACACAATTGACCGCCGACAACGTCAATGGGCAGACCTTCGGCTTACTGCAAACCGTGCCGCTGGATGGACGCGTCGATGCTGAACCCCTGGTGGCCCTGCAACAGATGATTGACGGGCAAGGAGTTCACGACGTGGTGTATGTGGCCACGGAAAACAATAGCGTTTATGCACTCGACGCAAGCGACGGCTCGCAGCTCTGGCAGCGGAATTTCGGCACGGCGGTGGCGGATTCGTACAAGAGCGGGGACGACAACGTCTATCCGGTGATGGGCATCCTGGGGACGCCGGTGATCGATCGCACGGCCGGCGCAATGTACGTGGTGGCGGATGTTTTCAACGGGTCGGTGGACGCGTTCCAGCTGCATGCCATCGCTTTAAGCAATGGCAGCGACCTGACGCCATTTGTAAACATTCAGTTTTCCGAGAAGCTGCTGGACGGCACGAATTGGATTTTTAACCCCAGATACCAACTGCAACGCGCCGGCCTGCTGGAAGCGAATGGAAGCATCTATGTCACCTTCGGCAGCAATGGCGACATCAATCCCAACATTTCCCGCGGCACCATCGTGCGCTACGACGCTGCGACGTTGAAGAGGCTGAAGGGCGGAATCACAGACCGCGAGGGTGGGGACATTTCAACCTACTATCTCTCGTCCATCTGGCAGTCGGGGTATGCTCCTGCGGCGGACCCGGGCGGTGATGTTTATTTCTCCACCGGCAACAGCGATCCTCATCATGGCAGTTATCTGGCTAAGGGCAGCCGGCCGGACAGCATGCTCCGGGTATCCGGCGATCTGAAGACCCTGCGCAGCAGCTTCACTACATACAACTACTTTCAGTTGGATCAAGGTGACGTCGACATGGGATCAGGCGGGATGATGGTGCTTCCGGATCAGGCAGGAAGCGTTCCGTACCTGGCTGTGGCCGGAGGGAAGGACGGGCGTGCTTTTCTGCTCAATCGCGACCATCTTGGCGGTTACACGCAGGGAGGGCCTGACAAGGTGTTGCAGACTGTGACCATGGGCTCATGCTGGTGCGGTCCCGCCTACTTCGTGGGCTCCGACGGCGTACCGCGGGTGGTGACTGGCGGCGGCAACGGCGTCACTAGTTGGAAACTTCAAACTTCACCCACAACTCAATTGGTCGTGGATAGCTCCACCGGCCGCAATGCGGTGAATGGCCTGCCTGACAACGGTGGGTCGATTCCCGTGATTTCTTCGAATGGAACCACTGCGGGCTCGGGGGTGGTGTGGTTCGTGCAGCGGCCGGCAACTTCCTCCGACCAGGACCCCGGCACTCCTGTCACTTTGCACGCTTTTAACGCTTCCAACCTGACCCAGCAGTTGATTTCAATTCAGGCGGGAACCTGGAGGCATGCCAATAACAGTAATGCCAATCTTGTCCCCACGGTGGCGAACGGAAAGGTGTACGTTGCCAGCAACGAGCAGTTGCAGATTTTCGGATTGCTCGCGGGGCGCGACTCGAAGTTGGCGGTGCGCCAGCCGCCAGTTGCTTCCCAGCCGGCGGTGGTCACTTGTCCGGCTGAGGTGGCTCCGCTGACGGCATTTGGGGGTAGGGGAATGCATTCGTTCCACGGGACGGTTTGCAGGGCGACGGAGAGTCAGCTGCAAATCGCATTGTCTGGCGCGCGAAGTGTGACGGTTGATATCGCCGATGCGGTTGCTCATCATCGAACCCCGCTCTTAAGTCCCGGGAGGCCGATCAAGGTTCGGGCAATTATTGATGACAAGGGCGTGGCTCATGCCCAGCGGGTTTCGCGGTCGCATGCGGTGGCGGGGCCGCTCGCAGCGGAGTGAGCTATCCCGGCTCGATCACTTGCAATCCTTTTATCGAAGAGAAGTGCCGCCGGTTGAAAGTGGCAATTCCGCTGCCACGTTCGAGAGCGGTTGCCGCTACCACCAGGTCGTAAGCCCCGATCATCTTGCCGGCTGATTCCAGATATGCCCAGAGGCGGGCGTGTTCATACGCGGTTTGCTCAGTATAAGGAATCACCGGCAGGGTGGCTACGACGGCCTCGAGGTATTCCCGCCGCCTGGATTTGTGCGGTCCGGCTGCACGTTCCACTCCGTGCCACAACTCGGCGACCGTGATGGACGCGATTTCAAATCGCTCATCCGGCTGCGACGCCACCCATGCGGCGAGGTCAAACGTGCCTCGTTCGCCGCCAATGATAACGTCGGCATCGAGAATTATCGCCATTTGTCCGCGGGGGGCTTGACGGACTTGCGCGCAGCCTGGAGGTCATGGCGCCATCCTCTGGCTTCATCGTTCGACAGTCCGGCTTCGCGGAGCACCCTGGCGAAGTCGCGACCGAGGCAGATTTTCTCGTTGTCCGGCACCAGGCGAGCTACCGGAGATCCGTTCTTGAGGAGCACAAAAGTGACATTCTGATAGTGGGCGCGGTTGACGCAATCGGCGAAATTCCGCGCCGCCTCTGTAACTGTGATGATGCTTCGTCTCACATAATCATATTATCAGATAATATGAGTTTACGCAATCGGCCCTTGGGGCCTACTCTCAAAGTCCCTAACCGCCAGGGCTGGTTTCGGTCGTGATTGCGCAAAAACCCGCTTTTGGCTAAGCTACTCGCATCTCTCGGGCGTCATTCATTTCAAAAGCATGCCTACACATTCTGTGAGGAGGCTACGTCCATGCATCACCGAATCTCCGTTCTGGCTGTTGTTCTGTTATGTCTTCCGGCGTTAGGGCAAGAGCACAACGTGGCGGCCCGGCCCGTCACCCTGGTTTCGGGACTGGGGAACGGGCATCATCCGGTTTCCACGAAGCAGCGAGAAGCGCAGCAGTTCTTCGATCAGGGATTGCGTTTTGTCTACGCCTTCAATCATGCCGAAGCCGCGCGGTCGTTCCAGAAAGCGGCTGATCTGGATCCTAAGCTGGCGATCGCCTACTGGGGCATTGCGGAAGCCGTCGGTCCGAACTACAACGACCCGGCGAGCGACGACCGCTTCGAGCATGCGCATGAGGCGATCCAGAATGCCGTGGATCTTTCTGCGGGCGCGTCGTCCAGCGAGCAGGCCTACATTCAAGCCATGGCTTTGCGTTTTCCGGCTGATCCCAAGGCGGATCGCCGCAAGGCTGCCGAGGCGTATCACGACGCCATGCGCGAGGTGGTGAAGAAATATCCTGACGACCTTGACGCAGCGACGCTGTTTGCCGAGTCGGGCATGGACCTGCATCCTTGGGGATTGTGGCATGTGGATGGCACTCCGGAGGCGGGGACGGAAGAGATTGTAGCGACCCTTGAATCGGTGATCCGGCGCGATCCCAATCACCTAGGCGCCATCCACTATTACATCCATTCGGTCGAAGCCTCGCCGAATCCCGAACGCGCGCTGGCGGGTGCAAACAAATTGGCTTCGCTGGCGCCCAATGCGGGCCACATTGTGCATATGCCGGCGCACGTGTATATCCGCACTGGCGACTATGAGGCGGCGGTGAAGACCAACGAAGAAGCCGCGGCCGTGGACCGGGCCTACATAAAGGCCACCGGGGCGCAAGGCATCTACCCGATGATGTATTACAGCCACAACCTGCATTTCATCGCCATATGCTCGGCCATGAACGGCAACTATGCTGAGGCGATAAAGAATGCGGATATGTTGGCGGAGCATGTGGGGCCGGCGGTGAAAATGATGCCGCCGCTTGAAGGATTCATGACCATCCCCATGGCGATAAATGTCCGCTTTCACCGCTGGGATGACATTGTGGCGATGAAGCAGCCCGATCCCGAGATGAAGACTGCTACCGTCTTTTGGCATTTTGCCCGCGGGATGGCGCTGGCGGGAAAGGGAAGAATCGAAGAAGCCGAGGCGGAGCACAAGATTGTTTCGGATGCGGAAATGGCTACCCCTCCCGACGCGGTTTTTTCGATGCCCATCTATAACAAGACCAAGGACATTCTGAAGATCGCCGCGAATGTTCTCGGCGCCAAGATTGCTGGAGCGAGAAAGGACAACGCACAGGCGATTTCCTTGCTGACCGAGGCGGTCGCGGTTCAGGATACGCTCAAATACGGCGAGCCGCCGGACTGGTTCTTCCCGGTACGTGAGTCGCTGGGCGGCGTGCTGCTGATGAATGGAGACGCGGCGGGGGCGGAGAAAGTGTTCCGGGCTGATCTTGAGCGCAATCCGCGTAATCCGCGTTCGTTGTTTGGATTGCAGCAGGCTCTGAAAGCCCAGGACCGCAACTACGATGCGGGTTTTGTGGAGGTCCAGTTCAAGGCCGCGTGGAAGGGCGGGGCAACAGCGTTGAAGGTGGAAGACCTGGTTTAGTCTGGCAGTTGAGGTGGGGGCGGGACGCCCCCACCGACGGCCGCCATGGACTGCGCCGCTACTTTGGTTGAATGCGGGTTGTGTCAGCTGGCAGTTGGCAGCTTTGGGCTGCGTCCCACAATGCGACTTCGAGAGCCGTGCCTATGGCTGCGAGTTCGGCTGCGCCCATGAGCTTCTGCATGCCCTCAAACAGCTGGCGCTCTTCTTTACGGATGTGCTGAGCCAGGGTGGCGGCGAAAGCTGCAAGATCGTTCTGCTCGAGGGCTCGCAACTGCGCGCGGCCGAACAGTTCCCGCAGGGTGCGGTGTTCTCCGAGAAGTTCTTGCACCGTGGGCTGCAATTCCTGGAATCTTGCAGCTGCGGAGAACACTTCCTTTTCTTCCGCGCTGAAGTGAAGCGCGATTTCCCGCTCGAAGAGTTGTTCGATTTCGGCCTGCCAGGCTTCCAGGTTCACCTGGCCGGTTTGCAGGGCACGATCCAATCGCACGCAGAGCGCCAGGGCATGCTGGTGTTGGCGTGACAGCGGGACGAGATTCCGGTCGCGGAGCATCAATTGGCATTCTACCGTTCGCCACCCAAAATGGGAGGTCGCGCGCCCGCCGCGATTGGGCGGGGCTTTTCCGGTTGACAAGGCGGACGATTCGCGGGAGACTCCGGTCAATTGGTTTGAGCGGTGCTGGGTAGCGGTCTGCGCCGATCCTGCCAGGTTGTGTGCAACGGTGTGCGCCATGGCCCACAGTCCGAGTTTCCGGCATGATCCGTCTGCTCGCGGCGAACTGCGAAGTGCGCCCGCGGCGGCGGAGCCAGCGCTCGGCGCCTGGTTAACGGAATGGCAAAACGCCCTTTCAGCCAACGGCGCGGGGCCCCTGTCTGCTGATTTGGCGCTCGACCTGGTGCTCAACAAGATCGTCGAGCTGGCGCGCGAATCGACGCATGCCACCGCGGCGGCGATCGCCCTGATGCGGGATGGCGAGATCATCTGCCGTGCGGCGACCGGCGAAAGCGCTCCTGATCTGGGAACACGGTTGAGCAGCGATGCCGGGTTGTCGGCGGCTTGTGTGCAAACCGGAAATTGGCAGCGTTGCGACGATAGTGAGATGGATCCCCGGGTGGATGCGGAGCTCTGCCGCAGGCTGGAAGTGCGGTCGATGATGGTGGTCCCGGTGTTGAAGCAGGGGACAGTGCTGGGAGTGCTGGAAGTATTTTCGAAGGAAGCGCAGGTTTTTGGCGACCGCGAACTGGAGACTCTGCGGATGCTCTCGCGCAGTGTCGTCGAGAATGTCGAACTGGCCGCGACGCTGCGGCCGGATGCAGCGGCATCACAACTCGCCCTCAATCCATTCGAAGAGACGCCGGCGGTCGAGCTTGAGGCGCCACCGCTGGTTGAGGCCGGGAGTCCGGAAGGGCAGACCGCCGACTTCTGGACAGGCGCGCTGATGGTGGCGGTAGTGGCGCTGGCGTTGACGTTAGGCTGGATGGTGGGGCGTGCCGGCTGGAAGCGGGAGACGGTTTCTGCGCGCGGCAGCGGTTCGGGCCGGCAAGTGCAGAGTTTGCAGAATCTGGCCCCAGCGCAGGCGGCGAAGCGGCAAGTCTCGGCAGATGCGCGGGCCGCATCCGGTGGCGAACTGGTTGTGTATCAGAACGGCAAGTTGGTGTTTCCCCAATCGCAGCCGCAGGCGGCCAAACCCGCCGCGGAGGTTGCGCCAACTGGGAAGACTGTTCAACCTGCGGTGAGCCGGACCCAGATTTCCCCGCCGCCTCCGGTGCCGGTGCGGATTTCTCCGGAGGTGGCTTCGGAGTTGGTGACACAGCGAGTCGAGCCGGAATATCCGCCCTCGGCAAGAGAGCGGCGGGTCCAAGGGGCCGTGGACCTGGACGCGCTGGTAAGCAGGGAAGGCGCGGTGGAGAAATTTACGGCGATTCGCGGGGATCCCGACCTGGCCGCCGCAGCCTCGGCGGCAGTGCGCCAGTGGCGCTTCAAACCTTATCGGCTGAACGGACAAGCGGAGGCGTTTCAGACCCGCATCACGGTGGTGTTCCGGCTGCCGTAGAATTCAGAACTGGCCGTCAAAGCTGCTACGACAGGGGCCGTGAGTTAACTGGTGGACTGTTGGTTCTTCAGAAGGCGTGAATCCGCCACCGGCAGGCGCTTTATGGATTCCGCCTTCTTGCGCGAACTCTTGTTCTTGAGAGCGTAAAGTGTGAGTCCCACGCGGGTAGTAACCCCGAGCTTTTCAAAGACCCGGAACAAATAATTCTTGATGGTGTGCTCGCTCAGCGCTAGGCGTTCGGAAATCTCGCGGTTGCTGTAGCCTTCCGCCACCAGCACCGTGATTTGCTCTTCGCGCTTGCTCAACTGGCGGGACCCGGGCAGGCGGGAGGCCATGGGGCCGTGCTCAACCAGGGCTTCCAGAACAAAGTGGAGTCCCAGAGAACTGGCCCAAACCTGGCCCTCGCGGACGCATCGTATGCACTTGCAGAGAGATTCGAAGGACTCAGAACGGGAGAACACGCCGCGGGCTCCGGCACGGAAGGCCTCTACAACCAGGTTGCGATCGAGCGAGTCCAATAAAACCACGACCGCGACCGCGGGATGACTGCTTCGGAGTTGATTCACGAAGTGTATGGTTTCTACCGGATCGTTCGAAAAGGCGCTGCCCAGAAGCACGATTTCAAACCCATCTTTTTCCAACAGCTGGAGCACCCGCTTTGGAGTGGCGGCGGCTTCGGCGGTGAAGAATGCGCTGCGCTCCAAGGCATCAGCAAGCAGATGGCAGCTCATAGAGACGCTGTCAGCGACTAGCACTCTTATCCTAGGGTCGGAATTGGGAACAGAACTCAAGGTTTTGGTCGTCGGCGGGCCCGGGAACAGGGTCACAAACTGCGAGAATTCTACGGCGGATAACGGCGGCTGGCAAGGAGTCCTGCGGCTCCGGGAGTTTCGGCGTGCCCAAAGTCATGTTGGCGGGCGGCGGACAAATTCCGTAGAATCAAGTAACCAGCTTGTGCGGTTTGGCCACCCCCCGCCGGGCGCCCTACGACACTAGACTCTATGACTTTCATCTACTTGCGAAGACCCGGACATTCGCCTCAGAGTGTACTTCCAGGGCTGGCGACGCCAGCGGCTGAGGAGCGGGCATGTATTTGAACTTTTACGGGTTACGGGAGCAGCCGTTCGGCGTGACCCCGGATCCCCGCTACCTGTACTTGAGTGCGGCTCACCGGGAAGCGTTTGCCTCGCTGTACTACGGAATTGAAGCCAACCGGGGGTTCCTGGGGCTGATCGCCAAGCCGGGAATGGGCAAGACCACCATCCTGTTCCATCTGCTGGAAAAGTTCCGCACCACGGCGCGAACTGCTTTCTTATTTCAGACCCAGTGCAATTCGCGCGAGTTCATGCGCTACCTGCTGGCCGAGCTCGGCTACGAGGGTGAGAGCCAGGATTTCGTGCGCCTGCACGAAGAATTCAACCGCCGGTTGCTTCAGGAAGCGCGGGCAGGAAATCGCTTGATCGTGGTGATTGACGAAGCCCAGAACCTGGATTCGTCAGTACTCGAAACGGTGCGGCTGCTTTCCGATTTCGAAACACCAAGGGCGAAGCTGATGCACATTATTCTTGCCGGGCAGCCGGAATTGGCGGACAAGCTGGCCAGCCCCGGTTTGTCACAGTTGCGCCAGCGGATTTCGATTGTGCACGGCCTGGAGCCTTTGCCCTCATGGGAAATCAAGGCATACATCGAGCATCGGATGAAGATTGCCGGCTATGAAGGCGAGCCGGTATTTACCACGGACGCTTATGAAGCGATTGCCGATTTCACCGAAGGCATCCCCAGAAATGTGAATAATTTCTGCTTTAACGCGCTTTCGCTGGGCTACGCCACCCAACAGAAGCTCATTGATCTGAATACGGTTAAAGAGGTGATCTCAGACCTCGACATTTCGAAGCTGACGACGGCCGGCACCAAGTCGAAAGAAACGGAGCCGGAACCCGTTTACGCACCTGATGTTCCCATGCATCCGGTATCGCGTCCCGCGGCCCGAGAGACGGCCCGGGAGGCGCCCTTCAGAGAAATGGCGCTTGAGGAAACGCCGGTCAAGGAGACGGCTGCGAGACAGACGGTGTTTCGAGAGATGCCGGTGAGCGAGACGGTGTACAGGGAAACCCCGTTGAGAGAGGCTCCGACGCGAGAAACGGTGGTCAAAGAGGCGCCATCCAGAGAAACGCCAGTTCGAGAGGCAGTATTGAGAGAAGCCCCGCCTACAGAGGCAGTTCGAGAAGCACCGCTCAGGGAGACAGTAGCAAGTGAACTGCCGGTTGAGGAGACATCGGCAAGAGACAAGAATCGCGGAGAGGTTCTGAGTCCAGCCGAAGCCGCGGCCTATATGCAGGAAGTGGCGCTAAAACTGAAGAACTGGCAGCGCTCTCTAGAGCAGTCGGTCAACGATGTACGCCGAAACAATCCCCGCTTCCAGGTGGATGAAGATAATTCGTAGGCTGTGGCCCCGACATCCTTCCCGCAATACAAAAAGGCACGGCCGAAGCCGTGCCCTCTGGAATAGTTTTCCGCGAAATCAGTTAGTGGAGTTGCTTGACATCAGGGTTGGAGACAAGTGTGCACCCGAGGTCACGGCAACCGGTGACGGCAAGGGCTTGGCTTTGTTGACGGGAGAAGAAGGCGCAGGCGCGCTGCCCAGACTGTAGGCGTAGAGCACGACTTCGACCCGCTTCGAGACACCAAGTTTGTCGAAAATACGGAATAGATAATTCTTCACCGTGTGTTCAGTGAGACCAAGGCGTTGCGCAATCTCGCGGTTGGACAGGCCTTCAGCGACACAGCGCACCACTTCCTGCTCGCGGCGAGAGAGCAACTCGGTTCCGCGCGCGTCAATAACCCGCAGCGGCAAGGCTTCACCCAGAGCTTCGAGCAGGAAACGCAATTCTTTCGTATTGGCCCAGATCTGTCCCTGGCTGACGCAGTGGATGCATTTGGCCAGCGACTTCAAGGACTCGCTGCGGGCAAAAACTCCGCGCGCGCCGGCGCGGAAAGCTTCCACCACCTGGCTGCGCTCACTGGTATCCAGCAGCATTACGATACGAGTTTCAGAATGGAGTGAATGAATTTCGCGGGCGACTTCAAATCCGCGGTGCGGGTTGCCGTCGATTTCCGCGCTGATGACGATGACTGCGGGCTTTTCTCTTCCAACTGCCGAAATGATTGTGGATATATCAGGAGGCGAATCCAGGACCTGGAAGCGTTTGTCGCGCTCCAAGGCGGTTGCCAATAGTTGGCTATTCATCCTGGTGCTGTCGGCGGCTAATACGCGAACCACGTCGGATACTTCGGGTAAAGCAATTGCATGTGCCACTGGGTTTCTCCCCGTTGTTATGGACAGTTTGTAAATCTAAGGAAACGCCGCTGAACCACGAGACGGGCCAGAACTGCATGGGAGGAGAATGCCCACCCCTACAGCCGCTACTGCTAGCGACTATCGTGTGAGGACTTTATTCTCACACGCTCAAAGTGTAAATAGCACTTTCGTGCTACAGGGACAAGACTCGGGTTGTGGAAAAAGGTTTACCGATCAGCTACTGAAACGTATCAACATGTTGGAAACAGGGATGTTACAAAATTTTAAGGAGAAGGGCGAAAAGCCCGCCAGATGGGCCGTTTGGAGGGTTAAGAGGGCCAGTCGGCACAGAGACGGCTCTTAGGGGAAATGTTCAGTTGGGGACCAAACCGAACCCCTGTTGGGCCAAGCGGGCAATTTCGCGTCCGATCGGAAGCGAGGCGGTCGCGGCCGGGGACGGTACGTTGAGGACATGGACGACGTTCTGCGAACTGACAAACTGGAAATCATCCACCAGAAAGCCGTCGGGTCGAAGCGCCTGGGCGCGGACGCCCGATCCATCCGCGACCACATCCGCCTCCTGAATTTCGGGCACCAGAGTTTGCATGGAGCGCACGAAGGCTGACTTGCTCAACGAACGATAAATTTCTGCCGCGCCGTTCTGCCAATGCTTTGCCGCCATGCGCCAGAATCCAGGGTAAGAAAAAGTTGCAACGGTGTCCCGCAGGTTGAAGTCGGTTCGGCGGTAGCCCTCGCGCTTGAGCGCGAGCACGGCGTTAGGACCGGCGTCCACGCCGCCAGTGATTCGCTGGGTGAAGTGGACGCCGAGGAAAGGGAACTGGGGGTCGGGGACAGGGTAGATCAGGGTGCGAACCAGATGTTCTTTATCGGGAACGAGGTCGTAGTATTCGCCACGAAAAGGAACGATCTGGACCCCGGGTTTCTGCCTGGCCATGCGGCTGATGCGATCGCTGTGCAGGCCGGCGCAGTTAATCAGGTAGCGCGAGCGAAATTCCCCCTGGGTGGTCTCGACGACACATTCGTCCGGCTTGCGGACGAGACCGGTGACTTCGGTTGAGGTGCGCACTTCGCCACCTTGAGCGATTACGAGTTCCGCGTATTTCTCGCAGACACGACGATAGTCGGCGATGCCGGTGCCCGGCACGAGCAGCCATGCGACGCCGCTGCAATGGGGCTCGATTTCGCGCAACTCTTCCCCCTGCAACATTCTCAGACCGGGGATTCCATTGGCCTCTCCGCGCTGCAAAAGGGTTTGCAGGCGGGGCACCTCATCGTCGTTGACGGCGACGATGACTTTGCCGGTGACTTTGCAGGGAAGATTATGCTCACGGCAGAAGGCAATCATGGCGGCCGCGCCCTCGACGCACAGCTTCGCTTTGAGCGAACCCGGTTTGTAATAAATACCGGAGTGAATGACGCCGCTGTTATGGCCGCTCTGGTGGCTGGCGACACGGGCTTCCTTCTCCAGCAGCAGCAGGCGAAGCCTGGAGAAGCTGCGGGTAAGATGCATGGCGGTCGAGAGGCCGACGATACCACCGCCGATGATGACGATGTCGAAGCGCGGATCGGGCATTCTGGTAATCGTCGTCGATTTGGTGGGGCGCTGTCGAGGGCAAAAAGGGTTCGGCAAACTCAAGAGCCTGGCGGATGAAGCTACGGCTAATTCACGGTCAGGACGGCGACGACGGTCTGTGTCGGCGAACCGGGGGCTGCGTTCATGGCGGCGGCGATGGTTACCAGATAGGTGTTGGGAGTGGTGCCGGGCTGGGGGTCAGATAGAGCCGAACCCTGGAGACCGCCGCCCCCGCAAGAGAGCGCGCAGCAAAGCAACCCCAACAACAGGCCCAGGGACAGGAAGAGGCCCATCCGGCGGCGCCCTGGCCATCCGGTGGTAGTGAACATCAGAGCCGGGAACGATAGCCAAAGTGCATACCGCGACAGCACTCGAGTAATGTCCGGTTCCAAGCGCGTGACGGGCGCGCTGGTCTGAATCTTCAGGCTTATGGCGCCGTTTGCCTTACCCGCAGGCACTTCGGTCGGCGTAAGCGTGCAGGTGCTGGCTGCGGGGCAACCGGAAACGGTCAGCGTTACCGGGTCTGGAAGTTTGCCCTTCACCGCGGCCACGGCAAGGTCGTAGGTTGCGGATTGGCCGGCTCTGACTGATTCAGGTCCGGAATTGTTGCTGAAAGTGAAGCCCGAGCCAGAGTTGCCGCCGGAGGTGAACGCAACCAGCGCGACATGCTGGATGAGCAACGGATCCGTGCCCTGGCTGGAAATGTCGAAGTTGTAGGTCGCCGTCTGGTTGCTGCTGACGGTGACCACGAATGGCGCGCCGCTGATCGTGGGGATAAGGATCCTGGGTGTGGCGGAACATGATGGGGGCGATCCCGAGCCGCAACTGAGCGTCACGGGAAAACCGTAGCACGCGGTGGCGGTGAGTGTGCCGTTGAAATTCGCGCCGACGCCGAGGTCCGCGCTGAGCGTTGGGTTGTTGATCGCGAGGGTGAAATCGGGTTGCGCGAGACTGGTGGAAACGAACGTCACCGGGGATGAATGCGAGGTGGCGAGTGGATCGGTGCCCTTGGCCAGGATGCTGAAATTGTACTGGCCGCATTGCGGGCTGCTGACGGTGACGGCAAACGCGGCGCCGTCGACGGTGGGCGTCACTATTGCGGGCGCGGCGGTGCAGGTGGGCGGCGAGCCCGGGCCACAGCTCAGATTCACTGGGCTGTTGTAACCGTTCAAGGAAGTCAGCGTGCCATTGAACATAGCGTTGGTGGTCTCTAGCGCAGTGATCGAAGGATTGCTGATGGCCAGCGCGTAATCGGACGTGACGGTCAACGAGAGATTCTGCGTTTTTGTTGGCCCGTTGGCTACAGCACCGTTGATCGTGACAGGGAATGTGCCTGGCGGCGTTTTCGCTGTGGTTGTGACATTCATGACGATATTTACCGGTTTTGTGGAAGTGGGATTCACCTCGTTCGTCGGCTGAAAGATGCAGACTGCTCCGGCCGGCAGTCCGCCACAGGAAAGATTCACCGTCTGATTGAATGGGCCGGAGGCGCTGACTTGAAGCTTGACTGGCGGGGAGGTGTCGTCCGGCGGCACGGTGACGTGGTTCGGGGAGGGTGCGCTCAAGGCGAAGTCAACCACGTTCAGAGTGAAAGGGGCGGTGGCGGTGAGCTGATCGGGGTCGGTGCCTACGCCTTTAACGACAAATGCGTTGCTGCCCACCGGACCGCTGGCAGTAATGGTGAACGACGGGGATGCCGGCGTGACGTTCGTCGGTTGGACGGTGCAACTGGCGAGCGGCGGCGGCTGGCAGCTTAGGTTGACGGAATCTGTGTACCCGTAGAAGAGGACCGTGCCGGAGAAGTGCGCCGGTAGCTGGCTGGGGAACGCGGTCATGGGAGTTCCGGCCACCGATGGCACGAATGCCGGAGTGACGGCAAACTGCCAAAGGCCGCGTCCATAAGTAGAGGCGCGCAGTAGCTTTCCAGATCCATTGTTCGACATGTTCACGGCGGTCACGGCGACATTGGGTAGAAATCCAGGACTGCCGCTTTCCGGCGCGGGGCCAACTTCGGTCCAGTTGGCAGAGGCGGTCGAGCTGGAAAATACGCCGACATCAGTTCCGACGTACACCATCCCATTGAAGGGGTTTGAGCCGGGGTCGACCAGCAGGCTGTTGGCCGGGGCGTCGGGAAGATTGGCGCTGAAGTCGAGCCAGGAGACGCCGCCATTGCTGGTCTGCCAAACATGCGAAACGTGAAAGCCCATGATGCCGACATAAGCAGTGAGGCCGGTGGGGTCGGAAGGGTCCACGGCGACGCTCGAAATGGGGAAAGCCCTGGGGTTGATGGCGCCGGTTTGATCCGCCCAGGTGGTATCGCCGCCGGCTGCGTTGGTGCTGACCCAGACGTGGCCACCGGGAGGAATGGTTGGAAGGAGCGGGCCGAAGCCGTCCGTCCCGGCGTACACGACATTGGAGAATCCGTTGTTGTCGAGCGGACCGCCGGCGGCCAGCGCGCGGACGAGGTTGGTCTCGGCTCCAGTGCAAATGCCGGTGCCGCCGGTTTCGAAATTGTCGCTGAGAAAATTGAATCCGGCTCCGTTGCTCGATCCCCTCCACACCCGGCAGGTGCCGACCAGCAACTCATTGAAGTTTTGCGGATCAAGAATGAACGGCGGATAGTACGCTCCCGTGTCTCCATCCAACGTGGCGCTGCTGACGACCTGGTCGTTTTGAAAGTCTTGAGTATGGCAATTGATTCCGCCCTCACAACGGAAGATGTTGGTGCCGGAAGTGAAGTCGGGAGGATTGGAAACGAACCACTCGGTGGGATCGGCGGGGTTGATCTGGGAATTTCCGCCGTCGCCGGAATTCACATTGAGCCAGGGGCTGTTCGAGAGCGCCGATTGGGTTGCGGGTGAGCCGTTGGCTCCAGCTCCAGCCAGCACGGTATTGAAGTCAGTGGGCGATTGCGAGAAAGAGACGAGTTGGGTCATCGAGCCCAGGGTTTGGTTCAGGCTGTCGAACTGATTTTGGCCGGTGCAGTCTCCGGTGGTGAGACCGGAGTAGCCGTCGAGCGCGCGGTAGATTCCACCGTCGTTGGCGAAGTACATGACGTCCAGTTGGTTTTCGTTCACCAGAAACGACACCGCATGCTGTGCAGGGTGGACGCGGGCGATGCCACTGCATCCGAAAACGTGGGTGAGGTTCAGAAACGTGTTCTGGCCGGTGCCGCCGCAGGTGGGCGTAAAGCTGGTGATCTGGCACTTATAAAGATTGACGGCGCCGGCGTAAATGTCGGTGGCTCCGCCGTCGGGAACAGCGGCTAGCTCCAGGTTGTAGTCGCCATCTTCGGTACCGCAGCCGGTGACATCGCCGCAGTTGGTGATGCCGGATTCGTTCAACTGGGTCCATGTGTTACCGCCGTTGGAAGTGGTCCAAATCCCCTGGTCGTTATTGTCGGCGTCAACGTACCAAACGTACATTTCGTTGCGGCCGGGAACGACGGCGAGTTCACCTCGATAAATGGGACAAGCCGTCGAGTGCGGATTGGGCGGGCAAGAGCCCGCGCTCAGCCCGGGGCCGGGTTGGTGGGCAACCCGCGCCCAGGTTAGACCGTCGCTCGAAGAATAGAAACCGTGATAGCGTATCGCGGCGAAAAACAGTCCTGCGCCGGCGTCGTAGATCACGGCGGTGGCCGAACCGGGGTCGATGACGACGCTGCCGTCTTTTACCGGGGCGTAAGTCCAGGAGAGTCCTCCATCCGTCGAGCCGTAGAGACCGAGGTTGGCCGTAACGGGATCGGCCAGGCCATCGATAATTCCCGCAGATGCGCCTGCGGTAGCGGCCACGGCCAGGCTGGGGTTCGTGGCGCTGAAGGCGATTTTGCTGAAGGCCATTCCGGCAAAGGAGCGCGTGCCAGTGCTGTCGGCAGAGATCAGAGTCCAGGTCGTTCCGGCATCGGGCGAGCGCAGAATGCCAAGGCCGTAGTAGGAATCGGCTGAGCTGTTGGCCTCGCCCGTGCCCACCAGGACGACCCCGGCGCCGCCGGGTTGGACTGCGATTGCGCCGACGGCAAGCGTCGCTTGATCATCGATGAGCGGAGTCCAGACGACGCTGCCGGGAGACTGGTTGGCGGCGTTGGTTGATTTCCAGACGCCTCCGTAGGCGCCCCCGATGTAAACCGTGTTAGCGGTCGCGTCCGCGGGATCAACCGCGACTGCGGTGGCCCGTCCGGAGACCCAGTTGTAGTCCTGCTCGCCCACTCCACTTGCATCGGAAGCCAGGGGCGCGGGGCCGAGGGGAATCCAGCCGGCAGTGACCACTGGGGCCTTCGATGGTTGCGCCGCTCGCAAGGCCAGTTTTTGTGCGTACGCATGGCGCCGTAGTTCCGCGGCTCCGGGTAGTGCGCGTCCTCGGAGGAACCAACGCTCGCGCTGGGTCCGGTGGGAATCAATTGCCGGACTTTGCGCAAATGCCGGCAGCGCGCACGCGACCAGCAAAATGGCGCACCAGGACCTCGCCGGGTTCAGCCAACGATCCGGTGCCGCGCGGCCTTCCACTACGCAACCTTTTCCGGAAACAAGGGTCCTTTTTTCACAGGCTTTTCCGGCATGATTTTTCCAAGTTTCAGCAGGCGGGCCGCAATTGCGGCAACCGTGCGATTGTGGACTTTGGCCATCTCGTTAATGTCCTTGCCTTGACGCAATTCTTCGCAGACTTGCTGATCTTCGGCGCGCGACCACGATCGGCCGGCGTTGGCTGGGTTTCGTTTTTCGCGGTCTTGTTGTGCAAGCAGGGCTCCCAGCGCGCGGTTCAGAGCTTTGATGGATTGTGGCAGGCGGCAGGCGTCGATTGCGCCGAGCGCCTCGCGAGTGGTTGGATTCACCCCGTCGGCGAGAGCGCGAATGATGGCGATGGCATCGTTGATTTCCATGGTTGTTGCCTCTTCGCGCAGTATGGGGGAGCCGCGAACCAGGACTCTGTGACGGATGAACATTGCGAGAGTGAGTTGACCCAGAATGGGACGCGGTTTGTCTATACTGACTGCGCGAGTCGAGAGGAAGAAAGATGGACTGGCAGGCGTTCTGGCTGACAATTCGGCTGGCGATCGTGGTAGCCGCGGTTCTCACCGTAGTGGGGTTGCCGATTGCCTACTGGATCGCCTACTCGCGATGGCGATGGAAGTTTCTGGTCGAGGCGGTGGTGGCGTTGCCGATCGTGCTGCCCCCGACAGTGCTGGGGTTTTACGTTTTGGCGGCGCTGGGGTCGCGCAGTCCATTCGGGCGCTGGTGGCAGGCGCTGACCGGCCACACGCTGGCATTTACTTTCACGGGACTGGTGATCGGCTCGATTATTTATAGCCTGCCCTTTGCCGTGCAGCCGTTCGCGGCGGCGTTTTCGTCGGTGGAACCCCGGTTGCTGGCGGCCTCAGCAACGTTGGGGGCTTCCAGGCTAAAGACATTCTTGCGAGCGGTTTTGCCTTTGTCAGTACCGGGGTTGGTGACAGGGATAGTGTTGAGTTTCGCGCACACTATGGGCGAATTTGGGGTGGTGCTGATGGTGGGCGGAAACATTCCGGGGGTGACGCGAACCGTGTCGATCGACATTTATGACCGGGTGCAGGCGCTCGATTATGCGTCGGCGAATCAGACCTCGCTGGTATTGCTGGGGATTTCGTTTGCGGCCATGTGTTTGGTGTATGGGTTGAATCGGCGGGTATGGGTGTGGTGGAAATAAGGCCATTTATCGCCGGGTACGCGGAAAACAAACATCTTTCACCACAGAGACACAGAGACACCAAGACACAGAGGCATCTTTCATGCTTGAGATCCGGATCGCAAAGCGATTTGTCAATGCAGAGCGTGATTTTCTGCTGGCGGCGGAGTGCGTTTGCGAACCCGGCATCACGATTCTTTTTGGGGCTTCGGGGGCGGGGAAAACGACGTTGCTGGATTGCATTGCCGGGTTGGCAACACCCGATAGTGGGAGGATCGCGGTTGGGGATCGCGTGTTCTTTGATGGCGATGGTGGAGTCAACCGCCCCGTGCAGCGGCGCGAGGTCGGATACGTCTTTCAGGATTTGGCATTGTTTCCACATCTGAGCGCGGAAGAAAACATCGGCTACGGGCTTGGCGGAAGAGAACGAAAAACGCGTACCGATGGAATTCTGGAATCGTTCCGAATCGCCCATCTGCGGGCGCGAAAGCCACGGGAGATTTCCGGCGGGGAGCGGCAGCGGGTGGCGCTGGCGCGGGCGCTGGTGACTGATCCGTGTGTGCTGCTGCTGGATGAGCCGCTAGCGGCCCTGGACGCTCCCACCAAGGCGAAAATGATCGACGATCTGCGGGCCTGGAACCAGGCGCATGGAATCCCCATCCTTTATGTGACCCATAGCAGGGAAGAGGTATTTGCGCTGGGAGAGCGGGCGCTGGTGCTCGAAAATGGCAAGATCGTGGCGCAAGGCACGCCGCATGAAGTGATGACGGCGCCGCGTCTGGAGTCGGTGGCGCAACTGGCGGGGTTCGAGAATGTTTTTGACGCCGCGGTCACGGCGGTGCTCGAATTTCGAGGAACCATGAGGTGCAGGATCACGGGCAGCGCGGTGGAACTGGAAACCCCGTTGGTGCGAGTGAAGTCAGGTGCATCGCTGCGGGTTGGGATCCGCGCGGGAGATATTCTTCTGGCGACAGTTCAGCCGCAGGGGCTTAGCGCTCGCAATGTGTTGCCGGGGCGGGTGCTGTCGCTGGAGGACCGCGACATGATCGTCGTGGCGCGGGTGGATTGCGGAGTGGAGATGACAGTGCATCTCACTCTGGCCGCGCGCGATGTGCTGGAGTTGCGGCCGGGGCGCGAGGTATGGCTGGTGGTGAAGACGCATTCGTGCCATTTAATGGCGGGATCGGAACGGTAGTCAGGCTTATGTCCTATCACGTTGTCGCGCTCACGATGTCGCAGGTGCGAGGAGGAGCGCTCAGATTCCAACGCGAACTCGGCTCCGCTCTGCGGGAAGCGGGCGATCTGAGAGTGTATTCGGCCAGTCCCTTCGATCTTGAGGAACGCCGCCGACTAAAAGATCGATTTGGCGGCGATGTGGTTTATTTTTTTAACGATGCAGCCCGTCAGGAATGCGGGCGTCTCGGCCTTGGCCTGCAATTTACCGGGGAAATCACAGAGGATGAACTGCCGCACAGGCGAGTCCTGGTGGTTGGCAAGCCGGGCTAGGAAGGCAGGGCAGGTGACAAAAATTAGGTGTTCCGGAGGTTATTGTGTATACTAGCGCCAGCGCTAAGTTTGATTCACACGCAACTGAAAGTCGGTATCGCTAACCAGCGTCACCCCTTCCACTAGCCGCGACTCTTCTAAGCACAAATCAGAAACAAAGGAAAATAACATCAATGGCAGAACAAGGAACAGTAAAGTGGTTTAACGACGCCAAAGGCTATGGCTTCATCAGCCGTCAGAATGGCGAGGACGTATTCGTCCATTTTTCAGCGATCCAGGCAGGCGGCTTTCGCAGCTTGCAAGAGGGACAGGCCGTGCAGTTCGACGTGACCAAGGGCCCCAAAGGCTGGCAGGCTGAGAACGTTACCGCTGTCTAAGTAAGACCGATGAATGCCCGGAATTCGAAAGGATTCCGGGCATTTTTGCGTCCGGAAAAGATTGTGCGTCTTCGACTCGTTCGAGTTCGATGACGGCAATCCACTGGCCGGGGCGATGGTCTTGATAAACCAGCCGGCCTCCCAGGATCTGAGCCGCGGCGGCGGGTGGCAGGTCGCGGTGGTATCCAAAAAATTCGGTCTTCCATCGCTGCCAGGTAGCCCAACGCTCGAATAAAGCGTGGCGCGGTTCGTACTTGGTGGAAAAGACCAGAGCGGCGTCAAACTTCGCGCGCAGGTCGGAGGCGGCGTACAGCTGTTCCGGGGTGAAATCCTCGATGCGCACCACCTGCATGGGGCGAGTGACATAGCCGAGATATGGGCGGCTAAGTTCGTCGTTGGCCGGCCAGGCGGTGAGCACACGCGCCATGGGAGAACGGGCCTCAAGGAAGTTCTCGGCCTTTTGGTGAAGCTGGATGTAGTCGAGGTAGGCAAGATTGTCTTCAAGCGAGAGGCCGTAGGGAGGATTTACAAACAGCGCGACTACGAAAGCCCCTGCCACAACCGCCACAATCCCCGCCCAGATGCGCAGCCGGCGTCGCAACGTCGAAACAAAAACGATGATGACCAGTGGCACAACCGGCAGCATGTACCGTGCCAGCACTGCCCCGCCAACGACGGCCATGGCGGAAACATAGGCCAGGATCACTGCCAGAAAAGCGAACTGGATGTCGAATGCGATGCGCTGACGGTCCTCGACCGGGTCACGAAACATGGCAAGCACAGCGGCCAATGTAAGCAGATAAAGGTTCAGGTAGGCCAGCACCTGCCAGAGTCGCAGGCCGAGAGCCAGCAGGATGCGCAGCGGGTGCAGGGTAGCTTCCACATTGTAACGAAAGAATTCTGGGTTGCCGAAGAGGAATCCGGTGCGGTGATAGTGGTAGGCGTACCAGAGCGCTAGAGGAATGGCAGGGAACAGCAGGCTGGCGACAATTGTTCGTGTTCTGCGGATTGAATCGCGTTTTCGGAACGGCAGGATTTCCCAGGCGGCCAGCGCCAGCGGCGCGAGAATCGCCGTTTCTTTCGACATTACCGCCAGCGAAAACCACAACGCGCAGGCCGTCCAGCGACCTTTCACAGATGCGAGCAACCCCCAGAACGTGAATGCTGCGTCAGCCATATCCAAATGAGCGAGCGAGCTTTGAGTAAAGAACACTGGGTAAAGCGCGGTGCAGAGCGCGGAAGCAATCGCAACTTCGGTGTTGGCAACTCGCTCGGCCAGGCGAAAGACCCCCAGCAATGCAAAGGCTGCGATGACAAGCATCGCGGTGCGCGTGACCACTGGTGTAAATCCGAGAATCTTCCACGCCAGCGCAAGCCATGCCATGACCAGCGGGGGATGCGCGTTTGACGGCGCCGAGTAGGGAATCAATGACCCGGAGAGCATCAGATCACGCGCCGCAGGAATGTAATATCCGGTTTCGTCCCAAAAATAGGGGAGACGCAACAAGGGCGCGTGCAGCGCAAACAGGCCGAGAAAGAAGATCGTAAACAGGAGCGGAGCCGGATAGCGGGACCGTGGGGAGTCGGCGTTCACAGGCGCGATCAGTGAATCGGTCCGGCGGCAGCCATGCGGGGATCGAGTTTGATCTCCCCGAATGCGCTCTCATAACCGGCGACGTTCTGCTGCAAGATCGCCATCAGCGCCTTGGCCTGCTGCGGGCTCAGGTAAACGCCCTGAAAGTTTTTCACCTCGACCTGACTCTCGGTCTGCTGTTGCATGGTGCCGAAGACCAGGAAGAAGTCCCAGACGTTCACTCGCACCTGCACGCTGTTGGCATAGTTCTCGCGATAGTCAGGGGCATTCACCAGCTTGATATTGGGTTGATTGGGCGCGTTCATAATAGATAGTGTAGCGGCAGCGGCTCAGAGAAGGAAATAGGAGCGAACCGGTCTGGGTTAAAATACGGTCAAGCCGGGATGGCGGAATTGGCAGACGCGCTGGACTTAGGATCCAGTGCCGCAAGGCGTGCAGGTTCGAGTCCTGTTCCCGGCACCAGCGCCTGCAACGGGCAAGTCACTCCCAGCCGTTGGCCAGAACCGCAGTGGCGAGCACTCCTGGGATCACTGCATCTGCGAAAGCTGCTGATAGAGCGCCATCCCGCCGATGACAAGAATCAACGCTCCGGAAGCCGCTCCCAGCCATTTCACGATGGGAGTGACCTTGTTCAGCTTGTGCATGATTTCGATTTGGTCCCGTTCCATTTGCGATTCCGATTCGCTCAGGAACAGTTGATCGTCCTCATGCATCGCGAGTGTGCTGCGGTAGATCAGGAGGATGATGAGGACTGCGGTGAGGACTCCCCATAGAACCAGCGGCCACATCAACATGCCCATATGCCACCTCGATGCGGATCGGGTCAGATCCCGAAGTTCTGCGGGCGCAGGTCGGAACCACCGCCGGCGCCGGTGAACTCGGGGGAATTATAGCTCCAAAGGCAAGCCATGCGGCGTTTTGTTTGCCGGCCGCGACCGGGAGGGGTCCAGGGGCATCTAAAGGGTTGAGGGCACGAGGTCTTTTTTGGGCAAAACCCAGACCCCGGTGTGCTATATAATCTGAGAAGCACTTTCAAGGAGATACGAATGGCTACCACAATCACGCCGACTACACCGACCGCACCTGAGGTAAAGCCCAAGACCGCGCCCATCAGTTTGACCAGCAGCGCCATCGCCAAGGTCAAGGAGATCATGTTGCAACAGACTCCCGTTCCCGCCGGGCTGCGAGTGGGAGTGCAGGGCGGTGGCTGCTCCGGGTTTTCCTACGCCATGTCCTTTGAAAACTCTGCCGGAATGATGGACAAGACTTTCGACATGGACGGATTGAAAGTGTACGTGGACGCGACCTCGATCATGTACCTGAACGGCTGCATCGTGGACTACGTGGAGACGCTCGAAGGCGCTGGGTTCAAATTCGAGAATCCCAATGTGAAGAGCACCTGCGGCTGCGGATCGTCGTTCAGCGTGTAAGCAGATTCTGTTTGTGCAAAGCTCCATTGCCAGGCGATGGGGCTTTTTGTTGCGCCGAGCATTCCGGACTGTCAATGCAAAACCGCCGCGTGGCGCAGGTTTTACAATTTTTCGTCTGGGCGGAAGTGCAAAAACTTAGGCACGATATACTTTGCCGGCGGGCTCGGCTCTACTGCTGCTGATAGTTTTGGAAAGAGCGCGCGTGACAGAAGTGGATCGGCCTACTACTGCGGCGACTGCTCGGGAGGCATCTGCGGGTAGGGCGATTTCTGAGGAGTTGGCGTCAAGCCTCCGGGAGGATTTTGCGGGCCCGCGCCGGAGCCGAAGGGCGTATCAGATCCGCCCTGTGTTCCCCCGCCGCCCGAGTTTCCCCCAACGTTTCCCGTCGCGGCTTGCAGCGGCTGATTGGGTGTGGTGATGAGGCCGCCGCGGTCGGTAGTCGGGTCATAGATGAACTGCCATTCGTTGTAGTGTTTCAGCTTGCCGAATACCCGAATGGATTTCTCTTTACTGCTGCTGGTCACGCCCACGACCGGTCCACCGCCGAATACCTGATTGCTTTTGTTCTGCTGGTTGAGCCCGGGCAACTGTTGGGCCGGCTGCCCGAAGCCGCTTTGGCTGCCCGCAGCTCCTGTGGGCTGGTTGGCATCATCAGAGCCAGCGCCGGGATTAGCGTTTGGCGTAGCCCCCCCAGGCGGCGGGTACGCGCCGCCATTATTGCTCCCAAAGCCCCCATTATTGCCGCTATTGCCGCCAAAGCCGCCACCGTTGTTGTTGCCAAAGCCGCCACCGTTGTTGCTGCCAAAGCCGCCACCGTTGTTGCTGCCGAAGCCGCCACCGTTGTTGCTGCCAAAGCCGCCACCATTGTTGCCGCCGAAGGCGCCTCCTGATGCCCCGCCATTGTTTCCCGTGGGACCGCCTCCGAATACTCCGCTGCCCCCTAAGGGAGAATTGCCGCCCGCCGACCCCGCAGCTAGATTGGCAGCCGAGGTGGCGCCTTGCAGCCCAGAACCGTACGACAGTTGGGTGTCGCCCATGTGGAGGAGCTTGAAATCCTTGCCGGTGATGGGGTCCTTATAACGTTTGCGCAGGAAGTGAATGTTATTGGTGTTCTCCAGATCCTCAATGCGGGCGGGATAGCGGCTGAACTTCTTTACGTAGGCCTTGATGGCGCGCGAGTATTGGGTTCCGCGGTGGATGAGTTCCTCCTCGCGGTCGCGTTTGACCTGCTGGCTCATTTCCGGAGCGAGGGCGGTCAGCCCGATCGCTAACAGCGCCACGAACAGGATGAGAGTAATCAGAATGTAGCCCTGCTCGGCATGGCGAGCAGAAGAGCCGGGCGTGCGAGATCGTGGAGAAAGCTTCATGGAACTAGCTCTGGGTCAGCGGAATCATCTGGCGGTTGTTGCTCAGCACGTCTTCGATCTCGACCGACACCGGTGAAATGCTCAGCACCTTGTAGCGGCGGTCGACGATCTGGCCTTCGCTGGCAATGAATATGTCCTCTCCCTGCGAAAGGAAAACTTTTTTGGGTTCGCCGGGCTTGCTCGCAAAGCCATAGAACTTAAGATTGATGGGCGGTGGCGGAGGCGGCGGTGGCGGACCTGCCGGTTTCTCGGCCTTGTCTCCGCCGGGCGCAATTGGTTGGGGAATCTCCGCCTGGGCCATGAAAATGTTTCGCCCGTTGCCCTCATACTTGGTATCTTCGCTGGCCTTCAGCCAGTCGTAGCGCAGGCTGGGATCAATGGAATGGGGCGGACCCGCCGGCCGCCGCGCGCTGAACCGCGTCTTGCCCGTAGGCCGGGGAGCTGGCGCCGCCGCAACCGGAGCGGCCACCGTGGCCTCCGGTTCTGATGGTGTGGACGGGAACAGCATGCGCCAGACCAGCACTACGGCAACCACCCCCAGCACCGCCGCTGCGATCAGCTTATTCCGGTTTTCGGTTCCCAGCTTCACTCAGGCTGCACCTGTTTTTAGATAAGTTTCCAGCTTCATTTGTAACTTCACCGTGCCGGCTTGCTCTCCCCCCAGTTGCACACTGTCCACCAGGAAGAACATCTGGTCGCGCTCCAGAGAGTTGATGAAGCGCACCAATTGCAGATAGCCGCCGTTCATGTCGGCGTCAATCTGCACCCGCCGCACCCCCATCGACTCCGGATCCTTCATGTCGTAGCGGATGCTGCCGATCTTCACCCCGGCTTGCTCCGCGAGCTTGCCCAAGTTCGCCGAAATAGAAGAATCCTCGGCCGGAAGGCGCTCCTTATAAAACTGATCGATTTCTTTGCGCGCCACCGGGACTTTCTTGTCCAGCCCGCGCAGCGGTTCCACTTCGCGGGTCTTCTGCTGCAATTCTTTCCACAGGTCATGCAGCCGTTCCTGGCGGGCGGACTGGGAACCGACCAGGGGGGAAAAGAACACTGCAATGGCGATCACATCGACAGCAGCCATCGCGCCCAGCGCGATCTTGACCTTCCGCCGAGTCTCCCGGAGATCAGGCATTATTGCGCCCCTCCCGATTTTCCGAGCGCAGGCTTTCCGGGGGCTGCGCTCCCGGGAACATAGAGCGCGCTGATGCTGAATTTCACCGTGTCTCCGGCGGTGGGCCCGGAGCCGGCCTCGGCGCTCTCCTGGTCGATCTGAGTCTCTTGAAAATGTTGTGACTCTTCCATTTTGCGAACCAGTTCGAGCGCATGATCGCGAGAGTCGCCGGCCACCACCAGCTTGATGGCCAATTCATTGTCAGGAGCGTATTCGGGTTGAATCGACACCACGTGCAGACGCGGGGGCATGACGCTTTCCAGTTCCTCGAACACCTGGGTCCAGGAGAAAGATTTGCGGTAGAACAGGGCATTCAGAAACTGCGACCGGTCGCGGGTCACGCTGTTTTGGGGCAGGTTCATCAAGGCCTGCGCGGCCGCCTTCTGATCGTCACGGTCCGCGATCTGGTGCAGGTTTTGAGCGATGACATTCTTGTCCTTGTCGGCGGTCACCCAGCCCAGCAAAGTGAAATAAACCAGGCCCAGGGTCACGATGGCGAGCGCCACCAGCGCTCCGCCCCAGCGGAACCAGAATCGCCGGGCATCCTCGTAAGGATGAGTCGCGAGATTGATGTCCACGCGCATATCAGGAAAGCAGTGCCCCCACCACTCCGGCCATTCTCCATTTGGGCACCGATCCCGCGCCGCTGCCCAACTGCGCCGCTCCGACGAGTTCATGCACCTCGGCCCCGGTCTGGGCACGCAAAGCGGGCACGGCTCCGGTAACGTCCGCCAGTCCGGCGACGAAGATGCGCTCGATGTTCAAGTGATAAGTGTCCTGAAAGAACACAATTGAAGGATAGACTTCCTCCGCCAGTTGCTCGCCGGAGATGGTGACGCCGCGCGGGTTTTCGAGATTTCGAAAAAGCAATAGCTGCTGCTTGTCGAGAATGGCGATGCCGATGGAGCGCGCATCCACCTTCACTACCAGGGTCGGGCGGTCGGCATCAGCTGCGCCCAGGGCGGCCAGCATGGAAGGTAACACCACACCCGGACTGTAGCCGGCCTCGCGGAAAATGGATTCATAGTCTTCGATGACACTGTTCAGGGCCACCGCCGCCACCAGGCGTACTCCGGTGGTCGAGGTCTGCGAATGATAGGAAACTTTGGCTTTGTCCACGTCAAAGGGAAGCGACTTCTTCAAGCGGAAGCGCACCACACCTTCCGCGTCGTCGCGCTTGGTGGGAAGCGAGTCAAAATCGAGCAGCACGACGCGCACCGCGGCGTCGGGCAGCACGGCAATGACGTCGCGGGAACGGTCGCCCAGGCTGTCCAGGGTCTGGCGAATGGTTTCCAGAATGCGGCCGCGATCGCGCAAGTTGACCTCGACCATGTCCGGGACAACGCAGCCGGGGGCGAGTTCGCTGGCAGCGCAGACGTCCACCGAACCCGGCTCAGAAGACCTGGCGGCAAGCACACGGTCGGCAGCCACTTCGCAAGCCAACCTCGGTTTGGAACTGGAACTCATAGCGGACACGTATCCCTCTATCAGTAGAACGCGGCAGTACGAATAATTGCAATATCTCGAACGGCACTTAGGTCATTGACCCAGCAGGCCTTCCCCGAAGGTTCTTCCGCGGCTTACCGGTTGCTTTCGATGAAGGTGACTTTGTTGATCTCTTTCAACGTGGTCAGGCCCAGTCTCACCTTGTCAAGCGCGGATTCGCGCAGGAACCGCATGCCTTCTTCGCGGGCGGCGCGGCGAATTTCCGACGTCGGTTTCTTGAGCAGGATCAGTTCACGCACCCGGTCGCTCAGGTCCAGCAATTCGTGTATCGCAGTACGGCCGCGAAACCCGGTGCCGGCGCACTCGATGCAGCCCTGGCCTTCGTAGAAGCTGACTTTGGACCACTGTTCGTAGTCGAGGCCGCTGGCTTCCATGGTTTCCCGGTCATATTCCATTTGCGTGCGGCAGGATTCACAAATGAGGCGCACCAGGCGCTGCGCCAGAATGCAGTTCAACGCGGAAACAAAGTTGTAAGCCTCAACGCCCATGTTGAGGAAGCGGCCTATGACGTCCACCACGTTGTTGGCGTGGACAGTGGTGAACACCAGGTGGCCGGTGAGGGCGGACTGAATTGCAATTTGCGCCGTCTCGGTGTCGCGGATTTCGCCCACCATGATCTTGTCCGGGTCATGGCGCAGGATAGAGCGCAGCCCGCGGGCGAAGGTCAGGCCTTTCTTTTCGTTGACCGGAATCTGGGTGATTCCCCGGATCTGGTATTCGACAGGGTCTTCAATGGTGATGATCTTATCTTCATCCGTCTTGATTTCGTTTACCGCGGCATACAGTGTCGTGGTCTTGCCGCTGCCGGTCGGGCCGGTGACCAGCACCATGCCGTAAGGTTCCTTGATATAGCGGCGGAACTGCCGCAGGTCTTCGTCGTCAAACCCGACTACATCGAGCGTGAGCTTGTGGAACTTCTCGCTCATCGATTCCTTGTCGAGCACGCGCAGCACGGCGTCTTCGCCGTGAATCGACGGCATGATGGAGACGCGGAAATCAATGGGGCGCTCGGGCGTCCCATATTTCACCCGGAAACGGCCGTCCTGCGGCACGCGGCGCTCGGAGATGTCCAGTTCGCTCATGACCTTGATACGGGAAATGATGGTGGAGTGGTGCTCCTTGGCGATGGGCGGCATGGCCTGCGTCAGCACACCGTCAATGCGGAACTTGATGCAGACGGAGTCATCGCGAGTTTCAATGTGAATGTCACTGGCACGGCGCTGCAAGGCGGTGAAGATCGTGGTATCGACCAGGCGGATGATGGGGCTGATGTCGCCTTCCGCGGTCAGCTTGTCGATGGAAATGCTTTCGTCGCTGGCGCCTTCCTCTTCGCGAATCACATCCAGGGCGAAGCCTTCGCTGGCGTCTTCCAGAACCCGCTTGGACTGCTCGGTTTTCTTGAGGATTTCGCTGATCTGAGCGTAGGTGGCAACCTTGGTCACGATGCGCTTGCCGAGCAGCAAGCTGATCTCGTCGATCATCATCAACTGGCTGGGGTCGGCGATGGCGATCGCCAGACGCCCGTCCTCGGTCTCTTCCAGAGGAACGAAACTGTAACGGAACATCAGGTGGGGAGAGATGGTCTTGAATAAATCGTGATGGAGCTGGAAGTTGTGCAGGTCAACGAACTGGCAGCGATAGCGCCGCGCGATGTCCTGCGCCTTTTCCAGTTCTTCACTCTGCACCACGGGAGTGCCATTGCCCCCGCCTACGAATACCGTCTTGTTTTCTGCTGTGCCTGCCATTTATACACACCTTCCGGCTTCCATTGTTATCAGTGAATACTTGATCCCAGGGTGAAAATGGGCAAGTACAGCGAGATCAGAATTCCGCCCACAAACACCGCCATAATGATGAGGATGACGGGCTCCACCAGGGCCATGGCCGCGCCCAGCGCGGTCTGCACATCTTCCTCGTAAAACTCTGCGACTGAATTCAACATGGCCGGCAAAGCGCCGGTGGATTCGCCGACTTCGATCATCTCGACCGACAAATCCGGAAACATTTTCTGTTCTTCCAGGCTCTTGGCCAGCCCCTGGCCTTCGCGCACCCGCACTGCGGCAACGTTGATGCCGTTCAGAATGCGGCGGCTGCTCATGGACGCGCCGGCGGTCTCGAGCGAGGGCACCAGCGGCATGCCTCCCGCGAGCAGAGTGGAGAGCATGCGGGAAAAACTCGCTACCTGGTACTTTAGCCAAATCTCGCCCAGCAGGGGAAGCCTCAGAATGGCGCCATCAATTGCGGACGCTCCATTGTCGGTCTTTTGCCAGTACCAAAAGCCCACCACCGCGGCCACAAACGCGACGATTACGAAGGGAGCGTATTGCTGCGCGTGGGTGCCGATGTTCAGCATGATCAGGGTAATTTGCGGCAACTGCGCGTGCATGTCTTCGTAGAGCTTGGCGAATTGCGGGACCACGTAGGTCACCAGAAAAATCATCATGGCGAATACCACGGTGATCAGCAATGTGGGATAAACCAGGGAAACCGCCAGCTTCTTCTTGAAAGTCAGCGCCAGCCGCTGGAATGCGATGTAGCGGGTCAGCACTTCTTCCATGTTGCCGCTCTTTTCGCCCGCCAGCAGCGTCGTCGAGTGGATGCGGGGAAATGCGCCCTGCGCGGCGAAAGCGTCCGAGAGCAGTTCGCCTCCCTTGACCCGGTCGCGCACATTCTGCAGCAAGCTCTGAAAATACTTGTTGCGCTGCCGCTTGATCAGCAGGTCCAGCGAATTAAGAATGGGAAGGCCGGCTTTGATCAAAGTCAGAAACTGCTGGTTGAAAATGACGAACTGGCTCTGTTTAACTTTGCCGCGCGGCCGTATGGTGAGATCCCCAGAAAGCAGAGTGCGTGGCTTAACCCAGTAGACGAGCAGCCCTTGCTGTACCAGACGGTCGCGAACTTCGGCTTCGGAATACCCATTTTCCACCTGCTGAAGCAGGTGTCCGCGCTCGTCGGCTGCTTTGATTAGGAATTCGGCCATACTGTCGTCTGGCTACCGCTGTCCCCACCCAAGTTTAACATTCAGCAAAGCGAAACCTGTGTTAATAGCCGGTCAAAGTGTTCCGGGAGTAATGCGACTGGACGGAACCGCCATACCATGCCAAACTGTTGACAATATTACACTTGAAGCATCACGGTATCAGGGTGCCGTCGATCACCTCAACTCCCGGAGGGGCCTTGAACCGGAAGTTCCGGTCATCAATTCTCACATCTTCTGCCTGTCCACGGAAGCGGAATTCCGTACTGGAGCCATCGGTCTCCTCCAATATGATGCGGTCGATCCAATTCGACGGCGTGACCTCGATCAGAACCTGGCTGACGCGATCCGCCATGGTCCGCGGCACTCCCCGTAAGACCACATCGCCCGCAGTTAGAGGGGCCACGTCCGGCGCCAAGGAGAGTCCGGACAACTCCTTTTCCAGCTTGGTTTTACCAAGGAGGAACGCCAGCGGTGACCGGAGGTCGTCGATTTGTCCCACTGGCGTTCTCCTAACCTGAGGCTCGCCCGGCACGTAAAACCAAGCGTGCTTGCCGTCACTCACGAACAGCTTCTCTCGGGGAGAACGGTATTGCCAACGCATCTTGCCCGGTTTTTTTAACCAAAGTGTTCCCGATTCGGTCCGTTCCATTCCGGCCCCACGATAGATTTCGGTGAAGTCGGTTTGCAGAGTTTGAAGATGGTTGTAGCGGGAATCGACCGCAGAGGCGATGGAGTGGATGGTGGGAGCGGAAGAGGCGGTTGAGATCGCGACGGCAAGCAGAGCGATAGCTATGTTGGATGCAGGGAAGTTCTCACTCACCTCCCTAGTCTACCGGACGCCAGACAGCACGGGATCGCATAGGGCCGTCGTCCAGCTTGTCTATCAACTAGTCGGTTGGATGGAAACACAACTATGGGCGATGAAGATTGAATACTGATGAGTGCCGCCGACTTTCTTCAACGCCGGACTCCGCGCCAGCACATGCTCCAGCATTGGGTTGTGGTAAAGGACGAAGAGTGGCCGCGGATGCTCGCGCAGGGACTGTTCCAGGTTGGCGAGCAGTCGCTCCAGTCCTGGCTCGGGCAGTGGATTGAACAGGTAGAGCACGGTCGGTTCGGTGGGAAAGATAAATTTGCGGGCGTCGCCGCAGAGGGCTTGAATGGCGAAGCACCCTTGCGAATCGCTCTTGTACTTGTTGACATTTTCCTGCGCCACGCGGTGCAGTTCTGGCAGCAGTTCGACGCCCACAATGCGCTTGAACGCGTGGTCGGCCGCCATCAGGAGCACTCGTCCCTTGCCCGAGCCGATGTCAATGAACACAAACTCGCGGCAATCAACGCTTAAATTCGCCATCATCTCGCGAAACAAGGCCGGATCGGTGGGCTGATAAGGCGAGTGTAAGAGCCCGAGCAGCCGGTCGCGCCAGCCCACGGTGGCGCCGGTGGTGTCCACGCGGTGGTCCCAGTCGTAGCCCACATCGCCATAGCGCCGGCGGCGGTGCGAGGGCAGGGAATCGACAAAGTATTGCCACGCGATGGCAAAGCATTGCTTGAACGTGGATAGAAATCCGTCACGCGCTGAGCGTTCTGCGCACCATCGCCGGAGGGTGGCCGCCAGGGGGAGCTCGAGGTGGGAGGGATCGGACATGGTTCGCCCGAGATTCTACTTATACCTGAACCGTTCTGCACGCTTTAGCGTGGGTAGAGCTCGAATGGCTTTACCTGGTTTCTGTTCAGCCCGGCGGATCTCATAGAGACTTTGCAGATTCAGCCAGAATTCTGCAGTCGTGCCGAAGAAATGTGCGAGGCGCAGAGCCTATCGCCGGTGATTGCTCGCCGCCGATTCGGTGACGCGGTTGGTGGGAACGCCGATTTGGCGCGCAAGATCAGCCGCTCTCATTCCCGACTCGGTGAGTTCCTCCGACAAATGTTCTCCGGGATGAATTGCGGTCTGTGACATAGGCACTCTCCTGGTGATAATCGATAGTCTCCACCTTCGAGGGGCCGGGTGAATTTTCCAGCCACTCGAAGCAAACCCGCCACTGGTCGTTGATGCGGATGCTGTATTGCCCCTTTCGTTCGCCTTTGAACCGTTAAAAACGGTTGCCGGGCAGCACTGCGAAGTACGCATTACGTAAGGCATACTGCGCGGCTGGGGCCGATCGCCGGCGTGACCAAGGTGTTCTTTCGTGGTTCCGGCGTGCGTTTGGCCGTGACGCCGTCCATATAATAATGGCAACACAGGAAAACTCTTGTCCTCTGCCGCTGCCCAACCGGTGAAGCCATCGTCAGATCCAGCCGGACTTTTCTCGTCACCTCAAAAGCGCACGGTCGTCCTGTGCCTGCTGCTGGTGGCGGCGACTCTGGCGGTTTACAACCCGGTCAACCGCAACGCCTTCGTCAATTTCGATGACGACCATTACATCACCGGCAACCCGCACGTCCTGGCAGGATTGAATTGGGATACGGTGAAGTGGGCCTTCACCAATTATTACGAGGCCAACTGGCATCCGCTGACCTGGCTTTCGCACGCCTTGGATGTGCAGTTGTTTGGACTGAATCCGGTGGGCCATCACTACACGAATGTAGTGTTGCACGCGCTGAACGCGGTGCTGCTGTTTCTGCTGCTCCAGTCGGCCACGGGATTCACATGGCGCAGCCTGATGGTGGCGGCGCTGTTTGCGCTGCATCCGCTGAATGTGGAGTCGGTGGCCTGGGCATCGGAGCGGAAAAACGTTCTCAGCATGATGTTTTTGCTGCTGGCGTTGCAGGCTTACGGATGGTACGCGCGCCGGCCGGCAACCTCGCGGTACGCGCTGGTGGCTGCCCTCTTCGCTTGCGGACTCATGAGCAAGCCGCAGGTGATCACGCTGCCGTGTCTGCTTCTCTTGTGGGACTACTGGCCGCTCGAAAGATATACGTCTGATCTGGCGAGGGCGCCGGCGCTGCTGCTGGAAAAGCTTCCACTATTCCTCATGGCCATGGCCAGCGCCGTGGTGACCATGCAGGCGCAGAAGGCGGGCGGCGCCATTCATTCTCCCATCATTTATCCCTTCCACCTGCGGCTGGAGAACGCCATTGTTTCGTATGCACGTTACATCGGAAAGGCGTTCTGGCCGACCCAGCTTTCCCCTTTGTACCCTCACCCCCTGGATCTGCTCAGGTTCTGGCAAGTGATTGCGTCGGCCCTATTCCTGCTGGCGGTGACGGCATTGGTCGTCCGCAATCACCCTCACCGCTATCTGGTGACCGGCTGGTTCTGGTTTCTGGGAGCGCTGGTTCCGATGATTGGGCTGGTGCAGGTGGGTGAGCAGGCCATGGCCGATCGCTACGCCTATCTGCCGCTGATCGGACTCCTGGTGATGGTTTGCTGGGGAGCGGGTGAGTGGGCGGAGAACAGGAAAGTCTCGGGAGCATGGCTGGCGGTTCCAGTGCTAGCCTCGCTTGCGGCGCTGAGCGGGCTGACCTACCGGCAGATCGGCTACTGGCGCGATAGTGAAACCCTTTGGTCGCATGCGCTGCGCGTCACCAGCGTGCGCAGTTACAAGGCGCACTTCAATCTGGCCGTGACTTATGACGCCGAGGGGCGCTACGACCAGGCGATCCAGCAATTTCGCCAAGCCATTGATCCCCGCGACGACGATCCACGGATTCATTTGGGGCTGGGGATTTATGACCAGCGGCATGGTCACGCGCAAGCGGCAATTGAAGAGTTTCAGGCGGTGCTCCGCCTGAGTTCGGATGCGGCGATGAGCGCGGACGCTCTCAGCAATATGGGTTCGGCATACCGGCAACTGCGCGACTACGCTCGGGCGAAAGAGAGCTTTGCCGCCGCGCTGCGGATCGAACCCAACAAGCCGGCTGCGCTGGTGGGAATGGGACTGTTGGCGCAAAGGAGTGGAAACCTGGAGGAGGCAATCGCCATGTATTCGCATGCCATGGCAGTCCAACCGACGGCGGTGGGGTACGTTCTCCTGGCGCGGGCACAGCAGCAAGGCGGTCATCCGGCGGAAGCGAAGGCCAGCCTTGACAAGGCCAGGCAGCTCACGAGCGATCTTGGTGAAGCCCAGCAAACCGCCGACCAACTGCTCGCCTTCTAAAGGACTCAATCAGACGGCAGGAACCGCGGCGGCGGGGCGACGTATCCCGGCGGAGTGCCCTTGGTGAGAAAGGGGAAATCATCCGGAGTGCGCTCTTCAACTTGGCCGTCAGCGGCCAGCTTGTAGGTGTGGCCGAATGGGTCCACTGGAATCTCGTGCAACAGGCCAGCCGACTGTAGATCGGTGAAGCTGGCGGGAAGTCGCCCGGTCTTTGCGCGATAGTCAGCCACCAGTTTCTCCAGATCGGTGACGTCCTGCTCGACCTGGAGGGCGCGCAAGTGAGTGGCGGCGTTGGCGCGGACGTTGCGGTCCTCGGAGCTCTGAAAGGTGGTGGACCACATCATCTGGGCCATGCGGAGTTCGCCGCCGTGTTGCGCCATCTGGGCTGCCATCACCCGCAGAAATGGATGGGCGTTTGGCACCCCGGAACCGCGCGCAAAGGCGTCAGCCGCGCCCTTGTAATCCTTGAGTTCCATGTAGTAGATGAAGCCAAGATCGTAGTACAGCCGCCAATCGTCGGGGTTATGGCGGATGCCGAACTCCGTCAGTTCGATGGCGCGGTAGGGCTGGCCCGCTCCGTTTGGCGGCTTGGGCGCGAGAAAATTGGCGCCGAATTCGTAGGCCACGGTCAGATGGGGATCGAGCGCAGTGGTGATTTCTAACAGCGGCGCGAGCAAGTCGTAATGATGCGCGCCGGCAAAATGCTTGCCGCCAAAGTATTGCACCGCGCGCGTCCAATAGATGTCCGCCATCAGGCCGTCGTAACCCAGGCTCATCCGTTTCAGGGCCTGGGGAGATGAAATGTACAAGACCTCCTGCAAGGTGGCTTCGCTGCGGACCCGATCCACCTGGCGCAACAGCAGGACCGAGGCCAGCATGCAGGCTGCCAGCAAGGTTGCGGCAACCAGAGTGATGTGGCGGGAAGGTCTCATTTCAGGTTCCGGCGTTCAAAGACCAGGACTGCCCCGCAAAGCGCCATGGCGGAGTACACAATCGCGTATGCGGTTTCGCTGACGACGAGGGCCCCGGGGACACCCTGTCCATGCGCGACAGAGCTGATCACGTTAAGCGAAGAAAAATTGGGCACCAGATAGGCCGCGGCGGTTGCTAGCCAGCGGGTGGCGCCCTGGGCCATAGCCGCGAACCCGCGCAAGTCTTCTGCGAAGCTTCCAATGACAAACAGCGAGAAGGCAAACACCGCCGACAGCAAGGGTGAGGAGAACGACGAGAAAAACAGCGCCAGCGCGGTGATGATCAGAAACTGCAGAATGATGAAATAGAGCGCCACCAGCACCCAGCCATCCGCCGCCTGAAAGCGGTGAGAAACGTAGAGCAAGGCCAAAAAGACTCCGATGGCCATGAAAAAAGTATTCACCACCAGGGTTCCGGCCAAGCCGAAGAACTTGCCGACTATAAACTCCCAGCGCTGCACCGGCCGCGAGAGCACGGTGTAAAGAGTGCGCTTCTCGATTTCTTTCGAGACTAGCCCGATGCCGATGAAGATGGCAATCACCAATCCAAATAGCGAAACCGCCGTGAGTCCGAGATTGATTACCACCAGACGTTCGATCCCAATGGAGATTTGTCCCACCAGAATGGAAGCTCCGCACATCAGTACCGCAAACGCGATCAGGTTATAGAGCACGCGATCACGGACGGCCTCGCGAAAGGTATTGGAGGCGATGTGCTGGATACGTGAATTCACGCTCGCACCCCGGCGGCAGCTTCCGAGGGCTTGAGCTTCTGCACGAAGTATTCTTCCAGGGAAGTCCGCAGTGGGGTCACCGACACAATATGGATCCGCTCGCGGCGCAGGGCGTCAATGAGCGCGTCCTGGCCGGCTTCTGTGACCACGGCACGGGCGGTGTCCCCGGTCACACGGCAGTTCGGAGCCAGGGCCTTCAGGCTGGCAGGTACCGAGCTTCCGTGCCATATCACCTCGACGCGTCCTTCCACGCTGGAAGTCAGGTCTGCGACCCTGCCCACCCCGCGCAACTCGCCCTGATGAATGATGGCAACGCGATCGCACAAGGCTTCGGCGTCGGAAAGAATATGAGTCGAAAAAAATACGGTTTTGCCGGCGTGCTTCAGTTCTTCCATAAGATCGCGAACTTCGCGGCGCCCAATGGGATCAAGCCCGGACATGGGCTCATCGAAAAACAGCAGGCGCGGGTTGTGCAGGATCGCCTGTGCGATGCCCACCCGCTGTAGCATGCCCTTGGAGAACTTGCGCAGTTGCATGCCGCCTACATCCGGCAGGCCCACTCGCCCAAGAACCTCGCCGACGCGGCGTTTGCGGTCCTTGCCGTCAATGCCCGAAAGCTGTGCGTAGTATTCCAGCAGCTCGGCGGCGGTCAGGTAATCATAGAAATAAGGCTGCTCGGGCAGAAACCCGATCTGAGCCTTCATGCAGGGATTGTTGATTTCGCTCCCCAGAATGCGGGCCGAACCAGCGGTGGGAAATACCAGGCCCATGAGCAATTTCAGGGTGGTGGTTTTTCCCGCCCCGTTGGGGCCGAGAAACCCAAAAATCTCGCCTTCCTCCACGCTCAGGTCACGCTGCCGCACCGCGCACTTCGGCCGCTTACGCCAGAAGCCCACCGGGTAGGTCTTCGTCAGACCAAGGATTTCGATGGCCG
>JBOGLG010000009.1:0-40112 GCA_050745985.1 Terriglobales bacterium | reverse complement strand
CTTACGCACTGAGTCCATGATGGGCGCAAACTTGGCGATGGCGCCGGTGCGCAGATAGTCGCCATAGGCAAAGCCGCCGGGCACGATGATAGCGTCACAGTTTTCCAGGTCATGTGAATCATGCCAGAGCATGGTTGCTTGCTGGCCCGTGGCGGCGATGGCCGCGTTGTAGCTATCCTGATCGCAATTGGAGCCGGGAAAAATGATGACGCCAAATTTCATGGTTTTATTTTAACCACAAAGGCCACGAAGGAGCACTAAGAATGCATCCACGTTTGCCATAGGGCTGTGATTCTGCCTGTACTGCATCCAAACTTACAGGAGTGAAAGATCAAACTCTTAATTGATCCACCCAGCAAACTCTTAATTGATCCACCCTTTGTGTTCCTTCGTGGCCTTTGTGGTTAACTGGTCTTATGGATTGGCAGAATTGGCGCTCCCACGCACGCACTACCGGCAACGCGCTCAAGCACTGGTTTATTGCCCAGTGCTATGACTCTCTGGCCGTGGCGTTTCTGTGGCTTGTGGGATTATGGATCATCGGCATTCCCTGGGCGCCGCTGTGGGCAATTCTGGGAGGCGTGCTGCAGTTCATTCCCAACTTCGGCGTGATGATCTCTTTGATCGGGCCGGCGCTGCTGGGAGCTTTGAATCATGACCACATGCGGTTTTTCTATGTGCTTATCCTGTTCGCGGTCATCATGGTTACCGATGGCCTCTTTTTGCAGCCTTACCTGATGAAACGCACGGCCAAAGTTCCCTTCTGGGCGGCATTGATTGCGCCGATCGTTCTGGGCATCATTATTCCATTCTGGGGAGTGCTGCTGGCGCCGCCGCTGCTTGCGGTGGTCTATGCGTTTCGGAGAGAGACGCCGGAAATCCTGCCGCCAGGAAGGTAATAAGCGTGAGTTGCGGCTTCAAATTCAGGCTTTGCCTGATCGCCGATATCTTTTTCGCACCTTGCGAACTGGCGCGGGCTGCGGCAGAAGGGCTTTCACCATAAGAAAGATCCAGAAAAGCAACCAGATAAAAGAGCCCATTGAAGGCCACATGTCCCGTCCGCGAATGTGCTCGCGCCGCGCAATGACCAGACTAATTCGCCCTGCAAAGTCCACGGCATTCACCACGATAAAAAAAGCCACAATCAGCAACAGGCTTATTCTTTGTCCTAGGCTGAAGACCGCCTTGCCTGTTGCAATGTTCCTGTAGAATCTACCTTCATTGAGTATCGTGTCAGGAAACACAATATTGCGCTGGCGGTTGAGCACGTCGCGCTCCCAATCTTGAGGGTCATGGCGGGAAATGATACAAGAGCTCGTGCTATAATCTACCTTGTTTTCCTGCGCTTATGGCGCGTGCCGCCTCTCCTTGTTGGCTGCGTAAATCTATGATTCTCTGAGGTTATCCACATGTCCGGCCACTCAAAATGGGCCACAATCAAGCATAAGAAGGGCGCGCGGGACGCCAAGCGCGGCAAGATTTTCACCCGTCTGATTAAAGAAATCGGAATTGCTGCCAAGAATGGCGGCGGAGATCCCGACACCAATCCGCGCCTGCGGACTGCCATCCTCGCCGCCAAGGCGGAGAACATGCCGGCCGATAACATCAAACGCGCCATTCAGCGGGGTACCGGAGAATTGCCGGGCGCGTTGTACGAAGAGTTTTCGCTGGAGGGTTACGGCCCGGGCGGAGTGGCGATTCTGCTCGACATCAATACGGACAATCGCAACCGCACGGTCAGCGAAATCCGCCACGCGTTCGGCAAGAATGGCGGCAACATGGCGGAGGCGGGAGCGGTTTCCTACATGTTTCACAAGAAGGGCGATATCGTGATCCCGAAAACAGTGGCCAAGGAAGACGACCTGATGGCCATCGTTCTCGACGCCGGAGGCGAGGACCTGAAGGATGATGGCGACAACTGGGAAATCCTGACTGAACCACATGCCTTCGAAGCCGTGCTGGAAGCGGTGAAGAAGGCTGGGATCACGCCGACGTCGTCGAGCGTTTCGATGGTGCCGCAGAATTACATCAAGCTGGAAGGCCAGCAGGCCAGCACCATGATCCGGCTGCTGGAGGCGCTTGAAGACAGCGACGATGTGCAGAATGTGCACGCCAATTTTGATATTGATCAGAAGCTGCTGGAGGAAGTGGCGGGATAGGTTTGCTGTGATTTTGAACGATTGAGCCGCCTGCGGGCGGCTTTCCTTTTGCTGGACGCCGAACTATGAAAACCAGGCTGGACAAACTGCTCTTCGAGCGCGGGCTGACGGCGTCGCGGGAACGCGCGCAGGCGTTGATTCTGGCTGGAAAAGTTCTAGTGGATGGACAGAAGATCGAGAAGGCCGGCGCGGGGGTGGAAGCCGGCGCTGACATTCGTCTGCTGGGCGAAGACATGAAGTACGTAAGCCGCGGCGGGCTCAAGCTGGAGAAAGCGCTCGAGCACTGGAAGATCGATGTAACCGGAACGACTTGTCTCGACGTCGGCGCTTCAACCGGAGGCTTCACCGATTGCCTGTTGCAACATGGAGCCTCGCGGGTGATTGCGGTGGATACCGGTCATGGCCAGATCGACTTCCGTTTGCGGCAGGATCCGCGAGTCCGGCTACTGGAAAAGACCAATGCCCGCTATCTGACTCGCGAGCAATTGGGCGAAGTCGTGGACTTCGTCGCCATGGATGTTTCGTTCATCTCCGCCACGCTGGTGCTTCCGGCCGTAATCGCCGCTGCCTTTCCGTCACATTTGTCTGGAGGTCAAATCGTCGTGCTGGTCAAGCCGCAATTTGAAGTCGGTCGCGAGTTGGTGGGGAAGGGCGGCATTGTGCGTGATGAAGCTGCGCAGCTCGCCGCGGTGGAAAAAGTGCGCCAGACAATCGTGGCTCAGGGTTGGACCCGGACCGAGACCATAGAGTCTCCCATCCGTGGCGCTGAAGGTAACCGTGAGTTTCTGCTTCACGCGGCGCTGTAGGCGGGGAAGCGAATCGCAGAGCTCGCAGAGGCAATCCCTGAGTTCGCGGAGAAAGCCTAAGCTCCGTCCCTGTTCCCCAGTTTTCGGTACAATGCAAGATTCATGGTTAGCAGCGATCCATCCGCAGTCAAAGCCGTAGCCATTGTTTCCAAGCCCGGAAAACCGGAAGTGGCGGAGGTTGTGCCTCAACTGCTGGACTGGTTCAAGAAGCGCAGCTACCGGGTGGTGATTGACGAAGAAACCAAGCCACACGCGCCGGGAGTTGAAGTCGTGCGCCGCGAAGAGTTGGCTTCACGGCCGCTGAATTTCGTGGTGGTGCTGGGTGGGGACGGCACCTTGCTTTCTGCGGCGCGGGCGGTGGCGAAGGCGGGAATTCCGGTGCTGGGAGTGAATCTGGGTTCGCTCGGGTTTCTAACCGAAGTTCCGCTGGATCAGCTGTATCCCACACTTCAGGCCATCGAGAACTCCAGTTGCAACGTTGAGAAACGGGCCATGGTCCACTGCGAAGTAGTACGCAAGGACAAAGTGGTCTCGGCATATGAAGCGTTGAATGACATCGTCGTGGGCAAGGGAACGATTTCGCGACTCAACAGTTGTGACGTGTACGTGGACGGAGAATTCGTCTCTACATACAAGGCTGACAGTCTGATTGTTTCGACACCCACCGGTTCCACCGCTTACTCGCTTTCCGCCGGGGGGCCCATCGTAATGCCAACGGTCAATGGCTTTCTGGTCACTCCGGTTTGCGCGCATTCGTTAACTCATCGGCCGCTGGTAGTGCCCGACACGTCGAATATCGAACTGGTAGTCAATACGGGAGTTGAGGAGGCGTACTTGAGTGTCGATGGCCAGGTCGGCATGCCCATGTACGATGGCGACCGCGTGCGCTGCCGCAAATCCGAACATCAGGTAAAGCTGCTGCGGGTGCAAGGGACTTTCTTTGATGTGTTGCGTGCCAAACTGAAGTGGGGACAAAGATAGACCGGGGAAACCATCACAATGAAAATCACGTATGCGCTCTTGCTGCTGTCCTGCTTGGTATGGACGACCATCGCAGCGGCTCAGGGCAAGCCGGTCGCCGACCTGATCATCACCAACGCCAACATCTGGACCGGAGACGAAGCCCAACCCAGAGCCCAGGCGGTTGCGGTGCTGGGAGACCGGATTATCGCCGTTGGATCAGATGCAGACGTCGAAGGATTGCGTGGCCCCAATACCAGAGTGATGGACGCCGGCGGCAAACTGCTGCTTCCCGGCTTCAACGATGCGCATGTGCATTTTGTGAGTGGCGGGGCGCAACTGGACAGCGTGCAACTTAATGACGTCACCAGCCCTGAGGAGTTCGTCAGGCGGGTTGCGGCGCAGGCGAAGAAAACTCCGAAAGGCGAATGGATTCAAGGCGGCGATTGGGATGAGACCAAGTGGCCGGGATTTGTTCTGCCCACCAGGCAGTTGATCGATCCGGTGACTCCCGACAACCCGGTTTTTCTGAGCCGCTATGACGGGCATTCCGCCGTGGCCAATTCCGCGGCTTTGAAACTGGCCGGCATCACCGCTCAAACCCCTGATCCAGCGGGCGGCACCATCGTGCGCGATGCGCAGGGCAATCCGACGGGCGATTTGAAAGACGCCGCCACCGATCTGGTGTACAAAGTCATTCCCCCGCTCTCTTACGGTCAGCGGATGCGGGCGGTGAAGCGAGCTCTGGAACATGCGGCTTCGCTGGGCGTGACCAGCGTGCAAAACATGGATCCCGACTATGCCGACATCGCCGTCTACGCGGAGGTGTTGCAGGCCGGTGAGTTGACTACCCGCATCTACGCCGCGCCCTTGATTACCCAGGTGGACGATCAGGTGAAAATTGGGATTCGCCACGCCTTTGGCGGGCCTTATCTGAGGATCGGTGCGGTCAAGGCGTTTGCCGACGGGTCCCTGGGATCGCGCACCGCATACTTTTTCGAGCCGTTCCAGGACGAACCTGGGAATCACGGCCTGCTCTCCGACGAGATGCAGCCGCTATCCCTGATGCGGGACCGCATGATGAGAGCTGACGCTGCCGGCCTTCAGATCTGCACCCATGCGATCGGCGACCGGGCGATTTCCACCGTCCTGGATTTATATACCGACATCGTGAAGGCACACGGCCCTGCCGACCGGCGGCTCCGCATCGAGCACGCGCAGCACATGGCCGCCAAGGACTTCGACCGCTTCGCGCAGTTGAATGTCATTGCGTCAGTCCAGCCCTACCATGCGATCGATGACGGACGTTGGGCGGAGGGCTACATCGGCCATGATCGCGCCAGCCGTACTTACCCGTTTCGCACTTTTCTAAATCACGGAGTGCATCTGGCGTTTGGGACGGATTGGGATGTAGCGCCATTGAATCCGATGATGGGTTTGTACGCCGCCGTCACCCGCGCCACGCTGGATGGCAAGAATCCCAACGGCTGGTTTCCCGAACAGAAGCTCACGGTGGAAGAATCGGTTCGCGCTTACACCATGGGCTCGGCCTACGCGGAATTCCAGGAGAAGGCAAAAGGTTCGATCACGCGCGGAAAACTCGCGGACATGGTCATCCTGCGCGACGACATTTTCGCCATCGATCCGGTAAAGATTCGCGACGTGAAAGTGCTGAAGACGATCGTAGGCGGAAGGTTGGTGTGGGACGCGTCGCGAAACCCGCCATACTCGCCAGAAAACTGAGCCTGCAAGTGGCGGCGTTGACGTAACCCTCGCGAGTTACTGAACTCTCTCCCATCTAACAGCATGTACTTCCGGACATCTTGACGGGGTTCCATCCGGGGAATAGATTCCCCTTCAATCCTTGGCTTCCTACAGCAGCGAATGCCGAGCTGACCGAGGCTTGATTCGCCAAGTTCGAGTTAGGTTTGCTGGCGCAAAGCAAATGGCGAGCGGGACCGGTCGGGTAGCGAGTGAACGCGTTTGGGACCTGAGCGCCGGTCCGTCGCTCTGGCAGGCCGCTTCGTTTCGGTGCCTGAGAGCGTCCAGCTCTGCAGGTTTGGGAGGTCGAGCAATGAATCGCCGGAACGTATTTGCTATAGCTCTATCCACCGCCATGTTGGTCATGGCATCGGGAGCCCTGATAGTTGTACGCAGCGACTCCGGGCAGGAAGCACCCACAGGCTTCACAACCCCAACCCTTCAACAGAATCCCGGATCACAAAGCGTCAGCAACGGCATTGCCGAGCCGGCCAACGACAGCTTCGCCCTGGACCAGGAAGTATTTGAAGAGGAGGAGGGCGTCGATACCGGACTTGGTCCGGTTTACAATGCGCGGTCTTGCGTGGATTGCCACCAGAATCCGGTAAGCGGAGGAGTCGGCCAGATCGCGGAGTTGCGGGTTGGAAACTATGACCGGCATGGCCAGTTCATCAACCCCAACATTTACATCAACGACGGGCAAAACGTTATTGCCAATCGTTCGCTGGTGAACGATCGCGCGGTTTGTCCAGAGGCTCAGGAACGTGTCCCCGGCCCTGAGCAAGTTCGCGCGTTGCGAATGTCGCTGAATGTTCTGGGCGACGGGTTTGTAGAGGCGATTGACGACGCGACTCTGCAAACCATCGCCAAACAACAGCCCGGCCTCAGCCAGGGAATGATCGCGGGAGAGGTGATTCTGGTTCCCGTGCTGGAAGCGCCTGGGCAAAATCGGGTTGGACGGTTCGGGTGGAAGGACCAGCATGGCAGCCTGCTCTCCTTTGCCAGCGACGCCTACCTCAACGAGCAGGGAATCACGAACCGGCTGAACATGACCGACACCACGACTGTCTGTAAGACGGACACTGATCCGGAAGACCATCCGGATGACATCGGTATGGCTGACATCGACCATTTTGCCCAGTTCATGCGCGGCACCCAGGCGCCGCCGGTGGACGCGGTTTTGATGGCGACCGCGGATGCGCAAGCGGGCCAGCAGTTGTTCTCGCAGATCGGATGCGCCATCTGCCACGTCACGTCCATCACCACCGCTCCAACCGGCACGGTCATCAACGGCGGGGCGTTCACGGTGCCGGATGCGCTGGGGAATAAGATCATCCATCCCTACAGCGACTTCCTGCTGCACGACATCCGGACCGGAGACGGGATCCAGCAGAACGGCCCAGCGGATACGGTGAACAAAGTGCGTACGCCTCCGCTTTGGGGACTGCGCACCCATGATCGGCTGATGCACGATGGAGCGTCGATTCTGCCGGCCGACGCGATTTACCGCCACGGCGGAGAGGCCAGGTCGGTGATCCGCAGCTACCAGTACCTGAGCCACAGCCAGCAGAAGCAGCTTCTGACTTTCCTCAGCGCGCTGTAAAGCAAAAGCTACTCGAGGCGGAGAGTGCTACTTGGCTCTTCGCCTTTTTTGTTTGGAGGGAAGTTCGAGGCGAAAGAGATCGGCTATCGACTCGCGACGCCGGATGAGCCGGGTGGTTTTGCCGTCGATGAGCACCTCTGCCGGGCGCGGCCGGGTGTTGTAGTTGGACGCCAGCGACATCCCGTACGCTCCGGCGTCGAGCACAGCCAGCAGGCCGCCTTCCTGCACTGCGGGCAACTCGCGATCGCGCGCCAGGAAATCTCCGGTTTCACACACCGGCCCGACGACGTCAACAACCTCAGGAGAAAGTTCGGGATTCGCCTCGACAGGGATGATCTGATGGAAGGCGCTGTAGAGGGAAGGACGCAGGAAATCATTCATGGCCGCGTCGACCACCAGAAATTTCTTCTCGTAGTTGGTTTTGTTGAAAAGCACGCGCGTCAGCAAAACGCCCACCGGACCAACGATCGAGCGTCCTGGCTCCAGCAGCAGATGCACATTCAATCCCGCAAGCGGCTCCGAAATCGCTTTTGCGTATTCCGCCACGCGCCCGGCAAAGTCAAAAGTCTGGCTTTCGTAGTCAACCCCCAGGCCGCCGCCGGCGTCGACGTACCTGATGGCATGGCCAGCGGCGCGCAACTGACGGACGAGGTCCGCGACCCGCTCCATTGCCTGGGCGAACGGCTCTACGTTCCGAATCTGCGAACCGATGTGTACGCTGACGCCCCGCACGCTAAGACAGGATTCCGCAGCCGCCTTTGCATATAACCGGGCAGCGCCGGCGATGGGAACCCCAAATTTGTGTTCGCGCAAGCCAGTGGATATGTAGGGATGGGTTTCGGCGGAGACGTCGGGGTTCACGCGCAAGGCGATGGGTGCGGTTTTCTTGAACCGGCGCGCGCATTCGGCCAGAGCGGATAATTCTGATTCGCTCTCCACGTTAAATAACAGGATGTTGGCAGCGAGGGCGGCTTCCATTTCCCCGCGCGTCTTTCCCACACCCGAGAAGACCGTCTTGCCTGCGGCGGCGCGGCCGGCCAGCAGCACCCTTTCCAGTTCTCCGCCGGAGACTACGTCAAACCCGCAATTCATCCCGGCCAGCAAACGCAAAATGCTCAGGTTGGAGCTTGCTTTTACGGAATAGCATAGGGTGTGAGGAAACGGGCGGAAGGCCTTCTGAAAAGTCCGCACTCGTTCCCGAATCGCCGACGCCGAGTAAACATAAAGTGGCGTGCTGAAACGGTCGGCCAGGCTGGTGAGTGAAACGCGCTCGCAATGGAGAATGGACGCTTGCTTCCGCGGACGATACAGAAATCCCGGGGGCCGCACTCCAATTCGCTTCCCCGGGGAACTCACTTGCGCTTTCCGGCAGGACCCTTGACCCGAATCACCACCACGGTTTGATCGTCAAAGGCCTCTTCTCCGGCCGCGTGTTCGGCCACGGTGTTGAAGATGGCTTTGACTACGGCGTCGGGGGTTGCGTCGAGGTTCTGGCTCACCACCTGCTCCAGGCGCCCGCGTCCGAACATCGCACCGGCGCGGTTGCGGGCATCCAGGATGCCATCGCTGAAGAACACGAACATGGCGCCGGGCTTAGCGCTGAAACTCAGTTCGTCATAGTCGGCGTCATCGAACAATCCTGACGGCAAGCCTGCGATGTTGATGAGCTCGATCTTGCCGTCATGGCAGTAGAGCGGGCGCGGCAACCCGGAATTGGCCACTCGCAGAGTGCGGCTCTGATCGTCCCACAAGGCGTAGATCAGCGACACGAACTGGGCTTCGATGCGGCGCTCTCCGAGCGAGAAGTTCAGCGCCGAAAGCATCTCCGCGGGCGAAGGCTCAATGGGCGCATGGGAGCGCAAGATGCCGCTGACCAGCGCAGCGTAGATGGCAGCCGGCGCACCTTTTCCGCTGACATCGCCGACGATGATGGCAGTGCGTGAAAGCGAGTAGCTCACGAAATCGTAAAGGTCTCCGCCAATCGCCCGGGCGGGCACGAACTTTGCGGCAATCTCCAGGTGCTCGGGTTGAGGCAGGGTCTGCGGCAGCAAGCGGAACTGTAATTCGCGGGCTAGCGCGAGGTCGCGCTCCAACCGCTTCTCCTGGCGCGCGATTTGTTCATAGAGCCGGGCGTTTTCAAGAGCGATAGCAACCTGCGCAGCCAGCGTGATGACCGTGCGTTTGTGGTCGTCAGTAAAAAAGCCGCGGCGAGTATGCTCCAGATCGAGCACGCCGATCACCTTGTCTTTATAAATCAGGGGGACGGCCAGCTCCGAGCGGGTCTCAGGATTAAGTTTCACGTAGCGCGGGTCTTTGCTGACGTCCGGCACCAGCACGGCTTCCTTGTGCTCGGCGGCGTATCCTACCAAGCCTCGTCCCAGCGGGACTTCGTGCTTCAGGTGGATGTTTTCCTGAAAGCGCTGCGCAAAGCGGTGCTGCAACTTCTCACCGGTGGAATCGAACAGCAGGATGCTGAACATCTGGTAGTCGATCAGGCGGCTGAGCAGTTCGGCGATGCGCTTCAGAAGTTCATCGAGGTTCAGAATTGAAGTGAGCTCGCGCGCAATCTCGTTGAGCAGAACCAGGGTTCGCGCCTGGCGCGTAGTGCGGGTGTAGAGGCGCGCATTCTCGATGCCCACCGCCATGCGGGAGGCGATCAGGGTCAGCAGCCGTTTGTGTTCTTCGGTGAAGTGATTAGGGAAAGGCGACTCAATGTCCATCACGCCAATCAGGCGGTTCTTGACGATGAGGGGGACGGCGAGTTCGGAACGCACGTTGGGTACGGCGGAAATGTAGCTCGGATCCTGGGATACATCATGCACCAGTATGGCTTCACGGCGCTGCGCGGCAATGCCGGTGACCCCCTCGCCCACCTTGATTTTCAAGCGCTCAGCGACTTCGCGCGAGTATCCCACCTGAAAGCGGAAACGCAGCTCCTGCGTCTTTTCATTCAGTAACAGGATGGCAAATATCTTGTAATCAATGACTTTGCGCACCAATTCCGCGACCCGATGCAGGGTCGTATCCAGGTCGAGGGTGGTGTTGACCACGTCCGCAACCTCCAGCAGGAGGGGCTCGACTCTGGTATGAAGCTCGGTGTCTGCAACCACAGTTTCCACGTGTCTATGATATCAGCCGGGCCTGTGGAATCGCTGGCAGGGCTGGAGAATGGATTACAGGCCAGCGTCGGTCACACTTCTCTGGGCACAATGCAAATGTCAGGCAGGTTGCGGTATTTTTCTGCATAATCGAGGCCGTAGCCCACCACGAATTCGTCGGGAATGGAAAAGCCCACGTAGTCGGCCTGCATGGGTTGCTTTCTTCGTGAGGGCTTGTCGAGCAGGGCTGCTATGCGCAACGACTTCGGCTGATGTCCTAGCAGCACGCGCTTGAGAAAGTTCAGGGTAAGGCCGGTATCCAGAATATCTTCGACCAGAATAACGTTGCGGTCGCGCATGGATTGGTCAACGTCCTTGGTGACCCGGACTTCTCCGGTCGAGTCCCACCCATGTTGCAATTCCTGGGCGGGGCTGGGACGGTTGCCATAGCTGGAGACTCCGATGAAGTCAAAGCTGGCGTCGAGTTGCACCTGGCGGGCCAGGTCGGCAAGGAAAATGGCAGCGCCCTTGAGCACGCCTACAAAAATCACGGGTTGGCCGGAGAGGTCGCGAGTGATGTCAGCGCCTAATGCCGCTACCCGAGCGGCAATTTGCTCGCGCGAAATAAGAACCTTCAGCTGCGGCATGGGGGTTCATATTAAACTAGTGTAGTGCGTCGGAGTGATCGTTAAATATTGCGAGCTTAATCTGCGAGATCTCTGCTATCGGGTGGGGAGGTCAAAGGCTTTAACCACAAAGGGCACAGAGGATCACAGGAGAAACCGGCGACCTATAAATGCCGGTCTGTTTGACGTACTACATTAGCAATTCTGGCTAGGAGCTGGCAGCACCTCATGAAACTCAACGGCATCAAGATTACGTGGTTGGGGCATGCTACTTTTCGCATTGAAACGCCTGGGGGCAAGACTGTCTTGATTGATCCCTGGGTCAGCGGAAACCCGAAATGTCCGGAGCGCGAAAAGAATCTCAAGCAAGTCGATGTCATGCTCTGCACTCACGGCCACGGCGACCACATTGGCGACGCGGTGGAAATTGCCCGGAAGCACGAGCCAATCGTGATTGGCATGCCTGAGCTCTGCGGCTGGCTGGAAAGCAAGGGTGTGAAGCGGGTCTCGGGCATGAACAAGGGCGGCACGCAAACCGCCGGCGACGTCAAAGTCACCATGGTTCAGGCCTCACACTCGAGCGGAATTGAGGATGGCGATCAGCGAATCTATGGCGGCGAGGCGGCCGGTTACGTGGTGGAATTTTCCAATGGGTTGAAGATTTACCATGCCGGCGACACTTGCGTGTTTGGCGATATGGCGATCATTCGCGAGATCTACGGCCCAGAGATTTGCTTGTTGCCGATTGGCGACCACTACACCATGGGCCCGCGTGAAGCCGCCTACGCATGCAAATTGCTGAAGCCGAAGGCGGTCATTCCCATGCACTACGGTACGTTTCCCATACTGACGGGTACGCCCGCCGAACTGCGCAAGCTGGCGCCCGATGTCGAGGTGCGGGAGATGAAGCCGGGAGAGACGATTTCGTAATTCACGCCGGACCGGCGCTTCGGCTGCCCAGCCGATCGCAGCCCGGAAGCTTTTCAGGAGCGAACTTGCCACAATCGAAAGAGAAAGTCCCCAGCTGGCAAATGGGCGGCGTTACCGCCGGCCCGGTCGAACAATATTTGTATTCCATGCTTCCTCCGCGCGACGCGGTGCTCGCCGAGATCGAAGCGGAGGCGGCGAAGCGAGACATCCCCATTGTGGGGCCGGTTGTAGGCCGGATTCTTGAACAGTTGGCCGTGATGATCGGAGCGAAGACGGTGTTCGAAATGGGATCGGCGGTGGGCTATTCCACGATTTGGTGGGCGCGCGGCGTGGGCAAAGGCGGCCGGGTGTTCTATACCGACGGCGATCGCAAGAATGCAGCCGAGGCCCGCAAATATTTCGAGCGGGCGGGAGTGGCGGACCGGATTGACGTGGGAGTCGGGGATGCTCTGGAACTGCTGTCTGAACAGAAACAGGCGTTCGACATCATATTCAATGACGTGGACAAGGAAGACTATCCGCGGGTGTTGCGGCTGGCAGTTCCGCGCCTGCGCAAGGGCGGGCTGTTCGTGACGGACAACGTTCTGTGGAGCGGCAAAGTCGCGGACAGGAAGAACAACGAGCCTTCGACCAAGGCGATTCTGGAGTTTAACCGGCTGCTGTACAGCTCGACGGATTTGTTTACCACGATTCTGCCGGTGAGGGATGGGGTGGCAGTGGCGGTGAAGAAATAGTCCAAAGCACTGCCTTGCGGCTTTTGGCGATTAAAGCTTGAAGCGCAAAGTTCGCCAGGCATAGCAAAAAGCCTTGCCCGTAAGGTTAGATCGACTTCACCGGAATCAGCGTCAAGTCTTCCACCAGGCCGACTTCTTTCTGCAAAAATGGCTCGGCGTAGGTCACGCCTCCCAGCATCCCGTAGAACCGTGCCATGGATTCGATGCGGGCGCGAATCTCGGCCTGGGCAGGAAAGAGGTCTTTGCCGGCTTCCTGATCGCTGAACTGCGTCTTATAGGCCATCAGCGATTGGAAGCGGGTTTCGAACTGCTCGGTGATGTCGACCACGAAAGTCGGCCGTACGTCGGAGTACAAGGTCGCATAGACAATTTTGAAGGGCCGATGGGGAGGAAGTTGCGCAACCGCCGTCCCAGATTGGCTGGCTGCTGACGGCTTGGAGCTGGCGGCTTGATTCGTGTCCAGCTTTGCCAACCCGGCCAGAAAGCACGCTTCATATCCCAGCACGCTGGCGGTGTAGTGGTCGGGATGGCGACCCTGCCAGTAGGGAAGAATGACCACGCGCGGACGCTGCTGGCGAATCACCTGCGCGACTTTCAGCCGGTTCTCCCAGGTGTTTTCCACGCGGCCATCGGGAATATCGAGGGCCAGCCGCCACGAAACCTGCAAGATGAGCGCAGCCTCTTCCGCCTCCCGCCGGCGGTCTTCGGCGTTGCCGCGGGTCCCCATCTCACCGCGCGTGAGGTCGAGAATGCCAGTACGGTGTCCGCGTTGGGCCATCTTCAGCAGCGTACCGCCGCAGGTTTGCTCCACATCGTCGCGATGCGCGGCAATGGCCAGAATGTCGAGTGGCGGCGAGGGCATATCAGTCGAGCCAGAATACAGAGAAGGTGGAAGGCAAGGCAACCGATAGGTCTAGTATTGAGGTAGGCGGCGAGGCTATGAATCTTCCGAAAAGGCGTTTCGCGAACCATCCGGGGGAAGTCCTCCTTGAGGAGTACATCAAGCCACTGGGGCTAACGCAGGCGGCTTTGGCGAAGGAGATCGGAATTTCGAGCAACCGTCTGAATGAGTTGGTCCGAGGTAAACGCGGTATCACCGCTGACACCGCATTTCGGCTGGCCCGGAGATTCGGCACGTCGCCCGAGCTTTGGATGAATCTTCAGTCCGCTTATCAGTTGACCGAGACACGTTTGGCATTGGTGGATTAGATTTCTTGCAGACGAACACTTGAAGCCCGAGGTGGCGGCGCGTCAGTCCAAATTCCCCTGCTCGAGCACCACGTTCTCTCGCACGATCAACCGGTTTGCAGCCATTTCTTTTAATGTCGGCAGGACACGGCTGACGTGCTCATCGGTATCCACGAAGATGATGATGACCGGCAGCCTCCCCCCGACGTCGACCAGGTGCGTCGTTTCCACGCGATGCCGGCCGAGAAATCCGGCGACGGCGTGAAGGGCGGTGGCGGCGTAAACATTTTCCTTCCGCAGGTAGTTGAGAATCTCCATGTGCAACGGGCGGCTGTGCCACTTGTCGGCTTCGTTGAGGTAGATGGTGACTTGTACAGCCATCGCGATTGGCATTTTATATCACCCTCGCCAGCGCCATACCAGCCAAGGCGCCCAGAAGACACAAAATGTTGTTGGTCAGGATGTTGCCGCACAGTAGCAGCCATTGACCCTGCTCAAAGTAGGCCATGGTTTCAAAGGCGTAGCTGGAGAAAGTAGTAAAGGCGCCGCAGAAGCCGACCACGACCAGCAAGCGCCAGCGAGGATCGACGAGCGCTCGCTCGCTCGCCCAGATCACGAAGAAGCCCACGATCAAGCTGCCAATGACATTGATGAAGAGTGTGCCGTAAGGAAACACCGGCCCAAGCGTTCTGGCGGCGAAACGGGAAATCAGGTAGCGGGCGTTGGCGCCGACGACGGCGCCCAGGGAAATCAGCAGGAAGTCGTTTTTCAGGAAATCAGTATTCAGCCAGTTGGGCACGATGGAGTCTCTCCTACATAGTTTGTAGGAGTTATCAGCCGGGGCCGTTTTACCGAATCGATCCGGGCGGTTGAGGCGAACTCCATCGCCTAGTTCTTTTTACCACAGAGCACCCAGGGATCACAGAGGAAACGAGAGTTGTGGGCAAAGGGCTGGCGCGTGCACGGGCGAGGACGCCCGCGCCTACACTTGCGCTATTTCTTTCTTTCCACCAGGAAATGTGCCAGCGATTTCAGCGTCTCAGCGCGCTGGCCAAAGCTGTCGAGCGAACCGAGCGCGGTTGCGACCAGGGTGTCTGCCTTCTTGAGCGATTCGTCGATCCCGAACAAAGCCGGGTACGTAGCTTTCTCCGCCGCCGTGTCTTTGCCGGCGGTCTTGCCCAGTTGCTCGGAGGTTTGAGTGACGTCGAGAACGTCGTCCACAATCTGAAACGCCAGGCCGATGGATCGACCGAACTCGCGCAGTTGGCGTACTGCCCCTTCGTCGGCCCCGGCATATAAGCCGCCGCTCACCACCGAGGAGGTGATCAGCGCCGCGGTCTTGGAGCGGTGAATGTATTCCAGGGTCTCAAGGTTCGGCTTCTGGCGCTCGGCTTCGAGGTCAACCACCTGGCCGCCGATCATGCCGTCGATGGTTCCGGTACCGCGCGCTATTTCTTCAATGATTCGCACTCGTGCGGTTGCCGGGCACCGCAACCGCGCCAGCACTTCATACGCCTGAGTTTGCAGCGCGTCGCCAGCGAGAATCGCGATGGCTTCGCCGAAGACTTTGTGGCAGGTGGGGCGGCCGCGACGCAGGTCGTCGTTGTCGAGGGCGGGAAGGTCGTCGTGGATGAGCGAATAGGTGTGCAGCATCTCCAGCGCGGCGCCCAGTTCTTCGATGCCACCGGGCAGGGCAGCGGCGACCATGCGCCCGGCTTCCATGCACAGGATCGGGCGCAGGCGCTTGCCTCCGGCGAAAACGCTGTGCCGCATCGCGGAATGGATGGAAGCGGGCTGGCGGCTGGCGGCTGGCAGCAGGACCTCCAGCGCAGAGTCGGTCAGCCTGCGCCCATCCTCGAGAGTGTCCTTGAGCATGACGGTGAGTATAGCAAGCCGCCGGGATTGTTCATGAGGGAAGCGTTCTCACTCGCAGAGATCGCGGAGGAAAAAACGCTGAGGCCGCAGCGACAACCTTGGCCTCAGGCAACCGCGGAATATTCCCGGCCGATATTGGTCATTGCCGCTCGGACAATGCCGGGGATGTCATTCGCTGGGAAAACATCGGCAGCGCCAGCCCGCAGGGCAGCCGCCCACATTTCTTCGTCGGCCACGCGGTGGGTGCAGACGATCCACGCGCCGGGGAAATCCCGGGACAAATGCTGGATCTCCGAGAGCGGAGCGGCTTCGATATCCAGGATGGCAACCTGGGCGCGATTCTTGGCGATGCGGTTACGCAATTCATCCAGTGAATGAACCTGCTGAACGGAAGAGAAACCCTTCGATAACGCGGAAAACAGAGATTGGGCGACTGCGCCATCGCCCTGGAGGAGAACCACGGTTAGCGACTGCATACTTCCCTCCGCCTTTCTGAAACATGGGACCGGGGCGGCTATTTGCGGCCCGACGGGGCCTCGGTCATGGGGTCAAACGGCTCGGCTTGCAACTTTCCATTTTGCTTGAGCAGAATCTCAACTTTGCCTTCGGCCTGTTCCAACTCTTTGCGACAAGTGCCGGAGAGTTGCATGCCCTCTTCGAACAGGGTCAAAGATTTTTCCAGAGGAACTTCTCCCCTTTCCAGTTCCTGAACGATTTTTTCCAGGCGCTGAATGGATTCCTCAAACTTGGCCACGGGGTATGCTCCTGCTCATAGTTTAGTCCTCATCGAGCGCAAACTCTAGACCGATGTGGGACGAGAAGTTCCCAGCGCCTCGAGCACATCTACCGCGGAACTGTACCGTCCCTGGGGAGCGCTGATCTGGGCTCCCTGGGTCATTTCGCGGACCGCGATCACCATTTCGCGGGCGATGGCAATGCCTTCCTCGCGGGCGGCTTCGGGAGTCGCGGCCCTCGACATGCGCTCCAGGATAGAGTCGGGCACCGATACTCGCAGCTCGTTCTTCATGAACTCAGCGTTGCGAACGCTCACCAGCGGCCAGATGCCGGCCACCACCGGAATCCGGCAGTGCTCAATGCGCCGCAGAAAGTTCTCCAGAAGCGCCAGGTCAAACACGGGCTGGGTCACGGCATACTCCGCGCCGGCTTCGACTTTGTATTCGAAACGCCGGATTTCCTCGTCCAGGTTGGGAATGCCGGGATTTGCTCCCACGCCGATCACGAATGAAGTGCCCGGCCCGAGCGGGTTGTTGCCAATGTCCACGCCGCGGTTCAGATTGTGAACGATATTCACGAGCCCAATGGCATCCACATCAAAGACCGCGGTAGCGTCGGGATAGTTGCCCATCTTGGGGGGATCGCCGGTGATGCAGATCAGGTTGCGAATGCCGGTGGCGGCTGCGCCCAACAGGTCCGACTGAATGCACAACACGTTGCGGTCGCGGCAAGTGTAGTGGAGGATGGCCTCGATGCCGACTTCCTGCTGAATGAGCAGGGAAAGCGCCTGATTGCTCATGCGCGCTGAGGCGCGAGGGCTGTCGGGAATGTTGATTGCGTCCACGCCCACCGACTTCAGAAAGCGCGCGCCTTCAACTTCCTTGCGAATGTCGGTGCCCTTGGGCGGCACGATCTCCACCATGGTGACGAACTCGCCGGCCGCCAGTTTGGCTCCCAGCCGGGAGCGTTGGGCCAAGGCGACGGTTGGAGAGGGAGCCGGGCCGACCGCTCGAGTGGCTGACGAGGGATTCACTCGAGCCCGCGCCTCACCCGCGCGCAGCGCCCCTTTCATCACGCGAATGTGGTCAGGCGTAGTTCCGCAGCAGCCGCCAACCAGGCGAACTCCCGCGGCGGCAAATTTGCGGGCGTAGCTCGCCATGTATTCCGGGGAGCAAAGATAGATGTTGCGGCCTTCCACCGAGCGTGGGATGCCGGCGTTCGGTTGCGCCGCCAGCGGCAGGGAAGTGAGGGCACGCATGCGCTCGATGGTGTCCAGCATGGCCACCGGGCCCACGCTGCAATTGCATCCCACCACGTCGGCGCCCCAATCCACAAGCCGGGGAGTGAAAGTTTCGGGAGTCGAACCGTCCAGGCAGTTGGCGTCCTCGTCAATGGTCACCTGCGCGACCACGGGAAGCTTCGGATTGACTTCACGCAGCGCCAGCATGGCCTGATGAAGCTCTTCGAGATAGCCGAAAGTTTCAAGGATTATGAGATCAACTCCGCCTTCAACCAGGGCGGCAATCTGATCGCGAAACGCCGAGCGGGCTTCTTCGAACGAGGTTTTTCCCAGAGGTTCGATGCGAATTCCCAGCGGCCCCACCGAACCGGCGACCCACACGTCGAAGCTCTTGGCGGCTTCCCGGGCAATCTGGGCACCCGCGAGATTAATGTCGCGGACGCGGTCGGCAATACTGTGCCGGCCCAAACGGAAGGCATTGGCGCCAAAGGTGTTGGTCTCAATGATTTCAGCACCTGCCTGTAAGTATTCACGATGGACTCCGCGAATCAACTCCGGCTGGGTCAAATTGAGTTCGTCGTAGCAGCGGTTGATAAAGATGCCCTTGGCATAGAGCAGAGTCCCCATGGCCCCATCGCACAAAACGGGTGCCTGTTTGATCCGCGCCAGTAAGTCGGTAGCCATTCAGTTGAGAATACAAGAGGATGGTTGGTTTTGCATCTTCCAGCGGGGCAAGCGGATGATGTGTCAATCCTTCACCAAACGCCTCTGCTATAATCCGGTTTCTTGCATCTAAATCTCTGTCCTTTATACCCTCTGGAGTCCCGGGTTTGAAGAAAACCTTGATCGGCTTGGCGGCTGTAGTGGCTGCCAGTGTGACAATTGTTGCCTGCGGCGGCGGCTATGGCAGCTCCTCCTCCAACGGCCAAAATGTGAGCGGGCTCAAGTTTCGCGCGTTTGTTTCCAATCCATTGTTTTCGGGCGGCGGAGGAAGTAACCCGGTGCTCAACATCATGGATGCCAGCAAGGATGTGCTTTCGGGTTCGACGGTGAGCCTGGCGGGTTCCCAAGGTGGGCTCATGGTGGTTTCTCCCAACCTTCGATTCAGCTTGGTGGTTAGTCCGACGGGAACGATCACGGTGATTGACAACACGACGGAAGCTGCTGCCCATAACGGGACCGCGACCGTGTCGCCGATCAACCTGCCGGGCGCGACCGAGAGCATCGTGATCGCCAAAGACAGCACAACCGTTTATGCGGCCCTGCCAGCCGCCGAGGTGCTGGGACAGCCTCCCGGCGCCGTGGTCAAGATCAGCCTGAGCAGCGGGAGCGTGCAGGCCAGTATCCCGGTTCCGGCCGCGCGCTTTCTCGCGCTCAGTCCGGATGGAAACAACCTGCTGGTGTTCAGCGACAATTCCAATAGCGTCACTTTGATTGATACCGTTTTGATTGGGACGAACAACAATCCCATCCAGTTGATAGCGGGTTTTGATCGTCCGGTGTGGGCGATTTTCGCCAACAACACCACCGCGTATGTTTTTAATTGTGGAGCGGAGTGTCCGGGAGGAGTCGCCGCGGGGCTTACTACCCTGGATGTCGGCACCCTGTCGCCCGGCCCGATCGTCCCCCTGAGCGGCGCTACTTACGCCCTGCTGAATGGCGGCCTGCTCTATGTTGCCGGAACTCCGCCGCATACCGCATGCCCTCCAGGCACGGCGGCAAGCACTTGCGGCACGCTAAGTATCGTTGACGTGAATGCGATGCGGGTCACCAACCCCAGCCCCATCCTTATTACGGACGGTTATCACAACCGCATGGAGATGGGGGCGAATGGGCAGTTGTTTGTTGGAGCGCGCAGTTGCACCAGCATCAACAATCCTGGCGGTGAAGTTCGCGGCTGCCTGTCGATTTTCAACTCCAACACCGCGAAGGTCGTGATTCCGCCGCAAGTGGGAGACGCCACCGGCATCGCCCCCATTCCCGGACGCACCGTCGTCTATGTTTGCCAGGGAGGCGTGTTCCAGATGTTCGATACCACAACCGACAAACTTCTGGTGCAGGTCAACCTAATTAACGGAGTTCCCACCAACATTGTGGGAGATTCTATCGACGTGAAGGTTGTGGATCCGCCGCCGGCGAAATGTATTCAGAATTGCACGTAATGGACTTATCAGGGGCGCGGATTCGGCCGTGCCACCTCAGGCGCTAAGAGGAATGAGCGCTTAGCCGCTGCCCTCACTTTTGCATCACCAACCGATGCCGGCTCGCCTTCTCCACCGCCTCCGCCGAGAAGGGCCATGCTAATGTCGTGTTTTCATACCAGGCCTGCCACTGGTCCATGTAATACGGGCTCAAGAAATTCCCCGCCTCGCCGGTCACCAGATTCAACGTGGAATGGTCCAGGTCCGCCAGATCGACCGTCATTCTCTCTGAAGGGCCGTGCGTTCGTGAAACCGCCTTCACCGTAAGCCCGCTGCCCGATTGTTCGCGCAACCCCGGGCCGCTCCAGCGCCGCAGCAGCGGAATCTTCCCCAAAATCGGATGCTGAATCTCCACCGGATTGAAGTTTCCCCATTTCCACGCGTTCAAATCCGCGGGAACATCGTGCGCGTTCACCGCGCCCTCGATCGCCGCCGTCAGCAGTTCGTCATAGTTCGGATAATCCGCGGGCAGCCAGCGTTTGGGCTGGCGCTGCACCACGTTCTCGAGCCACACCGTCTCCATCATCCAGTGGTAGCTCTTCCAGTTGAGTGTGGATTTCACCAGCTTCGGGTCCGCCGGCGCGGCGCCCAGCTTCGGTTCGAGCAGTAGCCGCGCCAGTTCTCTGCGTCCGCGGACGGCGATGGCGGGCGCCGCCGAGTCCGCTGACATGCGCCCATCCCACTGCCGCAAGATCTCCGCCGCAGCCTTTGCCCGAACCGACGCCTGCCTGGCATGATCGACCGCGTACACAAATTTGTCTGCAAAAATGCGGTCGAGGTCGGAATAGATGTCGGTTTGGAGCGACAGCATGTCCGCCGCGGAAAACTTCTTGCCCGACTCCAGCACCTTATATATGCGCGCCGAACGCCAGGGAGCTTCCCACTCAACGCTGATGGAAAAAGGATACTTGTCCGGAGTGATGCGGCTGTTGGCAGTGGCGATGATTCCCGACGGCGGATTGAAAACGCTGGGCAGCTTGTCGAACGGAATGTAGCCGGTCCACTCGTGCGCGTTGTTGCTGCCATCTTCTGGCAAGCTGCCGTCGCCGGTGGCTCGAATGGGAATCTTTCCGGTGGCGTGATATCCGATGTTGCCATCCACGTCGGCATAGACGACGTTCTGACCGGGCGCATCGAATTCCGAGAAGCCGCGGACAAACTGCTCCCAATTCTGGGAGGAGTTCACGGCAAAAAAAGGGTTGCGAACGCCGTCATACAGCGTCCAGCGCAGCGCCAGTTTGCGCGTTTCTCCAGGAAGCAGTTCAGTGATGATGGGGCCGTGCCGGGTGACGGCAACGTCCACTGCCACGTCGGGCGCACCCTTTACGTGAATGATCTCGCGGCGTTGCTCGGGCGACTTCCACCCCTCAGGCGTCAAGTATTGCCCGCCAGCGTTGAAGGTTTCGATGTAAACGTCTTCGATGGTCGGCCCAATGTTGGTGAATCCCCAGGCTATGCGCCGGTTGTGGCCCACGATCACATAGGGATAGCCGGGCAGCGTGACTCCGGCCACATCGAGAGCGCCGCATGCGGAACTCGCACAGCGCAGGTGAGCTTCATACCAAAGGTTGGGCATCTGGTGGCCGAGATGCATATCGTTCGACAAAAGGGGTTTACCGGAAACTGTGTGGGTCCCGGAAACCACCCAGTCGTTGGAACCCAGTATCAGCGGACGATCCTCGAAGAAATCCGCAACTTCGTGCTGGAGCCAGCCCTGCCCGGTCTCAAGCGACCCGGCTTCGAGCAACCCGGGCCCGGACTGAAACTCATGACGGGCAGGCTCATGAATGCTTTCCGAGGCGAGATTGGCCACCGAACTGTCTTCATCGGAATCCTCATCGCTGTTGTCCACACCGAGCGTGGGACGAGCGACCGTGGGGCGCCGGTCGCGCCACGAAGAATTCACATACAGGTCGGCGGTAAGTTCCGGGCCCAACTTTGCCAGAACCTTTTCGCGGACGAGTGCCTGCCGGGGACTGGTGCTGAGTTCCTGCACCATGTATGCGCCGATCAAGGCGGAGTCTTCCGGAGTCCACGGTTGGGGAGAGTAACGGAGAATGCGGAACTCAATTGGCAGCCGGTCGAGATGAGAGCTGATGAACGCGTTCACGCCACGGGCATAGGCCTCGAAATGTGAGCGATCATCGGCAGAAATTGTCCAAATTGTCTTGCGGGCGGCGAGCCTCATCCCGAGAATTCGTTGCTGGCGATCGTGCTCCAGAGCATCGGGCCCGACCACCTCCGCAAGTTCTCCCGCGGCGAACCGTCGCATGCCGTCCATTTGGAACAGGCGGTCTTGCGCGGTCACGTAGCCTTGCGCGAAGAACAGGTCGTCGAGAGTTGTGGCATCGAGGGTCGGTATGCCATGGTCATCGCGCGACACTGTCGCCGGCGCGTTTAGGCCGGGCACCCGCAGCGTCCCATCCAACTGGGGCAATGCGGAATGCGCGACAGAATAGAGCCATCCCAAAACCGCCAATGCCAAAAACAAAACCACACCTGATGCGCCCAGGATCACACGTGGAAGCCGGGTGCGAGAACGGGGTTCAATCAGGACGGTGCTGGCCATGAAGTCTCGATTCTAGGGCCACGGAGCGGGCCAAGACAAACCGCAAACAAGAACGGAGCTTTTGTACGTCCGTGTCCCTGGTGGTTCAGTATGGCGACAGGGCCGCGCGCAAAAGCAGTTGGCGGCAGCTCCCAAAGCCCAGTATCATGCAGTTTGCCGCAGATAGCCGTCAGCGGCTGACATCCCATGCTGCAAAAGCGCATCGACGACCAGCCCAGCATCTCGCGCGAGATGGTTCGCGAGGCGCAACAGATCCTGCATCAGCACCTCAAACGGGTGGGCCTGAAACATACGGCGCAGCGCGACACCATCCTGCAAACTTTCCTTGAAACCCGCGATCATCTTTCCACCAACGAACTGCACCGCCTGGTGCAAGAGAAAGATGCGCACATCGGTTTTACCACGGTCTATCGCACGCTGAAGCTGCTGGCGGAATGCGGATTGGCCAGCGAAGTCGCTTTTCATGACGGGATTGCCCGGTTCGAGCACCAGTACAACCGGCGCAGCCACCATCACATGGTCTGCACGGAGTGCGGCGGCTCGGTGGAATTCTTTTCGCCGGAAGTGGACCATCTGGAGCAGGAGATCGGACGCAAGCACCATTACGCCACCACCCGCCACACATTTCAGATCTATGGAGTCTGCGAGGACTGCCGCAAGAGGCGGCAGGTGATCTGAGATAACCATGCCGATTTCCTGTCCGCAATGCAGTTCCGAAATGCCCGATGCTTCGGCCTTCTGCCCAGGTTGCGGCCTCAGGATGATCGCCGCACCCGGCGCCGTGGGTAGTACTGGCTTCTTCAAAGAGAATGTTGCCGGGGCCCTGGCCTATTTCACTTTCGTTCCAGCGCTGATTTTCCTGTGGACCATGCCCTTCAAGCGTAACCATTTTGTGCGCTTCCACTCCTTCCAGTCCATCTACCTGGTGATTGCCGGAGTGCTGGCCGCCCTGATCATGAGACTGCTGTTCCCGGTGGTGACGCTGATCCCGTGGCTGGGATACCTGATGGCATGGTTGGCGGTACTGCTGGTTTTGCTGGCCTGGGTGATGCTCTGGGCGGTGGCCGTGGTGAAAGCCCTTCAGGGCGAGTTGTTCCGGCTGCCGGTGATTGGCGGTTTTGCCGAAAGGCCTTAGCCAAACTCCGTCGTTTTCGCGGGCCAAACTCTGTTACTATGCGCACGTTGTCGTGGAGGTGTGCTGTCATTGGTTAAGAGACTAGCGCGAGGAGAATGACCATGGCATTTTGCATTGCGTGTGGAGGTCAAGTACCAGAGGGAGCGAATGCGTGCCCGGCCTGTGGGCGCGCCACCACAGGGGCGGCTGGGACCCCGGCATCTTCTGCCGCGAGCACCAGCGGGCTCACCGACAACGTGGCGGGCGCACTGGCCTACGTCACCATTATTCCAGCCATCGTATTTCTGGTAGTCGAGCCTTACAATCGGAACCGCTTCATCCGCTTTCATTCTTTCCAGTGCATCTTTGCCACAGTGGCCTGGATCTGCCTATGGATTGGGCTGAGCATAGTGGCGCATATTCCCATATTCGGATGGCTGACAATGCTGGTATGGCCCCTCGTAAGCCTCGCGGGCTTCGTGGTCTGGCTGATCCTGGTGCTGAAGGCGTATCAAGGCCGCATGTTCGAGCTACCGGTAATCGGTGACGCAGCAGAAAAGCAAGCCAACGCCTGATTGACAGCTCTTTGCGCGCTTTGCGGTGAGAGCTCTTGACCGCAAAGCGCGCGAGGAAGACCCTGCAACCCTCTCTATTTGATTTTCCTTCCGCCCGCTTTTCCGGTAGTCTGATTCACTTGACCTAAGCGGGAGGGCGGGTTTGAAAGTCCGGGTGTTCTATCACGACAAGTGTTTCGACGGCGCATCCTCGGCCGCCATCTTTTCGCGCTTCTACCGCGAACGCATCCGCGGTGATGTGGACTTTGTCTTTTCCGGTCTCTTGCATCGTGCCGGATCCTTATTCAATGAGAAGGATTTTGATGGCGAGGAGAATGCCATTGTAGATTTCAAATATTCCAGCTCGCCAAAAATCACCTGGTGGTTCGATCATCATCAGAGCGCGTTTCTGACTCCGGCCGACGCCGCCCATTTTGAGCAGGACCAGAGCAATCGCAAGTTCTACGATCCCGATTTCAAATCCTGCACCAGCTTTATCGCCACCGTGGCCCAGCAGCGTTTCGGATTCAATCCGGCGCCCGTGGCCGATCTGGTGCACTGGACCGACATTATTGATGGAGCGCTTTATGCTGACGCCCGCACCGCAGTCGAGATGAAGGAACCGGCGATGAAGTTGACCATGATCATCGAGTCCAACGCGGATTATGCCTTCCTGCCGCGCCTGATTCCTTTGCTGGCCACGCGGCCGCTGGGCGAGATTCTTGAGCAACCCTTCGTCGCCCCCCTGCTGCCGCCGCTTCTGGAGCGGCATCAGCGGTCGATTGCCATTCTGCGGGAGCGCACCGAGTTGAAGGACGGCACACTTTTCTTCGATGTCACGGACCTGGAGCTCGAGGGCTACAATAAATTTGTACCGTATTACCTGCAACCTGAGTCGATCTACAGCGTGGGGTTGAGCAAAAGCAGTTTTCGGGTGAAAGTTTCGGTGGGCTCCAATCCCTGGGCACCCTCGCCACCGGTGGTCAATCTCGCCAAGATATGCGAGCGCTATGGCGGCGGAGGGCACGCCCGGGTGGGGGCGATCTCCTTCGATGTGACCCAGAACGAAGCCGCCCGCAAAGCCGCGCAGGAGATTGTGACAGAATTGCGAGCGGCAGTCAGGGGATTGGGCAAGTGAACGCCGCAGCCGGGCCCGTGGCTCACGGTCACGACCGCAATCTACAGGCGCTGCGGGCCGTTGCTTCATTGGAAATGGCCAAGGGCGTGCTGGTTCTTCTTGCCGCGGTGGCCGTGGTGTTTATGGTGGGACGCGATCCCGGTGATTTCGCCGACGGCATTCTTCACCTGCTTCATATCAGCCCCGACCATCACTTCGCCCAGTTGTTTCTCGATTGGGCGGACACTCTGACTGCGGCCAAACTGTGGACGGTTGCGGCGGTTGCTCTCGTCTATACGGTTCTCCGTTTCGTGGAAGCCTACGGCCTTTGGTACGCCAGAACCTGGGCTGAATGGATTGCCCTGGTTTCAGGGTCGCTGTACATCCCCTTTGAGATTTACAAGTTGATTCACCGCCAGAGCTGGCTTCACATCTCGATTTTCACGGTCAACGTGGTGATCGTGTTATACATGGCCTACCTGCTCAAGACGGGCAAGGGCCGCCAGTACCCTGGTCACCCGCCGCGGTTACGAACGTAAAGCTTTATCCTCTTTAGAACCGGGCCGGCGTGACCTGCGTCATCGCTGGTTTGTTACAGCCGTAGGCGCTGCCCCACCAACGAGCTATTGCGGATTTTACGGGCAGAGCGCAATCTGCTTGTATCCCCCCAAAACTAGACGCATGTGGAGGCAAGACATGAGTGACTCTACGCAGCCGAGTCGGCTACAGAGCGCTGTAGGACTGGTCGCTGAATATGTGGTGGCGGGCTTGACCCTGCTGATGACGCTGGTCAGCACGCTGCGGATTTTCGGGGTTTTGTCCTAAGAGTTACCACTCCGGAGTGGGGTGCCTGAGAAGAGGCCCGGGCAGGAATTGAGTCCTGTTCCGGGCCTCTTGGCGTTTCAAGCAGCGCCATATATCGAGGAGTTTCCGATGGCTGCGATATCTACTGTGGCAGCCCCACGTACACTGCATTCGTAACCGGAGTATTCAGCAAATTCGTAACTGTCGCCGGTATGTTCCCCGCCGCATCCAGTTCGGCCGGCGGCCCAAAGCCCAAGAGCTCAGCGCTGGCCGAGTGAATCACGCCATCGATCTGGGTAAAATCGCTCAACCCAGCCACTTCACTGAGCGCGGGAACGATGGAATCGCTGTCCTGGCCGAAAATTTCGGGCCAGCCTTCCGAGGTCAGGTGAGTGGCCAGGTAGTCGCCAAAACAGAAGGCGCGGATCACCTGGGCCACGGGAGAAGTATCCAGTCCGTCCAACTGGCTCTGCGACTCCAGTCCCTGAATCAAGGCAGTTGGCAAAGGATGAGGGATAGGATTTTGCAGCGCCACCAACGCCGGGCTCAAGCTTCCACCGAACCCATCGCCTTGCAGGTCTCCCACGCCCCCGTTTACAGTCATCCCGTTATTGAACGTCACCGAGGTGAAACTGGGCGCGCCGGATTCCGCCAGAACGCCGCGCACGCACTCATTGTTATCGTCAACCAGGTGACTCGCCAGCGGCGAACCCCAGTGCGGAGTCCCAATGGTGACCATCTTGTGGACGCCGCCCAGCCCAAATGTAACGTTGCCGTAGAATCCCTTGATCTGAGGGAAAGTGCGGGTAATATCGCCGCCCATGCTGTGCGCAACGATGTCCACCTGCACCGCGGCCACAGGAATGTTCACGGGGTTCTTCCCGGCTTTGAAGTGATTCACGAATGCGGCCAGTTGTTTCAACACGTGCGGTGCGTTGTAGGCGAAGCCCAGCGAATTCGCCTGCGCATTCTTCAGGCTGGGAATGGCAAACCCGGGATAGGCAGGTTCGTAAGACTGGATCTGTCCGCCAATGACCGCGGAATAGTCGGCGCGTCCGATGGCGAAACGCGGGTCGGTGATAAACGGAGTGAAATTGTCCCAGGAGCCGGGACTGCCCCAGAGTCCATGAATCAACCCCACCGGCGGGCGCAACAGCGCGACGGGCGTGTCGGTGGAAAGACCGGTGTCAGTATCTAGAACATCGAGCGTTATAAAGCGCTCAGTCGCGCTGGCGTCCTGCCCTTCGGGCCGGGGAAAATCCACGGGCGCGCCGTAGATGGCGAATGCCATCGGACCCTTGGCGGTGTTCGCCGCTCTGACAGCGAGCTGGCTTGAGGCGAAACCGGGGGCCCCGATTTTGCCCAGGCCACCGTCTTCCGCGGCGGAAACACTCTGTTGCCCCTGATCGTTGATGACGGTGATGGTAAAGTGCTCGCCGGCAGCGTTGGCGGGAATGCGCAGCACCACCTCGCTCGCGCCATCGGCTGAACTGCCCTGCACCTTTCTCCCTTTGCTTGCCAGGAGGTTGAGGTTGCTCGTCACCTTGGGTCCGCTGAGCAGCGCAGGAACCGGATCGAGCATGATCAGCTGCGGCGGATTCTGTGCGTTGAGGAGAGCAGGGAACAGCAGCGTTGCCAGCGCCGTTGTTACTCCTGAAGAATGCAGGAATGACTTCAGGCTTCTGGGGGAACTATGGGAGAAGAACATATCGACCTCGACGTGCGGAGACTTTCGATTCTGCCGGACGAGGCCAGCCTGGGCGCCGGCCGGGCCTCAGGATCGTCCAGCCTGTTTATCACAGATTGGGGCGCAGAACAATCGCTTTCAACGGCTGGAAAGTGGTTCCGCAGCTTTGACGGGTGTTTTCAGCATCTTCACGACCCTATTGCCCATCTCCGCCGTGCTTATGAAAGCCTGCCCGGCCTTCACCAGGTCTTGAGTACGATGTCCCGCGGCCAGCACAGTCGCGACGGACGATTCAACGCTTGCCGCTTCGGTGGCCAGATTAAATGAATGTCGCAGCATCATGGCGACAGAGAGAATCGAGCCTAAAGGATTGGCGATGCCGCGCCCGGCGATATCCGGAGCTGAGCCATGCACCGGCTCATACAGCGCCACTGCCCCGCCGATACTGGCCGACGCCAGCATTCCCAGCGACCCCACCACTCCCCCGGCCTGATCGGAAAGGATGTCGCCAAACATATTCTCCGTGAGCACAACATCGAAAGCGGCGGGACTAGAAACCAGCGCCATGGCAGCAGAATCGACATACATGTGCCGCAGTGAAATCTCGGGATAGTCGCGGCTGACCGTGGTGACCACGCTGCGCCACAGGCGGGAGCAATCTAATACGTTTGCCTTGTCCACAGAAGTGACTTTGCGGCGACGCGACTTCGCCAGATCGAACGCCACTCGCGCGATGCGTTCAATTTCCGGCTCGCCATATTGCATCGTGTCAATGGCGGCACGGTGGCCTATGGGGCCTTGCGTGGAACGCGGCTGCCCGAAATAGATTCCTCCCAAAAGCTCGCGCACGATCAGCAAATCAGTGCTGCGGACGATTTCGGCGCGCAGCGGCGAGCAATGTTCGAGCGACGGAAGGCAAATCGCCGGCCGCAGATTGGCGAAGACGCCCAGTTCCTGGCGCAGCCGCAGCAGACCTCTTTCGGGGCGCAGATGGGCCGGAAGCTCGTCAAACTTGGCCCCGCCGACGGCGCCGAGCAGCACAGCGTCGCATGACCGGCAAGCTCGCAGCGTATCCGGGGGAAGAGGATCGTGGCTGACCTCTACCGCGGCGCCGCCAACGTGGTGTCGGCTCAGGCTAAGCTCGTGGCCGAATACTTCCGCCACACTTTCAAGGACGCGCACGCCCTCCGCGGTCACTTCCGGACCAATGCCATCCCCCGGCAATACGGCGATTTTCAAAAGCATGTTTGGATTGAAGAGCGCATAAGCCCTGGTGAGTGACTATACTCCCCACAGATAGTCTTCCTGCTCGCCGCCATGCTCGGCCAGAGGTTTGAGTGGCAGGCGCACAGAACTGGACCCACAGGCCACTCCAAACGGGAAAGCTTGGCGCTTGTATTGGTGGTTGATTCCGGCGGCGACGGTTGCTGGCCGGGGCACAGCGACTGGCCATGATTTGGTCCGGACGGGCTGAGCAGGTGCAGTGGTAGTGATCAAATCCAGGAGATGTTTGTCATCGACTTCCTTGATCTGGTCCGCCAAAACCACGAATCGGCGGTAGATCTCGTCGAGCTGCTGACGATCGTAGCGATGACCCAACTGTTCGCAGCGCAAGCCCAAGGCGTGCCGCCCGGAATGCTTGCCGAGCACCAGCTTCGAGTCCGGCACTCCCACCGACTGTGGCGTCATAATTTCATAGGTCAGGGGATTTTTGAGCATGCCGTCCTGGTGAATGCCGGCTTCGTGGGCGAAGGCATTGCGCCCGATGATCGCCTTATTGGGCTGCACCGCCACTCCGGTTATCGCGCTGAGCATCTGGCTGGTGGGATAGAGTTGCTCGCGTACCACGCCGGTTTCAAACTTCAAGCGGTCGGGCCGGACGTGCACTGCCATGACAATTTCTTCGAGCGATGCATTGCCCGCCCGCTCACCGATTCCATTGATCGTGCATTCCACCTGGCGGGCTCCCGCAGCCACTGCCGCCAAGGTGTTGGCGACGGCCAGGCCGAGATCGTTGTGACAATGAGCTGAAATCGTGACGCGGGAAATGTCGCGCACCCGGCGGCGAATGGTCTGAATCAGCGAGCCGAATTCTTCCGGCGTGGTGTAGCCGACGGTGTCTGGAATGTTCAGCGTGGTGGCGCCCGCTTCGACCACTGCATTCAGCACCTGGCATAGGAAGTCAACATCGGTGCGGGTCGCGTCCTCCGGAGAAAACTCCACATCCTCACAAAAAGACTTCGCCAGCCGAATCGCCTCCGAAGCCTGCTGAATGCACTGCTCACGCGAAATGCGCAGCTTGTATTTCAGGTGAATGTCGGAGGCCGCCAGGAACACATGGATTCTAGGCCGGGCTGCGCTTTGAAGCGCTTCCCAGGCGCGTTCGATGTCGGGCCGGCAGGCCCGGGCCAGGCCGGCGATGATGGGGCGGTGAATGGCAGCCGCGACCGCCTTCACCGCGTCGAAGTCACCTTCGGAGGCAATCGGAAATCCGGCTTCGATGACGTCCACGCCCAGACTCTCGAGTTGGCGCGCCATGCGCAGCTTTTCGGCGACGTTCATGCTGCAACCTGGGGATTGCTCTCCATCGCGCAGGGTGGTGTCGAAAATTGTGATCCGCGTCTTGTGCATGCCCGAAATCTCCGCTAGTCAGGATCGAGGTTGTATGCTACCGTGGGCACGCGTGGTAAGCACAGCTTATAATTCTTCTCATATCATTAGCATTGCTTAAGACCATAAGAGAGGCTTATCGCGCTTGCAGTATCGCTAAAGGAGCGAGTGATGGACCTGTCGCAACTCGAAGTCTTTCTGACGGTGGTGCGGGAGGGCCGTTTCTCGCGCGCCGCGGAGAAGCTCTACCGCACCCAATCGGCGGTGAGCCAGACCATCCACAAACTGGAAGCGGACGTGGGTGAGCCGCTGTTCGACCGCTCCTCTCGCGATGGGATGCTGACCGATGCCGGCCGTGTGCTCCAGGAATACGCCGAGCGCATGCTGAATCTGCGCAGCAACGCGCGGGAAGCTCTGGTCGAACTGCGGTCCCTGCACAAAGGCAAGTTGACGATCGCCGCCAATGAATTCACTGCCCTGTACCTGCTGCCGGTGTTGGCCGAGTATCGCCGGCTGCATCCCATGATTCGCATTGCGGTTCACCGCTCGCTCGGCACCCGCATCCCTGACGATGTTCTGCGGCACAACAGCGAATTGGGCGTGCTGACCTATGATCCCCAGGAGCATCATTTGTGCTCCACCGTGGTATATGAGGATGAATTGATCTTTGTGGTTCCCCCACGCCATCCCCTGGCTGGCGCGCGCCAGGTAAGCATCCGGCAACTGGGGGCGGAAAGTTTCGTGGCCCACATCGTGGCCTCGCCCTATCGCGAGAAGGTAATCCAGGCGTTCAAGCGGCACAAAACTCCGCTGCACATGGACATTGAACTGCCCACGCTCCAGGCCATCAAACGTTTCGTAGCCATGGGCAACGGTGTGGCCCTGGTGCCGGAAATCAGCGTGGAAAATGAGTTGGCGCGCGGTGAACTCGTCCGCATCCCGGTGCGCGAATTGCGCCTTCACCGGAAGTTGCGGCTGATTTATCGCAAGTCAGCCAGCCTGTCTCATGCGGCGCGGGCGTTCTTGAAGGTCGCCGAAACCATCGCCCGGGAGCAGCAGGGAAGATACCGTTTTCTGCGGGAACGTGGAGCAGCGGCATGAAGATTGAAACGCGAGTCGCGCCGGAACTATAAGTCATTCGCCAGTTTGGCCGAGAGGAGGGTCACGCAAATGCCGGAAACACGCACCTTACTCGACAAAGTCTGGGATGAGCACGTGGTGTGCGTGCCTCCCGGCGAAATGCCGTTACTTTACATTGATCTGCACCTGGTCCACGAAGTGACTTCGCCGCAGGCATTCGCCGGGCTGCGCGCCGCCGGCCGCCGGGTGCGCCGTCCCCAGCGCACCTTTGCCACCGTGGATCACAACATCCCCACGGAACCGCGGCATATACCGATTGCCGATCCCATCGCGGTTCGCCAGATTGAAGCGTTGCACAACAATTGCAAAGCGTTCGGGATCGAGCTTTTTGATATGCACGCGCCGGAAAACGGGATCGTGCACGTCATTGGCCCGGAGTTGGGCCTGACGCAACCCGGCATGACCATCGTCTGCGGCGACAGTCATACCAGCACTCACGGAGCGTTTGGTTCACTAGCCTTCGGAATTGGCACGTCGGAAGTCGAGCACGTGCTGGCCACGCAATGCCTCCCGCAACGCAAGCCGAAGAGCACGCTGATTCGCGTTCACAACTCCCTGCCACCGGGAGTAACGGCGAAAGATCTGGCGCTCGGCGTCATTGGACAGATCGGAACCGACGGCGCCACCGGCCACGTCATCGAGTACGCCGGGGAACTGATTCGCACGCTGTCGATGGAAGCCAGGATGACGTTGTGCAATATGAGTATCGAGGCCGGGGCCCGGGCCGCCATGGTCGCGCCCGACGAAACCACCTTTGTCTATCTCAAAGGCCGCCGTTATTCTCCGCACGGCGAGGCCTGGGAAAGGGCCCTCAGCCGCTGGCGCAATCTGAAGTCCGACCCGGGAGCGCATTATGACGCCGCCGTCGATATCGACACCGCCAGACTTGCGCCGTTTGTGACCTGGGGCACCAATCCCGGCATGCTGGTTCCGGTCAACGACAGCGTTCCCGAACTGAGCGCTTGCAAAACCGATGCCGACCGCCAGTCGGTCGAGCGCATGCTCGACTACATGGGCCTGAAGCCGGGCACTCCAGTGCAGGATATTCTCATCGACCGCGTGTTCATCGGCTCGTGTACCAACTCGCGCCTCGAAGACCTGCGCTCCGCCGCGAGCGTCGCCAAAGGATACCGGGTGCATCCCAAAGTCAGGGCCATGGTGGTGCCGGGTTCGCAAGCAGTCAAGCAGGCGGCCGAGCAGGAAGGCCTCGACAAGATTTTCAAAGAGGCAGGATTTGAATGGCGCGAGGCGGGATGCTCCATGTGTCTGGGCATGAATCCCGATATCCTCCATCCCGGCGAGCGCTGCGCCTCCACCAGCAACCGCAATTTCGAAGGGCGCCAGGGCCGCGGGGGGCGGACGCATCTGGTCAGCCCCATGATGGCGGCCGCGGCAGCCGTAGCCGGCCACTTCACCGACATCCGCGACTGGAGATTTCACTAAATGGAACCGTTCCGCATACACCAGGGAAAAGTCGTGCCGCTGCTCCGGGCGAACGTCGATACCGACCAGATCATGCCCAAGCAATTTCTGAAGCGCGTCGAGCGCTCCGGTTTTGGGGAATTCCTGTTCTACGACTGGCGGCGTTCGCCGGATGGAAAACTCGATCCGTCATTCCCGCTGAACCAGCCGCGTTACGCCGGCGCCAGCATACTGGTTGCGGGCAGGAATTTCGGCTGCGGCTCGTCTCGTGAGCACGCGGTATGGGGGCTGGCGGATTTCGGTTTGCGCGCCATCATCGCGCCGGCGTTCGGCGACATCTTCGCCAACAACTGCGTCAAGAACGGTGTGCTGACGGTGGTCCTAAGCGAAGACGAAGTCAGTGAGATTGCCCGCCGCGCCGAGGATATTCCCGACTATTCCCTCAACGTCAATCTTGAGGAACGCAACGTAAAAGATGGCCACGGCTTTTCTGCAAGCTTCACCATCGACGATTTCACCCGCCGCTGCCTGCTCGAAGGCCTCGACGACATTGGACTTACCCTGCAACATGAGGCCGAGATTGCGCGTTATGAGTTGCGGCATCCAGAGCTGGGTTAGCGTAGTGCGCTGGAATTAGTGATGGTTAAAGATCTGCTTGGTCCGTGCTGCCGAGTGAGGAGGTCAAAGGCTTTTACCACAGGGGGCACAGAGGATCACAGGTGGTGTCATGAATGGCCCGCCATTTCGTTGACTTGGCGGTTTGAGGGACGTAAGATTCGCGCCAGTGATCGGTAAGACCATTTCGCACTACCGCATTGTCGAAAAGCTGGGTGGCGGCGGTATGGGTGTGGTTTACAAAGCTGAGGACACGCGGCTGCGCCGCTTCGTGGCCCTTAAATTCCTGCCGGAAGATGTTGCCCGCGACCCGCAGACACTCGCCCGCTTTCAACGCGAAGCCCAGGCTGCGTCCGCGCTGAACCACCCCAACATTTGCACGATTTACGACATTGGAGAGCACGACGGGAAGGCGTTCATCGCCATGGAGTATCTCGATGGGGTGACGCTGAAGTATCGAATCGCGGGAAAGCCCTTCGAGATCGATGTCCTGGTCAGTCTGGCGATCGAGATTGCCGATGCCCTGGACGCAGCACATTCCGAGGGCATTGTTCATCGCGACATCAAGCCAGCCAATATTTTCGTGACCAAACGAGGACACGCCAAGATTCTCGACTTCGGGCTGGCGAAAGTCGCGTTCACACTGGGTTCCGGCCAAACCGCCGCGGAGAACACGCAGACATTGACGGTTGACGAACAGCACCTGACGAGCCCCGGCTCTACCCTCGGTACCGTCGCTTATATGTCGCCGGAGCAGGCGCGGGCAAAAGAGCTGGATGAGCGGAGCGATCTGTTCTCGTTTGGAGCGGTCCTTTATGAGATGGCCACGGGGCAGGTGCCCTTCCGGGGAGAGAGTTCCGCAGTCATTTTCAAGGCCATCCTGGACGCCGCTCCCACCCCGGTGGTGCGGCTGAATCCTGATGTGCCCGCGTCGCTCGAACGGATCATTGGCAAGGCACTGGAGAAAGATCGCGACCTGCGCTACCAGCACGCCGCCGACATGCGAACGGATTTACAACGGCTGAAGCGGGACACGGATTCCGGTAAATCGGGGGCCGCGACTGAGCCTGCTCCCGCGTTTCGCAGAAGGCGCCTGGGGTGGATCGCGGCCGGAGTGGTGGGCCTTGCCGCCGCGATTATCATGTTCGTCTTTCTGCGGAAGCCGGCGCATCCGGCGGTCCCCACCGCCGATTCGGTGGGCCCGAAAGCGATCGCTGTGTTGCCCTTCCAGAATGTCGGTTCTGACCGGGATTACGATTTTCTGCGGCTCGCCTTGCCCGATGAAATCGCAACCACGCTGAGCTACGTGTCGTCATTTTCAATCCGTCCATTTGCCACCACCAGCAAGTACAGCGGGCCGAACCTGGACCTGCAACAGGCCGGGCGCGAGATGGGGGTAAGTTCCATCGTGACCGGGCATTACCTCACCGGGGGCAACCAACTGGAAATCACACTGGAAGCGGTGGATGTTGCGAATAACCGCAGTATTTGGCGGGACACGATCACTGTGGCAGCGTCAGACAAGCTGGCCATGCGGGAGCAAGTCACGTCGAGAGTCCGGCAAGGCCTGGTGCCGGTGCTCGGAGGATTGTCGGCTTCCGGGGAAGCGGGAACTCGACCCAAAAGCGAGGAAGCTTATGACTTATATCTCCGCAGCATTGCGGTTCCGCATGATGTTGCTCCCACCAGGAACGCAATTGCAATGCTCGAGCGCGCGGTGAGCATCGATCCAACTTATGCCCCTGCCTGGGAGGCGCTGGGAATGCGCTATTACTGGGACAGCGCGTATGGCGACGGCGGCGCGCCCATGCTCGACCGTTCGGACGCCGCATTCGAACGCGCATCGCAACTGGACCCGAACTTGATTGCCGCCGCGGGTGGTTTGATTACCAACCAGATGGATCGAGGAAACATTGGGCGTGCTTATGCGCGCGCGTCGGCACTGGTCAAGCGCCGGCCCGAGAGTGCCTCCGCGCACTTCGTTTTAGGCTACGTGCTGCGGTATGCAGGGTTGCTGGATGATGCCGCGCGCGAGTGCGACACTGCCCTGCGAATCGATCGCGGGAACTACCAATTCCGATCGTGCTCGTGGGCCTTTATGGAACTCGGGGAATCGGAGAGAGCGCTGGAGTTTGTCCGTCTGGATGCAAACTCGGACTGGGCGGCACGGCAAGCAGCTTATATTTTCATCGGCCAGGGCAAACTGGCAGAGGCGCGGGCAGCCGTCCAGAAAATGTCAGATACGCCGCCACCGGCCGGTTATGATCTGCTTCAGGCCTGCCTTGGTCCCAAGCAGGCGTCGCAACTGGAACGGGCCGCTCAGAAGGCGGAAACGGCTGCGCTTGCGGGGGTCGATTCCGAGCCTCGATATGCGACCGGAACCTTACTGGCATTTTGTGGGCAGAAGGACGACGCCGTCCGTTTGCTGAGAAACGCGATTGAACACAACTATTGTGCCTACCAGGGTTTGCAGTCCGATCCGATGCTGGCCAAGCTGCGCGGAACTCGCGAGTTCAACGAATTACTGGCAGCGGCGAAGCAATGCCAAGACAGGTTCCTCGCGCAGCGAGACCAGGCTGCACAGTGAGGAGCCTGCGGCATCGGCCGCGCCCCTTCGGATACCCAATCGCCTGTGCGATCTGGCTGACATTCTTTCCCGCCTTGAAAAGCCGCACGATTCGCTTCGCGTCGACTTTTACGTTTGTGTATTTCATGGCCGCGTAGCCTCCTCGTCGTCGAGACTCTAGCGAGACCATCCGGAGACGAGCAACTGCCGGGAAGTAACCTCGCTAAGCACTTGAATCGACGACCTAAAACACAACAATTTCGTTATGGCCGCGTGATCGTTTCGTAGTAACCAGAATCCGCTCAATTCCACGGCCCGGTAATATTTGCTGCTACCACTATTTATGCAATACATGCAGTGCTTGACTTGGTTCTTGCTTGAGGCTAGGATTTGATGATGTACCACAGGAGTAACTAATGACCGGGAAAAGTTTTAAGGGTGAAATTCAGTTTGGTGACAGGAAGATGAAGTTCGAAGGGCCAAAGGAATTCGTTCAAGAGATGGTTGCGAGGTATTCTGGAACAAGCAATCCACAAGCCAAGATCGAAAACCAAGAATATTCATTCGGAAAGGCAATATTACCGGCTGGTGGAATTGAGCGGACTCTGATTACTACGAAACGACCACGCGGCCATAACGAAATTGTTGCGGTCTTGGCATTCGCTCTAACCGAGTCGGGCACGAAGGAATTTGGCGAGGACGATATTCGCAGGGCTTACATTCGCGCTGGCGTGCGGCCTCCGAAGGTTGTTGCCCAGGCACTTCGCGATGCGAAGAACAAGTACGAGTTTCTTGAGCTTGCCGGTGCTCGGGGGCGATACCGGCTTACCAACCACGGAGATACCGTTGTTCGTTTTGATTTACCGCGAGAAGGGAGTGAATCATGAAGAATACTCTGGTGGAAATACGGAAAGAAGCGGAGCAGGCTGTCCACGGCATGGCCGATGGGGACCTGAAGGTCAAAGCGTTCGAAACAATCTTGAACCATTTGCTATCTGGCAATGTGCCTGCGCCTTCCCACGCTGGTGCGGCGACAAAGGCCAATAAGCCGTCTCCAAAACAGAAGGACACAATGCAGAAGGCACCGAAGTCGTTTGGAGAACGAGTCCTTTCTTTGAAGGATGATGGTTTCTTTGCGGAACAGCGGTCGATTGCAGAAATTAGGCAAGAGCTGAAGAAGAACGGGTGGCATTATCCCGTGACGTCGATGAGTGGCCCACTTCAGTCGCTGGTTCAGAAGAAATCGTTACGCCGTGAGCGAGTCGACGAGAAAGAAGGACGCAAAGGCTGGAAGTATTCAAATCCGTAGAACGAGGTACGTGCGATGGCGGAAGGTGCAGTGGCAAAGCTGCTTGACGCAAAGTTCGAAATGAAGTACGTGAGTGCTGCGATAGGGCACTATCAGGATACTGTCGAAGAATTTCAGCTTGGCGAATGGGAGAACTCGATTGCCAAGGGCGGTAAATTCGTAGAGGCGGTTTTGAAGGCGCTCTGGGCACACGTCGGGGAGGCCGTGCCGACAGGTAAGGCTTTCAAAGCCGGTTCGATCATGGATGGATTGGGCAATAAGCCAGCGGCCACAGCCGACGATACCGTGCGCTTGACGATGCCCCGAGCCTGTCGATTGGTTTACGAGGTCGCCAGCAACAGGGGCGGACGCCACGATGCCGGGGATGTAGACCCAAATCAAATGGATGCGACTCTGGTAGTGGGCGCTTGCTCGTGGATTCTGGCAGAAATGCTTCGCTATGCACAAAAAGGCGCGATTGGTCTAGATGCTGTTAGGGAATTGGTTGCAAGCCTTAACCAGAGAAAGTTCCCATTTACCGAAGACATTGATGGTCGATTATATTTCTCCTTAAAGGGCCTAAGCGCAAGGGACGTTGTTCTCCTGACGCTGTGGCAGATTCACCCTCGCCGGATGAGTAAGAAGGAATTGATTGCGGCGGCAAAGCGTCACGGAAATAGCGAAGCAAACGCCGCCGTCGGGATCTCCCGGCTCTACAAGGTCGTAGATGACGACGGCAAGGGAAACCTGCGCATATTGATGTCCGGCATTCAAGAAGCAGAAGCTTTGATTGCCTCGAAACATAAATCAAAATCGACAGCGTGAGGGCTGCTGACCGATGCATTGGCTATGGACAAACAAGGAATGGCTCTTTTCGGGGGCCGGGATAGTTATACTTGGTCTGCTGTATCGCCTATTTTCTCGCCCGTCGTCCGATCATGCCCCAGCCCCGCCTCGCGCGCCAAGCGTTTCAGATTTGCAGCCGACTGTGCCGCACGCCGATAGCCCTACACCTGACGACATTGCGCAGCAACTAACTTCCTTGCCACTGTTCCAGCGAAAGGCCGCAACAAACTCGTATATCGGACTGAGAGTGCGCTGGAAAGCAAAGTTGGCGGAATTGGTGGAGGAGAGCAAGGAATATCAAAGGATTCTTGGGACCGATGCCACGCACACACTGCGCGCGACGTACGGAACCCAAGGGCCACTAATCGTGACGGCTGTGAACATCGAGCGTTTCCCTCGTTTGAAAATCAGCCACTATGGGACACCCATGGAACTATTTGGGAGGATAACCAACGTGTCGGAAGGTGGCGGAAGTATGAGACTGGCGGATGTACAGATTGATTTCGAGATCGAAGGCGAGACGCAGCACAAATTACCGGCGGGAACTCCGCCGTCATCCTCGACTGATTACCGAATCGAAAGAGATGGAACGTTGATAACAGTACTCAGTGATAGGGCAACAAGGAGGGGGAAGGGGCCAAGACCGAAGCAGGGCTGGCGTGTGGCATTCAAATCTAGGTACGAAGCGGCTGAGTTTGTTGAGGCCGGTGAAGCCGACGGATTCAGTTTCGAGGGGAAGGAGTTTCTTTGAAACGTTAGATGGAGGCCCCGGCCAGAATCGAACTGGCGACCCTTCGTTTAGGAAACGAATGCTCTATCCAACTGAGCTACGGGGCCACACTCCCTTTTATACAAGATTACCTTTTGAGATGGTAGAATCCGGCGCATGAAACACTGGCCGATTATTTTACTTCTCCTCAGTGCTGCCACCCTGCATGCCGGAACGATAAATGAAGCCGATTATGCCCAGCACTACGAAGTGATGAACGGTAACACTGTAAAGAGTTGGATGATTGGCAATTTTTGCACAATGGCTGTGCGCGCACCGGAAAATACGAATTTAATTCTCATCCTGCAAAAGCGCGGTCATGGCGGGTGCCATGTTCCGGATGCCGGTACAACGCTGCAAGGCCGCCGTGAGAAAAATGAGATACATATTTTGATGCGAGATGACAGAGGGAAACCAAGAATCGAAAAGTGGCCAATAGTTGCGACCTCAGAGGCAAGCACGCGCCACTAAAAATGCGGTAGCGATAGCTCTATTCGCTTTGTCAACCAGCCCAGAGTAAGGGACAAAATTTAAGTAAGGCAATAACAAAAAGTAAGGGTATCAGAATGCTGCATTCCAAAGTGACGAGCAAGGGACAGACGACCATTCCACAAGAAATCCGGGAGGCGTTGCGGATTAAGCCCGGCGACCGGCTGGAATACTCGGTAGATGGAGACCGCGCCACGATTCGTGTGCATCCCGGCATTCGGCCGCTTAAGGGTGTCCTCGCCAGCAATAAAGGAAGGGAATGTCCTTCGCCGAGATTCGCGCGGCCGCTGCTGCAATCCCTCGCTAACCTTTAGTCTGCGCGGGACTCTTCGATATCCCGCCGCTTGCAAAAGCGGCAAGCAGCGGGGCACCCCGCAATCCCACGTTAGCTCGCAAGCGCTACGCGGAGCGCGGGCCCCCTGTATCCAACTGGTTACCGACGTGACCTTTCACCAACCGCAAACCCTGCTATACTGTTGTTGACGCTTTTGCTCGGTTTGCTCGTCAATGCGGTGGTCCTTCAGTTGGATCAGATTCATCTCCGCTTTTTCCTGCCCGCCGTTCAGTTCAGCGCCAAATCTAAAAATGAATGTGAGTGGCGTGGAT
>JBOGLG010000008.1:0-125276 GCA_050745985.1 Terriglobales bacterium | reverse complement strand
CCCCCGCAACCCCCTCGTCTCCCTTGAAACTGTCAGGCGGCCTTCTTTCGGCTGGCGTGGAATCTCGCCCAACGCGCCCTCTGTGCCGCTGCAATTCTCTTGCGTGCGGCGACAGACATCGTCCGCTTGACTCGCCTGCCAGCACCTGAACTTCCTCCGGCAAGCTTGCTCAAGGCCCGAATGGCCTGATCTAACTATCGAAGCTCAGCCCCGACACGAACTCGTTCCTGTCTCAACTGCCCTAATACTGTCTCTAGCTCGCTCATGTATTTTCTCCGGGAGGATTGACTGCCGAACCCAAGAATACCCGTGCAGATTGAAAATGTACAATCGGACCCTGCCAGATAACATGAGATCTGGGGCCGCTCTCGACCGAGGAATCGGAGGGAGTCGAATGTCGTCATTAGACCTTAATTCTGCACCCGAACTACGCGAGCAAGGAATTGACAAACCTCAAAGGGTGAGTAATTCTTATTAGTAGACCTTAGAGAAACCTGAACTTCGAGGACATCGTCCGACAGTTGAAGCGGGCGATTTCCCCTCTTGCTGTTGTGCGATGCCTCCTATCATAAGGAGGTTGCGATGAGAAAGTTGTTGGGATTTTCGATTCTAGTGCTATTGTTTGGCGCTCTGTTCGGAGCTGTGGCAATACGACTGTCGTTTCCTGTAGCACTGGTTGACTTTGGGGCGGCAATCATTCTTTCCTGCCTTGTATATCAGGCTCTCATCCTCATAGGGTAGTCTGAGCTTTGCAATCTGCAGATTGCCGTTTGCGGAACGTCACTTCTCCCTGGAGTAATCCGGGGGTTTTTATTCGCGGCAAGCTCCGGATTTCTGGTCCTTAGCAGTTTCGTCCCAGTAGAAGCACTGACTTGCTGTTCGTCGGACATCTCTTGACTTCTGCGACCGCCAGGGGCAATATTACAACCTACTTCCGTAGGTGCGCTGGCTCGCAGTAAGAGCTCTTCGCACACCGCACGACATGGCGTAAGGAGGCGACATGTCTCCAAATGTACTGGTTCGTACAATCATCTTCCTAGCTTGCCTTGGGTGTCTGGCGCAGATTGGCATTTCGCAGAAAACCGAAGCCCCAACGAGCGAATGTAGCGGAATCGTACGTTCTGTTGATTATCAGAAACAAACGCTAAGCGTACGCACCCAATTTCCGCGCGACGAGACAATAATAACATTGCGGCTGGGTCCGGATGCCAAACTGATAGCAGATGGCAAACCGATTCAGTTTTCAGTGCTAAAGATGGGCTCGCCGATAACTTGCACCGCAAAGGAAAGTGATAGTGAGTGGATTGCCGACACTATTGTGCTACTGTCCGCGTGTGATCCCAAGCACTGCGCAAAGAGCAAATGCGGTCAACAATGTGGTTCGGTCAAATGCACCTGTCCAAAAAGCCGATAGATATTGCTAACGACAGGATTGATAATGAATGAAGATGCGGGTCACTCGGTCGACAAAATTGCTCGCTGGCTGGGCTTCGCGGGTCTGGTCATATCCGTTGCTTTGTGGCTTTGTACGTTTTATTTTTCGAGTATTAGACCTGAGTGCGTCAAGATTGGGCTGGCACCACAAATATTTATCGCGTCGAAGCCGCGGTTTGGAATTCTCGCGACTTTCGTAAATGAAGGTATTCGTCAAGCTGTTGTGATCTCCGGCGAACTGAGGCTGGATAATCGTCAACCCACCCTGCCGCTGTCTGAAACGGCTGTCCAAAGTGAAGGTTGGGAATACGATGTTGAGGGAAACAGAACAAAAGTGAGCAATATCCGATTCGAATTCTTCACTCCTTTTGCAATTAAGCCCCATGATCAGGTGTCGTTTAGTCTTTGGTTTGTGGCACAGAAAGCCTTCAAGTTAGGGCCCGGCCATCATAAAGTGGAGATTGTACTTAACGTTGCGGACGGACAAAGTATCGGCACGGAGTTCGACGTGGATCTGACGCAAGTGTTGGACACTTTGTACGGAGATAAGGAAAGCAAAGAACAGCCAGGAATCGAGTACCCAATAGACATCCTCTCGCAAAGGCAGACAACGAGCTGCCCACTCTTGTGAGAAATCCTTCGTCTCCAACCTTTCCGCGCAGATCCAAGCCGACGATTCGCGGACCGACCTTTGTCTTGGTAGTTGGGAACAAGTTACGACCCGACGGGACTCGAACCGGTTGTGCGATCTTCTAGATGCTTCGTTGGCCTTCCGTTCCTTCGGCGTGATTCCCAAGTATCAAACAGGAGTTTCACGAGGCGGCGCGGCAAGAGTGAAGACAGTAACGACCAACGAAAAGGCTTTATGCGTTCGGTTCCGGACTGGAGGGCTCGCTCAAGAGTTGCGTAATTCCGGCAAGCATTTGAATCGTTTCTTCGCTCTCACCGATCACAAAGGTGCGAACATCCCTCACGAAGGCCAACATCTCAGAAAAAGATGACGATTTTGACCATCGGCGAAACGGTTTTCGTGCGTCAATATTGAGTTTTCGGTCTTTGAGCACGAGGTTCGAACCGGTGATTGTGAGAATGAGGCGTTTGCGCTGGAGATCGGGTGTTCGGAAGCGCGAAGTCAAGCTGGCATTGAACGAAATGAGCGACCGGTCGGGTTCGAACCGTTCCTTGGCCATTTTGAGTTTTTCGATCCTTTGGGCGATTGCCATGCGCTTTTTTTCGAGCTCTTCACGCTGTTTCAGGTATTCCTCATCGCTCAACAGATCGCGGATGCGCAGTTTCGTGAGGTTCCCAAGTTCTCGGGTGCACGATGCCTGGGCCCGCACGAGCGAGTCCTTTTGCGCTTCACTTTCCCGCCTGCGTTCCGTGACGGTTCGCTCGATGCGTGCGAGGGCCCAACGATCGAACCGGTCCGGCACGGATATTTCTTGGAGGAACTCTCGAATCTGATTTTCGAGATCGCCGAGCCGCACGTAGGGCTGCTCGCACCGGAGGGTGAGGCGACGTTTGCTGCAGTGATAGTAGGTGTATCGAGATCCGTACCGATTGACCTTATCCTCCCCCGTCACCGAGAACCCGCACTCGCCGCAGCGGATCATCCCAGTGTAGGCAAAGTCGTGGGTCTGACGCGGTCTGCCGGGACGCCCGAAGAGAGCCTGCACGCGCTTGAACTCGTCGAGGGTGATCATTGCAGGATGTTTGCCGGGGTAGATGGTGCCTTCCCGCTCGAGGACGCCGGCATAAAACGGGTTCGTAAGGATGCGGTACACGGCGCTCAGCGAGATGAGGCTCCCGCCGATCCGCCTCCTCGGCACGGTGCGTAGTCCCCAGTCCTCGGTCGCAATCTCCCAGATGCGCCGCGGCGAATAGGCTCCGGTGAGCATGAGTTGCCACATCTGCTTTATAAGGGAGAACCGCTCCGGGTCTGAGATGATGATCTTAGCTACTTTATCATTCAGATATCCGAGAGGGGCGAGTCCAGGAAGCCAGCCGCGCTGGACCTTAGCGCGATAGCCGCGGCGCACATTTTCGCTCAGGCTGTCGACATAGTACTTGGAGTATCCAAAGATGATCGACAGCATGAACTTGCCTTGGGAATTGTTCTCAAAGCTGAAAGTCGCAAAGCGTAGGTCCTTGAGACCCTTGGTGTCGAGAAGATAGATGATGCGGCCGCCGTCAATCGAATTCCGCGCCAGGCGGTCCGGGTGCCACGCCACGATGCCATCCGCCTCTCCCGACGACACCCGTTTAAGCATTTCATCGAAAACCGGACGCCCCGGTGCTTTCGCGCTGAAGGATTCTTCGTAGACTCGAACAATTTCCACGTCGGCCCATCCTGCGCTCAGCCGTTCCATCTCCTGGCGTTGCGATTCAATCGAGAGCACCTGGCGATCCTCGTCTTCACTAGATTTTCTGCAGTAGAGAAAATATTTCATTTTGGGGAAGAGTTCGTCAGTCGCACTCCCTGGGAGACACGACCATCAAGTAGAGTTCCAAAAGCAATGAGGCACGCAGGCGGGCGTCTTCCAGGGTAATCGCTTCCTGGAATTCGTCCGACCAGATCTCCATGAACTCGCTAAGGTCATGATCCGTGAGCTGCATGGAGACCACGGTACTCTGCGAACCCGCACGGAGGAAGGTCGGCGAACTTGCTTTGCTCGCAAGAGGGTTGCTCTAGGAACTTTTGTTCGACGATCTGTCGTTGCCTTCATCCTACGGTTCTGGGCGAGACTGTCAATGGCATGACATGCACAACTGCCGTGTTATCTATGGAGTGAGTTCAAGAAGTAAGCGCAACGCCCGTCGATTCATAGAATACCTGATAAGGCGTTTTCCAGCCAAGGCGCTTCCTCGGCCGGGTGTTCAAGAGACGCTCGACCAAGCGTATCTCCTCGTCGGTCACGGTGCGAAAATCGGTTGACTTCGGGAAAAATCTGCGTATGAGGCCGTTCGTGTTCTCGTTCGCGCCACGTTCCCACGAGGCGTAGGCGTGCGCGAAGAAGCAGCGTATGCCCAAATCGCGCTCCAGGGCTTCGTAGCCGAGATTTTCCGCGCCCCGATCCCGCGTGAGCGTCTTGCGCACTGTGGACGGCATACTCCCGAACCGTTTCATCGTGATGCGGTTTGCTTCCGCCATGGTGCGGTTCAGGGCCTTGTCGATGAAGACGACTCCGCTCTTCCGTTCCACTGCCGTCCTCAGTCGCACCGGCACGGTCGGAGCGTAGACCAGCGAATCGTCTTCCCAGTGGCCGATCTCGGATCGCGCGGCGGCCTCGTTCGGCCGCAGCTCAATCGACGGCAGAGGCCCTTTATCAATGCGGTACGGTTTCCTCAGTCCCTTTCCCATGCGGCGTTTCCGACGCAGGGCCAGATACGGTCTGAGATCTTCCTCGCGGCCGTAGATGAGGTCGCTCGACTTGCTCACGCGGGCGTAGACGAACTGGTAGATGGCTTCATGCGAGATGCCTGTGCCAACGGCACCGTGCGCCATCGCCGCGATTTGCTCCGGCGACCAGCCGAGCTTCAGGTGTGCGATTGCATACGAGCGGAGAGCGCTGTTCTTCAGGCGATCCTCTCGTCCGCGCCGCCTCCGGTTGCGGAGTGCTCGCTCATGGGCGAGACGCGGCGTGTACAAGAAATGCTGCGGCGGGAGGTTGCGCCTGATTTCTCGCGACACCGAGGCGGGCGAGCGCACGAGTTCCCTGGCAATCGCCCGATACGACCTTTTCTCCCACAGTCCCCGCTGTATTTTCTCGCGCTCCTCGACCGAAAAATGTTGATAGTGCATAACCATTTTATTATGACAAAGTGTTGCGCTAACTCGTTGAATCCACGTGGGTTACACTTGACAAAGCGGTCGTTTTGTGCTTTAGTTATGGTGGCTTGGATTAGGGCCATTTTTCTTAGGTCTTCGGTTCGTACGGAGCCCGCACCTTCGCGCAAGGTGGCGGGCTCGGCGCGTTTTTGGGAGTCTCAATACCTCACGTTTCTTGCCGGTTGTGTCATTTCCGCCAGTCTTTCGCCTTGGCTCGGTTCCGCTATTCTGAGCGGAGATAGTCGTGTTCCCGCCCGAACTTCTTTCTTCCCACAATCGTGTCACAGCCACTCGCCAATTACCTACGTGCGTATCGCAAGCGGTCCGGCCTCACGCAGCGGGAGGTTGCTTTGCTTCTCGGATGCAGGGATGGCGGGCAAGTGTCCCGTTACGAAAAGCAGCACTATCTTCCTCCCCTTCGTACTGCTCTTGCCTGCGGAGTGATCTTTCGTGTGCCACTGACCCAGCTGTTTGCCGGAATTCAGGCCGGAATTGTGAAGGAAATCGCAGATCGAATCGTGAACCTCCGATTAGAGCTCGAAGCGAAGCTGAATCGCAATCCACGGAGTGCGCTAACTCTCAGAAAGCTGCATTGGCTGGAGGAGCACCACGGTCGAGATCAAACTGGTCCGGGGGAAAGCTCATGACGAAGAAAAGAGTACTGGCGTTAGACGTGAGTCCCTGCAGCTTTGGCTTCGCTGTGTTTGAGGGTCACAATGAATTGCTCGACTGGGGAGTAAAGCGCTTCCGACGAAGCATGAACGCGGTGAAAATGCCGCTTCGGGAAAAACTAGCAATCTTGCTGGCAGATTGGGCGCCTGATGTTGTAGTCATGAAAAAGCCTATGACTACTGCGCACGGGAGAGTGTCCACCAGGATACTGGCAATAGGCAAAGCGCGGAGAATTCCGATCCGGTTACTTTCTCGTAAAGAGGTGCGAGCAGCCTTTCCTGATTGTCCTCAGAACAAACACCAGATTGCGAGCGCCATAGCTACTCGGTTTCCGGAACTAGCCGCTCGGCTGCCGCCCAAGCGCAAGCCTTGGCAGAGCGAGGATTATCGCATGAGCATCTTCGATGCGGCTGCTTTGGGCATGACGTTCTTCAGCCGGAACGGAGAGGGCACACATTTCCCCTCAGTCTTTCGTTGAGTCCTGACGAACCTTTCCAGCGGCCTCGGGGTTGAGCCCAAAGTGGCTCTATGTGCCCCACCTATATGAGGCCGCTGGAAGGGCTTGTCCCTTCTATCGTGAATTCAGGGTGGATGTTTGGTACTTCAAGGGATAGAGAGTCTCCACCCTGGCCTCCTCGTGACTCTCTATCCCGCCCTCCACATCAGAGACAGGCTTCTTGCCTGTCTCTTTTCTTGATGGGTGGCTACTAGCCTGCGCACGCACCCACGCACGTCAATTGCCCGACTAAGTGTCGTACCGTTACCCTAACAACCGGGCGGGTGCCCGAGGCCTTTGGTCGGTGTCGATTCCTCTTTTAGCGGGTCTCTGTTCCGGTCACAAAAAACAATGTTCCGCTGTCCAAACCCGGGCGGGCGAAATTGGGCGGTTCCACGTCCCGCATCCTGCTTTGATCCGCCGGACCGTTGATTGCCCGCCGAGACTCCTACTTGCACTTGACCACGAAGTACACGATGGCTGCGGGAAAGAAGAACAACAACATGAGGAAAAACAACCCCCAACTACCGCGAAACCTCTTCTTATAGTTTCGCATGGCGTTGGCTTCCCGCAGTGCTGGGACGCTTAATTCACCGTCCGGATCGAGTTCAAGGCACCTCTCGAAATGCTTCAATGCTTCCGTAGGGTTGTATTCCGATTCGAAAAGCACGCCCAACATGTAGTGAGGGTCTGCAAATTCTGAAGTCTGAATTGAGTGAAACCAGATATCCTTGGCCCTTTGTGATGTTCCCCAGATCATTTCGATCTGCCCGCTTAGGTACAAAATCATCCCTCGGACGCCCACGATGCTGAAGTCAGCTGAGTTAACGCGTACCAGGGCATCTGGGTTCAATGTAGCCGCTTTGTCGACTTCTGACGTAGCAAGTTGAAGATCGCTAACAAGTGACGATTTTTCCCGCTTCAACTTGCCGGCGCTCCTGAAGCTACTCACGATCCCTGCAACAAAGGGCTGATCCTGCTCGATTTGAGCTTCATGCTGAATTGCACGTTCACGAAGAGATTCCGTAGCCTTCTCAACCTCACTCATGAGTCCCCACGCGCGTTTCAGATGAACTTCTGCTTTCCCATCCCTAACCGACGTGGGATCCTGTTCGGAAAGACACTCTTGACTTGGCGTTAGCGGATTGCCACAGCCTCCACAATACTTCGCAGTGATCTCGACTGGGCTGCCACACTTGCTGCAACGACTCGACGGACGACTTACCGCGCTCAATGCCATGACATTCTCCTTCCTTGGATAACCCTACTTTAACGTCGGCTGAAGCCTGCCTGTGGATAACACCCGTTTGACCCTGATGACGTAATGCCATAGGCTTAAAGCTAACCAATCAACCCAATTCTCACATTATGCTTCGACTATCAAGAGATGAGGTCACATTTATCCTAAAGGCTCTCGTAGAGCACATCGAGAGGATACAGGCTATGAGATCATACCCCGCGCAAAAGGCTGACTTAAAGCCATACAACGACCTCATTCTAAACCTTGTAAAGTATCGAAAGACTAACCTGATGAAGAGAACCCACAAGATACCTCGGCCACATAGTTAGCAACATTGGTTGCCGAACCGGCACCACCGTTCCTACCGCCTACGCTGGGAAGTCGGTTAAAGGATCCGCGCACACTCTAACCGTTTACAAGCTTCCATTTTCTCCGTACGTCTTCTTCACTCTCTCGTGTGGTGTCCCACGAAACTGTTATTTTGCCGCATAGCTTACAGCGCTCACCCTGAGACGGTTGTTGCTGTCGCCGACAATGCCCGCAGTAGTACACCTCGTCACTCGCCATCTAATTCCTCCGGAAGACCGACAAAGCATTCAAGCGCGCTCACGAGCTGTGGTTGGTCTGCCACGCCAACGACAGCACGAGAAGGGTTCTTTGTTCTTCGCATTGACTTGCTTTCTATTTGGCTAGCAAAGCATGAATTCGGCATCCCCGTGCTCGTGCGCCAACTCAAGCGCAGACTTAAAACGCGGGGGGCTTGCATCGCCTCTCCTCAACCGCTCCGATCGCAAGTAGGGTCGGGGACATCACATCCACCACCACAGGCCGGATCCGAAATATCACAGAGGGAGCTCCGTCTCCACAAGCATCCTCGAAACAGAGAGGTAGGCCGAGGCGCTCCGTTTCGATCCCCAGATACAAAACGGGCGCACGATTCGTGCGCCCGTCGAACCCCCTCGTCTCCCCCGAAACTGTCAGGCAGCTTTCTTGTGCTTGGCATGGAATTTCGCCCAACGGGCTCGCTGCGCCGCCGCAATTCTCTTGCGTGCGGCAACAGACATCGTGCGCTTAACTCGCCTGCCGCCGCCTGAATTTCCTCCGGCCACCTTGCTCAAGGCCTGAATGGCCCGATCCAACTGCCGAAGCTCAGCCGCGACACTCGCTCGTTCCTGTTTCAACTGTCCCAATACTGCCCCTAGTTCGCTCATGTATTCTCTCCGGGAGGATTGACTACCAGGACTGAGAATACTCATGCCGGGTGAAAATGTACAATCGGGATCTCCTTGACTTATGAAGGAAGGGCGGTCCGCCAACTAGTGCAGTCACTCAGCTTACCCGCCCTGCTCCGGCGCGAACGCGATGACTTTGGCTCCCGCACGGCGAGTGCGCTTCTGTGTTTCGAACAAGTCGCGCAGCCCATCAATTCCGTTCAGAAATCTGGACAGTTGTTTCTTCAACTGGCCGGTTCTTTGCCCATTCCTACTAGACCTCAAGGATCGAAGCTTTTCTAGAGCGCAGATTGACGTGTCAATGCGGCGACGCTGCTTCTTGAGCTTGACCAAAATGCGTTCAAGATTCAAGGTTGCGCACCCTCCCAAAGTGGCGTACTCCTAATACATCATTTCTCCAGTTCCCGCTGAGACTTCTCCGGCTTGTTACGATTTCAGAACAAAATCGGGACAAGACAGGTAACCTTTGGGTTCTCAGTCAGATATATAGCTCTCGAAGCAAGGTCTGCGTCCAACCCAGAGCGAATTGCTCTCCGATCCAAACTGTCTCTTGAGCAAAAGAACTGGCAGCGACACTCCCTCTTGTCCGGTTTTCGTAACAAGCAATGTACGCTGCCACGAGCGACAAAGGCGGCGTTTGAGAAGCTCAACTGTTTCAACAGGAACGGAGATCTTGGTCGGAACCAGCCCAGAGAAACTAGATCCTTCTCGGCCTCGATCTTCACCTTACCCTGAACTTGGCGGCGTACACCCATGCAGCAAATTCGACATAGTCCTTCTCCAGGTTCCGTACCCCAGGCGTCTCGAACGACAGAAACCTCCGTTGCGCGCTAGGAATGGCACTTGTCTTTCTCGAACCGAAAGCTCACCCATGCAGGCTGAGAAGCCAACGGAAGATGCACTTGCCTCGCCCGAACTAAAGATGGGGCTGCCGTTTGCAAGGCTGTCAGTCACCGCATAGATCTAGGCGGCCTTGGCCCTTGGTCATACAACGATCAGCCACAACGTCACGTTGCTGTGGGAGGTTGCTCGGTCGATAGCGGCGAAGGGTGTTCAGTCGCCGCTCCACAGATTCGTGGACATGAGAACCAGGGGATATCCAGCGACGACGGCCAAGATTGATACGGATGGACTTCTTCCATGTACCCGGCACCGTCTCTAGATGAACTATCTTGGGCCACAGCTCAGCGATCCACCACAGGCCGTGCAGTGACTCGTGCTGATTATTGGTAGCAGGGTCGGGCGCCACATAAGGTGGCTTACCGCCAAGCATGTCCGCCTTGCGTTGCGGATCAACCGCCAAGCCTGCCAACTCGGCTTCGCAGACCATCCATTGGAGCGCGATCTTTGATAGTTGACTCTCAGATTCCGGATAGCTTCCCCCCACGTCGGAGTGCACGCCAGCAAACCAGGCCTCTAGTATGTCTTGTTGGGAATCGTACGGGGCACCACAAATAATGCCGTTGATCGCTGTTGTGTCCCCCGCCACGCCGTGGCGTCCGGCAAACCGAGTGGGGACCGTCATACGCAAGTCCGCTCGATCTGCAAACTACTCCAAATAGTCCTCTTGCTCCGTCTCAAGCCCATTTAGCACTTTGTCAATCGTTGACTCGATCAGTTTTTGCTCCTTTGCAGGCAGGGTCCTTACATCGCGTCGTAGTCTCTTCAAAAAGGTTTCACCATCGCGGTCGCGAAGTAACCGCTTGAAAATCCGCCTCATGTCTCCGGTGGGCTCCACAGCCTTGATGAGGTCAGTCGCCGGCCAAGTGGAATTAAGGAACGCCCGCACGATATTACGCCGCGCGGTCTTACACCGATCCCAATCTGTGAAAAGAAACGAAAACAGGCCCGGCGTGTCGTTCCCAGCACGAAGCTCTGCGTAGACGATAGGGAACGCCACCACGATCAACGGGCCCACTGGCTTACCAGGTTCCTCCAACGCGAACGAGAGAACGCCTCCAGCAGCGTTCTTCTGGGCCCGCGGATTTACAGCACCGGAATCCGCCAGCAAATGCGCCCAGGACAGCGCCAACTCTCCCGAGATCGTTTCATGCGGCCTCGCAATCAAACGATCACTCAGTTCCTCGATGTCGGCCAAGACTCCTATCCGAATCTTCGAATTCGCTCGATCCAAGAGAACAACGTTATCTCTCACACGCTGTGGTGTAGCATTTGATGAAATAGCCAACGCTATCAGACGATGAGAATCCACGAAACTGGCGGATTCTGAGATCAATTCTTCCAGGGTGGCGTTCTCAGATTCTCCGGCACTCGACAACCCTAACTTTAACATTCGAAGCGCAAGGTCCGCTTTCAGCTCCGAGCCTACCAACGGAAGCACACGACAACCGTATCGCAACAAACGTCCGACCGGGGCGTTTCCCGAGATCAGCACGCGCGCAAGTTGAGTCGCCGTCAACGGAAGTTCCTCGACAAGCGTCTTCTCGATCTTCTCGCTTAACGACTCGTACCGTACCAGCGACTGGAGGTCTCGCTCCGATGCGCTCGAAAGCATAGCGTTGAGTATCCACAATCTGCGCCGACTTGTGAGGCTCTGTTCGTGGAAAAGCCACTCAATATCATTGGCATTCGGTCCAATCGTCGCGAGTAGGAAGCGATCAGAGTTTTGATTTGGCTCGCTCGCTAAGATGGTTCTTCGCAATCCTTGTATGCCTTCCGTTCCCCGCGCCGCTCGGCGCAGTGGCTCATCGAATTCGGCAATAGCAAACTGCGTTGTGTCCCGAATCTGCTCGGTGACGGACAAGAGTACTTCATTGTCGCTTCCCTGGAGCACAGCAGCTAACAGAGCCGCATGAGCCGGAATCCTCAGAAACGGTACGACGTTCCGACGGGACTTTGCTCGGAGATCATCATCTGGGTACTGCAATGCGTTTGCTAACATCTCCGTCCAAAGATTCGCCGTTGTCTCTTCTGTCGCACGCATCAGCGCCTCCGCCCAAGCTCGACTGTAGGCGAGCAATCGCAACTGGTCCTCTGCTCGGAGCGAGTTAGCGAGCGCGAGAATCTCTGGGCTATTGTGCAACCTTGCGAGTCCATCGCCGATTCCTGCCGTGACGATCGGTGCATGCGTTTGTTTTCCGAAACTCGAATCAGCCAATAAAGAGAGAACAGCCTTGGGCTCTCCTTCGGAAATCCCCGAGAAAGCCTCCCGTATTTTGTTGAGGACATTGATCGGCGGCCGCAGCGCCGGAAACTTACCGCTCAAGGTAAGAAGAAATCGAAGTGCGTCCGGTGGCGACATCGATCGTTGCGCGAGATCAATCCCGCGGATGAGGGGGGGGACAAACGGTAGAAGCTCCTCTGGTGAACTCTTGCCCCGCGAGTTGAGAATGTCCAGAAGCCCAAGGATGGCAGTTGGGGACGATTCGGACTTTTCTAGAAGTTCATTCCATAGCAACGCCAATCTAAGGGTCGCCTCGTCGGCTCGTTCATCGACGCGAAGCATGCCCAACGCGTCCAGCGACAGGAGACTTGGGGGATCGTCCTCAAAGATGTGTTTGGCCGTGACCGCAGTCCAGCGGTGACGGTTGAGCTCCTCCCGTGCCGATGACGCTTCGACGATTCGTCCCTTCCATTCCGAGAAACGTGATCGCGCACCTCGTGGTGCGAACATCAGGTCGAATGGTGTGCCACTCACACTGCGCGGAGATAATGCCATGGTGCAAAGGCTGAACACTCGTCTCATGGCGGGCCAGAAGGCGCTCAGCAACCGTTCCGCAATCAACGTTGACTCCATCTCGTCGAACAATACAATCGGTTTTCGACTCTCAAGAAAGAGAGCTTCCACTAGTGCAATAGCAGTTTTAGAAACAATTTTGGGAAGTTGAACCGGATGCTGATCAAACTCGATAGAGGCAACTGCAATCTCTTGCTTGTCTACGGGCATCAAAAGTTCAATCAGCGATGCCGGAAACTCAATGGCCTCCCAAACAGCCATGGGCACCAGAAGACTTCGCGTCAGCACACAGCCAGCACGCGGCGCCTTCAAGTCCTGCCATGTTCTCGCTAATGCATAGAAGCTACCACTCGGGAGAGGATATGCCGTCAAATATGGATCGAACGTTTCCGCCGGCCGCAGCGGTCCGGAAACATCCGACAGACGATCCACCACATCCTGATCACCCCGCGGAAGACGAGTCGAGGCCGCCAAGAGCTGATGACCGCTCTTGTATCCGTGACATTGCTGTTCTATGCGGACAGCCATTTGCCTCTGCCTAGTCCTCGGCCAGCCAAGCAATTGGCAACGTCAAGTCGTGCTCCTCGTTGACCGCGCCGTCGAGCTCTTCCACGACATATCCCGCCGCGTCCAAGTCTGCCTCGAAGAACTTCTGGCGGAACTTAGGATCAGCCTCAAGATCGCCTCCGACCACACTTACTCCGAAAACCTTAACTTCCAAGGTAGTCACGTCTTCGAGCCTTCCTGCAAAAAGAGGATACTCGGACTCGATATAGGCACTCGGACCACTTTTCTTTGCTGCGGCATCCAGGCGGTCCCAAGCCGTGACTACAATCGCCACGCGCGAGAGCCCGCCGTCCGTTCGACGCCGCAGGGTCGACTGAAGGAATCGCAGCAACTCGCATAAGACAACCTGTGTAGGGATAGATTCTTCCTGATGTGGTTGCGCCCAATCCATCTTCAGCAGCTCGCGCGCGGTTACCCAGTCGAGAGGCGACACATTGAGCTCCGAATGAACGCGAACAAACAAAAGCGCACCGCTCGATTCCTTCAACTGGTTCATCCACTCGGATGGAAGCTCCGAAGATGAAACGGCATCTTTCCAGAGTTCCCCGGTGACATCCGGAACCACGACCTCGACACGCTTCGCATCATCCTGAGTACCAATCATCACGGTAAAGTCGCGTCGACTCTCTTCGATGTTCTTCTCAGAGCGCGGAGCAAACGACCCTTGCAGCAGATGCGCCAGAGCATCCTCGACATATTTGATCTCAGGAGCTTCGACTGACTTCAACCGTCCAGACCCACTCTGCAACGCTTTCCAGAGTCGCGCTAGATAATTCGTCTTCCCTGAATCCGGACCGCCGATCAGCATGATCGATTGAGAATTCACGATAATGGCTCCCGGGCGCGAAAGTTAAGAAATTGCCGACTACTATCGGTGCCGACTGAGTCCGGCCACAGTGATGCCGATGCCGTCGATGAGGAGCTTGCAAGTGATGCACCAATCAGTTCAGCGATTCCCGTTCCAGGAGCAACCGCTTCGTTATCGGAGAAAGACGCGACCTGCAGGATCTTGATCGCAAGGTTCAAGCGCTCTGCCTCGGCTTGGAGTTTGCGTAAACTCGCTTCCGATGGGTCGCCGTGGTCCCTGTGAGAAATCACCACGAAAACTGGAGGTACCTTCGGGCCCAAGAACTCTGACACGCGCTGCAACAGCAAACCCGTACGATGCAGCACCTGTTGACGGGTCTGAGGCTGAATTAATTGTCGACCGTCAACCGTGATCCAGATCACGTCGGCCGCTTTCAAGAAGTCGAGTCGGTCCACACGATTCGAATCAATCAGTGAGGTCGACCATTCTCCGGGCAGATCGGGGAGCAAAATATCGTGTCGCGTCCCGGATTCCCGGTCGCGTAAGCGTAAGTGCAGAAAGCCAGCTGTCCTATCGTCCGGCGGCTCGGTATGATTCGTCATTTGCTCCGGTGGCTGGCCACCATTCCAGCGCCGTGCTCCCCGACTGATTTCGTCGAATGCGCGCAGACTCGCGCTGTCCCCAAACCTGAAACTCTGCAGCTTGCCACGAGAAAGAAGAAGATAAAGGGACACCAGAATGGCCGTTTTTCCCGCGTCTGGAGACCCCAGCACACCGATCAGTCGGAACATGCGTCCACCGCATGCTTCACGAAGTGCGTTTGGCGTGAGCGTGAGGCTACTGGGGAACTGCGGGTTCCGCACGGGAGCGGAAAGCGGTGGCGGGACCGTCGCATCCGCCAACTCAGCCACAGCAGGTTCACTTCCTATCAGCAGCCTCTCGGGGCATGTGTCTGGGTTGTTATTCAGCAGACAGATACCAGTCTGGGCAACCGTGCAGTCGGTTCTCTTGCATGCAATCGCCATCGCTATACCAAGTTCCTTGGCAGTTGTCCTACGTGCAGGATCGCACTCTCAAGAAGCGCACGCGCCGACCAGTCCGATAGCTTCAGCGTACGCGCCCCTGTACCTTTTCCTGCAACCTTCCCTGCGACAAGTCCCGATACAAGCGGAAAAAGAGCCTCGCGTCCAGCAAGTAGCGGGTTGTTTGCAAAGAACACGGCGATCTTTTCACGTTCATCTTTCAAAGACTCCAGCATGTCCTGCATACTGACAGCTTTGTCCTCCGTCAACAGCCTCAAAATGAGATGTTTGTGAGCATCACCCGGAATCCTACGGACGATGCTTCCGGCTTCGAGACCAGCGATAACCACCGCAGCAGGCTCACTCATTTTGGAGAATATCTTCTCCACAAATTTGCTCCACCCACTCAAAACCCACCAAAGAAGATCGATCTCCTCGCGATCCAGTGCGGCGTTCGTTCGCAAGGCATCGATCGCACGGGCCGCTCCATTCTGAACGACGTTCCCGATCTTTGTTGCATCGTAGGCTTCGGGCATTTTTGCAGTGAAGGCGGGGACTTCTTGTCGCTTCCGCGCGTTTGCGGTCGAGCCAAGTACCAAGTTTCGCGCCGCTACCAATAACTCCGAACGAAGTCCCTCCAATCGCTCCTCGGTGCGGGGGATCTGAAAACCTAACCCGGACCAGAGGCCGAGGGCGAGAACGTCGCGTCGACTCCACTCACCACTGGTCGGCGTGGCCTCTGCCAGTAGTTTCAGAGCTGCCAGAAGACCACATGTCAGTACCTGGAGCTCCTGATCTTGGCGGACGAAAGAGCCGCTCGTTTCTCTGATCGCCGCCTCGATTTCAACGATCCGCGGCTCCGGTAGGCTACCTCCCTTCGCCACTCCTTTGGTAAAGTCAGCCGCCAATTGCAAAATGTTCTCCACACTGGAAATGCTCTGATATTTCTCACCAAGCGAAGTGATTGCCGTTGTGCGCTTCTCGACGAGTTCGTCAGTCGGAATTTTGTCAAAGATCCGTATATGTTGTGCGATATCCATCAGTTGTTTTCTCCAGTGGCAGATGCGCCAAGCAACCTTTCAATCTCTTTTTCCAGAACATCAAGCTTTCCACGCGACTTAAGTGAATCGAACGCCCTCCGCTCCATCGGATGGGTCAACACTCCATTCCAGTTCTTCGGCAGCGCGCCCATCTCAACCAGGATCGTCAATCTTTGGGTAGCGCTGAGGTCTCGAAAAAAACGGAGGAGCAGGAAAGGAAACTTATCCTCCATCGCGTTCCTCTCTTCCTGCGAACCCGCATCGGTCGGTCCGCCGTTCACAGCATGGCAGTCTACGTTACTCGTCAGGCCTACGTCCTCGGGCAATCCCAGAGTTTTCTCTTCCAAGGGCATGTCGCTCCGGAAATTTGGACAGCCGAGCGTGTGCGCAACCTCTTCGGCCCCGAAGGTTTTGGTGTTCGCTTCAAAGGCGGTTTCCGTCCGGGACCAAATTCGGGGGTGAATCGTGACCACGAGTGCGTCTGCCCCCTGGTCCCAATCGAATTCCAGCACGTTATAGGTGAACGTGAACTCATCGTTCGCCACCGGGGGGATTGTTGCCCCCGCTGCAATGGTCAATAGGTCACAACCGGCATGGACCGGATCCACCGCGATCTGTGGCGTGTGCTCATGCCCTGAGATGAACACACGGGCGCGGCTCCGCACGTACTGCCTCGCCTCTTCCGAGTCGCGCAACCACGGAAGCGGATGGTGGCAGATCACCACGAGCTCCTCCCCGGCCTTTCTGGGCAAGGTCCGTTGCCGGGCCCCCAATAGCAATTTGCCTTTTTCGTCCTTCTTCGCACAGCACAGTGCCGAATTCAGCCCGATAAAACGGATGGTACGGCCCGGAGCAATTTCCACTGTGCGTTCGCCCGCCGTTCCACCGTCACGGTCGAGCGGGCAATTGTACCCTTCGGCGAATTCTCGGTAGTTCTCAAACCTTCCGTAGAAGACCTCGCGATCCTTTTCCAACTCTAGAAAGTAGTCGAGTCGAGGTTCGCCCTTTTCGGCAATCTCGGCGAGCATCATCTCCGACGATCGGCAGATGCCCTCGCGGTTGATATCATGATTGCCCGGGACAACTTGGATATCCGTGATCTTGCAGCCTGCAGCAGACGCCAAGCGGTCCAACCATCGACCAGCAGCCGAATACTGCTCCTCCGAGCCGGCATACGCAATATCACCGCTCACGATGATCCCATCGACCCTTCCGTTCGGCAGAGTCCGAACCAGAAGCGCAACATCATCGAGCAAACGCTCACGCACGTCTTCGTGCGTGAAAACACGGCCGCCTTTTTCTTGCCCGAAATGAATGTCCGATAGATGAAGAAACGCCACTGGCATACCAAATTGCAAATCAACCGAGAGTCACAATCAAGGAGCTATGTTGAGAATTGTAAATGGTTTGAGTCCCTGTGAGACGTGACAGTGGGGAAGGACTGCGAGAACTTCTGGGATTCGGAATCTAATTTGCGCGCGCGACTGATTGGACTGTCAGGAATAGACGACCGCGGGAGCCGGTGGTTGCGGATCCTTAAGGACTTCACCGTCTACAAAATTGCCTACACCGCTGTAGACGGAAAACCAGAAGTGCTGTTCATGTCCTTGAAAAGATTGGTCGGGGAGAGAGGATTTGAACCTCCGACCCCCTGGTCCCGAACCAGGTGCTCTACCAGGCTGAGCCACTCCCCGACACTTGCGTCCCCGGCGGAAAAGGCGGGAAACGACGCCGCCAGAGCTTGCACGCAGATCAAATTATAACATCCACCCATAAGGTCATCGCTTTACGCGACACCGCGGTCGCGGCGACTCGGCGCGCCCGCCGGAGACTTTGCGAGGCTCTCAGGGCACGTCAGCGGCTGTTTTCCCCTAGCCACGGAGAATCAGGATTTTGCCCTTACTGAAGTCTCCGCAAAGCCCCAAAAACAGCGAAGCGGCAGAGCCCCCAGCAGGCCATAGGCTAACCGCAAATCGCAGCGGAACAGCCTGGCTCGGGGCCTCAGTTTTCCTGCAAGCAGGACTCGAAAATCCGCTAATATAACGTTTCAACATGATCTTTGATCGAACGCCATGATTGCTGTGACCGCAGACCGACTGTACACGCCGCTCGAAACGGTCGAGCAGCCCATGGTGTTGCTCGAAGGGGAGCGCGTGGTCGAAATCAGCTCGCGCAAGGGGCGCGAGCTTCCAGCAGGCGTGCAGCAGGTCAACTTCCCGGATTCGATTCTCGCGCCCGGGTACGTGGACATCCACATTCACGGCGGCGCAGGCCACGATGTCATGGAGACCGACCCGGCGGCGCTCCCGGCGGTGGAGCAGCTTCTGGCCCGGCACGGAGTCACCGCCTATCTGCCAACCACGGTGACCGCTTCCGGCGACCACATTCTTACTGCGCTGGACCGTCTGGCCACGGCTATTGAGAATGCCGAGCACGAGCCCGCTCGCGGACGGCGGGCGCGACCGGTGGGTATTCATCTGGAAGGCCCATTCATCAGTTTCGACCGCCGCGGAGTGCATCCTCCGCAAGACTTGCTGCTTCCAACGCTGCCGGGCTTTGAACGTTTCTGGGAGGCGGCGCGTGGACACATAAAGATGCTAACCATCGCACCGGAACTTGAGGGCGCGCGCGCGTTGATTGCCGAGGCCGCTGGCCGCGGCGTTTGCGTGAGCCTGGGGCACTCCGACGCCAAGCTGCATGACACCCGCCTGGCGATTGAGGCCGGAGCAAAGCATGCCACCCATACCTTTAACGCCATGCGCCCGCTCGGCCACCGCGAGCCGGGAATTGTTGCCGCCGTGCTCACCGATCCACGGCTTTCGGCCGACATCATTGCCGATGGAATTCATCTCGACCCCACCATCGTAGAGTTGTTTCTGAAGATGAAAGGGCCAGAAAATGCCGTGCTGATCACAGATGCAACCGCCGCCACCGGTATGCCCGACGGCCGCTACCGCCTGGGATGGTTCGAAGTGGAAGTCAAGAACGGCGTGTGCATGGCAGATGGCGCGCTCGCAGGCAGCGTACTGACCCTGGACCGGGCGGTGCGCAATGTGACGGAGTTTGCCGGCTGGGGGTTGCAGCAGGCGCTGCGCCTGGCCACCCTCAATCCCTCGCGGGTGGCGGGGCTCGCAAACCGGGGCAAACTCGAGGCCGGTGGTGAGGCCGATATCGTGGTGCTGAGTCCAGAGGGCGAAATAAGAACCACGTTTATTCGCGGCGTGAGGACGGAAGCCGCGGTGGGCAGGTAAGGAGACGATTGGCCGACAAAGGCGGATTTCCCCATTACATGCTGAAGGAAATTTTCGAGCAGCCGCAGGGGCTGCGCGATACCATTCTGCCCCGGATCTCGCCGGAGGCGGATGGGATCCAACTGAACGAAGTAAAGATCGGCAGGGAAGAGCTGTGCGCCCTGCGCCGCATCCATATTGTGGCTTCAGGAACCAGCCGTCACGCCGGCATGACGGGTCAATACATGATCCAGGAGCTGGCGAATCTGCCCGCCGATGTGGATTACGCCAGTGAATTTGAATACCGCAACCCCATGATCGGCGCCGGCGAGCTGACCATCGTGATCACGCAATCCGGCGAAACTGCGGACACTACCGCAGCGCAGCGCGAGGCCAAGGCCCGAGGCTCGCGCACCATCGCCATTTCGAACGTGGTCAATTCCACCATCGCCCGCGAAGCTGACGGCGTGCTCTACACCAATGCCGGGCCGGAGGTCAGCATCGCCTCGACAAAAGCCTTCACCGCGCAAATGGCAGTGCTTTTCCTGCTGGCTGCATACCTGGGACAGGAGCGCGGCTATCTGAAAAAAGATCAGGTGCAGCGCCACATCGGCGAACTGCTGGAGCTCCCGGCAAAAATTGCAACTGTGCTGGCGTCAGCGGCGCAGTGTGAGACCCTGGCGGAGGAATATCGCACGGCCCAGGACTTTCTGTTTCTCGGCCGCGCCATCCATTACCCGATCGCCATGGACGGTGCCCTCAAGCTGAAAGAAGTTTCCTACGTACACGCCGAGGGTTACCCGACCGGAGAAACTAAACACGGCCCCAACGCCCTGATCGACGAGAGTCTGCCCATCGTGATCATTGCAACCTGTGACCACGGCGATGCCGGTTCAGTCGTGCGGTATGAAAAGAATGTGGCCAATATCAAGAGCTTCAAACAGCAAGCGGCGCGCGTGATTGCGATTGCTACCGAGGGGGACGAAGAGCTGGGCGGCATCGCCGATCACATCATCTTCGTCCCACAGGCTTCCGAGTTGCTCTCTCCGATCCTGGAGATTGTCCCGCTGCAACTGTTCGCTTATTACATGGCTGTGAAGAAGGGCCTGGATGTGGACCGGCCGCGGAATCTGGTGAAGTCGGTGACGCGGGAGTAGGGCGACGGCAAAGCTAAGCCGCGAAAGAATCGTCATCCGGATCGGGCAACGACGATGGCGGATCGCTCGCCGGGAAAGTGTCTGCCACAGTCTTGTCCATCATTTTGTCTTTCCGCTCTTCCCGGTTGCTCTCGTTGATCGTGCGATCCTCGGGATCGCGTGCGCGCAGAATCCATGATTCAGACATAAACCCTCTCGCCTCCTTAGATGCTCTAACCACGGTAACGGCTACCCAACCCGCTTAGTGCGTAAACGACACATTGATCCCGGTGGTCAGTTGCACGTCATTCTGCTTCTTGCCTGCCGGCGGGTTGGTGACATAGATGTCGCCAAAAGCGTTCTGCCAGCCCAGCCATTTACTGAGCTTGGTGATGGTTCCAATGTTGAATGTACCCCGGTACTGGCTGGTGTCGCTCAGATCTGGAAAGAAGTATAGCTTTTGCGCCAACACCGTTGACCCACCCAGCTTGTGCATGAATTCTTCGCCCAGGGTAAGCGCGGCGAAGTTGCGATCGAGAGTGACGTAGCTCTCCCGGGTGTAGTTCAGGCCGCCCAGGAAATCCAGGGTGGTACGGTCGCTGTTGATGGCGTGAAAGCCCAAACCTCCACCGAGGACCGAACGCAGGTTCAATGCCTGTAATGCATCGGTCTGAAAATCAGCGCTCCCGAAGCCGAACAGACGCTTGGAGAAATTGCGCGAATAGCGCGCGCCGCCCTGAGTCGCGTTGGCGGTCACGTTGGGCACGGCACCGGCAGCGTCGTTGGTGGCATAGATGGTGTTGGTGTACAGCGCAATCTCATCGTGCGAGGTCTTGCGATCGCCGGTGAACGCGATTGCCAGGCTCTTGGTTTCGCTGTTACCGCCAGTCAGCGCGAAGCCGACGTTGGCCCCGACCAGCCAGCCTTCGAACAGCGTGGGATGCAGCGATTTTTCGTATGCAGCCTGCTCCGCGTCGTTGCGCAGCGCGGTCACATCCGCTTTGGGAACATCCACGGTCCCGCTCTGTGCAGTTTTCACGGCCAGACTGCCGTCGGAAGTGGTCACCGCGCCGACCACGGTTTTTCCAGCTGTCGCCACATGTAGTGGCGCCGCGGAAGTAAATGACTGGACCGCCGTCCACGGAACTGTGACTTCTCCGGCAAGGTCGGTCTTGATGACCAGTGTCTTACCGTCCGACTTGGTGATCGTGCCGGTCAAGCGGTCGCCATTGCTTAGCACCACCTGGTCCGCGAATAGGAAAGAGGTCAATCCAAATACCGACAAGAATGCACACCATTGCAGCTTGCGCATGAAAATTCTCCATCAAATTAATTTGTCGTGATCTCGAAGTGACTAGAGGCCAGGCCAGCTAGCTCTTGATATCGGGATTCTTGACTTCTGTGCTGGCCGCCTTTGGTTGGTCGGGAGGCGTGTCCTTCATGCCTTCTTTCAGAGCGCGGATGCCTTCGCCGATCCCTTTGCCCAACTCGGGAAGCTTCTTGGGTCCGAAGATCAGCAGAGCAATCACAAAGATGACGAGCAGATGCATCGGCTGAAACAGGCCTTCAAACATACAGAACCTCCACGAGAGACGCTTCTCCTATCTAACGTTACTCAAGCCCCAAAGTTCCGTCAACCGGGCCGCCTGGATGGCGGAATTCGCCCTTGCAAGCCGAAGGGGAAGAAGGCTTTAGCCAACCGCTCGGAACCTTCGGGCAGGCTCTCTATTGAACCACCGTGCTCTCGGCAGGTAACCGTGACCACCCTACAATCACTACTGGCGCTGCTATTGTGGCGCCCAAGGTCAATCGAAGCGAGTCAATTGAATAAGGAGCGAACATGAGCTCGTCAGCAGCAGCGCCGGCCAAAGACGCGAGGGCAGTCGCACCGGTCGCCACTAGTCAGATCGACGCGCCGGTGGCCGGATTCAAGCCGGTAGGCTACGGCCTGCCTTGTTCGAAGTGCCGCACGTATTTCGCGGCCAATGTGAAAGTGTGCCCGGTGTGCAACAGCACGGAGCGCGTTTCTCCGGAGGTTGTGGCTGCTCGGGCGCCTCTTGCCGCCCCTGCCATGAGCGAAGAGACGCCGGACCTGGCGACGTTGGAAGCCGAGCGCGAGCGCTTTCTGAAGGACTTCAAGGCCCAGCTTTTGACTTCACAGATGCAGGTCCGTTCCACTCCGCCAACACATTGCACCCGTCCAGAAAATCATCAAAGCGGCCAGCAGCCGGCCACGGTTTGCCAGACTTGCTTTGACCATCAGCAGGAACGCATCGACGTGCTGGAGGCTGCCCTTCACATCGACCTGAAGGAAGCGGCGCAAATTGTCTACGAAGCCGTCTGGGCGGACACCTCAGATTCCACCAGGACAGACGACAACGCGGCTCACGCGCTGCTCAACGAATTGCGCAAGCGCGCGGGCATTACCCAAACCTACGGAATCTTGCAGCCGCTGTCCGATTAGGACTTCAGCGCCCGAACCGCAGCCTTCCAAACGCCGCTGGCACATGAAAGTTCGGCTGTGGCGTTCGCGTGGGCTGCCATGCCAAATAGGAGCGCGGTTCTTTCCGGCCTTCCACTCGATAGAAATTTGCCCGCCAGACTTTGCCGGGATCAAACTCCCTGGTAAGTGCGCGGATCGGAATCGCCAGTTCGGCCGACCAGGTGTGCGATTTCTGGTCGAGGAACACCGACCGCCGCAGGCCACTCTTTAGATCAGACCGCCCGCCGGGGGAAATGTCGAGGTCGATCCACATTCCGTTGGGGCTGACTTCGAATTCCTTATAGAAATGCTCATGCGACGGATCGGGCTGGAGAAATGCCTCGGCCACGTCGCGGTCCCACAGTTGATCGCGGCGTCCGTTGGGATCGGAGTCTTCGAAAACATAGAGCGTGCGGTACCGGCACTCAAATCGCAAGTACAAAGTTCTCTCCGACCACAAAACTCGGATGCTGGTTTCACGCTGTGGATCCGGACTCGCGCCCTGCCAGTCCGAAGAAAAACGCGCGGCTGCAGCTCGACGCCACTCCTTAGAAGGATGGGCTGCGTTTAGCGCAATCTCCCGCTCGATATGCATGGCCACAATTTCGCTCATCTGGGTACCGGGAACTGAGAACAGGGAATTGGTAGCAAGAATCAACCCCGCGAAAGCAGCATATCGTAGCAATCTTGCTTTGACCGCAAGATACGGATAGTCCACCGTGGTAGCCTCCAGCTAACCTTTCTCCATTATGACAACCAATGCGATACTCGACATGACTGGAACCGAGGTGAGTAGAACCGAAATGGCCCGAAACAGCGCAAGCCGCTGGTGGCAGGCAGTCGAAGCCCGTGACGCGAGTGAGGATGGCAGTTTCGTGTTCGCCGTCTCCTCGACCGGCGTCTATTGCAGGCCGTCGTGTCCCTCGCGGCGTCCGCGGCGCGAAAACGTCGCCTTCTTCCGCCGTCCCGAGGATGCCGAAAAAGCCGGCTACCGCGCCTGCCTGCGATGCCGGCCGCGCTCCGCCGGCCACGGAGCGGCTGAAACAGTTCGCGCCATCTGCCGCTACATCGAGCAGCATCTCGACGAGCCACTGACCCTGGCTCGTCTGGGAACTGAATTTCACCACAGCCCGTTTCACTTGCAGCGTAAGTTCAAGGCCGTGCTCGGAATCACCCCCCGCGCCTACGCCGACTCCTCCCGCATGAACCGGCTAAGGAGCAACCTGCGCGCCGGACACTCGGTAACCCACGCCATGTATGACGCCGGTTACAGCTCCAGCAGCCGCCTCTACGAGCGGACTGCCTCGCAACTCGGCATGACTCCGGACAAATATCGCCGCGGCGCTATTGCCGCTCCTATCCGCTATACCTGCGCCGATTCCCCCCTGGGACGCATGCTGATCGCCGCGACTGACAAAGGCATTTGCGCGATTCAATTCGCCAATTCCGACGACGAACTCGAGCACGGCTTGCGGCACGAATTTCCCTTCGCTAATCGTAAGCGCGACGACGGCGCGCTGCGCCAATGGAAAGAAAACGTGCTGCGTCAGATGCGCGGCCAGCGCCTGAATACCGCACTCCCGCTCGACATTCAGGCCACCGCCTTTCAGCGGCGCGTTTGGTCGCACTTGCAGGAGATCCCCTTCGGCGAAACCCGTTCCTACGCTGCGGTGGCCAGAGGGATCGGCCGTCCCACGGCAACGCGAGCCGTGGCAAGGGCCTGCGCCACCAACCCTGTGGCAGTTGCCATCCCATGCCATCGGGTAGTCCGTCAGGGCGGCGAAATGGGCGGCTACCGCTGGGGCGCCGAACGCAAGAGGACGCTGTTGGAACTGGAACAGGCCTAAGCATCAGCCGCGGATTTCAATCAGCGACGAATTTCACGGATTACCACGGATAAGTCTTCAGGATTATTCGTGGTGATCCGTGTAAATCTGGGTTCAGTTTTTATTGCAGTTTTCTATACACTTCCCGCGCATCATCCAGCGTCTTCAACACCGCGGTCTTCTCCGTTTCAGTATGCCAGTCGCGGTTGGCTTTCACGGCCTCTTCCAGCCGTCCAATCCAGGCGATGAAGTATGCCGCATCTTCGGAGGCTCTCGGAGTGGACCCCGCGACCGTCACATAAATCGGGGCAGTAGTCCCGTAGGGATAGATATCCAGAATCGGATGCTCGGCTTTCTCGCTCCAGGTGCGCAGCAGGCACCAGCCACTGCGAGAGATGGGAATCGTGCCGGCCATGTCGGCACGTTCGCGATCGCCGTTCAGCTGCAATTCCTGCACCGGCTGCCCATTGCAGATGATCTCCAGACGATCGATGGGCACAATGGAACGCATCCAGGCGGTGAATTTCACTTGGTGCTCGCCCGCCGGAAGCTTCACTTGGTCGCCGATTTCCTTACCTTCGAGCTTGAACCCGAGAAAGGGGCCGTTGGTTGCAAAGGTATGTCCTTCTTTGAGCGCGCCCAGCCATGAGCCAACGTCGAGCGGCCCTTGCGGCACTCGCGCGTAAACCCGCGTCAGGCCCACTGGCCCGTGCAGGGACGCATAATTGGCCATGGTGTCCGACCCGGCGCCCGCAGGCAAGTGGAACCCGCAGTTGAGCAGCCGATACCAAACGGCGGCGGTGGCCTTGTGGTCGCTGAAGCCCGCCGCCTCAATGTAGTCCACCTTGCCCAAGGCCGCGTCCACCGGCAGTTCCAGGGCGGCATCCTCAGGCTCGCCGTGAGTGAGAGTAGGGTCGTTCACCGGGTCCGGAGCAAAATCAAAAGGATGGACATATCCCACCAACCCCTGCTGCGCATGCGCCAGGTCGGCCACGGCTGCGTTGGTAGGAAAAAGACTGGCCGCGGCACTGCCTGCATACGCGGTGTAGCCCGGCAGCAGGAACTGCTGGTTCAGGCGCAGCAGTCCCAGATGTCCCCAGTAGTTGGTATGAAATTCCTGCGCGTGAAAAAGCAGGTGGTCCGGAGTCGAAGCCGGATCGAGCTTGGGACTGAAATAGGCGATGTCCGGAATCCGAACCTCTTTGTTCACGATCAAGTCTTCGATGAGCGAAAGATTCTCGGCTTGCTCCTGCTTCACCAGATTGGCCGGAGTATTGCGGTATGCTCCGCCATAATTCATGTGAACATGCAAATCGCCGCTGGCCCATCGAAAATGCGGGTCGCGAGGAATATCAAGGGGCCGCAAATGAACCGTCAGTGTCACCTGCTGGTCCGGCGCAACTTTCGCTATCTCGTTTTCGACATGATATTCGAACCCCTTCATGACCTCGACCGTTACGTTCCCGACCGGAACCGTCACCTCAGAGATTCCGGAAGTGTGGAAGTAATGGGCCTCAAAAGGCCGTTCCGAGCGCACGAAATTGTCTTCCGCATGCACCCATGCATCGTCGGGGGCATAAGCCCGGCCATCCTCACCGGTGAGGAAGATGCGCGCCGGAACGGGTTTGCCCGCGGGGTCAAGCACGGTGACGCGCAAGTGTCCCATCGGCGTTCGGTAATGCCTGTGTTCGGCGATGATGCGGGTCTGCGCACCGCCGATCGCATCCTGAATCCACAGTGAAGTATTGCCGCCGCGATTCGAGATGAAAGCGATCTTCTGTCCGTCAGGCGACCAGCGCGGATTAGTGTTATCGAAATCACCGTAGGAAATCGGAAACGCATCGCCGCCGCCCGAAGGCATGACCCAAAGCTGGAGCCACTGACGCCCCAGATACGACGCATATACGATTCGCGTGCCGTCGGGAGAGAACTCGGGCCGGGCCTTCCATGAGGTTTCCTCATAATGAATTTCGTGCGCTTCCGCGCCCGGTGAGACTTTCATGCGCCAGAAGCCGCCAGTGCCGTAGATGTGGCCGCGGTTGGAAACGAACATCAATTCTGATCCATCCGGCGACCAAGCCGGGCTGATTTCGGTATCGAAAGGGCTGTAATAGAAACGCGGCAGTGTGGAGCGCGTCTCCCCGGTAACTCGCTGAAAGTTGCTCAGCCAGCCGTCATCGAAATCCGCCACGAAAATGTGGAAGCGGCCATGATAGGAAGTGGAGACGAAGGCCAGCCGCCTTCCATCCGGAGAAAATCGCGGATCCACGTTCACGTCGCCGCCAGCTGTCACTTGGCGGATTTCTTTCGTGAACAGATCCATCACCCACAGATTGATTGCGTCTTGCTGATAGGACGCATATACCACCCAACGGCCGTCAGGCGAACAGTCGGGCTCATAGTCATAGCCAGGGCCGGCGGTCAGTTGTTCAGCATCCGTCGAACCCAGCTTCTGACGCCACAACGATCCCGCCATCGAATACACGAGGTCTCGCGAATTATGAGTCCAGGCGACTGAACTTGGTCCACTGGTCAACTGTGGCAGGTACATTTCGCGGTAATAATAACGATGCGGCAGGTCAACCTGCTTGAGCACCGGTTCCAGTTGCGCGAAACCGGAAAGTGGAATGAGAACGGACGCTACCCCAAGGGTCAACCAATGTCGAGAATTCAAATTTGCCTCACGCCGATAAAAACCGGATTATACCGAAGCGCGCCTGCGGATTCTCCGCGTCCTGCAGGTGGTTCTGGTAATGTATCAGCGCATGCGGCGCAAGCTCGCGATTACCGCGCTAATGTTGCTGACTCTTACCGCTCTTGCGGTGGCCCGGCAGTCGCCTGCTGTGGCCTATCTCGCGGTGAATACGCTTGCCGCCGCGCGCTGGCTGGCCCTGCTTGGGCTGGTGGGATACGCTTGCTTCCGCCCTTCTCTTACCACATGGATTTTCGTTTCCATGCTGCTCGGGGCCGAGATCGGCCACGACTTCCCCGCATTCGGCGTCAGCCTGCGCCTATTGGCACAAATATTCTTGCGGCTGATCAAAGTGATCATTGCCCCGCTGCTGTTCAGCACGTTAGTCAGCGGCATCGCCGGGCACGCCGATCTGAAGAAGGTCGGGCGCATGGGGGTGAAGGCGCTAATCTTTTTTGAAGTGGTGACCACGCTCGCTCTATTCATAGGACTGGCCGCAATCAACCTCAGCCAGGCCGGCGTCGGGGCCCAGATCCCAGCTACCCCTGAAACCGGAAGGGTCGAGAGTCTCACTCTCAGCCAGACCCTACTGCACGTCTTCCCCGAAAACATCGCCAAATCGGTAGCCGAGAACCAGATCCTGCAAGTGGTGATCTTCAGCCTGCTGTTTGCGATTGCCTTGGCTCTCGTGGAGGAAGCCAAGCGGCGGCCCGTGCTCGCGTTCTGCGAGAGCCTGGCCGAAGTGATGTTCAAATTCACCAATCTCGTAATGTGGTTCGCCCCCTTGGGGATCCTCGGGGCAATCGCAGCCACGGTCGGGTCCACTGGAATGGGTATTCTTGGCAGCCTGGTCAGGCTCCTGCTGACGCTGTATGGAGCACTGGCGGTGTTTCTATTGGCGGTGCTTTTGCCCATCGCACTATTGGCCAAGGTCCCCATCATGCGTTTTATTCGCGCCCTGGCCGAGCCGGCGACCATCGCTTTTAGCACCGCCAGTTCCGAGGCGGCGCTGCCGAGTGCGATGGAACGCATGGAAGAAATCGGCGTTTCCCGGCCGGTCGTGGCTTTTATCATGCCCACCGGCTACAGCTTCAACCTGACCGGCTCGGCTCTATATCTTTCGTTAGCCGCCATATTCGTGGCCCAGGCCGCCGGACTGCACCTTACCTTCGGCCGCCAACTCTACATATTGCTGGTGCTGATGCTGACCAGCAAAGGGGTGGCCGGGGTGTCCCGCGCTGCGATTGTGATCCTTCTTGCCACCGCTGCCAGCGTTGGCCTGCCCACCGAACCCATCTTTATTCTGCTCGGCATCGATCAGTTGATGGATATGGGAAGGACGGCTGTAAACGTGATTGGCAATTGCCTGGCGACGGTGGTGATCGCGAGATGGGAAGGCGAGTTTGCCGAAAATCCGGCGACGGCCTCCGCTCGCAGTTCATAAAGAGGCCCCACCATGGCCGCTCACACACGCGGCGTTTTCATCACCGGCGGGGCCGGATACCTGGGCCGGCCTCTGATTACCGACCTTCTGCTCCGGGGCCATCGGCTGGGAGCGCTGGTCAGGCCGGGTTCCGGGAGTACGCGTTCTCGAAGTCCCCGAAATACGTGACTTGGCAGCCGTTTTGGCCGCTCAATTCCCGCTGGAAACCCTAGAAGACCAAGGTAATTAGCGGAATTACCAAAGCGCATGCACATGGGACATCTATTCGCTGCGGGTTGTGGGTGAGATGTTGTGTCAGCAGACCGCTGACCATGCAAAGCGACGAAATCCTGGACGATGTCCACATCCGCATCCTGCGTGTGACCGAAGACCTGCGCTCCATTCAGCAGGCCCTGAATTGCGCTGCTATGCAGGCGCCCAACGATCCCGAGTTAATGGAAGCGCTCTGTCAGTTACCCGAGTTGGAGTCGTTGCACCTGCTGAAAGCCGCCCTTGACCAGATGCGCCATTTCCTCTGGTTCTACATGCAGGTTATGACCAATGGGTCGGAAGAAGGCGAGCGGTTGCGCGAGACCATTCGTCAAAAGCCTTCCGAGAGCATGGCCCTCAGCCCGCGCATTGCCGCCGCAGAGAAATTCAAGCACGCCGCAGATGCCGCCCTGCTGCAAATGCTGTCCGACGGCAAGGCCCGCAAACCCAACTAGGCCGTTTCAGCCAGCCTCAACACCGCCCAGCCACTACAAATCTTTACACTTAACTCTGCATCCGCGCTCAGGCAGCTCAATCCAATACAATACTGTATCTGTGCTTGGGCCGGGGCAGATGCCGGCGGCCGGCAACTGCTTGGATTTCGTATTAACCTGAGCTCCGAATTCAGATGCGAACTCCGCGCTGATCCGCGAGGAAACGGCCTCTCAGTACCGCGTTCCCGGACAAACTATGTGGATTGTTCGACTCGCCTTAAGACGGCCTTACACCTTCGTAGTGGTGTCTCTGCTGCTGTTGCTCCTGGCTCCGATCGTCATTCTGCGCACTCCGACCGACATTTTCCCCAACATCGACATTCCGGTGGTCAGCATCGTCTGGAATTACCAGGGCCTTGACGCCCAGCAGATGTCTGACCGCATCGTTTCGCAGACCGAGCGCGCGCTTACCACCCTGGTGGACAACATCCAGCACATAGAGTCGCAATCGCTCAACGGAATTGCGGTGGTCAAGGTTTTCTTTCAGCCAACGGCAGACATCGACAAGGCCCTGGCGCAAGTGACCGCAATCTCCCAGACCCAACTGCGGCAATTGCCCCCCGGCACCACGCCGCCCCTGGTGCTCACTTACAGCGCGTCGACGGTCCCCATCTTGCAGTTGGCTCTTTCCGGCCAGGGCATGTCGGAGCAGCAGCTTTTTGACCTGGGGACAAGTTTCATTCGCACCCGCCTGATCACAATTCCGGGGTGCGCGATCCCCTGGCCCTACGGAGGCAAGCAGCGCCAGATTCAGGTCGATTTGAACACTACTGCATTGCAGTCGAAAGGGCTCTCCCCGCTTGATGTGGTGAACGCGCTGAGCGCCCAGAACCTGATCCTGCCCTCAGGAACCTCGAAGATCGGCGACTTCGAATATGACGTCGAAATCAACGGCAGCCCGAAAACGGTTGCGGAATTGAACCAGATGCCGGTCAAGACCGTGGGCACGAACACCATCTACGTCCATGACGTGGCCAATGTTCGCGACGGCTACCCGCCACAGACCAATATTGTCCACGTCAACGGCAGACGGGCATCGTTACTGACGGTGCTGAAAGCGGGTGACGCATCCACGCTGGATGTGATCGCCGGTATCAAGGCCATGCTGCCGCAGATTGCCGCCGGATTGCCGCCCGAACTGGAAATGCAACCGCTGGCGGACCAGTCCTTGTTCGTCCGCGCCTCAATTAACGGGGTGATCAAGGAAGCCACCATCGCGGCTTGTCTCACCGGTCTGATGATTCTGCTTTTCCTGGGCAATTGGCGCAGCACACTGATCATCGCTACTTCCATCCCACTTTCGATTTTGACCTCGATTCTCGTGCTCAGCGCGCTTGGGCAGACCATCAACATCATGACCCTCGGAGGTCTGGCCCTGGCGGTCGGCATTCTGGTGGATGATGCCACTGTCGAAATCGAAAACATCAATCGCAACCTGTCCCTGGGCAAAGAAGTCGAACACGCGATTCTCGACGGCGCACAGCAGATCGCGGTGCCCGCATTCGTCTCGACTCTGGCCATCTGCATCGTGTTTGTGCCCATGTTTTTCTTGACCGGGGTTGCCAGATTCTTGTTCGTGCCGCTGGCGGAGGCGGTAGTGTTCGCCATGTTGGCCTCGTATCTGCTTTCGCGGACGCTGGTGCCGACCATGGCCAAGTACCTGCTCCAAAGCCATATCCCCAACCCGACCCACGTTTTTTCCGCGAATCCATTGGTGCGCTTGCAAGTTCGTTTTGAGGAAGCCTTCGAACGGTTCCGCGGCGGCTACCGCCGCTGGCTTGAGCGCTGCCTGCATCATCGAGGGATTTTTCTGGGCGGCTTTTTCGCGGCCTGCCTGGTATCGCTGGTGTTCCTGATTCCCTGGCTGGGTCAGGACTTTTTTCCCACAGTGGATGCGGGTCAGTTCAAGTTGCATCTGCGCGCCCGCACCGGTACCCGCATCGAAGAAACCGCGCGGCTTTCAGGGCTGGTGGCAGAATCCATTCGCGCCGAGATTCCACCCTCGGAAATTCTCAGCATCATCGACAACATCGGCCTGCCCTATAGCGGCATCAACCTTTCCTACAGCAACTCCGCTCCCATTGGCCCTGCCGACGCCGACATTCTGGTCAGCTTGAATAAGGACCATCGCCCGACGGAGCAATACATCCACGACCTCCGCCTGCGTTTGCCCCAGGAATTTCCCGGCGTGACGTTTTCATTCTTGCCCGCCGACATCGTGAGTCAGATTCTTAATTTCGGACTGCCGGCGCCGATCGACGTTCAAATTTCGGGCTACAATGTCGCCGCCAACCGGGCCTTCGCCGGCAGCCTGCTCACCCGTTTGCGTCAGGTTCCCGGAATTGTGGATCTCCACATCCAGCAGCCTGCCGACCAGCCTTATCTCAATATTGATGTGGACCGCACCAAAGCGCAGCAAGTCGGGTTCACGCAACGCGACGTCGCCGACAACCTGCTGATTTCGCTGAGCGGCAGTTTTCAAACCACTCCGGAATTCTGGCTTGACCCCAAGACCGGCGTAAGTTACTCCATAGCGGTTCAGACGCCGCAGTATCGAAACCAGTCGTTACAGGACCTGGAAAATATTCCGATCACCGGCCCCAGCAACGCGCACCCTGAGATATTGGCCAGCCTGGCGTCCATCAACCGCGCTGCGGGAACCGCGGTGGTGTCACACTATGACATTCAGCCGCTGATCGATATCTACGGCTCGGTTCAGGGACGCGATCTGGGAGGTGTGGCGCGTGAGATCAACAGGATTGTGAGCGATGCCAAGAGTGAAGCTCCGCGGGGCGCCCAGGTGACCATTCGCGGCCAGATTCAGACCATGCGGTCGTCCTACACTGGACTGCTCGGCGGCCTGGCCTTTTCCATCGTGCTGGTGTACCTGCTGATCGTCGTGAATTTTCAGTCATGGCTTGATCCTTTCATCATCATTTCTGCATTGCCGGCAGCGCTGGCCGGGATCGTGTGGTTTCTGTTTGTCACCCGGACCTCCATCAGCGTTCCTGCCCTCATCGGGTCCATCATGTGCATGGGCGTGGCAACCGCAAACAGCATCCTGGTTGTAAGCTTTGCCAAGGAGCAAATGGTGGAAGGTCACGATGCCGTCGTTGCCGCCCTAAACGCCGGATTCACCCGCTTCCGCCCGGTAATCATGACCGCGCTGGCAATGATCATCGGCATGGTACCGATGGCCCTGGGCCTGGGAGAAGGCGGCGAGCAAAATGCGCCCCTGGGGCGCGCCGTAATTGGAGGGTTGTTGTTTGCCACCACAGCCACGCTATTTTTCGTGCCGTTATTCTTCAGTCTCTTGCATGGTGATGACGTACGGGCATCAAAGGCAAACGCCAAGCATTAGCACCGGCTTGTACCATGGGAGCTGTTCGATCCCGGGGAATCAGGGAGTCTAGATGAAAGTGGAACAAGACAACGATATTGAGGTCGCACCGGAAAGCAGTTCTTCCGGCCGGCCAGTTCGCCATTGGTGGATCGCAGTCCTGGCGTTTGCCGCAGTCGCGGCAGTGGTAATTTCCGGAATTCTCCCGCGCATCCAGGCGCGAAGCACTTTGGTCAAAGAGACCCGGGAGATGGCCATCCCCACTGTCACCGTGGTCCGGCCCGGACGTTCCGCGCCGTCCAAGGAACTCGTCCTGCCCGCCAACGTAGAAGCTTATATTGACGCTCCCATCTATGCCCGCAGCAACGGATATCTGAAGAAGTGGTACGCGGACATCGGAACCCATGTCACTGCCGGCGAGTTGCTCGCCGAAATCGAAAGCCCTGAGATTGACCAGCAACTCCGCCAAGCCCGTGCCGATTTGGGAACCGCCGAGGCCAACCTTCACCTGGCTGAAATTACCTCGAACCGCTATGCCGGTTTGCTGAAGACCGACTCGGTTTCCAAGCAAGATGCTGACAACGCAGAAGGGAACTATGCGGCTACGAAGGCGACTGTTCAAGCCATGGAAGCGAACGTGAAGCGCCTGGAGCAACTGCAATCATTCGAGAAGATCTATGCGCCTTTTGCCGGAGTTATTACCGCCCGCCGCACCGACATTGGCGCCTTGATCGACTCGGGAAGCAGCGGTGGAACGAGGACTGAACTCTTCCACATTGCGCAGCCCGACCGCCTGCGCGTGTACGTCAACGTACCTGAGGCGTACTCCCAACTCGCCAAACCCGGACTGACGGCCGAGTTGGCGCTTTCAGAGTTTCCCGGCCGTTTATTCCCTGGCACCCTGGTTCGCACCGCCAATGCGATCGATACCACCACCCGGACCCTGCTGGTTGAAATCGCCGTGAATAACCCCACCGGAACACTGCTCAGCGGAGCCTACGCGGAAGTGCATCTCAAACTGCCCACGACGGCCAGTTCATTCACCCTCCCCGCGACGACATTGTTGTTTCGCTCCGAGGGATTGCGGGTGGTTACGGTCACCGACGGCCACCACGTGGAGCTGAGGCCGATTACTATTGGTCGCGATTATGGCGCCGAGGTCGAAGTGGTTGCGGGCTTGACCGGCGACGAGTCCGTAATCGCCAATCCTCCTGACTTCATCGTCAACGGCGAAGAGGTTCGAGTAGCCCAGCCCGCGTCCGCGGCGTCATCCTCGGGAGGCGCGAAGCGGTGACATTGCCTCTGCACAAGCCTGGGTGCGCCGCAATCCTGTGTGCGCTGGCATTGCTCAGCGGTTGCGCAGTCGGACCCCGCTACGCACGTCCCCCGGCGCCAACCCCGCCCGCCTATAAGGAGACCCCGCCCAACTGGAAAGAAGCCCAACCATCGGATCAGGTGTTGCGTGGCGAGTGGTGGGAAATTTATGAGGACCCGCAACTCAACGCACTCGAGGAAAAAGTCGCGGTGTCAAACCAGACCCTGAAGGCAGCCGAAGCGCAGTTCCGGCAGGCGCGGGCCACGGTTCGCTACTACCGCGCCGATTACTTTCCTACGGTCTCAGCCGGGGTCTCGGCCACACGTGAAAAACTGTCGAGCAACCGGCCCCTGGCGCAGTTTAGCGGCGGCGTCACCACCAACGATTTGGTCATTCCTGTGGACATGACCTATGAACCTGACGTTTGGGGCAAAGTGCGGCGGAATGTTGAAGCTCAACGCGCCAGCGCGCAGGCCACCTTTGCCGATCTCGAAGCCGTAAGCCTCAGCCTGCACGCCGAACTGGCCATGGATTACTTCCAGGCGCGCGAACTTGATGCCGAAGCCCGGCTGCTAAATTCCACGGTGGAAGGGTATCAACGATCGCTTGAACTCACCGAGAATCGCTACCACGGCGGAGTGGTTTCGCAGGTGGACGTGGCTCAGGCCCAGACGCTGCTAGAGAACGCCCGCGCCCAGGCCATTGATGTGAAAGCCCAGCGGACCCAGTTTGAACACGCCATTGCGGTACTGGTGGGAGAGCCTGCCCCCGGCTTCACGCTGCCGGTCGCAGCGCTAAGCGCCACTCCGCCGGTGATTCCGCCCGGTTTGCCCTCCGAACTGCTGGAACGCCGGCCGGACATAGCCTCCTCCGAGCGCCAGATGGCGGCAGCGAACGCCAACATTGGCGTCGCCAAAGCAGCCTATTTCCCGCTGTTTAATTTCTCTCCCGCCACCGGCTTTGAAAGCACGACGGTGGTCAACTGGCTTTCCAACCCCAGCACGTTCGTCTCCGTCGGAGTCTCCGCAATGGCCACCGTCCTCGACGCTGGCCGCCGCCGCGCTGCTCTCGACCAGGCACGCGCGGCCTACGACCAGACCGTCGCCGGCTATCAACAAAATGTGCTGGTGGCTTATCAGGAAGTGGAGGATAACCTCGCCGCCTTGCGCCTGCTGGGAGAGGAAGCTACCACCCAAGCCGCGGCGGTGGCTGCCGCTGAGCGCTCGCTCGACCTTTCCAAGAACCGCTACGCGGGCGGGGTAACCACCTATCTCGAAGTAATTACCGCCCAAACCACCGCACTGGCTGACGAACGAACAGCGGTACAAATCTCGGGGCGCCGCATGATTGACAGTGTCCTGCTCATCAAGGCGCTGGGCGGTGGCTGGGATGCCGCCAGCATGGCCAAGCTCGACCTGACTTCACGCCAACCTTATCCCCCACCGCCGCCAGTCACTACCGCCAAATCCGGAAGTTGAAACTCCTGGGGGCGACGTTATTCCGCCCGGCGCTTGCGAAAAGCATGCAGAACCACCGCGCTGCTGATGGAAAAACTCCCAATCGCCCCCAGCGCCATCAGTTGCGCCACGTCTGAGCTGAGACGAAGGACGTCAGCGAAGAGCGCCGCCAGAGCAAACACAATCCCCAGAATATTCAGCCATAAAGGCGCCCGCACCGGCCGGCTGCGCTCGCGGTTGTAAAACCGGAGCTGCAACATCACTGCCACCAGGCCGATAGCGGCAACCACAACTACCGCCAGTGGACTGCGGAATGCGCTCGACTTTGGATAGATGACAACCAGCGCCAGCAGCCCGCACAGCATGCCGGCGGCAATGACCGTCCAGCGTCTGGACTTCGGGGTCGAAGTTGGCGAGATGGCGTCAGGCACGATTGCCCATTGTAGCCACACTCGGGCACAGTTGCGAGTGGTGGGTTAATGCAGACCCTTCGTCCAGAACACGACGCAGGAGGACCGTCCGGCCCTCCGGGGAAATCCCTTAACATCTTCTCGACGCCATTCCGAGAGCCTTGGGCGGTTCGGATTTCCTTCCCACCCTTCACACACGCGCATCTGTCACGCCGAAAGCCACTCCGCCTGACGGGGCACTCCCCGGGTAACGGCGTAAAGCACCAGTTCCACCCGCGTGGAAACTCCAATCTTGTCAAAGATGCGGAACAGATACTTCTTGACCGTGTGCTCGCTGAGCCCGAGTTCGCGGGCGACGCCCCGGTTGCTGAGTCCGTCGGCAACCAGTGCCACCACTTGCTGCTCCCGCGGCGTAAGCAGGTTTCGTCCACGGCTGTTCACTACCCGCAGCGACGGCACCTGGGTTACGGCATCAATCAGGAATGCAACTTGCTCATTGCTCACCCATACCTGTCCCTGGTGGACGGTTTGGATGCACTTGCAGAGCAGCCGGAAGGGAGAGGTGGAAAAGCTGAACAACCCGCGGGCGCCGGAGCGGAACGCATTCACCACCTCGTCGCGTCCCGGCGCATCCAGCAGCAGGACCTCCGCCACATTGGGATGGGCGAGATGTAGAGTCCTCACCAGTGCCATATTGTTTTCAGAGTTGATCAGTGCGACGTCCACGAAATTCTCCGCAATGGCGGCGAGGATCGTGTCTTTATCCATCACGCAGGAAACGGCCTGAAATTCTCTTCGGCGAAGGGCGTTGACCAGAAGCCGGCAATGCAACTGATTGCTGCCGGCGATAAGAACGCTTACAACAGGTGAGGCGGCCAGAGCTGTAGGATCCATGTTTCCTCAGTTCCATTTGTTGCTCCCTAGCATAACCACCAGTGCAAGTCAGTTCTGTGATGTCTCAACATCGCAGCCGCTCAATCGATGTGGAAAACCTGGCAAGCGCTGAGGAATTCCGTTCTTGTCCCATTCCTGCACTCTCCGCAATTCGCCACTTTCCCGCAGAAAAGCATGTTCCATCCCTTGTTCACTCCAGGCCCATCGCGGGAATTATTCTATGCGGCCGTACTCGCGCCATACCGCCAAAGTAGTATCGGAAGAAGCTTCGCTGGTCCTGATTGCCCACCCCCGAGGAGTGCACTTCCCATGTCTTGTGCCTGGTTTTGCGAGCGCGTAACGTGCCAGTTGCAATGGGGCATTTGGATGAGCCCTCGACTCAATTTTGGAATGGAAGGCGGCCGACATGCGATTTCCAGCTACAAACATCGTTATCTTGCTCGGTTGCCTGATGCAGAACATTTCGGGAGTTGCCACAGCACACGCTCAGCAGCCGGAGACCACTGGTGAGCCCACTGGTGCGGCGACCGCGAAGTCCGGAATAGCGGACGGCACAGCGAGTCCAGCCTTGACGGAGGCCCGCCGTCCGCTCTACCGGTTATGCAAAAGCGACGTCCTTGAAATCAGCTTTGCCTTTTCCCCCGAATTCAACCAGTCCGTTACCGTGCAACCCGACGGCTACATTCCTCTGAAGGAAGCCCAGCAAATCTATGCCGAAGGATTGACGGTTCCCGACCTGGCGGCGTTGATTCGAGAAGCTTACACCGGCATGCTGCACGATCCCGAGGTATCGGTCACACTCAGAGATTTCGACAAGCCCTATTTCATTGCCGGCGGCGAGGTCGGCCGTCCCGGCAAATACGAATTGCGCTCCGACACGACTGTGGCCGAAGCCGTGGCCATGGCCGGCGGCTTCACCGCGCGGGCAAAGCATTCCCAGGTGGTGGTCTTCCGGCGCCTCTCGAATGAAGTCTATGAGTCGCACCTGCTGAACATCAAATCCATGCTCAAGTCGCGCCGCTTGCAGGAAGACATGCACCTGAAGTCCGGCGATTTGGTTTTCGTGCCGCAGAACTTAATCTCGAAGATCCGGCAATACACGCCGGCGACCAATCTCAGCATGTATGCAGCTCCAACACAGTTCTAAGAGGACAAGACCATATTAGATCGTGTGATCAGAAGAAGAACGAACCAACAGCCCAGGGACAAAACGCCACATGCCGGAAGAACTCAGACTGGTTCCGAAGCCGATTCGCACGCCGTCCCCCACGCTGCGGGACCTGTTGGCAGTCATGTTCCGGCAACGTTCGGTGGCTGTGATTACGTTTGCACTGGCGCTGGCTGCCGTCGTGACCTACCGTCTGGTGGCGCCTTCCTATCAATGTGAGATGAAAGTCTTGCTGCGCCGCGGCCGTGTCGATCCTGTGGTTACACCCACCCCAAGCCAGGCCGAGTTCGTCCGCCAGGGGGTTACGGAAGAGGAGGTCAATTCCGAGGCTGAGTTGTTGCACGACGACGAGATCCTGGGAACCGTCGTACAGCGCGTGGGGCTGGCCTCGGACGATGGTTCCTGGCTTAGGCGTCTTTCCGGCGACAATCCGGAAAAGCGCATGGCGCGGGCAGTGCGGCGCATGAATTAACGCTTGACGGTTGAGCCCATCCGCAAGACTGCGTTGATCAATGTCAGTTACGAGTCTTCCGATCCCGAGCTGACCGCCAAAGTCCTGCGCTCACTGGCCGAAGCCTACCTGGAACGGCACAACCAGGTGCATCGCGCTTCCGGGGAATTTGGTTTCTTTGACCAGCAGGTCACCCAGTCCCGCCACAGCCTGGAAGCCGCCGAATTGCAACTCGCGGAATTCACCCGCGACCAGGGAGTGGTCTCCGCCTCTCAAGAGCGTGACATGACCCTGCAAAAACTAAGCGATGCCGATGCTGACGACCGTCGCACCCGCGTCGCCCAGGCCGAAACCTCGGAGAGAATTCGCGCTCTGCAAGTCAGCCTGAACACGCTGCCGGAGCGCGCCACCACTCAGGTCCGTAACTCCGACAATCCCGAGCTAATGGAGAAGATGAAAGCGCGTCTGCTGGAGTTGGAGTTGCAGCGGACGGATCTGCTCATCGAATTTGAGCCCTCCTATCGGCTGGTAAGAGAAGTCGAGCAGAAAATTGCTCAAACCAAGGCAGCGATCGCTGGTGAAGACCGCGCCCCGCTCCGTGACCAGACCAGCGACCTTGAGCCAAATCACGCCTGGGCAAAGTCGGAACTGCTGAAGGCCGAGGTCGAATCCAGGGCATTGAGCGCGCATGCAAGTGCGGAAGCCGCGTTGGTAACCCACTACCGGGACGCCGCCCAGCAACTCGGTGATCAGAGTATCGCCCAGGAGAGGCTGGTGCACGACTTGAAAGCCTCCGAGGAGCGTTACCTCCTCTATGTCAGCAAACGCGAAGAAGCCCGCATCGGAGATGCCCTCGACCAGGGCGGAATCCTCAACGTCGCCATTGCCGAGCAGCCGGTAGTACCGGAGCTGCCCAACCTTTCAGAAATGAGTCTTGCGCTGATCGGATTGGCGCTGGCAGGGGCAGTGAGCGTGAGCGTGGCCTTCGCAACCGATTATCTATGTCCTGCATTCCGCACTCCGGACGAGGTCGTGGCTTACCTGCGCGCTCCCGTTCTCGCATCTCTTCCCCAAAGAAAGAAAGCAGAAGGACCAGAATTTCCGCGAGGCCTACTATGAGCACATTTGTAAAGCTGTTACCGCCTGCCACGATTGATGAGGTGACGGAGTCCGCTCCGATCCACGCCGAACCAGCCGTCGAGCCCCAGACGTCAACCCACGTCCGTACCGCGGGCTGGACTCTCGAATCCTTTGCCGAAGAACAAATCCGCAGCCTGGTACGCCAGGTGTTCTCGCCGGGCTGGCCGAAGCCGTGCCGCCAGGTGGTCTTCAGCCCGGTGGACCGGGGGACCGATATCGCCTCGATCTGTATGCAAGTGGGCGCAACCTTGGCGGAAGAAGGCTCGAGCACAACCTGTGTGCTAGAGGCCTGCCCCATCAGCCGCGACGGAGATGCACCACCCTGGCAAGACGGGAGCGCCGCTGCCGATGGTCAAAGGCGCTTTGGCGCTCTGCGCGACTTATCGCAGCAAATTTCCCCCAACCTTTGGTTCATGCCACACACTGTTTTTCTTGGAAGCAACGAGAATGGTTTTTCGACCGCCTGGCTGCGCGCCCGCTTGGCCGAGTTGCGCTTGGAATTCGACTATACCGTGGTGCAGGGGCCCGCAGCCGGAGCCGGCAGTGAGGCTGCTCTGCTCGGGGCCACGTGTGACGGGCTGGTGTTGGTGCTGCAAGCCAACACCACGCGCCGCGCCACCGCGCAACGCGTAAAAGAGGCGCTACATTCCGCGAATGCCCGCCTCCTCGGAACCGTCCTCAGCGAGCGTACGTTTCCCATTCCCAGGTCGATCTACCACCGGTTGTAGGCGGTTGATCGCTGGACGCCCAGTGTGCGCTGTTCTACCGCTTGTGAATGAGCTGTGAAGAAGAAGTCAAAATCGACGTGGGACTCAATTAGCAGAGCCATGGGCCGAGCCGCGACCACTCCGTGATTGCACCCTCCACTCTTTCCATTTCTGATAAACCACCCTGGTTCGCCATTCAGACCCGCTACCGGTTCGAAAAAAAAGTGACCACGCACCTTCAACTCAAAGGAATCGAAACTTTCCTTCCTCTGCTCGAGGAGATTCACCACTGGAGCGACCGTGAAAAACGGGTCAGTACCGCTCTGTTCTCTGGCTACGCCTTCGCGCGCCTTAATCCTGGCTCGGGGTCCCGCATGGATATCCTGCGAATCGCGGGAGTCATCGGATTGATCGGATTCGCCGGGCAAGTCGTTCCGATTCCCGCCAAGCAAATCGATGACCTGCAAATGTTGCTGTCCCAAAAAGTTTCATGTGCCCTGCACCCTTTCCTGAAAATCGGCCAACGAGTGCGGATCCGCGGCGGTTGCCTCGACGGTCTGGAAGGAATTCTGGACGAGTGTGGGCAAAAAACCCTGGTCATCTCAGTCGAGTGTATCGCGCGCTCCGTGGCCATCCAGATCGCAGGCTACGAATTGGAGCTGATCTAAGTGCAGTTCTCGCTGGCTACAAAGCAACCCCTGCCTGCTTCTGCTGTGCTCCCCTCGCGTTTGATTCCCGGAGCGCTGGAGTACAGCGCCGGGGTCGCCCGCAAGAAAGCCGCGTCTGCGACCCGGGACGCGAGTTTCTGGGAATGGCAGTCCCAGCTTTCCCCGGCCCAGCCACGCGGGTGGTGGATGCGCAACTTAAGGCCCCGCCGCCCTCGCAACGTGCTGATCATCGGCGCCGGGGAAGTCGGCCGGCAGGTGGCCCGCTACCTGGTGCAGAGCGATTCTGCCCGCTCCCTCGTGCTAGGCTTTCTGGACGACCGCGCCGTTCTCGGCGGCGCCATACTGGGGCGAATCGCTGATCTCACCACGATTCAACGCCGCGAGTTCGTTGACGAAATCATCCTTACAACCGCCGTCCCCGGTGAAACCACAAGAAGAATCATCCGCGAAGCCCGAGCCAACCAGATCGATGTCAAGCTGGTCCCCGAATGTTTCGGCTGCGACCCCGCGACGGTCACTCTTCGGAAGTTCGGCAATGTGCCCGTGCTTACCCTCTCACAGCAACAGATCCCGAGTTTCCGCCTGCTGGTCAAGCGCGCGTTCGATATCCTTCTGTCCACCGTCGGGCTGCTGCTGGCGTTGCCAGTCTTGGCGGCCGCGTGCCTTGCCATCCGGCTCGATTCGCCGGGTCCTCTGCTTTATCGCGCTCCCCGGCTCGGCCTCAAAGGCAGGCAGTTCCCATGCCTCAAGTTCCGCACCATGGTCGCAAACGCAGACGATCTGAAACAGAAATTGCGGGCGTGTAACCAGCGAACCGGCCCTTTCTTCAAGATGGCGGATGACCCGCGCCTGACCCGTGTAGGCCGATTCCTCCGCCGCTACAGCATTGACGAAATGCCCCAACTTTTGAACGTGCTGCGAGGAGAAATGAGCATGGTTGGGCCGCGTCCCCACCCCATCGACGATTTCGAACGGTACCAGTTGGAGGACCTGCAACGCCTGGAAGTCCTTCCCGGGCTTACCGGCCTCTGGCAGGTCATCGCCCGAAATGATCCGTCATTTGCGCGCAACATGGCGCTGGACCGCGAATACATTGGGCGTTGGACCCTCGGCCTCGATTTTCGAATTCTTCTCAAAACCGTAGCCGTGGTTTTGCGGGGAGACGGAGCCTAGTTGGCCGCTTTTGAGCAGCCCGCGCAGCACGCCTGGAGCGAAGAGTTCTTTGGCTGGACGGTCTCGGCTTGTTTCCGCCCACTGCAAGCGCTGATGGCGGCGCCTGGGCTGCTCTTCCTGTTCACCATGACGGTGATGCTCTTTCGCCCCGCCGACCACCGTTTCCATTCCTACGACCGCTTCGCTTTTGTGCTGCTGGTTCTCGTGGTGTTGCTGCGTTCCTGGACCATGCAGATACCGATTCGGGTCGCCGGGCCGGTTACATGGCCCCTGTTCGCGCTCCTGGCTCTGGCTCTCTACGACGCCGCCAGCCAGCCCTACGATCCCGAAACCTGGGGCGTGCTCGCCGCCAAGTGGCTGGTGCCTCTGGGGCTTTACCTCATAGCCGGCCAAATTTTTGGAGAAGCCCATTCGCGGCTCCAGTTCGAAGTCTTCGCTCTTCTCGTGCTCGGCTACTTGTGTGTGATCGCGATCCTTTTCATGGTGGGCGCAAGAGGCTTCATCTTCCCCCGCTACATTTTGGACGAGAGCCTCGGCATTCATGCCGACCGTGCCCGTGGCCCGTTTCTGCAAGCGGTGGCCAACGGCGTCGCCTTGAACATGCTTGGCCTAATCGCCCTGGATTCCTTTCGCCGCCACCGCTTGCCTAAAGTGCCCGCAGTCCTTCTTCTGGCCGCGTTGCCGCTTGCCATTGTGGCCACTAAGACCCGCGCGGTCTGGCTCTCCTTTGCCGGGTCGGTCTTGTGGCTGATGTTCTTTTCTCCCAGCCGTTGCCTGCGCCGCACCTGCCTGTGCCTGGTGCTCGGCGCCGGGTTAGGCCTGATTGCAACCCTGGGCCTGGGAGATTCTCAGCGGTCGCTGCAGGCTCGGCTGGAAGAAAGCAGTCCGGTGGCATTCCGCATGGCGATTTACCAGGCGGGATGGGAAATGTTTCTGCAAAAACCCCTCGCTGGATGGGGCAGCCTCGCCATGCAATCCGAACTTTCGAGCCGCATCAGCGATTTCCATCAGGAACAATTCTACTTTCACAACACCTATCTTGAGATTCTTGTGCAGTTCGGACTCGTCGGATTGGCGCTTTACCTGTGGCTCATCGTCGATCTCTTTCGCCTGGGCCGGAAACGGCCGGGCATCCGCTCCCGAGCGGGCGCTTTTCCGGATGCACAGTTTCGCTCGTTATGGCCGTTACTGCTCGTGGTGTACCTGATGAATGCGAGTTTCGTGGTGATGAACTACCAGTTCGTGAATGGCATCCTGTTCACGCTGGCGGGGATGCTGGTCGCACAGAATCGCCGCGATCATGAAGAAGTGAATGCCCTCGCAAGCTGAAGCCGCCGTCCTGCCCTCGATGACTCTCGCGACGGCCGACTTGAGCGTGCCCTCCCCGTTTTCCGGCGAAACCTCCCGTGGCGCCATTTACCTAGCAGCACGTTATGGACTAGGCGTGATCGTCGGCGTAGGGAACATGCTGGTCATGACCTGGTGGATCGGCCCCCACGCCTATGGTTTTTTCGTGACGGCAATCGGAATCGTTGCTTTTCTGGCAACGCTCGCCCGCGGTGGGATCGACACTTACCTCGTCCGCGATGATGGCCCATGCGCGCGCGTGTATGGCACCGCCGCCACCCTCATTCTGGCTGCGTCCATCGGCCTGGGGCTGGCGGCGGCCGCGGTCACACCATTACTTTCCAGTTGGTATGGTAACCGTGAGTTCGTTTCACCGTATCTTGCATTGCTGGTTGTAATCCCTGTATCTGCATTGACTGGCGTTCCCATGGCCAAATTGGAGCGCGGCCTTGAATTCCGCCGGATTGCCGGCATCGAACTCGCGGGCCAAGCGCTCGGCCTCGCGGTCGCAGCTTCGCTTGCATGGCTCCGGGCGGGTGTATGGGCGCCGGTAATGGGCCAGATCGCATGGCAGGTCTTCACGCTGATTGCCGCCGGCATTTGCGCCGCGGTTCCTTTTCGCCTGAACTTCGACCTCCAACTCGCCAAACCGATGCTGTCGTACGGACTTGGCCTGACCGCGTCGCTCCGCGCCTGGCAGTTGCGGACTTTGGTCAACCCATTGATTGTTGGTCGGCTCGCCGGCGCCGAAGGAGTCGCCTACGTAGCCCTCGCCATCCGCATCGCTGAATCGCTCGGTAGTCTGCGTCTTGCGGCCGGCCGCATGGCGATCGCCGCCCTCGCCCGCCTGCAAGGCCGCCGCGAAGAATTTCGCCAGATGCTCGAGCGGGCCCTGTATTTGCAAGTGGTAACCCTCGGCCCTCTGCTGTGCATGTTTGTACTTCTGGGGCCGTATGTGGTGCGGCATATCATCGGCGCGCGCTGGATGCCCAGCATCCTGATTTATCCGTTTGCTGCCGCCGGAGTCCTGGTGAACTCCGTCTATAACTTACAGGCGTCCGCATTGTTTGTGGTTGGGAAACAGTGGCTGGTGATGCAGTCTTACGCAGTTCACGTCGCTCTGCTGGCGGCAACAACATTCGTACTGCTCCCGCGCCTGGGCCTTATCGGCTACGGCTGGGCCGAGTTGGTTGCCTGTGGCGCTTACTGTCTCATTCATTCCGGTGTGGCGTCGACGGTCCCGATTTCTTACCGGAAACTCCGCCTCTGGGTCGCGGGCTTTGTCGCCGGTTTGTTTCTGGTTCCGGTCGGCTACAGCTTGCTGCGTATGAACTGATCTTCTCCAGATTCGCACTCTGCACCATGCCGGCCATCGCGTATCTCGCAAATCTCTTTCCCTCTACCGTCGAACCTTATGTCGTCGATGAGATTCGCGAACTTCGCCGCCGTGGAATCGCTGTAGTGCCGTCCAGCGCCCGGAAGCCACAGCCCGGATTGGATCACGATCTTCAATCTCTCGCCCTCGAAACCCTCCAGCTCCAGTCATTGCGCATTGCGCCTCTGCTGCGCGCGCTCTGGCTGTGCGTTGCGAGGCTGCCGGCCTTCAGCAACTTTCTCCGTCTCGCAATGTCCCAGAGGCGAGAGCCGCCTTCGCGCCGGCTGCGCGCCCTCATGCACACCCTCCTTGGCGCCTACTACGCCGCTATGCTCAAGCCCCATCACGTGCAGCACATCCACGTACATCACGGATACTTCAGTTCGTGGATCGCGATGGTCGCGGCCCGCCTGCTCGGCATTGGTTTCAGCATGACCCTGCACGGGTCCGACATATTGCTCGATGCCGCATTTCTCGACCTCAAGCTCGGCCAATGCAGGTTTTGCGTGACCATCTCCGAATTCAACCGCCGGCAAATTTTGTTGGACTATCCCGGCGCCGCGCCGGAGAAGATCCTGGTGCGGCGCTTGGGAGTGGACGACCCCGCAAGCCAACCCACCAGTATCCAGCGCCCTCCGATTTTTTCCATCTTGAGCGCCGGGCGGCTGCATCCCGTCAAGAACCACGCCTTCCTCATACAAGCCTGCTGGCTGCTGAAGTGCCGCGGCCTCCGTTTTGCGTGCCGCATCGCCGGAGACGGCAGCGAGCGCGGCTCCCTGGAAGCCATGATCCGCGATTTCGATCTTCAGAACGAAGTTCGCATGCTGGGACAATTGCCTCGCCACCAACTGGACGAGCAGTACGCCCAAGCCGACCTCGTTGTCCTCACCAGCCGCAGCGAAGGAATTCCGCTGGTGCTGATGGAGGCGATGGCCCGCGGCAAGCCGGTGCTCGCTCCCGCAATCACCGGCATTTCAGAGCTGGTGATCCACCGCAAAACCGGCTTCCTCTACTCGGCCGGATCGCTCGACGAATTCATCACCCAGGTCGCGGAAATCATGAAAACTCAATCCGCCCTTGGCCCCATGCTCCAGGCCGCGCAAGAGCACGTGGTCAGGCATTTCAATCGTGAAACCAATCTCGCGGCAGTTTGCGATCTCTTCATCCCCTACCTGAAGACTTCATCCATGAATCCTCCCCTGGAAATTACGAGCGGCACTTATGAGAATCCTCTTTTGCAATAAGTACAACTTCCCCTTCAGCGGAACCGAAGTCTATCTATTCGAATTGATGGCGCTGCTGCGCTCACAGGGGCACGAAGTCGCCCTGTTCTCCATGCCGACTCCAGAGGCGAGCCCACGGCTTTCGACCAATTCCAGGCCTCCCGAGTCGATTTCAAAGACCCCGCCGCGGGATGGCTGGCCCGCGCTAAACTCGGCGCCCATGCCATCTATTCCACCGACGCCCGCGACCGGCTGCGCGCCATGCTGCACGCATTCCGGCCCGATGTGGCGCACGTGCGCAACATCTACCATCATCTTTCGCCGTCGATTCTTTGGGAATTAAAAGAGCAGAAAATTCCCACGATTTATCATTTGAATGACTTCAAGCTCATCTGCCCGGTCTACAACATGGTCACCAACGGCCATGCGTGCGAGCAGTCGTGCACCGGGAAATACTGGAAGATGCTCAGCAAGGGATGTTACGAAGGCCCGGCCTCGTCGGCAGTCCTGCTGATGACCGAAGCCTACATTCACCACTGGATTGGAAGCTACGGGAAGTGCATAGACCACTTCCTGACTCCAAGCCGGTTCGCCAAGGAACAACTGACACAGAACGGGTTCAGCGCCGGGAAGATCACCGTGCTCCCACACTTTCAAAATCTGCCGGAGACCTCGCTCCCCGCTCCTACCGGAGCATCCATCCTCTACTTTGGCCGCTTGTCGCCGGAAAAAGGCGTGGACCACTTACTCCACGCCATGAAGGCGTTGCCGCAGGTCCAGTTGCAAATCGCCGGCGACGGGCCCCAAGGAGCGGAACTCCGCGCACTCGCCCAGACGCTCAGCCTGAATAACGTGGAGTTCACCGGTCACCTGGGGGGTAAGGATCTCGAACGGAGAATTGCCGCGGCTCGTTTCACCATCCTGCCTTCGCTCGCCTATGAAACCCTGGGCAAAAGCATTCTCGAGTCCTACGCGCAACAACGCCCGGTGGTGGCCACCGACCTGGGTTCTCGCCGCGAACTGGTGCGCCCCGGCGAAACCGGGCTGCTCTACCGGCCCGGCGACGTTGAGCAACTGAGCGGAGCAATTTCCTATCTGGCCGAGCGGCCGCAACAAGTCGAGGAGATGGGAATTGCAGGGCGCCAACTTGTGGAAACCCACCATTCCCCAGCGACTCACTATCACGAGCTGATGCAACTCTACGAGCAGGTGTGTTCAAGGGCCTGCCAAACCCGCGCCCCCCGCGCCCCCGCAAAGAAGCGAATCCGTATAGCCTTCATCGGCGGACGCGGCGTAGTCTCAAAATATAGCGGCATCGAAACCTACTACGAAGAGGTAGGCAGACGGCTTGTCGATCTTGGCTACGATGTCACAGCATACTGCCGCACCTACTTTACTCCCGCTCAGAAGACACATAACGGAATGCGGCTGGTGCGTTTGCCTACCATACGCTCCAAGCATCTGGAAACCATGGTGCACACTCTCCTGAGCAGCGTTCACGCGGCCTTCAGCGGCTGCGACATAGTCCACTATCACGCCCAGGGTCCGGCGCTGTTTTCGTTCTTGCCCCGTCTCTTCGGTAAAAAAACCGCTGTCACCGTGCAGGGCCTCGACTGGCGTCGAAAAAAATGGGGACGCATCGCTTCCCGGGTTCTTCGTCTCGGTGAACTGGCCTCAGCCCGTTTTCCCAACGCCACCATAACGGTGTCGCGCTCCTTGCAACACTATTACCAGCTCAATTACGGTATCGAAACCACCTACGTGCCCAATGGAGCTGCACTTCGCCAACGACACAGCGCATCCTGTCTCGCCCGATGGGGTCTCCAACCTGACAATTACATTTTGTTTACCGGCAGGCTTTCTCCTGAGAAGAACTGCCATCTGTTGATCGACGCCTATGAGAAGCTGACGACTTCCGCCAAACTGGTATTGGCCGGCGGGTCCAGCCACACCGACTCATACGCGCAGGACCTGCGCCGCCATGCCAGCGACCGCATCGTATTTACTGACTGGGTCGCGGGCGACGCATTAAGCGAATTGCTCACCAACGCCGCCCTTTTCGTTCTGCCCTCCGATCTCGAAGGTCTCTCACTTGCCCTGCTGGATGCCATGGGAGCCGGCACCTGCGTGCTGACCAGCGATGTCCCAGAAAACCGCGAAGTGGTCGAAGGAGTTGGGTTTACGTTTCGCTCCGGAGATGTCGCCGACCTCGCGCGCATGTTGGATTCGCTTCTTTCCCACGAGCGCCTCCGCGCCGCCGCCGCCCGCCTTGCCCGCAACCGGGTACAAGAGCGATATCAATGGCCCGGAATTGCGCGGGAGATCGGCGCGATCTACGAACGGTTGGCTGGCCATGCCGCCAAGGATCATCCCCTGCCGGAACTCTTGGCAGGGCCACCCGCCACACCATCGGGGCGGGCCGCATAACCTTTTTGAAAACGCTTATAATATTGCTTGATCGGCAGCTTACTTGCGCCATCGTCACGAATTGATCGGCGAAACGCTACGAGAGATTGGTATTCTTCTCCTCGTTTTCGTTCCGCTGGATGCAACGTTTTATCAGGGAGAGATCAGGTGGGCAGCAATGATCGGGCTGTTTATTCTTGGCGTCAGCGGTGTGGCATTGATCGCGGCCGGCATCGTCCTTGAAGGGGGATAATAGATGGGCATGATACTTCCATTCCTCTTATTCGGTGTGGCAGTTGTGGGCCTTGCGGTTGCTGGATTCCGGAGCAAGAGCGCCTTCCTTCAGAGCGCGATTACCCCGCCCGGCCCCGGCATCAGGCCATCCCCGCAAGCAGGGCGAGAAATCGCTCAGCACAGCTAGTTCGCTTCCCTCGCCTCGAACGTCGCCTTGCGTTTCCAGAGCGCATCGCCAATCTTACAGGCGTCCCGCGCTCGTGTGCTATGTTGAATCTCCAGATTTTCTCAATAGAAAGCAAAGCATGCGAGTCACGATCTTCGGCGCTACGGGACTGCTCGGCCACGCTCTCATCCACGAGTGGAAATCGGATGAAGTTACGGGCCTCGGCTCGAAAGACGCCGACATTCGTGACCCGCAGCAGGTTCGTGCCGCGCTCGAGCGCACGCAGCCAGAGTGGATCGTCCTGGCCGCCGCTTACACGGATGTAGACGGCTGCGAAAGCAATCGCGAGCTTGCGTTCGCCGTGAATTGCACCGGCGCAGTGAACGTCGCCGAAGCCGCCAAGGCCCGCGGCTCCCGTATGCTCTTTCTCAGCACAGATTATGTGTTCGACGGATTGAGCACTAGCCCGTACGAAACCGGTCATCCCCGGCGCCCGCAGAGCGTTTACGGACAATCGAAAGCCGATGCCGAGGAGCAGCTTATCCAAGTTTTGCCAGGATGCTGCATCGTCAGGACCTCATGGCTTTTCGGCGTCGGCGGCAAATGCTTTCCTGACGCCATCCTGAGAATTGCCGCGACTAAACCAGAGATCGAGGTAGTCGACGACCAGCGCGGACGCCCTACCTACACGCCCGACCTCGCCCGCGCCATCATCCAGCTTTGCCACAAGCAGGCCACTGGCATAGTCCATCTGACCAATGCCGGCGATTGCACCTGGTTCGAGTTTGCCCGCGAGATCATTCGCGATGCGGGCGTGAATACAGTGGTGCGGCCGACCACCAGTGACAAGTTCGTTCGTCCCGCCAAACGTCCCAAGTATTCCGTGCTGTCGGCGGCCAGCCGGGAGAAATACGGCATCCAGATGCCGCACTGGCAGGAGGCTTTGCGCCTCTATCTCGCGGAAAGAAAAAAACTCGCGGTCCAATCGCCGTAACTTACTGCGTAATCACGCCGCAAGCGATGCGCTCCCCGGCATTTCCTGAAGGATCGGTCTTCATGTCATCCGCCTTAAGGTGAATGACCAGTGCAGTTCCGCCATTGCTGAAAAGTGAGTGGCTGTCTCCCGCCGTTTTCAGGTTCACGTCGTTATTGCTGAGGCGGCCTTCGGCCTTGCCATCCGCATTGACCGTAATGTTCGGCATGTCGCCGGCATGATGGCCTTCCGGATTCTCCAAGCCGTGCTTCTTCCCATCCGGATTGAAGTGCCCGCCAGCCGATCTAAAGTCCGGCGGATCACATTTCGCATTCTGATGAATGTGAATGGCATGCTCGCCCGGCGGCAGGTTTGTCAGGTTGTACTTGATCTCAACCCCTGATCCGGCGGTTTTTATAACGGCGGTCCCGACGCTGCCGCCTTCGGTATTCTTGAGTTGCACTCTGACCGACTTCGCCGCACCCAGTGCTGACAAGGCCAGGATGGCAACAGGCAGGAAGGAAGAAACAAGCATCTTTCGTTTCATGCTCAACAGTCTATGCCAGGCCTGGAGAAAAATCGACAGAGACTGCAACCTGACCTCGTGTTACGTTCCCTCATCCTCGCGTCGCTGCCTCTGAATATCAATCCCAAGCTGCTCCGCTTTCTTATAGAGATGGCTCCGCTCCAAACCAAGCAGCTTCGCGGCCTTCGTGATCTGATATCCCGAACGCTTCAACTCCGCAAGAATCGTCTCGCGCTCGAAGCCTTGAACTCTCTCTGACAGCGGGCCGGAGCCGGTTGCCGGCGCGGCGGTCCCTCCCGGCAGCGCGAGATCCACCGTTTCCGCAGTGACTCCCTCCTCGGCAGCCAGCAGCATCAGCCGCTCCACCACATTCCGCAGTTCGCGGATATTCCCCGGCCACGCCTGCTGAGACAGCCTCTCAATTGCCCCCGGAGAAAAAGGAATCGCTTTCCAGCTATTCTGCGCACAAACCTGGGCTGCGAAATGGGCCACCAGCACGGCAATGTCCTCCCGTCGTTCACGCAAAGGGGGTAACGTCAACGGAAACACAAACACCCGGTGAAACAAATCCTGGCGGAATTTTCCTTCACGCACCAAAGTTTCCAGGTTGCGATGCGTAGCCACGATCACCCGCACATCCACCGCGACCGGCTTGTCTCCGCCCACCCGCTCGATTTCTCCCTCTTCGAGCACCCGCAACAATTTGGCTTGCATCGCCAGCGGCATGTCGCCGATTTCATCCAGAAAAATGGTTCCATGCTCGGCCTGCTCAAACTTTCCAATATGACGGCCCGCAGCCCCGGTAAACGACCCCTTCTCGTGACCAAAAAGCTCCGACTCGATCAGCTCCGCCGGCACGGCGGCGCAATTCAAAGTAACGAACGGCCCCTTGGCCCGCGGGCTCTTCTCATGCAGTGTGCGTGCAACCACTTCCTTTCCCGTGCCGGTTTCTCCCAGGATGCACACCCGGGTCTCGCTGCCCGCCACCCGCTCCACCTGCACCATCAGCTTGCGCATGGCTTCCCCTGCCCACACCATCTCGTGCTTTCCGAGTCGCTGCCGCAGTTGGCGGTTCTCCGCTTCCAGTTGCTTGAGCTTGAGAACGTTCTCAACCGTGAGCAGCAGCCGGTCGGTCGAGATCGGCTTTTCCAGAAAGTCCAGCGCTCCCAGGCGCGTGGCCCGCACTGCCATCTCGATGTGCGCCTGCCCTGACATCATGACCACCGGCGTCTGGCTCGCCTGCATGCGCAAATTTTCGAGAAAGGAAAGCCCGTCCATGCCGGGCATCACCACATCGCAGAAGATCAAATCAAAAGTTTGCGACTTCGCGAGCTCCAGCGCTTTCGCGGCGTTGTCACAAACCGCGGCTTCGTGGCCGGCCAGGCGAAACGCCCGCGCCAGCGACGCCAAAGTGTTGGCCTCATCATCGACGATCAATAAACTGGCGTGTGGCGGCACCGATCGCTCCTAAGGTGTGGCGGCAGCAAGCTGGTCTGCCGGCAATTTGTCGGCATTTCCCGGTAACTCGATCACGAATGTGGTGCCGCGCCCGGCGCCGCTATGAACGCTGATTCTGCCGCCGTGATCGCTGATCACCGATTGCACAATAGCCAGTCCAAGCCCGGTGCCATGCGCCTTGCTGGTGTAGTACGGCGTAAACAAGCGCTCACACTCCTCGGGAGTCAGCCCGGCCCCGCTGTCGGCCACTTCAATGACCGCCCACTCGCCCCGCCGCTGTGTGCGTAACGTGAGAGCGCCGCCTTGTGGCATGGCATCCATCGCATTCAAGACCAGATTTGAAAGCGCTCGACGCAGTTGCTCCGGGTCCGCCGCAATCGGCGCCATACCCTCGGCGAGTTCCAGTTTACATTCAATCCCAGCATGCTCCGGCGCGCCAAGTTGCGCCTGAAATAAACGGTACACGCTCTCCACTACTTCATTAAGTTCGACCGGTTGGAACTGTGGCTGCGGCATTCTGGAAAACTCGCTAAAACGCGAAATGATGGTTTTCAGATTCGCAATCTCCGCCAGCAATGTGGATGCGCTCTCCTGGAAGATTTCTTCAAATTGCTCCGGACTCTGCTGCCTCGCCCGCAATAAATTTTCCACCGTGAGTTGCAACGGGAAAAGTGGATTCTTTAATTCATGAGCCAAACGGCGGGCCAGTTCCCGCCACGCCGCCACGCGTTCGGACTGCACCAGCTGTTCCTTCTGCTGCAAGAGTTCATGAGTCATGCGATTGAACGACTCCGCCAGTTCCCCCAGTTCGTCAGTCGAAGTCACCGCGACCCGCGTATTCCAGTCACCGCCCGCCACCTGCCGCGCCGCCTGGGCGAGCTGTTCCACTGGGCGCGTGACTCGCGCCGCGGCCCAGCCACTCAAAAGAATCGCGAGCATCACGCCAACCGCTGTGCCCAGCAAGGCCGAAGTGCGAATCTGCCGGCGAATTTCCACGTAGGGCCGCCGCGAATCGCCTACCAGCAGGACTCCCAGCAGTTCGTGGTTTAAACCGGTAAGCGGAATCGCATCCATGTCTTCATCGTCCGCCGCATCGGAGGTCCAATGGACGAGCGCCGTGACCTCTCGCCCCTGCCGCTGAACTTGCCGTATCAGAGGCGCTACCGGAGCGGCCGGCTGCCTCAACCCTGATCCGTTGATGAGGAGCCCGGGAGAGAATCCATCCTCCAAGTTCTGGTAAAGCATGGTCTGCATGCCGGGCGGAGTTTCAAGGCGGAGCAGAAACTCCCGGTCCAGCCGGCGCCCTCCGATGATGAACAGCGGGCTGTCCCCAACGTTTACTTCCCGGATTGCAAACACCCCCAACGCCGCGCCCGCGGGCAACTCCTCGCGTTTAAGGAACGCTTCCTCTGAGGCCGCCTTGAGGGGGAGAGAATCCTTGTAGCCAAATTTCGCTGGCCACTGCGCCGAAGACAGAATTGTCCCCTGACCGTCCACAAATTCCAGAAAATCCAATTGCTGATTCTCGGCGATCGCCTTCGCTTGGTTGAGATAAGCGCCGAAATCTGGTGAGCCCCGCCCCCAGGTCAGCGCCATGCGCGTGGCGGCGTCTCCCGCCGCAATCGCTGCCACCCGGAGCCCGACTTCTTCGCCCTGGCGCTTGAAGTTGCGGCGGAATTGTTCCACCAGCGCGACCGTGCGCTCACCATTGGTCTTCTCAAACGAACGCCGGACCAGAAAAGAAATGGTCCACGCCACTGCCGCCACCGATAGAAACGCAGTCAAAGCCAGTGCCGCCAGGCTTTTCCGCCGAAGATTCATGGCCGCTCCGCGCCCAGCCAGACATCTGCAAGCCGCCAGGACCCATCACGCCCTTCGCTCCAATTCTTCACAGTCTTAGACACCGCCCAAGCCCGCCGCAGATGCAGCAGGGGAATCACGCGCTGCGATTTCAAAAGTGCGTTCTCGGCGGCGTACAGTTCATCCACCGAATTGCCATTGATCTTCGGCGACGGAAGGCCGAGCGCCGCGGCCAGTTGGGCGAGAGCGATTCCGGCGTCAAACGACACCAACGGTACTCGCACCAGCCTCACGTCAGAGGCGCCAGTCGCCAGTTGCAACCGCAATCCGGCGTCGCGCGCATTCAGCACGATGCGTTCCGCCAGCACCCGCGCTACCGGATCATTGGCATCGAACCCCAGGTTCCAGACCGTGGTCTCGGGCACCTCAGCACGCTCCTGCTGCGCCCGCGTCAGGTTGACCTCAACCGGAAACAAAAAGCCATACCCGCTCATCCAATTTGGCAACAAACCGCCGCCCGGCTCACCCCCGTTTTGCAACACCACAGAATTGAGCAGCCGCCGGTCGATACTAAGCGATAGCGCCTCGCGCTCTTTGGAATCGGCCAGTGACTGCGGCTCGCGATTGAAAACCAGCGCCACCAACTCCACGGGCGACGAAAGTTCAATCCGGCGCCCTTCCGCCGCCGCCCGGCCCGCCTGCTCGGGAGCCACTTCGATTACCTGGGCCTTCCCCAAATCGAACGACACCATTTCTTCGCGAAAGCTCTCTCCCAGCTCAAGTTCAATCGAATCCAGAAATGGCCGTCCACCCCAGTAATCATCGCGGGCCGTAACGACTAGCTTCTTTCCCGGATTCCACTGTGTGACTACGAACGGCCCCACGCCCGAATTTTTGCCGCCGTCACGTTTAACGATGCTGTTTCGAGCCAGCGCCAGCTCCGCCGGCAGCTCGGGCGCGGGCGAATCGCGCTCAATGATCACCGCTCCGCCAGCCGAAAAAACCTTCCAGCCCGGATTAGCCGCCCGTAGGGAAGTGGCAACGACGTCCGCCGTCAGCGGTGCGCCATCCGAAAATGAGACCCCCTGCCGCAAAGAGAACTGCCAGCGCTGGTTGCCAGGCTCTGCTTGCCAGGCCGTGGCCAGCGCCGGTTGTGGCTGGCCTTGATCATCCAGCGTGACCAACCTATCGAAAATCAGGCCGAAAAGGTTGCGCGCATCAATCCAGTGCGCCTCAGCAGGATCGAGCGTGACCGGCGCAGCCTGTAGGCATACGTGCAACGTTCCTCCGTAATGCGGACGCGTCTCCGCGCCCGCCAGCGCGGCCAGAAACAAACTAGCGGTTGCAAGTAATCGAAAGCCTCGACGCTTCATATCGACCCGTCTCTGAATCCTGTGCAACCACAATCGCACTTCCACCGTCGGACTCCGCCCACAGCGCCGTAACCCCGCCGCTGAAGTCTACCGGCGTGCTCACCGTCACCGCCTCGCGGTCGGCGACCTCAAACGCCTGCACGGCATCGCCAGCCCCATCCCCGCGCGAGGTGGCCAGGATCAGCCAACCGGTCCCACAATCATTTTTCACACTCGCGATGTCGCTGCCCCAACTCCATCGTGCAGCCGTCTGGTCCGTCATACCATCGAGCAGGTGAATCTGCCCATCAGTGGCGATGAAAATCCACAGCGTGTACTTGTCCTGCGGCAACGCCGCCGCGGAATAAAACGGCGCCGTCGCAGTTTGTTTCTGCACTCCCGGAGAAAGCGCTCCCGTAAAAAAATTTCTGCTGGAAGCAAAAAAGCCGCTCATCGCCGGGGACTCCGCCGCCAAAGGCCAGGGGTCATCGCTTTCGCGGCACCTGAGCGCCAGCGGGACTGTCGCCGTACTCTGGCAATAGACACCGGGCAAGTAGGCGTCGAACAAACGGTCTTTCCTGAGGACCAGCCTTCCCCTGAGATCACGCGGCCACGGGTGCGCATGGGTGATGCCGAGACGCTGCTGTATTTGCCAATGATTGTTCTGCACCGCATACAACAAAGCGTTTTCCGGCTCGAGGACAATCATGACCTGCGGGCTACCGCTCGGCAGCGCAACATCCAGAATCCGATTTTCGTCCGTCCACAGCAGCGCCCTGTGAATGGTCAGAGGCGCAGTCGCATGCCCCCCAGCAGCCGCCTCCGTCCGCGGCGCGGTGACCATGACCACGGTCGGCTCATTGTTCCCTACATGAATCTCCGCGATCCAGACACCGTTCAGCAAATTCTCCGACAAAGAGACCCGCACCGTAGCCGCAGCCTGATCAGCATCCACAAAATGAATCCCCAGCGCCCCCAACTCCGTCCACAAGCCACGGCGAATGTCATCCACATCTGCCTGGACCAGGGAAGACCGGTTGATGACCTCCAAAGCGACCGCCCCCGGCCCGGTCGTGGCCGCGATCTTGCGGGCCAGTTCGGCATCGGGAACTCGCCAGTCTGTGGCGAAAACTACGGTGGCGGGAACCATCAGCAGCCAGAAGCACCAAACCCGGAAAAAATGTGCGCGCAGCAGGGGCATCACCTGAATGCGCGCATTATAAACCGGCCTGCGATGTCGGCTTCTCATGGCTCCCGGTACTGATTAGAGTCGGGCAATCATTTCGGCTGGTCTTCCGGCTCTTCCGCCTGCGCCGCATGATTGCTCACGTTCATGCTGCGCAGCACATCATTCGCGAAAAAGAACTTCCCGTCCGCCGGCACCATCATGATCTGCAACTTGTCTGACAATCGCTCTGCCACGATCTTATTGATCAGCAGTGGATTCTGCTTCAGAATCGCGCCTTCCTTCTGCATGCGCTCCGCATCCGCCACTGCGGTCACTCGAATCCGGTCGGCTTCCGCTTCGGCCAGCAACTTGCGCCGCTCCATCTCCGCCTTGCTGTCGATCACCTTGGCCTCAGCCTGTGCCTCCGCATTCTTGACGGTGGTTTCCTTCCGGGCCTCGGCTTCGAGCTTCGATTGCTCAATCTGTTTCTGCTTCAACGGCAGCGTGTACTGCATCGCATCGGCTTCGCCTTTAGCCTGAAGCACGCGCACCTGCGCTTCGCCTTCCGCCTGCTTCACCTGTTGCGCCTTGGTGGCTTCAGCTTGCAGTTCCGCGATGCGAACCTGCTTTTCTTGCAGCTCAGTCTCCACGCCCATACGGTCGTTTTCCTGTTCCTTGAGCAGCAGGCTTTCCAGCCCCTGCGAGTATTCCGGAGGCAATTGAATGTCCCGCAGCATCACTTCCTTCACCACCAGCCCATCCGCCGAAAGCTTCTCTGTGATGACCTGGGCCGCGCGTCTGCGAACCTCTTCCCGCTTCGCCGCGAACACATCGCGCACTGTGTAATTCGGCACCAACTCGCGCCACGCGCTGGCCACCACCGCCGGCACAATTTCCTTTTCCACCGGCTGCGGCAGGTTAGCCTCGATGTAGTCCAGATGTTTGGGGTCCAGCCGGTAGCGCACGGTAATCGAGAGGCCCAGCGTCAGCCCTTCCCTGGCCTGTACATTCAGCGGCTCCGGCTTTTTGCCGGAGGCTGCCGCCTCCAGCGATCCAGTGGTAAACAACTGGTCACGAGTGTCAAAGAGCGCCACGCTCTCCGCTAGCGGCGTAATGAAATGCGCACCGGGATAAAGTGTCCCCGCCAGCGTTCCGCTGGTCTGGCTCACTCGAACGCCCGCCATGCCGCTCGGAACCACAATGATTCCTAACGCCAGAATGATCGGTCCCCACGCCAGCAGAGCCAACCCCAACGCGCCCCTCCAACGGATATGCGTAACCGGAGGCGCAGGCTCGGTCGCACCCGCGGCCAGTCGTTTTTGGTAACTCCACTCGAGCCGCCATGCGAAGTAAAGATCATAGCCAAGAATTCCGGCGGCCGCCGCAATCATCGCGAACCCACCCCATGTCAGCAACAATTTGAGAAACAGCATAGGCTCTCCTTCGTGGCTCAGCGCCGTTGCTGCGACTCAACGCGCAGCGCTTGCCGGGCAAAGAGCATCCCCAGAACCTTGCCAAAGATGAACTCCTCCACCAGGATCGCGAATGCCAACGAGAACGCCATCCCGCCAATTATGCTGATTGCTGTCATGAGGAATTGCATCTGGATGCTCCTTACCCTTGCCGCCATCTCAAATGGCACGCGCAAGGCCAGATGAAAAACCATCAGGTGGAATTGATTTCCGGCGCTGGCTCCGCGTGGGCACGGCTTCAGCCATGCCGCCCAGGTCCGCGCAAACACTAGGTTTTACAATGAGGCGCCGTCAGAAGTCATTTCCCGTGGACAGATCATGCCGGGTCGCCCGCAATCGGAAGAACGAATCGAGACGTGTGCCATCAGACACACTGTGTGTGGCAGGCTACAAAGAGAGAGTCATCTGCGGGGTCAAAAATATCGCCTGCCGCCAATGAAAGGCGAGGCAGAGAGAGCTAGAGATTCGCGGGCCGGATGTTTACGGCCAGCGTTTGGCAGTGTCTTCCCATCCCACCGCGCGTGCCGCCGGTTGCGGATTGGTGTTCACCGCGGGTTGCGTCATACGGATAGGCTGCTGGGCCGTAACCGCCGGTTTATTGTTGGTGGCCTCGGCCAGCATCTCCTTGTCGTCGGAAAGCAACGGCGCGGCTACTCGTAGCGCTTCTACTTCTTTTTCCAGTCTTGCCAGCTCGAGTTCCTTCTGCCGTAATACTTCGTAAACGTTTTTCATGCGTCAGCACCTTTGCACCAACATTTACTGGAGATATTGGCCGAACTTTAGCAGGTATAGCGGGTTTGTCAAGGCCCGAAGAGATACGTCCTCTCCGGGAGAAATCGCCAAGCCCGCCCCGTGAATCGGCCCTGAGTCTGTCTTTCTAGCTGAAGCCCATAGCCTCACCTTGACCGCTGAAGGTACTTGCTTCCCATTTCTCCTCGCCAAGCCCGCCGTTCGTCCCAATCATTTGGCTGACCCAATTAACCTTTTCTGAAAGATTGCGTCTAAGTTATCAATAGGTTAGACGGGCTCCAGTCGCGCATTTCGTCCCACAAGCGGACATGAAATGTGCGGTTTCGCAGTAGAAATGGTTCTGGGGAACGATCGCGTGCGCGTTTGCGTATCCGCAAGAGCGGAGTGGTTGGCGCCAAGGCAGAAGTGGCTGGGCACCCACTCCGGAACCGGTCTGGGAGGCAGTCATGCAGGACGCTCGAAATGGCAGTAACGGAACAGGCAACGGAAGTCTTCTCAATAGCGATTCTCATGTTCACGAAGTCGTCAAAGCCGCTCATGAAGAATTGCGTCAGCTCATGCGGCAACGCGCCGACATCATGAAACGCATCGGCACCTTGAAGCAAACCATCTCTGGACTGGCGAACTTGTTTGGGGATGAAATCCTGTCCGAAGATCTCCTCGAACTGGTGGACCGCAAGACCGGAGGACGCCAGCCCGGGTTCACCAAAGCCTGTCGCATGGTGTTGATGGAAGCGGGACGCGCGCTCAGCGTACGCGAAGTGTGCCAGCGCATCCAGGAGCGCATGCCCGCGGTATTGCTGCGCCACAAGGATCCGCTGGCTTCAGTGACCACGGTGCTGAACCGGCTGGTGGACTACGGAGAGGCACAGAGCGAAGTTCGGGAAAACGGACGGCGCGCCTGGCAGTGGGTTTCGGAGCCCGCGCCCGGCAATTTCGGGTCTGTTTCCACACCGGCACAGCCCGTTTCCGAACTGTGATTCCCGGCGTGCCGGGCTCGGTTCAAAGCGGTAAGCCGCGCCGAGCTTACGCCCCGCTTCAGAGATTGTGCAGCAACTCGTCGAAATTCTGCCGGCCGATCTCCAAGAAAAGGAAGCTGGCGGCGGTTTTCAGGCGGTCGTAGCTTTCGAGACCCAGAATTCCCCCCACCTCCCTTACGTCGTAGAGACTCGGAGCCGGCAGCACTTGCCAGGAATCCAGCCGGATCAATAGCCACAATCTCAGCTTGATCAAGGTCAGTAAGGAATACAGGCGTACTTCCACCGCGATTTGCTGTAGATCGCGGGCCATGACCGCCGCCTGCTCGTCGCCGCCTTCCACTTCACGGTTGGCCCAGTCAATCAGCACTGCGGCGTTGTGCGCCATTCTATGCACGAAGGCCACATACAGATGAATGCGCTTGCGCTGTAATTTTCGAAACTCCCTGCGGCTCAGGTCGCAACGCAGGTGGGTTTCGGTGCTGGCATCAAGCAGGCTCTCCGCCTTTTCCAGGTCTACTGGGAGAAGGAAATCGACCACATCGTCGGCCGTGCGATCGGGGAAATGAAACCAAATCCAGGCTGCAACCACGATGCAGCTCATGAAGCCGGCGCTAGCAATCAAGTTCCACAGAATTGTTACCATCATGGTCGCCGAACCCTCCGTACAATCTCTTTATAACGGTCCATTTCCTGCGCCGATACAGGAGGCTCTTCAGCCCGGGGAAGTTCTGCCTTTTCCGGAACGCTGAAATACCAAAGCCAAATCAAGACAGCCATACTGTAAGTGATAACCGACACCAATCCCCATAAAAATTTAAATCTTGTTCCGAATTCGTAAAATTCGGTGGTAGTCAACAGCGCCACACTCGCAAACAACCCGTAACCTGCACAAATGCCGAATGCTTGCTGCCGCCAGCGCAGCCCAAAAAGCAGGACCAGGGTTACCAACAGTGCAAACATGGCCACTTGCAGCAGCCTCACTCCCATCTCGGCTCCCAATATCCACGCCGCCGGTCCAGTCTGCACCCCGCTCGGCACAGAAAGGCTTCTTGAAATGGTCAATCCCAGGCACAGCAGCACGACCAGAGGAAATATCGCGGAGAACCACCAAAGCCGGCTGAAATTCCGGAATACATTGCGGAACACTTCATACATCACTGCGATTCCGAGCAGTGGGTAAATTGCCTCGGTAGCCCAGTAAACCCTCGAGTAGCCCGAATGGTGGTTGCGAATGAGGAAGCGACCGATGCCGGCGGTGACTGCAAAAGCTGTGTAGGCGAAGAACCACGGGAAGGTCCGGAAACTTCGCTTTCGGACCAACACGTACAACAGTACCATCTGCAGCGGAATGGCTCCCCACCACAGGATGAGATTCCACAAATCCATGGGCTTGTGAGCAGCTTAACTCAGCCGCTCACAAGCCACCAAGGCAAGTTTCTCTTTGGGTAACCAGCCACTCACTACAGCAAGTGAATCGGTGATGCGAACAGCGACGGCGTTACAGGTGCTGCCACATGCGCCTTCGGCGGCCAATCCGGCGGCGGCCCAGGGCCTTCGCCCAAAGCCGGGGTCGCGCAAACCGCCAACATCACTGCCGCTGCCAATGCAATTGCGTGCATCGTACGTTTCATGGTGCTCTCCTTTTTGTGTGGATTGGTCTTCCCCGGAGTGCTACTAAGACTTTGGGGGAGTCCTCTATTGGCACAGAAGGATAGCGCGTCAGAGGGCGTTACGGGGGCCAATCGGAGATTTGTTTTTAAGGCCGGGCTAGGATGTTTTCCGGCGCCGGAACGCTTCGCTCCCCGCTGACCGACGGTCGCCAACCTAACTGCGGCGTTGGGCCGAGATCACATAAAAGTAAACAACGCAATAACTTACGAGGTTCCGCTAAGCCGGCAAAAGCATGCCTTTTTCCAGGTGCCGGGTCACATGAGCGTAGGAGGCGGCATGGGGATCGTGCGTGACCATGACGATCGTCTTGTGGAAATCTTCGTTTAATCTCTTCAAAATCTCGAGAATCTCGGTCGCCGAATGACTGTCCAAATCCCCGGTTGGCTCGTCCGCCAGCAGCAGAGTCGGATCACTCACAATCGAACGGGCGATGGCGACCCGCTGTTCCTGCCCGCCGGAAAGCTGCTTAGGAAGATGATTCACCCGCTCCTCCAGTCCGACCAGCTTGAGCGCCGTCATCACATGATCGCGGCGCTGCTGCGCGTTCAACTTGGTCAGCAGAAGAGGCAACTCCACATTCTCAAACGCGGTCAGTACAGGAATCAGGTTAAAAGTTTGGAACACGTAGCCAATATGCTCATTGCGCCAACGCGCCGCTTGGCCGTCATTGAAACTGAATACGTTGCTGCCCAGCACCAGCAGCTCGCCCGAGGTCGGGCGGTCAATGGCGGCAATCATATTCAGCAGCGTCGTTTTGCCCGAGCCCGAGGGGCCCATCAGCGCCATGAATTCTCCCCCGGCGATTTCGATGGATACATCGTCAAGCGCCCGCACTTCAAATGCGTCGCGCTTGAAAATCTTGCTCACGTTGCGCACCTGCACCACTTTGGTTTGCGTAGCCGTATCGGTCATTGTCGCTGTGCTCATGACTGTCCCTTGATCTTGATTTTGTCGCCGTCCTTCAAACTTGCCGGAGCAGTGGCAATGACGCTTTCCCCTCCCACCAGACCCTGCACCAGAAAACCGTCGCTGCGCTGCGAGATGACGTGAACCTCGCGTTCGAGCGCCTTGCCGTTAAACGCCAGAAGCACGATCTTCCTGCCACTGCGATCCCGAATCGCCGTTGCCGGCACCAGTACCCCCGACGGCTGCGTCCCCGCCGCCCTCTTGCTTTCATCCGCCAGAAATTTTACCGTTGCGTTCATCTCCGGACGCAAATACTGGTCCGGATTCAGAATCTGTACTTTCACCTGCACCGTAGCCTTTTGCCGGTTGGCCTCCGGAGAAATCTCGTGGATCTCGCCGTCGTACTTGCGGTCAGGATAAGCATCCACCGAGAGCACGGCCTTTTGTTTCGGGGATAGCTTGGCGAAGTCATCCTGTGCAATATCGAGTTCCACCTGAAGATCGTTGAGATCAGCCAGCGCCACCACCTGGCCTTGCGGTCCGCCTTCCGCGCCGCTGGCAAACTGCGCCGTCACCAGTTCACCCTTCTCCGCCGTTCGTTCCAGAATCGTTCCCGTCACCGGAGCGCGAATCACGGTGGCATCCAGCCACGACTTGGCGTATGCCTCCTGGCCCTCGGCTTGTAACAATGCCCCCTGGGCCCGGGTGATTTCTTCCTGACGCGGCCCAATCTTTGCCAGTTCGAATGCCTTCTGAAGCGAATCGACTCGTTGCTGGTCGGCGTCAAATTTGGCGGTTGCGTCGTCGAAGGCCTGCCTTGAAACCACACCCTGGCCCCACAGCTCGCGATTCCGGTCCAGCGTAATCTTGTCATTCGCTAGCGTCGCTCGCGCTTCGTCCAGATTATGCTGCGCCTGCGCAATCTCCTGCGGCCGCGAGCCATTCTTCAACTCATCGAGATAAGCCCGGGCATTATTAGCCGCGCCCTTGGCCTGCTCATACTGAGCGCGAAATTCCTGGTCTTCCAGGCGCACGAGCACCTGGCCCTCTTTCACGTGGTCGCCTTTTTCCACGCCAATCCACGCCACCCGCCCGGTCACCTTGGAGTTCACGTTGATCTTGTGATGGGCGACAATATACCCGCTTGCGGTGAGCACCAAACCGCCGCTTCCGGGGCTGTCTTCCGCGGCTGCGCGGACAACTTCCACCACCGGCACGTCAGGCGACAGCAGCCGGTAAGCCAACGTAGCCAGGCTCAACGCCGCCACCAACGCGATGCCAATGATGATGTAGCGCCGCACCCAGCCCGCCGGCTCGCCCGTCGGCGGCGCCGAGCGATCGATTCGTAAGCCCTCCAAGTCCGCGTGTTTGGTGTCCAGTGGCATAACCCAGCGTTTCTAACCCAAAAAATCTTAATCCCGCAGCGAAACCAGAATCTCCCTCCGGGCCGCATGCCAGGCTGGCGCAATCCCGCCAAACAATCCCATGACAATGGCAAATACCACCGCGGAAATCACCACCCCAGGCGTCATCCGCAAACTGAAAACTGCTTCGCTGAAGGTCACCGGATTGTTGGTGCCCGTCGTCATCCCGTTAAAGGGCAGCATCAACAGAATCCCCACCGCTGCCCCCAGAATCGAAAGCAAGACCGATTCGAAAACAAACGAAGTCAGAATGCTGGGCCGCGAAAAACCAATCACCCGCAACGTCGCAATTTCCCGTGAACGATATGCCACCGCCGCATACATCGTATTCATGGCGGCAAAGCAGGAACCAATTGCCATGATGATGGCCACCAGCGTTCCCACAAACTTGATCGGACTGCCGGTGCTGGTCTGTTTGGCCCAATACTCCGTCTCCAGCATCCCGTTCAGCTTGAGCCGCTGATCGCCGCTTACCCTGTTCTTTAACGCGTCGGCGGAAACCGCGTCGGTTGCGCGAATCAGCACGGAATTGAATGTAGGCCGGTCGAAGTCCGACGCCAGCTGATTAATGTCGCCCCAGATTTCCGAGTCGTGCGCGCTGCCCCCGCCATCAAAAACGCCCACCACCTTCCACGGGCCTTTCCCAATCCACACGCTGTCGCCGATGTTGGCCTGGGCGAACCGGCTGCGAATCGACTTGCTCACCACAATCTCATGCTGGCCGGGTGTGAACCATCTGCCCTCCACCAGCTTGATTTCCGGACGCATCTCAATCCCGGTTGGAGTAAGAAATCTCACCGTGACGTTGGCCTCGCCGGTCCCGTCGTTCCTGGGAAGTACAACCACCAGCAAATCTTCACCCGAGACCAGAGGCTGTCCCTGAGCATCGCGCGCCACTCCCGGCAAGTCTTTCATTACCGGCACTGCATCCCGGTCCACGCCTCCGGCCGCCAGTTCCGCGGTTGCTCCTTTGCGAAGCACCAACACATTCAGTGGATCGCCGCTGCCCTTGAATGCGGCACTCAAGCCCGCCAGCAACGCCATGATGAAGATCGCAGTCGTCACCGTCAGTGCAATTCCCAGGGCGGTCATGACCGTGGCGCTCTTGCGCAGCATCAGGTTGCGGATGTTGTACTGGATTGGAATCGCCATAAAGTCCTCCGCCTTAACCGATGTGCCGCAACCCTTCCACAATGTTTCCGCGGGAAGCGTTGTAGGCCGGCACGAACGAACTGACCAAGCCGACCGTCGCGCCCACCAGCACTGCGACCAGAATCGTGGCAAGGTTCGGTTTTGCCCCCGCCAGCATGAGGCCAAGCCCGGGCGCATGCTCTAAAACGAAAACGAAGCCTGAACCCGCCAACGCTCCCGCCAATCCGCCGGCCGCAGCCAGCGTGACCGCCTCGCTCATGAACAGGCTCAACACCGCCCCGCGGGTAAATCCCAGTGTCTTCAGCAACGCAACCTCGCGCGTACGCTCGCGGATCGACATCGCCATGGTGTTCGCCGAAACCAGCAGCGTGGCAAACACCACTGCCGCGCAAATGCTCAAAATAAATGCCTTCACGTTGCCTAGCATCGCAATCCAGTCGAGATTGAAGGCCTTCTCGCTTTCGGATTTCGTCGGCCGGTCAGTATTGCGGAAGGTGGCGTCAATGTCTTTAGCCACTCGTGGCACCGCCTGTGGAGAATCCGCCAGCACTCCGAAGAATCCGACGAAACCCTTGATTCGGGCGTAGCCTTCGTCCATATAAATGTTGTTGAAGTACAAGGTCTGAGTGTCTCGCGGCGCCGTATAAACGCCGCGCAGCGTAAGGTCCAGATTCAAGGGGAAAATCGTCCCCTTGAGGGGAATGCGGTCGCCAATCTTCCAACCATGCTTCCTGGCCAGCTCGGCGTCCACCACGCAGCCGGCGCGATCCTTCTGCCAGGCTTCGAGCTGGTCCGGGGGAATGTGAAAGTCGGTATAGACCTGAAACAGTTCCTGTGGATCGGTGCCGAACTGCGCGAAAAAATTCTCCGGCTTTTCGTCTTTGTATTGCCCACCGAACCAGGTCTCGTTGACCACCTGCTTCACTCCTGAAATCGCCCGGATCTTGTCACGGTAGGAAATGGGCAGAAACTGCGCCAGTGAAACCTTGTGACGCACAATCAAACGCTGCGCCGACTCGGCACTGCCATCGGACAGATAAAACGCCCGCCAGATGGTCATCATGACCGTGAGCAGCAGCAGGGAAAAGCTGATGCTCACAAGCGTCAGAATGCTACGGCGCTTATTGCGGAAGGCATTTTTTCTGACAAAACTGACCAGGGTCATGATTGAACTCCTGAACCTTTAATAGAGAGAAACGCCGAACGCCCCGCTGCGGGATTGCGATTCCTTCCAGCATAGCTGATGTGCCCAAAACCCGACAACCGTACCTGCCAACCTTTTCGACTTGAATCATCGCGTGCGGACGCTCCACGCGCCAGTGGACATCGTCACCGCGCTGCAATGACAAATGTCATCCGCAGCGCTTTCTATCTACAACGAAAAGAAGGGGAAAGGGTTACGGGGAACGGATAGCTTTGAGATTCCTGCGCGCGCACCACGCGAGGCTGCCCCCCAAAATACGGGCACGGACTATATCACGACCTGCAAGCGATTCGGACCGATCGATGATCGGTGTCCGGAAGGCGGAATATCTACCGCGAAACCAACCAGGTGATGAGAGCCAACAGAATGGTGACCACTATTGTTATCAGCCAGAATCCGGCGTCTCGGCTCAGCTTCACCCCGCCAGAATAGCAAATACAACCAGCCTGGCTCGATGCCTCCAACAAATAACGGCACGGCCCTTCGCCGTGCCGCTGCAAGCTTGTAACCTTGCCACTTATCAACTGCGATCGCCGTCCTGATTTGCTTTTTGTGTGCTTCGCAGGGTCACCTTGTCCTGCCCGGTGGTGGACGGCTTCTCCGCCGGCTTCGTAGTTGAAGGTTGCCTGGTAACCCCTGTGGTGGATTGATTGTTGACGTGAGGCGCGCTGACTATGTTGATGCTTGTGGACATGAGAAACTCCTCCCGTAAGTGCTATCGGCAGCCCTTTTGCAAAGCTTTACCGGGTTGGCTGTCACTAACCCATGTGTTATCAATGTTCCACCGGGAATTGACCCCTCACCCCTCGAGCGCCCGCTGCTTTTGTTCCGAATTCGGAACAAAATTCCTCCCGCTGCCGGAAGCTAAGCAAATCGTTGTAAAAGGGTGGTCCCCCAAGATGGGGCCTTTCATTCGAGCCAACCCCCTCGTGCGAGTCTGAAAGGCCCCGTAGATTTCCTTCCCGCTCAGGGAATTAGCCAGCGGCACCCGAGTTTCTTCGCCCCCGTAACCTTTTCCCTCTCCGGCAGTTTATAAAGTTAGGACAATCATGGTGGCGAGAGCACCGGCGTCGCGGCAGTCCCCGGAGCAGACGGAAGAGCGTCTGCTGGTGGAAGCTGCCCAAAAGGATCCGGCGCGCTTCGCGGACCTTTATGAAATTCATTTTGAGCGGGTGTATGCCTTCATCGCGCGGCGGGTCGGCGACCGCGACGCCGCCGAAGACTTGACTTCCGACGTATTTCATAAAGCGCTCGCCAATCTCACTCGCTTCGAATGGCGGGGCGTGCCCTTCGGGGCCTGGCTGCTGCGGATTGCCGTGAATGCGATCGTCGATCGTTCAAAACGGCATGGCCGCGAGCTGGCGGTTGACGATCCGCCCGAACTCAGCACCCAGCCGGGTCTTCAACAAGTGGACGATCGAGCCCGACTGTTCCGGCTGGTCGATCAATTGCCGGAAGATCAACGGCAGGTTGTCGTTCTCCGCTTCGCCGAGCAGAAAAGCATCCGTGAAATTGCGCTGCATCTGGGGCGCAGTGAGGGCGCCGTCAAACAACTGCAATTTCGAGGTCTGGAAAATCTGCGCCGCGGATTCGATGCAGTAAACACTGGCAAACCAAGAAAGACGCCAAGCTTTATGCGAGAAGTCAGGAAGTCTGGTGGCAAGAATGGCTAAGCACAGCCGATTTGAAGAACTCGACCAGGTGGTGAACAGCCTCCTGTTGCATCCCGATGCGGCGCTGCCGGCGGACCCTCGCCTGGCGTCCCTAGCCCGCATCGCGGCGCAGTTGACCACGCTGCCCCGGCCCGATTTTCGCGCGCGTTTGAAATCTGATCTGAAAGGGAAATCATCTATGACAACTGCAACTGAAACCGTGACCCGAGTTCGCCAGACCGCCGCTCCGCGGCTTCGCATCAACAATGCTTCCGCTGCCATTGAGTTTTATAAGAAAGCTTTCGGTGCGCGGGAGAACCTGCGCTTCGAAAATGAGCTCGGCCTGCCGCACGCAGAAATCCAGATCGGTAACGCTGTCATCTTTCTGGCCGATGAATCTCCGGACTATGGCATGCCCGGCCCACTCGCGTTGGGTGGTTCGCCGGTGAGCATCGAGCTTTTTGTGGAGGACTCCGACGCCCTGGTTGCGCAGGCCGTCGCCGCCGGCGCCACACTCACCGCCCAGGTCGAAGACCAGTTTTACGGCTACCGCTCAGGAAAGGTCACTGATCCGTTCGGCTATACCTGGACCATCGCCACGGTGAAGGAGGAAATTTCGGTCGAGGAAATGCATCGCCGCTTTGAACCGATTCGGCAGCAGATGATGAAGAAACCCTCCGTCGATCCCATTCCCAAAGGCTATCGCACCGTCACGCCCTACCTGGTGGCGGAGGATGGCCCGGCCCTGCTCGAGTTCGTAAAACAGGTCTTTGGCGCCGAAGAGGTATTTCGCACTGTCGGCTCAGCCGGCGGCCTGCATTCCGAGGCGAGAATCGGCGATTCTATGCTGATGATTGGCGGAGGCATCCCGGGCCGCGAGTTCCGCTCTACCGCCAACACCACCGCCTTGCATGTGTACGTAAAAGATGTCGATGCCGTCTATCACAAGGCTTTGGCATCCGGAGCGACTTCTATTTCCGCTCCCAGGGATCAGGAATATGGCGAACGCGGCGGTGCCGTCAAAGACGCTGCCGGCAACTACTGGTATATCGCCACGCATATAGGCGCCCGGCATGTGCCAGACCGCCTGAACAGCGTCAACGTGTACCTGCACCCGCTGCGCGGCGAGCCGGTCATCAACTTCATGAAGCGCGCCTTCGGGGCCGAGGAGCTGGCCCGCTATGCCTCCCCCGAAGGGGTCATTCACCACGCAGAAATCCGCGTGGGGAGCTCGGTGGTCGAACTGGGCGAAGCCAATGGGCCTTATCAGCCGATGCCGTCAATGTTCTACCTGTACGTTTCCGACTGCGACCAGGTTTACCAGCGCGCGTTGCAAGCCGGGGCCACCTCCATCTCCGAGCCCGTCGACCAAGCCTACGGCGACCGCAGCGCAGGCGTAAAAGACGCCTTCGGCAACCAGTGGCACATAGCAACGCACATCAAAGACGTGACGAATTAGCCCCGGCGCCCCGCGCCGGCTGTCGGCAAACGCGTCTCGCCCTCGGGAAAGCGGGTTTCGCAAATGGACGGGGAAGTGAGCGGGCTCCAGTTTGGCCCGCCCACATTGGGGTTTCGTTTGGCTAGTAGTTGAAGAACCTTACTCCGGGTCCGTTGGGTCGTTAAACAGCACGGTTAACTTGATGCTGCCATGCCCGAACTGCGGAAAGTATTGCTTGGTCGGGTCCGCTGGATCGAGATTGGAAGCCGTATCATCCGGAGGAAACAGCACTAAGGAGTTCAGAAACACCAGCAGGTCGTTGACGTGGCCAACGCTCAGGGCTGCAAACGCATCGCGCGACGCCTGGGCTTCACCGCCGTGGCGCAAAATAACATCGGTCAGGCTGTTGCTGCGTCCGTCATGCCCATACGGCGCTGTCGTGCCCACCCCCCACAGCGCTCGCGTCAAAAACTGGGTCTGGATTGTACCGTCCCAGTTGCGCTCATAAAAGTTCGTTCCCAGATCGTGCCGTTTAAAGTCAGTGAAAATGTCTTTTACCACGAACGAATTTCCCAGGGGCACCTTCAAGTCTGGATAGCCGCTACCGTCCTTAATGTCCTGGTAAAGAACGGTGGCACTGGCAAACAGGGTATTAAAGAGGCCATTGGTGGGATCGTAAGCAGTTTCTACGTCGGCCACCCGGCGGTCGTGGTTGATCGCCAGATCGGCAATGTGGCAGGAGGCGCACCCCAGCTTCGCGAATACCTTGCGGCCGGCGTCGGTGGCGGTATTCTGCGCGCCGTGTCCGGGCTTGAAATAATTCAACAGGTAAAACTCCAGATGGTCAACGATCGCCGGATCAATCTCGTTCCCGTTTTCCGGGTCCGGCGGAGGAGGCGCTTTGATCTTGTCCTTCGAGCCATCCAGAACCATGCCCGACGGTGTGACCACGCGGCCCCCGGCGCTGGCGGCCAGCAAATCGGGATCAGACGATGCCTCAAGACCCATCTCGTTATGCAAGGCGCCAACAATGAACTCACGAATCGAAATGGTGGATCCTTCAGCAAAGAAAGGTTTCACCCGCAGGTCCGCATCCACTCCCGATACTTTCGACGTATCCACTGACCCGTCTGAATTTGCGGTGATACTGCCATACTGAATTCCCTTGCTCAGCAGCTTTTTGGTGACCGGATGATGATGTTGTTCAGCTTGGGCAATTGCCAGGTCGCGTATGCTGCGCAGATCTGTGGTGATCTCATCCGCCAGCATTTCTTTCAGACCAAGACCAAAAAGGTGGCCGGTATCGCGGCTGTCGGGCCGGGTGTCCACGTTGCCCCCGGTTCCAGCCGAACCCCGTGGCCGCCCATGGCAAGAGGCGCAGCTATCGCTCAATCCTGCGCCGATGCCGTTGTTCGTGTTGATGTCACCCACGCCGTCTCCCTCATTGGGGCCCTGTCCCTGAGCGCGGGTAAATTTGCGCTGAAAGAGTTGACGTCCACGACGAACCGAACGGTAAGGATCCCGGTTAATGATGAAAATGGAGGAACCAGGGGTCATGACGTCGCCCCTCCCGGCCCCAATTTCGTCCTGTAAAGCCTTGTTGATGCCGGCCTTGGCAGTGTTCGGCGCCTGATTGTTGTCGATCAACTGAGCCTGCGCTACTGCCGCCACCAACAGCAGCCCAAACAGAAGGTCGAAAACCAGGTTCGTACGTCGCTTCATGAGATTCTCCATTCCACCCAAGAGCAGGGCACACTCTCGCGAGTTCGCCGGGCATAGTGCCTCAACCGTGGCCGCCAGGCCATAGCCGCGAACTTAACCTTTCATTGATTTTGTATTAGCGCGTAAGTGGCAGATGCTAAATAACTTGCTACGAACGCCGGAAATCGTTGTAGAATCCCGTTCCATTGGGAGCATTTTCCACCGTGGTACCCAGATCCATTGCCTTACCGGATTCCGTCAAGTTCGGGGAGGATTTCGAACTGGACGCGCGGGCGTTCGAGTTGCGCTCGGCGGGAATTCCCCTCAAGCTCAAGCCTATTCCCATGGAATTGTTGATCCTCCTCATAGAACGCCGGGGAGAGTTGGTTACGCGAGAAGAGATTGTCGAACGAATCTGGGGAAAAGGCGTCTTCCTGGATACCGACAACAGCATCAATGGCGCCATCAGCAAGATCCGTCAGTTACTGCGTGATGACGCGGAGCAACCAAAGTTTGTTCAGACCGTCACTAGCAAGGGGTATAGGTTCCTCGCGCCGGTCGAAACGCGCAGTATTTCCACTGTGGAGACTGCGCCAAACGGATCGGCTCCGGCCGTCGCACCCGCTCTTGCGGCGTCGGCCCCGGAAAGGAAGAAGTCCGATTCAAGGTTCTTGACCATCGTTCTTAGTGCTGCCGTCGCATTGGCTATTGCCTCGGTGGCCTACTTTCAAGCGATTGAACCGCACCTTCGCTCCCATCCGGTGCCCGCGCGAACCATGGTCGCGGTCCTGCCGTTCGAAAATCTCACCGGCGATGCCGGACAAGACTACTTCAGCGACGGCATGACGGAAGAAATGATTACCCAGCTTGGCAGACTCGATCCTGGGCACTTGGGAGTAATCGCCCGCACCTCCGTGATGCACTACAAGCATAGCCAGGAATCGTTGGACGAGATCAGTCGAAGCCTGGGAGTCCAATACGTGCTGGAGGGAAGCCTTCGGCGTGATGGCGACCGGGTACGCATTTCGGCCCAGCTCATTCAGGTGAAAGACCAGACTCACCTCTGGGCACAGCAATATGATCGTCAGGTCAATGGTTTATTGACGGTAGAAAGCGAAATCGCGCGCGAAATCTCCGACGAGATCCAGATTGCCCTCGGCAACCACAAGCCGATCGCTCCCACACCAAGTCAGATTTCTCCGCCCGAATCTGAAGCCTATGACCTCTACCTAAAAGGCCTGTATTTCTGGAACAAAAGAAATACGGAGGGATTTCAGCAAGCAATCAAATACTTTAAACAGGCTACCGTCAAAGACCCCAAGAATGCGCGGGCCTATGCTGGCTTGGCAGATTCCTATGCCTTGATTGGCGGCTATAGCGGAGTCCCATCGGGCGAATTCATGTCTCGAGCCCGAACCGCGGCCCAACGCGCCGTGGAGCTTGACGACGGCCTGCCGGAAGCCCACACCGCCCTGGCGTTGGTGGTTCAGAATTATGACTTCGACTGGCAAACCGCGGAGAAGGAATTCAAGCGCGCCATTGACATAAACGCAAACTATTCCACGGCTCATCAATGGTACGCCGAACATTTGATGTGGCAGGGCCGCTTCGAGGAGGCGCTGCGCGAGAGCGAGCACGCCCGGCAGCTGGACCCCTTGTCCCTGATCATCGCCTCTGATAACGCCGTAATTCTGCTCTACGCCCGGCAATATGACCGGGCAATTGTGCAATTCCGCGCAGTGCTCGATATGGATCCGAACTTCTCACGTGCCCAAATGATTCGCCAGGCCTACGTTGAGAAGGGGATGGCTGCTGAGGTGGCTGCCGCTCTGGAAGCAGTGCCCCCCACTAATTCGCCCTGGTATTGGACGGAATTGGCCACCGTCTATGGCCGTGTCGGACGAAACCAGGAAGCCCTACGTGCGCTCGGCAAACTCCTCGAACTGAGCCGCGACCGGCCCGTCGATCCCATGGAGATTGCCATCGCATATGTTTGTGTGGGCAACAACAGCGAGGCTATGTCGTTTCTCGAAAAGGCATACGCTCAGCGCTCCAGTAGTTTGATCGCCATCAAGGTCGACCCTCTCTTCGATCCCCTGCGCGATGACCCGCGCTTCCAGGACCTGCTGCGCCGTGTCGGCCTGTCTCAGTGATCCGCCTTGCCGCCCGTCGCCCCGCCCCTGTAGCATAGAAACATCATAGTTTTCCCAAGTTCCCCGCACTCTTAGGAGGATTTCATGGCAACCGACGTTCTGACCGGCCCCACCATTCTGGGCACGGCCACCCGCACCAAGGTTTACAAGAATTTCATCGATGGCGAATGGGTCGAAACCTCGACCGGTGAGACCTTTGAAAATCGCAACCCGGCCGACACCCGCGACGTAGTCGGCATCTTCCAGAAGTCCGCATCCGGCGACGTCGAAGCCGCTGTCGAAGCCGCCAAGAACGCCTTCAAGAAATGGCGGCTCGTGCCCGCCCCGCGCCGCGCTGAAATCGTCTATCGCGCCGCCGAGATACTGGCCGGCAGCAAAGAAGAATTTGCCCGCGACATGACCCGCGAAATGGGTAAAGTGCTCGACGAAACTCGCGGCGACGTGCAGGAAGCCGTCGACACCGCCTATTACATGGCCGGAGAAGGCCGCCGCATGTTCGGTCCCACTACTCCCTCCGAGCTGCCCAATAAATTTGCCATGGCCATCCGCCAGCCGCTCGGCGTCTGCGGCCTAATCACGCCATGGAATTTCCCCATGGCGATTCCATCGTGGAAGCTGCTGCCGGCCATCGTCTGCGGCAACACTTGCGTCATCAAACCGGCGCAGGATACTCCGCTGTCCACTTTTAATTTAGTGCGCACGTTAGTCGACGCCGGTCTGCCCAAAGGTGTGATCAACATCGTCACCGGCTTCGGCCCCGAAGTCGGCGCCCCGCTGGCCGAACATCCCGATGTGAAAGCTGTGTCGCTGACCGGCTCAAGCGCAGTCGGCAAAATCGTCGGCCAGGTGGCTGCAAAACGCTTCAAGCATTGTTCGCTCGAACTCGGCGGCAAGAATCCCATGATCGTGCTCGACGACGCCAATCTCGACCTCGCCATCGAAGGCGGCTTGTGGGGAGGCTTCGGGACCACCGGCCAGCGTTGCACCGCGACCAGCCGGATCATCGTCCAGAAGGGCGTTTACAGCGACTTTATCGAGCGCTATGTAGAACGCGCCCGGCGCCTGAAAGTCGGCAACGGCCTGGACGAATCCACCGAGATGGGCCCAGCGGTCAACGAAAACCAGCTCAACACAGACCTTAAATACGTCGAAATCGGCAAAGCTGAAGGCGCCCGCCTCAAGTGCGGCGGTAGTCGCCTCGCCAGCGGCAACTTCGCCCATGGCTATTTCATGGAGCCAACCGTGTTCGCCGACGTCGATCCCAAAATGCGCATCGCTCAGGAAGAAATCTTCGGCCCGGTAGTCTCAATCATCCCCTGTGAAGATCTGGAAGACGCCATCGAAATAGCCAACAACATCGAGTACGGCCTGTCCTCCTCGGTCTATACCAAGGACGTCAACAGGGCCTTCAGCGCCATCCGCGACCTCGATGCCGGCATCACTTACATCAATGCGCCCACGATCGGAGCCGAAGTGCATCTCCCCTTCGGAGGGGTGAAGTCCACCGGCAACGGCCATCGCGAAGGCGGCATCGGCGCCATCGACTTTTTCAGCCAGTGGAAAGCAGTCTATGTGGATTATTCCGACAAGCTGCAAAGAGCCCAGATCGATCGGGGAGAGTAAGACCTTTAAACCACAGGGGACACAGAGGAACACAGATTAAGTTCGAAGTTTCCTCTGTGTACCCCTGTGCCCCCTGTGGTTAAGCTTTTGATTTTCTCAACGTTCTCCGCGTATTCTTTCTCTCGGGAGTGCATATGCCCATCGCTCAAACCCATGAAATCCTGGCCGCCAGCCGCCTGGATAACGTCCGTTACGCCATCCGTGATCTGGCCTGCGTAGCCGACGAAGTCATCAAGCAGGGCCACAAAGTTCTTCCGCTAAACGTAGGCGACCCCAACATCTTCGATTTCGAAACTCCCGCGCACATTGTCGAAGCCGTCGCCAAGGCCATGCGCGACAACAAGAACGGTTACGCCCCCTCGCAGGGAATCAAAGAGGCCCTCGAAGCCATCCGCGGAGAAGCCGCCCGCAAGGGCATCACCACGGTGCAGGACATCTTCGTTACCACCGGAGCCAGCGAAGCGGTCGACGTCTGCCTGACCGCATTGCTCAATCCCGGAGAAGACCTGCTCACACCCTGTCCCGACTATCCGCTCTATTCCGCAGTGCTGGCCAAGCTGGGCATCGCGCTGAATCCGTACTACCTCGACGAAGAGAACGCCTGGCAGCCGGACCTCGCCGACCTGAAGAAGAAAATCAACCCCCGCACTCGCGCCATCGTGCTGATCAATCCCAACAATCCCACCGGATCGCTCTGCACCGGGAAAATGCTGGAAGAAATCGCCGAGCTGGCCCGCCGCCACAACCTGGTCGTCTTCGCCGACGAAATCTACGACAAGCTGATTCTTGATGACGACGGCCGGCACGTCGCGTTCGCCGCCGTGGCTCCCGACGTTCCTTGCGTGACCTTCGGCGGCTTGTCGAAAAACTATCTCGCCCCCGGCTGGCGCATCGGATGGGGCATTGTCAGCGGCGACGCAGCCGCCGTGGCTCCCTACAAGGAGGGCATCCAGAAGCTGCTGCGGGCGCGGCTTTCGGCGAACCATCCTGAGCAGTACGCCATCCGGCCCGCGCTCGAAGGCCCGCAAGACCATTTGCCCATCGTCTGCCAAAAACTGCGACGCCGCCGTGATCTCACGGTCAGCGCCTGCAATGCCATCCCGCGCGTAAGCTGCGTGCCGCCGCGCGGCGCCTTCTATGCCTTCCCGCGCCTCGACATCCCCGACGCCGACGAAGCCTTCGTCAAAGAACTGATCCTGAAAAAGTACGTCATGGTAGTACACGGCTCCGGCTTCGGCCAAAAGCCTGGCAGCCAACATTTCCGGATAGTGTTTTTGCCGGATGAAAAGACGCTGGCGAAAGCCTACGCGTCGATCGCAGAGTTAATGAAAGAAAGATACAAGTAGCGCGCCCGTGTAGCGCGGGCGTGTAGCGCGGGCGCCCCCGCCCGCGGCCTTTGACGTTGAACTCGACGTTCGCAGCTAAACCCCATCCCCATCCCGCTTAGCCAACCCCGCGCCATCCCCCACCCGCCGCCGATGCTGTGGCAAATGCCAGGCTTCCTTGTACGGCGCTTGGCGATGCGCCTTCCTCGCCGGGATGAAATGGAGGGCTCGGTTGCCGCAGTCCAGTACCGCCTGCACCGGCAGGATGTACTACGGATGATGTAAACCGCGAAGTGGTGCCAGCGGGTATGCGGTCCTTCGACTCGCGGGCGTCGCGTAAGGCGTGCGACGCCCACTTCGCTCAGGATGACAGTTTTGCGCTATTGTCACTTTTGGTCTTTGATTGCTTGTCCGGCGAACAGTATCTTGGCTCCCAGCTTTTCGGCTAGGTCCGTCCACCGTGGATTCGTCGATTCAATCAAAGCGATTTTCTTTGCCCGGCTCCAGCCCTTCAATTGCTTTTCGCGGCCGATGGCGTTGTGGACGTCATCGAAACTCTCGTAGTAGATTAGCCGGTCGCAGTGGTACTTGCTGGCGAAGCCCGCGATCTCTCCACTCCGGTGCTGGAGCATGCGGCGGTCGAGGCTGTTGGTCATGCCGATGTAGAGCGTGCCGGTGTTGCTGCCGACGATGTAGACGTAGTAGCGGTGTTCTTTCACGCCTCACCAACCTGTCATCCAGAGCGGAGGGAAGGCTTCGCGAAGGGGAGCATTCACGGAGTCGAAGGACCTCTTGCCTGCGTGCGGTGGTAGTGGCGATGCGGGGAGTTCTCTCCGCGCTTTGTACGGGCCGCAGGGAGAATGCCTCGCAGCATTCTTGCCGCTTCCGACGGTGTTGGGGTCCTTCGACTCGCGGGCGTCGCGCGATGCGCGACACCCGCTTCGCTCGGGATGACAGCTCCAAATACGAAAGCCCCGGTAATCAGCCGGGGCTGGAACTGGATACTCGACGCCGTTTGCGAAACATGTCTAGGATAACTCTGCGAGCGGCATTGTCAAGCACATTTCATATAGTCGAGTGACGGGCGGAGGGCGAGGGAATCGAACCCTAGTGGCTGATTAGCCACTCGACCGTTTCGCAAACGGCGTCCAGTACCCACTGGAAACACCCTCCAAACGCTGTCTGCTGAACAGATTGTATGGGTGTGGGAGCTGCGAATTGCTGACATCGAAGAATTATTTTGGGCGTCGGTTCGGAATAGGGAAAGGACAGCAGCAGGTCCCCTCGACTGCGCTCGGTGGATGGAAACTCCCGCGGAGCTTCGCTCCGCTTGGACGGCCGAGGCGGCCCGTCCCCACGTGGTTCATCTACGCGGCTTGACCCTTAGCCCCGACTGGCGCATCTTGGGTGCGCGTCCAGGTGTAGCGCATGCGGTGAATTACCGTAATGGTAGAGAGCACGGCGATCAGCCACAGCACCGGCGCCATGCGGTTGAATAGTGCTCCGATGATCACCAGCACCAGCCGTTCCGGACGCTCGAGAAATCCCACGCGGCAGGAGCCGATCAGCGACTCGGCGCGGGCGCGGGTGTAGCTGACCATGATGGCGCTGACCATCACGAACGCCGTCAGCACCACGTACGCAAAACGCTCGCCGCGAGCGTAGAACACCAGCAGCCCGAGGAACTGGGAAGCGTCACTGTAGCGATCGATGACGGAATCGAAGAAGCCGCCGAAGCGCGTAACCCGATTCGTGGCGCGGGCCACCTCGCCATCCACCAGATCGAAGAAGCCGGAGCCGATGATAACCAGGCCGGCGTAGAAGAGCAGGCGCGCCTGATTTTCGCTGTTGGCGTATCCGAAAAGAATGGCGGCGATGGTGTTGACCACCAATCCCATAAACGTCAGCGCATTGGGATTGATCCGCGACAACGCCAGCCAGCGCACGATGATGTGCAGCAATTTGCCGCAAGCCCGGCCGAACGCACTCGTCCAGGTCTTTGCCATCAGGCGCCAGCCTCGTCGTGGATGGTGCTCAATGTCAGAATATCCAGCTCGCGCTTGCCGTTGGGAGTCACCACCGTGGCGGTGTCGCCGACCTTCTTGTTGAGCAGCGCGCGGCCGATGGGCGAACTAGTCGAAATCTTTCCCGTGGCCACGTCGGATTCTTCGCTGGTCACCAGCTTGTATTCCATTTCTTCGTTCTTGGAATTGTCGTAAATCTTGACCGTGGAACCGAGCCCGACTTTGTCCTTGGGAATGTTGTCCATGTTGATCAGGGACAAATCGGCCATGCGCTTGCCGAGCTGGCGCAGCCGGGCCTTGACGAACTCCTGGCGCTGCTTGGCCATGTGATATTCGGCATTTTCGCTAAGGTCGCCGAGCGCGACGGCACGCTTGATCTCTTTCGGAAGCTCATGAACCAGCTCGTGTTCAAGCGCGTTCATCTCGTCCTGAAGCTTCTTTTTGATCAGCTCGGTCATGCGAGAAGAATTATAAACCTCGGAAAGCAATCAACCACCCTTCAGCTTCGCTCAGGGCAGGCTTAGGACAGAAGGCTCCACAAAGGGCTATGGCCAAGCATTTCCTTTGTGTACCTTAGTGCCCTTTGTGGTTAATTCTTTTTAGGCTTGGAACTCAGAAGCTTCCGGGAAACGCAGGCCATTTTTGCTCAGGGCCTTGGTGAGCAGATCTTCGATCATCGGTTCTTCGCAATTCTTAGCCATAGCCAACTCGCTCACCAATAAATATCGAGCCCGCTCCAGCATTTTCTTTTCTCGAAAGGAAAGCGCCTTGGCCTGGTTGAGCGCGATCAGGCCCTTCAAAACCACCGCGACCTCCAGCAGAGAGCCGGTACGCATGCGCTCGGAATTTTCCTTGTAGCGGTATTTCCAGTCGGCATTGCTGTCAGCGGAGCCATCCTGAAGAAAATCAACGATTTTCTGGATGTCGCCATTCTTGATCACGCGCCGCAAACCCACCATATTGACGTTATGGAAGGGCACCATGACCTTCAGACTGCTGGCTTTGATCTTAAGCAGATAAAATTTCTCGACGATTTCGCCGTTGGTCCGGCTCGATATCTGCTCGATAACCCCAACCCCATGATTAGGATAAACAACCTTGTCGCCTATGTGGAAACTGCCGTCGCTACTTAACATGCGGGACCCACCCTGGAAGCAGAAAACCTGAGGAACAACACCATGTAATGCTATCGAAAACAGCAGGGAAAGGCAATTGAGCCGTTCTTCTCTGGTCGGAGAGAAAGGCCGAGGCGGGGGGCTTTTGGCGGGAAGCGTGTAAGTCCATGGGGGAGAGCGGTTTGCCTATTCCCCGAGCCAGGCGCCGTAGGGTCTTAGGGAATCGACGTGGTCAAAAATGATCTTCATGGCGGCGGTAATGGGGATGGCCAGCAGCAGACCCATGGCTCCCCATAAACTGCCCCAAACCAGCAGGCTCATGGTTACGGCGAGCGGGTTGAGCTGCAAGCGGTTGCCGAGAAATTTGGGATAAAGCACGTTCAAGGCAATCATGTGCAATCCCAGAACGGTGACCACGATGGTTAGGAGGTCGGCGACTTCAACGTGTCCGAGGCCGACAAAAACCGGCGGCACGATGGCGAGCAACAGACCCATATAGGGAACCAGACTTAGGAATCCGCTGATGAAGCCTACGAAATAGAAAAACGGCAGATGCAGAAATCCGAAGATCAGGGTGCTGACGCCCCCGAGGGCCAGGCCGATCAAGAGATTGCCGACCATGAAGCTGCGAATCATGGCCGAGATCAAGCCCAGGGTGGTGTAAACGGTGTGACGACTCTCTAAAGGGAACAGCATGACCGTGGCCGAGCGGACGTGCTGCTGCCAAGTCAGCATGAAGAACGTCAGGAAAGGAACGAAAGAGCAAGCCAGCAGCAGGGTGCCGGCGGAGCCGAAGCCGCGCGTGAGCAGGTCGCTTGGTCCAGTGGCAGCGCGGACTTTGACCACATCTTTGTCTTCCGTTTCACCGCCAAAGGACGTCAGGGTTTCGGCCTGTTTGGTGAAGCGCATGACGTCCTCGCGAAGCCGGGTGGTGTATTTGGGCAAGTCCCGAACCAGGACGACGGCTTCGTTGTAGGAGTAGTAGACGGTGGCCATGATCGCCGTCATCAGAAGCAACAAGGCAACGAAGGCGCCCAATCCGCGGGGAAGATGAAGCCAGGACAGGAAATCCACCACCGGAGCCAGCACAAACGCCAGCAGCACCGAAATCAGCATGACCGCCAGGATGGCCTCGCCGTAGTAGCAAAGCGCCAGGATGCCGCCGATTCCGATGATGTTCAGCGCCCAGTGCCACTTCGATTTGGCAGCTGGGGCCATTTGCAACGGGGTCAGTTCCCCGGGGTCAAGTTGTATTTCGTTATTCGCCATGAACACAGGCTCTGACGGGCCAGAGCGAACACCGGGGATATCGTAGACCAAAACCCAGCTTTCTGCGCGACATATAATCGCGAGGTGCCATACCCACCATTAGCCGCCGGCCCGGAACGGACCTTCTCACGGGTGCTGGGGCTGGACGTTGGTTCCCGGCGGATCGGGGTGGCGATATCCGATTTGCTGGGGATTACGGCGCAGGGGTTGGAGACCATCCAGCGCCGCAATAAACGGACGGATCTGGCAGCCCTGGAGAAAGTGATCCGCGAAAACGAAGTGTCCGAGATTGTGGTGGGCCTGCCGCTGCGCATGAGCGGCGCGGAAGGAATTCAGGCGGAGAAAATGCAGCTCTTCGCGGAGGAATTGCGAAAGCGATTCAAGTTGCCGGTGCATCTTTGGGACGAGCGCCTGACGTCGGCCCAGGCCAACCGCTTGCTGCGCGAGACCGAGATGTCCATCAAGCGCAGAGGGGAAGTGGTGGACCAGATGGCGGCGGTGCTGATTTTGCAGAGTTGGATGGAGGCGAAAACCTGTCGTTAGTCGTTTAAAACGGGAAACGTCCCGCGGCAGTTCGACGGCTTTTCGTGTCGTCTGTTTCGCGTCGATCCCGTCCCCTCCTCATGGTTGGCTTTGGATCAGCCTCCGCGTCCCCACTCTGAATTTCGCAAAGAACACGAAATTTAAGAGGAACTACCGCCGTGGGGCTACCCGCCTTTCACAGATCGATGACGACGTCCTGGGCCGGCTGTGAGCAGCACACCAGAAGGTTGCCGTCAGCGGGCTTTTCGAGTGGCTCCGGTCCGTAGACAACCGCGCCGGAAACCAAGCCGCTCTCACAGTTGTGGCAAACCCCTGTCCGGCACGACCAACGTACCGGGACGTCGCATGCCTCGGCCAGTTCCAGAATGCTCTGGTAGGCCGCCGCTTTCCAGTGTGCGGAGATGCCACTGCGCGCGAACGATACCAGCGGCCCGGTGTTGGCGTCGTCCTTGGGCAGATGCGGAGCGCGCGCCACAGCGCCGATGACACCAGGAGTCATCGACTCGCTGCCGTTGAAGATTTCGATGTGAATCCGTTCCGGCGCCACGCCAAAGCTCGCGAGTTCCTCTTTCATGTCTGCCATGAAACGAGTTGGTCCGCAGAGGTAAACATCCGCCTGTCGAGGAACGCCGGCCTTGTCAAAGACCGACCGGGAGAGGTGACCGGCAGCGTCGAAGTCCTCGCCCATCTTGTCGCCCGAGCCCGGCCTGCTGTAACAAATAAAGCTGCGGCCACGCGCGAGCGGGAGCATGAGGCGGCGGACTTCGGCGGCGAAGGGATGGTGCTCGTGATCGTGGGCCGCGTGCAGCCAGAAGACCTGCCGGTCAGAGCCGGCCGCGGTAAGCGCGTACAGCATTGCCAGAACAGGCGTCGCCCCGATTCCCGCGCTGAGCAGGACCACCGGCAGCTCTCCCGGATTGAGGATGAAGCTTCCGCGCGGCGAACTGACGTCGAGAGTATCGCCCACCCGCACGTGTTCCCGGAGGTAAGTTCCGGCGGTCCCATTGGGTTCGATCTTCACGCTGATGCGATAGCGCTCGGTCGAGAGGGGGCCCGAAAGCGAGTAGCTGCGAAAGAGCGGCGGGCCGCCTGGGGACGTTGCAAGACGCAAGACCACATACTGGCCCGGCAGCGCCGATGGCAACGGATGGCTGTCCGGACTTTGCACCGTCAATGAGAGGACGTCTGCAGATTCCGGATTGATCGCCGTTACTCGGAGCGGTCGAAATCCAGGCACAGCCGGATGCGCAGCTGCTTCCGGCACAAGGCCCGCGTTACCGGTCATCTGGCTGCGCAGCAACGCCTCAAACGACGAGCGCCACCCGGCGGAGAGTGCCTCAATCTGCAAGGCGCGCTCCAGTCGATCGCGTGGATGATTGGGCGAATAGAGGAGGGCATTGATCTCGGCGACAGTCATTCGATCCTTCGCCTCTCCGGCTTTCACGACTTCATCACCGGGACCGACCTCACCTTCCTGCAACACGCGCAAGTAGAACCCGGGCCGTCCGCTCGATGTCAGCAATGCCGCCATGCGGGGCTCGTTCATCCGGATGCCGACGCGATAACAGGTAACGCGAGGTTGCGTGACCTCGAACAGCGCGCTTCCGATCTGATAGCGATCGCCGATGCAGACGATATCATCGGGCAAACCTTCGATGGTGAAGTTCTCGCCGAATTGTCCGTGGACGAAGTCCGTCCTCTTCAGTTGCTGCTGCCAGTAACCATACGATTCGATCTGGTAAGCGAAGATGGCGCGATGCTCACCCCCGTGCCCGGCCAAGTCGCCCTGACCGTCTCCCTCCAGATTCAAGCGGCCGACCCGGCAGCGGCCAGGCACCGGATGTTTCCAGATCGCGGTGTGCACAGTACGGCCCTTCCACTCAATGTCGCGCGGAAGTCCGACATTCACCGATAGTAGTCGAGCCATGTCGCCTCTTTTTGAGCGGAGTTGCCGTCTTGCATTCTCAGCATCACGCGGCCTTGGGCACGTACAATTCGTCGCTTCCGGCATCGTAGATGCGGTTCAGGCGTGCGCGATAGTTCTCAAAAGCGATTCGAGCGCCGAGATCCAGCAGTTGCTCTTCGGAAAAACGCTCGCGCAAGCGCTGGTACAGATCGTCGGAGACATTTGCGGGAGTCGCGGCCATAGAATCTGCAAGTTCAATCACCAGCTTTTCAATATCGCTGAAGACGGAAAGATCGGTTCCCCTGACGGCCAGCAACTGTTCGTCGCGCAGGCCGGCTTTTCTGCCCACGGCAGAATTAATGTCCACTCAAAACGGGCACCCCACCCGGACAGCGGTGCGAATCGTTGCCAGTTGTGCAAGCCGTAACGGCACCCGCCGTTTCCGCAGGCACATTTCGACGGCGACGCCGGCCCATACCAGTCCGGGCACTTTCATCTGAATCTTTACCGGAGTCAGATCTTTGCCGAACATCTTGCGCATGGTGCCGTAGAACCATCTCAGGTGCCACGGCGCCTGTTTCTTTTCTAATCCTGAAATGCGGGCCATGAACAACTCCTTTGCCGATAATGATGACCTTCGAGGGCATTCGGTTTCAACACAGAGAATCGTGCAAGCGCCTGGGATGACAGGGGTCATGTCGGACGAATGGTCAACGACCAAAGAATGGCGGGTCTCGCCTCCCGCTCATCTAAACTAGGAGCTGAAATGCGCGCGTTCCTGACATCTTTTCTGCTGCTGATTGCAGTTGTGGGCGGATGGCTGGCCTGGGCGTGGTATAGCCCGGTCACACCCGCGACGCAAACATTTGTACTTTTACACCCCGGCTACAGCACGCGCCATATCGCCGCGGACCTGAAGTCGGCGGGCGTGATCCGCAGCACCACGGCGTTTATCCTCTGGCACCGCCTGCACCAGAAGCGCTCGCTCAAGGCTGGCGAGTACCTGTTCGAAAAGGCCGCGAACTCGACGGACATTCACCAGCGCCTGGTACGCGGCGATGTGTTCGTGCACACGGTAGTCATTCCGGAAGGATTTAACATGTTCGAGATTGCCCAGGCGATTCAGGAGGCGGGCCTAGGGCCGAGCGAAGATTTTCTGAAGGTCGCCCAATCGCAAACCGGGCTGATTGCAGATTTGGCGCCGGAAGCCAAGTCGCTCGAAGGGTATCTGTTCCCCAATACCTATGAGTTCACCCGCACTCAGACCATGGAAGAAATGGCGGCGGCGATGGTGAAGCAGTTCCGTCAGGTCGCCCGCGAAATCGGTCTCACTTCCGAGGTGCAGAAGACCGTCGTCCTGGCTTCCATCGTGGAGAAAGAAACCGCGGCGCCCGAGGAACGGCCACTCGTGGCCAGTGTCTACGACAACCGTCTGGCGAAAAATATCCCACTCCAGGCCGACCCCAGCGTGATTTACGCCGAGATGTTGCAAGGCGCATACACGGGTGCGCTGCACCATGACGATATGAAGTTTCCCTCTGCCTACAACACGTACGTTCACGCCGGCCTGCCGCCGGGGCCGATCGGAAATCCGGGCAAGATTTCTCTCCAGGCTGCGATGCATCCTGCCGACTCGCCCTACCTTTATTTTGTGAGCGACGGGAACAGTCACCATCGTTTCGCCCGCAGTCTGGAAGAGCATAACCGCAACGTGGCAGCGTATCGAAAAGCGGTTGCCGCGCGGTGAAGTCAGACGGCTTGTCCTGAGTGGTTGCCGACGACACACGTCGGCCAAACGACCCCGGGGCATGAATGATCGAAGGGCCATCCGCTAGAATCGAGCAATGACATCGAGGAATAAGACGGGGCGCAATCAGGGTGATCCAGGTTCGGTCGAATCGTGGCTGGTATCGGCAGGACGGGACCGGCGCCCGGGTTCGCCGCTTAACGTGCCGCCATGCCCGGCGTCGAACTTCGTACTGGGCGAGGGCCGTGCGTACTCTCGCGACGACGGCACGCCGGGCTGGGAGGCGCTGGAAGAGATCATCGGCGGCCTCGAAGGCGGCTCTTCGGTTTCTTTCGCCTCTGGCATGGCGGCGATCGCGGCGATTTTCGATCAACTCCCCACGGGCTCGGTCGTGGCCCTGCCGGACGACTGCTACCAAGGTGTTGCGGGACTCGCCAGAACTGGCCAAAGCCGCGGCCGGTGGACCGTGCATCGCCTTGCGGTGACCGACACCTCAGGTTGGATCGAAGTGTGCGGGGTGGCCGACTTGATTTGGCTGGAGTCGCCTTCGAACCCGCTGCTGACGGTGGCTGACCTGGACGCCATCTGCGCCGCACCGCGGAAGCGTGGCGCGATCCTGGGTGTTGACAACACCTTCGCTACCCCGCTCAATCAGCGTCCACTCGCGCTCGGGGCAGACGTGGCCGTGCAATCGGTGACGAAGTTCATTGGTGGACACTCGGACCTGCTCGGGGGCGTCGTGACGGTGCGCGACGCCAACCTGCTGGCGGCGCTGCGGGAGGCCCGGGAGCTCGCGGGTGCAACCCCCGGCACGATCGAAACGTTTCTCGCGATTCGCGGGGCCAGGACGATGGCACTGCGGCTGGAGCGGGCGCAGCGCAACGCGATGACACTGGCCGAGCGCCTCGCGAGCCATCCAAACGTCACTCTGACGCGCTATCCCGGCCTGCGGAGCCACCCAACTCACGAGGCCGCGCGACGCCAACTCAAGGGCTTCGGGACGATTATCTCGTTCGACGTGCGTGGCGATGCCCGCGCCGCCGACGCGGTGTGCGCCGGACTGCAGCTCATCCAACACGCCACCAGCCTGGGCGCGGTCGAGTCGACCATCGAACGGCGGGCCGGCATTCCTGGCCAGGGGCATCTGCCTCCGACGCTGCTGCGGCTGAGCGTGGGTATCGAGGCGGTCGAGGATCTTTGGACCGATCTGGATCGCGCGCTGCGCAACGTGACGGAAGTCTAGCCCCCGGACACACAGAACCGTGGGATGACGTCAGAAGTCCCGCCGGAGCGTGGCAGGCATATGATGTGCTTCTGACTGATCAGCATGTGTCATTTCAGGTCACTTCCACCAAACGCCTTTCCTCGAAGCAATGGCCGGACGCTTGCCGCCGTAGCACTTGCTCCACTTGTCCAGGATCCGCTTCCTCTATCTCGCGGCCTTCGCCCAGTCGGCAGCTTGACACTGGTCACTTTCGATCGCGGACTGCATAACTTCACGGGAAACAGCAGCGTTCTACTTCCCTAATCTGGATACGCCAAAAGGCGGAGTCGAGAACGGGTCTTCCCATCGCTTATACTCATCTGATTGAGGTATCGACCGTCGTCTCGAATGTTTCGCGCCCACCGATCTCGTATGTTCCTGCTGGTGCTGGCGGTGCTGCCGCTTGCGGGCTGTCTATTTCGCTCGCGCAAGGTCCAGCCGGCCGCCGGGTCGGGCACGGTGAAGACTGCAACGCAAGCGGAGTTGATCGAGTACGTCAATAGTCAGGCGGCCAAAGTCCAGACGATCCAGGCGACGGTTGATATTGATACTTCGGTGGGCGGAGCCAAGAAGGGCAAGGTCACCGACTTCAAGCAGATTCGGGGATATGTGCTGGTGCGCAAGCCGGCGATGTTGCGCATGATCGGGCTGATGCCGATCGTCCGCAACACCGCATTCGACATGGTGAGCGACGGCCGGGACTTCAGGCTCTCGATTCCACCCAAGAACCGGTTTGTGATCGGCCGCAACGACATCGAGACCCATAGCCTCACCCAGCCGCTGGAGAATCTGCGGCCCCAACACATTTACGACGCTTTGCTGATCCGGGCGATTGCAGCGGACGAGCTCGCGGTCATGGAAAGCGAAACAGAAACCGTCATCGACGGCAAAGGGCACAAGCTGGAGCGGCCGGAGTATGTTTTGGATGTGATTCGCCAGCTTGGCACGGGCTGGGTGCTTTCCCGCAAGATCGTGTTCAGCCGCAGCGACCTGCTGCCGCACCGCCAGATTCTGTATGACGAGCAGGGAGAAATCGCCACCGACGCAAACTACGAGGATTATCGAGACGACCATGGAGTAAGCTTTCCCTGGCAGATCGAAATCTCGCGCCCCAGGGAAGAATACGAGATCACGCTGACGATGGTGAAACTGGAACTCAATCGTCCCTTGGCGGACGACAGGTTCACGCTGGCGCAGCCGCCTGGCGTAGAAGTGGTGCACTTGGACAAGGGTAGCGCCGCATCCGGCCCAGAGAGCAGCCGATAGGCAGCCGGCGGCAAACGACGAACAACATCATGATGAACAAAATGATTGTCGCGAACCTGGCGCACCGGCCGATGCGGTCGCTGATCAGCATTGTTGCGATTGCGCTCGAAGTCACACTGATTCTGCTGATTGTGGGCTTGTGCCTGGGGCTGCTGAATGATTCGCGCCAGCGCCAGGCGGGCATTGGAGCCGACGTGGTGGTGATGCCGCCGGGCTCGTCGTTCATTGTGGGGCTGACTGGCTCGCCGATGTCCATCAAGGTGGGCAATCTGTTGGCCAAGATCCCGCATGTGATCGACGTCGCCCCGGTGGTTCAGAGTGTATCGACGCAGGGCGCGATTGAAGTAATCGCGGGCATCGATCCGGAGACTTATCAAAAATTGTCGGGTCCGTTTCGCTATCTGGAGGGGGGGCCGTTCCAGAGTCCGAATGACTGTCTGGTGGATGAGATTTTCGCCCGTTCCCACCACGTGAAGGCGGGCGACAGCATTGAGATCCTTAATAACAAGTTTCGCGTTGCCGGGGTGGTCGAGCCGGGCAAGGGCGCGCGCAAGTTTCTTGAGATCGGCGTGATGCAGGATTTGATCGGGGCGCAGGGCAAGGCGACGCTTTTCTATCTGAAACTCGACAGTCCGGCGAACGCCGACGAAGTGGTGGATGCCATCAAGCAGGCGGGACTGGACCGCTACGTGGTTACTTCCATGGCCTACTATCTTTCCATGATGACCACCAGCAATTATCCCGGGGTGTCGAAGTTCATTGATTTCGTGATTGGAATCTCGGTGATCATCGGCTTCATCGTGATTTTCCAGGCCATGTACACGGCAGTCATGGAGCGCACTCGCGAGATTGGGATCCTGAAGTCTCTGGGAGCGTCGAAGCTTTACATTGTGAACGTGATCCTGCGGGAGACCGTCCTGCTTGCTGTCGGTGGCATCATCGTGGGGATCATTTTCAGCCTGGCGGTGCGCACCGGAATCGATCGCCGGTCCACACTGCGGGTGGTGGTGACCGGGGGCTGGATCCTGAAGGCCACCGGGATCGCCATTGTGGGGGCGATTCTCGGGGCGCTATATCCGGCCTACAAAGCGGCGCAGAAAGACCCAATCGATGCTTTGGCGTATGAGTGATAAGCTACTTTTAATCTTACAGTTGAACGTATAGGGCTCCTCCTCAATTTCTCAATGTTCAGAGTTTAGAGTGACGAGAGTAATGCCTCAGTTTGAAATCTGGCGCGGTGGAACGTCAGCATGGCTTACTCGAACCGTGGCCAAATGTCCGCGTGAGCGATAAAATCCGCCAGAGTCCAAGAGGAGCATTATGTCAAGAATCATGCTCGGGGTGATTTGCGGCTTAGTGTTCGGTGTCATAGACATCGGAATCATGCTGCCCATGAGCTTCCCCGACAAAAAGGCAGCGATCACGGCGGCGTTCATCGCACGTTTCGGGATCGGATTCGTGATCGGAGCGGCCCGGTTGCCGTGGCCTGGATGGGCGGTGGGATTGATTTTCGGCCTATTGCTTAGCATTCCTGACGCGATCATCACGAAAGCTTACGGCCCCATCATCGGCATGGGAGCCATTGGCGGAACTGTCATCGGCGTCATTATTGGGCGATTGGGGCGTTAGATTCAAAAACGGAGGCACTACCGTGGGCGTTCATTGACAATTACCGCCGCCCTACGATATCTTTAAGTCTTTAGCAGTCCTGCGGTTGCCCGCCTGATGACCGTGCGCGTTCAGCGCTTGCTAGGTTACTGAGCGGTTTTCATTTTGTTTTTTAAACTTTCTGGGAGATTTTCATGTCTACCTATTTCCCCAAAGCGGGGGAAATTGTGCGCAAGTGGTATGTCGTGGATGCGTCCGGGCAAACCCTCGGACGGCTGGCGTCACAAGTTGCCCGCATTTTGATGGGTAAAGAAAATCCGAGATATACCCCGTTCATCGACACTGGCGATCATGTGGTCGTGATCAACGCCGAGAAGGTGAAAACGACGGGTGTGAAGTCGGAGCAGAAGGTGTATCAGCATTACACCGGATATCCTGGCGGGCTGCGCACCGAAGAGTTCAACAAGCGGATGGCGCGCAAGCCGGAGTTGATCGTGGAGCAAGCGGTGCTGCGCATGCTGCCCAAGTCGAAGCTGGGGAAGCAGATGATCAGCAAGCTGAACGTGTATCGCGGAGAGAAGCATCCGCACCAGGCGCAGAAGCCGGAAGCGCTGGAAGCAAGGGCGTAGTTTCATAATTCTGGAAAGGTACGCACCGGGTTGGCTGAAAGCTGACGGCTGAGTGCTGAGAGCTAAAGAGATGGCAGAACTGGTTCAATATTACGGAACGGGGCGCCGCAAGCATGCGATCGCCCGCGTCTATCTGCGTCCGGGCAGCGGCGAGTTTAAAGTTAACGGGCGTCCTTTTGAGAAGTATTTCGTTACTGAGTCGCAGCGGGTGAGCGCCAAGCAGCCTCTGGTCTCGACTGAGTCATCGGCCGCGTTTAATGTGGTGGCCCGGGTGACGGGGGGCGGGGTGAACGGACAGGCGGATGCGGTGAAGCTCGGCATTGCGCGCGCCCTCATGATCTTTAATATCGAGTTGCGCAAAAAGCTGAAGGCGGAAGGCATGGTCAGCCGCGACTCGCGTTCGAAGGAGCGCAAGAAGTACGGACAAAAGGGCGCTCGTAAGCGCTTCCAGTACAGCAAGCGCTAGGACGAACGACAGTTTTCAGGTTTTCAATTCTTCCCGTGCCGCTTTCGCGCGGGGACGGGAATGGCAATCGGCGGCAATTGATAGTTGTTTCAAGCTGCCGATGCAGACCAAACGAGGAGGTTGATTGGCTAACATCACCATGAAAGAGTTGCTCGAAGCGGGGGTACACTTCGGGCACCAGACCAAGCGCTGGAATCCCAAGATGAAGGAATTCATCTTCGGCGAGCGCAATGGGATCTACATCATTGACCTGCAAAAGACGCTGAAGATGTTCAAGGAAGCGTCGAAGTTCGTGCAGGAACTGGCCGCCGAGGGGAAGATCATCCTCTTCGTGGGCACCAAACGCCAGGCTCAAGACGCAATCGCCGAGGAGGCCACGCGCTGTGGCGGGTTCTACGTGAACCAGCGCTGGCTGGGCGGCCTGCTCACCAATTGGGTGACGGTGCAGAAGTCGGTGAAGCGACTGAAGGAACTCGACGAGATGGCCACCGACGGCCGCTACGAGTTGCTTCCCAAGAAGGAAGTCATCAAACTGGAGCGCGAGCGCAAGCACCTGCAAGCCAATTTGGCCGGCATCAAGAACATGACGCGCCTGCCGGATGCGGTGTTTGTCATCGATTCGAACAAAGAGCAGATTGCGGTGCGCGAGTCGCGCAAGCTGGGCATTCCGGTGGTGGCGGTGGTTGACACCAACTGCGACCCCAGCGAGGTGGATTACATCATTCCGGGCAACGACGATGCCCTGCGGGCGATTCGATTGTTTGCCTCGAAGATCGCCGATTCGGTTGCCGAAGGCGCACAGCTGATGAGCGACAAACAGATTGCCGACTTGTCAGCGGCTGCGGATGCAGCCCAGGCAGCGGCAGCGGCCGGGGAGATCCCGGTGGAAGGCACCGCGGACATTTCCGCGGTGGCCGATGGCGATGGCGAGGACATCAGCATGGAAGACGTCCTCGGCGCTCCGGCGCGCAAGCAGCCCACGGGAACCAAGGAAGCCGCCGCCAGCGTAGAAATTGAACACCAGACGTTCTAGGCCACGGTAAGGGCATCGCTTTAGCATGCCGCTGAGGGCAAGATAATATCCGGGCTTTAGCCCCTGAGGGAATCAGACCCGCGCGGGTCGTCCGGCGCGGGTCGAAATTTGTAAGGATAGGTATTTATGAGTACATCTATTTTGAATATCTCTGCTACCCAGGTAAAAGAACTGCGCGAGAAGACGGGCGCGCCCATGATGGACTGCAAGCAGGCCCTGACTGAAGCCAAGGGCGACATGGAAGCGGCGGTCGTCGTATTGCGCAAGAAGGGCGTTTCCGTCGCGGCCAAGAAGGCGGCGCGCGTGACCAGCGAAGGCTCAGTCAGTAGCTACATCCACGCCGGCGGCAAGATCGGGGTGCTGGTGGAAGTCAACTGCGAGAGCGATTTCGTGGCCCGCACTGAGGACTTCAAAGAGCTGGTGCATGACATCGCCATGCACATCGCGGCCAGCGACCCCAAGTACATTCGCAAGGAAGACGTTACCGCGGAAGATTTCGCCCGCGAGAAGGATATCGCCCTTGCCCGCGCCATCGCCAGCGGCAAACCGGCAAATATCGCGGAAAAGATGGTGGCCGGCAAAATGGAGAAGTTCTACGAGGAAGTCTGCCTCTACGAGCAACCGTTCATCAAGGACCAGACAGTCAGCATCTCGCAGCTTATTGCCACCAAGATCGGCAAGCTGGGCGAGAATATCTCGGTCCGCCGCTTCGCGCGCTTCAAAGTCGGCGAAGCTGGTGAAACCATCGCCATCAGCAAGCCGGAACAGAAAGCGGAGTAGGGCGAGTTCTCAGTTTCTGGTTCCCAGTTTTTAGTAAAGATGTCCTCATAGACGTGTTCAAACCAATCGATCAGGCCAGGATTGGGACGCGGTTTCATCCACTCCGAGACCGCATTGATATCGAGCAGAGAGCTCACAGACCGGCCTTGCGCACGGGGCCGGGCAAACGCCGAATCTTCAGCCCGCTGCCCCGCAGGGGAGAGGCTGCGAAGAATTCCGCGAGATTCCCGCGGCGGTGGGTTTTTCGCTCCCATTCATCGGCGGCCACTACAACTGCAGCCTTGCGGCCCTTGCGGGTGATGGTCTGGGGCCCATCCGACTGCGCCTGGTTAATGACTTCACTGAACTTCGCCTTGGCTTCGGCAACCGTCCACTCATGTGCGCTCAAGGCTCCTCCTTGCAGACGATCATAATGGTCATTATGGTCATTTGAACTCGGGCAGGCAAGAGGACCAGGAAGTTCCCAGGCAGACCCCCAATGCCCTGGATTCATCACACGGCTTCGCCGAGGCTGGGATGCTAAACTAAGTGCGCATGGCCGCCCCCATCTTTAAACGCATTCTGCTTAAGCTCTCAGGTGAAGCTCTGGCCGCGAACCAGGGTTTTGGCGTGGACACCGAGCGCATGCACGAAATCGCCGCCGAACTGGCGGACGTACAGTCCCTGGGCATACAGATTGCCATCGTCGTCGGCGGAGGCAATTTCTTCCGCGGTGTGGCCGAGGCAGCCAAGGAAATGGACCGGGTGTCGGCCGATCACATGGGCATGCTGGCGACCGTGATCAATGCGCTGGCTTTGCAGGACGCGCTGGAGAAGCAGGGAGTCTATACCCGGGTGCAGTCGGCGATTGAGATGAATCAGGTGGCCGAGCCATTTATTCGCCGGCGCGCCATCCGGCACCTGGAAAAGGGCCGGGTGGTAATTTTCGCCGGCGGCACCGGCAATCCCTACTTCTCGACTGACACGGCGGCATCCCTGCGGGCCATGGAGATCAAGGCAGAAGCCATTCTCAAAGCCACAAAAGTGGATGGCATCTACGACGCCGATCCCATGAAGGTGAAAGACGCCAAGAAGTTTACCCAGATTACCTATCTCGATGTGCTGAAAAAGGGCCTGAAGGTGATGGACTCGACCGCCATCTCGCTCTGCCAGGACAATAACCTGCCCATCATCATCTTCAATTTGAATCAGCACGGGAACATCAAGAAAGTTGTGACCGGCGAGAAGGTGGGCTCGCTGGTGAGCGCGTAGCTTGTACGCTGGCTTATCGTCCGAGTATAGGCAAATTTGGTATATTATCTACGTAGGATAATTTAGCTAATTTACCTATAAGCCGCTTTGGATTCCGTAACCAACCCGTACTCCCCTGGAGCAGGGTCTCCACCGCCTGAGTTGGCAGGCCGCGACGCGCTCAGAGAACATCTGCGAGTGGCCCTGGCCCGAATTCTGCAGGGTAGGCCTACGAAGAGTGTGTTGATGGTCGGGCTTCGCGGCGTAGGCAAGACCGTGCTATTGGATCAAGCGAGAAGGGATGCCGAGTCATCGGGAATCTACACGGTGCGGGTCGAGGCTCCTGAGAATAGGTCTTTACCAGCGATATTGGCCCCGCAGGTTCGGCAGGCACTTTTACGACTCAGTAACGAACAAGCCGCGAAAGAGGCTGCGCGCCGTGCCTTACGTGCTTTGGCGGGTTTCGCAAAAGGGCTGAAGGTCAAATACAACGACATTGAAGTCGGCCTCGATTATGGATCCGAACCCGGACTTGCCGACAACGGGGACCTGGAGATCGACCTGACTTCGTTGCTTGAGCAGGTGGGGTTGGCGGCGAGAGACGGTAAGACCGCCGTGGTCGTGTTTATTGATGAATTGCAGTACGTCAAGCAAGATCAGCTTGCGGCCCTAATTTCCGCGCTCCACCGATGCTCACAAAATGCGCTGCCGGTGACGGTTGTGGGCGCGGGGCTCCCGCAGTTGAGGGGGATGGCAGGCAATGCAAAATCGTACGCCGAACGCCTGTTCGACTTTCCCATGATTGGACCGTTAACCGACGCTGAAGCGGAATCGGCGATTGTCAAACCGGCAAAACATGAGGGCGTCGAATATACGCGAGAGGCTGTGTCCGCCATTATCGTGAGGACGAAGGGGTACCCTTATTTCTTGCAGGAATGGGGGAAGCATGCATGGGATCGGGCAGGCCGAAGCCCGATCACGATGGCCGATGTCGACGCCGCTTCAACGATTGCGATCGCCGCGCTCGATGAAAGCTTTTTTCGGGTTCGTTTTGATCGATTGACGCCAACTGAGAGAACCTACTTACGCGCGATGTCGGATCTTGGTCCCGGCCCGCATCGTTCGGGAGACATCGCTGATCGGCTTCGGAGAAAAGTTTCGTCGCTCGGCCCAGTGCGAAGCAGCCTGATTACGAAAGGGATGATTTGGAGTCCAAGCCATGGCGACACTGCGTTTACGGTGCCGCTCTTCGACGAATTCATGAAGCGAATCATGCCCGGCGCTGATTGGGAGATTTGACTAGGCCGGTCGGGGTGGCGTCCCGTTAGCGACTCGAAGAGGTTTATAATGCTACGTTTTCTGAAAATGGGGAGCTGACAATGGCTCAAGCTGGTATGGCCGCAATTCCCGGCCTTAAAGATACGTACATCCAACTCAAGACCCGCATGGACAAAGCGGTCGAAGACTTTCGCAAAGCCATGGCGGCGACGCGGACCGGGCGCGCCAACGTTCACATGCTCGACGCGGTCCACGTCGATTATTACGGCTCGCAGATGCCGCTCAATCAGATTGCGCAAGTGCATGCCCCGGAGGTGCAACTGATCACCATCCAGCCTTTCGATCCCACGGCCCTGGCCGCGATTGAGAAGGCCGTTCGCAGTGCCGACCTGGGCTTGAATCCCATGAACGACGGCAAGATTGTCCGGGTGCCGGTGCCGGCGCTGACTGAAGAACGGCGCAAGGACATGGTGAAGCACCTGCACAAGATTCTCGAAGATCACCGCACCGCCGTCCGCAACATTCGCCGCGATGGCAACGAGGCCATCAAGAAAGCCATGAAAGACAAGAAAATTTCCGAAGACGACGAAAAGCGCGCGATGGAAGAGATCCAAAAGCTCACCGATGACGAAATCAAGAAGATGGAAGAGATGAGCAAGGGGAAAGAAAAAGAAGTGATGGAGATTTGATAATGCCTTGCTCTGTGTTCCCCTGTGCCCTCTGTGGTTGAGAGTTTTGATGTCGTCATTCTCGGCGGCGGCGCTGCCGGCCTGATGTGTGCCATCGAAGCCGGCAAACGCGGACGCCGGGTCGCCGTTCTCGAACATTCCGACCGCTGCGGCAAGAAGATTCTCATCTCGGGCGGCGGGCGCTGCAACTTCACTAATCTGCATTGCCATCCCGAAGACTTCATTTCGTCCAACCCGCATTTCGCCAAGTCAGCGCTCGCCCGCTACACACCGGCGGATTTCATCGCGTTGGTCAAGAAGCACGGCATCCACTATCACGAGAAAACGCTCGGCCAGCTTTTCTGCGACGGTTCTGCCCGGGAGATTTTGCAGATGCTGGAAACGGAATGCCAAGCGGCAAGAGTCGAAATCTTCGTAAGCACCCGAGTTCTCGAAGTCTGCAAGACCAACGAGTTTGTGATTCGAACCGCAAGCGAGGAATTCCATTCCCCGGCGCTGGTAGTCGCGACCGGTGGGCTGTCTATCCCCAAGATGGGCGCGAGCAGCTTCGGCTATGATCTGGCTCGGCAATTTGGGATCAAGGTCCGCGAACCCTGGCCGGCGCTGGTTCCGCTGTTGTTGGCTCCCGAAGATCGTCAGCACTACTGTCCTCTGGCAGGAGTATCTACCGAAGTAGTTGCGTCCTGCGACAGTGCACAGTTCAAAGAAAAGATGTTGATTACCCATCGCGGGCTGAGCGGCCCGGCCATCTTGCAGATTTCCTCTTACTGGAAGGCCCCTGCGCCTGTCGTCATCGACCTGGCGCCGGAGAAAAAGGTGACCTCGAGCTTCGATAACGTTCATGCCCCTCGCAACCCCAAAGCCTTGAACGCCGCTTTCCACGAATTTCTTCCGAGTCGTTTTGCCGAGCGCTGGTTGGAACTCAACCCCCCTGCAGCATTCACAAATCAGGCGCTCGCTGACCTGGAACGGCGCGTTCATCGTTGGGAAATTCGTCCCGCGGGCACCGAGGGCTATGAGAAGGCCGAAGTCACCGCCGGGGGAGTGGATACCGGCGAACTCTCGGCAAAGACCATGGAAAGCCGCAAGCTTCCCGGTTTGTTTTTCATTGGCGAAGTTGTCGACGTCACCGGGCATCTTGGTGGCTTTAACTTTCAGTGGGCCTGGGCGTCGGGGGCTTGCGCTGGGCGCGGGGTTTGAGTGAGTTGGCGTGGAGACGCAGGTGGCTAGGCCTCAACCTAGCGTTGGTTTTGAGTCCCGTATAATCGAGGCAGTGAAGCAGACTGTCCATGCCGCCTGTCCGCACGATTGTCCTGATGCCTGCGGAGTCCTGATCACGGTGGAAGATGGCCGCGCTACGCGCATTCAAGGTGATCCGGTCCATCCCGTGACTCGCGGATTTCTGTGTGCGAAAGTCGCCAAGTATCTTGACCGGGTTTACTCGCCCGACCGGGTGCTGTATCCGATGCGGAGGGTGGCGCCCAAGGGGCCAGCCGGGCGCATCGCTCCACAGCCGGGGGCGGCTCTGCCCACGCACGGGGAGCAATTCCAGCGCATCTCCTGGGATGAAGCGCTGGACGAGATTGCTTTTCGTTTCAAGCAGATTTCTGCCGATTTCGGCAGCGAAGCCATCCTGCCGTACTCCTATGGTGGCACTTTGGGAGTTCTGAATAGCGCTTCCATGGACCGCCGTTTTTTCCATCGGCTGGGAGCGTCTCAGCTCGATCGCACCATCTGCTCCGCCGCTGGAGAGGCCGGCCTCAAATCGGTGCTGGGGATCAAACTGGGGACTGAACCGGAGCAGTTCGTGCACTCGCGATACATCATCGCGTGGGCTTCGAACATTCACGGCAACAATGTGCACTTGTGGCCGTTCATCGTCGAGGCCCGGCGCAAGGGCGCGAAGCTGGTGGTGATCGATCCGTACCGCACGCGCACGGCGGCCTGTGCGGACTGGTATTTGCCCATCAATCCGGGCACTGATGCCGCGCTCGCGCTCAGCTTGATGCACGTCATCATCAATGAAAATCTCCATGATGCCGATTACGTTGAACGCTACACCGAGGGCTTCGAGCAGCTGCGCGAGAAGGTGGAGAACTACCCGCCGGAGCGGGTGGCGCAGTGGACGGGGATTCCGGCTGAGGACATCAGAAAGCTGGCGCGGGAATATGCGACGGTCCGGCCGTCCGTGATTCGAGTCAACGATGGAGTGCAGCGCTCGGAAGGTGGCGGCATGGCCATGCGGGCGATTGTCATGTTGCCCTGCATCACCGGCTCGTGGAAAGAGATGGGTGGCGGTCTTCAGTACGCCACCAGCGGGGCATTTGCGCTGGCGCTCGACAAGGCAGCCTTGACGCGCCCCGACCTGATGGTCAAGTCCCTGGGGCGGCCGGCTCGCGTCGTCAACATGGTGGAACTGGGCAAGGCTCTGAACTCGCTTGCCGATCCGCCGGTAAAGGCGTTGCTTGTTTACGGCTCAAATCCGGCGGCGGTTTGTCCTGATCTCAATGAAGTGACCCGCGGATTGCGGCGTCCTGATTTGTTCACGGTGGTGCACGAGCAGTTCTTTACCGATACCACCGACTACGCCGATATCGTTCTCCCCGCGACAACTTTTTTCGAGCATAAGGACCTGCAAGGCGCGTACGGCCACTACTTTCTACAGATGTCGGACCAGGCGATTGCGCCGCTGGGAGAATGCCGCTCGAATGTGGACCTGTTTCGCGCCTTGGCTGAGCGCATGGGATTTGACGACGAATGCTTTCAGGAGTCGGTGGATGAGATGATTGACGTTGCACTCGACACTAAGAATCCCTGGATGAACGGGATTGATCGCCAGCGATTGGAAGCTGAAGGACACATTCGCCTGAATTTTCCGGCTGCGGAGCCGGGCTCTTCGGGACCGCCGAAGGCGGCTCTCCCCCCTTACGCACCCTTCCTGCCGTTTGCTCAGGGAAATTTTGGGACCTCGAGCGGCAAGGCGGAACTTTACAGCGAGGCGCTGAAGGCGCAGGGGCTTGATCCCGTAGTGCAATTCAATCCGCCGCAGGAATCACGGCATGGCGGGCAGGCCAGGACGTTCCCGCTGGAATTGCTGGCGCGCAAGGCGGACAATTTTCTCAACACCACCTTTTCGAATCTGCCTTCGATACAGCAGATGGAGGAGTCCGGCTGGCTCGAGATGAGCGCGGGCGATGCCCGAAGGCGCGGAATTGCAGAAGGCGACCTGGTACGCGTATTCAACCGCCGCGGCGACATTCGTCTGCGAGCGAAGGTCGATGGAGCAGTACAAACCGGTGTGGTGTGTGCGCGATTGAACTGGGCCAAGCTCTCCGCAGGCGGACAAAACGTTAATGTGCTTACATCACAAAAACTTACGGACTTGGGCAACTCGGCTACGTTTTATTCCGTCTTGGTGGAGGTGGAGCTTTTCAAGCCGAGTAGTTGAGGCCAGGTTCTTGGACGCTCTCCATCGCACTACCGTATAATTGCGGTTTTCCATACTCCCATTCGCTGAGGTAGAGGAGATTCTGCGCTCTCATCACGATAGCCCTGCAATCACCCAGGGCACGCATAGTCGCGCACCCCGGGGCCTCGCAACACGCCTCGATCCATCTCCTTCATTTCTAAAGTGTTGGAGCCGGGGCCGTGGTCTGCTCGTTGGCGTCTTCGTGGTTATTTTTCTGCTGGGTTCGTTGGCTCCGGCGCAACAGGAACTGGTGTCGGGGATCGAGGTGCACGGCAACCGCCGGATTCCGGCTGAAACCATCCGTGCCCGCATCTTTACCCGTCCCGTGGATGTTTGGGACGAGGCGGCGCTGGAGCGCGACTTCAACTCACTATGGAACACGGGCTATTTTGAAGATATACGTTTTGAGCGCGAGAACACTCCCAAAGGCCCAGTTCTCCATATCTACGTGAAAGAACGGCCTACGATTCGCGAGATCAACTACGAAGGCCTCAACTCGGTGACCAAGAGCGACGTGCTCGACCGTTTCAAGGAACGTAAAGTCGGCTTGTCGGTCGAAAGCCAGTACGACCCCACCAAGGTCAAGCGTGCTGAAGTCGCCATCAAAGAACTGCTCTCCGAGCATGGCCGGCAATTCTCCACCATACGCACCGAAATCCGCCCCATCCCGCCCGCTGCCATGAGTATCACCTTCGTGGTAAAAGAAGGCCCCAAGGTGAAAGTCGGCAAGATCATTTTCACCGGGAACCAGCACGTCAAGAGCCGCATTTTGCGCGAGGCAATGAAGAACCTGAAGCCCATCGGCGTTCCCCACTCCATTTTTCTCGAGGACCTGTTCGCGCGCACCTACGACGCCACCAAGCTTGACGAAGACACCGAGCGGGTGCGCGCCGAGTATCAAAACCGCGGATACTTCAAAGTGGTGGTCAACGAACCCAAAACCAATATCCACGACAGCGGCCACGCCGGTTTTCACATTCCCCTGCTACAAAAGGGGCCGGGAAAGGCGGTGGACATTACCATGCCCATCGAGGAAGGCTCACAGTACACTCTGGGAGAAATCACCTTCAAGGGAAACAAAGCGGTTGCCAACAGCAAGCTGTTGCGGTCGCTATTCCCCATCAAGGATGGCGACATCTTTGACCGCAGCAAGATTGCCAAGGGCCTGGACGCTCTGGGGAAGGCTTATGGCCAGTTGGGATACATCAACTTTACGTCGGTCCCCAATACCACCTTCGACGAAGACAAGAAACGAATCATGATCGATATCGACGTGGACGAGGGCAAGCAGTTTACCGTCCGGCGCATCGAGTTTCAGGGCAACACCACCACCCGCGACAAAGTCATCCGCCGGGAAATCGTGCTGGAGGAAGGCCAGATTTACAGTTCGCAACTCTGGGAAATCAGCTTGCAACGCCTGAATCAGCTGGGCTTCTTCGATGTGCTGAAGGCTGACGATCCCAGCGTTACCGAGCGTCATCTTGACGAAAAAGCCGGCACCGTCGACCTGCTGCTGAAGGTGAAAGAAAAGGGCAAGAACAGCATCGGCTTGACGGGAGGCGTGAGCGGCCTGGCGGGCTCCTTTATCGGGCTCAGCTATAGCACCAACAATTTCATGGGACGGGGCGAAACTCTGACGGTGCAGGCCAACATCGGCAACCTGGAGCGCGACCTGATGTTTGGCTTCACTGAACCTTACTTATTTGACCGCCCGCTGCAATTGGGGTTTACGGTTTACGGACGCAGGTTCATTTACGACCAGGCGCGGCAGGCCGCCATTCTGAGCGGCCAGCAGATTAATATTCCCACGGCCCTGGAGCAGAATCTCCAGAATTACACGCAGGCCAGCAAGGGCTTCAGCGTCAACCTGTCTTATCCCTTGCGCCATCATTCGTTCAAGCGGCTCGGCCTGAGTTACCAGTTTGACGACTCTTCCATCGTGGCTCTGACCACGGCCTCCAAAACCCTGTTCGATACACTCTCTTTCAGCGGCATCAACGGCCCCAACGCACTCAACGGCATCGTCACCAGCAAGATCGTTCCCAGCATTTCCCAGAATTCGCTGGATCGCGCGCTCTTTCCCCACAAGGGCACCAGTTACTACCTGGCAACTGAATTTGCCGGACTGGGAGGAACCGTCAGGACGATCCGGCCGATCGCGCAATACAAACATTTCATCCCGGTACAGAAAGGGCGCAATACCGTGGGCTTCCAGGTGACGGGGTCGTTCCTTACCGGTTATGGCGGCCTCGTGCCTCCGCCCTTCCAGCGCTTCTACGACGGTGGAGAAAACGATCTGCGCGGCTTCGATATCCGCTCCGTGTCACCGGTGGCGTTCCTGCCGACCACCACCACCGTGCAACTGCGCAATCCCGATGGCTCGATTGTGCCGAAAAATCCGGCTAATCCCCTGCAGGGAGCCTATACCATTCCGGTTCCGGTCTCGCAGATCGTATTTCCCGGCGGTGATCTCAGCCTGATCGGCAATTTGGAATATCGCATCACGGTCGCCGGGCCTGTAAGCTTTGCACCGTTCATGGATGTCGGAGTGGAACCGATCCTGCGAACTTCCCAGCTCAAAATTTCCAGCGCACAGCAGCAAATCTTGAACAGCACGGAGTTTGGCTGTCCCGCTCTGGATGTTGCCTTGAACTGTATTGGTGGCAGCAAAGTGTCTTTCTCGCAGTACGTTACCCCGCTGAGCAGCACCAATTGGGTTCCCAGAATGTCCACCGGTCTTGAGCTTCAAGTCTTCCTGCCCGTCATCAACGCGCCTTTCCGTGTGTACTGGGCCTACAACCCCTTGCGCCTTGATACCACCACCGACTCGCCGGTTCCCATCACCCGCAACATGTTTCCGCCGGGTGCTGCCGGCGACTACACCTACCAGATTTCCAAGAATGCCTTTGCTCCGCAGTATCTGTTGCGGGAGCCGCGTAAGACCTTTCGCTTTACGGTGGCGACTACCTTCTGATCCTCGACTTCCTGGAACTGAGAGTGGGAGCCTGACAACCGCTTTCCGCTCGCCTGCATCAACTACATCCTGGTGCTGGTACGAGTTGCACGTGAAGTTTGACGCTAGGGCGGCAATCTCCCTATAATGGCTGCTATCCGCGCCCTGAAAACGAAATGTACGGGGTGGTCGTCACGTCCCGTGTTGGACGTGAGAGGCTCAGAGTTGGCCTGCCTGGTTGGACGGCGGGGACGGACAACAGCAGTCGGCCCAGCGTGACGATTGAAGATATCCGAGCAACAGTCCCGAAAAGTTTCCAAGGAGTTCAAAACTAAACCCATGAAAAGCAAGTTCACGTGTTTCCTTCTGGCCGTAGTGTTTGCCCTTTCAACTACTGTCGTGGCCCAGGCTGGTAGCGCGGACGCGGCGCTGCCGGCAGCGCCCAGCGCTTCCGCTCCCGCTCCCGCCACCGAAACCCCGGCGGCCCCGACCGGCGCCACGCGGGTGGGCACCATCAACATTGAGGGGGCCATATACGCGAGCAACGAAGGCCAGCGCGACTTCGAGGCTCTCAGCAAGAAGCTGGAGCCCAAGCAGACCGAACTCAAGAACCTGAATGATGAAGTTGAGAGCCTGAAAAAGCAGCTCAGCACCTCCGGGGAGAAGCTCAACGAGGAAGCTCGGGGTGTTCTGGTGAAACAGATCGAGCAAAAGCAGAAGTCACTGGAGCGGTCGGTGCAGGACGCTCGTGACGATGCGCAGGCCCAGCAGAACGAGATCGCGCAACGCATCCTTCAGAAGATGGCCCCGGTGATCGTGAACTATGCCCAAACCACAGGGTTCGCGATGATCGTGGACACATCGAATGCCTGGCCGCAAGGCCCCATCCTTTGGGCCGCGCCCACGGTAGATATTACCCGGGCCGTGGTTGAGGCATACAACGTGAAGTCCGGCGTGCCTGCTCCGCCCCGGGCGGCGAACCCGCCAGCGAGGCCTGCCGCCGGAACCGGCACCAGACCGGCGTCGGCGAAGCCGCAAGCTGCCCCACCGCCGAAGAGATAACCGAGACACCGGGGCTTTAGAAAAGTTCCAAACAGGGCCGCGAAAATCGCGGCCCTGTTTCATGGTTGGACTGTGCCCTCAAGGTGGCCTGCGCGGTGTCTGTATGAAAACACCGATTGAGGAGGCCATTGGCGGACGGCGTTAATGGCGGTACCGGCCGTACTATTTGAACGACCAGCCGGTTGAAGTGGAAACGCAGGTGAGGGTCAATTTCAGCTTGCCGGGTGAATGACGCCCGAGCGCAGAGCGCGTCACCGAGTGCAGCGGGGTCGGGGTAGCCACACGGAAGGAGTTTCCGCGCGGACGTAGCCCGGCGGTAACCTGATCCCCGAGCGTCCCGCCGCTATAATCAGACCCAGTGGCCACCATTGAACTTGCCAAGCGAGTTGCAACTCGTCCTACATGGGCGGAAGTATCGCTGAGCGCGTTGCGCCAGAATGTCCGGGTGGTGCAAAAACATATCGGCCCCGGGGTCACGGTTTGCGCGATCGTGAAAGCCGACGCTTACGGCCACGGCGCCGTTGAATGTTCCCGCGCCCTGGAAGAAGAGGGCGTGCGTTGGTTTGGCGTGACTTCGCTCGATGAAGCGATTCCGCTTCGTGAAGCCAGCATTCGCGGGCGTATCCTGCTGCTTACCGGCTTCTGGCGTGGCGAGGAAGAAGAAATTGTCCGCCTCAACCTCACTCCAACCATCTGGGAACCGGGACAAATCGAACTCTTCGAAAGCGCCGCGGCACGGCTTTTAGCGAAGCCGTCCGTTCATCTCAAAGTGGACACGGGGATGGGACGCCTGGGAGCGTCGCCACAGGACCTGCGGAATATCGTCGCCGCGTTGAAGGCCGCTCCGCATCTGGTGGTCGAAGGCCTTTCCACGCATCTGGCATCGTCAGAAATCCTCGACGCGCCTTCGGTGGCCGAGCAACTACACACGTTTGAGGAGGCGCGCCGGTTCCTGCGCAGTGAAGGCATCGATCCCCCGCTGGTTCACGCCGCCAATACTGGAGCGGTGATCTCGCGGCGCGAGTCGTGGAACACCATGGTGCGGCCTGGTATCGCGCTCTACGGCTACTTTTTGCCCTTTGAACGGGCGGGTAGGGAAGTCAGCGGGAGCGGGCTGCGCCTCGGGGTTAAACCTGTGCTTACCTGGAAGACCCGCATTCTCTCTTTACGCGACGTGAGAGCGAATCAGGCGCTCGGATACGGCGGAATCTATGTGACCAAGGCGCCGGCGCGTATTGCTGTCCTGCCGGTGGGCTATGCCGATGGATTTAACCGGGCGTTGTCTTCGCGCGGCCGCGTGATTGTGCGCGAGCACTATGCCCCCATCGTGGGACGTATTTCCATGGACCTGACCTTGGTTGACGTCACCGGCTTGCCGGGGATCGAGGTCGGGGACGAAGCTATTCTGCTGGGATCCTCGGAAGGGCTGAGTGTGGACGCGCGCGAACACGCGGCGCTGGCGAATACCGTGCTGTACGAGATTCTGTGCGGCATTTCGAAGCGGGTACCGCGAAGGTATGTTTCCTAACCGGCTTGGCGCTTGCGGGTTTCCACGTACTTGCGCAGGACCGCATTGATCGTACTTTGGTAACCCTTGCCATGCTTGCGAAAGAAGGCGAGCACGTCCGGGTCGAGCCGTAACGTAATCTGCTTCTTCGGCCCGGGCCACAATACTGCTTGAGCAAAGAAGTCCGCCCGCTGCTTGGGAATGTCGGAATAGTCGATGTCTTCATCCCGCATCGCGTCAATCCGCTTCCAGTCCGTCCCGGATCGCTTCTTCGTATTGTTGCCGTTCTTCATGATCTGCCTTCCTCAGCGAGATGATACGGATGATATTTTGCGGGCGCTCGACGAACGCTACAAAAACGACTCGCCCCTGAATCATCCCAATTCCAAGCCAACGCTCCTCGTCGAAGTCGTTTTCGGCATCCGGCCGAATCAGGAGAGGACCGCGAAACAACTCTTCTGCCGCAGCGAAATCGAAACCATGCTTCCGGATATTGCTCCGGTTCTTACTAGCATCCCATTCGAATTTCAGTCGGCCACTGACAGGGTCACTGAACACAGGGTATTGCCTCTGCTTTCCGACTGCTCCGGGCTTCCCCCTCTAGCGTGGCCTGTGGTTTCTAATTGTAACTCCAAATGTAGCTACACACAAGGTGGTTGTGGACGAGGGGAAGTGATGGGATTATTTAAACCTCATCGTGGTTGGGCCACCTCGCAAAGCAATCCGTTCCTCCAGCTGACCGGCATTTGCCCCATCCTCAATGCACCCACGCACCATTCACTGCCCCTGCGCTGTTCAGTTCGCCGCACGCTGCGCTATCTTTAAGACACATGACCTCGCGCTACGCCCGATGGATGTATGACTGGGAGCACCGGCTCACCTCGGTGGACAACAACCGGGTGGTACGTCCGCTGGAGTGGGGGGTGGAGTGGGCGCGCGACTGGCCTTGCCGCAATGGCTTCGGCCCAGGTCACGTGCCTGAGGATGGCGAGCGGTTCCTGCGTGAGTTCAACCAGCGAATTGTGGCTTCGAGCGACGACTTCTATGCTTACCGGAAGCCCGCCGACTTTCGCCTGGAGCGGCGCGAAGTCCAGGTGTTTAGCACCCGCGCGGTGCCCGATCAAAAGCTGGAGGAAAAAGTTCGCGGCACTTACTCCGATTTCTTGCGCTTTACTTCGCCGGTGAGCTCACCGTTTCCGGAAAACAATCTGGTTAATGCGCGTTGGTTTCCGGCCCGCGGGAAGCGCGCGGTAGTGTTGATGCCGCATTGGAATGCGGACGCCATCGCCTATACCAGTCTGTGTCAGGCGCTGAATCTGATCGGCATTTCGGTGCTGCGGCTGAGCATGCCTTATCACGACATTCGCATGCCGGCTGAGACCAAGCGTGCAGACTACGCCGTCTCCGCCAACATTGGACGCACGCTCGACGCCTGCCGGCAAGGCGTGATTGACGCGCGCTGTTGCTTCGACTGGCTCGAATCCCAGGGTTACAACCGCCTCGGCATTGTGGGCACCAGCCTCGGCTCCTGTTATGCCTTTCTGGCCGCCGCTCATGAGCCGCGCATCCGGGTGGCCGCGTTCAATCACGCTTCAACCTATGTGGCTGACGTGGTCTGGCACGGGCAATCCACGCGCCACATCCGCGAAGGCATCGAATCGGAAATCGACCTTGATCGCCTGCGCCAGCTGTGGAGCGCGGTCAGCCCCATGTCGTATTTCGATCAGTTCGCGCGCTGGCCCAAGAAATCGCTGATCGTTTATGCCAATTATGATCTGACATTTCTTCCGGAGTTTTCGCGTGACGCGGTGAACGAATTCCAGCGCCGTGGGCTGGACCACAAGGTTGTGGTGCTGCCCTGCGGGCACTACACGACCGGCGAGACGCCGTACAAGTTTATTGACGGCTGGCAGATTGCGTCGTTTCTGCGAACGGCTTTTGACAGCGTCTAGCGAGCTGTGGACGTTGAACCCAGCGCCAGTTCACGCGGTACAATGAAGCCGCGACACATGTCCCTGCGGGCCAACTGCCTGTTTCCGGAGAATTGAAATGAAGAATCCGATGTCGCTGCCGTTGTTAGAGGTCGATCCCGACGTGGCCGCTGCCATTGACAACGAAGTGCGCCGCCAGCATGAAGGCCTGGAGCTGATTGCCTCCGAGAACTTTGTCAGCGAAGCCGTGCTTGAGGCCATGGGCTCGGTGTTTACCAATAAGTATGCCGAGGGATATCCCGGCAAGCGATACTATGGCGGCTGCGAATACGCCGACATCGTGGAGAACCTGGCGCGTGAACGGGCCAAACAGCTTTTTGGAGCTGAACATGCGAACGTGCAGCCGCACGCTGGATCGCAGGCCAACATGGAAGCCTACTCGGCCGTCATTCAGCCCGGCGATACGGTTCTCGGCCTGAATTTGGCGCACGGCGGGCACCTCACCCACGGCCATCAGTTGAACTTTTCCGGTAAGACATACAAGATCGTGCCCTACGGCGTCACCAAAGAGACCGAAACCATCGATTACGACGATCTGGAAAAGTTGGCGGAGAGAGAACACCCCAAGCTGATCATTGGAGGAGGCAGCGCTTATCCTCGCATCATCGATTTCGCGCGCATGCGACAGATTGCCGATAAAGTCGGCGCTCTTCTCCTGGTGGATATGGCCCACTTCGCCGGTCTGGTGGCCGGTGGCGCACACCCGTCACCGGTGCCTCATGCCCACATTGTTACTTCGACAACCCATAAGACTTTACGTGGTCCGCGCGCGGGCATGATCCTCTCCAGGCAGGAATTCGCCGCCGCCATCGACAAAGTGGTGTTCCCTGGCATGCAGGGCGGGCCGCTGGTACACATCATTGCCGCCAAAGCGGTTTGTTTTCTCGAAGCCATGCAGCCGTCGTTCCGCGACTATGCGCGGCAAGTCGTCGCCAATGCCAAAGTGCTGGCAGAGACTCTTGCCGGTGAAGGCTTCCGCATTGTTTCGGGAGGCACCGACACTCATCTCATGCTGGTGGACGTTTTCGCCAAGGGCATGTTGGGCAGCGAAGCCGAGAAAGCCCTGGGAGAGGCCGGCATCACCGTCAACAAGAACGCCATCCCTTTCGACACCAATCCACCCATGAAGCCGAGCGGCGTTCGCATCGGAACGCCGGCGCTGACCACGCGCGGCATGAAGGAGTCTGAGATGAAGCAGGTAGGCCACTGGATTGCGGAGGCGCTGCAACATCGCAGCGATGCCGCTGTATTGGCGAGAATCCGCAAGGAAGTTCTGGGACTGGCGGACAACTTCCCGCTCTATGCCGAGCGCCGGGCCCGAGCGCAAGCCGAAATGCGAGCCTAAAGGGTTTGCTTCGGGGCCTGCGCGGATTCTCTCTGCGATCTTTGCGTCTTGAGGTATTCCCTGAATTTTCCTGTGTTCGTCTGCGCTCTCTGTGGTTAAATCACTCCCGTGAAGGTCGCCATCGACATCCGCCGCATCACCGAGTTCGGTGTCGGGACCTACGCTCGTAACGTGGTCCGCGCGCTTGGCCGGCTGGATCACACCAACCAGTATTTCCTGATTGGCTCCCCTGACAAGGTGGCGGAAATTGGCCCCCTACCCCCGGGCTTCAAGACCATCCCTCTGCTCGATGATGGTTCGACCGCCAGGGGTTATCTTGATTTTCGCGCCATTCTCAAACGCTTGCAGTGTGACCTCGTCCACATTCCGCATCTTTTCTGGATGCCCCGCACCCTGCCTTGTCCCTACGTCATAACCGTACACGACCTTCTGGAACACATGTACCGGTCGCGCGCCCACTCCGACCTTCGGCGGTCGATGCAGCAGCATTTCACGCGGCGAGTGCTGAAAGGCGCGGGCAGAATTTTGGCGGTCTCCAACTTCACTAAGAGCGAAGTCGAAAACGTTTTTGGCATTCCGGCGTCCCGCATTGAAGTGGTGCACAACGCCATTGACGAGCGCTTCCTCCGTGGACATGCGAGCGACGCCGACCGGCAGATCCTGGCGGAGCGCTATCTCATCAAGTATCCATTCCTGCTCTACGCGGGCCGCATCAGTCCGCACAAGAATCTGGTAAGGATCATCGAAGCTTTCTCCGCGCTCAAAGCGGAATTGGAGAAGGAAGGGAAGTTTCCTGACCTGAAACTGATCATCATCGGCGATGAACTTTCGAAGCATCCCGACCTGCGCCGCACCGTGATCCGCAGCGGCGTGCAGAACGATGTGCGCTTTCTCGGGTTCATTCCCATTGAAATGTTGCGGGTGTTTTACGACGCGGCCAAGATCTTTGTCTTCCCGTCACTTTACGAAGGCTTCGGGCTGCCGCCACTGGAAGCCATGGCCCACGGGACTCCGGTGGTCACTTCCAATACGTCATCGTTGCCGGAGGTGGTGGGCAATGCGGCGGTGCTGGTGAATCCGGAGAACGTTTTTGAAATCATGCGGGCACTGCTGCACCTGCTGCTCGACCAACCGGTTCGGGATGAGATCAAGAAGCGCTGCTACGAACAGGCCAAGAAGTTTTCCTGGGACGCCTCAGCCCGGCGCATCCTTGAGATTTATGCGGAAGTAGCGGCCGCGCAGCGCGCTCCGGCCAGGCACCAGGCCGCGAGACACCGGGTAGAAACGTAGCCTGACTGCGTTCTCTACGCAGTTTTAATCAGTGGGGTTCCGGGTGAGACCAGGCCCTGGCGATGCAGCTTCTGCTCAATGCGGTTGCGGTCGGCGTCGGTTGTGGCCGCGGCGAGGCGCTTACGGAGCTGGAGGATTTTTTCCTTGCGAGTACGGCGCCGGCGAATCTCCGGCCTGCGGCTGGGTGCTGACATAACGGATGACTCCTAATGGATGGCTTAAAGTGCCTCTCACATCATAGCCGCCGCGCGGGGATCGCGCAAAGGCGGGCTCAGTCCCCGAAGTCCGCCAACCGGCAAATAAAGCCCCAGCCGCCGCCGAGTTCGCTGACTGCCAGCATCAGTTCGTTGTTGCCTTTCTTCAACGGAAGATAGACCGCATCGTTTTCCGGATTCGCGATGCCCAGGAACCTGGGGTCGCGGAAGCCCTGGGCGCTGCGGCCGCGGTAGAGAATCTTGCCATTCAGGAACACGCTGACGTCGTCGCTATATCCGATCTCGAGTTTTTTCACCTGATCGCGGCCGGACTGGATCGTGGTTTTCGCGTAGAGCACCTTCATTCCCGGCTGCGGTTGCAGACGCGTCGCAAAGTCGGACTGAAAACTGACATGCGGATGCGGAGCATCGCGATAACGGTAGAGGACCACAAAGCCGGGCGGCTCCGCTTCGACATTCTGCCACTGGATGGCGGAGCTTTCAGCGGCGGTAAGCGGGCGCTCCAGATTCCGTGCCAGCGCGTCGTATGAAGGCGAGATGCTCCACCTGGTCAAGACATTCGCCGGCATCGGGGGCAAGTGCCGGTCCCAGGGTGCATCGGGCGTGGTCCGCACTGCGAAATTCGAGAAATAGGTCTCGCCCGTCAGGTCAAACAGGGCCAACTGGCCTCTCTGAACGCCGCTTTTCAGGTCGTCCATCACCAACGCGGGCTTGTCCATATCCTTGACGTAAAGTTTCGCCTGGGCGCCGGTGACCTCCAGGCGCATGTGGAACCACTCATCTCGCGGGATATCGACCGGACCGGTGAAGCCTGCTCCGTTGTAGATTTGCCAGTTGCGGCCGGTGTTGAGAACCGGGGTGTACTGGATGGCGTCCGGCAGTCCGGACTCGTGCTGGCGGAGATAAATTTCTTCATAGTTCGTGCCGTCCTTGTCGAGCCGAACGTCAAAGCCGAAAAACCCGCGTTTCGCGGGAGTGGAGACATCCACGTCAATCACGCCGTCGCGCATTTCAAAGTCCTTCAAAACCGCCGCTCCGCCATTGAGCATGAGGCTCTTGCGGCCTTGATATTCGGCCAGTTTGGCCTCGCCTTGCAGGTCCCAGCGCGAGGAGTCGGGAGGAACGGCGAGCGATTCCTGGCCGGAAGAAACTGCCGCCGTCAGAAAAAGAAAAACTACCGCGGAAATTTGTGAAATGCTTGCGCCCATGAATCGCCTTTCTGGAATGGTTGGTTTCTAAAGCCGATGCCTAAAGTTTCTTGCCCTAGCGCAACGCGGCTTCGTTGAACACCAGCTTCACCAAATGAGCCGTCATATCGTCGAACTCCGCCTGAACGTCCTTATCGCCGCCGGCGAATTTGGCCCGGAATGGCGTTAAGTCCACCGCGCCCTTTACTTCCTCCACCGAGTGGGATCCGGGAAATCCCAACTGGCGAATCCGCTCGCGCACTTGGTCCACCGCGCTTTGCATGAGGTCGGCCACAAGATACAGATAGGCCTTGTCATGCAGGATTGGTCCGTGTCCGGGGACGATGGCTTGCGCGTCCAGTTGCGCCATTTTTTGCAGCGTCTGAATCCATTCTGCCGGATAGCCATCGTAGGTGTACGGGATGGGGTAGACCAAGAGATCGCCCGCAATCAGGATTTTTTCCTTGGGCAAGTATGCGATGGCATCGCCCGGAGTATTGCCCCGCCCCAGGTGCATCACTCGTATTTCCCGGTTTCCCAGATCGACATCCAACTGGTCGGTGAAGGTGAGCGTAGGAGGCTGATAAACCAGAGTCTTGAACTCGGTCAGTTCCTGTTCCAGGCCGGGCAGAAGTTCCTGGACTTGCTTTTTATCGTCTTCGGACAGCGGTTGGCCGCGCTGATCCTTCCCCTGCTTGAATGCGGCGATGGCCGCCGCAAGGTGCTTGGGACCGCGCTCGATGTTCCCCGGCTGAATGAGGTCCATATCTTTCTTGGTTTCTTCCTGAGCAACAATGGCCAGAGACGGAAACGCGTCCATATAGGCCTGGTTCCCGTTGTTATGGTCATTGTGGAAGTGGGTATTAAGGAGATAACCCACCGGTTTGCCGGTCCACTGGCGAATTTGTGCAATGTCCTCACGGGCTACCGAAGGCAAGTACCCGGAGTCAACGACAAACACTTCGCGGCCCCCGATAATCACCGTGGTATTTCCGCTGACGTTGCCGTCAATCGCGCTCTTGTGCTGGATGGCGTATACCCCATCCGCCAACTTGGTGACTTGCCGGTCTTTGCTGTCGCCGAAAACTGGGCCGGCGACCATCAAAAGGACCGCCAGTGACAGATAAAAAGCGCGACGGCTGAAACCCTGGGTGCTTGTCAATTCAATTCCTTTCCTCCGGCAGCATCAGACGCCCGACTAAACCCATCCGCGGCGGGCAGTTTACCGGGAAAGATCAAGCCCAAGATAGCTGGTGTGGACTTTGCCGTCTTGTAAATTCTTGCTGAACCGCACGTAATGGCTGGGAGTTACACCTGCGGAGCTCTTGAAGGAATGGACGAAATGACTTTGATCAAAAAACCCAACTATACAAGCTGTTTCGGAAACCGAGTGGCCCAGCCGCAGGAAACGTTTGGCGTTTGCGATGCGCAGCTGTAGCTGGTAGGCGTGGGGAGGCATCCCTACCTTCCGGCAAAACGAACGGTTGAAATGATAGGGACTCAAACCGGCTAACCTTGCGAGGTCGTACATGGAGACACGATCTGCGTAATGCTCTTCCAGAAAGAGCTTGGCGCGCTGGACCACATAGCTATCATCGCCTTTCGATTGCGATGAGACTGGCGCAGCGCTGTGGCGGGCTACTAATTGGCAGAGGAAGAGGGATAGAGAGTTCTCCTGCTCCAGCTCGAACCGCGGCCCCAGCAAGGAGCGATGCAGCCGGAGGTAGGCTTTCCAGGTGCGTTTGTCGTCGATCAGTCCAGGGCGAAAGTCGAGGCTGGGGATGCTCCGCTCCAGGAATTGCTCGACAGCATTCCGCAAAGCCTTGAATTCCAGGAATATGGTGCGGGATGTGCATTCAAGTTTTCGGTTGGCGTGGACCTCTCCCGAGGGCACGACCGCAAGCTGTCCGGGAGAAACCGAAACCGAAGTACCGGAACAATCGAGACAACTGGCCCCCGCAAGGGTGGCGGAAAGATAAAACTCATCGTGCCAGTGCCGGGGATATTCAACTGTAACTTCTGAGCCGCAATGCAGTTCGATGGAGGGGAATTCCTGGGGCCGCCAGATGTCAACGCAATTGGACGGCTGGATCGCGCTTTGGGCAGGTGCGTCAAGACTAGACATCGCTTCGTCCAATGCCTGGTTAGACGGACGTAGAAATCATTAGTAATCGCTGACTGCCAGACCCGGTATGGGAACCGCGGGTGTTTTTCGGGTTACAGAGGGGGCTGGCCTACGACTCGGCGTTTTTTTGGAACTTGCTGGCCACCGCTTCCGGCAGCACTTCTTCAAGGCGGCGGGAGAGCCACCCTTGAAGTTCCGTCTTTTGCGTCACCGCCAAATTCAGAAACTGAAGTCCGGTTCGGCCGGCGGGATCGCTCCAGCAGACTTTCGACTGGATTATGAATCGCGTTTGGTTCTCCGGAAGCTCGAATTGCACCGCCACTTCGATCCCGGCCTTCAAGGGAGCGCGGACGCGAATGGCGATTCCACTCTCGCTGATGTTGATGGTCTCGCACACAGTTTCCTGGCCTTCCGGATTGCGTAAGGCCACTGGAATTGTGACCGGGCAACGGAAGTAGCGGCGGCGTTCCCGCATGATGATCCCGTAGGCGACCTTTAAACTACGGGCCAGCGACTCCTCGGAGAGCGGCCTCTCCAGTACGAAATTCGCCCCAGAGCTGAACCCGGACGCCGATTCCGGTCCGGCCGTGATGGCAAAGGTTGTGGCCGTCTGGTTGGAGGGAGAGAAGCGCACCCGCTCCATGATCTCTTTGGCCTGGTACATTCTCAGGTCAACCACGACCGCCTCGTAATGCCGCCGGTTCAATGACTGCATGGCAAACCCAGCATCACGGCACACCTCCGCCGAGATTGCGAACTGTTGCATGCTTTGGGTCAGTTGGAGGACCGCGGCTTCATCATCAGAAATGACAAGGGCGGTGGCCACCGAGGCGGGTTGCGGGGATGTGCCTGTGTTCGTCATGTTTGAAACTCTCACCCGCCACCGACTCTGGCAACGACTGAAAGCGACCCTCACTTACACAGAGCTAGTTGATTCTTTCTTCCCGTAGCCACCCTGTCAAGGGAATTGGGAGGGTCGGCCAATCTTTGGTGTTGGACGAGTTCTCGCGGGTTCAGTGGCGCCAGTTCCAGATTGGGTCGCCCTTTTCGTCGCGCAGCACGAGGGTGTCGCTGCCCTTCACTACCTCGCGCGCGAGCACCAGGTCGGTTTCGCCTTTCTTGACCTTGGACCCGGTTAGCGCGACTTCATCGCCTTTGCTGAATGTGATTCCCATTTCGTCGAGAAAGGGCTTAGGACAGAGGTAGACGTCGGCCGTATCCGCGCCGGTTTTCACCATCAGATGGGCGACTTCCCGCTCGCTGCCTTTGGGGGGCAGCCTCAACTCCTCAACCGTCCCCTTCATTTTGGTTTCAGTACTGAAGTCGTATTTGGGAGGGTTTGGGGATTTCTGCGCGGTTAACGGTGTTAACAATACCACCACGGCAAACACCGCGAGCCACAAGCATGTGGAAAGACGAATCGATGCTTCGCCGGCCTGACGCATACACGCCCCTCCCCCGAGTCGCTACAAACGTCCAGGATGAAGCCAGCTATCTGAAACCATCCTACTCCACTTTAGAAATAGTGTTGGGAAAAGGTACAGCGCAGGGGAGGGTGCGCTCTTTCCAGAGCGCGGGAAAATGCGAATCAGGGGGCAGCCGCCATGAGGGACTTTCCGTTGCAAGATCTCACGGCGTCTGCGGCCTGAGCAATCGCCACAATCAGCGATGCTTAATGAAATTGCCGTTCTGCAATTCGTCGACGGCTTGCCGCAACTGCTCCTGCGTGTTCATCACAATCGGGCCGTACCAGGCCACCGGTTCTTCAATGGGCTTGCCTGATACCAACAGGAATCGAATGCCTTCATCGCCCGCCTGGACCACGATCTCATCGCCACGGTCGAACAGCACCAGCGAGCGATTCCCGGCCTCGTACCTGGCGGGGGCGCTCGGATTCGCGGCCTGCTCGGTCAGCACCGCCTGCGGATCTGACGCATCGCGGAATGTTCCGGAACCGGCGAACACGTATGCAAACGCGTGACGCGAGGTCTCCACCTTCAGCCGCTTGCGCTTGCCGGCTGGGACCGACACGTCGAGATAGTTCGGGTCCGCGCCGACGCCTTCGACTGGGCCGCGTTGGCCGCCGAATTGTCCGCAAACCACCCGCACCTTGGTCCCGTCATCTTCCGTGACCTCAGGAATCGAACTCGACGGGATGTCCTGGTAGCGCGGATCGGTCATCTTCAAGGATGACGGCAGGTTCGCCCAGAGCTGGAACCCGTGCATGCGTCCATGCTGGTCGCCTTTCGGCATCTCCTGGTGCATGATGCCGCTGCCCGCCGTCATCCACTGCACATCCCCGGCGGTCATTTTGCCCTTGTTGCCCAGGCTGTCGCCGTGTTCAACCGAGCCCGCGAGTACGTAGGTGATGGTCTCGATCCCGCGATGCGGATGCCAGGGAAATCCCGCCAGGTAATCTTTCGGGTTGTCATTGCGAAAATCGTCCAGCAACAGGAAAGGATCGAAGTCCTTCGTCTTGCCGAAGCCGAATGCGCGTTGCAGCTTCACACCCGCACCTTCTAGGGTCGGTTTAGGCTGAATAATTTCTCTGACTGGCCGGAGTGACATACTTTCCTCTTTTCTGTGCCCGGCGGCAGCCCTGGTTTGACTGCGGCGTGGCAGCGAATCTTAGGCTTTAACGAACTCAACTTCCAAGGTGATGGTGACGTCGTCGCCGACCAGAATGCCTCCGGTCTCCAGAGCGGCATTCCAGGTCAGGCCGAAGTCCTTACGGCTGATTTTAGTGACCGCCGACAGCCCCATGCGAATGCCTCCCCAGGGGTCTTTGGTCGCAGGGGTTAGCCCTTCCACAGCGAATTCAACGCTGCGAGTGACTCCGTGAATGGTCAAGTCGCCGGTAACCGCCAGTCCTCCTTCGCCGTCGCGGCTTACATGGGTCGACTTGAACGACAGTGTGGGGAATTTCTCAACGTCCAAGAAGTCGCCGCTCTTAAGATGAGTATCGCGTTGAGGTTCGCGAGTGTTGATGGAAGCGGCGTCGATCGACGCCTCCACGCTCGAGTTTGTCAGATCAGTTTCGTCCAATTTCAGGACGCCCTTGACGCCGGTGAAATGTCCCTTCACGTTCGACACCATCATGTGCTTCACTTTGAACTCGGCCGCGGTGTGGACGGGGTCGATGTTCCAGCTGGCGGTTACCGTTTGCGGACTGGCCAATGCGCTCATCGCGAACTCCTATTGTGAGATGTCTTGCCTACCATGCATTAGATGCGTTACACCGATAATCGTTTCAACAAGTATTAAAACCAATAAATCAAGTCACTTGGCTGCGGGCGGCCTGCAATAGCCCGGCCAGGGCCCGCAGTCGCTCCTGGCCCAGATGGCCCAATTGTTGGCGGTGGCCGGCCTGCACAGGACCGTCAAGCCGCGCCAGGACCTTTAGGCCTTCCGGGGTGATCCGGACCATCACCGTCCGCCGGTCTTTGGTCTCGCGGCAGCGCGCAACCAGGCCGCGCTTTTCCAGGCGGTCAAGCAGGCGAGTGACATCGGGATCGCGGGTGATCATGCGGCAGGCGACCTCGCCACAGGCGAGCCCCTCAGGCGAGCCTCGCAGGATGCGGAGTACGTTGTACTGCGTCGCTGACAGATCCTCCGCCTTGAGTATCCTGACCAAGCCGCGGGAGAGCGTGTCAGTGGTGCGCATCAGGTCCAAGAACGCCGATTCCTCCGGACTGCCCACGCGGTGCTTACTCCTGTCTGGCTCGAGAGATCTTTTCATGCTGGTACAACAGTAATCGTCTTAACGACTATTGTCAAGACGACAAGCGCCCGGCACAGGGTTCACTCCTCGACTTATGAGTTCAGGGCTTCAGCGGCTGATTCAGAGCCCCGTCCTCTTCCTCCCCGTGCGGACCGTAATAGCCTTGCTGATAGCCATTCGAGTACGCTTCGCGATAGGACAGGCGGTACTGGTCTGGGTCGCCAAACTCCATTGAATAGCCGTGATTGGCGATACGATAATTCGCGGTGGCACTGGCTTGGAAACGCTTCGATCCCAGGCGGTCCCGGGCTCCGTCCGCTGTTCCATCACCAGCGCCCATCCGCAGGGCCGTTCCGGCGAAGGGGGGCGCCTCATTCGAGGCGTACAGTTCATGGGTCTCCCGGTAACCCCGCCGATACCCCGATATGAACGAAGCGCGATCGAGGTCTGTACTCCAGCGGCCGCTGGTCAGGTGCGGTTGTCTGCCCCGCGTCGCGTCAATTTTGCCTTGAAACAATCCGTCACGATAAGCTCCATCGCTCGCCTGGCCTCGGTAACTCGTGACTACCTGGGTCTGATGAGCCGCCACCTTGGTCAGTGTTGCCAACGCACTCAAGGCAAACACCATGGTAAAAACATAAAGGGCTGATCTTCTCACTGTTTTCTCCTTTGCAATCGGTATGCTCGGACGCTCACGACGTTCAACCGCTCAGATCGCCGCTCCCGCCTTGAAAACAAAATCAATGCTCTTGGTTTCGTTCGCGCCCACGGTGATTTTCTGGATCGAAGTACCCATCCTCTCGTGCCACGCTTCAACGGTGTAGGTTCCCGGGGGCAGGTTGCGGAGATCGAAGCTGCCATCCTTGCCGGTGACCACAAAATAGGGATGGTTGAACACCGCCACATAGCTGTGCATCCAGGGATGAACATTGCACTTCACGGGAATAGCGATTTCTTGGCGCGGGAAGGCTTCTTCCATCTTGGTTCCGGGCAGCTCGGCTTTGTTCCACTCGCGATTGTTCGCAGGCATGGGGTGAATGTTGTGAGTGGTGGGGTCGTCGTTCACCACCTCCAGTTGCTGGTTGGTGCGCAGCGCCAACACGTGAGGCTGATAGAGGCAGCCCTTTTGTTCGATGACCGCGGGCTGACTCGGCGAATCAAACGTGTGCCCCGCCAGGCCGTCGGAAACAAACACGATGACATTCTGCAGCCCGCCTTTCGCTCCCACCATGATTTCCTGGTTCAGTGCCGGAGTGAGGTGCTGCCTTGCGCAACTGGGGTCGGCCGCCATGTTGATGGGCTTGGCCGCGGGTACTTTGCCCTCAAACCTGACCACGCCTCTCACCGTGGCCGCACCGGCGATGGCTTGCGAGGAAGATGGTCCGCCGCCGGCATGCACGGTCTGCCGGCTGAAAATGAAGATTGCGCCAGTTACTGCCGTAATTAAGATTAGTTTCTTGTTTTTCATAGTGCTGACTCCCTGCTCGCGTATGCGAGCATTTATTTTTGCTCCGGTTTGAGATTGACCGGTTTTCAGTGCGCCGGATGGGATCAGCGTAAGGGAGGCACAAAATGACGTTGTCAGCGCGCAGTCACGGGCGCGTTATTTCGCCGTCATTTCTATGTCAAGGATTTGTAACCGGTGATTTCGTCAGACGCCCGGTGGATTCGCTGTGCGGAGCCTGCCAACGCAGTGTGAATCAGGAGAAACTCATGCACCGTACGGTAACCAACGACCGTAAGTGCTTTAGTTGTGGCAGCCGGACCTGTAAGCCGAATTTTGTCTGCGGGATTGCTCCCGCAGGACGGTCATTCCTCTGGGCCGCGCATTACTGCGCGGCTCTAGCGACCTACCCGGAGGTTTGAGGCGCCGAGCCGGTGCCTGTCCCGAGCAAGCTCGAGACTTCCTCCCTATTTGGTCTTGCTCCGTGTGGGGTTTGCCCTGCCCGACGCATTACTGCGGCGGCGGTGCGCTCTTACCGCACCTTTTCACCCTTACCCCGTTGCCGGGGCGGTATGTTTTCTGTGGCACTAGCCGTCGAATCAACCCATCCTTGCCAAGAACGCAAGCATGGGCCACCCTCCCGGACGTTATCCGGCACACTGCTCTGCGGAGTTCGGACTTTCCTCCCGCCTTTCGACGAGCGACCGTCCGGCCCAGCTGCCAGCGTCTTTCATTATAGACGCGATCAACTTGATTGCCATCGCCTCCGCTCGCCGGAGGAGGCAAGACCCAGCGCTATTGCAGGGCCACCAACGTATTTCCCGCCGCCACCACCAGTAATCCATCGCCGGCGCTCATGCCTTCGAGCGGCACATTGAAGTATTCGCCGCACGAGACTGTCTGTCCAAGAGCAACCGAATCGAGCTTCGTTCCGGTTTTTCCGGCATAGGCTTCCAGGTTGCCGGCCGTGGTGGGGGCGTAAACCACATCATTGACAATGATCGGCGAGCACGCGTAGTTGCCGGCGGCGGGCTGCGCTGTCCATGCGATTTTTCCGGTGGCAATCTTTACCGCGCTCAGAGTCAAGCCTTCGGTCATGATGCCATAGCCGTCGGCAAAGGCCGGCGAATAGATACTGTTGAAGCCTCCTGCCAGCGAGCCATCTGATGCGTTTAGCGCAATACCATCGGTAGTGTAGAAATCAAAGACGTCGCGAACGAATACCAGCCCCTTGTAAACGGCGGCGCTTTCCCCGCCTCCGCCTTCGCACTCGCCCTGGAAATGCCAGATCTGCCGGCCGGTTTTCGGGTCGAAGCGATAGGTCTGAGGGCAGGCATATGAAACATAGACGCCGTCGGAGGTGACGGCGGGAGCAGAAGAGTCCCCGTTTTCCACCGCAGCCGTCCACACTACTTGCCCGTTCCGTTCCTTCACTCCATACACCGTGCCGCCGGTGCCGGCGCCGCCGGTGTAGACCATCCCGTTTCGTGCCGTGGGGGCCGATGTAAACAAGTACTGTCCCGGCAGTTCCGTACTCCATACCTGATGTCCATCCTTGGCGGAGAAGGCGAACATGGCTCCCGACTGGACTCCAGGAGTGTCGTTTACAACCCCGAACAATCCGCCATTTTCGTAGGCAAAGCCCACCCAGCCGCCATATCCCGCTGGGACCGGCTGACTCCAGAGGGTGGCACCGGTGCCGGCGTCGATCGCATATAAGGTGGAAGGCGAGGAACCATTCCCGCCGTCAACCGCGAACACTTTTCCTGCGATGATGATCGGGTACCCTGCCGTACCGGCAAAGTTCGCCGTCCACTTGACCTGCAACGGCGGCTGAAAACTCGGCATGCTGATGAAACCGGCGTGGTCGGGAGTAATTTGAAACCCCAATGCCTGGCCGAGGCTGGGAACTGCCGCCAGTAAGAACGTGGCCGCAAGAACGAGCAAGAGTCGAGCGTCTTTCACACTGCCTCCTTAGTTTGGGCAAGCATTATAGGCGCTGTATAGGGCTTCGCCAGAGTCTTTCGCACTTATTTTTGAGGGATGGCGGTTGGCCGCGCGGGCCGTTGCTCGTTGGCCTCAAAGCCTTGGCTGCGCGGTGTTTGTTAGACTTAGTGGCCATCGGTGTTTCGAGGCTGGTGCGGCTTCAGCTGCGCCGCGTATCCGTCCCAATGATTCATCAAACCGTCCGCGCACTGGAGATTATTGCGGCCTTGGCCACGGCAGGGAGCCTGGCCTACTACGCTCTCTGCGTTTGGAGCGCGGCACAGTTTCTGCGCGACGCAAGAACCGCGGGCGGGGGCGCCCGCGCTACACACGCTTGTCCTCCCGTCTCGATTCTCAAGCCGCTGAAAGGCACCGATCCCGGGATGTACGAACACTTCCGCGGCCACTGCCTTCAGGATTATCCCGAGTACGAAATTATTTTTGGGGTGAGCGAGCCTGATGATCCTGCCATCAAGCTGGTGGAGCAACTGAAGTCCGAATTTCCGCAATGCTCCATTCGGTTGATTATTTGCGCCGGGCGCCTGGGCGCCAATACCAAAGTCAGCAACCTCGTTCAAATGTTGCCGCACGCATGCTACGACAACTTGATAGTGAATGACAGCGACATTCGTGTCGGGCCGGATTATCTTCGCCGTGTGCTCGCTGCCTTGACCGATTCCGGCACGGGCCTGGTCACCTGCCTTTATCGGGGAGTGGCCGCTTCGACCCTTGGCTCTCGGCTGGAAGCTCTCGGAATCAGCACAGATTTTTGCCCAGGAGTGCTGGTGGCCCGGCAACTGGAAGGCATCAAGTTCGCTCTGGGATCCACGATGGCATTTCGCCGCCGCGATCTCGCGGCCATTGGAGGTTTTGAGACGCTGGTTGACTACCTGGCCGACGATTATCATCTTGGCCAGCGCATCGCTGCGTTGGGGTTGAAGGTTGAACTTTCTGACGTCGTGGTCGAGACCTTCCTGCCTGGCTACACCGTGGGTGAGTTCTTTGCACACCAGTTACGCTGGGCGCGCGCCGTCCGCGATTCGCGTTTCTGGGGATATGTTGGCCTCGGAGTCAGCTTCGGTCTGATATGGGCGCTCCTCACGCTGATTCTTGCCAAGGGCGCTGGCTGGGCCTGGGAAGTATTTGGTGTGACTGCGGCCATGCGCTACGCGGTTGCGATCCTTATTGGAGGAAGAGTGCTGCGTGATGCACAGACCGTGCGCTGGCTTTTGCTGATACCCCTTCGCGACGCAATCGCTGCGATGGTCTGGCTCGCGAGCTTCGCCGGGCATAGAGTCTCCTGGCGTGGGGAGAGCTTCCAACTGAAGCATGGAAAGCTGAGAAAGGCCTAGCCGGTCACGAACTCGGTGCTGGCAACTATGTCGAAGCGCTGCAAGCCAAAGATTCCACAGTCTCCAGAATCTCTCGGATTTTGTTGGCCAGCGTGCTCAAGCTGAAGGGTTTCGAGAGAAACCGCGCGGTGACGTCGATGTGGCCATGCCGCAAAATTGTGTTTTCCGCATAGCCCGAGACGAACAAGGTCTTTATGTCGGGCCGCTCGGCGCCCAGTTGCGCGGCCACTTGTGGTCCACTCATCTTCGGCATGACAACGTCACTGATCATTAGATGGATCGGCCCGGCGTAGTCGCGCGAGATCCGCAGCGCCTGTTCTCCATTTTCCGCGGTGATCACGGTATAGCCACAGCGGACAAGGAATTCAGAAGTGGAAGCTCGTACCGCAGCTTCGTCCTCCACCAAGAGCACGGTCTCAGAGCCGCGGGGAGATCTCTGCGCCTGCAAGGGACGTTGATTTTCAGCCGCGCGGTTGACCCGTGGCAGGTAGATTTTGAAAGTTGTGCCGTGCTCGGGTTCGCTGTAAACCCAAACAAATCCCTGACTCTGCTTCACGATTCCGTAGGTTGTGGCCAGCCCCAGGCCGGTGCCTTTTCCAGCTTCCTTGGTGGTATAGAAGGGCTCGAAGATGTGATTCAGATGTTCGGGCGGGATCCCCTGACCGGAATCTGAGACGGCCAGCAGCACATACTCTCCCGTGGGACCGATGGCGTGCTTCTGCATGTAGGTCTGGTCGAGAGTAACGTTGGACGTCTCAATCGTCAGCTTGCCGCCCTGCGGCATGGCATCGCGGGCATTGGTGGCAAGGTTCATCACCACTTGCTCGATCTGCGCCGGGTCCGCTTTCACCCGCGCCAAATCGTGCCCCGGAACGAACGTAAGTTGGATGTCTTCGCCGATCAAGCGCGGCAGCATGTGGACAATTTCTTCCAACACCGTATTCAAGTCGAGTACTCGGAGCGATTGCATCTGTTTGCGCCCAAAAGCCAACAACTGGCGTGTCAGTTCTGAAGCCCGCCGCGTGGCGGTGATGATTTCATCAATTTTCCTTCGTGAGGGATCATTCGCCGCCAGTGAATCCAGCACCAATTCGGCATACGCGCTGATCACCAGCAACAGGTTGTTAAAGTCGTGAGCCACGCCCCCTGCCAGCAGGCCGATGGCATCCATCTTCTGCGATTGGTGGAGCTGGGACTCCAGGTTCTTTTGATCGGTAATGTCGCGTCCAGTGGAGATGAAGTGGGTGATGCGTCCATCCCGGTTTCGCAGCGGCGTGATCGCCTTTTCAATGGTGAAAGTCTCACCGTTTTTCTTGCGATTCATCACCGTTCCGTGGAACACTTTCCCTGAAAGCACAGTGTTCCACATTTCCTCGTAAAGCTCTCCCGCCTGTTGGTCGGACTTGAGGATTCCCAGGGTCTGCCCGATCACTTCGGCGCTTTCATACCCAGTCAGGTTTTCAAATGCCGGGTTCACATATTCCAGAACGCCGGCGCTATTTGTGATCATGACCAGGTCCGGCGACTGTTCCACGCTACGCCTGAGTTTTTGAAGCATCTCTTCTGATGTGCGCTGTTGCCGTTGTTTCAGGTGAGCTTCAATGCCGCTCAGAATGTACAGTGCCAGGCAAGGTGTCGTCCGGTCGCACTCTGGGGGCCGGGTGCAGGCCGCCGCCTGGATCGCGGCCTCCATGCCGCCGTGGTTAAAATACTCTCCAAGAAAGACCGCGGGAATATGAATCTCAGTTCCGCCCGGATCGCTCAACCAGTGCCGCGCTCCGCCGTCCCCCTCCGGGTTATCCACCAGCAGCAGGTCATAGTTCGATTTCCGCAGCTGGGACCGGGTTTCTTCCCGGGTATGGACACAGTCGATGGTGAGCCGCTCCGTCCCAGCGCGCAGCAAGAAATCGCGCAGGTCTGTGAGGTCCGATTGACCTTCTCCCGCCAGCAGAATCCGTAGTTGCCCGTTGCCGTTTCCGGCAGACTTGGTCCCATCCATCCGGTACGTTCCCCTGCTTACTACATCGGAACGCAGCCACCACAGCTTTGGGGCCAGATGAAAGATTCAAGACGGAAAGTGATTTATGGTGCCATTTCAGGAAGGGGCCATTATTCGGAAGCAGGCCAAACTGTGGTCACCTTGAGTCGATCAAGGGATCGGGCTCTTACCGTGTCTTGAGGGCAAGCAATGCAAGGGTGAGCGCCGCGATGAACAACGCTCCAAGCGTGTAGCCGTGGGCCTGTAACCAGCTTTCTTCCTGACCCAGTGCATTCAACTGGGAGAACGCCGAGGCGTCGCCTGCGGCCGGCTTGGTTTCGGCGGAGCGTCCCGCCTGTTCACAATCCACGCACAACTTCCTGCCCGGAGAAACCGGAAACCCACAGGTTTGGCAGCTTCCGATGCGGGCAATTTCTGCCGAGACTGACGCCGGGTTCTGCGGGGCCAAAGCAAGAGCTTCTGGAGCTGTCGGCGTCGGTGGCGTTGCCTCGATGGTCTCGGGCATCGCTTCAGTCGCAGATTCGTCGTGGGGTGGCTCGGACGCTTCGGGCAGAGCTCGCTGCGCGGCATCGGCGTGTTCGACCGCAGTAACTGCCATAGCCGCCAGGCGGGTCAACGCGGCCACATCGCACTCCTGGAACGCCGACACCCGATCGGCCAACACTTCGAATAATCCCACTACGCTTTCTTCGCGAAGCAGCGGCAGCACGATCACTGACTTCACGCCCAAATCTTGACAGCTTTCGCGGTTGACCCGGGGATCGCTCTCGGCGTCATCGCAGCGCGTCACCTCACGGGTACGGAGCGCCTGCGCACTCAGGCCCGAGCCGGTTTCGACTTCTGCTCCGGCCTCAGCCGCTGCCCGGCCAGTACTGGCCCGGCAGACCATTTGCCCATCTTCGCGCAGCGCAATTGATGCCCCTGAAGCGCCGGTAACGTACCGCGCCCGCTCTACCAGCAGTTGCAGCGCAGCCTCCAGTTCACGGCGGGCGCTATCTTCCCAGAAATCGGACTGGCGCGCAGGCCCCACGGCGCTGGCCGGCCCGGCCTGGTCAAAAATGGTGTATTTATCCATGAAAACGAGCTATGGGTGAAGTTTCGCCTTCCGCGCACCCCAGAGTCAAGCAGAAGCCGGGCCCGTGGGCCAAGGGGCCAAAACTAAAGTGTTCTGGCCAGGAACCTTTCCCTACTTCTTTTTGGTGGGAAGGTACTTCTTTTCGATCGATGCCACGATGACGTAGTTGGGGTCCACCATCTCATTAAGGTGTACTCTGCCGACCTCGGACAACAGTTCATAGGCGTCTAACTCTGACAGCCCGTAATCCTGATGAATCCACGACACCAGTTCGGTGTAGGCGATGCGCAGACAGTCGTCCAGCGGACGATATGCGCCCACGGTCATAATGGCCTCGGCATTCTCAAACCGGGGCCAGTTGATTTTCTGGCCCTTGATCACATCCACCTGCACCCGCGCGTGCAGCGGCACTTCGATCGCGGTGCCGGCAATTTCGCCATCACCCATGGCCGCGTGCCCGTCGCCGAGATACAGCAAGGCGCCGGCAACATTCACCGGAAAATACACGGTGTTGCCTACCCCGGCCTCGGGAGAATCCATATTGCCGCCGAACTCCGCCGGCACAATCGAACTGCGCGCCTCGCCGTTGGCCGGGGCGACCCCAATGCATCCGAAGAAGGGATGCAGAGGAATCCTGGTGGAAAACTTGGAGTCGAGCGCCTGAAAGGTGGCGGTGTTGGTGGCGTGGTCAATCGGATAAAACCAGATCTTCTCCGCTGGCGGAGGCGCCAGCATCGGCGTGTAGTTGGTGGGATTGATTGCGCCAAATCCCGGGGCGAACCCTCCAACGCCCTGGTCGCTGTCCACTTGCAGGTCGAGAATCTTCACTGCCAGCGTGTCACCCGGCTCCGCCCCCTCAATGTAGAAGGGGCCGGTCAGCGGATTGTCGCCCTTTGACATGCTGAGCGTGTCGCCCGGCTTCTTGATGGCATTGCCGAAACAATCCAATGTGTTGGTATCGAGAATGTCGCCCGCTTTTAAATGTGCCACGGGAGGCGCGGACGCGAAGACGTATTTCACATTGTCGATAGTGCCCTGGTACTTGACCACATTCTGCGCCAACGCTGCCGGCGCCACAATTGCCAGCACTGCCAACACTCTGAATCGCATAAGAATGTCCTCTGTGTTCTCTGTGGTTAATTCTTATTTCTCGGCGGGGACAAGGGTTTTCCCGCGACCACGCATATCGCACCGATGTTACACAGGTATGCAGAAACAAGGAAGGGAAGAGCGGGAACAGAAAGGGGAATCTAAAGCGACTTTTTCTCGTCGCCCCGCCGCAGCCAGTCGAGGAACATCTGCTCCAGCGGCTTGTCGTAGCCCATCATCACGTGGCGGATGGTGTGCCCGCTCACGAAGTGGCAGACTTCTTCGGCCAGGTTCTTGGCGTGGTCGCCGGCGCGTTCCAATGACTGCGTCATAAAGATGACTTGCAGGCTGGCCTGGCGTTGCAGCCCTTCAGGGTTTTCAATATGGCGCAGGAAAAGCAAATTGCGCACGCGGTCCATTTCCGCATCCGCCCGAAGCACCTCGACCGCTTTTTTCACATTCCGCTCGGAGAATGCCGAGCCCACGTCAGCCAGCATTTTTTCCAAGACTGTCGCCATGTGGGTCAGATCACGCGTGTCCTGGGGATCGACACGTCCGCCCGCCGCCTGCGCGCTGCCCGCAAAACTCAGCAGCAGATCGCCAATACGCTCCAGAGAGATCATGAACTTCATGCACGCCAGCAGCTCGCGGGCTTGCGCCTCGGTCACCTGGGTGATGGCCAGGGTCACGCCATCGTCGATCTCCCGATCCAGAGTGTCGAGTTGCTTCTATTTTTATCGTTTGGTGTTGAGCAGGGGAGCGGAGCCGGTGTCAATGCCTTCCGCGGCTGCCGCTGCCGACTCATTCGCCACCCGGCAAGCCTCGAC
>JBOGLG010000007.1:0-266384 GCA_050745985.1 Terriglobales bacterium | reverse complement strand
TTCCTTGCCTCCGCTCAAGATGACAGGGTGGAATCGCCCTCTACCGCAAATCTCTATCCCAACGTGTCATCCCGAGCGCAGTCGAGGGATCTGCTTTCTGCCGAAACCAATTCCGGCCTTGGCAGGGATCGACGATGCCGGCAACAACAGGTCTTTCGACTCCGGCAAGGAACTCGCAAGCGAGTTCCTTCCCTCCGCTCAAGATGACAGGGTGGAATTGGTTCACGACATCAACAGGATGAGGTCTCCGCTCAAGATGACAGCGCGGAACAGGATCGATCTCCAGAGATGTTCGATTCTAGAGGGCGGACCAAGTAACATCGATAGCATGATGCGAGTCGCATGGATGCTGCTGGCGGCGGTCGTGATGAGCCCCGTTCTTTGCCCCGGTGCGAGCAGGGCATCGCAGGCCGAACCTTCCACCTACCTGGGTTTTGACCGCAACCAGTATCCCGGAGACGCGAACCTGAAGCTGCTCCGTCAGACATTTTCCTACGCCGGTTTCTGGCTTAACGAACCTCCTGGCGAAAGGACCAACACCTGGGCCGGCAAGCGGCAGATCGTGCAATCGGCAGGCTTCGGATTTCTGGTGCTCTTTAACGGAAGGCGCGTCGCCCGGCTAAAAACAGTTTCCAACGCCGCCAGGCTGGGCAAATCCGATGCCCAGATTGCCGTCGCCTCCGCGCGGCGAGAAGGATTTCCCTCAGGAACGATCATCTTTCTCGACCAGGAAGAGGGAGGCCGCATGCTGCCCGCGCAGAAAGCGTACATCTACGCCTGGGTGGACGGCATAGCCGAAGCCGGTTTCCGCGCCGGCATCTACTGCTCCGGTATCGCGGCGAAGGAAGCAGGTGGGTTGCCCATCGTTACCGCCAAGGATTTGCGTCAGAATTCAGCGGGGAGAAAGATCGTGTACTGGGTGGCGAACGATGCCTGCCCGCCTTCACCCGGATGCGCCTTCTCCAGGCCTCCGCCCAGCCCCGCCCGGAGCGGCATCGATTTCGCGTCCGTGTGGCAATTTGCTCAATCTCCGAAAAGACGAGACGTTGCCGCCGGCTGTCCCGCGAACTACGACCGCGATGGAAGTTGCTACCCGCCGGGCGTCAATCCCGCCCGGCACTTGCACCTGGACTTAAACACGGCGGCCAGCGCCGATCCGTCAGAGGGAAGAACCCGCTGACCCTAATCACCGAAGCGTGGTGATCCGGATTGGATTAGAATAACGATATAGCCCCTATGGCCGACCGCAGTTTCACCCTCGAAGAAGCCCAGAGCCTTCTGCCGGTTCTGGAGTCGCTCCTGCGCACTGCCATCGACGGCAAAAAACTGATCGAAGCCGTCGACGCCGAATTTCAGGAACTGGCCCACCGCGTCTTCCTCAGCGGAGGCCTGTTGGTGAACATCATTCAAGTGGCACGGCGCAAAGCCGAGCGCGAGAAGACCATCCAGCGCGTAAAAGATACGCTCGCCGAGATCGACTCTACTGGAGTCCAGGTGAAAGACCTCGACATCGGATTGCTGGACTTCCCCTGCCAGGTGGAAGGACGCACGGTGCTGCTCTGCTGGAAGCTTGGCGAAAAGGGAATTACTCACTGGCACGATACCAGGGAAGGCTTCGCCGGCCGCAAGCCCATCGACGAGAAAATCGCGAAGGCAAAAAAGACAAACTAGCTCTCAGCTATCAGCCGTCAGCTCTCAGTCATCAGAGAAATCCGCAACCGCCGGGCACGCAGAGTGCGCCGAGAAGAGCAAATTAGTCCCGGCGATCTTTGCGACCTCGGCGGTTAGTCGTTTTAGCTGAAGGCTGAGAGCTGACAGCTGAAAGCTATTTCACGGTTTCCCCCCCTTATTCCACTCGGGCGTAAAAGAAGAGTTCACCAGCCAGTTCACCGGCCGCAGCAGCGATCCGATGGCTGCGTCCATGTGCCTGAAATCGATGTGGGCCAGGTCATCGCTGGGCTGGTGGTAGTCGGCGTGCAATCCGTAACTCGACACGGTTTGGGCGACAACCCCCTTTTCCGCAAGAATGTAATTGTCGGAACGCGCGAAAAAATTCTGCTCGGGATGAGGGTCTCCGACCAGTTTGGCCCCGTGAGCTGCCAGCCAGGGCCCAAGGTTCGAGCGCTCCCATCCGGTAAGCCAGACTGTGTCCGATCGAACCGCTGGGTCGGCGCGTCCTAACATTTCGAACTCCAGGTTCACCGCGATTTCCTGCAGCGGCAACGGAGGATGCTCCCGAAAAAATGTTGACCCCTGCCCGCCGGTTTCCTCGCTCCCGAACAAGGCGAAGATTACGGTGCGCCGCGGTCTGGGGCCGCTGCCCAGCACGCGCGCCAGTTCCAGCACCGCGGTGGTGCCGGAAGCGTCATCGTCGGCGCCGTTGTAGATGTCATCTCCGTTCACCGGCTGACCGATGCCCAGGTGGTCCAGGTGCGCGGAGAGCAAAACCGCCTCGCGCCGCAACTTCAGGTCGCGGCCGCGCAGGATCCCGACCGCATTCCATGTGTATTTCCTTTCGCTGGCCGAGGGACCGTCGAAACTCAAGATCGTATCCTCGGGAAGCGCTTCGAGGGCTTTGGTCGCTTCCGGACTGGCCTCCAGCAGATTGAGATTGCTTTCCAGGCCGGAAGCGTCTTGTTCCTCGAGTCTCACTGGCAATGTGGGCAGCTGTCCGGCGCGCTGCTGAAACTGGGCGGCGCGTTCCGCGCTAGCGGCGATGATCGCTGCAACGGCCCCTTCCCCGGCCAGCGAAGAGGCTTTGGCGCGCAGCCGGCGCCGGTCGTTTCCAAGGATCAGCACGACCGCGCCTGCAGCCTGCGGGAGGTCTTCGTCGACGTTGATCACGCGCAATGGACCTGAGAAGTGAGTCTGCGAAAGGCGAACAGACGCGAACTCCTTGCCCCAAGTCCAGGTAACCTTTTCTCCGTGGGCGCCGGGTTTGGCAAAGGCGAGCTGTGGAGGCGCAGTAAATTTTGCTTGTAGCAGCGCCGCCCGCTGGAGATAGCCACCGTCGTCACCGGCGGGAGCGATGCCGTAGGCTCGCAATTGCGAGGCGACATAGGTCGCAGCAACCAGTTCGTCCGACGTGGCGCTACCCCGGCCGCGCAATGCGTCGGAAGCAAGAAACTCCATATGCGCCCGGATGCAGGCGGCGCACAGCCTCCGAACCGGCGCTGCCACGGCAGCGTGCCGTGGGCTGATCTGTGGTTTTTTGACTGCCGGTGCGGGCTGAGTCTGGATGACGCGAGCCTGGGAAAAAAGGACAAACAGCAGCAAGGCGGAAGGGAGAAGAAATCTTTTCATCGTGCAGTTCGATGCCTATCAGAGGTGTAAGGGTGGCGCACTTTCGAAACCAACTGGGCCAATCACAATACCACGAGGCCGTGGGCCCGTCGGCGAAGGCACTCACTGCGGGCCAGGATTTCTCTACCCTGGCAATTCCGGGCAGGAAGCGCGCACCTCTACCTCCCATTGGCGGGTAGTAATTGACGTCCGCCACCGACCTTGGTGCGACCAGAAGTACATTGGCCCAGGCCGCGCAAAACCTTCTCTGCTACAATTCTTTGCAGCCACTCGTAGCGGACCGTGCCCTGAAAGTACGTCTGCCGGGACCTTCTCAACATGCCTTGTTCTAGTCGGAAGCTCCGTCTCTTGGCTACGTTTGCAGCGCTGTCCATGCTCGCTCTGGCGGCTGGTTGTCGCGGCTTCTTTGTAAATCCCACACTGACCTCGCTGGCCGTGACGCCTACGTCGGCATCGCTCATCCAGGGGCACACCCAGCAGATCACAGCGACCGGGACTTACAACGACGGCAGCACCAAGGATCTGACCGGAAGCGCTACCTGGGCGACCTCCGACTCGACCGTTGCCACGGTCAGCAGCGGAGGTCTGGTCACGGCCGCGTCCACCATTTCGAACCCTCCCGGGACCGCGACCATTACGGCCACTTCCGGCACGCTTACTGCCACATCTACCATTACGGTGAATACCGGGCCCCTGACCTCCATCGCCATTAGCACGACTACCCCCAACCCGGCCGCAGGTCAGACCGTCGTTTTTACAGCGCTGGGGACCTACAGCGGCAGCGCGCAGCAGCAGGACATCACTGACCTGGTGAGCTGGACCAGCAACAACACGGCGGTCATCGCCACGATCAGCAGCGGGAGCGGCGCAGTGCTTTCCACCGCCACTTCGGGCGCCACCACCAACGTCACTGCCAGTCTCAACGGCATCGCCAGCAACGCTTTGACCATTACCGTGCAATGACCGCCATCCGTTGTATCGGAATTTGCACCGGCGGCGGCGACGCACCCGGGCTGAATGCCGTCATTCGCGCCGCGGTCAAAAGCGCCTTTCTGAAATACAACTGGAAAGTCATCGGCATCCCGGATGGCTTCGACGGCCTCATCTGGCCGGAAAAATCCTACGAGCTCACGCTCAAGCACGTGAGCGGGATTCTGCCTCGTGGGGGAACCATCCTGGGCACCACCAACCGCGGCGATCCTTTCAAGTACTGTACCGTCGAGAACGGACAGGAAGTCACTCGCGATATCTCCGATGAAGTCATTGCTAATTCCCATAAGCTGGGAATGGACGCCGTGATCAGCATCGGCGGTGAGGGCTCACAAAAGATCGCGCTCGAACTTTTCCGTCGAGGCATGAAGATTGTGGGCGTGCCCAAGACGATCGACAATGATCTTTCCGCCACGGAAGTCACCTTTGGCTTCGACACGGCGGTCACCACCGCTACCGACGCGGTGGACAAGATCCACACGACCGCCGAATCGCATCACAGGATCATGGTGGTCGAGGTCATGGGGCGCGATGCGGGCTGGATCGCTCTGGAAGCCGGCATTGCGGGCGGCGCCCACGTCATCCTGATACCCGAAATCCCGTTTTCCATCGAGGGCGTGTGCGCATTCGTAAAGAAGCGCGAGAGCTACGGCAAGCGCTTTACCATTGTAGTGGTGGCCGAAGGGGTCAATCTTCCTCAGGGGCTGAAAGAGAACCGGCGGGCCGGTTCCGTGGGCAATCTGATTGGAAATGCCATCGCCACCAGCGCCAACAAGGAGGTGCGGGTGAGCGTGCTGGGACACATTCAGCGCGGTGGTTCGCCGACTCCTTACGATCGCATTCTGGCCACCCGCTTTGGCGTGGGTGCCGTGGACCTGATCGCCGAGGGCGGATTCGGCAAGATGGTGTGTTTGCGCAATGAGCGTATCGACGCTGTCGACATCGCCAAGGCGATCGGGCAGCTCAAGACGGTTGATCCCAACGGCCAGCTAGTGCAGACTGCCAAAGCGATCGGGATTTCCTTCGGCGACTGAAGTTTTCTGGCGTAATCTGGACTAGAACCCGAAAACCTGATCCGGTCCGCCGCGTGTAGCGATGTTCCGGATTCACTTTCAGCGATCACCTTGTTTGCTTGGTCGCTGGGAAAATTTGCTCCGTGAAATACTGCCGCCCATTTCTCGAATTCTTCTTTGGGCTGTCCCTGCTCGCAGGCCTGGCTCTGCTGGCTGGCTGTGGGCCCGGCAAAACCAGCAGCCAGGAGGTCGCCTACGTGTCCATTCCGCAGGCATTTCTGCGCGATCAGGTGGCTGCGGTTTACAACAAGACTGGAAGCGTGAAAAATGGCGAGGCCGTGGAAGTACTCGGCCGGGACCGCCGCTTCGTGCGTGTGCGCACATCGGCCGGCGCTGAGGGATGGCTGGAACAACGCTACCTGGTGAGCCAGGAGACCTACGACGGTTTCCAGAAACTTGCCCAGCAGGCGCGCAGCGCTCCCGTCCAGGCGACCGCGATCGCGCATAACCAGACCAATATTCACCTTCAGCCGGAACGCAGCGCCGAACACCTCTATCAGGTGGACCAGGGCGCCAGGCTGTCGCTGCTGCAGCGCGGCAGCAACGAGAGGGTGCTGCCCGGCGCCCAGGCGCGAGCGGCGAGCGCTGGGAAAGAAGGGCAAACTACGGTTGCCGCTCCGCCCATGGAAGACTGGTGGCTGGTTCGCGATGAGCAGGGACATGTGGGGTGGGTCCTGGGCCGCATGCTCGATATCGATGTGCCGATCGAGATCGCGCAGTACTCTGAAGGCCAGCGGCTGGTTGCTTCCTTTGTGCTGGACCGCGTCACCGACGGCGAAAGGAAGGTCCCGCAGTACCTGGTGCTGTTTACCGAGAACCAGGATGGCATGCCCTTCGATTTCAACCAGATCCGCGTCTTCACCTGGAACGTCAAGCGGCATCGCTACGAAACCGCCTATCGCGAGCGCAATCTCGACGGTGTTCTGCCGGTCACGGTCTCGCATGAGACCTTTGACAAGGAGGGCGATTTGCCGGTATTCGTGGTCCGGGTGAAGGACGACGCGGGAAACCTGATTGAGCGCAAGTACAAACTGAATACGCCCATCGTGCGCCGCGTTCTGGCGCCAGGAGAACAGAAGAAAGCTGTCGGTCGCGAGCCGTCGGCCGTCCGGAAGAAGAAAAAGCGCTGACGGCTAGAGACTACCCACGAACTATTTTCGGCAGCGGAGGCACCGGCGTACCCTCATCTAAAGCCCGCTGCCAGTTTGAAATCGAGGCCAGCAATCGCTTCGAATGTATGCCGCCAAAGCCTTCCGGATATTGAGAGAGATTCCGAAAGGCGCGCCTCAATACCGAGCGCGCCCCCGGCGAATTCCCATTTCCATGGTGGTGCAACGCTACCGCCACCTGAATCAGTCCCTGCAAAAACTTCTTCTCCGCCAGGGGCGCCGCCCGCCAGACGTCCTCGAGCGCCTCATGGGCCTCAAAGAAATCGGCGCGGTTAAACAATTCTATTCCTGCTCGACATTGATCGAAATCCACGCAACATTGTGGCACACACGCCAGCAGGTTTTGCCGCCAAGAAATACTGAATTCCATAGCTAAAGCGGTGAACGCCATCCATTTTTCAGTATCAAACAGGGGTATCTAGATTGTAAATGTGTGAAAACATTGCCTGTTATATTGGACTGTTTTGGAGCATGAGTTGCATCAACTGTCTTCAAAGGCAGTGCAGAATCATACTGTCATGATGTATTGTTTGTCCGAATTTGGCTCAGTATCAAAGCCCCAGGGACTTCCAGTTCTGAGGAGAAAACGCATGAATCGGTTTGCCTGCTCTTTAAGAGTTCTGCCACTCGTACTCGCGATCGTTGGCGTGCTGACGCTGGGCGTGGGCCTGGCCTTCGGCCAAGCTATCACCGGCAATATCGTTGGCACCGTCGAAGATTCTTCCGGTGCCGCCGTGGTCAACGCCGACGTCAGCTCTGTGAACATTGCTACGGGTGTAACGGCAAGCGGCAAGACCAACAGCACCGGCCAATATCGCTTCGACAATCTGCTCGCGGGTACCTACCGGGTGACTGTAAGGTCGGCGGGGTTTCGCACCACTACGGTCGTGGTTGAAGTGCGGCTGAATGGAACCAGCACGGCGAACGTGAAATTGGAGCCAGGAGCCAGCACCGAAACCGTGGAAGTTTCGGGAGAAGCGCCCATCATCGACACGACTACGATCCAGCTGGGGAACACTTTTGAAGGCAAGGAACTGCGTGACGTGGCCATCGCCAACCTGGGAGTTGCTACCAACGGACAAAATCTGGGAGTGATCAACCTGTCGCTCCTGGATGCTGGCGTGGGCAGCACCGGCGGCTTGGGCGCCGGCACCGGGCCGTCCATCAGCGGCCAGAGACCGCGCAACAATAACTTCACGGTCGAGGGGATTGACAACAACGATAAAGGAGTGACCGGTCCGCTCATCTACGTGCCCTCCGAGGCGGTATCCAACTTCACTCTGCTGCAAAACCAGTTCAGTCCAGAGTTTGGCCACTCCACCGGCGGCCAGTTCAATGTCACGGTCCTGGGCGGAACCAACGCCTTCCACGGCGCTGTCTACGAGTACTTCCAAAACCGCAATCTGAACGCGGTGGACTACGATCTCTCCAATCAGGGTATCCTTAGCAACCCGCGCTATGACAACAACCGTTATGGCGGGCAGGTGGGCGGGCCAATCTTCAAGAACAAGCTGTTCTTCTTCGCCAACTTCGAGTACAACGCGGTTGGTCTGGCTGCAACCCCGGGCTCACCGGTGCTGGCGCCGACCCAGGCGGGTTACACTACGCTGACCGGCATTCCCGGCGCTTCCGCCAATAACATCTCTATATTGCAACAGTACGCAGTGGCTCCCAGCGCCTGCCCCCCTGCCTCACCCGCGTGCCCGGCGGGCGGCACGGTCTTGGTTGGGGGCACCCCGGTTCAGGTTGGCATCTTGCCCATCGTGGCGCCGAACTATACCAACTACCGCGCCTTGACCACTTCGATGGATTACAACATCAGCGACCGGGACCAACTGCGTGGTCGCTATATCTACAACAAGCTGGCCACCATCGATACCGGGGCTCAACTGCCTGTGTTTTACACCCCGTTTGTGCAGCCCTTCCATCTGGTGAACCTGAGCGAATATCACACTTTCTCTCCCTCGATTACGAACGAGTTGCGAGTGGGATACCATCGCACCGGTCAAAACTTTACCGTTCCCAATTTCTCCTTCCCGGGACTGGACGAATTCCCGAACATTACCGTAGACGACCTGGGGCAACTTAACGTTGGTCCGGATGGAAATGCTCCGCAATACGCGGTGCAGAACCTCTACCAGTTGGTCGACAACGTGACTTGGACCAAGGGGAATCACACTCTGAAGTTTGGTATCGAAGGCAACAAGGCCATTTCTCCGCAGTTGTTCATTCAGCGTTCCCGCGGGGATTACGATTGGAGCACGCTGGATAGCTATGTCCTGGATCAGGTACCTGACTTCGGCCAGCGCAGCTTTGGCGCGGTCGGCTATTCAGGAGACCAGTACGGAATTTTCTGGTACGTCAATGACATTTGGAAAATCCGGCCCAACTTCAGTTTGAACCTGGGTGTGCGTTACGAGTACACCAGCACGCCGTTTGGCTGGAGCCAGATGGCGCTGAACAGTGTGGCCGACCTGCCCGGAGTGATTAGTTTTACCGCACCGCAAGCGCCCAAGAGGGATTACATGCCGCGGGTTGGATTTGCCTGGTCACCCGGTTCGAGCGGCAACACCTCGATTCGGGGCGGCTTCGGGATGGGCTATGACGTTCTCTACGACAACATTGGAACGCTCTCCCGTCCGCCGCAGATTGGGTCCACGAAGAACTGTCCCACTGCGGTATGCATGGATCCCTTCCTGGCGAACGGCGGAATTCCGCCGCAGGCCAGCAGCGGCATCACGGTCCTGGACCAGGCCGACGCCCGCGACCAAACTTCGGCGTTCCTGCCTAACAAGGTCAAATATCCGTATTCCGAGCAGTGGAACCTGGGTGTGCAGCACGTATTCAAGAGGGACTACACCGCGGAAATTCGCTATGTCGGAACCCGCGGAGTCGATCTGGACGCGCAAAACATTATCGACTTCCAGCCGGTTACGACCCCGTCCCATCATCTTCCCACCTATTTGCAGAACCCCGGTCAGTCAACCCTGGATGCCCTTCCGCTTACCTTGGGCACCATGCTGGGCCAGTTCAATGCTGGCGGGTTCTTCCTGCCCCAGTTCCTTAACAATGGGTTCGATTCTCCCATCACCTCCTTCCTGCCCCTGGGAGCGTCCATCTATCACGGACTGCAAACCCAATTGAACCGCCGGTTCTCCAACGGTCTGCAGTTCCAGGCCGCTTATACCTTCAGCCACATGATTGACAACGGTACGGCTGATTTCTTCTCTACGGTTATCGCCCCGCGCCGTCCGCAGGATTTCCTGAATCTGCCGGCCGAGCGCAGCAACTCGCTGCTCGATCATCGCCATCGCTTCACGCTTTCTACGATTTACGACATGCCGTTCTTCAGCAAGAGTTCCAGTTGGCTGCAACGAAACCTGCTGGGCAACTACGAACTTGGGGCCATCTATACCTGGGAAAGCGGCCAATGGGGTACAGCCCAGAGTGGTGTGGATTCCAATCTGAATGCCGATTCGGCACCGGATCGGCCTATCTACAATGCAGCCGGCACACCGGGCGTGGGCAGTGGTGTGATCAATCTTTGCAATAGCAGCCTCCCCGCGGGCCACTTCTGCAACGCTGATCCCGATACCAGCTTCGACCCAAGCCCCTACGTGGTCGCGTACCAAGCCATCAATGGCAATGCGCAGTACATCGTGGCGGGGAAGGGAGCGTTGTCGGACACGGCCCGCAGCACCATCACCACGCCCCCGATCAATAACTGGGACATGACTCTGGGCAAGCATATCGCGATCACCGAGCGCGTCCGCTTCGATATCACGGCGGGCCTGCTGAACGCTTTCAACCATCCGCAATTCGTGACGGGCAGTCCCAACCAGGCGCTGTCTTTTTCGGTTACGGGTGCGCAGAGAAATTACCTGATTCCCAGCCAACCGAACTTTGAAAATGCCCGCGCCAGCTTCCCGAGCAACGCGCGCCAGATGGTGATCGGAATCAAGCTGGTCTTTTAACGGTTGACCTCGGATGCCAGCGGGGCCCGAACGGGCCCCGCTGGCTTCTGAGATTTGCGCTCAACCCTGCCAGATCTATGCGCCACAGCATCGTTGGCCTATGGTTTTTCGTATCTCCGCCCTCTACAACTTCGTAGAAAGCACTAAAGTACCGGTGTCTTTGTTGATCCCGCCGTTCGTATAAACAATTTAGAATCATATAGTTCACATAGACACCGTGACTGGCCAGCCAATTGCCATCATGAGGACACAATCGCCTGTCGTAAAGTAGCAATCGGGTTCCAGCCAATTTCCGAGATTCGAGCCGACCGGGTACGGTCTACGGCGGCGAAACGGCTAACCGCGAGGAGAGAAAAATGCAGAGCCTGAGACTTCTTTGGGGAAGCATCCTGGTGATGCTGATGGGCGTCACGTTTTCGCTGGCGCAGACTGGCTCGATTCAGGGCACGGTAACCGACACCGTGGGCGCGGTTGTGCAGGGCGCGGAAGTCACGGTCAAAAACCTGGGATCCAACGCCGCACGCACGGTAACCAGCGGCGGCACCGGGGCTTACAGCATCCCCTCCCTTCCTCCCGGTGCCTACGACGTTACGGTAAAAATGGCGAGCTTCAAGACTTTCCATGTCTCCAATGTTCAGCTCACAGTCGCCCAGGTGCTTCCCTTGAACGTTCAACTGGAGCCGGGCGCGGTGACTGAAGAGGTGCAGGTGCGCGCCGATCAGATTCCCGATATCGATCTCGAGACCTCGCAGGTCAGCAACCTGGTGGATGCACGCTCCATCAATGATCTGCCCCTGATGACGCGAAATCCGTATGAACTGGTTTTGCTGTCTCCTGGAACTTCGCAGACCAACACGGCGCTGGGTGGTTTCACGGTCAACGGTTCACGCGAGCGAAACAATAACTTCCTGTTGGATGGCGTGGACAATAACGATACGTCGGTGCCTGGAATTGCGGGCGGCGTGCTCAGCGCGAATCCGGATTCCACCGAGGAATTTCGTGTCATCACCAACAACTTCAACGCCGAGTACGGCCGCAACACCGGCGCCATCATCGACGTGGTGACCAAGAGCGGCACCAACACCTTTCACGGCAGGGTTTACGAGTTCGGCCGCTGGAACGCGTTCGGCGGAGCGCGCGACTGGTTCAACCGCGCCGACACCGGCCCGCAGGACCCGTACGTGCGGAACCAGTTCGGCTATTCCATTGGCGGGCCGATCATCAAGAACAAGACCTTTTTCTTTTTCAACCACGAACTGGACCGTTTCCGAACCACGCTGACAAACTCAGCGACCGTGCCGACCGCGGCGTTCAAAACAGGAGTCTTCAGCTACTTTGGAGACCCGGTGGATCTCACCCAATCGGGCGCCAACAATGGGACCGGAGACACGCTCGGTTTCGGCCCAGCGGACAACGCGCCGCCCGACCCGACCATGCAGAGGGTGTTTGCCCTGTATCCCAACCCAACCTTCGACAATGGAGACGGCTTGACGGGTACGCTGTTCTTTCCCAGCACTTCGGCTCAAAATAGCTACACAACGGTTGCCAAGATTGACCACCACATCACCGATCATCACACCGTCAGCGTGCGCTATGGGTACGACGACCTTTTCGATCCCAATCCTGCCCACGCCGATATTTTGCCTGGGAATGTGGGGGGCTATAACGAAAAGGCCATTGGGCAGGGACTGTCAGCCAATCTCACGTCCACTTTGAGCAGCAACCTGATCAATTCGTTTACCTTTGGCTGGAACAAGATTTATGCCAACTTTGGTTGCACCGGGACCAGTGTGCTCGACGGAGCCATCCCAGCTGTGGATCGCTTTGGCAACGGCTGGGACATCAACATGAACCCGTTTACGAGTTTTGGCTGCACTTCGCTTCTCGCGGACGGCCAGTACCGGAAAACTGGAACGACCAGCTACACTGACAGTATCAGCTGGTCCCACGGAAATCACACGTTCAAGTTTGGCGGTGACTTCCGCAACGTCGGCGAACAGGGGCCGAGCAACTTCTTTTCCCGCCGGCAAGTCTCGGTCAGCGGCTTGCTCATTAATTTTGGAGGCGGGGCTACCATCGTCGAAGGTGTGCCCAGTGACGATTTCAGCCTGGAGACAGCGGCCCAGGCTTATTACGGCATCGTGGACAATGATCTCCAGGCCGAATTCTTCAACAAAGCTGGAGTCCGTCAAGCTACAGATAACAAGCATTTCCGCCAACATGAATATGACTGGTTCGGGCAAGACACATGGAAAGTGCGGCGAAATCTCACGCTGACGCTGGGCTTGCGCTACCAACTCGATGGTGTCCCCTACGAAGAAGGTGCAAACTTCTCCAACTTGCTAGGCGATCCCACCGCTGGCCCGGTGACCATGACGATCGTTGGCCCGGGAACCGGGAAGCAGCTTTATGCTTCTGACTATTCCAACATCGAGCCCAGGGTTGGCTTCTCGTGGGACCCGAAGGGCGATGGCAAGATGGCCGTGCGGGCCGCGTTCGGCATCTTTCATGATCGCGTCTTCGGCAACCTTTTCGGGAACGCCCGTGGCAATCCGCCCTTTGAACAGGACTATAACCAATTCCCCGCGGACACGATTAACGGCTTCTATGGTGGCTCGGTCAACGGACCCTTTCCGCTGCCGGCGCCCCCCGAGACCACTCCCAGTCCCGTCATCCCTGACTATGATCCTGGCACGGGTGTCGGTGGGCTGGCTCCGGTGCTGTTCGACCCCCATTTTCGCAATGCCGCCAGCAACAACTGGAACTTCGGCATCCAGCGGGAGTTGCCTGGCAACAACGTTCTTGACATGGCCTACGTAGGATCGGAAGGCCATCACATCTATCGTGAACTGGACCCAAACTCACCCGACCCCGCCCTCGTGCAGCAGTTGCTGACGTATTGCAGTGATCCCACCAATGCCTTCGGTTGCACGCCGGACGACGTCAGTTTCAACCTGCTATACATCGGAGCCAATCTCGGCTATTTGCCGTTCAATGCCGTGGCTCACAATGCCCTGATCCAGCCCTACTACCAGACCTCGAACGCGAACGCCATCTACAACTCCCTGCAGGCGAAGCTGACCCATCGTCTGAGCCACGGGGTCCAAGTGCAAGCCGCTTACACCTGGGCGCACGCCATCGACAACTCCAATGATTCCTTGAATCCAGCCCAGGGCAACCGGGGCTTCCCCCGCAACTCTCGCGAGCTGAATGAGGAGCGGGGCAACTCCGACAACGATATCCGTCAGGTCGCCGTCATCAACTACATCTGGGAGCTTCCTTTTGGAAAGGGCAAGGGGTTCCTGAATAGCGGCTTCGCAGGACGGGTGTTCGAAGGCTGGCAATTTTCCGGAATCACCACGGTGCAGACTGGTCATCCGTTTGACGTCTTCACCGTTACCGACATGGAGCGGACCGGCTTGAGTGGCCGGGCGGATCTGGTCGGAGACCCCTACGCTCCCGGCGCCAACACCCCACAGAATTCGGGTGGCAACAAAGTATGGTTCACCAATCCCGCTGCCTTCTCCGGTCGTACCGACGGAAGCGGCGCGCCACTGTACGCCGGCCCGGGGACCAGCGGCCGCAATCACTTCTACGGACCAGGGTTCGTGAATTTCGATCTGGCGTTTTCGAAGAGCATCAAGTTCACGGAACGGTTCAACGCGGAGCTGCGGGTTGAGGGGTATAACATCTTCAATCACCCCCATTTCGACAACCCGGGGTTTGACCTCTCGTCGAACAACATCACCGCAGCCAACTTCGGCCTGATTACCAATACCGCCACCAGGCCGGATGCCACTACCTCCGCCCGCCAGATGCAGGTGGCCCTGAAGCTGAATTTCTAGAAGCATAGTATTAGACTGGTAGCCTGCGGGGTCGCGCCCGCAGGCTTTTTTTCTGATCCCTGGTGGATGGTCAAGCTTGTAGGAGGAGACATCATGAAGCTCGGTGGGCCGATGTTCACACGAGTCGTGGCCGGGATGGGGATGGCAGCGCTGTTCCTGGTTTCCGCATCTCTCCTGCTGTGCGCGGAAGACATGAAGCCGGAAGACGTAGTTGCCCGGCATCTGGATTCCATTGGTACGGCAGCCGCCCGGGCCGGCGTGAAGTCGCGCATCGTGCAGGGAACTTCGCTTTTCAAAATTCAAGTCGGGGGTGGCGGGGAATTGCAGGGGACCAGCGCCCTGGTCTCCGAGGGACGGAAGTCGGTTCTGATGGTCAAGTTCAACAACAACGACTACCGCGGTGAGCAATTCGTTACCGACGGAGATAAGGTGTCGGTGGCCGCGACGACTTCCGATCATCACTGGTCGGATTTCGGCGCTTTCGTGCGCTCCCAGGATGAAATCGTGCGGGAGGGCTTGTTGGGCGGAGAGTTAACCACTGCCTGGGCATTGCTGAATCTGCACGAAAACAAAGCCAAGGTCAGCTTCGATGGAGAGAAAAAGGCGGACGGCCGCCCCGCGTATCAGCTGAGCTATCACTCCAAAAAGCGCGATGATATGACGATCCATCTCTACTTCGACCCCCAGACTTTTCAGCACATCATGACCACTTATGCCATCACCCTGGCCTCAGGCCTGGGCGGATTTTCGCCGTCCCTCTCCGATCAATCAGGGCTGACCACGTCTTCCAACCCGGGAGGGGCGGACGCCACCCAAAGCTCCAAGCAAAGAGAAACCCGCTACACGATTGAAGAACGCTTCAGCGATTTCAAGACCAGCGAGGGGTTAACCCTGCCCTCGAAGTATTCCATTCATTTCACCGAAGAACTTGGGGACGGCACCACCAAGGTCTACGAATGGGATCTCACCACAGACGAGATTTCCAATAACCGCCCCCTTGATGCCAGGAATTTTCAGGTCAAGTAATCGGCCATGGCTGCAGTCTCGCGCAAACTAGAATCCCGGCCCGGCCTTTTGCTTCGGGCTGCCGTTCCCCACTACCGGTTCTCACCTCCCCAGGATCGCGTAGTGTGAACTGGCGGCCATGAAAAATATCATGGGCACCGACAGGAAGAAATTCATGCGCGACGCCAGAAACGCCTGCCGGGCGAGAACCGCCGCATTCGCCGGAGGTGTGCCGGCCAGGGTCCCGCGGATGATCTTTTTATTGTTGCGCCAGATGATTCCCCAAACGTTGAACAGCATGATGAAGCCCATTCCGCCGCCGATGCCGATCGCGAGCACGTGGTTATCGTCCTGACCGACCGGCGTGTAGTTCACAAACAGCCAGCCCGCGGCGCAAACCAGAAGAGTCGTAATCACGCCCAGGACATATCCACTCGGCGTCTTTGAAATCACGAAATAGAGAATCATCGAAGCAACAACCCAGATCAGAAGAAACAGCCCAATCGTGCTCCCGGCACCGACTCCCATGCGATGGGCGTCGGCGGCGACGTAGACCTGCGACCAGTACCAGAAGCCCACGAACACGGTCAGCATGGCGCTCCAGCGGAACAACTGCAGCGCGGGCATGGTCATGTACTGCAAGACCGTCGGCTTGGTGGCGGCATCCAGCTGCTTCATGAAGGGCACATTGACCAGATTGAAAAAGTACAGCAAGCCGACCCAGGTGATTCCCGCCAACAGATGAACCCAGCGCAGCATGAAGGCCAGCGCCTCCGTCCAGGTGTGGGTGGGCATGACGAATAGAGCGATCTCATGGTGCATACATTGCTCCCGAAAGCTCAAGGTGAGAGCGACGGCAGCCGGACACGACCGCGTCGGCTCTTGAAGGCCAGAATGGTGGCACTTTGCCCTGGCGATGTCAATCGAGTGCATACCGCACTTTCACTGGGCGCGTCGTCCGACAGGCCATCTTGAAATGCGGGGAGTAACGCCGTATCGTACTGTCAGCAGTCGGCAGTGTGCTTTAGCGTACAGAGTCTCCAGCGAGCGTGTCGGCTGCCTGTTCATCCCTGGCTCTTGCGGCCGCTGTCGGGCCGGGGAGCGGTTGGCAGTACAGATCTGAGCCGTCAGAATTTTTCAGCCAGGACCTAAGGAGATTGGCGATGGAGAATAAGCCGGCACAAAATATTCAGGATACCTTCCTCAATACGGCACGCAAGGAGCGAACCAATATCACGATTTACCTCTTGAGCGGAGTCAAGCTCACGGGGCGCATCCGCTCCTTCGACAAGTATTCCGTCGTGCTCGATACCAACAACCAGGAGCAACTGATCTTCAAACACGCAATCTCCACCGTGGCCATGGGAAAGACCCTGCATGGTCATGGGGAGAGGCCAACCATGCTGCCCGCGGCAGCCGTGGCCCCGTCCGCAAGTTCGGAGGCAGCGGCAATGCCGCGCCCCTCTGGCACCGAGGGATGAAGTGGCTTCGCTTTCCAGAACGTGGCCGGGATGGATTCGCTGGGCCTGACCTGGTGGGCGAATCTTCGATCCTTGGTTGACAATGTCGGGGTCTTGAATCGTGCGCGAGTCTGGCCGCCCTCGTGGCCGAGAATCCAGCAAATTGAGCGGTAAACCATCCAGGTCTTTCGGCAAGAACAGCGTCGGGCGCGGCCCGGCGGAGGACGGGAATCGTCCCGCCCGGGAGCGGGCCTTTCTGGTTGGCCTTGAAGTGCGTACTCGGACCCGCGGGCCCGTATCCCCAAGGGCCCGGAGCGGTCCCCTGACCGCGGCTGCCCAGGTTGCCCGCGATACTTCTACGAACATGGTCGCCGCGAAAGCTCCAGACATCCCCGAATTCAGCGCGGAAGAGTCGCTGGCCGAGTTGCGTTCTCTGGCGGTGAGCGCGGGAGCTGAAATCGTGGGAGAATTTTTGCAGCGCCGTGATCGTACCGAGCCGGCCACCTTGATCGGCCGAGGCAAGCTGGAGGAGATTGCCGGCGCCACCGCTTCGGTTTCCGCCGATCTGCTTCTGTTCGATCACGACCTCACAGCTTCGCAACAGCGCAACATCGAGAAGCTGGTCAACACCCGGGTGATCGATCGCACACAGCTCATCCTCGACATTTTTGCGAAACACGCGCGGACCCGGGAAGGCCAGCTGCAGGTGGAACTGGCGCAACTGGAATACCTGCTGCCGCGGCTGGGCGGACGCGGCGTAGAGATGTCACAACTGGGCGGCGGGATCGGCACCCGGGGCCCCGGCGAAACCCAACTGGAAACCGACCGCAGAAAGATTCACCGGCGCATCCGGCATGTGAAAGAGCAGATAGAAAATGTCAGGCGGGTACGGGCCCAGCAGCGGGCGCGGCGGGAGGCGGTTCCGGTGGCGACGGTCGCGCTGGTCGGCTACACCAATGCCGGGAAGTCCACGCTGTTCAACGCGCTGACTCGCGCCGCGGTGCTCGAATCTCCTCGAATGTTTGCCACCCTCGATCCGACGATTCGTTCGGTGGCGCTGCCGTCGCGCCGGAAAGTGCTGCTCTCGGACACCGTCGGCTTCATCCGCAACCTGCCGCACACCCTGGTTTCGGCGTTTCGTGCGACGCTCGAGGAAGTACAGCGCGCGTCTCTTGTGCTTCATGTTTCCGATGCCAGCAGTCCCTTGTCGGCGGAGCAGGATGCGCAGGTGGACAAAGTTCTCAAGGAACTCGAAGTCGACGGCAAACCCCGCCTGCGGATCATGAACAAAATTGACCTGCTGCTTCCCAAGCAACGCGAGTCATTGCTCGACGACGCGGGCAGAGTGCATGTCTCGGCGGCCAAGGGCATCGGGATGACCACGCTGCTCGACCGGATCGACGAAATGCTGTCCGAAGATCCGGTGAGCCGGATACGTCTGCGAGTGCCTCAGAGAGAAGGGAAAATGCTGGCGCTGCTGGAAGCACGTTCACGGATATATTCGCGCAAATACAGCGGTGGATCAGTGGAACTGGACGTGGAAGCGCCGGAGTCGGTGGTGAGGAAAGTGAGGGAGTGGGTGGTAATCAGCTCCTAAGCTCTAGCTCCTACGCATTTAGCCAAACCAGCCTCAGAGCACCTATATGCCAATCTTACAGATTTTGGGTAGTGTCCTAATTTGTCAGATCAGCTCGAATGCGCGATCTCACCTTTGCGAACTCGGCGGCCCTTCTTTGCGCCCTTTGCGGTAAAGGGTTCGATCTCGCCCGAGTCATTCAAGACTCTTAACCGAAAAGTTCGCAAAGAAGATCCGCAAAGAGCGCAAAGAAGGGCAATGGGAATCAGGACACTACGAGATTTTGGCTTTTGGTCTGTATGCGCCCGGGGCGACTGCAGAGCTAAGAGCTAATGGCCAATTGCTAAGGGCTGAATTTAAATGGGCCGGCAACCAAGAAGCGGTGACTTTCCTTGGCTATCGGCCCATTCGATCCGGATTGGATCGGAGGTGATATCTACATGCTAGACCCGTTATGTCGGATGTCAAGCGACTTTCCGCGATTTCGCGAAATAGTTTGCCGGCCTGCATTCCAGTCTGGAAACCGCCGGTTCCAGGCCCTGCCATCGCGTTGACACTCATTCCGTAACATGTTACTTTCAATGGTCTTAAGCCTCCTACGCTCTAGACCTGATCAGCACACAGTGAACGAGATATTAGAACAACTAGGCGGATTACTGCTCGGGTCCGTGCCGACCATCATCTTTATCGTGGTGTTGTTCGTCATTTACACCGCGGTGGTGCATAAGCCGCTGATCAAGGTGCTGGCCGAACGCCACAACCGGACCGAAGGCGCGATCGAAAAGGCGCGGGCCGACATTGCCCAGGCCGAAGCGCGTACCGCGGAATATGAACAGCGGCTGCGGGAAGCGCGCATGGCGGTATTCAAGAGTCAGGAAGCGCACCGCCAGCAGGCTTTGCAAGCGCGAGCCGCAGCGGTGGCCGAGGCGCGGACCGGGGCACAAGCCCAGGTTGAGCAGGCGCGGGCGGCCATCGAGCAGGACAGGACTGCAGCACAAGCCGGTCTGGAAGCGGAGAGTGGAAAACTGGCAACCGCAATCATTCGCGCAGTTCTTGAACCGGCGACTCAAGCCCCGGCGGGAGGCGACTGATGCCGGCTCCACGCTTCATCCGGCGTGCCTGTCCGATTTTGGCTTCTCTCCTTCTGGTGGGCCTCCTCCTCATCATGAGCGCGGGCGCCCAAGCCCAGGCGAGTTCTTCTGCGAACTCGGAAAAATCCTCCGATACCATGAACGGCCAACTGGCCAAGGAAACGCGTGAAGCCGCAGGTGAGGACCAGGAACAGTTCAAGCATTCGGGTTCGGTACAGTTGGTGGCCAAGGTCACCGGACTGAGCCTGGAGCATGCGTACTGGCTGTGCGTGCTGCTCAATTTTGGGGTGGTGGTGGGCGCGGTGGTCTACTTCTCCAAGAAGAACCTTCCCGGCATATTCCGGAATCGCACCGCGTATATCCAGAAGGCCATGCAGGATGCGCGACAGGCAAGTGAGGAAGCCAACCGGCGTCTGGCTGAAATCGAGACCCGGCTCTCCCGTCTGGATACGGAAATCGCAGGGATGCGTGCGGCCGCGGAGAAAGAAGCGATTGCCGAAGAAGCGCGGATCAAGGCCGCGGCGGAAGAAGACGCGCGCAAGATTGTTGCGTCCGCCGAGCAGGAGATCGCCGCTGCTGCCAAGTTGGCCCGGCGGGAGCTGACCGCATTCGCGGGCAATCTGGCGGTATCGCTGGCGGCCAGGCAGATCAAGCTGGATGCCGCCACGGATCAGGCCTTGGTGCGAGGCTTTGCCCAGGAGCTTTCGCCGAAGGGCCCCAACGGTGGCGGACCGAAAACCGGACAGGACGGACACTAGAGCATGGCTTCCGTGACCAGCACTTACGCCCGCGCCTTTGCCGACGTGGTTTTCGATAAGCACCTCGATCCCGCGAAGACATTGCAGGAAGCCCAGTCCCTGGTCCAGTTGGTGGCCAGCAGTCTGGAATTGCGCGAGGTGTGGGAAGCGCCGTCGATTCCGGCCGAACAAAAGCGGGCTCTGCTGGACGCGATCGTCGCGCGCGCGGGTTTTTCCCGCCCGCTGCGAAACTTTGTTGCGGTGTTGATGGACCATCGGCGCATCAAGTTTCTCGATCCCATCGTGAAAGAATTTGAGCACGAACTCAACCGCCGGATGGGTTTCGTGGAGGCCCAGATCATCAGCGCGCGGGAGTTGGCTCCGCCGGAACGAAGTGCGCTCGAGGGGCAGGTAGCGAAGCTGACCGGCCACAAAGTGCGTGCCCGCTACGCGCGGGATGGCTCAATTCTGGGTGGCGCCATTGTGAAGGTAGGCAGCATGATCTATGACGGTTCGGTGAAGGGGCAGCTGGAGAGGATAAGAGAAGCTATCAGCTCTTAGCCTTTGGCCTCCAGCTTGAACCAAAGTTGGGCCGACTGTGAAACTGAAAGTTTCGAAGGCTTAACCGCAAAGGTCGCAAAGGAAATCCGCAAAGCACGCGAAGAAAAGCTAAGAGCTAAAAGCTAACGGCTAAGAGCTGAACTTATGGCACAGATCAAGGCAGACGAGATCACACAGCTGATCCGGCAGCAGATCGAAAACTACGAATCCAAGATTGCGGTCGACGAAGTGGGGACGGTTCTTACCCTGGGCGACGGTATCGCCCGCGTCCACGGCCTCGATAAAGTCATGGCTGGAGAGTTGCTTGAGTTCCCGCACGACGTGGCCGGCATCGCCATGAACCTGGAGGAAGACCAGGTGGGCGTGGTGCTGCTGGGCGAGTACACCGAGATCAGCGAGGGCGACGAGGTCAAGCGCACCGGACGCATTATGAGTGTGCCTGTGGGCGAAGCCCTGGTGGGGCGGGTGGTCAATTCCCTGGGACAGCCCATCGACGACAAAGGGCCGATCGCCACTGATCAGTTCATCGCGCTGGAACGCCTGGCTCCCGGCGTCATCGACCGGCAGCCGGTGCGCGAGCCCATGGCAACCGGACTGAAAGCCATCGACAGCATGATCCCCATCGGCCGCGGACAACGCGAGCTGATCATCGGCGACCGCCAGACCGGCAAGACCGCGGTCGCGCTCGACACCATCATCAACAGCAAGGGCAACGATCTGATCTGCATCTACAACGCGATCGGGCAGAAGCGGTCTTCGATTGCGCAGGTCGTCAAGATTCTCAGCGATGCCGGTGCCATGGACTACACCATCGTGGTGGCCGCCTCGGCCTCCGAGCCCGCGCCCATGCAGTACATTTCGCCGTACGCAGCGTGCGCCATGGGCGAGTATTTCCGCGACAGCAAGCGGCACGCGCTGGTTATCTTTGACGATCTTTCGAAGCACGCGGCGTCGTATCGCGAGATTTCGCTGCTGCTGCGGCGTCCACCCGGCCGCGAGGCTTATCCCGGCGACGTTTTTTATCTCCACTCCCGTCTGCTCGAGCGCGCTTCCAAGCTGAGCTACAAAATGGGCGGCGGTTCGCTGACTGCACTGCCCATCATCGAGACCCAGGCGGGCGACGTCTCGGCCTACATCCCGACCAACGTCATTTCGATTACCGACGGCCAGATCTTCCTCGAAACCGACCTGTTCAATAGCGGCGTGCGGCCCGCGGTCAACGTCGGTATTTCCGTCAGTCGCGTGGGCGGCAGCGCCCAGATCAAGGCCATGCGGCAGGTGGCCGGCAGCATGAAGCTGGAACTGGCGCAGTACCGCGAACTGGCGGCATTCGCCCAGTTTGGCAGCGACCTGGACAAGGCCACGCAAGCCCAACTTAACCGCGGCCAGCGCCTGGTCGAAGTGCTCAAGCAGAAGCAGTTCTCGCCCCTGCCGTTCTCCAAGCAGATCCTCATTATTTTTGCCGGCACCAACGGCTTTTTTGACGATCTCCCGGTCGACCAGGTCCGCGATTTCGAAGCCGAACTCTACAAGTACGTGGACGCAACCAACCCGGGTTTGTTGCGCACGATCATGGAGAAGAAAGTTTTGGACGACGCTCTCAAAGCCGAGATGAGCAAAGTCATCAAGCAGAGCAAAGAGGCGTTCGTGGCGGATCGACAGGCCGTATCGAAATAACCGCAACTGTGAACCGGGAACTACGAACTGAAGGCTGGTTTTTTGAGAAAGTTTCAGGCCGATCGATAAATACTGAAGTTGATTCTGGCCAACGACGAACGACCAACGACCGATAACTGATTCATGCCAAATATTCTCGACATCCGGCGGCGCATACGCAGCGTGACTAACACGCGGCAGATCACCAAGGCCATGAAAATGGTCTCGGCAGCCAAGTTGCGCCGTGCCCAGGAGCGTGCGCTGGCGGCGCGGCCGTACGCGCAAATGTTGACCAACGTGTTGAAGTCGCTGGTGTCGCGGGCGGAGATTTACGATCCGGAAACCGGCGAACCCAGGCATCCCTTGTTGGCACAGCGTCCTGAGCACAACATTTTGCTGATCGTGGTCACCGGAGACAAAGGCCTGGCTGGCGCTTTCAATACCAACATTCTGAAGGCGGCGATGCGATTCCTGCAATCCCAGGCAGGCAAGAACGTTGAAATCGAAACCATAGGTCGAAAAGGCCGCGATTTTCTCCGCCGCCGCTACCCGGCATCCGCGCCACGAACTGCGGAGTCCCAAGCCGCCGCCGGCATCTCCCTCATCGGGGAGCAAGTCGGCGTATTCGGCAAGATTGACTACGCGCTCGCATCCGAGATAGCGGAACGCGTGATTGAGCGCTACGCGAACAGCGATATCGACGCCGTGTACCTGGTTTACAACGAATTCAAGTCCGTCATCTCCCAACGCCTGATCGTCGAAAAGGTCTTACCCATCGAGCATGTCGGTGAGGTCAGCGTCGCGCAGGCTGAGAGGATGAGCGAAGAAGACCGCAAACGAGCGTTGGAAGCAGCCAGGGGCGCGGGCGTTGGGCTTCGCCCCGCCGACACGCGGGAAGCGGATGCGGCAGCTGCGAAATTCGCAGCTGCGCCGGTGGACTACATTTACGAGCAGCCGGCGGAGGAATTGTTTCGCTCACTGCTGCCGAAGTATGTGGGCATCCAGATTTTCCGCGGCCTGCTGGAATCAGTCGCCGCTGAGCACGCAGCTCGTATGACCGCCATGGACGCCGCCACCAGCAACGCTACGGATATGATCGATTCGCTGACGCTGGTCATGAACCGCGCGCGCCAGGCCAAGATTACGAAAGAGATTATCGAGATTGTGAGTGGAGCAGCAGCGTTGTAACCCGCTCCTGGCTTCTAGCGACGGGCGAAACATCGCCATCTTGAAGCTAGCAGCCGGAAGCTAGAGGCTGAGGTCTTTATGGCAGAGAATATCGGACACGTAATTCAAATCTCCGGTCCCGCGGTGGACGTGCAATTTGAAGTCGGCAAGATGCCGCCCATCTACGAGGCGTTGCGCGTGGTCAGCGCCGGCTTCAAGGTCCCTACGGAAATCGACGTCGTTCTCGAAGTCCAGCAGCATCTGGGCGAAGGCCGGGTGCGTTGCGTCGCCATGCAGCCGACCGATGGCATGGTGCGCGGCATGAACGCCATCGACCTCGGCGGCCCGATCTCCGTGCCTGTAGGCCATGGCACTTTGGGCCGGGTGATGAACGTGATCGGACAGCCGGTCGACCAGTTGGGGCCAATCGAACACAAGAAGACAATGCCGATTCACCGCCCGGCTCCGTTGTTCGACGAACAGGCCACCAGCGCGGAGATGTTCGAAACCGGCGTCAAAGTCGTCGATCTCATTCAGCCATTCCTGAAAGGCGGCAAGATCGGCTTGTTCGGCGGTGCCGGCGTGGGCAAGACGGTTGTGATCATGGAGCTGATCAACAATGTCGCCAAGCAGCACGGAGGTTTTTCAGTGTTCGCCGGCGTCGGCGAGCGCACCCGTGAAGGCAATGATCTGTGGCTGGAAATGACCGAGTCCGGCGTCATTAAGCCCGGCGATCCATCGAAATCCAAAGCCGCTCTCATTTACGGTCAGATGACGGAGCCGCCCGGAGCCCGCCTCCGCGTGGCGCTCACCGGACTCACCGTCGCCGAATATTTCCGCGATGAAGAAGGCGCCGACACGCTGCTCTTCATTGATAACATTTTCCGCTTTACTCAAGCCGGGTCCGAAGTCTCCGCCCTGCTTGGCCGCATGCCCAGCGCCGTGGGGTACCAGCCCAACCTGGCCACCGAGATGGGCGAATTGCAGGAACGCATCACCTCGACCAAGAAAGGTTCGGTCACATCAGTGCAGGCAATATACGTTCCCGCCGACGACTTGACCGATCCGGCTCCGGCGACGACGTTTGCCCACCTCGATGCCACCACTGTGCTTTCACGTGCGCTGACTGAAATCGGAATTTACCCTGCCGTCGATCCGCTGGCTTCGACTTCGCGCATTCTCGATCCCCGCATCGTCGGCCAGGAACACTACGACGTGGCCCAGGCGGTGAAGCGGACCTTGCAGAGCTACAAAGATCTACAAGACATCATCGCCATTCTCGGTATCGACGAGTTGAGCGAAGACCAGAAGGTGACGGTGGCGCGGGCTCGAAAGATTCAACGCTTCCTCTCACAGCCGTTCCACGTCGCCGAGCAATTCACCGGCGCCCCCGGCCGCTACGTCAAGATCGCTGACACGGTAAAGGGTTTCAAAGACATCAACGAAGGCAAGTACGACGACATCCCCGAACAGGCGTTTTACATGAAAGGCACAATCGACGAAGTGCTGGAAGCAGCGGAGAAGTTGAAGGCGGCGTAACCGCCGCCGTTGGTTTTATGGCAGACACATTCCAACTCGAGATCGTCACCCCGGAAAAGATGGTGGTGCGCGATGTTGCAGAGGAGATCCAGATTCCCGGAAAAGATGGGTACCTGGGAGTCCTTCCCGGTCACGCTCCGCTGATTTCCGAGCTGGCCGTGGGCGAGATCACCTATCGCAACGGAGCCACAACCCACCGTCTGGCGGTGGCCTGGGGATTCGCCGAAGTATTGCCGGACAAGGTTACGATCCTCGCCGAAACCGCGGAGCGCGCCGGAGAAATTGACACCAGCCGCGCCGAGGCCGCGAAGCAGCGCGCGCAGGCTAATCTTGCGAGTTCAGCCACGGAGGAGGATTTCCGGCGCGTCGCGGGTGATCTTCAGCGCGCAGAAACCCGGCTGGAAGTCGCCGAAAAGAAAAACTGAGTGACGAGCCTCCCGCTCATAACATTTCCCGATACGCTCGATGAACACCTTCGATTTCGCCAGGCTTAATCAACCTGGCTAGCCTGCCTTTAAATCGTGGTCAATTCGGCTGGCTGCCGCGTGATCTGCAATCACTACGGCATGATCGTTGCGAACCTGGCCGGCCGGAATCGAAGGATCTCGCGCAAGCAAGCGCGGGAGCATTTCGGCTTTATCGCTTCCGGTCACGAGCCACAGTATTTGCCGGGAGCGATTGAGAACCGGATACGTAAGGGTCATACGGCGTCGGCCCTGGTAAGGTCCGGTCAAGGCGACGTCCGCATCGCTAACATCTCGCACGGGATCTCCGGGGACCAGCGACGCGGTATGTCCATCCGGTCCGAGCCCCAAATGCACCAGGTCAAGCACTGGCGGTGAACCGGCAATCATCTGCAGAGTCTGTGCGTATTGCGAACAAGCCGCGTGGAGGTCAGAGGACTCTACCGGCATCGCATGGATTTGCCCGGGCGGCAGCGGAGCGCGCTCAAGCAGGCTTTCACGCAGGTGCGTGAGATTCCTGTCAGGGTCACCGGATGGCGCGATCCTCTCATCCACTTGCACAACCTGGATGGCATTCCAAGGCAACTTCTCGATTGCTAAAGCTCGAAGCATCAACCACGGGGTGTGGCCTCCACTAACAGCCATTACAAAAGAGCCGCGGTCCTTGATTGCCGCTCTGGCCCCGCGAGCGATCAGCTTCGCAGCTTCCGAGGCTGCCGAGTCTGCATCTGCAAAGATCTTAATTTCCATCTCGCATTTTCTCCGTGCGGCAGTTTAACTGCATGCGACTTCCTTTGACGCTCACAGAGGGGAACCATCTGCCTGTGGCGCCGACGACCAGCGCGGCCGCGCCCCTTGAAGTTGATGCCAAGAATTGCTCTGCTAGATTTGTTTGGTCAACACAGGGATGCCTTAGTCCGATTCTATCTCGTTCCGGCCCCAGTGGCGCCGAAGAACACAAAAGCGTCTGATTGAACGGTTGCCATCACTTAACCCCGGTTTGTAGATTGTTTCAAACTAATTCGGTTGGCAATCATGCTGCAACTCACTTGTTCGCGAGTTCTGAAAGGGAGGCTGATCCGACGGCGTCCTCCTTCACCAACTTGTTCACCGCTGCTGGGGCTGGTCAAACGCAACGCACTCGTGCCCGTTTTTGATCAGTCGTCGCACCATGTTGGCCCCCATTCTTCCCGTTCGTTTAAGAACGCGCCCGTCATTGCGATTCCCTGAGCTTGCGGTAACGACGAATCAACGTGTTGGTCGAGCTGTCATGATTGAGCGCAGGTTCGGGGTTGTTCTCAAGTTCAGGAATAATCCGTTGGGCGAGAACCTTACCGAGCTCAACCCCCCACTGATCGAATGAATCGATATTCCAGAGCACACCCTGGGTGAACACGGAATGCTCGTACAAGGCCACGAGTTTCCCCAGTGTTTCCGGCGTGAGTTGGCCGGCAAGAATTGTGTTCGAGGGCCGGTTGCCTTCGAAGACCCGGTGGGGCACGAGCCAGTCTGGAGTACCCTCGGCCTTCACCTGCTCGGGAGTCTTGCCGAAGGCAAGCGCCTCGGTCTGAGCAAAAACATTGGCCAGCAGCATGCCGTGATGCCGTCCAAGTGGATTGAGCGGTTTAGCAAAAGCAATGAAGTCGCAAGGGATGAGCCGCGTCCCCTGGTGAATCAACTGGTAAAACGAGTGCTGCCCGTTGGTCCCCGGCTCGCCCCAATAGATCGGGCCAGTATCGTGCGAGACGGCTTCCCCATCGAGGGTGATGTGCTTTCCGTTGCTCTCCATCGTCAATTGTTGCAGATACGCCGGAAACCTTTTCAGGTACTGCTCGTATGGCAGAACAGCGACAGTCTGGGCGCCGAAAAAGTCGTTGTACCAGAGCGCAAGCAGCCCCATGAGGACCGGAAGGTTGGCATTGAAAGGAGTGGTACGGAAATGCTCGTCCATCTGGTGAAAGCCATCGAGCATGGCGCGGAAATTGTCAGCGCCGATGGCGACGACGGTCGAAAGGCCGATGGCCGAATCCATCGAGTAGCGCCCGCCGACCCAATCCCAGAACTCGAACATGTTCGCCGTGTCGATACCGAACTTCGCCACCTCCGAGGCATTTGTTGACACCGCGACAAAATGCTTTGCCACCGACTTTTCATCACCCCCCAATCCCGCAAGCGACCAGTCGCGAGCCGTGTGGGCGTTGGTCATGGTTTCGAGCGTCGTAAAAGTCTTCGATGAGACGATGAACAAGGTTTCCGCCGGATCGAGGTCCCGCACTGCTTCCGCAAAGTCAGTACCGTCAACGTTTGAAACAAAGCGGAATGTCATATCGCGGTCGGAGTAGTGCTTGAGTGCTTCATAAGCTCGACTGGCCCGAGATCGGAGCCGCCAATTCCAATGTTGATGACGTTCCGAATACGGTTTCCGGTGTGACCTTTCCATGCACCACCCCGTACTCGCTCGGAGAAGTCAGCCATCTTGTCGAGCACCGAATGAACCTCAGGCACGACATTTCTTCCGTCGACGAGAATGGATTCCTCCCGCGGGGCCCTTAAGGCGACATGCAATACCGCCCGCTTCTCCGTGATATTGATCTTCTCTCCGCTGAACATGGCGTCAATCCGGGCCCGCAGGCCAGATTCCTCTGCGAGTTGAAGAAGCAGCTCGAGAGTTTCGTCGGTTGCGCGGTTCTTGGAGTAATCGAGGTAAAGACCGGCACCCTCGACCGCCATGCGCCCACCGCGCCGCGGATCGTCCGCGAAAAGCTGCCGCAGATGCAGTTTCGAAACCGCTTTGTAGTGGGACGCGAGTGCTCCCCAGGCTGTGAGTCGAGTGCTCGCCGGCTTTGTCAATGGTTCGGCCTGTGCTGCCATTTGTATACTCCTTTCCTATTCACACGCTCATTTTCAATGAAGAAATCGCCGCCATCAAGTATTCCACGATTTCACGAATGAGTCGGCTCCCTCCGTCTGCAACTGTGCAGCCAAGGCATCGACGTTGACGCCAGGCCTGGACGCAATTTCCACTATCGGGCGGAAGCAGTCCCCCTACCTCAGTATGATTAGCCAAAGCTCCTAAGGTTGCCTCGGGCATAGTTTTTAGTCTGACGCAGTTGATAAACTGTTTCCGCAGTTCCGGAAATGTTTTCTGGGCCGTGCGGAAAAACTCAATCCTTTCGCGCCGGGGGCCGGCGTGCATTTGGAACGCCGTTTGCACTTTCGCAGAGCGAGCGGTTTGGACGGTTTTTCTGAACTGCTGAATCTCCGTTCTAAACGCCCAAAAAGGAGGACGCACAATGACGACGCAGATAACCACCTTCGAAGCAGACATTCGCCCGCTTTTTACCGACCGAGACATCCTCGGGATGAGCAAAGCGTTTAACCTGGCGAGTTATGACGACGTAAAGGCCCATGCATCCGCCATCTATGACCGAATTCGAGGAATTGGGGGCGCTGTTATGCCGCCACCGCCCCCAAGAGGCGGGGGCCCCTGGCCTCAGTCTCGCATTGATCTATTTGCTAAGTGGCTGGCGGATGGTTGCAAACCCTAGCACCTAGTCGAAAAGAGCTTGCTGTCGCTTGTGGCCAGCTCACAACATTGCGATCGACCCTGAAGAGAGGGGTCTGGTCATCCCAGCATGAAAAAAGATCTTGATGCGATCGTCATAGGGAGCGGGCAGTCGGGACCATTCCTGGCGGTGCGAATGGCGGCTGCGGGCCAACGGGTCGCCATCATCGAGCGCGGTCGCTTCGGGGGAACGTGTGTGAATACAGGCTGCATCCCGACCAAGACGCTGGTAGCCTCTGCCTACGCCGCGCACATGACCCGCCGCGCGGCCGAATTCGGTATCCAGGTGGCGGGGCCAATCTGTGCTGATATGAAGCGAGTGAAGGCACGCAAGGATGAAATCTCGGGGAAATCGAGGAGTGGATTGGAATCGTGGCTCGCGAGCACGCCGAACTGCACGGTGTATCGAGGACATGCGCGATTCGAATCGCCCAACGAGGTACGAGTGGGCGGTGAATTACTGACGGCATCGCAAATTTTCATCAACGTCGGAGGACGTGCGGCGGTACCACCCCTGCCCGGAGTCGCGAATACGCCTTATCTGACCAATTCCACGTTGTTGGACCTCGACCTTCTGCCACGACATCTGGTCATAGTCGGCGGTGGTTACGTGGGACTGGAATTCGGGCAGATTTTCAGGCGCTTTGGCAGCGAGGTTACCATCATCGAGAAGGCATCGCGGCTGATCGCGCATGAAGATGAGGACGTATCCATGGAAGTGCAAGCGATCCTCGAGCGAGAGGGCATCCAGGTGCGGCTCAACGCGACGTGCATCGAATTGACCGGTCACGGCGCAGACGCCGGGGTGCGCGTGGATTGCACGGAAGGCGCGGCGGAGGTGAGCGGGTCACACTTGTTGCTGGCAATGGGCAGGACACCGAACACCGGCGATCTTGGTTTGGAAAAGGCTGGGGTGGAGCGCGATGCCCGCGGATACATCGTGGTGGACACTCAACTGCGCACCAATGTTACCGGCATCTGGGCGCTCGGCGATTGCAACGGGCGGGGAGGATTCACGCACACCTCCTACAACGACTTCGAGATCGTCGCGGCCAACCTGTTGGACCATGAGAGCCGCAGCGTTACGGACCGCATCAGAGTTTACGACCTTTATATCGACCCCCCTCTCGGACGATGTGGCTTGACAGAGCATGAAGCGCGCGCCTCCGGGCGGCGTGTGCTGATCGGGCGGCGGCCCATGACACGTGTTAGCCGGGCGGTCGAGAAGGGCGAGAGCCTGGGCTTCATGAAGGTCTTGGTAGATGCAGACTCGAAAGAGTTCATGGGAGCCGCCATTCTCGGCACCGGTGGCGATGAGGTCATTCACTGCGTGCTGGATCTGATGTATGCGCGAGCGCCGTATACAGTAATGCAACGGGCCATGCACATTCATCCCACGGTCTCTGAACTGATTCCCACCATGCTTGGCGAATTGCAGCCGCTTTGAGGCGAGTCGGGGCAACGGAAAGTACCGGGTCAAGTCAGGGCTTGCCGGGCGGGAATCCGATTGGGAACCGCTACGGCTGATCGATCAGGGGACGAGTACGCAAAATTGGGAGGTTACAGATCGATACCGCGACGGATGCAAAGGTGGGAGATCGAGAATCATGGCGGTATATCATTTGCATACCGAGATTATCATTGACATGTCATGCATGGCCAGTGTAAGTTCGCGACCCAAGTGGCTTGTTACATTGGCAGGGTGAAATCTGAACGGTGATCGCACTATGCTCAGTAGTTCCCAGGTTCTGTCCATTCGCGCGCGCTTTCCAATTCTGCGAAAGAAAATCTACCTCAACAGCTGTTCTCAAGGAGCGCTTTCCGGCGCCGTGGAAGACGGCATGCGCGAATACCTTGCCAGCTGGCATGAGCATGGGTCCCCATGGGACCTGTGGGTCGAACGTTATGAGGCTGCCCGGACGCAGTTTGCTTCGTTGATCGGAGCGACGGCCAATGAAGTCGCCGTTGTTCCCTACGCCTCAGCTGGCATCAACTCAGTCGCCAGCGCCTTGACGTATCGGGAGCGCAGGAGAGTCGTCCTGGGCGAGTTCGAGTTCCCAACGATGGGCCACATTTGGCTGGCTCAGCAGAGCCGTGGCGCTCAAGTCGAGTTTGCGAACGCGGAAGGAAACAGCCTCTCTCTCCAAGCCTACGAGCGGTTGATCGACAAAAAGACCCTGATCGTTCCGGTGACGGGAGTCTGTTTTATGAATGGTTTCCGTTCGCCGGTGGCGGATATCGCCGGCTTAGCGCGCGCCTCCGGTGCGCTGATCATGCTTGACGACTATCAGGATTGTGGTACGCGCCCGGTGAATGTGCGCGCCTCCGAGGTCGATTTCTATGTCACTGGGACCCTGAAATACTTGCTGGGCCCACCCGGCCTCGCATTCCTATATGTTCGACAGGAGTTGATCGAAAGCCTGGAGCCCACCATCACCGGATGGTTCGCGCAGTCCAACCCGTTTGCCTTCGATGTGAAGCATCTCGACCTGTCTCCAACCGCCCGGCGGTTCGAAGCCGGATCTCCTCCCGTGCCGAATGTGTACGGAGCCATGGCGGGAATCGAGTTGCTACAGGAGATCGGCTTGGACAATGTCGCGGCCCACATTACAGACCTTGCGCAGACTCTGCTGCGTGGCGCCAGGAGACTGGGGGTGAAAGCCAAGACTCCCGGGGACAGCGTGGGACCGCTGATTGTGTTGCAAAGTAAGGACGCCGCCGCGCTGGTTGCCAAGCTGGCGGCCGAGGGAATTGTGTGTTCCAGCCGCCATGACGGCTTACGGCTGGCTTTGCATATCTACAATACTCCGGAAGATGTTGTCGCCGTTTTACAGGTTCTGGAGCGGAATCTCGACTTGTTGGACCCTGGTCCGCTTGCCGATTAGCAAGCTGCACCTTTCTCACAAGCGGGAACTGCCGCCGGCTAACCGCAAGACCTTGTCTTTGGAAACATAGATGTGGTCGCACATTCGTTTGCGGGCGAGAGCAGCATCACGATTCTGAATCGCCTCGACGATGCCCTGGTGCTCCATCACCGGAAGTTCTCCGTAGTATCCAGCATCGATCGAGGCATACATAATGCGCTCCATTTGAGAGCGCATGTCGGCCACGGCCCGGATCAGCAGCGGATTCCTCGTCAAGCCGGCAATCGCATTATGGAACTCGGTGTCAGCTTCAATGAATCGAATGTAGCCGTTTCGATCATCCACACGGTGTTCCGCGTTCGCCAGTTCCGACAGTTGCTTCATGACAGCCTGGTCCCAGTTGTTCTGTGCGGCCAATTCGGCGCATGCACCCTCCACGGCAGCTCGAAACTCGTAGATCTCGTTGACCCACTGAATCGTGATCTGGGTTATGAAGTACCCGCGATTGGGCACGATCCTCATCAGATGCTCTTGCTGAAGTCGGGCTGCTGCCTCCCGCACGGGCGTGCGGCTGCTGTGATAACGCTTGGCTAAGGTTTTTTCGCTGAGCGCTTCGCCGGGCTGATACTGGCCGGTAATGATGTCCTTCTTAAGCGCCCGGTACACCCGTTGGCCGAGCGTTCCGTCGGCGTTGGCGGAGGGTGGCGCCAACCAGGCCGGCGCTCTCAGCGTTCCCGTTCGGCGTGCCCCGTCGTATTTCTTCGTCTTGTCCCTGCTCAAAGTCCGTTTTTTCACGGGTGTCGTTCAAGTAATCCAGCTCGAGGCCACCATCCCGCCTCGTCCTGACCGGTTACTGCTGCGTGGCCATTCTGCGCCAAGCGCACGCTGTCTGTAAAGCAATATGCGCCCGGGATACAACACGGTGTCCACCTGCAGAATGAGTGTACCACCGGTATACCAACGGTAATGGTCTTGACATATTTCCAGCTCTGGGTGTAGCGTTCACACCTATCCAGATGTATTCCGCGATCCACAGGGGGTAGGGTATGGCTCGGTACCGCTGTTCTCGAATTCTATTCGCGGCAGTCATATTATTGGCCGCTCATGGCCTATTCGCCCAGGTGTTTCCTGGCCGGGTTACAGGCACAGTGCGCGATTCTGGCGGAGCTGTCGTGGTCGGCGCCAGCCTTAAACTGCAGAACGTTGCCACGGGCTTGGAGCGGACCGCCGTCACCAACGAGAACGGCGAATTTGTATTCCCCGAACTTGCTTTGGGCACTTATCAGATCACCATCAGTAAGACCGGCTTCCAGACCACCGTTCTCACCGGCATTACGACTTCGCTTAGCCAGGTAAACACGCTCTCCCCGGTTCTACGGGTAGGTACCGTAACCAGCCAAATCGAGGTGACGGCCGCCACGCCGCTGATTCAAACCGAAACCAACTCGGTGGGAGGCCAACTCTCCGAGGTCCAGGTTGCCGCCCTCCCCATCGGTAACAGTGACTACACTCGCCTGGCTTTGACCTTGCCGGGGGTCACACAGAACAGCAACTTTGCTTTCGCGCAATACACGATCAACGGCTCGCGCTCCCGTTCGAACGCTTTCTTCGTGGACGGCGCATCGAATACCGATCCCTCCACCTACCTGCCTTCCCTGAACGAAGGCGGCAACTCCGCGACGGCAGCTACGCGTTTGCCGCTCGATGCCATCCAGGAAGTCAGCGTGGTTGCCGGCGGAGGCGCCGATACCGGCCAGAATGCCGGAAGCGTCATGAACGTCATCATCAAGAGCGGCACCAATCAGATTCACGGATCCGCATACGAACTTCACCGCGACGCCGCGCTCGACGCGGCCAACTATTTTGAAAATCTGGCGGGCAAGCCCAAGGCTCCTTTTGTGTGGAACGAATTTGGCGCTACCGTAGGCGGCCCGGTGGTAATTCCGCACGTCTACGATGGCCGCAACCGGACTTTCTTTTTTGGCGGTTACGACGGAAGCCGCATGCGACTTGGCACTACTTTGCGCGGCCTCGCCCCGACCCCGGCCCAGATTCAGCAGGCTGAGACCCTACTGGCAACCAAGGGCATCGCCCCCAATCAGTTAGGGCTGAACGTGTTGGGGCTCTACACCAATCTCGGTCTTTCTGGGCCATTTGTAGTGAGCAATCGCGGGCAACAGTCGCCGAACAGTATGGTTGCGAAAATCGACCACCAGATTTCAGGCCATGACTCGCTTTCCGGCCGCTTCCTGTACGCCAACGGCGAAGATGAATTCCCGGGTGGAGGTCCCGGCCCCGGCGGTGGCTCCCAGTTGAACCCCTGGTTCGGCGTAACTCCTACCCATGTCGCCAACTTTGCCATTAGCGAAGTGCACATCTTCTCGCCCAGGATGATCAATACCCTGCGTCTGGGTTATAACCGTTTCAGTCAGTACCAGAAAGGCCGCGACGCCGACGTCGATCCGGCCTCCATTGGCCTGAACACCGGAGTTGGCCCGGAAAGCTTTGGCATTCCAGAGATCGATATTGGCGGGGGCGCCCCGGATCGATTTGCCAACCTGGGTCTGCAATATGGCGCCGGAGGCCGCGTCGCTACCACTTTCCAGGTCGCTGATGACATCAGCTTGATACGCGGTTCGCATTCGCTGAGTTTCGGTTTTATTTACTTTCACAATTACTCTAATTACACGGTGGTGGGAAGTCGCGGATTGTTTTCCTTCGACGGGTCTCAACTGGGTAACACGCTGACGGCCGACGGCGGACTTGCCGGGCTGATCGATTTGCTGGCGGGGATGCCTTCGCCGGGCAATACGTTCATCAATCGCGTCGGCAGCGACCGAGCCAATATTTATCAGAACATCCCCAGCTTCTTCGCCAGCGACACCTACAAAGTCACAAGCAGACTGACCCTCATTGCCGGCCTGCGTTATGACTACTTCGGAACAGTGGGCGAATCACGCAACCGCTTTTCAGCCTTCGATCCCCAGTTGGGCCTGGTCATGGCGAATCAACTTCCCGGTGGGCAAATTTATGAGGCGCCCAAGAAGAATTTTGGGCCGCGGATCGCTTTCTCTTGGGCTCCGCCAATTCAGTTGATTCACGGACGGCAAACCGTGGTCCGGGCCGGATACGGCATTTATTACGACACCATACCCTTGAACAATTTTGAAGAAGGTTTACCCCAGAACCCCATTGGCCCCACCGCCGGTTTTACGATAACGCCCTCGGCTCCCATCCCGTTTGACGTGGGTGTGCCGATTTTTGGTACCGGCGCTCCGCAACCTCCCTTCAATATCACCAGCATCGATCGTCACATCAAGACTCCCAGTACGCAGCTCTGGAATCTGAATGTGCAGCAGGAACTGGCACCAAAGATTGTGTTGACGGTGGGGTATGTGGGCAATAGGAGCAACCACCAACTGCAGTTGCTGGACATCAACCAGCCCACTCCCGGTATCAACACCGCGACCAATACTTCGCAATCGCGGCGGCCCTTCAACACGCAATTTCCGGACCTGCGCCAGATCAACACCATCTCATCCAACGGGTGGGCCGACTACAACTCCCTGCAGGTCGTTCTTAAATCAACCGATTTTCACGGCCTGACCACACAGGTGGCGTTCACCTGGTCTCACAACATCGACACCGCGTCTGAGGTCGAGGACTTCTTCGGCACCAGCGGCTATGTCCCTCAGGACTCGCGTAACCTGGCCGGCAGTGTAGGAAACTCCGAATTCGATCAGCGTCGGGCGTTGATCATCACCTATGTCTACCGCATCCCGGGTACAAAGTTCGGGAATTTTGCCGATCAGATATTGAAAGACTGGCAGCTTTCGGGCACTACCACCATGCGCGACGGATTGGCTTCTCCCGTTCTCACCTTCGGAGGGGAGAGCGGCGTGGACAATTTCCACGAGCGTCCGAACTGCATTGGTCCGATTCGCTACCAACTGAAGGATTTCACTCAGCCTTACGTTCTGCCCGGCGCGTTCGCTCCCCCCGCCCCGGGGACATTCGGTAACTGCCCGCGTAATCCCATCGTTGCCCCTGGCTTGAATGCATGGGATATTTCAATCCAAAGAACTTTCAACCTGGGCGAGAGAGTTTCTTTCGATTTTCGCACCAGCTTCTTCAACGCGTTTAATCACCCGAATTTTGCCGAGCCCTCCCCCGACCTAAGCACCACCATTACTGCAACTGCGGACGACGGCAGCTTCGATTCTCATTTCGGAGTCGGGGGGCCACGGAACATCCAGTTCATGGGGCGAATCAGATGGTGATGCAATGAGGCACTAGCATCTCGAACAATGGAGGAAGCGTGGCCGTCGAAATCCGCATGAACTGGTTTGCTTTGTTGTGCCTGGTTGCTGGCCTGGCGCTGGCTTCGTCCCCGGGCATCGGTCAAATCACTCCTGCGCAGCCTATCAGGATTTCTGTGGACGCCACGCAGGCGCCACAGAAAATTCTTCACGCCAGCCTCCAGATTCCAGCTTCTCCCGGCCCTCTTACCCTCTACTATCCCAAGTGGCTTCCGGCCGACCATTCGCCGGATGGCCCTATCTCCAATCTGGCCGGCCTCAGGTTCACTGCTCAGGGAAAACAAATCCCATGGCGGCAGGATGACGTAGACATGTACTCGTTTCATCTGGACGTTCCACAGGGAGCTGACCTGGTCGACGTCAGTTTGGATTTCCTGCTGTCGGCGCCGGGCGCCACCATCGACTTCAGTGCCTCCGGTTCTTCCAATCTGCTCATTCTGATGTGGCATGAGGTCTTGCTCTACCCGGCAGGGCGTCCCGCCAACCAGATCACCTTCCAACCTACTCTGCGGTTGCCGCCGGGATGGAAATTCAGCACCTCCTTGCCCGTGTCCAGTCAGTCCGGTAACAGCATCACTTTCGCGCCTGTGCCTCTCGATCTCCTCGTCGATTCTCCGGTGCAGTCGGGAGAATTCACCAAGGTGATCCCGCTGACTTCAGGGGGCAAACTCTCCCACGAACTTGATGTCGTGGCTGACGACGCCTGGGCGCTCGACATACCACCGGCGCTCATCGAAAATTACAAAAGGCTGGTGGCGGAGGCCAGCGCTCTCTACCAGTCTCACCACTATCGCGACTATCATTTCCTGTTGACGCTTAGCGACAACACCATCGGCCTGGGTCAGGAACACCACGAAAGCAGCGATGACCGCGTTCCCGAACGGACTCTTGTCGACCCCGCCAAGCGCCTCCTGGAAGCCGGGCTTTTTCCGCATGAGTTTACGCATTCATGGAATGGTCAGTTCCGCCGTCCCGAGGGGCTGGCGACCAGCGATTTCCAACAACCCATGAAGGGTGACCTCCTCTGGGTCTATGAGGGGCTTACCACCTATCTCGGTACGATTCTGACCGCCCGCAGCGGGCTGTGGAGTCCTGCCGAGACGCGTGAGAGCCTGGCAACCGTAGCCTCGACATTGGACCACCGCAAGGGCCGGGCGTGGCGGTCCCTGCAGAATACCGCCAATGCCGCGCAGGTCCTTTATTTCGCGCCCAAGGAGTGGACGTCCTACCGGCGCAGTACCGATTTCTACGAAGAGAGCGTGCTGATCTGGCTGGAGGCTGATGTGAAGATCCGCAAGCAGACCGAAGGCAAACGCTCTTTGGACGACTTCTGTCGCGCCTTTTTGGGCGGACCCGACGTCATGCCCGTCATCAAGACCTACACTTTCGATGATTTGGTCACGGCTATGAACGCGATCGCGCCTTCTGACTGGCTGGCCTTTTTCCGGGAGCGCCTGCAATCTGTCGACCCGCATGCCCCGTTGGGGGGCATCACGGATGGGGGCTGGCGGGTGGTCTACAACGATGAACCCAATGTCATGATCGAGGCTGACCAGGAAGCCTCTGGCAATGGTGATTTCACTTCCTCGATTGGCCTTGTCGTGAAATCCGACGGCTCCATTCTCGATGCCGTCCCCGGCATGCCCGCCAACGATGGCGGACTCAGCCCTTACATGAAGATCGTTGGCGTTAACAGCCGGCAGTTTTCCGTTGACACTCTCAAACGGGCCTTGCAGGACGCCATGTCGAATTCCAGGCCGATCCAGGTTCTGGTCTCAAATACTGGTTCTTTCGAAACCCACGACATCGTCTATCACTACGGCCTGCGATATCCCCACCTGGAAAGGATCGATGGTACCAGTGACTATCTCGACGACATCCTGAAACCCCTGGCCAGCAACTTGCCCGCACACTAGGATGGGAACCGGTGCCGCGTCTTCTGTAGTCCCCTCGAGCCTTTATTTCAGTGGAATGAAGTCCTCTGGATGATCCTGACCGACGGAACACCGCGGAGTTGGCCCTAACCGACACTCCCCGGGTTAGCTGGTGAGCGCGGTAGGAATCGAACCTACAACCTACTGATTCCCAATCAACAACTGAAAACCAATGATTTCAGCGATTTGCCGAACGTTTCTGTGGGCACGAATGGGCAGTTTTGGCCACGGTTGTTATCAAGTGTGTTAGCAAGCCCGAGTTAGACCAATTCGTATCATCCCGTGAACGAAAGCGTGGGGCAGGTCACTGGAAACTGTTCGCCTCATTGGATTGCTTCAGTTATCTGATCTGGCGTCCATCCTCGTTGGGACATCTGATTGCCCACTTTTGGGCCGACTTGCCACTGCCGAGTGTCCATCCTGGTCAAGCGGGCGCACCCATGACGTTGTATCGACGGCCCGCATTTGCGCGGGCCGTACTCATTGCCCAGCGGTCTGTTTTTTTGAGCAGTATCGCTCACCCTAAGCGCGGTACAGATGCCGAAGCTAGTAGATATTCACCTTTTGCGCCGCTGCGCTTCTCGCAGCGAACCAGTGACCCCGGAGGAAACTCCCAGGTCTCATTTTCGGCGTCGTAGTCGGGCGTTGGCAGCAACTCAAACTGTCCATTGCCTAAATCCAGTGCATCAGTCGGGCGCGACACGTCGGTACCCTCATCAAGCAGGCGAACGTAGACGCGCACTCTATCCTTGCTAGTATTGGAAGCCATGGCCCCCGACATGTATCACCTCCCGAGTAACATTGTCCGAGCGCCCGGTTGACGGGTTCACGTATCGCGTGGCCCCGTTGGCTGGGTTAGGAAATTCGGGGACAGACGGAACTGACCCTATTTGTTCGCTCCCAATCCGGGAATGATGCGATGGCATTCCCTCGATAGCGGGCCAAATCGCGCGCAGCATCTGGTAACTTGGCATCCATGGCTCGCCTGGCTCGCGTGGTGGTGACCGACGTTCCGCATCATATTACCCAGCGCGGAAACGCCCGGCAAGTAGTCTTCGGCGGTGACGCCGACCGTCTCACCTACCTGGGACTTCTAGGCCAATACTGCGAACTCTATCGGCTTTCTCTACTCGGCTATTGCCTGATGTCAAATCACGTGCACCTGGTCGTGGTTCCGCGCACCGCGCAGTCGCTGGCTCAGGCTCTCAAGCACACTCACGGGCGCTATGCGGCTTACCGCAACGCGGGTCAGCACTCCAGCGGGCATCTGTGGCAGGGGAGATTCTATTCGTGTCCGCTCGACGACGCCCATCTATGGATCGCACTGCGCTACGTGGAGTTGAACCTGGTGCGTGCACGCATGGTCGCCGAAGTGGATCAGTGGCGATGGTCGAGCGCCGCCGCGCACTGCGGTTTGGCTTTTCCCCAGACGCGTCTCGATCTGGAGGTGTGGCAGCGGCGGTGGAGCGCTGAGGAGTGGGTTGAATTTCTTGCCGCAGGCGAGTCGCCGACCGAACTTACGGCGCTCCGCCAATTCACGCACAACGGCCGGCCGCTCGGAAGCGCCGCTTTCGTCGCTGCGTTGGAACAGTCCACCCAGCGCTTGCTCGCGCCGCGCAACCGAGGTCGGCGCCCGAAACCTACCGCCGATTCTGACCAGTACCCAATGACCTTCGTCGCTTAGGAAGAAGTGGGGTCAGTTCCGTCTGTCCCCGAATTTCCCGATTCATCCCCAGCCGAGACTGTTACTTTTTAGCCAGGAGGTCGACCGGGCGGGGATAACGCCTCAAGGGCGAGAAGTCGACCTTCCAAAAATCCAGTTCGAACAATCGGCCGTTGCTGTCCATATTGATGACAATGCTAACCAGAACCCCGTCACCGTCTAGATACTGGGTTTCCGCTATGGCCTTCCCCAGTGTGCGTGGCTCAGGTGCAACGAATCGAATCCCTCCCATGCCACCGTCGTGCATATCCGTGACGCGAGCTGTCGCTAGCACGCTTTCTAGGCGGACTGCTGGATACACTCCAGTAAGCAGGTAGCCAATCAGGTTGCGTTCATCTTCACGCAATGCGCGACCCGGTGACGGATTATTGAACTGTGATGCGTCCGACATTGATTGTCCCATCTGCGAACTTGTAGGCGTTGTATTGAAGGACTTTTCCGTCAACGTTAACCTGTCCTTTTGTCAGTCCCTCAAAAAGGGAGGGAGTCTGCCTTGCCCGCTAAGTCGCTTCGTATCGCGTTCTCCGCCGCCGATCTATCGATCCCTGCATCCTCCACATGGCGGAAGGTGTTGGAAATTCGGGGACAGACGGAACTGACCCTATTTGTTCGCTCCCGGGAATGCGGGGACAGACGGATCGTTCCCCGATCCTCTATCCTGATTATATGGTGAACGGCCCGTCTGTCCCCGCATTTCCCCCGATGTACTGCTGTCGCAACTCCTTCAGCGCCGTCACCTGTCGTTGCGTGGGTTTGGCACGGAGCATGCCACGCCCTAGTTCCGATGGCTCGTTTGGAAATCCAGCTTCCGACCCTCCTTTGATGCGTATGTCAAAACAAGGCCTCGAACATCAACCGGCCACGGCTCCTCGTAAGTGTATCCTTCGAGCATCCCCAGAGCGCCATCTTTGACGTAGAGGAGAAAGCCGAGCCCGTGACTCACATTGTCGGCTGTTCCGTTTACATCACCCAGCTTGAAGGTGAGGCCGCCTGGCACACGCGGCGCGTCGTAAGGAACCGAGAACTCGGTGTAGAAACCGACTCCAGTCATCTCCCGAGAAGTGACCTCTAGCCGTTTTGCCTGCCGGCGAAGAACCGTCAGCACTTCGTCCTGCCCGTGCAGGAGCATCTCCAAAACCTGCTTCTCTAATGTCGTTAGGGTCTTCATTGGAATGCCGTCCCGATCTCGGCAACCCCGTCCACCACAGCACCACGGACTGGGAATGCGGGGACAGACGGAACGTTCCCCGATCCTCTATCCTGATTGCATCCTGCGGATAAATACTCCGACAGTCGTCCGTCAACCTCTCGGTTTTCGTCCTTCAGATAGATGACGTCATCAAGAACCAAGTGGTCGTCTTCATGCACCACGACAGCTGCAACTCGCCAAATTAGCGGCTTCTCCGGCGGGTTTCCCCACGTAAGCCTCACGTAGACGCGAAAGGGGCCATCGCCCTCTGATTGCGTTCTTTCAATCTGGAAACTCCTCGGTTCGGCTTGCTCGTCGTCACCCGAGAAGAGTCCAGCCTCAAGCCAAGCGAATGGTGGCTTTAGGTTAGGGTCTGGATATTGGCGGTCATAGTCGGCTGCGCAGGCGTGGGCTACGTCGATTCTGTGTAGCAATTCCTTGCTTAGGTATGGCGCGAAAATCTTCATGTCCCCGTTCCGAGGAATGCCGATCGGGTGACGAGCCATGACCTCGGTATACAGGCTCTGGACCAGCGCCTCGGGCTCATTCGGCAGACTCGCCGGTTTTCCTTGGGGAGCAGGCTGGCCTAGGGCCAACGTTGTTGCGAATTGCAGAAGGAGGATGGACCGCAAAAGATTCATGTCGTCACTCCTCCGGGGCTACAAGGATCACATGGTAAGCATTGGAATTGTTCGATGCGCCACGTGAGTTGTCATTCAATACCTCGCGGGGCTGCGGTGAGTGTGCGGAATTCGGGGAGTGCGCTGGCCACTGATCCAAAATCCAAATGCTGCCTTCGTGCCCGGCCCCAGATAAATTCCGGAGTTTTTGTCTTTGCCGCTCGGATAATGTCCATTATTGTCGAACGTTGCAATCGCCGTCTCCGGTTTGATATCGCCATTGTCAGCTGCGCCTGCCCCAGCTCTCCATCGCTTGGTATCGCCTGTTACGCCTGAGAACTTGCTACACGCGGTCACGCATTGGCCATTTCCAACAATGTCGGAGTCCGATGCCTTGTGATTCGGATCGAGTAGTGGAGCTATTTCTTAGCTCTTCAGGTCAGCGACATAGGGATCCTTGAGATCAGCCTGGCCATTATTTTGCGCCTACTCTCTCGCCTGCACCTCCTTCAGGAGCCTTTCTGCTTCCTCCATTGAGGACTCGCTGACCTTCGTCGACTGACGTACGTTTTCTAGAAACGGGATCGCCTTAGTTGGAGTGCGATTGCGATGCAGGTGATACTTAGCGATTTCCAGGTTCGCGTCATCATCCCCCATCTTCACCGCTCGCCGGAACCAGGAGAGCGCACGTCTTGGATTCCCGAGGTCTCTCCAAACGGTTCCGATGTTCTTCGCCGAACTCGCGTCGCCCTTCCGATAGGCTCGCGTATACCAGTGGAGGGCCTTCTTTCTGTTCCGTCGTACGCCAAGGCCGAGGTCATAGAAGTAGCCCACATTCTGCTCAGCGCCGACATCACCTGCCTTCGCAGCCTCCATAAACAAACTGAAAGCCAGTTCTAACTTCCCCTGGTTCCACAGTTTATCTGCGCGAACGAAGATGGAGCTTGCCGTATTCCTATTTTTTTGGTGCTTACTTGCATTCATAGCGACTCCGCATCTGCAAAACGTAATCGTACCAAGTCATACCCATAGAAGACTTTAGATTACGGGCCTGCCCCAGCAGCAGCCGTTCCCACGCCCAACAATATGATTTCCTCCGGAGTGGCTGCTCCAAACGTCAAGATAGTCACGCCAACGACAACTGCTCCTGTCGCAATTGGGTGCTCTTTTGCAGTTTCCACTATTGCGGAACCCACTTCCTGTAACTTTTTGCTGGCGGTATCCGTGCCCTTCTCTGGATGCTTCGCTTTCCAGTAGTCATCGAAGCCACCGGGCTTTGCAGACCTGTGATCCTTCCCGTCCTTGTCCTTCCAGATCACCTTCGAGGGATCGTTTGGGTCAGGGCTCAGCTTTTTTGAACGGATTGTCAGTCCCCTCCGCTTTACCGGCCTTACCCCGTTCGCCTTTTTGTCCAGCAGCTAGAAAGGTACACTGCTCATTACAGTTGTCCTGATTTTGCGGCTGTCCCTGATGTTGTGCATTCGTAGCCTGTGCGTTCACTTGATTCCCGATGGTCGGCGGCGGATCAGTCTGGCCTTGCGGTTGATTCGGCGACGGTTGCGCTGGCGTTTGGGTCGAAGTCGATTCATGCGACTCTGAGTCCGCCAATGGGTTCAGAAATTTGCTACCTCCAAACTCCGCATCGGACCCGCCGTAGTCGATGCCGTTGATTATGACGGCTTCTAGCCCATACGGATCAACCATGCTTAGCGGATTGTTATTCGCGTATACGTACTTGTTCCCCGTGCCCCGCATTGGGTCTGGGCTGATCCACCGTCCCTGCCCGTTGTGCTCCTCCCGCGCCGGAAAATCGTATTCGTCGCTCACAATCTGGTCGGGCTTCCCGGTAAACGTGTCCACATTGAAGGGTGCACCCATCACCGCGTAACGATTTCCAAACGGGTCGAAGGCGAGGGACTCTGTAAACACCCGGGAGGGGAATCCTATGGGGCTGGCGTGCGATTCCGCGCGTATCGTTCCCTGCCAATCCGGATAGCGGAAGCGCTGCAATACCGCGCCCGCGTATAGCCCCTCCACACCCCCCGGCAGTGGCACCGTAGCCGAGTTCTGCAACTGGCCCGTCATCTGCGCAGTAATCCCAAACGCCGACACATATTCGTGAATCACTCCGCCCACATTCTCTTCCACCTTGTTGCCCAGAGCATCATAGGTGATCGTCGCGGTGTCAATCGTCGCAACGTGCCCGTCGCCAGCCAGGTATAGGTGAAGCCATCGCTGTCAAAGGGTTGTTATCAAATGTTAGCAAATCGGCAACTGCTGCTTGAGCAGTTGCTGAAAATAATGGGGTTGGTGAGCGCGGTAGGAATCGAACCTACAACCTACTGATTAAGAGTCAGTTGCTCTGCCAATTGAGCTACGCGCCCCGTCACTGGTTTATGGCGACTGCGGACGTTTGGGCTGGGAGTGCCGCGGAAACTGTCAACCAACTGCAACCCGCTTCCGTCCTGTCGAAGGTCCGACCCAGGCGAGCCGGATCTGGCGACCATCCGAGTGTAACACGAACGCCGGGACGCACCTCGCCGACTGGCTGCGTGCCCGATCTCGTGCAACGTAACCAGCGCAGATTACCTCCGCGCGGTCTTTCGTGATTACCTGCGACCAGATTTTTCGTTACCAAAGTAGCATTTACACAAAGCGGGTCTCGACCTAATATCGCAATTGTGTTTTGGCAGTTCTGGGGGAGGGCTGCCAGGAGCGTCCTGAACTGAAAAGTTCAGGACGTTTTTATTTGCGGGGGAATCCTGAATAGCTCTTTAGGAACGTTGCCGGATGTCGGCGGCAAATGTGCCCACAGCTTGCGAGACGCTTTGACTCGGCTGGCGTTGCGGCAAGTTGGTTTCCATCGGCGGACGTTGCTCCAGAGTCCCCAGCACCGGCGTTTCCTCCAGCCCGTTCAACTCCGGCAATGACACGAACCCGTGCTTCAGGCACATGCGATCAATTTTTCTTTGTTGGCGCGGTCGCAACACTTTGAGCGGCAGGGTGTGGAAATTCCGGAATATCCACAGCAGGTAAAGTCGTTGCACGAGGGAAGGATTTACGTAGCGTGGTCCGAGTGGAGTGAGCACTCGCAACACTCCCCGAGAGAGTTTATCTAGCAACATGCCAAGTTCCTAGGACGCCTGTATTCTGTTTCCTTGAACCAGAGCAATTCAAGGGCCATCATTATTGCACCAGACGTGATGCAAAGGAAGAGGTTTTTTCAATTTCCACAAGATTTCGGCTCACCCCCTGGCGCCTTCGAGCCTTCAGGCATAGCTTGCGCTTGCGGACTTGCCGCTCTCATTGCGGGATTTCAGGCAGGGCTGCAAGGTTTCGGAGGTTGGCGGCCACTCCGACCTGATCGCTTCCCGCAGCCTGCTCAACTCGTACCACCGATGCCTGGCAGCACACCCACTGCTTCTCTCCCTGGGTGAACTCGGGCGGCAGCATGATGACTAATTCCAGCTCGCTGCCCTCGCGGATCTGCGAGTCGGTGTAAAAGAAGACCCCGTTTCTGCTGAGGTCGCGGGTAAGGCCCGTTTTGGTCTCGCTTTGCCCAGACCGGACCGACACCTGCACCTGTACCGGAACACGCGGGAGGGAACGCTGGTCAGGCTTGCCGCTGGTCATAGCGAGGCAGCATAACACGAAGAAGCCTGCCGAGGGTTGTCGTCGGTCGCTGGCCCTTGGTCTCCGGTCGCTGGCAAGCCCCCCAGCAACGACGTTTATTGAATCTCCAGCATTCGATCCAACGCCACCTTCGCCCACTGCTTCACATCGTTTTTCACCTTGATCTGGTTGACGATATTGCCCTCAGCAAGGTTCTCCAAGGCCCAGCACAAGTGTTGCGGAGAGATGCGGAACATGGTCGTACACAGGCAGCCGGAGTCGTCGAGAGTGATGACTTTCTTCCCCTCCGCGGCGAATTCTTTGCCCATGCGATTGACCAGGTGAATCTCCGTCCCGACAGCGAACATAGTGTCAGAGGGCGCCTCACGAATAATCTTCAGCAGACCCTCGGTCGAACCGATGCCGTCGGCCTTTTGACAGACTTCCCAGCGGCACTCGGGGTGCACGATCACACGAATGCCAGGATACTTCGCGCGGACGTTGTCCACGTGTTCGGGCAGGAACCGCTGGTGGACCGAACAATGGCCCTTCCACAGGATCACTTTAGCCTGGCGCAAACGTTCGGGAGTCAGGCCACCGTTCAGCATGTAGGGATCCCAAACCACCATCTCATTCAGCGGGATGCCGAGGTTGTAACCGGTATTGCGGCCGAGATGCTGGTCAGGAAGGAAGAGAAGTTTCGGAGTTTTGGCAAAGCCCCAGTGGAAAGCCCCCGCCGCGTTGGAAGATGTACAGACTACGCCGCCACGCTCTCCGCAGAAGGCTTTTATGGCAGCGGTGGAGTTCATGTAGGTAATCGGCGTCACGCCGGCGCCGGAATCGTCCGTCAAACCGGCGGCCACCAAGTGCTCCCAGCAATTCTCGACTTGGGTAATCTCGGCCATGTCGGCCATTGAGCAGCCGGCGTTGAGGTCGGGCAGAATGGTAACTTGGCCGGGGCGGCTGAGAATGTCGGCACTCTCCGCCATGAAATGGACGCCGCAAAAGACGATGTACCTGCCGCCAGCGTGCGCCGCCTGCTGAGCGAGTTTGTAGGAATCGCCACGAAAGTCGGCGAAGCGAATGACCTCATCGCGTTGATAGTGGTGCCCGAGGACGACGCACTCGCGCCCCAGAGCTTCGCGGGCTGCGGCGATGCGCTCGTCCATGGTGCTATCGGGCAGAACGAGATAATTTTCCAGACTGCAAACTGCAGTTGCGGTAGCCATCGTCATGTCTCGCCTTCAGCTCCAAATATGAGGCAGCAACGCGCTTGGCGCGTACTCCGCTCGATCTGGAACGGGGATGTTGAAAGCAACTCAGCGGCTACAGCCGGTTCACTACGTCTTTCGACGCCCAACCGGCGGGGATGTTGATAGCCGTTAGCGAATCTTCACTAATAGTAGGATGCCCAGCCGCGGGTAGAAGGCTCGCCTTTTTGTGCGAACCGAAGTCCTGCCCGTAAGTGGCTGGATAACCTATAAATATTGTGCACTGGGTGGGGTGCAAAAGGCAAATTCCCTGTGTTTCGCTGTGTTTCCAGCGGTTGCGATTTATCGACTTCTTCCGTGTGAGGGATCGGGGCTGCTGGAGGAGTCGAGATCGACATGCAAGCGCTCCGAAGAGTTTACTCCAGGCGGATAGCAATTGCCGTCTCGATTATGGGTTGCCGGGCAGCCTGCAGAGACGTCAATCCGGCGCGGCGATTGGGCAAATTGCCAGACCTCGGCAAAACCGATGCCGCTTTCTATCGGGCTGGGTGGCCTCCGCGGAAACACGCATCCTGGCGCGGGTGGACAAGCATCGTCCACAACGAAATAAACAATCTTGCGTCCGCCGGCATTCCGGCGAATATCTTGCGCGGTGACGATGCTGACGTCGGGCGATTCCTGAAACGCAATGCCGGAGCAATAAATCCCGGCCCGAAACCCGGCAGCGATCACGCCGTCCACCCAGGCATAGATGTAGGCCTTCTGCTCAGGCAGCATGCGCCCGCCTTGCTCCTGATCGAGAAAGATGATGGTGTCTCCGGGGAATCCCTCGCGGTTCGCAGCCAGGGCAGCAGCCCGCGCATCCGCCTTGCCGAGCGCGGCCGCGCGGGAAACGGTCTTCAGATCAGCGTACAGCCTGCCATTGAACAGCACTAGAAACCCAAACCCCGCCGCCTGCAGCCTTGCGCGCTTTCCAGCCCAGGTGTTGGAGCGCGCGCTCGGAGGCCGGCTAAGCCAGTAGCCTGCGAAGGAAAAAGTCTGGCGGAGCGCCTTCAGGTTTTGGTCGCCCGGATAGTTGTTGCGATCGAAGCCAAGGTAAGCAGTGGATGTTCCCGTTTGGGCCTGAGTCGGTTGAATGGCAAACAAAGCGGCGACCACCAGGATCGAAGCACAGAGTCTCACATCAAGAATGTTATCTCAGATCTCCTCGGCGTAACCGGCGATCCCGGCAGTGAATGGCATTACTAACTGTTGACAGCCAGGAGCTATCCCCCGATGTGCACCATCGTCCGCGAAGCCGGTACGAATCCCGGTTCGCCGATGTGATGGCGCTCTTCCTTCTTTTGGATTACATCTCGAATGAAATGGGTCAGCTCCTCATCCGAGGCCCCCCGCTTCATCTGCGCATGCAGATCGTGGTCCCAGACCGAAAACAGACAAGTGCGAATCTTGCCGTCACAGGTAATGCGAATGCGGCTACAGTGCCCGCAGAAAGGATGAGAGACTGGGGCGATGATTCCAATCTCGCCAATGCCGTCATCGAAGCGATAGCGGCGCGCGGTCTCGCTGCGGGCATGAGGAATCTCGATCAGGGGACGGTATTCGGCCATACGCCCAACGATTTCATCGAGGGCCACGACGGTTTTTGGCGTCCAGGTGCGATCTTCCTCAAGCGGCATGAACTCGATGAAGCGGACCACCACACCCTCCTCGCGCGCAAACATGCCAAAGGGAATGATTTGGTCTTCGTTGAAACCGCGCATCAGCACGCAGTTCACTTTTACCGGCCACAAACCGGTGAGCCGGGCGGCGCGAATGCCGGCCAACACGTTGTCGTATCCGTTGGAGACACGCGTGATGCGGGCAAAGCGGTCGGGATCGACCGCGTCCATGCTGACGGTCACGCGCTGAAGGCCAGCGTCTTTCAGCGGTTTCGCCATGTCGGCAAGCAGGTGCCCGTTAGTGGTAAGAGCGAGGTCGAGGGGCTCGCCGTCAAGGTTGCGCAGCTGGGACAGTTCGCGGACGAACTCAACCACGCCTCCGCGCAAAAGCGGTTCGCCGCCAGTGAGGCGAACCTTCCGAATTCCCATCCCGGCCAACACGCGGGCCATGCGCAGGTAATCGGCAAACGGCAAATCGCCGTAAAGAGCGCCTTCGTTCCCGGTGCGGCAATAGACACACTTGTAGTTACAGCGGTCGGTGATGGAAATCCGCAGATCGGAGATCGGGCGGCCGAATTTGTCGGAGAGAATCAGCTTCTGACTCCTGGCCTTCAGCTCTTAACTAAAACCTCTTGTTGATGGGAAAAGACACGCAGGCGGGACAACCCCGGCGAGCATTTCCTTTCCAATGGCTTCTTGACGAAGCCGGGAGGCACAGGCGTTTCCACCCGCACCCTTGGGATAACGCTTCTTAGCGAACTTCGCGATTTCCTTCGCGCAAAACTCGCTAAAGAACGCAAACATCCCTCGCCGGCGCAGCCAGGGTATGCCCGAAGGCTGCGTCGGTCGGAAACTCATTTCCCATTATAGTCGGGTTGACGGCGCCACAACTCGCCTCTCAGGACTGTTTCACAAGTTCCACCCGGCGGTTCTTGGCGCGACCGTCTTCGCTGGCGTTGTCAGCCACGGGTTTGGTTTGCCCCCAGCCCTTGGCGGTTAGCCGCGAACCGGCGACCCCGTGTGCGGTGAGCCAGGCCACCACCGCCTGCGCGCGCCTCGCAGAGAGCGCCTGGTTGCTGGCCGCCGCGCCGACATTATCAGTGTGCCCTTCCACGCTCAGCTTCACTTCGGGATTCTGCTGCAACATTTTCACGATCTCACCCAGAATGCTTTCCGAATCCGGCAGAATCGCGGCTTTGCCGGTATCGAAGTGAATGCCATAGAGGGCAATGTGTCCGGACTTGTTGAGTTCGTCGGCAATGCTGGAGGCGTCTGCGGTGACCTCCTGCTGCATTTCTTTCACAGTCACCAGAGTCTGGTAGTAGAATTCGCCTTTGCTTTCGAGCATGTACCAGTTGTTGCCCTTGTGAGCCGTAATGACATTCGGCGAATCTTCGTAGGCCAGCGTCCAGCCGCCCTGTTTCAGCGCGGTTTCAAAGTTGCGGAAGATTTGGATCTCGCTCATGCCCTGACGCGTGGCGATGTCCCAGTAGTGGTACTCGCCTTCGAACGTCTTGGTGATGACGTTGCCGTCTTTATCTTTGCCGACCGGCATTTCCGCCTGCTGAAATTCTTTGTTGTCGCAGCTGTTGATGGTGCTGCCCGGCATACGGCTGATGAGCGGAGAGTCTTTGCAGCCCTCCGCGTCTTGCCGAGGCTCATCCTGGGCAAAAGCCGCCAATCCGAAAAGCGTGAACGCAAGTAGCAGTAGCACTCGGGGAAACAGTTTCATATTGAACGTGAATATTCCTTTCCAAGAGTTGGCTCCTGGGCGGGCGTTTCAGCGCGCCCCGACAAGTTGTATAGCACAGTTAGCGCAAATACCTGTAAGCCACGGAGCCAAGAATGGCTTGCGCGAGACGAGTTCATGGTATATACTTAACGTATATACATTAGGAGATGGATCATGAGCATCGCTCGCGTCTTCCAGTCAGGCAACAGCCAGGCGGTCCGCTTGCCGAAGCAGTTCCGCGTCAAGAGCAAGGAAGTTGAAATTTTCCGCCGGGGAGATGAGATTGTGCTGCGCGAACGCAAGGGGGACATGACGCGGGCGTTTGATCTGCTGGCGGGCTTGCCCGAAGATTTCGAAATCCAAGGCCGTGAAAAAGACCGGCCGCAAAAGCGCAAGGGCCTCTAGTGGAAACCCGTTTCCTGTTGGACACGAATATTTGCATTTATATCCGGCAGAAAAGGCCGGAGGAAGTCCTGCGTCGCTTCCGGAGCCTGCGAGCCGGAGAAGCCGCGATCTCAGTGATCACCTACGGGGAGCTGATTTTCGGCGCAACCAAGAGCGCGCAACGGGCGGCGGCATTGCAACAGTTGAGCGAGCTTCTGCACTGGTTGCCGGCGCTGCCGCTTCCCGAAACTGCCGGACAGGCCTATGGGTCGATACGCGCCGATCTGGCTGCTCGCGGATCCATGATTGGCAATAACGATCTGTGGATCGCCTCTCACGCTCTGGCAGCGGAATTGACCTTGGTCACCAACAACGAAAAAGAATTTCGGCGGGTGCCGGGGTTGAAGGTGCAGAACTGGGCGGAGTAGGTTTTGGCACGCATCTCAAGCTCCCACTTCAGTTGAAGGCAATTTCTGCCGGAGGAGCTGTCGAAACTCATCTAACTGGGAACCAAGGAAAGCCCGCTTGGGGACAACCTCAAACGACCTGGCGCCGAGGTGGAGTATGAACAAGTTCGGTGTTTCTCGGTACTTGGTGTACGCAGGCCACTTCTTGTCGGCTTGCCCGATTTCACTCTTCGAGTGCAGTCCCTCGTCGTCAATCACGAGGTGAGCCGCGAGAGAGAAATTTGGGTGCTTGCGAAAGTCTCTGCCAATCCAAACAGGTCGCACAACGAACCTGCAGATCAACACCAAGATGTTCCAGAACACCAGCCCCGATAGCACAGCAGCTCCTTGCGAAAGGCCAAGGGCCGTGAGGATGATGATTCCGAACAAGACGACCAGGCCTCCGATAACGGACCCCAGCATCTTGCGGCCCAACGGTTTAGTCTCACGAGTGACCAGGGCTTCTTCGTAATCGCGCAGATCGCACTTGTATTCCACTTCCATGCGTCATCACATGCCGTCGTAATTCGGCCCGCCGCCACCCTCCGGCGGCACCCAAGTAATGATCTGATACGGGTCGGCGATGTCGCAGGTCTTGCAATGCACGCAATTCGAGGGGTTCAGGCTGATGCGTTTGCCGTTCGGTTGCTCGGCGTCATCCACCATTTCATAAACGTTGGCGGGACAAAAATTCTGGCACGGATTACCGAATTCTTTCACGCACCGGCTGTTGCAGACGTTGGTGTCGTGAATCACCAGATGCGCAGGCTGATCTTCTTCGTGCTTCGTTCCTGAATGATAAAGATCGGTGAGCTTGTCAAAAGTCAGCTTGCCATCGCCCTTGGCCGGCCCAAGCAGGTGCGCTTCGGCGCCGCCGTCAGCCGGTAATTCGGCAAGCTTCTTCATGTGCTCGGGGCCGCTGCGATTGCTATATCGGGCTCGCAAGCCGCGTCCGCCGGTGAATTGCTGGAGTCCGGCATTGAACATGCCCGCCCAGAAACCGTGCTCGAACCCCTGGTGGAAGTTACGAACCTTCCATAGTTCGTCTTTGATCCAACTGGATTCCACTTTTTGCTGAAAACCGCTCAACATCTTGGCGGATGAGTCATCTTTGGTCAGGGCCTCGAATGCGGTTTCCGCCGCCAGCATGCCGCTTTTGATGGCCAGATGTATTCCCTTCAACCGCTGCGAATTCAGAAATCCCGCCGCATCGCCCAGAATCATCCAGCCATTACCCGCGACCGGCGGAATTGCCCACCAGCCGCTATAGGGGAACGACTTCGCTCCATAGCGAATCATCTTGCCGCCGGCGAGCAGCTTGGCCACCAGGGGGTGCTGTTTGAAATCCTGTAGCACACGCTGCGGGTCAAGCCGCGGGTCGGGATAGTCGAGCGCGGTGACGAATCCCAGCGAGACGACGTTGTCCTTGCCACCGTAAATCCACGCGCCGCCGTATTCCCTGGTGGTCAGCGGCCACCCCATGGTGTAAATGACTTCACCAGGTGCGACGCGGCCCGCGGAAACTTCCCACAACTCCTTCACGCCCTGACCATAGACCTGCGGATTGCAGCCTTTGGCGAGATCGAACTTCGCAATGAGCTGTTTGGTCAATGATCCGCGCGTGCCTTCGGCAAGAACTACGACTTTCGCGTTCAAGTCGTAACCCGGCTCGAAGTTTGATTTCTGATGATTCTCTTTGTCCACGCCTTTGTCGTCGGTGCGAACGCCGGTGACGCGGTCGCCGTCGAAGAGCAGGTCCGAGCCTGCAAACCCGGTAAACACGGTGATCCCGGCAGCCTCGACCTTGCTGCCCAGCCATTTCACAAAACGGTTGAGCGAGATCACGTAGTTGCCATGATCGCGCAACGGTGGCGGCGTGATGGGAAACTTGAGCTTGTTTTTCGCGGTCAGGAAATAAACGGATTCTTTCTTGACTTCAGCATCGAGCGGCGCTTCTTTCTCGAAACCAGGAAGCAGCTCGCGCATGGATCGCGGATCAAGCAGGGCCCCGGAAAGACAATGTTGACCGATCTCGCGCGCCTTCTCCAGAACGTAGATGTTTTCTTTGCTGAGTTGGGAGCCGGGATGCTTCGCGTTGTGCTCATCGATGAGCTGCGAAAGACGCAGGGCGCACGCCATGCCCGCCGGGCCACCGCCGACGATGACCACATCGGCCGGCATTTGCGGGCGTTCGATTCCTTCGAGAGGTTTGCGGAAGATCAGCATTGTTTAGCGATTCTTTAGACTAGCGATTCTGCCGAAATCCGGCAATATTTAATCAGTGAAAAGCAGATTCAATCGCGGTATGCCTCAATCTCGTCGAGGTCGATGATTGGCGAAACTATGTCGCCCACGATTTTCGCCGTTCCTACCATGGTGCCAAGGAATTTTCGCTTCGTGTCAGGATCTGCAGGGATGAGCTCAGCCATGGGACACCCATGCCGCGTAATGCGCAAAGGCTGGCGGGTCTGATGTACCTCCTGCACGAGTTTGGAACAGTTCGCCAGAAACTCTGAGACAGAAACGTCGCGCATGTCCATCATTTTAACCATACTGAAACCAAAGTTCGAGGAATCGAGTTTCAATTCGCAACAAGCACTATTTTCGTGCAAACGGATTGGGCGCATTCAAAGCCTTACAAATGCGAATTGCTGTCGCGTTCTTGACTTCGCGGTGGCGAGGAACTGTGCTGGTGCGTTGCGCCTGCTGATTAAGATAAACGCTATGCTTGGCTCCCTCGCGGAGGAGAAATACATCCGTGCGCTTCCAAATGGCGGACAAGATCGCTTCTTCTCACCCAATGCCTCCATCCTTTGTTGAGGATCGCGCGTACTATGACCGCAACATTGGGATCGTCAGGCTAAATATGCAGATATCTTGAGTTGAAGATGGCCCGCTTAGGCCACTGAAACCGTAATCTTTTCCCGGGTGATGTGCTTCCCGACGCTTTTCGTAGTCGCCAGTTCGCGATTGGTTTCTAATAGGAGTTCAACCGCGTCGCGCAAATTTTCCCTAGCCTCCTGCAGGGTATCGCCTTCAGAAATTGCGCCAGGAAGCTCTTCGGTGTAAGCAGTGTAGCCACCGCCCTCCGTTTGCGGCACTTGTTCGAAAATCGCAGTAATCACCATTTCCATAGCCCAATTCTACCCTTTTGTCATTCAGCCTAGTATCAATAAATGGGTTACTATGGGACTCGTACTAGCCGCCTAGCCTCCTGCCTTGGCTTTCTTCACTTCCTCAATCAGCGGCGGCACGATGTCGAACAGGTTACCCACGACGGCGTAGTCGGCGATCTCAAAGATCGGAGCCTCGGAATCTTTGTTGATGGCAATAATCGTCCGCGATCCCTTCATGCCGACGATGTGCTGAATGGCGCCGCTGATACCGAGTGCAAGATACAACTTGGGAGCAACCGTTTGCCCGGACGATCCAATCTGCCGGTCCATGGGCAACCAGCCGGAGTCGCAAATGGGGCGCGATGCGGCAAGCTCGCCGCCCAGAGCCTCGGCCAGATGCCTGGCAAGTTCGATGTTTTTCTGTTCTTTAATCCCGCGGCCGACGGAAACAATGATCTCGGCCTGGGTCAAGTCAAGCGCCTGCTTGGCTTCTTTGAAGACTTCCTGCGGCTTGTTGCGGATCGCGCCGTCGGAGATATTCACGTTCACCGTCTCAACCGGCGCCGCGGTCGCTCCTGCTTCGGCCTTGTCCCCGCGGAAAGCTCCGTTCTGGAAGGTCACAAACCAGGGCGCATCGGCGGCGAAGCTGACGTCAGCAGCCAACTTGCCTTGAAACATCTGGCGGGTGAACAGCAGCCTGGCGCCATCTTTTTTGTAGCCGGTGCAGTCGCTGATGGCGGTGCGTCCTATGGCGGTCGCCAGCTTGGGGACGAAGTCGCGCACCTGATAGGTATGCGGCATGAGCACCAGCTTCGGCTGCCTGGATCCGATGAATTGCTTTAGTGCGGCGGAAAAAGCATCAGGGGTGTAAGGCTCGAGCTTGGGCGATTCGAGGGCATAGACCCTGGAAACCTTCTTGGCAGCGACTTCGTCGGCGAATCCCGCCACTCCGCTGCCGACGACTGCGGCTTCAAGCGCCCAGCCGGTATCGGCGGCCAAAGCCTGTCCCGCCGCGATCGTTTCCCAGGAGACGCGGTTTAGTTTTCCCTCGCGCTGCTCAACCACTACGAGAATCATATCCGCCATGAATGCCTTTTCTTCAGGAACCAGTTATCAGTTGCCGGTTCTCAGTTCTCAGTTGCGGCTACAGCACCCGCACTTCGTTCCGCAGTTTGTCCACCAACTTCTTCGCCACTTCCCCGGCCGGCCCTTCCAGGAATTGTGTCTGCTTCGTTTTCTCGGGGATGTACAACCGCTCAATCTTCTGCAGATTGGCGGTCAACGCCGATTGAACGTCCGCCATCGCGACTTTGCGCAGCGGTTTGTTTTTCGCTTGCTTAATGCCGATCAGCGTGGCGTAGCGCAGCTTGTTGATACCCGACTGAATGGTCAGTACCGCGGGCAGCGGCATGTCCACAAACTGGAAGAAGCCGGCTTCGAGTTCACGCTTCACCCGAATCCCGGCATCGTTTTTTTCAATGTGCATGATGATAGTGCCGTGCGGCCAGCCCAACAATTCTGCCAGCACGACACCGGTCTGCGCGTAGCCGTAGTCGTCGGATTGCAGTCCGGTGAAGATGAGATCGAACTTTTCTTCTTTAATAGCGGCCGCGAAGGCGCGTGCTGTGTTGAGCGCGTCCAGGCCAACGAAGGCGTTGTCTTCCAGATGAATGGCACGGTCCGCACCCTTGGCCAATGCCTCCCGCAAAACCTGCTGCGAGCGGGCCGGCCCGGAGGTGATGACCACGACTTCCCCACCATGCTTCTCCTTCTGCCGCAACGCCTCTTCGAGCGCGTAAGCATCGGGTTCATTGACTTCGTAGGAAACATCTTCCCGGATCCAAGTGCCGGATTCGTTCAGTTTAAGCGGCGCGTCTTTCTGCGGCACCTGCTTCATGCAGACCAGAATCTTCACGACACACTCCTGAGATGTTGCAAGCACTCTACGGGATGATTGGCAAACCAGTCAGTATAAATGAGCGCAACAGAACAGCGGAAATCGCAGGGTTACTCGGTGAACACAACCGATTGCACGCCGGAAATTTCGAAGCGCTTGCGGCAGCGGATGTTCTTGCAGGCCATCATGTCGTCCTTGCGCAGCATATAGGAGCGGGCCTTGGCGAATTTGGCGCGGTCGCGGTCGTCCCCGCGGCCAGGGAGCTGCCTTTTCTTGGTGCGCACAAACCAGGTGATTTCGTATTCCCCAGACTGCTGGCAATGCGGGCAGTTGAGGTTCGCCATCTTCTTTTCCTGGCGCTCGTCGAAAAAGTCGCGTTCATCCATAAGGGTAGCGGGTGGTTCGTCGCCGGTTTGTCAGCCAACCTGCAAACGGTTCTGTTTGATTATTGCACGTCAGGCTTGGTTATGTGACAAGATGTCCAACATGGCCAGGAAGAAGAAGCCGAAGAAGTTTCGCGCGGTCGAAGCAGTTAAAGAAATGGCGCGCGAGCGAATTGGGACGCCGAAGGCCTCACAGATCGTGCTGGACCGGAAAAAGAAGGAAGAAAAGCACAAACCGACGCTGGGAGAGATGTTAGAAGACCAGTAGAAACTCCTGAAGCATAGCTACGGCGACGGCTGGGGACATCCAGGAACGTTAAGGTCGTCCACGGTAACCGTCATTGTGCCCACGACCACGTTGCCAACCGGGTCATTCGTCTTGAGAGCCGCAGAGACTAGCGCGCCCCCGCAGCCGACCCCGGCGGGGGAAAGCAAGCCGCTGCTGCTGACGACCGCGACCTGAGGCGTATTCGACGTCCAGGTCACCTGATTGGTAAGATCCTTCGTGGCAGGCGGGTGGGTATAGGTTCCGAGAGCCCTCAGTTGGACGTTGGCAGCCGGATCCGGGGCGGAAAAGGTTTCGGAAGCGGGTGTAATCGCGATCGTCTGCAGTCGTTGTCCGCTGCTGCAACTCAGCAGCGTCATCGCGGCGACGCCGATCCCCAGCAAGCCCAGCCACTTGTTCATAGTTTCTCCGCCGTGTTTCAGGCCCGCGCCAAATTTAGTTCAAGTTAAGTCGAAAAATCAATAGCCACACAGTGACGGGCAGACGCGAATTATTCCTACTTCCCCAGCGTCTCCGTCACAAACCTCGCAAACTCTCTCACATCTCCCTCCGTAGTGTCGAATGAGCACATCCAGCGGACCACCGATTCCTCTTCGTTCCACACATAAAAGAAGTAGCGCTTCTGCAACTTGGCGATCGCCCGGCGCGGGATCTGCGCAAACACCCCGTTGGCTTCGACTGGGTAAACCACCTTCACCCGTGGAATTTTGCCGACTTCCTTCTTCAATAGAGCGGCCATGCGGTTGGCATGTTGGGCGTTCTTTCTCCACAGGTCGCCGGACAAAAGCGCGTCGAGTTGCGCCGCGATAAAGCGCATCTTCGACGCCAGTTGCATCCCCTGCTTCCGCAGGTATAGGAAGTCCTGCGCCAGCTTCTTATCAAAGAAAACGACCGCTTCCGCGCCCATTGCGCCGTTCTTGGTTCCCCCGAAAGACAGCACATCGACGCCCAGGTCCCGCGTGGCCTGGCGCAGGTTCAACCCCAGGCTCACGGCGGCATTGGCGATGCGGGCTCCATCCATGTGCAAGAACATTTTGCGCTGGTGGGCAAAGAGCGCCAGGTCGCGAATCTCCTGCGGCTTATAGACCGTCCCCATTTCGGTGGCTTGAGTGATGGAAATCACATGCGGCTGAACGTGGTGTTGGTCGCCGATACCGTGGTAAACATGGCGCACCGATTCGACGGTCAGCTTGCCGTCCGCAGCGGCGATGGGAATCAGTTTGCAGCCGGTAAACTTTTCCGGGGCGCCGCATTCGTCGGTGTGAATGTGGGCCGCATCGGTGCAAATCACTGCCTGGTGGGATTGCGTAAGCGCTTTCAAGCCGAGGCAGTTCGCCGCCGTCCCGTTGAAGACCGGAAAGATCTCGATATCGGGTCCGAAGTGCTGCTTAAACCTGGCGACCGCAGCCTGAGTGTAGGGATCGTCGCCATAACCCACAGCGTGTCCGCTGTTGGCCTTCGCGACCGCTTGCAGAACAGATGGATGTACACTGGCGTTGTTGTCGCTGGCAAAGCTGCGGGCGGGTTTCATGGCACCAACAATGTAGCAGAGCCGGACTCCGCTTAGTGCTCTCTGTGGCCTTGGATTTCTGCCGCAATCAGGCAGGCTATAATCTTGCTGTTCCCGGCCTCATGCCTACGATTCCCCACTTGATTCTGAGTGTGTCGTTGCCCTGGATCGCGTTCGGCCAGGTTACGCCCGTCCACTCTGCGATCAAGTTTACTGATGTTGCCCGGAAAGCAGGCCTCACCGTCTCCCATATATCGTCAGCCGAGAAACATTACATTGTGGAATCGATGAGCGGCGGCGCCGGTTTGATCGACTGCGACAACGACGGCAAGCTCGACATCATCACCGTGAATGGCTCGACGGTGGAACGCTTCAAGGCGGGCGGCGACCCCATGATCACGCTCTACCACCAGGACGACGGCTTCAAGTTCACCGACATTACCAAGTCCGCGGGGCTTTCGCGCACCGGCTGGGGTATGGGCGTCGCGGTCGCCGACTACGACAACGACGGCCTTTCCGATATCTATGTCACCGGCTACGGCGGCAACGTTCTCTATCGCAATCTTGGCAATTGCAAGTTTGAAGACGTGACCGCCAAGGCCGGAGTCGGCGGCGGCGGATTCAGCACCGGCGCGGCCTGGGGCGACTATGACCGTGACGGGTACGTTGACTTGTTTGTATCCCGCTACGTTCACTTCGACATCAATCATTTACCCGACTTCGGCAAAAACGAGAAAAATTGCAGCTTCAAGGGAATCCCCGTGCAGTGCGGGCCGTGGGGAATGTTGGGCGAGACCGACCTGCTCTTCCACAATCGCGGCGATGGGACCTTCGAGGAAGTATCCAAGAAAGCCGGCGTCGACGATCCCAACAGGTATTACGGCCTGGGGGTGATCTGGGGCGACTACGATAACGACGGCTGGCCCGACCTGTACGTAGCCAACGACTCCGGTCCGAATTATCTCTACCACAATAAACACGACGGGACTTTTGAAGATGTTGGCATGTTATCGGGCGCGGCGGTGAGTCCTGATGGATCAGAGCAAGGATCGATGGGCGTGGATTGGGGCGACTACCTGCACGAGGGCCGCCTCTCCATGTTCGTGACCAATTTCACCGAGCAACCGGTCGCGCTGTATCACAATCTTGGAACGCAGGGATTCTCCGACGTGAGTTACGCCGCCAAACTGGCGCGGCCCACCTACACCATGGTCGGATGGGGAACCAGCTTCATCGACCTGGACAACTCCGGCTGGCTGGATCTGTTCATCGCCAATGGTCACGTGTACCCGCAGATGGACCAGATCAAAGGCGCCGCTCCCTACCGCGAGCCTGTGCAACTGTTTCGCAATCTGCACGACGGCGCCTTCGAGGATATTTCCAGCGTGCTGTCGGCGATTCCGGAGGCATCGCGACGCGGGGCCGCGTTCGGCGACCTCAACAATGATGGCCGGGTCGATGTCGTCCTCATAAACACCGGCGCGCTCCCGACCTTATTGTTGAATCAGACTGAGAGCAGCAATCACCGGGTTCTGTTCAAGCTGATCGGAACTAAGAGCAACAAGTCCGCCATCGGCGCCCGGGTGACCGTCAGAGCGGGAAAGCTAGTGCAGTTCAGCGAAGTTCGCGGTGGAGGCAGTTATCTGTCACAGAACGATCCGCGCTTGCATTTCGGACTAGGTACCGCATCGACGATGGACGAAGTGGAGATCAAGTGGCCGAGCGGGAAAAGTGAAACCTTGCGCGGCGTCCGGGCCGATTTCATCTATACGGTGCTCGAGGGTTCGGGCATTCAGGCCAAAACGGCATTGCCGGCGCCTTGACACAACTGCTGGGCGCTGCCGTCAAACGAGTATCATAGACAGTCCGTTTGACCACCATGTTGCCGTTTAAGCTGATCTACAGCGACGACTATTACCTCCCCATTGGCGCCCACGTCTTTCCCGCGCAAAAGTACGAGCTCATTCACAAACGCCTGCTCGAAACCGGCATTGCTGAGGCTTCGGATTTCCTCACTCCCCAGCCCGCGTCAGACCAGGACGTTCTTCTGGTGCATACACCCCAGTACGTGCACAAGCTGAAAACCGGGACGCTGTCCGCCCGTGAGGAACTGGAGCTTGAGATTCCCTTTTCTCCCGAGCTGGTGCGCGCGTTCTGGCTGGCGGCAGGCGGCTCCATCCTGGCAGCGCAGCATGCGCTGCAAGACCGGGTCGCATTCAATCTCGGCGGCGGATTTCACCACGCGTTCGCAGACCATGGCGAAGGCTTCTGCATGATTCATGACGTGGCGGTGGCCATTCGCCGCATGCAACGCGATGGTAAGGTCACGCGCGCCATGACTGTGGACTGCGATGTTCATCACGGCAATGGCACGGCCGCGATCTTCGCCGGCACGCGCATCCCTGGCGGTCCACTGCCCTCGACTTCCGCCCCGCTCCTGAACCCATCCGCGAAGATCAGGGGCGCTCACGCGGGCGACGTGTTCACCATATCGCTGCATCAAGAGAACAACTACCCGCCGGTGAAACCACCCTCTTCGATTGATATCGATCTGCCCGATGGCATGGGCGACGACGACTATCTGGCTTGGCTCGACAACGCCTTGAGTTCCGGCCTGCGCCAGTTCGAGCCGGAGTTGATCTGCTACATCGCCGGCGCCGACCCTTATCGCGAAGATCAACTCGGAGGCTTGTCCCTCACCATCGAAGGCTTGCGGCGGCGGGACGAGCTGGTTCTTCGGGTGGCTCGTGCCCGTGACATTCCGGTGATGGTAACCTACGCCGGCGGCTACGCCCTCCGCGTAGAAGACACCGTGACCATTCATTGCAATACGGTTCTCGCCGCGCTGGCCGTACGGTGAACCATTCGATTGCACTTCTAGCGCAGAAGTTTGCGGTTGTTGACCTTCGAGGCCTCAGCTCAGTGTTATTCCTACTTGACGCGGGCCGAAATCGTTGTAGAATCCGGGGCACATTTCGGCGGGACTTTTCTGTATCAATGTAGCAGGGCTCGCCATTGTCGTGAGATGACTTGAAGTTTGAGTTAGCGCTGCAAACACTAGCAACACAAATCTGGAGGGAAACGTGAGAAACAAGGCAGTCGGAAGCACAATACTTAGTATCGGTCTTCTGGCGCTGGCCTGCGGCCTGTTAGCTGCACAAGGCGTCAAGCTTTCTCCACAAATGGCAATTTCCAAGGGTGCGGCCGTCGTCCACCGCGCCACCACACCGCCACCCAGCGCTCAGGTTCTCTACAGCAATCTGGGGTCTAAGACGGACGCGTACGATGACACGGGCGGATGGCTGATCGAAGGCCCGAACAACCCAATCTCGGGACAGTCGCAGGTCATTGCAAACCCATTCACCCTCAGCGCCAATTCCACCGTCACCGGGATCCAGATTGCACTGGGATACCTCGGAGCCGGAACCAACAACGCAGCCGTGGCCGTTTTCTCTGACAACGGCGGACTGCCGGGCAGGGCGCTGGGATTTGTAAACGTCCAGAACCTGCCGACCTTTGGCACCTGCTGCGATCTGGTTACGATCAAGGATCCGAAGGGGTTTAAGGCCAAGGGTGGCACGCAGTACTGGCTTGTGGCTGGAACCGACGGGCCTTCCAAGACGGCTTATGACGCCTGGGCTTACACCTGGAACGACAGCCAGGGACCAATCGCCTTCGAAGGAACCGCAACCAACAACGTATGGACGGCCTTCACCGGCAACGTGAACGCCTACGCCATCTACGGGACCACCCCGTAATCGCTTCGACCACGAAGTGTTTGTGATCATCAGAGCCGCCCGCGCCGGAGAAACTCTGGCGCGGGCGGTTTCTTAATTGATGGCCATCACGGTTACGCCCCCGCCAGGCTGGTAAAATGGCTCTGCCCCTATGTTCGAGAATCTTCAGGAAAAACTACAGCACGCGTTTAAGACACTGCGCGGTCAGGCCGTCCTCAATGAGGAAAACATTCAGGAAGCGCTGCGAGAAATCCGTCTGGCGCTGCTCGAGGCCGACGTCAATTTCAAAGTTGTAAAGCAACTCATTGATCATATTCAGGCCAAGGCCGTCGGCCAGGAAGTTGCAGCTTCCCTTTCCCCGGGCGAGCAGGTCATCAAGATCTTGCGCGATGAATTGATCGAGACTCTGGGCCGCGACACTGCCCGGCTCAAGTTCGCCTCTCAACCTCCCACTGTGGTTCTGATAGCAGGCCTGCAAGGTTCCGGCAAGACCACAACTTCGGGCAAGCTGGCCAACTGGTTGAAACAGGGCGGACACCGGCCGTTGCTGGTCTCGGTGGACGTTTACCGCCCGGCTGCGCGCGAACAGCTTAAGGTTGTCGCCCAGGCGATTAAGGTCAACATTTACGAGGGAGAAGTCGGCGAGGCCAATACCGCCACGGTTGAACGCCTGGCCAAAGAAGCCCGCCGCGAGGCCATCAATACCGGTTCCGACGTCTTGATTATCGACACCGCCGGCCGGCTGCACATCGACGAAGAACTCATGGACGAGATGCAGTCCCTGAAGCGGATATTCAATCCGCAAGAGATTCTATTCGTGGCTGACGCCATGACCGGCCAGGACGCGGTCAACTCCGCCGAAGAGTTCCACAAGAAACTCGCGCTCACCGGGGTTGTGCTCACAAAGATGGACGGCGACGCCCGCGGGGGTGCGGCGCTCTCCATCCGGCAGGTCACCGGCCAACCCATCAAGTTCATCGGCGTCGGCGAAAAATACGATGCGCTCGAGCCGTTCCACCCCGACCGCATCGTGTCGCGCATCCTTGGAATGGGAGACATTCTTTCGCTGATCGAAAAAGCCGGGCAGAATGTCGATAAGAAGAAGGCCCAGGAGATGGCCAGCCGGGCTCTCGCCGGCGATGGCTTTTCGCTCGACGACTTCCGCGATCAGTTGCGGAGCGTGAAGAAAATGGGTTCCATGAAGAACATCATGGGTATGCTGCCCAGCATCGGCCCCTTTGCCGGATTGCAGAAACATGCCGACAAGGTCGACGAAAAGCAGCTCGACAGGGTGGAAGCGATCATCAATTCCATGACTGGCCACGAGCGCTTGCACCACGAAGTGATCAACGGCAGCCGCCGCAAGCGCATCGCCCGGGGTTCCGGCACCAGCGTGCAGGAAGTGAACAACCTTCTACGCCAGTACGCCCAGATGCGCAAAATGTTCAAACAAATGGGCAAGGCCAGTTTCGGGCGCAAGTTGGCAGGCATGAAGTTACCGGGAATGTAGGGAAACAGCTGCTAGCTGCTAGCTTCTAGCTGCTAGCTAGTAGCTAGAGGCTAGTAGCTAGTCGCTAGTCGCTAGAGGCTAGTAGCTAGTCGCTAGTAGCCAGAAGCTCGAAGCTCCCATGAAATGGCGGTCCCTCGAAGAGTCGGCTCCCGGAATCGATACTCGCCCCCTCCGCGAAATCTTCGCGGAACGCATAGCGTTGATCGCACAGTATGTCCCGCGGGAAGTCCAGGCCATTCATGAGCAGGTCATTGCCGAGCTTCGCGGAGAAGGGACCTCCCGGCGAGCTCTTGGCGTCGGGGTGAAGGCTCCGGCCTTCGGACTCAAGGATCACAACGGCAAGATGGTGTCCTCGGACGAACTTCTGAAGAAGGGCCAACTGGTCATTTGCTTCTTTCGCGGACGATGGTGCCCCTTCTGCGTCGGGCAGCTAGAAGCGATGAGCCGCGTTGTGCCGCAGATTAGAGAGGTGGGCGCGGAACTGGTTGGGATTTCGCCACAAACCGTACAGCAGTCGTTCTTCATGGCTGACCAGCACCGGCTAAGTTTTCCGCTGCTCAGCGATGCCGGCAATCAGGTCGCCCGCATGTTTGGCCTGGTGTATCGCGTCCCCGACTATCAGGAGGCGCTCTACCGCCGAGCCTTCATCAACCTGCCATTCACCAACGGCGATCAGAGCTGGGAGTTGCCGGTTCCGGCGGTGTATGTGGTTGACCGCGACAGCAGCATTCTTTTCGCCGCGGTCAACCCGGATTACAAAGATCGCCCCGAACCCGAAGAGATTCTTAAGCAGCTGGCAGGGCGCTAGTAACTCATACAAATCCGAAGCTGCCGCTCGGCTTCATCGATGGCGTGAATCGCATCCGACCGGTGTCCGCCGAAATCGTGAGCGGCGTGTTCCAGGTCTTCTTTGGCGCTGTGCAGCGCGGCGATAGCTGCCTCGATGTTCGGATGGTGTCCTCGGGCCGGCAAAGGCGCCGAAAACATCAACATCATGGCGAGAACCGCAAATGAACTGATGATTCTGTGCTTCATGGACCCTCCTTGTAATCGTCCGGCTTCAGGCGCGGACCGCCTCTTGAGTGTGGATAGCCTATCCAACCCCAATAAGAGGGGCAAGTTGCAGAGATGGTAACGGGGATGGGAATGACGTGGGCATTCGGTTTCACCCTATTGTTATGGCACCTTGCGGGTCTATCGGGGGGTGACAGAGTCTCGTTGCAGTTATGGGGTGACATTATCTTGGAGCATCTACACAGGAGGAGAGTCGTCCTTGCCAATCCGGCTAAATTCTGCAAAAATAATGGTTTGTCTTAGACCTGCCAGAGAGAACCGGAAAGGAAACAAGGATCTGTGTTGATGATTCGTCTGTCGCGCATGGGTGCGCGTAAACAACCGTATTATCGCGTGGTGGTGATTGAGAAGGAACGCGCGCGCAATGGCCGGCCGGTGGAGGTGGTGGGTACCTACAATCCCCGCACCAATCCCGCCAGCATCGAACTGAAGCGCGAGCGTATTGACTACTGGGTATCGAAGGGCGCCAAGATGTCGGACCGGGTCAGCAAGATCGTCTCCCGTCCCGCCCCAGCAAGCGCTGCCTGATTCGGGCGGACCCTGAAGCAAATTCATTCCCACCCTATTGGAAAGTTCTATGGGCGAGCAAAGCGTAGATGTGCGGGCGCTGATCGAGCAGATTGCGAAAGCGCTAGTTGACGCCCCCGACGAAGTCTCGGTGGAGCAGATTGAAGGCGAGACCACGGTATTCGAACTGACGGTGGCGCCTGACGATCTCGGCAAAGTAATCGGCCGCCAGGGACGAGTGGCGCGGGCGCTGCGCGCGCTGGTCGGCGCCGCGGGAATCCGCGCCCACAAGCGCTTTGGGCTTGAGATTCTTGAGTAGCAGGAGGGCCGGCCATCGCGGATGAGTTCATCACTCTGGCGCGCGTTCTCAAAGTGCAGGGCCGCCATGGCGAGGTTTTGGTCGAGCCGCTTAGCGATGTCCCCGACAGGTTTCGGGTAAGCCTGAGGCTTTCGGCGCTGGGAAAGAACGACGTCAGGCGGGAATTGCAAGTCGAGGAGTTGTGGCCGCACAAGGGCCGCTTGGCGCTCAAGTTTGCGGGAGTGAATTCCATTTCTGACGCGGAAGCCCTGGTGGGCAGCGAGTTGCAGGTGAGGCGGGGCGAGAGAGGGCAACTGGACCCCGGCTGGACGTTTGTCAGCGATTTGACTGGCTGCACTGTTCTGGATCATGGCCGCGAGATTGGCCGAGTTCAAGATGTTCGCTTTGGAGCTGGTGAAGCACCGCTGCTGATCGTCAAGGCAGAAGGCAGGGAACATCAGATCCCTTTTGCGGAGGCGTACTTGCAAACCGTGGATCTGGAACGAAGACAGATCCGGATGCTTCTGCCCGAAGGCTTGCTGGATTTGGATGCGCCATTGACGGCGGAAGAGAAGCAGCAGCAAAAACGTTAACCGCAAAGGACACGAAGGTCCACAAAGGAAAGCCCAGGCTTACGGTTTAGCGATGCAGATCGACATCGTAACCATCTTTCCGGATCTTTTCCACGGGCCGTTGGATTACGGCATCATTCGCCGGGCGCGTGAAGCGGGCTTGGTTAAGATTACGGTGCACGACCTGCGGAAGTTTGCTCACGACCGCCATCGCACCGTGGATGACCGCCCTTTCGGCGGCGGCGAAGGCATGGTACTGAAGCCGGAACCGATCTTTGAATGTGTTGAGGCAATGGGCATCGCGTCGCGGGACGGGCGGGCAGCTGCGAAGCAGAGCGTGGTACTGCTCTCCGCTCAAGGCAAGCGGTTCGATCAAGGCTTGGCCAGCGAGCTAGTGGGCCTGGAACAGCTTGTGCTGATCTGTGGACGTTATGAAGGCGTGGACGAGCGTGTAGGCGAGTTTCTGGCAGACCGCGAACTGTCGGTCGGAGACTATGTGTTGAGCGGTGGTGAACTGGGCGCGGCTGTGATTGTGGATTGCATCACCCGGTTGATTCCTGGAGCCGTGGGCAACGAAGCCTCCACTCAGCAGGAATCATTCACCAGTTCGGAATTGCGGGCTGGCGAAGGTCCGGATTCGACCTGTGCATCGGGAGGGTTGCTGGATTACCCGCACTACACACGTCCGGCGGACTTTCGCGGGATGGAAGTGCCGGAAGTGCTCGCCTCGGGCAATCACGAACAGATACGCCAGTGGCGGCGCGGCACAGCACTGGAAAAGACGCTGCGCAACCGGCCTGATCTTCTGGAAGACGCCGTGCTGAGCGCCGAAGACAAAGAATTATTGGCCCGGAGCAAGGGCAAACAGACTTAGGACGAAGGGAAAAAGACCATGTCGAACCTGATCATCGAGAAACTTCTAGCCAAGACCAAGCGCACCGACCTGCCGACATTCGTGCCCGGCGATTCCGTCCGCGTACACGTCAAGATCAAGGAAGGCGACAAAGAGCGGGTGCAGGCCTTCGAGGGCGTTGTAATCGCTCGTTCCCGCGGACCACAGGCCAGTTTCACCGTCCGCAAGATCAGCTTTGGCCATGGCGTAGAACGCATTTTCCCCGAAAGCTCGCGAGTGGTCGACAAGGTTGAGCTGGTACGCTCATCCAAAGTCCGCCGCGCCAAGCTCTATTACTTGCGCGCACTGCGCGGCAAGGCGGCACGCCTGCGCGACGTGGAGCGCGAGCACGTCGCAGCGCGAGCAGCAGAGTAGCCTTCCACAACATTCGCCTGCCCGTGGAGCCGGTGCGTCGCCATTTTCCAGGGGACCAGCGTGACGCTTTCCTGGAGCGCGACCGGCACCTCGTACCTGATCGTTTCACCGGCTGTGGGAGCGGTTCGCGGAACCAGCGTTAGCTTCACTCCCACCCAGGGTGCGACCTATACTCTGTACGCCACCAACCCGTACGGACCGCACCAGCGCGAGCGTTACCGTGAACGTGCAATAGCCGCGCGATGGCTTATACTGCCGCCTTGCTTCGGCTTGACGGATGCCATCTTCCACCACATCCCGGCTCGCATACATCGACTGGATGCGCGGCCTGGCCTGCGTGCTCATGTTCCAGACCCATTGTTACGACGCGTGGTTGGGCGGCGTTGCACGCAAATCAAGGTTTTTCACGTGGTCACAACTGGGCGGAACTCTGCCCGCGCCTTTGTTTCTTTTTCTCCTGGGAATTTCGTCAGCTCTAGTCGTGGACAAGCTGCGGCAGCGAGATCTTCATTCCAGCCCAATCGCTCGCACCATCATTCGCCGCGGCGCTCAGATCTTTGCGCTGGGTCTGCTATTCCGGCTGCAAGAATATGCGCTGGCGTGGGGATGGGCCCCGTGGACCGATCTGTTCCGCGTGGATATCCTCAATACTCTCGGGATTTCGATGATGCTTCTGGGATTATTTTGCTGGAGTGCTCTGCCTCTCTTTCGCCCGTCGCAGACGCGACTTATTTTGGGCACTGGCGCAACGGCCGCGGGGCTGACCATCTCTCTCCTGACGCCTCTGCTATGGACCACATGGCGCCCACGCTGGCTGCCCTGGCCGTTGGAATCCTACATTGACGGAGTGCACAACCTCGGCCTGCCCCAAGCCTGGCTCTTCCCTGTCTTTCCCTGGACCGCGTTTGCCTTCGTGGGCTTCGCCGTCGGATGCTTTCTGGTGAGTGACTGGACGAAGAAGAATAGCGCAGCACTAATTACTCTGGGCATCGGCGGCGGTTTGCTGATCTACCTCGCCAAGCGGCTGGACGCGCTTCCGCAGCAGCTTTACGCGGTTGACGACTTTTGGCACACCAGTCCGAACTTCTTCCTGATCCGCGTAGGTCTGCTGATGATGATTCTCGCGGCGGCCGATGCGTGGTGCCGCTGGGGCGCGGGACGATGGGGCTTCAGCCCGCTCATTCAATTGGGAAAGACGTCGCTGCTGGTGTACTGGGTACACATTGAGTTTGTGTACGGCCGGTTCTCCATTCTGCACAAAAGGGCGCAAGACATTGCCACTGCCTCGCTAGGCTTACTGGCGATTTTCCTTGCCATGTTGTTGCTGTCGGTATTGCGCACGAAGTGGAAGGATCGCGGCGCCAGGCCCGCAACGTAGCGCCGCCCAGCGGCTGTCGCGGGGCGCCTTGCTGCAATAGTTCTCTCTACAAAGAAATCTGCCGGATGGCATTCTCCACCACCTTCAACCCTATCGCCCATTCCTGCCGCGCCTGAAGCTCATCTTCCCCATACCCGAATGCGTAGAACGTAATGTAAAAACCCTCGTTGAGGCCCTCCGCCGCGTGGTAGTAACAGCGCCGAATCAGAAACTCAGCTGCGGCAGGTATCTCCGGCCCCTTCTTCAGCAGGCCGGTTAGCTGTTTCGCCCACTGCTCGTGTAGAGGCAACGAGGAACGAGTGTCTTCCTCCGAGAACACCAGGTCCACGTAGGAACCAAACTTAAACGCCGCCCCGAAAATCTCCTCTTCGGGATTCATTTCAGTACCCACCCAGGCATCGCACTTGGCGGTTTCAAGCACACTTGCCGCCGAGTTCATTGCTGCCAGAAATTCGCCCAGCACTGGGAACTGCCGGGCTTCCTCAACCTCATGCAACAACTCAGGATGGCGTTTCAAACCGTAGTACCGGGGACCACCGGCTCCGGAATCCCATGGCATCTCCAGAGTCTCGTCATCCTTGCCAAGTTCGACTGCGAAGTCAGCTTGCACGTCACCTCGCGGGAGCCGGTTGAGGAGCCGCCGCAGGCGGAGTCGCGAAATTCACTTTTGGCACCTGCCGGGATTGCTCAGTGGCGGCAAAGTACGCCTCATTGGGCTTGAATCCAGCCCATCCCGCATAAATATTGTTGGGGAATTTCTGGATATAGGTGTCGTAATCCTGCAACGCGTCGTTGTATCGCTTCCGTTCGACCGCGATACGATTCTCGGTGCCGGCCAACTCGTCCTGCAAACGCAGAAAATTCTCGTTCGACTTCAATTGCGGATAGTTCTCCACGATCAGCAGCAAGCGTCCCAGAGCGCCATCGAGTTGCTGGTTGGCGGCGATTTTGTCCTGGGGACTGCCCGCCGAAAGCAGGGCGGAGCGCGCTTTTGCGATGTCACCGAACACCGTTTGTTCCTGTTGAGCGTACCCTTTCACTGTCTCCACCAGATTTGGAATCAGGTCCGCGCGGCGCTGAAGCACAATGTCCACCTGCGACCACGCTGCTTTCACCGCTTCATTCTTGGTCACCAGAGTGTTTCGGACTCCGACATATTGTCCAAAGGCAACCAACACAATGAGCGCCAACACCCCGACCACGATCAAGACATTTTTCATTTTCCCCTCCGCAAACGAATTCCACGACGCTATGTGCCGCGTGACTCCCCGGAATCTAGCATTCTATCCACTGCCGCAGTAACTTGCTGGATGGCGGCCAGGTACCGGCCAAAGACAGCAGCAGGCTCGAATTGCTTCTGCTCCGCCTTGCCCTCGCGGACATCGAGCAAAGTGAAGAATGCTGAGCAATCGAGCTGGATTCTTTGCGAAAGCGCGTGGATGGCCTCGCGCTTCATATCAGGCGGCTTCTCCCCCAGCGCGATCAGAGTGTGGCGGAACAACGTAACAAACGCAGGCAAAGAAGTCAGCAAAAGCTCCCACAAGTGCTTTTTGTTGGCTCCTACAACCAGGAACCGCTCGCGCAGCAGAATCGTTTTCTCACGCAACTCGTACTCCACCTGCGCGCCATGAAGGCGCATGGGGATTTCGAGGCCCGCGAGGACGTCTGCCCCGAAAAGCACGCGATGGCACCGCTGCATGTCGAGCATTTCGATCGAGAATACGTCTGTGGAGCGTTGTAGCTCTTCTGCGCTGAGCACGAGTGGGACATGGCGTTTCTGGCGTGTCCACCATTCGACAGTTGGAGCCATGGCGTGCAGTGCTGCGTACGAGGCGTCGCGCACGACGCAAAGCAAATTGACGTTGGAAAACTCGGAATAGAATTCGCCGGAGGCTGCCGAGCCAAAAAGAATCACGCTTTTCAGATTGTCTCCTGCCGCTTGCCGCATCCTTACAACGAATTCGTCGATCTGCTTTTCTGGGACCATAGTGCCTCTCTAGTGGTCATACCTACCAACCGCCGCTGGCGCCGCCACCGCCCGAACTGCCACCGCCAAAACCGCCGAAACCGCCGCCACCTCCGCCCCAACTGCCACCGCCAAAACCACCGCCGCCCCACCCGCCGCGCCTGCCTCCCCAACCTCCGCCCCCCAAAAAGAATCCCAGCAGAAGACTCCGCCCAAAGCGGGTTACGAGGAGAACAAAGATGACGAGCAGAAGCAGCGCAATCCAGCCGGATGACAGCCCTTCCTCAGGTTCCCGGCGGCTGGCCGCAGGCGCAGGTGAATGTAATCCAGTGAGTTGAATGCCTGCATCCCGCGCAATCACCTCCGCGACGCGCGATACCATCAACGACAGTGCTCCGCTGTAGTCGCTCTGCCGCAGAAGCGGAACCGCCTCACGGCCGATGCCACCTACTTTGCCGTCCGGCAAAATCGGCTCCAGCCCATAGCCCACTTCGATCCGGTAGCGGCGGTCCTGCGTCGCCAGCAGAATCAGCACACCGCGATCGGTGGCCTTGCTCCCGATTCCCCATTTCTTGTACAAATCGACCGCGTAACTCTCAATATCGACGCCATCCAGAGATTGGACCGTGACCACGGCGATTTGGGCATGGGCTTTCTGGTCGATCTGACGGCAGATGTCGTCGAGTTGCGAGATGGTGGCCGCGTCGAAAACGTGGGCAAAATCGTTGACGTAGCCGGTTGGCCGCAGTTGAGAAACCGGCTCCGCTCGCAACCCCATGGCGAGTGCGACAAGAATGACGACAAGCGTCCCGGTCTTCGTGCCTGATCTCATTCGAGAGCGATTGTATAAGAGACTAGGATTGTGCGGCACCAGCCGCTGCTTCTCGCGCGCAAATTCTCAAATGTGCTGGAAGAATCGCAGAATCTGCCGCTCCGCCCAGTGCCCGTCATCGCCATCGGGATCGGCAAGAAACGAGCAATGGCCACCGTCCTCGGTTTCCACAAATGTAATATTGGGATTCGCCAGAATCTTGCGGCGGCTCTCCGGCAGAATGCGGATAAAGGGATCGTTGGCAGCATGCAAAATGAGCGCCGGTACGGAAATCTTGTCCAACACCGGAGCGGCTGCGGCGCGGGCGTAGTAGTCGTCGGCGCCGGTGAATCCGCAATAGTAGGCGGTGATCTTGTCGTCGAAGTCGCGCAGCGTCGACACGCCGCGCAGACGGGAGAGATCGAACTGGCCGGGAAACCGCCTCGCCTTTTCATGAAGCCGCTGCCGCAGCCGGATGACGAAGTAGTATTCGTAAAGGCGGTTACCGAGCAGATGAAGCGCGTCGGCTGAAGGCCCAAGATCAACCGCCGGACAAACCGCTGCCACCGCACAGAACTGCACGGGTCCATCCTTTCCCCATTCTCCGGCCAGCTTCAGCACCAGATTGCCTCCCATGGAGAAGCCCGCCAGGGCCAGGCGCGAAATGCCATCATGATGGATCAGAAAATTGGCGACCGCAGCCACATCCTGCGAGCGCCCGGAGTGATAGAGAGTCGCAGACAGAGCGTCCGTGCCCCCGCAGTTGCGCTGATTCATCCGCACCACGTTCATGCCCGCTGCGAGGCCCTTGGCGGCAATCCCCAACATGTATTGTGAATCGCTTGAACCTTCAAGCCCATGAACAATCAGAATGGAAAGGGCGTTCTTGCGATCAACCTGCCAGTGGCAGTGGCACAGCACCTTGACTCCGGGCTCTACTTCAATGAAACGCTCTTCCGCGGGAGGCACTGGAATATTCCGCGATAGAAAGAAGCTGGCCAGGGTCTGCACATGCCCGCCGCGCAGGCCCCGCCGCGGAATGAATGCCTCTTCGGGTTGCCAATTTCCCACCATTTGATTTTAAATGTAAATGGAAGTACCACAGGAGCAACACCGTGCCGATTTTCGAATACGTCTGTAAGTCATGCAATCACCCATTTGAAGCCTTGGTTTACGGCGACCAGAAGGCGGAATGCCCGAAGTGCCACGGCCACAAACTGACGCAGCAATTGTCCGTCTTCGCGGTTGCTGCAAAGGGCCAATCGGCGTCGCCCGCGGCGGCGGGATGCGGCGCTTGTGGCGATCCTCGCGGTCCGGGCGCCTGCTCCCTGCCGGACGTTAACTAGCCATGTCACGAGAACATCGTAAACCCTTCCGCTGCAATGCTTTCCAGATGGTTACCTAAGGCACGCAACGGGGATGACGGGGGTAAATTTCCTTATTTTCCGGCGCCTCGTAGTATCCCTTCAGCACACTTCGAGGCCCCACCTATGGATCGTCGTCAAAAGCCGCGCGTCTCAACCCAGTTGCCGGTGCGAGTTTGGGGCATGGACGCAAAGGCACAGCCGTTTATGCAGTTGGTGAGAGTAAGGAACATCAGCCGCAACGGTGCGCTGGTCGAAGGAATGATGTGCATGGTCAAGCCGGGAGAGGTCATCCAGATACAGTGCGGCGATGAACAGGCGGCATTTCGTGTGGTGTGGGCGGGAAAGCAGGGCGGCCAGAAGGAAGGTCAGATCGGCCTCGAGGGTCTCTCGTCCGAGCCCAAAATTTGGGACGTAAACTTGGGCCAGTGCATCGAGTTTGCGGGCAAGGCTTAAGCTGGAAAGCCCCGCGCCTCCGTGGACCGTTCGTCAGCCGTAGATTTGCAGACCCGCCTCGGTTCCAATATTCTGCCTATTACTCCAGGAGAAACCGCTTGCGGGCTTCACTGACCGTTGTGGTGTGTGCGCTCTCGATGTCCGCCTTCGCCGAACCGCAAGCCAAGATGAACCTGATGCCGATGCCAGCCAGCACGCAATTACATGCTGGGCAACTCGTGTTGGGATCTCCTTTCTCGGTTGGAATCAGCGGCTATTCTGACGCGCGCCTAAGGCGCTCGGTAGAACTATTTCTGATCCAGTTAGGACATCAAACCGGGTTTCCGCCACAGGCGCTGAAGATTGTTGAGGGGACTGAGGCGACGCTACGGGTGCACGCCGCACGCGGCAACCAGCCGGTCCAGGAACTTGGCGAAGACGAGAGTTACACTCTCGAGGTCAACGCAAGCGGCGCGGCGTTGAACGCCGGGACTCCGCTCGGCGTCATGCGAGGACTCGAGACCTTCCTGCAACTGGCTCACACCACGACGGACGGCTTCGCCGTGCCCTGCGTCTTGATTGAGGACGGGCCCCGGTTTCCCTGGCGCGGGTTGATGATCGACGTGGGCCGCCACTTCATTCCGCTAGAGGTGTTGAAGCGCAACCTTGACGGGATGGCCGCGGTAAAGCTGAACGTATTCCACTGGCACCTGTCGGAGGACCAGGGTTTCAGGGTGGAGAGCAAGAAATTTCCACGGCTGCACCAAATGGGTTCCGACGGCCTGTACTACACCCAGGATGAAGTCCGCGACTTGATCGCCTATGCCAAAGACCGCGGCATTCGCGTGGTGCCAGAATTTGACATGCCGGGGCACAGCACCGCCTGGTTCGTCGGATACCCGGAACTCGCCAGTGGGCCGGGGCCTTACCAGATTGAACGCAAGTGGGGAATTTTTGATCCCGCCATGGATCCAACATCCGAGCGGACGTACAAATTCCTCGACAAGTTCATCGGCGAGATGGTACACCTTTTCCCCGACAAGTACTTCCACATCGGCGGCGATGAGGTCAACGGCAGGCAGTGGGATTCAAATCCCAAGATTCAAGCCTTCATGCGGGCCCGCGGCCTGAAGAGCAATCAGGACTTGCAGGCCTATTTCAACCAGCGGGTGCAAAAGATCGTAAGCAAGCACGGGAAGATCATGATTGGCTGGGACGAAATTCTGCGTCCTGAGCTGCCCAAAGAAATCGTGGTGCAATCCTGGCGCGGGCAGGCATCGCTGGCCGATGCCTCCCGCCAGGGCTTTCGCGGAATCTTGTCGTTTGGGTACTACCTTGATTTGATGTGGCCGGCCTCGCAGCACTACGCAGTGGATCCCTTAGGCGACGGCGCAGCCACGCTTACCTCGGAGGAGAAGGCGCGAATTCTAGGCGGCGAAGCTTGCATGTGGTCAGAGTACGTTTCGCCGGAGAACATCGACTCGCGAATCTGGCCGCGCCTGGCGGCAATCGCCGAGCGCTTGTGGTCTCACCAAGATGTAAAGGACTCAGAATCCATGTACGCACGTCTGCAAGCGACCAGCCGATGGCTGGATGGTTTAGGACTCACGCACAATTCGAACTACGAACCCATGCTGCGCCGGATCGCAGGAACCGAGGACGTCTCGACATTGCGGACCCTGGCAGACGTGGTCGAACCGGTGAAGGACTATGCGCGAGAGGAGTCTCCTCCGGTCGGAGCCACGAGCCTGACACCATTGAATCGCCTGGTCGATACCGCCCGTCCGGAAAGCGCAAGTGCAAGGCATTTCGCTGGTATGGTGGATGCGCTGCTCGCGGGCAAGGCTGATGCTGAGACGAAAGATCAGGTCAAGACGCTGCTGCTTCAATGGAAAGATAACGACGGCAAGCTTGAGACCCTGGTGTCGAAATCATTCTTACTGAATGAGACGGCGCCGCTGTCTCGGGAACTCACGGCGGTGGCATCGGCGGGCCTGCAAGCGCTGGAGTACATGGATCGGCGAGAACGTGCCCCCGACGAATGGAGAACCAGGCAGACTGCGATCCTTCAAGAGGCGCAACAACCGCAGGCCCAACTACTTCTGATGGTCGCGCCATCGGTGCGAAAATTGGTAGAAGCGGCAGGGCGATAAAGAGCGGCGCGGAACTACCCGCGCGCAATCACTTCCCCCACCGCCCGATACGCCTGATCAATCGCCGCGTCGGTATATGCACTTGCGCCAGCGTCGGAGTTGGCGATGGTGATCCGCCCAAACGGCTGCCTTCCGATCACCCACGGCTCCTGGCCCTTGGGCCATTGCGGATCGAACAGCGGATTGGGACTGAAAGCGTAACCGTGCGCCCAACGATTCACCGTGATTGCTTCAATGTCGCGGGCAGGATCAAAGCCAGCGGCCCCCAGCATCCTTGCCAGTTGGTCGCGAATGTTGCGTTCAAATGCGGAAAACGGCGTCTCCATCAGTTCGGCCCGCCCCGCACGGCTTTGGTCACGCGGCGGCAGCCCCGGACTGCACGGGGTGCGGAGCATGAACAGCACCATGGGCTCGTCCGGTTTGCTGGGGAACCGGTATTCGCCCAGGCTTACCGGGAAATCCAGCGCGGTGTAGGTGTGGTAGCTTCCGGGCGCGACGATCTGCTGAATTCCAAGCTGCTGAAAGGTTTGCCAATTGCGGATTGCGACGTGGGTGTATACCAGCGGCGATTTCACCAACTGGTGCAGGGCGTCCTTCTGTTTCTCGGGAAGTTCCGGGCACAGGTACGGAATCATCATGTTATAGCAGGCAAGCACGCACGATTTTCCGCTGACCGTATTCAAGTTGCCGCCTCGCATGTAGGCAACGGTAACGCTCTTCGCTGATTTCGGCAGACCGTCATTGCTAACCTTCACCACCGTGCTATTCAAGCGGATCCGAACTGCCGCCTTATCGTCGTCAAGACGCTCGTAGTCGGCGCGGGCGGTCACGATGTCATCCATGGTGTGGCCCGGGATCGCAGCCGGAATCAGGGATCGCGCCAGCATGCGTGCAACTGAGGCGTTGCCGTCGGGAAAATGGAAAATATAAGGTTCATCTCTGCTGCGCGGGCCCAAATCGAGCCCATCGAACCCGGCATACGTAAATGAGCCATAATCGTCGCCCACTTCGTAGCAGTAGAGCGCCGGGACGGATTCGATTCCCACGCAGAACTCATCGTGAGTATAGGTCTGAAAGAAGGGCAAGGCGTCGGGATCCAGTTTGCACGTCTTGGTAAGAAAGTCAGCGTAGCTGACCTCCCGCAACTGCGCCCGTTTCTGCTCGCGGGACAACCCCGGCAGATAGTCGATTTTTTCGGAATAGACGCGCTCGATCTCGCGCCGGACCTTCTCCGTGAGCGGAGTGCTCTTGAGAAACTCCGCCCACGGCCGCGACCCCATTCCGGCCACCAGTCGGTCCTCGCCAAATGTCTCTTTGTCGAAGAAGCACGCGCTTCCGAGCTTCGCGTAGAGTTTCTGATCGTAAGCCTGGTAGAAGCGCTGCGTGTCGATTCCGAGGTCGGTGATCAATCCCATCGCCTCTTTGCTGTAACCCGAGGGGGTATCGATTGACTGGGTGCCGCCATAGCTGAGCAACAAGCGGCCCCCGGCGCGAAACTCATTGCGCTTGGCGTGACCGCCAAAGTCATCGTGATTATCGAGGATGAGGATGCGCGCATTCGCTCCCGTGCGTTTGCGGAAAAAATAAGCGGCCGCCAGACCGCTGATGCCGCCGCCTACGACGATTAGGTCGTAGTTCTCGCCGGTGCTTTCGGGCTTGCCTGCCGAACCCCAAAATGCGTGGTCGCGGAGACTATGCGCTACCGGATAACTGCCTTCGTGGTTGCCACGCAAGCCGGTCAAGGCCGGCGGATAGTAGGCCGGGTCCGCCTGAGGGATTGCACTCTGGGCGGAAAGGCCGAACATGCAGGGAGCCGCCGAGGCCACCACCGCTCCACCGACCGCGAGCGCGACTCCGTCTAGGAAGTCACGACGGGTGATCTTGCGCTCCATGCCCAGTTCGCGGTCTTTGGATTTTTCGCTCATATCGCGGAGCGCTGCGGGTGTCAGGCTATTTGAGCCAGAAGGAGCTCCAGATCAGGACCATCACCTCGAGCACAGCGAACGAGACCCACAAACGCTGGCGAAAGACGGAGCGTCGCAAGTCCCGCTTCAAGTCTGCCTCAAGGACGTGAACAATCTCCACCTCAACCGGATCTATCTTTGGTTTTGCGGGAGCAACCAGCGGTTGCGAGAGCCTGGCTTCAGTTTTTGGCTTGTCCGGCAAGAACACTTTGGGAGTGCTGATCACCGACGACCAGCGCGCTAGCAGCATCGAGCTTGACCCTAACCCGATGTCCATCGGCTTGGCCGTCAATTCGAGCGCGGGCATTCGTTCCGGGGCGATTCTGTCGGCCAGATTGCGCAATAGAGACGACCACCATCCGTGCGCCATCATGTCGGAAATCAACTCATCCACTTCGACCGGACGAGATTCCAGTTCCAGAGGCGGCAGGACCTCCGGCGAAATTACGTCACCCAAGTTGCTGAACACGGTGCGAAACCAGGGCACACTCACACGGTCACTCTGCAACATGCCTACATCTACGGGGCGCGAAGTGAGGTGCAGCGGCGGTAACTTCTCGGGAGCAAACCTGTCCCGCAACTCGCCCAGCAAATGCTTCCAAAGAGGCTGGTTCCAGGTGTCCGCCAGCAAGAGCTCGATTTGAGGAACACCCGGATGCTCCGGCGCCGGCTCGGGATGAGGGGGATCAGTGAACATTGCGCTGTGACTGGGAACTGCCCCCATTGTAACTCACGTCTGCATGCGATTGCCTTGCAGGTGTCCTGACGGCACACCCACAAAAAGAAGCGTCCCAAGCTCAGCCCGAGTCTAATCATGACGTGACGTTACCCAGCAAACCGCCCCGGGATGCCCGCCCTGCAAGCCAACGATTACGCACGGTTTTGCCCATCCTCGGGGAGTTGATTCGTCCCCGCCGGGGCCTTTTGGCGCTGGGCTTCTTGCTCATGGTGATAAACCGGGTTTCTGGCCTGGTGCTTCCTTACTCCACCAAGTACCTGATCGATACGGTCATGGTCAAGCACCATCTTGAACTGCTCAGGCCGTTGGTCGGAGCAGTCCTGCTGGCGACCCTGATCCAAGGCGTGACGTCATTCGGGCTGACCCAACTTTTGTCGAAGGCGGCGCAGCGGCTCATCGCCGAGCTTCGTTCCAAAGTACAGACCCATATCGGACGGCTTTCCGTAACGTTCCACGATGCCAATAAGAGCGGCGCCCTGGTGTCACGCATCATGAGCGACGTTGAAGGGGTACGGAATCTGGTGGGCACCGGACTCGTGGACCTGGTCGGGGGCTTGATCACCGCGCTGATTGCACTGGTGGTTCTCTTCCGCATCAGCGCTTTGATGACCGTGCTTGCCTTCGGCTTCCTTCTGGTGTTTGCCATTGCCTTGCAAAAGGCCTTCGGGACGATTCGCCCCATCTTCCGCGAACGCGGCAAGATCAATGCTGAAGTAACCGGACGGCTCGCGGAGTCGATTGGGGGCATCCGCGTGGTTAAGGGCTATCACGCGGAAGGGCGTGAGGACAGCGTGTTCGCCCGCGGCGTGCAGCGACTGCTGGACAATGTATTGCGCACGCTGACGGCCACATCGGTGATGACGCTTTCCGCCAGTGTGCTGCTCGGAGTGGTCGGCGCCGTGGTCATGTATGTGGGCGCGCACCAGGTGGCTGGCGGTTCGCTCACCATCGGCGGATTCTTCACCTACACCCTGTTCATGGGCTTTCTGATCGCCCCGATTATGCAGATCGTGCAAGTGGGGACCCAACTCACCGAGGCATTGGCGGGGCTGGAACGTACCCAGGAGATTCTGAGTGAGAGCCGCGAAGACCGCGATCCCCGGCGCACCCGGGCCCTCGGCATCATTCGCGGCGACATCGATTTCGAGAACGTTGGCTTCAGCTACGACGGCAGCAAGCTAGTCCTTCGGGACGTGTCCTTTCACGCCGCGCCAGGCACCGTGACGGCTCTGGTGGGGTCATCCGGGTCTGGGAAGTCCACTACCATCGGCTTGATTGCGGCATTTCACGTTCCGTCTGAGGGCAGAATTCTGGTAGATGGCGTCGATCTAAGCACGGTGCGGCTGGATTCCTACCGCACCCAGCTGGGCGTGGTGCTGCAAGAGTCATTTCTCTTCGATGGAACCATTCGCGACAACGTGGTTTTTTCAAAACCTGATGCCACCGACGAAGAGATTGTGTCCGCCTGCCGGATCGCGCGGGTAGATGAGTTCGCCGAAAGCTTTCCGGAGAAGTACAACACCGTGGTAGGGGAACGCGGGGTCAAACTCTCAGGCGGCCAGCGTCAGCGGATTTCAATCGCGCGCGCCATCCTGGCAGAGCCGCGCATTCTGATTCTGGACGAAGCCACTTCCAGCCTCGATTCGGAATCTGAAGCGCTGATTCAGCAAGGTCTCTCCTACCTGATGCAAGGGCGCACGACCTTCGTCATAGCGCACCGGCTTTCGACCATTCGCCGTGCCGAACAAATCCTGGTGATGGAGCAGGGACAAATCCTGGAACGGGGGCGGCACGAAGAACTCTATGCGCTCCGTGGCCGCTACTACGACCTTTACACCCGGCAGCACGGAGTGGAAACCAATCTTTTCCTCGCGCCCGGCGAGGGCGACGCCGCGGCGGTTCCCGCCGAGGAAGAAAAGAGCAATGGCGATCCTGATCTGACCACTGCCTTGCGGCTGGTGCGAGGGCAGATCAATTGAAGCCAGACCGGCGGATTGGCAATCTCTGCAAATGAGAGCTTGAAACGCAGAAACCGCCAAGAATTGCCCAAGAAGCGCCCCGACTACTTCTTCTCTCCCGGCTTCTCCTCAGCATCCTCCACCGCACCCGGCATCACCCGCAACGGCTTGGAGCGCTGCTCGTCCAGTTCAGGATGCGGCAGCGGCTTCCGCGGCAGCATCTGGTCCCGCATCGCGGCGTTGTAAACAAAGATAGCTTCGACCGTGGCGGCCTGCTCCAGGTCCGGCGCCTGCAAGTATTCGTACGTGTCCATATTGGAGTGGTGAGTGCGAGTGCTGTAGTCGAGTTTGTCCTGAATGAACTGAAAGCCCGGAATCCCCACGGCGTCGAAGGATTCGTGATCAGTGCCGCCGGTGTGACGTAAGGTCAGCGTGGTGACGCCCAGATCCGTCAGCGGCTCGATCCATTGCGCAAAAATCGGCGCCACTCCAGCGTTTCCTTCCAGATAGACTCCGCGGATCCTGCCGCTGCCGTTGTCCAGATTGAAATAGGCTGAAATCTTCTGCTGATCAGGCTTGAGTTCAATCGGCCCGGCTGGCTTCCGCAGCCACTCCGGCTTCTTCATTTCCTCAGGGGTGGTCGAAAGCGGGACGAAACCGAAGTGTTGCTTCACGTAACCAGCCGAGCCATATTCACCCTCCTCTTCGCCAGTCCATAATCCCACTCGAATGGTGCGCCGCGGCTTCACATGCAACGTATTCAGGATGCGCATGACCTCCATGGCTACGACCGTTCCCGCGCCATTATCGGTGGCGCCGGTTCCGGCGATCCAGGAATCCAGGTGCCCGCCGACCATGACCACTTCATCTCTCAGCTTGGCATCTGCGCCGGGGATTTCCGCAACCGTATCGAAACCGTGTTCGTGATCACCGAAGAACTTCGTATCAACATTCATTTCGATGTTCACCGGCACATGTGCCTTCAGGAGCCGATAGACTCGGCCATAGTTTTCAATCGCCATTACGACCGTGGGCAGCGGTAACGCATGCTCGCGCTGGTAACCGGACCAACCCAGGGTGCTGTCATCGAAAATGGTGCCACCGGAACCTCCCGCGGGCCTTCCGTCCCTGCTCGGAACAATGATTGCCAGAGCGTGCTCGGCAGTCAGAAATGCCTTCGTCTTCTCCCGCAATTCGGCTCTTTGGGCCAGAGTCTTGATGTACTCGTCGTATTCGTGCTCGGCCATGGGGTGCTCGACCAACTTGGCCAGGTCTTTATCGTCGTAACGCTCAAATAGAGGCTTGTCGAACGGCTTTACATCGCGCATCTCGCCCAGCAGAACGATCTTGCCGCTCACCTTACCTTTGTACTTGTCGAGGTCTTCCACCGTTTTTGCTTCCATCCACACCGCCGGGGCATCGATGGCGCCGTTGGTCGCCGGCGACCAGGGAGCAGCCTGGGCAATGAAAACGGCCGTGTCCGGCGAAGTCATGCGCACCCAGGTGTTGAGCTGCTGCCAGCTCATGCCGAATTCTCCCCAATCTTCCAGATGAGCATTGACGCAGCCCATGGCCGTGAACTGATCGCGCGTCCATTCATTGGCGTGCTTTACATTTGGCGATCCCGTGAGCCGCGGGCCAATTCCGTCCATCAGCGCCGATGCGTACTCCATGACGTGCGAGTGTTTCAACCCCTCCTCGCGAATCTGCTCATACATGGAGTAATCAATCTGCTCCTTTGCCGGCTGCGGCAGCTCGTAGGAAGGCCGGCTGGCTTCCACCGGGCTGGCGCTGTTCTTTTTCTTGTCGGCCGCGGTGAGCGGTAGGGCACACACAATTAGTGCGGCAATAATGGCACTGACAACCTTTTTGTTGAGCATGTCTTGTCGTCCTCTTTGGGAAACCATGCAGATTATCAGATACCGATTCCGCTTACCAATAGAAACGGCGGGAGGGTGGTGAGGGAAGAAATCCCGCACCACCCTAGGGGACACAAAACGTGGTTCTTGGGTCTTCTATGTGACCATTTCGGCGAGCCAATCACGCATCCGCAGGCTCAGCCGGAAGCGAAGCGATGCTGTGCAGCCCGCATTCTGTCTTCGCGAACCCTGACCATCGCCCCGCCCGCGCATCCTCGCCAGGAATGATCGCCCGGGTGCAATGGGTGCATCCAATGCTCGGATAGTTCCGGTCGTGCAGCGGGTTGTAGGGAACGTTGCGTTCGCGAATGTACTGCCAGACATCTTGCGAACCCCAACCCACGATAGGGTTGATTTTCACCAGCCCAAACTTCGTGTCCCATTCGATGTTGCGCGCACCGGCGCGGAAAGCCGTCTGGTCGCGGCGAATGCTGGTGATCCAGGCCCGCAGTTCTGACAGTTTTCTGCGCAACGGTTCGACCTTCCGCAGATTGCAGCACTCATCGGGATTGCGGGTCCACAAGCTGGCGCCGTGGACCCGCGCCTGCTCCTCGGGCGAGAGCAGTGAATACACTTTCTCGATCTTGATGCCGTAGCGTTCTTCAATCTGGTCCATCAGGTTGTACGTTTCCGGAAACAGAAATTCGGTGTCGAGCGTAAACACCGAGAAGTCGCGGCGTACCCGCGAGGCCAGGTCAATGACCGCCATGCCTTCAGCGCCGAAGGCCGAGGAAATTGCTACCTGGCGGCCAAAGGTCTCGAATGCCCAGCCCAGCACCTCTTCTGGTGTCCAGTGTTCCGCGGCGAGTTGCAGACTGGCAATGTGCTCTTTCATTTGATTGCCTCGGCTGCGGCCGACAACGACGGCAAGATTGGAAACTGGTCCGCCAGATCAACAAAGGGACCGAGGCCAAGCCGCGCAAAGCGCACGACCTCTCCCACGATCAGCAAAGAAGGAGCAGACAGCCCCGACGCCTTTGCAAGATTCGCCAAAGTCGTCACCTGGATTCGCTGGTCGGTTGTCGTTGCTCGCGAAACCAGGGCGCAGGGTTTCTCATGGTCGAGGCCGGCCTGTTTGAGCTTCGCCGCAATCTTCCCCAGTTCGCGCGGCATATAGATCACCAGCGTCGCTCCGCTATTGGCGAAGCTCCGCCAGTCGGCCTCGTCGCTGCCTGCCGCAAGCTGCCCAGTCAGAAATGCCACCGCATGCGATGCGCGGCGATGAGTCAGTGGGATCCCCGCCGCGGCCGCCGCTCCAAGAGCTGCAGTGACACCCGGCACAACCTCGTATTCGAGGCCCGCCCGTCGTAGCGCTTCGATTTCTTCGCCCGCCCGTCCAAAGATCAGCGGGTCGCCGCTCTTCAGCCGTACTACCGTCAGGCCCAAACCCGCGAGCGAAGTCATCAAGAAATTGGTTTCTTCCTGAGTAATCTTCTTCGTCCCGCTGCGCTTGCCCACGTTGTGAACTTGCGCCGCCGGCGAGACCAGCTTGAGAATCGCCGGCGTGACCAGGTCATCGTGCAGGATCGCATCGGCGGACTGCAATAGGCGCAACGCTTTCAACGTCAACAGATCGGGATCGCCCGGCCCCGCACCCACCAGATAGACTTTGCCTTTCACGATGCTTTCTCCCCAGCCTGGATTTGTCTCGCGAGTGCCGCCTCGAAAGCCTCCCGGCTGGCAAGGGCCCGCAGCAGGCAGCGCTTGCGTTCCGGGCTGAGACGGCTGTCAAGCACTTCGCGCCTGGTTTCTCCGAGGCGCGCCACCCACTCCTCGTAGCCGGGACCGAACTGCCGCTCCAGTTGCTGGCGAAGCCTCTGTGCGAGCGAAGGGCTCTGGCCTGCTGTCGAAATGGCGATTTGAAGATCGCCTCGCTGTACCACCGCCGGATAGAAAAAGTCGCACTGTTCGGGAACATCCACGACATTGCACAGCACCCCGCGCCCTCTGGCCTCCACAAATATGCTTTGGTTGGCCTCAGAGGATGCCGTGGCGGCAATCACTAGAAATCTGCCTTCGAGATCCGTGGGCGAGAACGCTCGCTCTTCCAGCATGATTCGTCCAGCCTCCGCCCATTCATGCACTACCGCGCCTGCCTGCAAAGCAACCACGCGAATGCGAGCGCCAGTTTCGAGCAAGCCGCGAATCTTTTGTTCAGCAATTGTTCCCGCTCCCACCACCAGCACCGGGCGGTCATACAGCTTCACGAATATCGGAAACAATCGAGCCATCTCGTTAGCCCTCCAATCCATGCGGTACCGGCCCCGGAGGCGCATCGCGAAGCACCGCCGCGACCAATTCCCCAGCGAGAAACCCGCGCAGTTCAGCCTCGTTGTGGCGCGCGAAAAACCGCCGCAGATTTTCTCCGGGGAACCGTCCGGCCAAATATGCGCGCAGCAGGCGCTCGATTGCGTCTGGGACTTCGTCAGCGGTGCAGCGGTATCCGGTCAGCTTGGCAATGGCCTGGTTCGCTCCCACCGCGCCACCCAGGCAAAAGTAGTAAGCATCGACCATGCGGCCATCCACTTTCAGCTTTTTGCCTTCGATTCCGACGTCGGCGATCCAATGCTGCCCGCAACTGTTGGGGCAGCCGGTAACGTGCAGCTTTAAATCCTGATCAAAACCAGGAAGCCGCTCCTCCAGTTCCTGCACCAGCCATCGGGAAAAACTCTTGGTTTCGGTGATGGCCAGCTTGCAAAACTCGCTGCCGCTGCATGCAATCACGCCCCGCCAAAAAGGAGAGGCCGCAACCGGCAACCCGGCCGCTTCGAGTTCCCCGACCAGCGGCGCGCAATTTTCCTGGGGCACATTTACGATCAGGAGGTTCTGCATCGTGGTGGTGCGCAGTTCGCCGCTTGCAAAGCGATCGGCCAAGTCGGCGGCCAGGCGCATTTGTGCGGGATGAATCCGCCCTCGCAACACCGCTGCTCCAACGTAGAAATAACCGGCCTGCTTTTGGGGATGAACGCCGACGTGGTCGCGATAAGCATCATCGGGAGCAGTTTCTTCCGCGGCCGGATCGAGACGGAACCCGATTCGCTTTTCCAATTCCGACTGAAAGTCATCCGCAGTCCAGCCATGCCGCAGGAACAGAAATTTCAGCCGCGCGCGCTCACGGTGTTCCCGCAGTTCGTCGGACTCACGAAATATTTCCGCAACGCCTTTGACCACGGGCAGTACCTGGTTCCAACCAACAAAAGCATCGAGTCGCGCGGCCAGATGGGGCGCTGTCGAAAGGCCGCCGCCCACCCGCAGCGAAAATCCGGTTTCCACGTTTCCTCGCAATCTGCGAGTCACCGCGGTGAGGCCGATATCGTTGATCTCGGGGTAGGCGCACCAGACGCGGCAACCGGTGATGGCGATCTTGAATTTGCGTGGCAGATTATAGAAGTCCGGGTTCCCGGCCAGCAGCCGTGTAACTTCGAATGCCAACGGCGATGCGTCAACGATCTCGTCGGCAGCGACTCCGGCCAGCGGGCAGCCGGTAACATTGCGCGTCACATCACCGCACGCTCCCAGGGTGTTCAATCCGCATCGCCACAGCGCTTCCATCACGTCTGGCAGGGCCTCGATGGTGATCCAATGGAGCTGGACATTTTGCCGCACTGTGAGGTCGGCAATACCACGCCCGTAGTTCTGGGTCAGATCGGCGATGGTGCGCAGTTGGTGCGATTGCAGCAGACCGTTCGGAATGCGAATTCGCACCATGAAATAGGGCAACGACTTCCCTTCCCCTCCCAGGCCGCCAACCACTCCCGCGCCGTCGCCCTGTGTGTACACACCCCACCAGCGGAAGTAGGTACCAAGCCACTCCGGCGGAATCGAAGTGAAACCTTCTCGCGCAAAGCGGCGGATCTCGTCCAACCCCTCCCACGGGTTCTTTTCCCGCTTCAGACGCTCCACCCGCTGTGCCTTCGTTTCCTTGATCGCACCTGCCATAAATGAAAAACCCACCGCCAGTTCCTCTCTGGCAGTGGGTGATGACTCCTTTAGCTACCGAATAATGACTAGATCAGCAGCCTCCCCGCGCCAGAGCACACATTCGCGCAACAACAACAAACGCATGCGCTCTGGAGGTTATGGCCGCACAAAATCATGGTTTGACCTTCGCCCGACCGATGAAGACCGGGTAATGCAGGCTTAGATGTACACCGGGGAACGCGGGTAGCAGAAATATTTTGGCTTCCTCAAACCAGGGAGGAAACAAAGTGTATAGGGTGTCTACCGTCAGGAACCCAGCTTCACAAGTGCTTCCCGCAGCCGGGGATGCTTCTGCGTCAGATGCAAATAACGCATTTCATTTGCCGCCGGTTTAGCTCGAATCGTTCGCAGCAATGCCTGTTTCTCCTGGCGGCTCCACGAGTCCAGGCCCGGAACCAGCGAAAGAACCATGGCGAAGTTTTCGAAACTGTCGCGTTCGAGCGGCCCCCAGGAGGCAGGCTGCACACTGAGCAACCGCGCCAGCCAGTGCGACGACGCTTCTCGAATATGGTCCCTGCTCAGAAACTTCCGCGCCATGCGCTGGTTCACCTTCATTCCAATATTGCGGGTCGAAAAACTGTCCCAGGCTCCAACTTCGCTTCCGGGCAACTCGTAAAAGACATGCTCAGCCGCAAGGCGGCGGAGGGTTAGCCGGGAGGTTCTGTACTTGGGGTCGCGAGCGATTCTTCCCTCCTCACGCTCGACCAGCTTTAACAAATCCTTGCGCCCTGGCCTAAAACCCAGCTTGCGGTAGAACCAGAAAGCACCTGACTCGATCGCCTCCTCGTTACCATCCCCAAGCTGATAGGGATACATCGAAATACACTTCGCCCCCGTGAGCGCAATCAGGCAGCGCAGTGTCTGCGCATAAATCCAGGCCACTTCACCGCCGCGAAAGGTATAGAAGGTGTTGAAGCCCATCTCCATCCACTCACACAACCCGATGGCCTCGACGTAATTGACGGGAACTCCATTCTTGAGCGTGAGCCCGGCCACGTAGGCCCGCAGCGGCAAACGCCGCGCCGGTTGCAGGTTCCAGAGGTAAACCGAAACTCCGCGCCCCACATCCGCGCGCACCACCGACCGCATATCGCCCAGCGTAGTGCCGTAAAGCTCCCGGTAGCGGACCAGCATGACCTCCCGGATCATGTTCATCACCACCGCGCCCTGTTTAGCAGGCAGATGGTGAAGAACCGGCGGGGTTTGAGCGAGTTCCCGTGCCAGCGAAACTTCTCCGCGGGCAATCAGTGGCTCAGCATGAAAAAACATTCGCCGCACCGGCCGCCAGTTTCTGGTGCGTGAGAAGCGCCGGTTCTCCAGCCGCCAGCGCACCGGAATACGGAGAGAATCGTACAGCAGGGATTTCTCCGCGTCAGGCGCCGGCATCTTCGCGAACTGCCGGACCATCCATTGCAGATTGCTCTTGTCACTCCCCGCAGCCGTTTGCAACCAACGCTGCCAGGGAATGTTCGCCTCGACATCACCGTCCTCCTCCAGCAGAGGAATCACGCGCGGCAAGACGGCGGCCATGGCCCGCTCTTCAGAGTAATCATCCCAGACCATATCTACATCCGGGACGTGCTCCACCAGCCAGCGCGCCACGTCAAACGTGAGCGTGTCCTGCATGACAGTGCCAGCGATCCCTGAAACCTCCAGCGGATCAAAATCATCCATGTCGGCTCCTGCCTTCGCGAGCTGCTCCACTCTCTTCGAAAAACCTAGCAGCAGCCGTTCACACTGGCGGACAACTTCCGGCCCCTGCGGGAAGGCCCGCAGAAATAACAGCGCTTCATGGAAGCGAATCAGAGCGGCCCTGTTGGAGAATCGACTCTTACCCAGACGCGACAACAAGGCAACCACGCGGGCGGCGTGCCGTGGTCCAAAGCGGTTGCGGGACTCTTCGAGTTGGTGTAACCGACGTTCCAGAATGCTCGAGGCCATGCAGGTTCCGGGATAAGGCTACCTTCTTTTACAGCCTTTTCACCAAGTTACTCTCTGGCAATGGTTTGGCCCGTAAATCAAGGCAGGCAATAGAGTTGCGTAAAGTGCTATCTCAGGTTACTGACCGCTCCCGTTATCATCCGTATCGGAGAGGCAGACCCATTTTCGACACCATAACAGACACCACGGTACGGCTCCGGCCCGCGCCCCGGTCAAATTGTGTCAGCATCAAGCCCACGTGCCCGCATTCCCGCGCCCACGTCTGCGCCTGTGCTGTCGCCGCGCCGGGCATGGCACTCGCGGGGCCTCGGGCTCCAGCAGGCGTATCTGGTACGGCCCACCGCTGCCAGACGCCCGGCCCGGCCCGATTCAAGGAATTACATGGAACGGCACATTGCTGGTCAGCGTGCCACTCGGCGTGGTCACGGTGACGTAGCCGGTGGTCGCTCCAACAGGAACTGTAGCTCGAATGTACGTGTCGGATATGACCGTGAAACTCGCGGGAGTTCCGTTGAGCACGACGCTGGTGGTTCCCGCGAATCCCTGGCCCAGAATGCCGCCGGTTTGACCGACCTTGCCTACTGGAAAAACAAAGGTCACGAATGGAGCAAGGCCCACGTCCAAGCTGAAAATTGTGCCGCAGCCGTACCCACGGTCACACCCGACGTCACCGCCCGAGCGGGTGGTTCCATAGAATTTCCCGTTTGTGGCTTGAAGCAATCCGCCAAAGGGCTGGAACCCGTCAGCACCGCCTTTAAACGAGTGCAAGGTTTTAAACGAACCCGGGGACGAAATCATGAAGATAGTGCCAGCACTATAGACCCTACCGTCCTTACTGCCGCTTGTAGTCCCATACAAATTGCCATCCGAACCCAAAACCAATTGCCCTGACGGGCCAACTCCGTCTGTTGCCTCGAACGCGTGGAGAGTCGTTACCTCGCCATGCGGACTAATTTCGAATACTGTCCCGCAGCCATTCGGTGGATCGCATGTAAGATCGCCACCTACAAATGTCGTTCCGTAGAAGTCTCCATTGGGTCCTTGAATCAGCCCGCCTACATCCCAACCGTCGGTCCCGTCAAACCGGTGAAGTGTCGTCAGCGCGCCATTGCGGGTGATCTTGTAGAAAGTTCCGCAGCCTAATGCAGGGCACGCTGGGTTTCCACCAAAACCGGTTGTTCCATACAGGACACCGTCGGGAGTGGAGAGAATGGGCGGCCCTTGCGGTATGCTGCCGTCCGCGCAATCTTCTAACGCACAAAAACTGTATAGGGTTGTAAGAGTCCCACTTGAGGTTAGTCTGAACACCGTTCCGCCGCCGTTGGAGCCGTAGCCTTCAGTCGTTCCATAAAAATTCCTGTCAAAGGCTTGTGTCAGCGGTGCAGATACTTCGCCACCGTACTGGCCTCCCGGTGTGCCGCCGTCTGTGCAACCCGGATCTGAACAAAAGTTATGAACTACTGCGATCTTACCGGTCTGGCTCACCTTAAACAGCGTCCCACAGCTCTCGTGCGAGCAGCCATTTAGGTTGGCTCCGCCTTGAGGTGCCGTGCCGTAGAAATTGCCATTCGTGGCTAGGAGCAGTCCTGACGAGGGATACAAACCGTCCGCGAGGTCGAGAGGTAAACTACTCAATATGCCTTCCGGTGTAACTTTGAAAGCTGTCCCGCAACCGATGTTAGGACAGCCGTTCCTGGCATGACCCCCAAGTTGGGTAGTCCCGTAAAAGTTGCCGTCCGGTCCTTGGACGAGCGAGCCAATGGGTTCCAATCCATCTCTGGCATTAAAATTCGCCAATGTCACGAAGGTCTGTGCCGACACGGCAACGCATCCGGCAAATAACAAAGTCATTAGCGCTGCCAGTTTTGGTTTCGACATCGGAATGGTCCTTTCCTGCCTAATCGAATCGGCCTACTCACGCGGAAACAAACGGGTCAGCCCGGCTCTTGCCGCAAGGGGGAGAACTGTGCGCTGGCCGAGCAGGAGCATTATCTTCTTGGCCCGAGTGGGCGTCAAGCGGGCAAGCCACAGGCGCGGCCCGCATTCTACCCGGCACAGGGTTTGGTATCATTTGCGGCATGTCCACTCTATCTTCCGTTATCATGCAATTGAAGAAAGCCCGTGCTGTCGCGCACCAAGAGTGCCAGCGTATTGATGCGGCCCTGACAGCTCTCGACTCCATCGGTCGCACGACCCACGGCGTAGGGTCGGAAGGGAAGCCGCACCGAATGTCGGCATCTGCCCGGCAAAAGATTGCTGCCGCCCAGCGCCGCAGGTGGAAGGCATGGAGAGCGGCGCGCAGGAGCAAATAAAAGTGGATTCCGGAAACTAGCGCTTCTTCGCGTGCTCTACGATGACCACGTAATTTCCGCTGGTTTCGTCACGCAAGGAGCGTACCGAATACGGCAGGGTCCGGCTGAAACTCCGAACCAGAACAACGCAGACTCAAGGCCACATCACGTGGCATAATCAGCCCAATGTTCTGGTTATCGTCACAGCGTCCTGGCATCTTTCGCGCATCCTCCATATTTGTCGTGGTTGCAGCCTGCCTTTTGCCTGCCATGCCATGCGGAGCTGCACCGGGCGCAGCCCAAAGCCGAACCTCCACGCGCTCACGCGACTCCCGCAGCACATTGCCGCTTACCAAGTTCTACGACGCACCCAAGCCCTTGCCCGCCGGCAAGCCAGGCGAATTGATTCGCTCGGAGCCCTTTTTCGACTATCTTTTGTCGACCGATTTCTCCGCATTCCGGATTCTCTACCACTCCCGGTCCGCCAGCGGACAGGATGTCGCCGCATCCGGAGTGGTTCTGGTGCCCGAAGGAACGCCGCCGAAGAACGGCTGGCCCGTCATTGCCTGGGCGCACGGCTTTACCGGCGCTGCCCGTCAGTGTGCTCCATCGCTGTTGCGGAATCTGTACTACGGACCGTTTCTTGCCATGTACCTCAATCTTGGTTATGCGGTGGTGGCGGCAGACTATACCGGATTGGGCGCCGATTTCCGAAGTGCGGTGCTGGATGTGCCTTCTGACGCAACTGATGTGATCGCTTCAGTTGCCGCCGCCCGTGTGGCTGCACCACAACTCGGTGCACGCTGGGTTGCCATGGGTCCGTCCCTGGGAGGCAATGTCGCGATCGCCGTGGCGGAGATGGAGGACGGAATTCGCGATTCCGGGTACCTCGGCAGCATCGCGATTTCGGGAATGGCCGATCTGAGGGACGCTTGTCAGCGCTGGACTACGGAGGAACCTGGTGGCAGGCTCGAGTTTGTAGCCTACACCGTCAAGACGGTCTATCCAGATTTCAACCTTCGCGACATGCTGACGGAGAAAGCGCTGCCGGCGTATGACCAGATCGATAACACCTGCGGCAGCCTCAGCGCCGGACTTTCAGCGAACCAAATACTCAAAGAGGGTTGGCAGAACGATAAATTCGTGGAGAAGTTGTTCGAGCGGAACATACTCGGCAGAAAGCCGGCGCGTGGCCCGCTCCTGGTAATCAGTAGCACTACGGATCTGGAAGGCTTGCCCGCGATGTCCGAGCAGACCATTGCCCGCCTGTGCAAACAGGGGGACCGGGTTCAGATCGATAAATTTTCTGAACCTCAATCCGGCATGGTCATTGGAGACTCCGTACGAGACCAGATGGCCTGGATCGAGGCACGCTTTGCAGGTCGGCCTACACCAAACAACTGTCCGAAATCCTAACCGCGAAACACCTCAAGTTCCTTGCGATCCCAGCTCCCAAGGTTTGCCCCGGCTTCGTAGGTGGTGCGGCAAAACTCGAGCAAATCGGCGGTGGGTGACGCAGCCTTTCGTACGTCTTCGTACATCAAGATGAACTCGCTAAGTTGTTTGTCGTATAAAGCGGCATCCGGGCGGACACGCGCCTCTTTGAATCCCTGGGGCTCGGGAGCTGCGTAGGAATAAAACGCCGCCTCCTTAGTCCCAATACTTCCCGGCCAGAAGCCAACGCTGCTCACTTCGTGGGAATACGCTTCCCGCGTAATCAGGTCGGCGCCGGGACGTTCCGGGGCCTGGCGGCCGGAAAATCGGGTCACCGCCAGGTCGAAACTTCCCCAGAAAAAGTGTACCGGGCTGCTTTTGCCGATAAATCCGCCTCTGAAGCGATTAAAGACCGTATCCACCGAAAGCAAAATGCGCCAGAATTTCTCAACCGCCGCAGGATCATACGACGCATGTACGTGGTCCTGATCGAAGGCGATCGGGTTGGGAATCTCGACCGGCATTCTCCATATCTTCACGTCAATCCCTGCGGACCGAAGCATCTCCATAAATTCGTGGTAGAAATCGGCGACCGAACGCGGCCCCAGGGCGACGGCCTTTGTGATGCCATCACTGGTTTCAAGCAATAAACGGTGCCCCAGAAAGTCAAACCAAAGTTCGAACGCCCGTTGACGATAGGGGATGCGAGATGTAGTCAGGCCCCGCGCGGTTACATACAAGGGAACATTCCACCAGTGGTTTACCAGGGGCGTCAGGCGCAGACGGACCTTGCCGACTATCTGTGTCCACATGTGCAGCGTGGCATACGTATCTTTCCATGAATCGAGCGGCAGCGTGGGCCAGCATTCCGGCTGATCGTCAGGGGCAGGCATGGTTGACCGAACGATTGGGGTGGGAGACGGGAATCGAACCCGCAACCGTCGGAGCCACAGTCCGATGCTCTGCCAGTTGAGCTACTCCCACCGCGTGGAGTGTCGATTATAACAATTTGTAGAGGAAGCCGCGCACTAGGGCACGGATGACACCAGGGATCATTGCGGCCTTTGCAAAGTCCTTGTGCTCATTGTGGTTAACCGCCAAGGGGGGTTCTCGCCTAGACCGAACAGGTGCAAGCACTACCCACGGCCGACGCCAACGTACTCAAATCCCATTGCGCGCAGGCGAACGGAGTCCAACAGGTTCTTAGTATCCACAATGAGTGGACGCCGCAGCGTGTGTTTGATCCGGGCAAAGTCAAGGCCGCGAAACTCGGGCCAACCCGTGCCCACCACCAAAGCGTCAACCCCTTCTGCCGCGGCATAGGGCGATTCGCAGTAGTGCACCGTTCCATTCAACTCCATGCGAGCATCAGGAATGGCGACCGGGTCATACGCTCGCACCCGCGCGCCGTTGGCAATCAGGCTCTTGACCAGCCGCATCGACGAGGATCCGGCAACAGAATTGGTATGCGGCTTGAAAGCCAGCCCAAGAATTCCCACATCTTTGTTCTGCACTGACTGCACACAGCGGGCAATCTTGTCGAGCACCTGATCGGTAAAGCACTGGTTCACTTCTCGAGCCGCGCTCAGCACTTTCAACGACACTCCATTTTGACGCGCCAGTTCCGCCAGGGAATCCATGTCCGATTCCGCAAACAGCCCGCCCATGCCGGCGCCCGGCTGCAAGCAGCGCGGAGCAATCTTTTTGTCCAGCCCGAGGGCCAGCGACAGGCTGACCGCATCCGCCTTCACCAACTCGCACAGGCTGGCGACTTCGTTGATGAACGAAATCTTGGTGGCCACGAACGCTGTCGCGGCTTCCCGTACCAGTTCAGCCGTCTCGTGATTGGTCACAATCACCGGCACTCCGCGCATCACCAGAGAATGGAAAATTTGCTTCAGCACCAGCACCGCTTCATTCGATGAAGTGCCCAGGATGATTCTGTCCGGCCAGTTGAAGTCTTCCACCGCGCAGCCCGGGGTGAAAAACATGGGCTGTGAAACGATGGTCGCCCGGCAACCTGCCTCCTTGATGCGGCGCTCGATGGCCGAAGCCGCGCCGACCCCCACGGGAGTGACGATCGACAGTATCGAAGGTTTGGAAGCCGCCCGCGCAATGCGCAGGGCCAGATCGCTGAGATTGTGTGGCGCATCCTCCGCCAGAAAAATCACCTGGGCCTTGCGGGCGAAGGATTCTACATCGGTGGAATAGGCCAGCCGCCCGCAGCGCACATTGCGTTTGATCACTTCGGCCAGGTTTTTTTCGTGGAAAGGGACGGTACCCTGGGCCATTTCCACCATGCGCGAACTGTCGGGATGGCAGCACAGAACCGGCGTGCCGAAGTCGGCCAGACAGGCTGAAACCACTGTCCCCAGATAGCCGGCTCCATAGACCCCGATTTGCATAGCTCCTCCGGCGGCCTAACGTGTAGAGGGAGAAAGGGCCTGCCGCCAAGCACGGAAACCCTATGTCTTTATTACACTTGCGTTCCGACCTTGGCAAAGCACGGAGGGGAACTGTACTCGAAGGCCAAACGCACATCCGGGGCTGGAGTTGGGACAATGCAGGGCAGGTGACGGATAGTACTTCTAGCGCTTGACCAGGCTCCGCCCTAGCGGAACACCAGCCAGATCTTTCCAACGATTCGGTTCTTCCTCGCAAACGAAAGTGAGTTCACGGATGGAAATGCGCCGGCTTCCCTGGTACTGCGCCCAGCGGTCGCGAGCGGTCAAGTACGCGGCCTGGGCTACGGCTTCGCTGCTCAGTTTGGCGATGGTGAGGTGAGGCATGTAGGGCCACTCCTCGACTGCGCTAAGGGCGCCGGCGTTCAGGCGATCATGAAGTTCCCGCATTCGTAACGCCCCTTCCTCAACCCGGATGAACACGGTGGGGGTGACCGGGACAAACGTTTCCCCTTCTCCCAGAACAACTTCAAAGGGCTCGGACCGGCCGCAAACTTCTTCCAGCGTTTCCAGGGCAGAGAGTTCGCTACCACGCAAGTGACGCGGCGGAAGCAGCGTGAGATGGGCTGGCAGATGGGGCAAGTCTGGGTGCAGTTCCCGACGGAGGGCGGCGACGAATTCTCCGACTGCATCCCTCACGTAAGCCACAAGGGCATAGCGGGACTGGTACATGGCCAACAGAAATTATACTCCGAAGGCCAGGTGGTACTGGCATGCGGCGAAATCAGGCGGCGCCGCCGGGAACGAAGCCATCATCTTCTTCTTCTTCTGGCAGAAGGAATGCCTACAGAGAACACCCTATTGTCCCCGATGGAGTGAGGGCTGCACGAATACGCCGTTTGTCGCCTGGACCAGGGCAGTACAAACCTTAGGCAAGCATTCAGCATCTTTAGGTTGCAGGCACTTGATTGGGGCAGGCCGGAGATTTCCACACTCGGACCCGGCCCCCTTTCCGTTCCACCTGGCTGCGGAGCAACCTTCAAACGGTAACACCGAGCATGGAAAAGCAAGAAAGTTTCTGGGTCGGATGGCGGGAGCGTCTCTCCGCCCTTCGCAACGTACCGGCGGTTCTCAAGATCGTTTGGGATTCTGGTCCGGCCGTGGTGGTATTTGGCCTGCTTTCCCGGCTGTTCGCCTCATTCCTGCCGGTGGTGCTGCTATGGATCACCAAGCTGATCATTGACGGCATCGTGCATGCTGTCTCGACTCGCCAGCCGGTTCAGGCTGGGTTTTGGTGGCTGGTGGCAGCGGAATTCTCGGTGGCGGTCCTGGCCGGCATTGTGACTCGAGCCATCGACTACTCCGATTCATTGCTGGCAGACAAGTACACACGACACGTCAGTATTCGGGTCATGGAGCATGCCGCCGGATTGGACTTGACGACTTATGAAGATCCGGTGTTCTACGACCGGCTGGAGCGCGCTCGAGTACAGGCCACGGACCGGCTGGGCATGATTCAGGCGGTTGGCCGGCTGGTGCAGCAGGCCATCACCACGCTCACACTCTCGGTTTCCATCATCGTGTTTTCTCCCTGGCTGATGCTGCTGTTGATCGTCGGCGTAGTTCCGGCATTCATCGGCGAGAGCCATTTTGCCTTTCTGGGATATGCCAAGAATTTTCGTCAGACACCGGTCCGGCGGCAACTGGATTATCTGCGGATCCTGGGTGGAAGCAAAGAGGCCGCGAAGGAACTGAAACTTTTCGGGTTGAAGGATTTCCTGCGCGAGCGCTTTGCCCGTCTGTCAGACGAGATCTACACAGAAAACGTCGCGCTATCGCGACGCAAGCTAGTCGCAGGGTCGCTGCTGTCGGTTATTGGCACCGCAGGATACTACCTGGCTTACGTGTTCGTCATCTGGCGCACAGTGAATGGCGCATTGACTATCGGCACGTTGACGTTCCTTACAGGAGCGATCCTGCAAGCAAGCAGCAATATCCAACAGATCTTCTCAACCCTCGCCGGCATTGCCGACCAGGCGCTCTTCCTTACCGACCTGCTTGCCTTCTTTGAGATGCGCCCAACCATCCGTTCCAAACCCAATGCACTTCCGGCGCCGCGGCCGATGGTTGATGGATTTGAGTTTCGGAACGTTTCTTTCCGCTATCCCGGAAGTTCACGTCTGGTTCTCGACCGCATGAACTTCCGGTTGTGTCCGGGGGAACGTGTGGCGCTGATTGGCGAGAATGGCCAGGGCAAAACCACCATTGTGAAGCTGTTGACCCGGCTTTACGACCCCTCGAACGGACAGATACTGCTGGATGGCATCGATCTCCGCGACTACGATCTCGACGATCTTCATCGCGAGATGAGTGTCATCTTTCAGGATTTCATGCGTTATGAAATGACCGCCCGCGAAAATATTGCGGTAGGCCGGGTGGAGACAATCGACAATCTGGAACTGCTGCAAACTGCAGCCCGGAAAAGCATGGCCGACAGCACAGTCGGACGATTGCCCCGCGGCTATGAGCAAATGCTGGGCCGGCGTTTCGATCAAGGAGTGGATCTATCAGGGGGAGAGTGGCAAAAGGTCGCCCTGGCCCGCGCTTATTTGCGCGACGCTCAGCTGCTGATTCTGGACGAACCGACTGCGGCCCTCGATGCTCGCAGCGAGTTCGAGGTCTTTCGCCGGTTTTCCGATCTCACCGCCGGTAAGACCGCACTCTTTATTTCACACCGGTTCTCAACCGTGCGCATGGCGGATCGCATCGTAGTACTCGATGGCGGCAGGATTATTGAGGATGGAAGTCATGATCAACTGACGCGTCTGGGTGGTCGCTATGCGGAAATGTTTGAGATGCAAGCTTCCAGCTATCGCTAGGAATGAGTAAATGTTGCAGAGTGCCGATCCCCAACTCGCCCCCGCCGAAACTGACGGCTCAAGCCACGGTGCAGGTGAAACGCAGTCTGAACTATCTGCGTTCAGTGTTCGCGCTGCCGAGCTAGCGCGTGAGTTGGTGTGGCTGCCGGGCCAGCACCCAGCCCGGCCCTTCTGGAATCGTTGTCGAAGTCTCTCCAGGGCCCTCAAGCCCCTGCTGGCGAAATTGGAATCTCCGCCTCCGAAAGCTGTGTCTGATGATTTCCGTTGGCTGTATGACAACCTCCGGCTTCTGGAGGCGGAACTGGAGGATATTCGCGAAAGCTTCAGGATGCCTGGCAAGCTTCCTCACGTTCGCACCAATGGTGGCCAGGTCATTCCCAGAATAGCGGCGGTTGCCGACGGTTTTCTCGCTGCCGCTGCCAACCAGTTTGGGGAGCCGGGTTGCACCGCCTACATCCACGGCTTTCAGCAGGTCACCGTGCTCAAGATGGTGGAACTGTGGGCCATTCCCGCGATCCTCAAACTGTGCTTGCTGGAGCAGATTGCTGTGAGCGGCAATCGCCTGCGCAAGAATCCTACCGGGGAATATGGAGTCGGAGTTCTGGTCCGCAGCCTTCGAGACGTGGGGCAGACCGGCTGGAAACATGTCATTGAGCCATTGATTCTTTTCGATCATATTTTGCGCGAGGACCCGGCCGGAGCCTACGCCAGGATGGACTTCGACAGCCGCGAACTCTATCGGAAAAAGCTGGTCAACATTGCGGACCACTCCGACTGCACAGAAACGGAAGTTGCCCGTGAGGCCATCGCCCTCGCACGTCAGGCCAAGACGCAGTCGAATGACGAGCCCCGCCTGTCCCAGCGCCGTGCGCACGTCGGATTTTATTTGATCGCCGAAGGTACACCTTTGCTGGAGCAAACGGTGGGCTTTCACCACCCCCTGGCCCAGCGAGTGCACGCCTTCTTGCGCGTTCATCCGGACGAGTTGTATCTGACTGGAATCGCAATTTTTACTTTCGCGATTTTATCGGGCGTTGTGCTGCTGGTGACAGATCCGCATAGTTCTCTCGGGCTTATCCTGATTGCGACCCTGGCCCTGTTATTGCCCAGCTCTCAGAGTGCTGTACAGATCGTGAACTACCTGGCCACTCTGTTCGTTCCTACAAATATTCTGCCGAAGCTTGATTACTCTGACGGTCTTCCAGCCGACTGTGTCACTTTGGTGTGCATACCCACTGTGCTCTTTACGGAGAAGCAGGTCCGCAAGCTGACCGAGGACCTGGAGGTGCGCTTTCTCGGAAATCAAGATCCGAATCTTCACTTCGCATTACTTACTGATCTCCCCGATTCGCCGGAGGAACCTCGGGAGGATAACTCTGTGGTCGATCTTTGTTCGGATCTGGTTCTGAGGTTAAACGAGAAGTATGCCGACTCAGGAATGGGATCGTTCCTCCTGTTGCATCGGCAGCGGGTCTATAACCCACGCGAAGAGCTATGGATGGGTTGGGAACGCAAGCGGGGAAAGTTGATGGACCTGAACAACCTGCTGCGCGGTCAGCACGACAACTTTCCAATCAAGGCTGGAAACCTCTCCGTTCTGCCGAGGGTTAGGTTCGCGATCACACTCGATTCCGACACCGAACTGCCTCGCGGATCGGCCCACCGCATGGTCGGCGCCATGACCCATCCCTTGAATCAGGCGATCATCGATCCGCAGACCGGGACCGTGGTCGCGGGCTATGGCATTCTGCAACCCCGGGTTGGGGTAAGCGTTCAAAGCACGGCGCGCTCCCGGCTGGCAAGCATCTATTCCGGAGAGACGGGATTCGACATCTACACCCGTGCGGTCTCAGACGTGTATCAGGACCTTTATGGCGAGGGCACTTTTGTTGGAAAGGGAATCTACGAAGTGGAAACCCTGCACCGTGTTCTCGATCGCCGCTTCCCGCGAAATGCGCTATTGAGCCATGATCTGATCGAAGGCGCGTACGCCCGCGCCGGTCTTGTAAGCGACATCGAGATCGTTGAGGACTACCCGTCCCACTATAGCGCCTACAATCGCCGGAAACATCGTTGGCTGCGCGGCGACTGGCAGGTGGCGGGATGGCTGCATCCCCAGGTATTTGATGAGGCGCGGCAACGGGTTCCCAATCCATTGTCGGTGGTTTCGCAATGGAAGATTCTGGACAATCTGAGGCGCAGCCTGGTGGAGCCCGCGATGTTTTTCTTGCTGGTGCTGGGCTGGCTTCTTCCCCTGCGGCGGCCGGTGCTCTGGACCCTGGCGGCTCTCGCCATCCTGTTTCTGCCCGCGTGGTTTCAATTTGGATTCGATCTGGCACGCAGTGTGCTCCGAAGGCGACCGGCAATCGCTGCCGACGCCTGGAACAAGTTTCTTGACGCGAACATTACCGACGCACTGACGCTCACATTTCTGGCGCACCAGGCGCTGTTATCGATCGATGCGGTGGTGCGAACCCTGGTCCGTCGCCTGTTAACGCGACAGAGGCTCTTGCAGTGGGAAACTGCAGCCCAGGCGGAACTTGCAGGTCACAAACGAACTGTATTGGATATTTATCTGGACTGCTCGCCTGCGCTCGCCGTGGGCCTGTTTCTCTTGATATGGTTTGCGCGCCGTGGCGCTCTGCCCGCCGCCTTGCCCATCCTAGTTCTATGGGCATGTAGCAAGCCGGTCGCTTTGTGGCTGAATCAGCCGCCCCGCCGCCCACGTCAACGCGCGTCAGCCAAGGATCAGCAATTTCTTCGTCTTGCTGCGCTTCGCACATGGCGGTACTTTGCTGAATTCAGCACCGAAGAATACCACTGGCTGATCCCCGATAATGTGCAGGAAGAGCCCGCCAGCCTTGCTACACGCATTTCCCCAACCAATCTTGGTTTCCTTTTCAATGCGCGCCAGGTTGCGTGCAAGTTTGGATATCTGACGGTTCCTGAATTTGTGCAACAGACCCTCCGGACGCTGGAGACTGTTTCACAGTTGCAGAAGCATCGAGGGCATTTGTTCAACTGGTATGACATCCGGACGCTGGCTCCGCTTCCCCCTGTGCTGGTGTCCACCGTGGACAGCGGCAATCTGATTGCGTCACTCTGGACTCTTCGTCGAGGTTGCCTGGACCTGCTGAAACAACCTCTATTGCAGGCTGACTTGGCGGACGGTTTATGGGATCATTTTGATCTGCTGAGAAGCCTCCATGCCATTCCGCAGCGCCGATTTTCTGCCTTAAAAAAAGCCTGCAACCAACAGCACTGGCTCGGCTGCCTCCTGAATTTTCCGGATCACGTTTTCGAAGCCCTCGACCAACCAGGTTCCCGGCGCAAACAAATGGCCGGGTTGTGGTTTGCAAAGCAAGCCGAAGAGCGGGTCAAACAGGCGAGGCAAACCGTGTCGCTCTATGCTCCATGGCTGCTTCCTGAGTTCGCCGGCTTGAAAAGCGATCCAGTAATTCACCTTCAAAAAGCTGAGGACGTGGCACTCGAACAGATGCCGGGCTTCATCGACGATTTGACGGTCCAATTGGAAGCGGCGATGAAATCGGCTGTCTCCACAGAGGCAGCCGTCCGGCTTCAGAAGCTTCACACCTTATTACCGGACGCACGTTCACGGGTTCTACTCCTCATGGAAGGTCTCAAGCTCATTGCCGACCGGGCGGGCAGACTCGCCGATGAGATGGATTTTGCATTTCTTCTGAATCGGACGAGACGGCTACTCTCAGTCGGCTATGACATGGATACCGGCCAACTCCATTCCGCATGTTACGACCTGCTGGCAACGGAATCGCGCATCGCAGTATTCACGGCGATCGCCAAAGATGACATTCCTCAGGAGAGTTGGTTCCTGCTGGGCCGGCCGCATGCCTTGTATCGCGGCAGGGCCGTCCTGCTCTCATGGACCGGAACCATGTTCGAGTACCTGATGCCCGCCCTCTGGATGCGGGTCTATCCAAATACGCTGTTGGAGCGTTCGTCAGTCGCGGCGGTAAAGTCACAGCGAGATTACGCAGCTGAGAGGGGCATTGCATGGGGCATTTCCGAGTCGGCCTATTTCAGGATGGACGAGTCGGGGAATTATCAGTATCACGCTTTTGGCGTTCCCCAGCTGGCCGCGCGCAAGGTGGAGCAGGAAGCGCCTGTCATTTCACCCTATTCGTCTTTCCTGGCCCTGCACGTCGATCCCATAGCTGCCCTGCGCAACCTGCGAAATATGCAAGACAAGGGCTGGCTCGGACCGTACGGATTCTATGAAGCCGTCGATTTCGATCGTAAGAGGCGCCGTTCTTGGTTCCACCGTTGCGAACTGGTGCGTTGCTGGATGGTCCATCACCAGGGCATGAGTCTTCTTTCGATTGCCAATTTTCTGCATGATGACCTGGTGCAGCGCTGGTTTCACAGCCATCCCAGAGTGCAGGCGACAGAACTGCTGCTACAGGAAAAACCGGCCACTCACGTTCGTCCCATACGGAGGAGCGGCAGCAAGGCAGCGTGAGCGACCCAAGCCGGTGGAATCGTCGAACCGAGTCACGAATGCGAAATTGGCGGATTATCGGGCTCGCGGCAATGTTGGCATGCGGGCTGAACGGAAGCGGAATGAACGCGCCGCCTGAAGCAGAAACAAATGTAATTGCCATCGATGCGCAGGCTCCATCTCACCCCTTCCCGCATTTCTGGGAACGCATGTTTGGTTCAGGGCGGGCCATCCTGAGCCTGCGTGAAAGCTATCGTCAAGACTTGCGTGCAGTAAAACAAGCCACCGGCTTCGAGTACGTGCGCTTCCATGCCATCCTGCACGATGAAGTCGGGGTCTACGGCGAAGACGGTCAAGGGCGGGCGGTTTACAACTTTTCCTACGTGGACCAGATTTATGACGGTTTGCTCGCAAGTGGGGGGCGCCCCTTCGTCGAGATCAGTTTCATGCCCAACAAGCTGGCGGCGAGAAATACCCTTCACACTTTCTGGTACAAACCGAATATTTCTCCGCCGAAAGATTGGAGCATTTGGGATGCATTGATCTCAGCGTTCACTGCGCATCTGGTGCAACGCTACGGCATCGATGAAGTCGCCCAATGGTATTTCGAAGTGTGGAACGAACCCAACCTCGACTTTTGGGCAGGAGAACCAAAGCAGGCTACCTACTGGACGCTGTACGACCATACGGCGCTCGCAATCAAGGCAGTAAGTCCACGGCTGCGAATTGGAGGCCCCGCGACCGCCCAAGCCGCATGGGTTGATGACTTCATCCGTCACTGCGCCGAGAAGCATGTTCCGGTTGATTTCGTCTCAACTCATGTCTACGCCAACGATCCTCCTCAAGGCGTGTTCGGTTCGCAGCAAGAGATTCCTCGCGACCAGATGGTGGGCCGAGCGGTGCGCAAAGTCCATGAGCAGATCAGAGCATCGAGTTTGCCCCAACTGCCGCTGATCTGGAGCGAATATAACGCCAGCTACCTAAACGAACCAGAGGTCACCGATTCGATTTACATGGGGCCCTGGTTGGCGGACACCATCCGCCAGTGCGACGGTCTGGTCCAAATGATGTCTTATTGGACCTTTTCAGACGTTTTTGAAGAGCAAGGCGTGGTGAAAGCGCCCTTCTACGGCGGATACGGGCTGATCGCCGCCGGAGGCATTCCGAAACCCGCCTTCTATGCTTTCGAACTGCTGCACAAATTGGGAGACCGGCGGATCCAGCTTGCATCTGATTCTGCATTACTCACTCGTAAGCCGGACGGCACGCTGGTGCTGGCGGTATGGAATTATTCTCCGCCGGGAAACCCTGGTTCTCCACGAACTATCACGCTGCAACTTACACATTCAAGCGCCAAAACCGCATCCATCTTTCGCGTGGATCGCGATCATGGCGACTTTCACCTGGCATATGAAAAGATGGGCGCTCCCCGCTACCCGACGCAGGATCAGATTCGCGAACTGCGGGCAGCCGTGAAACCTCCAGCTCCGGAGGTTCGAAGCATAGAGGGCCACCGGTTGACCATCAGTCTGCCCGGGCACGGCTTGGCTCTCGTTGAATTGAAATAGCCGGGAGAGCCTCTTATCCCTGGACCCCGGGCTGATATTTCTTGAAGCCGGCACGCTCCATGCCCCGTCTTGCTTCGGGATTCTTCATGAATGTATCCCAAACGAAACCGGTGCGGGTGTTTTCCGCCATGAGCATGGTAATTCCCAAGTCAATTCCGACAACATCGTGGTCATACCAATGGGTGAGCGGATTGAAGGCATTTATGAATCCGTACTTGCACCACGCCCGTTCATGATGGTCCTTTATGTTCTTGAGAACACGCATTACGGGCTGCGTCAGAAACGGCAGAGATCCCGCCGACGCACTGGGGACGACTGTTCCATCAATCGGCCCAATGGCCGGCGGACCTCCCCAAATCACATAACCTTTCTGGGAGTCGGAAGCCGTGATGCCCCACAAGTCATCGCTGTAGTCAGGAAACTGTTTGCCTAGTTCCAGACAGAAACGACGGTGCGCTTCCGTGGCGGCGACGGAGTTCTGAAAATAGTCGGCATACTTGTCGCGTTTACCGCGAAAATCGAACCAAGCCTGAGAGTACTGATGCACGAACAAAGGGGCAAATGAGCCAATATAGCGGATGCCGTCATATTCAAAGCGAGTGCGCTTCCAGGCGTTCCAGGCTTCTACGGACAGCGGATGGGAAAGCGATCCCAACCCCAGCAGGTACATCATCATTAGCTCGCTGTAGTAATCCCAGCGATAGGGCAGAAAGCCGACTTCGGGCGTCCATCCGTGCGGCAACAGCGAAGTATCCTCCGACAACCAGGTCCAATCCACCCGATCAAAGATTTCATACGCCAGCAGGCTGATTTCCGAATGCTCCTCGAAATGTTGCCGGCAAGTGAGAATTCCACACAGCAAAATTGCGGTATCAACGGAGGACACTTCAGAATCCCAAACTCTTTCTCCGGTGTTGAGGTCCGCGAAATGGTAGAAGAACCCGCGGTGGGTCGGCATTTTCTTCCAGAGAAAGCGCAGCGTCGCCAGTGCCCGCTCGCGTGCGTCGTGAACGGAAACAAATCCGCGTTTTTGTCCGATGCAAAGAGCGGTCAGCGCAAATCCGGTGGCCGCTATGCTCGCAACCACGGTATTGTCGTTCGATATCACATTGCATCGATCCTTGGTCAATCCGGTCTGGGGACTGGTTTGTTCCCAGAAATATTTGAAATTTAACCCTTCCAGTTCCTCCAGGAACTGGTCATCAGCCGGCACAGACAGGGTCGAGGCAGGCCCAGGCCCGTTGGCCTGCTTTTGTGCCAGTACCGGGAAGGGGAACAGGTGCGAGCGCCCGAAAACACCCGCTGCGCCGATGATTCCGAGTCGTGACAAGAAATCTCGCCGGGAAAGGTGACGAGTGCCATGGATTCTGTCGTCGGGGCTGCTCATCTCTCGACTTTTAGATGATCTTCCCGGGCACTAAGGCGTAGGGGTAAGCAAAATTAGGTTTTCTTTCCCGCCGTGATCCACCTTATTCCGGCAAACCTTCCGTGGAGAAAACGCGTCATAAAGGGCTCGGACAAATGCCAGCAATCTATGGGCAGCCAGAAATTGATCATGATCTGGACGATTGTGGCTCTCGGAGTCATGGGGGCGGTAGTGGCGGGTTTCCTGATGCACCGGCGCCCCATTGTCCTGAAGGGTACCGTTTTGCGACAAGATAGCGACCCCAACAAGCAGTTGCCGATTGGAAACGTAGAAATCACTGCAACCAACGGCATTGGGATCGGAACCATCAAGTCTGATCCTTCAGGTTTTTTCCACATCACGCTGCCTAAAGGTCTCCGGCGGCGGCAACCGGTGACTCTGGAATTTCGGCACGCCAATTATCAACCCCTTACTGTCCATGACTTTATCGGAGACAAGATCTATGTCGCCCGGATGGCGCCAGTCCCCCAGCCGATTGCGGAAACTCATCATCCGGAAATGACCATTACCAACACCCGGGTCAGGTATTCGATGAAAGCTACGACAGAGGCGGATGTCGGAAGCACGGTCAAGGCATTCCAAGTCGCGAACACCGGAAACGTGCCTTGCGGCAATCGGTCTCCGTGCTCACCGGATGGAAAGTGGAAGGCAGTCATCAGTTCCCTGTCGCTCGACGCGGGCGAGGGAAACGAGTTCCGCAACGCGCGCGTCTCCTGCATCGCCGGGCCGTGCCCGTTCACCCGCATCGAACAGGAAGACCTTTCGCAGGACCGCCGCCACTTCAATGTTTCCGTTCGTAATTGGTCCGACACCACCACGTTTTTGTTGGAGGCCGAGGTGGTCCACCCCATGGTGAGCGATTTGGTGCGGGAGTCTTATCCGGTCATCTTCGGAAAAGCTTTGAATTTCAGTCTGCCCTCGACGGCGGAGGGTCCCAGCATCGAGGCGGAGTTGAATGGAGAAGCCATCGTTTTTCCCCTGGGACCAGATCTCTTCTTGCGATGGGCAGATTGTCACATGGGGCTCGACAAAGACCAATCCAAGACCTATCGTTGCGAGCTTAAGCCCGGATACCAGTTCCGGTAACTGCGGGGAGTTGGCGATATGGATTGGGAAGAATCCGGTGGTTTGACCCGTGTCAAGCGACCAGAGAGTTATCGACGGCCGCTGGCCGTGGTCACAATACTCTTTTTCATGTGGGGGTTTCTCACTTGCCTGAACGACATCCTGGTTCCACACCTCAAGTCGATTTTCCAGCTGAGCTACGCCCAGGTCATGCTGATCCAGTTCAGTTTCTTCTCAGCCTACTTCTTGTTTTCGATTCCTGCAGCCAGACTCGTTGATTGGATCGGTTATCAGGGCACGATGGTTGCGGGCCTGTTGACGATGAGCGCAGGCGCGTTCTTATTTGTGCCTGCTGCTAGTTTGGGTTTGTACCCGCTTTTTCTCTCAGCCCTCATTGTGCTGGCCGCGGGAATTACCGCTCTGCAGGTCGCTGCGAATCCTTATGTGATTGTGCTGGGTTCGCCAGAAACCGCTTCCAGCAGGCTGAATTTGACCCAGGCATTCAATTCGCTGGGTACAACGATCGCTCCCAGCATCGGTTCGTTATTCATCCTCAGCGCCGCGCCTTTGACCCTGGTGGAAATGAGCAGACTCTCGCCTGGCGTTCTCCACCTATACCGCACCCAGCAGGCTGCCTCGGTCAAGCTGCCTTATATCGTCATTGGCACGCTGCTGGTGTTGCTGGCCGCTGTGATCGGTGGTTCCAAGCTTCCGGGGATTGGATCGGCGCACCACCCTTTAGACGAGCAGCCAAACGATTCGCTTTGGAAGCACCGGAATCTGGTTCTTGGAGCCGCCGGTATCTTCACCTATGTCGGCGCCGAAGTAGCAATTGGCAGTTTCCTGGTCAACTACTTCACTCAGCCCGGCATTTCCGGGCTCACTACGAAGGCCGCCGCCGGATACGTATCTTTGTACTGGGGCGGCGCGATGGTGGGAAGGTTTATTGGATCAGCCGTCTTGCGCAGAGTCAAGACCAGACACCTCCTTGCCTTCTGTGCCAGCTGTACCACGTTACTCTTGATGACTTCCATCCTTACCAGCGGGCATCTGGCCATGTGGAGCATCCTCGCCGTTGGGCTCTTCAACTCCATCATGTTCCCCAGTATTTTTACCTTAGGTCTGGCTGAGCTTGGCCCCCTGGCGGGAGACGGTTCCGGAATTCTCAATATGGCGATTGTGGGAGGAGCTGTAATTCCCCTGGCACAGGGGTTTATTGCTGACAAGATTGGAATCCATCATGCCTTTTTCCTGCCAGTCGTCTGCTATCTCTACATCCTTTATTACGCGCTGGCCGGCGCTCAACCGAACAGTGAACGAATCAACTCGCGGATCGCGGGCGAAGCTTGAGCCTCGGTAGGCCACGCTCAAAAACTACGTGTATTTCGCCGGCAAAGTACGGATAACACACGATTGGCCGCTGTCGTAATCAGCTCCTATGCTTTTGCGAGATGGGTGCTTGAGCTCTTTTCATCCCCATCATGAAGAGAAAGTCGCCCTTCAAGCCACGCGACCCGCAGCAGCAAAGCCATACCGGGAAAGCGAAGGATGATCGGACGAGAGGGAACATCAATGAATATTCGACCCCGTATTCGTTCTCTGTGGATCGTAGCCATAGTGATGGCATTTATAACTCTGACGCATCCCATGGCCTTGTCCGCCCAAGTGGAAGTATCGATCACGGTGGCTCCGCCAGCCATACCGGTCTACGACCAACCACTTTGCCCAGGCGATGGGTACATCTGGACACCTGGTTACTGGGCCTACGATTACGATGATTCCGACTATTACTGGGTACCCGGCACCTGGGTAGAGGCGCCTGAAGCGGGTTTTCTGTGGACTCCGGGCTGGTGGGGTTGGAGTGGCGCAGCCTTTGTCTTCCATGACGGCTATTGGGGGCCGCATGTGGGCTTCTACGGCGGAATCGATTACGGATTCGGCTATTTCGGCGTCGGTTTTGAAGGTGGCCGCTGGGAGAATGGCCGCTTTTTCTATAACCGCTCAGTGAACAACGTGAATGTCACGGTCGTGCACAACGTATACAACACCACGGTGGTTCACGAGACCACGGTCAATCGGGTCAGCTACAACGGTGGCAACGGCGGGATCACGGCCCGCCCACGGCCAGAAGACCAGGTTGCGGAGCACGACCGCCACCTCAGCCCTGTGGCCGCGCAAAAGCAGCATGTAGAGTTGGCGCGCAGCAACCAGCAACTGCGTGCTTCTGTGAACCACGGTAAACCAGAAATCGCAGCCACTGCTCGACCAACAGAATTCCGGGGAGGCGGGGCGGTGCCGGCAAAAGAAGCAGGCGCACCCTATCACCCCCCAGCCGGACGTGGCGAGAATGCCCGCGGTGAAAAACCCCAGCCCCGCCCTACGAACAATAACGTTCCACGGCCCGCGCAAGAGAACAACACCACCAAGCCGGAAGAGCGAAACAATGTGCCCCGCCCCAATGCCGTCCATCCCAACGATCTTCCTGCTCGGGAACCTTCGTCCCCTCCAAGCACTGCGAACACAAAGTTGGACAAACGGTACCAACAACAGCAGGAAAAGCTAAATGCCCAGCAGGACAAGGAGCGGCAGAAGCTTCAACAGAAGCAGGACGCGGAACATCAGAAGAACGCGAAACAGATGGCCGATGAAAAGCAAAAGCAGCAGATTGAGCAACGGCACCAGCAACAGACGCAGAAACTGGAGCAAAAACAGGCTCAGCAGCAGCGAAAGTTGCAGGAAAAGCAGCAACCCGGCAGCCCCAAACAACACCCACAGTAGCCCCGTTTGGGGCCGACTGAGCGCAGCTTCAGCCCTTTCCCAGGCTGAAGCTGCGCACAGGATCACGCACCATCAAGCGGTCGAAGCAATGTCGGTGATCGGAGACTCGAACGCAGGGACAAAAGCACGGACGATCGTGCCACGATCTTTCTTCGCAAACACTTCCAGCCTGCCACCCAACTGTGACATGCGCTCATTCATGCCCCGCAACCCGACGCCCAGGGCGCCCATCCAATCTTCACCGGACTGTTCCATCAGTTGGGGAGGCATTCCTTTTCCTTCATCCTCGATTTCCAGCATGCACATTTCGTCCCTGTACAACAATCGAACACGCGCGGTTTCGCTCCCAGAATGCCGATGAACGTTGGTTAGGCTCTCCTGAAGCACACGGAACAGCGCCAACTCAGAATCACGCGGCAGACGCCCCACATCCGCCTGGATCTCAAACGTCGTGCGGATGCCACTGCGTGCGGCAAACCCATCGAGGTACCATGGAATCGCCGATTTCAACCCCATCTCTTCCAACATGGGAGGGTAAAGAAGATAGGACACCGTGCGAAGTTCCCGGATTGAGTCCTCGGTCAGAATCAGACATTGCGAAGACAGATCCTGCGCAGCTTCGTCTCGCTTTGCTTCAAGGTGACGAGCCAGAGTGTCCAACTTTATCTTGAGCACTGCCAGGTATTGACCGAGGCTATCATGCAGGTCGCGGCCAATACGTCTTCGCTCCTCATCTTGCGTGCGGAGCAAGTGCAGGGACAACTGCCGCAGAGATTTTTGCGAGTGCTGAAGTTGCAGCTCGGCCTGGCGTCTTTCTTCCACTTCACTCTGAAGTGCCCTCTGAGCCTCCATTTTATCGGTGATATCGCGTGTGACTTTGGCGAAACCGAGCAAAGTACCGCCCTGGTCTCGAACCGCGGTAATGACCACGTTCGCCCAGAATCTTGAGCCATCCTTGCGCAGGCGCCAGCCCTCGTCCTCGAACCGCCCCGTTTTCTTGGCCTCTTCCAGTTCCATCTCCGGCTTGCCATTTCGCACGTCCTGGTCACAATAAAAGCGGGAGAAATGCTCTCCAAGAATGTCGGTGCTTTCATATCCTTTTATGCGCTCGGCTCCGAGATTCCAACTGGTGACATTACCTTCGGGATCGAGCATGAAGATCGCATAGTCGCGCACGGCCTCCACCAGCAGCCGGAATTTTGCCTCGCTGTCTCGAAGCGCCAGTTCCCTTTCAAGGACCTGGTTCTTCTGCTCCAGGCGGGCAATATCGCGCAGGCGATCCTCATCAGCGCCCGACGCCAGATAAGCCTCACTGGGAATAACGCCAGTGTGTTGCTCACATATTCTCAGGAATGGCTCGATATGGTGCCCATCGGAAAAAACCGAGAGAGGATATGCACAGAGAAGAGCAAAGGTGTGTTCAGGCGACAAGCCGTTCCAGAGCTGTTCCACGCGAAGGGCCTCTTGTGGTTTTCCCTCAGCCCAGAGCAACGCGACCATTTCTCCGAATACTGCAATCCTTGAGTCTTTGCCGCCACACGCTCCTCGCATTCTCGTCAAGACACCGCCAATAACCTCGGTGAAGCGTGACTCGTCAACCGCACCGTCCACCATGAGCCCATCCAGGGTTTCTTTCGCGTCCATCGTGATGTAACGGCCCTGAGCGGCCGCTTTTTCCATGTCGAGTCCTCGTTCAGACAACCGTTTTGCAAGCCCCTGCTGATGCGATGAAGTCGCTATGACCAAAGCGGAGTCACCCACCGCGATCATGCCACCTATGAATCGGCTCACGACATCGATCAGGAAACCGTTGTCCGTGTACAACTGAACGACATGACGCTCATGCGCGCGAGAAGGCGCAGCTGACACGGTCGGTTGAACACTCGGTTTGAACATCGTTGCCCTCATGTCTTCAAGGCTCCTCGACGCGCCCTGCGGCACAAATGCCTTTAGATCATCCTTGGGAGGCCAGATTTCCGTCCATACAGGAAACACTGTAGGTCACGACATGTTCTTTTCTTGGCGCATTGAGGGGCATTTCAACCGGCCCGACGACAACCGCGGGCGCAGGGCGTCAAAAGCGTTTATCAAGCGGCAATTACATGCAGCCGCGCATTACCAGATTCCCTTGTCGCTTCCGGTGATTTTCTGCCCCAGAGCCGCGGCGGTTGCCAGGCAAGGCAGCAGACTGAGGCGGGCGGTGCTGCGGAGCTGCCCGTTCAGCATGAGAGTCGTCCATTCTGAAGCATAGAGCCGCGCCGAATGCGGCAGGATTGGGATGCGCAGGAAGCCTTTGCCAAAATGAACCTGTTCGGCACCGAAGCGCGCGGCCGAGCGGACTACGGAAGGGAGAGTGATGCCTCTTCCACGATACTTGTGAACATAGTCGGACACGATCGTGAGAAAGGTCGCTACGCCTTCCCAGATTCCGTTTTCCTGAGCCGATGCGCTCAAATCGTCGTAGTCAACCACGCCACTCTCCAGGAGTTCCTTGGTATCTGCGATATCGCACAGCCGCGCATAGAAATGACGGTACATCCGCTGTAGCGTGCAGATCATCAGCCGATCCTCGGCTGATGGCGCCGGAAAGAAATGATCGTCGACGAGGAGAAATCGGGAGCGCGCCACCAGGGAACCGGCAAGGGCGATCAATTCCCCGGTCTGGCCCAGGCGCCCCATGTGGATTTCAACCAGCTCCAGCAACCCTGGGAGAATGAAATTCCATTTGTTGGCCAAGCGGTCTCCCCAGCTACGCGCTTCAAGGCGCGCGTCGAACTTACTTGTCATGACGGCTATGACTTTGGCGGGCTCGGCGTCGGTGTAAATGTCCAGGTCGCTGCCGATATCCGGCCAATGGTCAAGCGATTTGATCACGATGGCGTCGCATCCCTCCGCCGCCAGCGTGTCGCAGATCCTCTGGAGGAACGACACAGCAGTATCGATGCGCGCACGCTCGCGCTCCATGGCATCCGTCGCCCATTCATACCGCTCGTAGTCATGTTTGCTGGCCATGATTCCACGCAGGGTATCCATGGAGCGCATAACCACGTGATGCGAGTTCGCGAGCGATAGTAATTCTCGAAATTGGTCGTAGCTGAGCCGCGAAAGGGCGTCCTCCTTGCCGCCGGAAAACATCAGCCGGGAAAGGACGTCAATCGTACAATCGAGATTTGGCGGGGACGCAGTTCTCATGTTTTGCTCCGTGTGATAGTCAAGGTCTGGGTGGCTGTGCGTTCGGAGACGGAACAGCGGGCGAGGCCGGCGGCACACTTTGGGGAGCCACAGGCGTCGCGGGCTCGGCGGACTCAACCACTGGGGTGTTGTCACGATGTTTAAGCTCGATTGGCCCCGACTCCCGCCGCCGGGCCTGGGCTGCTTGCGCAATCTCGGTTGCGACCTTCTGATCGTTGTCGCCGGAAACTTCAAACAGCTTCATTCCTTCAGCGGACTGGCGAGTTGCCAGATCAACACGAGCGCCGGCTGTCTGTGCCTGTCGAGCCTTTTGATAGAACAGCTGGGCCGTCTCCGGGTCATCCGTCATTTCGGCCACGTAGCCGATGTTGTTCAGTGAAAAGGCGCTGTTTGGATCCAGCGAATAGGCGGCGCGGAAGTTTTGGTCTGCATCCTGCCAATCATTGCGGTTGATCGCCGCTACTCCTTCCAGGTTCAGCAGGGCAGCCCGCTCCTGGACGGTTTCGCTTTGAATACGCTGCTCTAGCCTGCCGGCACTTTCGGAGGCCATCTCACTGACCGATCTCCCGCGCCAGGCACGATTGTAGGTGACGATTACGGCCTGGCTCGAATGAGTTTCCGCAGCCTCCTTGTAGTACTTCAACGCGTCTTTCAGATCGCCCTCCACCTCCTTGGCCACACCCAGATTGTTCAGGGTGAAAGGGTCGTGCGGATCAACCGCCAACGCGGTTCGCAGCAGGGCCTCCGCTTCCGAGCCACGTCGCTGCGATAAGAGGTGAACCGCGCTCACATTGGCGCGGGTGATTTCCACAGGCTGGTCACGAACGCCTTTGATCGCAGCCTCGAAGGGCTGACCGTCCAACTTCGACGAGCTGGCACGCGCGATAACGGCGTCAGTAGATTGCAAGGACGCTAGCTCATAGAAATGTTGTGCGCGATCCACCTGCCCGTCCAGTTCCGCGATGTAGCCCAAATTGTTCAGCGTGAAAGGATCATCGGGATCGTAAAGGTAAGCCTTGTAGAACAGCGCGGTAGCTTTTTCGTATTGATGTTTTTGGACGGCCTCCACCCCTTCCTGGTTGAGCCGTTGTACCGGGGTCAGATGGCTGCGCTTGGGAAGAGTGATCTTGAGGTCGCCGCCGTAGGCTACGTGGGTAAACATTCCTGTTAAAGCCGCCATCAGCAACAACCTTTGTCCCCAACGCAGTGGTCTAAGCACATTCATTTCTGTTCTGGCACACTCCTCGCGTCAGGCTTAGATGCCGGAGACCCCAAGGTGTTGCCCAATATGAGCGGTTTTTCCGGTTGGATGGGCAGGCCACTCGTGCTGCTTACAGGGCATCGAAACCATGCGGCTAAATGGCAGGAGTGTCTATGAATCGGCTACTTACAGTGCTTTTTCTGGCAGGGACTGCATATGCACAAACGGGTTCCTCTGCATTCTCAACAGGCGGGCGTGTGCCTTCGAGTTCCGCTGCGCAGCCTCCGTCGATTGCGTTCTCTTCCACTGCCGAGAAGGATATGAAGGGTCTGCCGGCTTTGTTGCCGCAACCCAAGGGAAAAGCGACTCTGATCGGCGGCACCGTATTCAGGATCGACCGCGTGCGCGATCAGTTGACACTCAATCTGTTTGGAGGAGGCAAGGCCCGCATTCTCTTTGATGCCCGAACCCATATTTATCGTGACGGCGTGGCGGCCTCTGCCGCCGATCTGCAAAATGGCGCGCGCGTCTACGTCGACACGATGCTAGCCGGGGTCGACGTTTTTGCAGAAAACATTCGCGTGCGGACCCAGAATGCCACTGGACAGGGCAGCGGCCAAGTGACGAGTTTCAATGCCCACACCGGCTCCTTGATCTTGAATGACCCAATTTCTCCGCAGCAGTTGAGGTTGAATGTTTTGCCCACGACAGTGATCTTGCGCGAGGGAAAAACCGTATCAGCCAACGACTTACTGCCGGGCAGCCTGGTGGCGGTGGTCTTCCAGGCTGATGGCAGCGGACAGCCCACTGCGCGCACCATCTCGTTGCTCGCGTCGCCGGGGAGCAGGTTCGTTTTTGCCGGCCGCGTTGTACATCTTGATTTGCATCTGGGCCTTCTGGTTGTAAGCGACCCTCGCGACCAGAAATCCTACGAGATCACGTTCGACCCCCAGACTTCGGGGGTGAACGATAATTTACGGGAAGGGGCGACGATCGAAGCCGTGACCCGGTTTGATGGCGGTCGCTACCTGGCCAGCGCTATCAAGGTAGATTCGAATCCCAACTAGGGATTCCCCGCCATTAGGGCAAATGGTCCATGTAACACGCGCCGGTGGTCGGTTGAGCCGGAACCGACGGAGGCACTCTCCAGGGAACGTTAACGAAGTCGAAAAACTCCGTCATATTCATTTGGGCTGCATCTCGTTTTGTCAAGCTGGGAAGATTGAAGCGGGTTTCCACCAGCTTCAGCCAGGCGGTATAGTCCGCAACCGTGTGCGAAACGTAGTTCTTTTTCGCGAATGGCGAGATGACCATGAGTGGAACCCGATAGCCGGTGTACACGAAATCGCAAGTCGGGCCAAGTCCCTTGGTACAAATATCGCCGGGCTGGAGATCGGTGGGCTTAATGCCATCAGGACTAACGGCAGGCTGTGGCGAAACATGGTCGTAGAAGCCCCCAAACTCATCGTACGTAAGGATGAAAACGGAGTCCTGCCATGAAACGCTTTGCATCAGCGCGTTGACCAGCCGCGAAACATAGTGTGCTCCCGCCTGCACGCTTCCGCCGGGTTCACCGTCGTCCAATCCCGGATGTTCATCGAGCCCGCTGTCGTAGCCGGGATCAATAAACGCTACGGCGGGAAGAGTGCCATTCTGTACGTCGGCGAAATACTGGGAGACGGGCACCATATTTTGCGGATACTTCGCGGCAGTCGCGAAATAGTTCAGAGTGCTGTCGTTGACCGGAGGGGTGGCGTACACGAGGTCGGTCACATAAATTTTCCACGAAATTCCGGCATCCTGCAATCGGTCAAAGATGGTTGGGACACTCAACGTCCCTTGGGTAAGCGGATAAGCGTGCCCGGCCGAGGTCGCGGCGACCATATACATCCGGTTGGGCTGGGTTCTCGACATCGTCGGAGAAAACCAGCGGTCTGAAGTGGCGAAATTCGAGGCCAGGAAGTAATAGTAGGGCAAGGCCGTAGCGTCGTAGTACCCCATGGCGCGCACTCCATCCACGTCTCGGAAGGGTGGTTGAGTCGCTCTGGCGTCGTGAGCGGCGGTCCAGACAAACCCATCCAGCTTTGGCGTTGCCGAGATTGGGTCGTTCCGATTCCAATCTGCGTGGTCCTCGTTCCAGGAAGGGCTGGGATTCTCCACGCACATGGAAACCATCGGGAAGGATTCGACAACCGGACTGTTGGCGTCGATCGTGCAATCGCTGGGTGGAGGAAGCGCCGGATCACAGCCTGTGTTGGTGGGCGCTGGAGCCTGCAAGGGAGGGATACCCGACGGCGGATTGAATTGCGGCAAGCCATCGAAGCGCTGATCCGGGAATCCATTGGCGGCCCAGTACTCGCGCATGGCCCCCAAGTATTCGTCGAAACCACGGTTTTCCTGGGCCAGGAAAACGATGTGGTTCACACTTTGTAAACTGCCTGGCGGATCACTCGCCACCAGTCCCCGGCATCCGGCCAAAGAAAACAACAGGGCCAAAACGGCCACCACCGAGAGCGCAACGACTCTCGGTCCGGGATGCGGGATTTGTGTGCTCTGGCTTTTCACTAAGTTGCCGCTAGGCTGAGATGAGCCCCGCCCTGCAAGCGTTGGCTATCGCGAATCGCCGGCATGTACTTCGGTATGTACTTCCTATTCCACCCCTAGGGATTTCCCTGATTGACCCGCGTCGGAGGCTGTATTACCTTTCCGTAAACTCAGCTGGACGCTCAAGAACGAGCCCAGCCTCCCTATAACTCAGGGTTCGTCTTCGCTCAGACGTCGGTCCCTCAAAAAGCCACTCGCCAATCCAGAGGTTGCGTTTCAATTTAATGCGGGAGGAGTCTTTGCATGAGGAGTTATTGCTACCGCTCTGTTTTCTTGATATTGGCTTTGGCGGCATCCGCCGGGGCCACGGTGAATGTAAGCAGTCCACAGAATGGGGCTACCGTGGCGTCGCCAGTGCATTACGTAGCCACAGCCACCAGTTCGACTTGCGCCCGGGGTGTCGCTTCGATGGGAATTTACGTCGACAACGTCCTCAAGTACGTGACTCAAGGCGCGAGTCTGAACTACAACATGTCAATCGACCCTGGGGCTTATGACACCGTCGTCGAGGAATGGGACTATTGCGGCGGAGCTACATACACACACATCAAGATCACAGTCAGCAACAAGACCGGGGTTTGGGTAACCTCGCCTGTCAACAACAGCAACGTGGGATCCCCCGTGAGTTACGTAGCAACCGCAAGCACGGGAACCTGTCAGAAGGGCGTGGCTTCGATGGGGATTTACGTCAACAACGTCTTAACCTACGTGACTCAGGGCGCCAGCTTGAACCACAGTCTGTCCCTCAATCCCGGGACCTACAACACGGTGGTTGAGGAATGGGACTACTGTGGGGGAGCTGCGTACACGCCGATCAAGATCACAGTGACGGGTGGTGGCGGCGGTGGTTCCACGCTGTATGGGATTCAAGGCAGTAAAGGCTGGGTGGCGTATGGAGAATATCCGCCCAACTATAACATCTGCACCCAGTGCGGCCCGGGAGTCACCTGGTCGATGAATCAGCATATCAAGTCACCATCGCTGAGCGGCAATGCCACCGAATTCGGCCTGGGCGGAACCACAGCCTATTCCGACGTTCTGTTCACCAACCCTCTGATAGGACAAAATTCATCGCAGGGTTTGCCCGACAACAATCACACCCTGCTTCCCTCGCTTCACAATTTCACCTACGACGCTTATTTCTATACCGGACAGCTCTCGCTGTCCCAAGCTCTCGAATTTGATATCAGCATGTACTTCGACAGCATGGCGCTGGTTTTCGGGACGCAATGCCGGGTGGCCGGTGGGAACCAATGGGACGTGTGGGACAGCGCGAACTCCCATTGGGTCTCGACCGGAGCATCCTGTTACCCCGTGAATAATGGCTGGAATCATGTGACCATTCAAGTGCAGCGGCAGTCGAACAATTCGCTGCTGTTCCAGTCGATCACCTTGAATGGCAACAAGACCGTCTTAAACCGCACCTACTCCCACGGGTGGTGCCCTTCCAACTGGTGGGGGATCACCGTCAACTACCAATTGGATGGGAACTACCAACAAGCGGACTACACTACCTACCTGGATAACTTCAACTTCACCTACTGGTAGAAAAATCGAGGCCGGGGAACATCGCAAATCGATGTACCCCGGCCTGTTTTATTTCCTAGCTCGATCATTCGCTGGGACCTTCAGCCAGCGGCAGCTCCGGCAGTCTCGTGAACGGAAACCTTTGCAGGAAGCTGCGCATGATTAGGGTGGCCACACTCTGCACCGAGCCAGGATCGGTTACGGTCATGCCGGCCATCGCGCTCAACCTCGCGTACGACCACCGGTTGCTGCGCAAGAATTCCAGAGGGTACTCGGGCTTTCGGGCCCGCGCCTCATCTGGATTGGCGTCGATCCAGTAAGCAATATCGGGTTGGGGAACAAGGTTTAGCAGCAACCGGGCATAGGTGTGGGTCAGAGGCCGATCGAGCGGCAGATTGGCCAGTTCATCATAAAGATAGCGGTCAAAGATAATGACGTCGGCCTCGACCCCTTCAGTTTTCACGACGGTATTGCAGAGCGACATGGCATCCAAAAAGTAAAGAATCCATCGTACTGGAATCATGTACCAGGCTTGGACATTCTTGTCACGGCGATCTACCGGACAATCAGGCGAGCCGGTTCCCTTCTCGCTTCCAAACACCGAATGACTGGTGAACTCTCGCCAGGGCTTCAGCAAGGCGACATCGTCCCAGAAGGCGAACAAACGCACTCGAAGACCAGTCTGACGGAGCCGGTCGGAAAGAATTTCGATTTGCGTGCTTTTGCCACACCCGTCAATACCAGAAAAGCTCACCAGAATGGGCCGGCTGTTCATGGATCGGGCACGACGCATGGAGCAGCCTTATCTCGGCGAAGAACCGCGGTGAAATGCCTGGGTGGCCCCGGCGGGCTTACTGGGGCTGGCGCTGGCGAGAGCTGCGACCGTTCCCACGGCAACGCCCGCGGCTAGAATCGCGCCAACTTTTATGAAGAGTTCGCGGACGCGTTTCTGCCGGGCAGGCGCTATGGCTGCTCCCGCCGGATTCGAGGCGGCCACGCCCGTGACCGCCGGCGTCTCGGCCGCCGCGGTACCGACCGGCTTCTGGTTTGGTACGGCCTGCGATTGCGGCTGCGACGGTTGCGAAGACGGCGTCGCTGATGAAGTTTGCCCTTCGAACCCGGGAGCTTTGACGACTGCACTCGGACTATCGGGCAGCGGCTGCGGTGGGCTTGAGGTTTGCGCCCAGGCCACGGTAGCGCCCGCAGCAAGCAAGCACACCGCCGACAATATGCGAACCGTCCTAAGTTTTGTTCTCATGGTTTCCTCAAACGTCCCGAATGCTTGGGTGAGTACATATGAATTGAGAGCTAGGATGCTGCACGCTCGCTCCACGGTCGTTGCGCCTCGTGGAAAGCATGCACCGGAAACTGGTGAAAACTCTCGATCGCATCAGATGAATTTTCAAAAATCTCGAAAAGACGGTCGACCTGGGTCAATTCCAGAACCACAGCCGGTGCGGGTGAAATCGCAGCCAGTTTCAAGTCTCCGTTTCGCTTCATCGTTTCTTCCATGCAGTTCAGGAGCAGTTCCACACCCGCGCTGTCGATTTGTGTGACCTCCGAGAAGTCAAATACCAGACGCGGCCGTTCCGCGTTCAGAAATTCTTGAACCTGGACGAAGAATGACTCAACCTGCCCCAAAACCAGCTTTTCGGGGAGTTGCAGCACAACAATGGGCCTTTTAGTGGTCATGAGTTTTTCTAAACCTTTCGTAGTCACGGATTTTCCCCAAAAGCAGAGCTAACGGGGACCCGCCAATCGTCTGCCACAGTTTAGGAAAGTGGGTCTGGAAGGTCTATCCGGTCCAATCTGTAGGGAGACAGGCGACCGTGCTGTACAACCAATTGGCGCGCCCTACATCGGTCTGGCATTCGGATCAAGTACTCCTTCCGCGCAGGACCGGCGGTCGGCCAAAGCCACCGATGGCGAAGGACTTTCCAACAATCGCGCGATTTCTGCCTCGGGATCGCGCATAAGATTCAGCAGCAGGTTGATCGCATAGCGACTCAGGGTGGCTAGATTAGTTTTGTACCAGCAACACTGAGACATGTTGGGGGACAATCCGCAAAAAAACCGGAAAGTGTCCAGAGCTTCGGGCGAGTTTAGCGCAGCTGCAACCAGCCGATGGTTGCCATCGAGAATGGTCAAGGGGGCAGTCCCGTTGACGCCAATCAGAAGGATCGCCCCGGCATCGACATCCTGCGCCAGCCAGTCACCCAAATCCCCTATCTTTGAGAGAAATGCTTGATCGGCGACCTTGTAACAATCCCCCGATCTGAAGGACCGAACGACGTGGCTGATGGAGAAGTCGCCGTGCGCCATTTTTCGCCATTGCGCCCGCGGAAACACCCGGATTCGCTCCAGGTCCGCGGTGCGCAATTCCAATTCGAACCAGTCCGTCAATTCGGGGAGCTCTTTCCACAATGCGCCATGCCGCAAAAACAAGAGCGCACGACGCCTTGCGTTTTCAATTGTACTGTTCAAATCGGGCGTGGTTACCAACGCGTCCAGGGGTTCCCGGTACTGCTTGAATTCAGGTCGGCTGGATTCATTTCTCAGAAAAGCCGCGATGACCTCGTCTTCTGAAACCGGGCGAATAATTCGTAGTCCGGGGAGCGCGGGCAAATCGCCCTCGCCTGGGGTACTGGACAACACATTCCGAAGAAACGGGACGGCCACCACAATCAGTAGTAATCCCATCATTACGAGTTGCACCAACACAACCTCCTGCAACGATTGATGGAAGCGATAAATACCGGCGATCAGGGCGACACTAAACGCCAGTTGTACCCACCCCGTATTAGCGATGCGATAAGACATCTCGTAGGCAATCATCACCACGCTCAGCGAATAGACACATGTGGTGGCCGCGTAGAGGGCGAGCAGGTAAGGCAGCCCATACTTGCCGGTGATGGCAAACTGCGAGCCGAACAAGGAGGTCCAAATCCATGCCGGCGCCAGCCCCAAACCGAGAGCCACGGCGCCGCCGATCAAAAACACCAGCAGGAGCGAGATGCCGAGAACCCCGTGACCTCGGCGGTCTTGAGGCCGGCTCCCAGCAACGATGGGGAACATCGTATTCACCACGGCCCACGAAAAAGCAAAGATGACCCGTCCAACCAATGCAACTGCGGCGTAGAGTCCGGCGGGCGCAGGCGGGAAGAAGTGTTTCACGACTACGATATCGCTGTTGTTGATGACAACTTGCCCGCTAAAGAAAACGATTGCCTGCAGAGCTTCGCGGAAAGCATCGGGTATGCGCAAATCAGGGGCCGCCGCGGTGGGCAGCCGGGGGGTCGCGAAGCAATATGCCAGGGCCACTGCTGCGGCATTCGCTGCGATCACGCCCGCGACTCCATACCCGAGCATGATTGCAACCAGCGACCCGGACAGCCGCCCCAAACCTTCCAGCCCAAGATTGATGGCCAGGCGATGGAAGCCATACGCCCCTTGCAAGTAACCGCGCCGGCTACCCAGCGGAACGTAAAAGGCCACTCCCACCGCCAGCCACATAATGAGTACAGGGCTGGGGAGGTTAAGGTAGTCCGCAATGGCAGTTCGCGACAACGCCAGAACCACTCCAAGAAAGATTCCACTCCACCATGCGCTGCGGTGAAAACGCTGATAAGCCGCACTCTTCGCCGGTACCGACGCCTGCTGGGCAACAACCTTGGCGGAGACGATCTGAAAGGAGAGGGTTACCGCGGAAATCAGGATCAGGAGCGTGTACACGGCGCTGGCATGACCGAAGCCTGCCGGACCGAGGAATCGCGCAATGGCGATGTTATAGGCAAAGTTGATGGTGGTCACGAACCCAGATCCCGCAAGCAACACGAAGCTTCCAGAAAGCACTCGCGCTTGCAGGTTGTTGGGTCCGGCATTGAACCTAGCGATCACAGTCGAGACTCCGGACAAAGCCAGAAGGGATTCCTGCGGCAGAGACAACGCTCGCGCGCAAGCCTTTCTGATGCGGAGAGTGGGGCCGAGGCTGCCCGGCGGGAAACAGCTATGAGGCTTAAATTACTGCCAGTTACGACAACCTGAAGCGGCCCCCCTGCCCTCTAATAACCACCCATGCTGCATCGGTCGAGAACTGCGTGTGTAGCGCTGCTCCTGTTGCTGCAAGGGTGCACGCACACAAACCTGATTGGGCGCCACTTGAGTTTTCCTTCGGCGCAACCGTATCCGCGTCTGTTGGCCGTTTACGAACCTTGGTTCGGCCACCCCCGGCACATCGACGTCGGCTATTCGTCCCAGGATCCCATCGAGATACGCAAACAGATCGACCACGCGAAAGAGCTGGGAATCTCTGGATTCGTAGTCGACTGGTATGGAGACCGTGAGCCCTTTCTCGATCGCAGCTACGCTTTGGTTCAGGCGATTGCCGGGGAAAAGAGTTTTAAGGTTGCAATGATGTACGACGAGTCCGAGGGCGATGAGACAGCGGCGACTGATAATGCCCTCGCTGCATTCGACATGTTCAACCAGACTTATCTGGCGCCGAATGCCGTGGGACGTCAGGCCTACCTCACCTATAACGGCCGGCCGGTAATCTTCATTTTTCCCAAGGGCGGCCACACCGACTGGAGTCGGGTGCGGACTGCAATTGACAGGTGGGATCCAGCCCCGTTGCTCATCTATGAGGACCGGTCAACAGCGTACGCCGGCGCCATGGACGGCTTCTACGCATGGATCAACCCTGGGAAGAAGGGATGGGCGCCTGACGGAAGCAACTGGGGAGAAGACTATCTGCAGGGGTTTTATCGTCGCATGCAGTCGAAGCCGGAGAAGATTGCCGTAGGCGGCGCGTGGGCGGGCTTCGACGACAGCAAGGCATCGTGGGGCCTCAATCGTCACATTTCACGGCGGTGCGGCGAGACTCTCAACGATACGCTGAGTCTGGCACAACAAAACTCCTCCCCGGACCATCCTCTTCCCTTCCTCCTGATCGAAACTTGGAATGACTACGAAGAAGGCACCGCCATCGAACCAGGAATTACGGAGTGCAAAACCAAGTCCGATAAGGGCAGTTCGGGACACTAACAACTACGCAGCCGGAAATATTCGTTCCATCTCACTGCGTGAATGATCCTCAATCATTTGCCGTGAACGTGCTGTTGCCGGCCCATACACGGTGTTGATGAGCGAGAGGGGGCGTGCGCGAACTTCATCGTAGATTCGGCCGACGTACTCGCCCAGAATGCCGACGCTGAAAAGCAGCAGGCTCCCGGTTAGGAAGATCGCCGCCGCCATTCCATATCCCAGGGAACCCGATGAAACCAACGACGCAAACCCAAGGAAGAGCGCAAGGAACATCAGCAGCGAAGCCAGCACGAAGCTCGTTCGCAGAGGCTTGTAGCTGAAACTCGTGATGGCATCCATGGCGTACTTGATGCGGCTCAGGAACGTGAGTTTCCCCTCGCCACCGACGCGGTCGTGCCGATCGTAGTAAACAATCTCAGTGCGGTAACCGACCCACGCTCGCAGACCCGGAAGATAGCGATTCGCTTCGCGCAAGGAATTGATCGCATCGAGGGCCTGGCGGTCGAGCAAACCGAAAATTCCGGAATTCAATGGAATGGGGAAATCCGAGAGCGCTCCCAGCACCCGATAGAACAACGGGAACAATACCGCCAGTGCCCGGCGGCGTTCCTCCCGGCTTCGGCGCACCGTGGTTACAACCTGCGCGCCATTACGCCAGGCGGCGACCATTTCCCGAATGACTACTGGCGGGTCCTGAAGGTCACCGTCCATGAGGACCACGGCATCGCCCCGCGCGGTCTGCATGCCTGCCCATAACGCCCCCATATGTCCCCAGTTGCGGGAAAGGTCCGCCACAACCACCTGCGGAGAATCCTCCTGAAGCGCGCGTAATAGCTCCAAGGATGCGTCTCTGGATCCGTCGTTGACGTACACTACTTCCCAACTCTCGCCAATGTCTGTCATGGCGTCAACCACCGCCTCATGCAGCAAAGGGATTATTTCTTCTTCGTTGTATATAGGAACTACTACTGAAATCATCTGGGGGCTCCTTGCAATACTGCCATAGCTCCATCAGATGAGGTGGGCACATTTTGACGTTGTCAGGGAAATCCTTAGTGTTATTTCCGGCTAGTCTGGCTTCGCTTGAAGGATCCGCACCTTCCATCGCACCTCGGTCGGGGTCAGGACGGCAAGGTATTGGGTGCGAACGTGTTGAGTTGCCTGGAGGTTATCGTGATCACGGACCTCCACGTCGTATTCCACTTTGTCGAGCAACTCAATCGACAGTCCTTCGGGTGAGTAGAACATCAGGCTTATGTCGTGTTTGCGGTCCTGGTAGCGGGTTCTAAGTCCCAGGGTCTGCTGGGCCGCAATGGTACCTGACAGCTTTTCTTTCGCGGTGCCGGTGAAATCCGCGTCCAGCTGCTCTGCGTCGTTTTGATCCAAAGCTCGGTCGAGCGTCCGCCACGCGGCCAAGTAGTCACGAACCACGGACGCCCTGGTTCGCGCTTCCAGTGTTCGTGGGCCTGCCAGATCTGCATTTTCAACTCTCACCGCGGGTTCGACATCCGCAAGACCCAGGAGCGCCCCCAGAATCGAGCAGCCCGCGAGGAGCAGTCCTACAGGTCGGGCTGGCCATGGCTTTTTCATCGCGGCCACCGGATTTCATTTCCCATAACCACACCGGTAGCGACCGAAAGGGTGGCCCCGTCCTCGGCAGGCAGTGTGGTTTGCGCTACTCCGCGCTTGAGCGGAACATCGACTGTCGATTCAGTGCCGCCGTTTCGCTCCGTAAACGTAACCACCGTACCGTCAGGCACCGCATTCCCCTTACAGTCGCGTAGTTGGTCGGTTTCCAGTTCGATCCGCGGTCCCGACCTGCGGGCGCTCATCCGCAAATTGCAGGGCTCGCCGGGAACTTGCTGTACGATGCGTTTCTCCGTGACGTCGCCCACCCGAGCCAGGAACTGAGCCGCCCCAGCCTTTGGGGCGGAATTCAACCTGAGCCAGGCCACTCCGTCGTGTGTGGTCGCAGTCCGCGTTTGCGTGGGGCCGCCAGTCTCAGAGAGCTCAAACGATACCTGCGCAGGCTGCAAAACCAGGTTCCGGAAGGCGTCGAACACGTAAACTACGCCGCTGATTCCATCGCGCATGTCAACCGCGAGACGGGAGGGCTTCGCCAGGAAGCTAAGCGCTGCAGCCTGAGGGGCCGAAGTCACGTCGAGTTGTGCGCTTTGCATAGACGTCGGCCCTACTAGAAACACACTGTAGTGACCGGCGTTGTGAAGCTCGCCCGGAGCCAGGTCAACTTTTTCCCCGAGTTGCACATCGTGGCGCAGCGCTTGCGCAGGGCCCACTATGTACAACACTGCCTTGCCGCTGCCTGAGGATGCTATTGAGAGCGCCTTTCCCGCCTCAATGCTCCGGGGCAATTCCAGCTGGGCAGTCTGTCCAAAAGCCAAGAGGGCCGACGTAACGACGGCCCATAGCGCGATCCCGAACATGAATCTGTGTTTCATTGAGAACGGCCGGAACTGTACGTACTCGCGACCACGCGATAACTATTGACTCGACCCGAAAGATCAGGCGGAAGAGAAGTTGAAAAAGGAACGGGTGTATTAGGCAGCAGTGCGCGGTCTGCATACCCGTCTGAAACCCATACCGGTTGTCCCGCTTTGTCATAAAACGTGGTCAGAACATGAGCGATATTCACCACCTGCCCGCTCTGATTGACAAGATTGCCGGTCAGAGAAGAGTCGGGCAATCCATTTAGTTTCTGATCTTCGATCTCGATCACTGGGTCCGCTGAGGCCGCAACGAGGCTGGACGAGGGATCCATGCGAATGTTGTCCACCTCCGCTAGGCGAATATTCCTGAAATCGATGCGAAACGGAGTGACTTGCTTGGGCAGAAGAACATGCGACATTTTGTCGAAGGCGTCCTCAGTGGCGATGGCCGAGCCGTCCTTGGCCAGCAATGTCGCCTTCACGGCTACAAATGCAGGAACGACATCTTCGTTCAGCAGTTCCCCCAACAAAACAACTCCACCGCCGCGATCCATGGGATGCATGTCCACGATGCGAACATGCGGAGACTCCACATCTTGTGCCCCCCAATCATCGCCGGAGCCGCGGTAGATCACGTCCCAGCGCAGGTAGTTCACTGCAATCACCTGAGGAGGTACTCTCGGTTCTTTGGCCATGGGCCATGCAACGTGCCATTCGTCACCCACTCGCAGGGCTCGCAAATCGCGCACATGGTGAAGTGGACCCACGACAGTTGACCATCGGAGATCGACTCGAACGTCGGCGCTATCGGCGGAGGCATGAAGCGGTTGCAGATCGAATCCGTCGAGACTGGCATAGCTGCGAAGGCTGGAATAGGTTCCCGTCAAGTCACGCACAAAATCCTGTTCAGTAAATTCGTTCTTGTTGGCGAGACTGTTGTAGGCGGCGGTCCAGTCCCGCCTGCCGATTTGATCCACCAGATCTTCCACCGCCGCCTGGGGCGACGAAGGCGGACGCGACACGGCAAACCCGACACCCGACGAAGCAGCCGCGGAAGTAGCCGGGAAGAGCACGCCGACTACTACAAACACCACCGTTAAGGCAGTAATTATGAATGCGAGCAGCCATCCGCCGCGCGTCATGAAATCAACCTCCCCAGAACCAGATTCTCATCGGCGGCTTCCGAACGGGGGGCCATGGCCTCGGCTCTCTTCTTATCCGGAACCAGGACCAGCAAAATGGCCAGCATACTGCTTCCAATCGGAAGCGTGCCCCACATCAGTCCCTGCCAGGGTGGCGGGATCTGTGGGGCGTTGACCGGAGTCGCCGGGGGCGTGCCCTCCTTGCTCCAGACGGTGATGGTCTTGTCCTCCAGATCATCCACCTTGCGCCAGCCGGCGAAAACCAGCAGGGGTTCGTAGTACGGATCGCGCATGAAAATCCACTTCAGACCATAGTGGTCGGCGTGACGAAGCATGGCGCTCAGGGCATCAATGCCATTTTTCCCGAAGTACTTGGAACTGGTCAGGGCGCCGGCGCCGTGCTCGGTCAATTCCGGCAACATGCGGCCGGAGTTCCATTCTCCATCCACGCTGCTGGCATCGGTCAGCACCGCCAGTCTAGAAATCTTGTTCCCGAATCCGAGCGTGATGTAACGGTAGCGGTCGTGACCATCGCGGTTAAGCCAGGCCGCAACCGAATTCACATTAAAGTCTTCCGCGTCCGCCGGCCGATAGGTCGCCCACGCCACCGCAAGAGCACAACTGAGAGCGGCGGCAAGCGTCAGGCCCGCCACTGCTTTGAACCGGAAACGGTCAATTAATTCCTCGGCCAGCAACCCCACAAAGGGAAGCGCCAGCAAAGTGGCCCAATAGCTGAAGCGCTCCATCGTCAGCACTTCAAAAGCGCGGCCTAAAAGGAGTTTTGCGACCGGGGTTGTGCCTCCCAACCCGAGCAGGAAGGTCAACCAGAAGCCGAGGAGCAGAGGGCGAAGCCGCCGGGTACTGGAGCCCCTCCACACAATGAATGGAAGCGCCAGAATCAGTGCTCCATAGGGAACGACAAAATAGTTCAGACCCCACTGAGGGCTCAAAATGTAGTTCGCGCGACTGGGGTGAGGGATCGGCACCTGGGTGACCGGATAGTTGATAAGCGCAATCCAGAACGGAAGCAACACGACGGCGATTGCGATTCCAACCAGCACCACCGCGGCGATCGTCCGGGACCACAAGGCCGGCGCGGAGGCTTTCTCGCCATCTTTGCGGTCAAGGAACGCCAGGGCCAACACCGGCAAAGCAAACAGGACTGACCCGAAAAGCAGGGTGGCGTGATGGGCGGCAGCGGCCGCGACGCTCAACGTCGCGCCCTTAAGAAAAGACCGTCCGTCGCCGTGACGTATCCACTCGTAGAGGTAGGGGAGGGCGTTCAGGTACAACGGGGCTGCAAAAGTAGTGGACAGCTGGCCCGCGCAGTAAACCAGAAAGCACTCGGAACCCAGCAGAACACTGGCAAGCGCAGCCAGGGAAGCGGCGCGGCGATCCACCCACAAATGGGCAAAGCGATAGACCCCCAACGCCAACAGCAGAATGGCTACGAACTGCACAACCATGTAGGCCATGTCGAGGCCCGTAAAACGCGAGATCAGCGCCAGCCATTGCTGCGGCAATGGAGGATACGTGGTCTGCGAAAAACCTGCATACCATTTCGAGTTCCAGGGATCGAACCAGTGCCTTACGTAGTGGGACGCGAAGAAAATGTGGAAGTTGGTGTCATACGACTTTAAGGGCAGCTTCATCAACAGCAATGGAGAGTGAACCACAAACGCGGCCAAGAAGATCCAACCGATCGGCACCGGGCGCCGACCAGCCCCGACGGACTGAACCCTTTGCACAGTTTCCTCCCGACGCGTTTTCGATTCTGCACCCTGGGGTTCAGGTTGCTTGGCTCCGGACGGGAAACACGATTTCTAAGCCAACGCTTGCGGCCCGTTCTGAATCGAAGAAGTCTGAAATGTTGGACTCGTTTGGGGGTCTATTGAGTCTTTGGAAGCATCACCGGGGAGCGCTTTGCGCCGTCTTGGCTGTTGGCACGGTTGCGGGTGCGGCGAACGCGCAGACCTACAAGGTTGGCGCCGGTTCCGTTCAAAAGGTTCAAAATGACGCTGACAAAACCACTCAGCAGAAATCACTAGGCTGGGGTTCAAATATCGAAAATGCACGCCTTGCACGCGCTGCCGAGCAGGCCTTGAAAGCTGGCAACTATTCTTCCGCCGTGGACTACGCGCAGCGCGCCGCCCAGGGCGCCCCGAACGATCCCCATCTGTGGTTTCTGCTGGGTTATGCGGCGCGTTTGAATCGAAGGTCTCAATTGTCGATCGATGCTTACAATCACGGCCTCCGCCTGGATCCCTCTTCTCTGGACGGACTTTCCGGACTGGCCCAGACCTACAACACCATCGGCCGCCGTGATGAGGCTGAGCGCCTTTTGACCCAGGTTCTTGCGGCCGACCCGAAGAGAAGCAACGACGCTGAAGTGTTGGGCGAAATTCTGTTGCGGGATGGGCAGTACGACCAGTCCCTGGCTGTATTGAAACGGGCGGAAGCGATGCAACCGTCGGCCCGGGTGGAACTGCTGATGGCGCTTTCGTATGAACGCCTGAAACAGTTCGCCGATGCGAATCATGAACTGGAACTCGCAAGAAAGCGTGCCCCGGATAATCCTGAGGTCGAGCGGGCTCTGGCCGGTTTTTATCGTGAAACCGGCAATTACCCGGCCGCAATCGCCGAACTGAAGCGTATCCACCCTGCCAGCCCTGAAGTCAAAGCTGAATTGGCCTACACCTATCAACTCGACGGTGAACCGGAAGAATCGGCGAAGCTTTATACGCAGGCCGCTGATGCCGTGCCGGGCGACTTGAACCTCCAGCTTTCAGCGGCGCAGGCGGAATTGGCTGCCGGTTCAGTGGAGCACAGCGAAGCTTTCCTCAAGCGCGCGGCTTCGATTGATGCCGATCAGTATCGTCTGCACGCAATTCGGGGAGAGATTGCGCGCCTCGAGGAACATAACCAGGACGCAATTCATGAATACAATGCAGCGCTGGCTCACCTGCCGGAATCTCCCGCCGAAGGGCCTCTGTACGGCATTCAGCTGCATTTGAACCTGGTGGAACTTTACAAAAACCTCCAGGACGACGCCGCATTTCACAATCACCTCAATACCGCCCAGTTACAAATCGGCAAGTTGGATGAGCACGGGCCCGGCCGGTCAGAATTCTTGCGTCTCAGGGCGATGATCAAGATGTACTCGGGAGATCTTGATGGCGCAGGTGGCGACATCAGAGAAGCGCTGGCGCTTAAACCGAAAGACCCCAACAATCTGCAATTGAGCGGCGACTTGTTGATGAAACTTGGACGCCCCCAGGAGGCAATCGGCGTGTACCGCCAGATTCTGGCGACGGATGCCGGTAATCGATTCGCTCTGACCTCTTTGGGTTTCGCCTCACGCGAGGCTGGGAACGATAAAGAAGCCGAAAAATATTTTGACAAGCTGGCTTCTGCTCATCCCAAGTTGTACGTCCCGTACCTCGCTCTGGGCGACCTGTATGCAGCCCGCCGTGACTTCACCAAAGCGCAAAGCTCGTACCGCAAAGCATTCGATCTCGCGCCCGCCAACAGCCTCATCGTTGCCGGGGGCATGAATGCTGCGATCGAGGCCAAGCGTTTTCCATTGGCGGCGGAATGGCTTGGTCATGCGACTCCTGAGATGCGCCAGAACCCCTTCGTCATGCGAGAGCAAGAACGCTATTTGAGCTGGACTGGAGACTACCAGCAATCGGCGGACGTCGGACGAGAGGCGATCAAGAAACTCCCCCGCGACCGCGACGTCGTCGTTTATCTCGGGTATGACTTGCTTCACCTCGAACGCTACGATGAACTCCAGAATTTGACCTCACGCTATGATTCGCTGCTGCCGAAAGAAGCTGACATTCCGCTACTGGCCGGGTACGTTCATAAACATGAAGGACAACTTGAGGACGCGCAGCAGGATTTTACCCGCGCGATCGCGCGTGATCCCAAGGTGGTTACCGCCTATGTGAACCGCGGATATGTGCTGAAGGACCTGCATAAACCCAATGAGGCCGCAGCCGATTTCCAAACCGCCCTGCAATTTGAACCTAAGAACGGAGAAGCACATCTGGGGCTCGCCTACACTAGCCTTGATCTGCATCATCCGCGAGTAGCGTTGCGCCAGGTGCAACTGGCGTATCGGGAAATGGGCGATTCAATGGCCATACACCTCATTCGTGCCACGGCCTACGGCGATGAGGGATCGTTAACCAAGGCCGCCGCCGAGTACCACATTGCCCTGAAATCCGCGCCCAATGACGGTCCACTCCATCTTGCCCTGGGAGACACTCTGTACGGCTTGAACCGGTATAGCGAGGCGATTGTGGAGTTTCAGACCGCCGGAAAACTCTCCCCCGGGAACAGCCTCGTCTATGCAAAGCTCGCTCGTTCTTACGCGCAACTGCACGATCGAGATAACACCATGCGAAACGTGCAACTGGCGGAAAGCCACACCCAGGAGAATCCCAAGGAGGCCAGCGCGATTTTGCTTTCCACCGGCGAAGCCCTCAGCCAGCTCGGGGATCAGGCCGCCGCCATGCACCGGTTTGAAGCTGCACTGGAGGCGCCGGAGAGTGACCGCATCGAGGTGCGCCTGGCCATCGCCAAGCACATGGTCGCGCAAGGCCAACTGGACGACGCCCGACGGCAGATCGCGCTCGGCTTGATGGAGGCCCGCACAGGTGAAGCGCCCCCGCCGACCGGCCATGAATGGATCGAAGCCGCAGATTTATTCCTCAGCATGCATGACTTTCAGTTGGCAGAGAGCTATTACCAGCATGCGTTGGCTACGGGAACAGCTGAAACTGAAGTTCGAATCGGTCTGGCGAATACCTACCTGGCCTTGGGGGATACCGCCCGGGCCGAAGCCCAGCTCTCTTTGGTGGACAAGTCAGACGAGAGCGACCCAACCTATCAGTATCTATTGGCCAAAGCCAGTGTCTACCGGCAGCAACATCACAATACGCAGGCACTAACGGCTTTCGCGCAGGCTGCCGACGCCGCCGGCGAGGATCCGACTGCCGACCGCGAGTTGATGCAGGCGGCAGGCGACGAAGGCCTGAGGATTACGCCAAACTTCAGTTTCCTCTCGGACTTCTCTGTGTCTCCGATCTTCGAGGACACGACCGTGTACCCGCTGGACGCCAAGCTCGATGTATCACAGCCGATCCCCGGGCGGCAGAGTCTGCTGCCAACCCCACGATCGTCGATCCAAACAGAGTGGACGGGGGCCTATCATTTGCATTTCGGCAATTTTCCTGACGCCAGCGGTTTTTTTCAGGTGCGAAATGCGCAGGGTCAGATATCGTTGCCCAGCGCGAATGCAATCGTCAATCGCGACACCACCGATTATTCCTTCAACTTTGGACTAAACCCATCCCTGCACTTCGGAAACAATGTGCTGACCTTTGACAGTGGCATCCAGGAGACGATTCGCCGGGACTCCGCCGATCCCTTCGGCATGAACCAGAATCTGTTCCGGCAGTTCCTGTACATGTCCACCAGCTCGTTTTTCAATATGGTCTCAGTGAGTGGTTATGCGATTCGCGAGGCCGGCCCTTTCACCGAAAGCAACTTGAACTCTCGCGACCTGAGCGGCGCAGTGAATTTTCGGGTCGGCAGGCCCTGGGGCAAAACTTTTTTCCTGACGGGATGGGGAGCACGCGATGACCAGTTCAATCCGGTGATTCGGGAGTTCTATTACACCTCCGTCTACGCCGGTATTGAACGCCGAGTGTCGAACTGGTTCACGTTCCGCGCCCTGGCCGAGCATCTGCGTTCCTGGCGGGTTGAGGGTACACAATATGCCATTGCACAGGCGCTTCGCCCGGCCGGTAGTGTGCAATTCACCCCGACCCGGAACTGGAGAATTGAAGCCAATGTAGCCTATTCGCGCAATATGGGCTTCCACGCCTACGACGCGGTGCAGAGCGGATTCGCGGTCTCGTACGCGCTGCCGATTCACAAGAACTTCAAAGATGAAGGCAAGAACCTAGGGTTGGTTTATCCCATCCGCTTCTCGGCAGGGCTACAGCAGGAGAATTTCTACGACTTTCCCGGCAGTAACAGCCAGCAGTTTCGACCGTACGTGAGTATCACTATTTTCTGAAGTCAGGACGCGATGAAGATTTGTTTAGTTACTTCTTTTCCTCCCAGTGGCCGCCAGTTGAACGAGTACGCCTTCTATATTGCACGAGAATTGCGGCGCGATCCGCGGATAAACCTGACCATCCTTGCCGATCAGTTGGACAATTATGAGTTCGCCACTGACGGAAACGGCAACCCATTGGCAGCGGATCGCGGGGAACTTCCAGGCTTCCAAGTGGTCCGTTGTTGGGCCTTCAACAACCTGGCGAGCCCCTTCCGTCTCCTGCGCGCCATCCGCCAGATAAAGCCGGACGTGGTGTGGTTCAACCTGGTCTTTTCAACCTTTGCAACGCCCGATCATCCGGTTGCAGCCTTTGCCGGACTATGTGTTCCGGCTTTGTCACGCGGCCTCGGCTGCTACGCACACGTGACGTTGCACCATATCCTCGAACATGTTGATTTTGCCGGGGCCGGCGTCCGGCAGGATGGAATTTTTCGGCTGGGCAGTGAATTGGCGACCAGGGCACTCCTTAAGGCAAACTCGGTCACCGTCCTGCTTTCCGCGTATCAGAGGACGCTGCTGGCAAAATACTCTGCTCAGAACATCTTGCTGGGGACGCACGGAGTTTTCGCCTCGCGCCCCAGCGCCCCTGACTTTTCGAGGCGCGGAAATCCCGACCACCGAATTCTGGCCATTGGGCACTGGGGGACCTACAAAAGACTTGAGACGTTGATCGAAGCCTTCCCGGAAGTGCTGCGACGAATTCCGAACGCCCGCTTGGTGATTGCAGGGGCAAACCATCACACCAAGCCCGGTTATTGGGAATCGATCCGGGATTTGCAGAAGGAAAACTCGCGAATCGACTTTCTTGGCTATGTGGCCGAGGGCGATATTGCGGATCTGTTCCGCAGCAGCAGCGTGGTGGTCATGCCTTACGATTCGGCCACGGGTTCCAGCGGGCCGGCGCATCAGGCCTGCGAGTTCGGAGTGCCAATGGTGTGCGCGGACATCCCGGACTTCCGCACTATGGCGGCGGATGAGGAAATGGCAATCAGTTTCTACAAGACGGGGAATGGGGCGGACCTAGCCGAAAAGCTGGCCGTGCTGTTGGGATCGCGGGAACTGCAGCGTCAGATGGCGGAACAAAATTTCTCCGCCGCCGTGCGCATGACCATGCCCAACGTCGTCCGCAATTATCTTCGCTGGTTCGAACTGGCTGAGCGCAGGCGAGCGTTGGGCTCCACCTCTGAACTGCAGACAGTTCGGCGGTCGCGCAGCCCGCTGCTTCCTTCCGGCTTTCGGTTCTTCTCCGCCCCCGCCCCATCGGCCAACGCCATGGCGAACGGCGCCGCCGTCGAGCTCAGGGTCCGCGTCGTCGAGGACAAAGAGATCGACGGAAATGCGGAGCCGTCCACCCCGTAAATATGGCTGACAGAAGACGCCCCAAGCTCGTTGGGCAAAATAAGACTTACCACACGAGCAGTGATTCCTTGTCCACATACTCCTGGATTGTTACACCGGTCTGCGCGCTGTCCAACTGGTGCTGAACGCCCAGAACTTGCGACCATTTGGGATTCGGAATCGTGGAATTCGCCAGATCGCCCAAGTACATGGTGTTGCCGTCGATGGTCAGAGTTCCGAAGCGCAAGCTGTTGTTGGTATCGCTCGAGGGGCCAAAGCTCGCCGGAATTTTCTGATATCCATCGGCAGTTACCCGTTGGAGAAAATACGTCGCGTGGTGCCATGTCCCGGACGAGAACTGGCAAGGCGACAATCCTGCATTGACCCAGGTCAGCCCTCCATTCTTCGGCAACCAGAGCTGCCATTGATTGCTGGCATAATTGCATTGCGATCCGAACATGAATTCATGCACGCCGTCGCTGAGTTGCACGGCTTGAAACAAGTCGAATTCCAGCGCCTGGATGCTTCCCGGCTGCGTGGTAGCCGGGATATAGAACCAGAAGTCCCAGAGGAAATTGGTGTCGCGGGCGTAGGGGTAGGGGCTTCTCGAATCTTTCATGTAAAAGAGGCTGTCGTCATATTGGCACCTGCTGGTCAACGTAAACAGCTGCCCACTTCTCGGAGAGTTCGGAGAGTTGCTGGTGTTCGGGTCTGACGAGCTTTGAAAGCTTCCGATGCTTCCGTCATTGCACTGGCCGCCGACGCCCGGATTGTTATCGACCACCCAGCCGGGGCCTTCCGCGATGCGCGTCATCCGCGCAACATCCACAGGAGGGCTTGGCGGGGCAAGGCCCGTAATGCCGACGCCGTAGGTGGCGGTGCTGAAAAGAGAACCGCCCGAGTCCCATGCTTTCACGTATATCGAGTGGTTGCCGGGAGCCACCACCACCCATGCATCCAACATGCGGAGAAAGTTCTGATAGGCAACTTGGCCGTCAACATAAACAACGTAACCAGTAATGTCCATATCGCTTTCCGCAGTAGCTTGAAAATGGACTGGAGAGGTCAAGTTGATGGCGCCATTTCCCGTCAAGTTAGGTGCTTGCACCGAGACTGAAGTCACGGTTGCATGCAGCGCAAGACTACCCCAGAAGAGCAATGCAACACCCATTAGCAGGGCAGCACGCGTGCTAAGCGCGGTTCGAGATTGCGGCTTCATCTGGACCACAATTGAAGGAAACGACGTGCGGATCTGGCCGAGACACACTTTTCCTGTGCGCATTAAGAGACTCCAATCCTCTTGATTTATTTAATTCGCCACGGTGGCGCACATGGCCTTAAGGGGGAGACTGTAGGGAAGCTACATTGAAGCCTGTATGGGCGCAATACAGGGAACACCTTAGATTTCTGTGGAAATCCTCTCTTTAGTAACTAGAGGGACTATTGGGAGATTAATTCCACGCCGTCGCCAGCAGTCGTTCGGCAAGGCTGACGCCATCGGCGCCGCCAGCGCTCGATCGGCCCAGTTCGACCGGCATTGTCCGACGCAGAAGCTTGCCGTCTCGGATCTCTACCTCGATATTTTGCCGCAGCGGATGCAATCGGTTTCCGTCCACCACCGCGTGAGACACATTCAACCCTTTTCCCACATAGGTATTGGCGAGGACTGAAGCATCCTCAATTACGCTGCCATCGTCAATCACGCACCCGTGCTCCAGAGCGCTGAAGCGAGTGAGCAATGTATCGGCGCGAAGGACCGCGCCGCGGCCCAGATACGCGGGCGCCACAATCCGGGCACGGCGATGCACTTGCGTCCCCTCGCCGAGCCAGATGCCGGGCTTCACTTCGCGTCCCTGGGGACGGACCGAGCAACGCGATAGGAACCCGTCCACCGCCAACCGGCGCAGGTCGCTCGCCTCTCTCAGTTGGCCGACGTAGCCTGGTAGCGCGTAAGACGCGATACCGGGCAGGCGTTCGCGATCCATAAGCCCCGGCAAGCCCAGCCTTCGCATTTTGCGAGCTTCGGCAGCTTCGATGACCCAGTAATCCAAGGGTTCGTGATCCTTTGTAAGAAACGTCACTCCCTGCCCGCTATGGCGATGAAAGCGAATGAGATGTCCCAAGTCGAGTTCTGTATAAGCCCCCAGCGCGGTCAGCAACACCGACTCGACGCCATGTTGAACATAGTCGTAGAGAGCGCTTTCAGCCGCCGACCACAAGTTGGTGTGTGAGCGAACCGGACGAATGGTCGCTGATCGCGTAGCCGGAGTCTGAGCGAGGTGAGAAAACCCCTCCCGGACAAGGATGGTTATCAGCATCACACCATCGCGCTGCAGTTTCTGGACGACACGATCAAGCACCGACTGGCCGAGCAACTCAACGCAAGCGATAGGGGTTCCGGCCAGGGTTCCGGCCCCCGTGGTTCGCCACGAGTCGCCAGCCCATCCTCTCTCGCGAAAGGTCTGTCCCACCACCAGAATGGCCCCAGCTAACATCCATACTCCTTAAGAGGACTACCTACATCACTACGACTTACAAGCCTAGAAGAGCCGGGAACAGCAGGCCATCCCATGTGCCCCCTAGTTCATCCACCACTTTCCTGTACAACCATTCATTCAATCCCTTGCGAATCATTCTGCTCCGGGAAGTGGCGTCACGCGGCTGCCGCTGAGAATGCGAAATAGAAGCAACCAACGCTTCACGTTGGTCGTCATCAAGAAATTTTCTTTGACGTGCTCGCGGCCGTTTTCTCCCAGGCGCTTGGCAAAGTCCGCATGGGTTAGAAGATAACGAATCTGGTAGGCACATCCCTCGACGGAATGGACCAGGACGCCGGTAAGTTTGTTGATGATCTGGTTGGGGATGCCTCCGACAGCCGATGCGATCGTCGGTTTGCCTTTCCACAATGCCTCGGTAACAGTGAGGCCGAAACCTTCCTTAATCGACTTCTGCACTACTAACGTCGCCGCCCGTTGCAGCGCATTGACCTCCAGAGCGCACCAGGGAGGCAGATCGAGAATGATGATGTCGGGGTCGTCGCCGGCGGCGGCTCTGACTTCTTGCAGCACTGCCGCCCCTTCCGGGTCATCGCTAGCGCCGCCACCGGCCATTACCAGCTGGCAGTCCACATATTTCTTGGCCAGCTTGAAAGCCTGAATGACCCCGACCGGGTCCTTTGCGCGGTCAAAGCGAGAGACCTGAAGAACAATCGGGCGGGAACGATCGACTCGAAACTCATCACAAACTGCCTGCACGGTTGCGTCGTCGAGTTCCTTGTTCTTTTCCGAGAGTGGGTCGATGCAGGGATAGAACAAGTATTGCGAAATCGGGAGCTGGCGGGAAAATGATTGCGAAGAAAAAATGGCCGCGTCGTACTGCTCAATATAGGGACGCAAGAAACCCCACACTGCCGGGTTGGGATGGGAGAGATCGATATGGCAGCGCCAGACCCAATGCGACGGAACGTTCGACCGCTCACGAACCAGCGCCGCGGGCTGCGGATCATGGATCACCACCAGATCCTCGCTGAATTGCATGCGGCGCATGTTCTGGTCGTTGTACATGAGAAATATCTCTTGCACGTGATTGGTAAGCTGATACTCATTTCCTTGCAGAGCGTTGTGAAACGCCTTGGTTACCTCGAAGAAATCGTTCCCCCCGGTAATCACGTCCCAATGCGTCGTGACCTCGAGCTCCGTGAGCATGGGCACGAGACAGTTCAGCATTTCTGCGACGCCGCCTCCGACCGCGGTCGAGTTCACCATCTTGATGGTTTTGCCCTTGAGATCGCGGGCAAGGAAACGCAAAGAATCCAGGTTTCCTTGTCCGATGATGCTGCGGTAGTCATCCAGGCGGGCTTGGGGTGCGGGAGCAGGCGGAGTACGGTAATCCCGAAGAGACTTGCGTCTCTCCGCGCCGACCGAAACCGGCGGTTTGGGCGCACTGACTTGCGTTGAAGAAGCTCTGCCTTCGGCTATCGATTGCAGCGAACTCATAGTTCTGCGTTCTTCCTGGCTCATTGCACTGCACGCTCCACGATGCTGACGATTTGTTGGCGCACGTTTTCCATAGTGGCGGTGTAAATATCAATGTGGTTCACGGCCCGTGCTGCATCGGGAAGACTCATCTCCTCCAGCAGCCATTGGGAGAAGTCGTTGGACATGAGCTTCAGCCGAAGCCGCGCCTCAATAAAATGATGGTGTATCGAATGGATGCTGACGCGGCGCAGCCCATCGGCAAACCCGGGCAGGGTATCGGGGACGAACGGAGTCGGCAGCACTACGATGTCAGCCGCACAAAAATGGAATGGCTCATTCGCTTGGCGGATGGCAGCATCTGGATTGTGCTCTACGTAGTCCTCAAGAACGCTGACCAGCGACTGGCGTATATCTTCGAGCGTAGTGAATTCCCTCACATCAATGCTGGCCAGCCGTTCTGCCAGCGCAGGTTCATTGCATGCCGAAAGCGCCCAGTGGGCAAAATCATTGGAGAACCCGCGGCGGATGAAGTGATGTTCCTGGAGCGTCCTGAATGTATGTTGAAATACGGAATCAGCGGGACATCGGCGCAAGGCCTCAAGCAGTTCCGCAAGGTTCACGGCTTTCTCCCGGCCGATCCGGAGAAGATGCTCCGAGGTATTGAAATAGAACGGCTTTTTTGACTTTCGCGTTTGCATCTCCGGAGTGTGTTCTTCACTCATAGGCCATCCTTCGAAACGGCTGCCGCAGTCCGTAACACGCGTCCATCCACCGTATCAGGAAATCCAGCAGCTCGTGCGGCGGCCGGAACCATATTTGTGCTGACGTTCTTCGCCAGGCGGGACGCACCAGCACACTCAGGCCGCGACTGCCGAGCGCTTCAAATGCACGCTCGTCGGTGACATCGTCTCCCAGGTAAGCGATCGGCGCCTCGGCCTTCATTTCCCTGGCGACCTTGCGGACCACGTCTCCTTTGTCGAGAGCGCGTACGCGCATTTCAACTCCTCCATCGAACTCGAGGATCGACATCTGTGAATGTTCAGCGATCTGAAACCATCCTCGCAAAACCCGCTCCCGAATTTCAAGGGCTTTGGATTGTGACAGCCCCCGCCAATGCACTGCGATGCTGCCAGGTTTGTGTTCGGCCAGGGATTCCACTCTTTCTGTGGCCAGCCACACCTCTGCCTCCGCCAGCGCAGTTGAGACGTCCTGGCTCAACGGTGGAATCTGACGGACTCCATCGGGCGACAGGTATTCGAGCCCATGTCCTCCCCAGATCTCCGGATGAGGATGAATTCCGAGAAGGGCCACAACTTCGGGGGCGCTTCTTCCGGTCACGATGATCACGCGGCTTCGTCCCGATGCCATGATCTCTTGCAAGGTCGGAACCACTCCAGGATAGGGGAACGCTTTCCGGCGATCAACGACAAATGGCGCGAGCGTGCCATCATAATCAAGCAGCAACGCCGAGCGCTCCGACTTCGCAACTTTTTCCATGAGTTGCTCAATCTCCACGCAGTCTTCTGCGACAGGCAAAGGGGCACTCCTCTTCAGCATATCTATACCACCGGTGTCAGAGCGTCGGACTTCTCCTTGATTGGATGCTGGACGTCGAGTCGCAGTTCGCAGAGATCACCAATCAAAGTTCCGGCCCAGCGGTACACGTTGTTTTCCCGGACGACCCTGCGCATGCGATGCATGCGTTCCTGTACTTCTTCGGGAGACATTTCCAGCGCCACGCGGATTGCATCCGCCGTGTGATCAATATCGTAAGGATTGATGAGAAGGGCATCTTGCAATTCCCGAGCTGCGCCGGTGAACCGGCTGAGGATGAGGACCCCGCCTTCATCACTGCGGGCCGCCACGAACTCCTTGGCCACCAGGTTCATGCCGTCATGCAGAGAGGTGACCAGGCACAGGTCGGCGATGCGGTAGTAGGCCTGAATTTCGTCATGACTGTGTTGCCGTTTCAGCAACACGATTGGTTTCCAACCATCGGTTTGGAACCGCCAGTTGATACGCTCCGCCTCAGCTTCTATCTCATTGAACAGATCGTGATACCGCTTGATGTGCGTCCGGCTGGGCGCTCCGATCTGGAGAAACGTGAATTGCCCCTGGTAGGTCGGGTATTTCTCCAGAAAACGTTCGACCGCCGAGAAACGCTCCAGGATGCCTTTGGTGTAGTCGACGCGGTCCACTCCAAGGCCGATGAAAGCCGCGTCCGTGGACAGGGTTTTTAGCAGCGCAGACCGATCTTCCGCTACGGAAACCTGGTTTTGCTCAGTCGGCGTCGCATCCTCCAGGTCCACGCTGATGGGAAAGGGTTTCACTGTCGTGAGGTGGCCAAGACGGCGCACCGAAAAGTGGTCCCAATCGATGCGCGACTCGAGAGTCCGGTCCACAGTCTGGAGAAAATTGGTGCAGTGCGCCTGAATATGAAACCCGATCAAGTCCGCACCCAGCAGCCCGTCGAGCAATTCCCGCTGCCAGGGGCAAATCGCGAAGGCTTCAGGGTTCGGCCACGGGATGTGCCAGAAGATGGCCACTCGCGCATCCGGCCTTTGTTGTTTGATCAGGAGCGGCAGCAGCGCGAAGTGATAGTCCTGAAGCATTACGACCGGGTTCGCAACGTCCTCGATCTCATCCAGTACTGCCTGGGCAAACTTCTGGTTTACAGTTTGGTAGCGCTCCCAGTCGGAAGCGCGAAAGATCGGCCGCGTGTGCGCGATATGGCAGAGCGGCCACAGGCCCTCGTTCGCAAACCCGTAATAGTAGCCTTCTTCCTCGTCTTTGGTGAGCCAAACCCGGCGGAGCGTGTAGTGGGGATCATCGGGAGGGACCCGCAAACGGTCATGCGAATCGACAGTTAGGGTGTCGGCGTCCCCGCTACCGTGGGCGATCCATGTGCCGTCGCAGGCACGTAGAACCGGTTCCAAAGCAGTGACCAGTCCGCTCGGTGGTACCACCACTTGCCATGACTTCCCCTGTCTAACGTGGGCGTAGGGCTCGCGATTGGAGACAGCCACCAAGCGTCCTCCCTCCAGACGTGCGCGCACGTGGACCGCAAGCCGGTCGGCGGTCCATTGCGAGACCGAGGCGTCGCGTAGCCGGGCCTCATTTTCAGCGGCGGATCGGGCCCGGTTCAGGCTTTCCGCCAGCGTTGCGACCTCCCGTGCCAAAGGCCGGAACAGTTGCAGATCGGGAGCATTCTGCCGCGAAGAAACCCTCCCCGTGCGCAGTGCCCGCATCCACTGCGCGGTACGCGCGATCGGTCCGGCGATACTCCAGCGAACAATCAGCAGTGTGATCACGGTGATCAGAAATACATAAACCAGCGCGCTCAGAAAGGTCTCACGCCAAAGGCGGCGGGCTTCCGCCGGGATGTATCCCGTGTCATGTACGATCGCCAGGCCGCCGATGACCACATCATCCTGATCCGGCCCATGAAGCGGTACTACGTAAATGTGAAGGTGGGACGTTCCCAGTTTCTGAAAGGTACCAATGCCCTTGTTCTCATGCAGCGCCTGAGACACAATCGGGGGAGCAGCAGGCAGGATTGGGGCCAGGTCCGGGGTTTCCAGGATCGGCTTGTCTTGTTGGTCGTAAACGGCTATCCCGACCAGATGTTCACGATTGCCGAAGCGCTCCACGGTGCGTTGCAACGCCCGCATGGAACCCCTCTCCAGGTCATGCTCCACGTTGCCGGCAAGACTCTCGCCCAGTACTTCCGCGCGGCGTTCGAGATCTTTGCGCAGGCTCTGCCGTTGAACCAGTACCTGGTAATAAGAGGAGCATAGCGACGCCAGGGTGATCCCCAGGATGAGTGCCACGATCAGTCGAGTGCTCAACAATCGCATGCTCGGCTCCTTCAGCAGGTTTGCAGGTCTTTATTTCTGGTTCTCGATGCCGTGTGACACCGATGAGGACATATTCCGAGAACCTCCCCTGGGTTTCGAACTGCTGATTTCAGATTGCGTGGCCTGTATGACCATCCACTGCACATCATTGGTCGAGCAGGGCTTGGCCACCACTGCAAACGCTCCCAAGGCAATCGCCTCTTCAAATACAGACTCTTCATCCCCTGAAATCATTACCACGACGGGAATCTTGTAGGCGCTCCGAACAAACGAAAGCAGTTGGGGATAAACCCCATCCGCGAAGCGCTTCTCGCTGAAGATGAGAGCGAAATCCTGCTGGGCCATGAGATCGGCCGCCTCCCGCAACGATGAGCAGACAACCGTATCGAACATCCAGTGCCGGAGAGCATCTCCGATCACCTGGCTGTTGGCCGCGTCTGAGCTCAAAACCAGAACGTGCCGTGTGATAACTGCGCGGGCGTGCATGCGTTTTCAATCGCCTCAGGGTACCGATGGCCGAATCTACAATTTGCCGGCGAGCCTGCATGTGCTCACGTCCGCACGGCGCGCCTTCGGTTTTCGAGTTCACGTGTCAACCTCTCGACTACGGAGAAGCCGTCATCGCAAAGCTAGGCTACGTGCTCCTCGCGCTTCGGTTCACGCCGCGGTGGCCGTTCCTGAGATTGCTCCGACGCTGGTCGCTTCTCAGGCATGTCCTGAGAATGAACAGTCTGCCGGTGATCCTGAAGTTCCCGGTCAGACAGAAAGACTCGATTACACACGTCACAACTCTTTTTCGCCGCAGTGTCCGTCATCTTGCTCTCCTATTTCCCCCCGTACTACTCCGCTAGCTCCGATTCCGAAACTCGGAATAACGGAGGGATTGCTGGATACAAGGCTACGCGGCGGCGGAAGAGTGCGGAATCCGGTAAAGCACCTAGAAGGCAGCCGGACTCGCCTTACCAATGGCTAAACGAGCCTGGGCATAACCCTGGCCATGCTTAGAAGACCTGAACAATCCCGTTGCGTACGGCGTAAAGCGTCAGGTCGGCGACGGAATGGAGGTCCAGTTTGCGCATGATGTTTGTCCGGTGGGTTTCGGTCGTTTTTACGCTCAAACAAAGGGTCACAGCCACTTCCTTGCTGGTCTTCCCTTCGGCCAAGAGCTGCACGACCTCCCTTTCTCGCGGGGTGAGGCGATTCTTGCAATGAGGCTCGGTCGCGCGATGCGGGTTTAAGTATCCCGCCAGCACCAACTCGGCGACTCTAGAAGTGAAAAATGTGCCATGACGCTGTAGGGCTTCCACCGCGGATATAAGATCGCGGCCGGCATCGGACTTCAACAAGAATCCTCGTGCTCCTACCGCCAGCACGTCGCGTACTACCTGCTCAGAATCGTGCATGGTCAGGATGAGAACACGGGTGAGCGGAGAATTCGCCAGGATCTGGCGCGCCGCGTCCAGTCCATTCAAGGTGGGCATTCCGATATCCAGCAGAACCAGGTCTGGCTTCAGGACCTTGCTGCGTTCCACCGCCTCGCGTCCATCCCTGGCTTCGCCACTCACTTCCCATCCTGGATGCTGATCCAGCAACACTCGAATTCCTTGCCGCACAATTTCATGGTCGTCCGCAATCAGGATGCGAAATGTCTTCATCTTTTCACCCCTCGCGACCAGTGGCATCCCGCTACTCACAACCCCGTTAAGCTCGCTACTCGCTTCTGAGCGGAACAACTGACCGGAAGACGCCATTGTGCTGTAGCCTCCTTGTGAGACAGTGGCCCGATTAAGGGACTGAACAGCGGCTTATACAGCACACCCTTTGCCAAACCCGCAGTGCGTGATATTTCACCGACTTGCCTGCACCAGGGACTTGGGCAACGTTTCCCGGAAGTAATTTTTTCCGTACTATTGGACGCCAGTCAGCCTGTTGGGGTCGCTTCATACAGCTCATTTCCCACGCCTGCTACACAGATCACCCGATTTCCCCGCATGCGACATCTTGTTGTGTGGGAATCACCAAGCAAAACATGTTGCCTAGTGATGAAAAGGGGAGTCGTTCAAGGCAAATACAAATATGCCCGGTCACCGCCTGGACTGGTTCGTGACCGGGCTCGAAAGTGCCTACTGCTTTAGATCGAGATCGTCAACAACCTGCAATACATTCGGGACATTCTGCGCAACTTGCTGTGCTTCAAAGCGCTGGGTGGCAGTCTTGACGCTGCCCTTCAGGGTCAGCACACCATTTTTTGCGTCGAACTTTATGTGCTGCTTGTCCAGGCCCTTGGCGATGAGAGCAGCCTTGAAGTTCTTCTCAATGGCCGCGTCGCGGTTGGAGGCAATATCTTTTGCTTCCGATTCCGCGCCCACCGGCTGAACGCTGATTTCGTTGGCCACAATGCGGGGGCCGGCGGCGCTCTTTGCCACATCACCGGCGTGGGCCTTTGCCTCGTCCGAGTGCAGCGCCCCCTCGAGCGTAATGGTGTTCTTGTCGCGGTCTTCACTCACCTTTACCTCGTTGAGGTCCGCTTGTACCAGCGCCTGCTTCACCGCATCCTGGTAGGAAGCTTCGCTCGCACTTCTCTGGCTCGAACACGCCAGACTGAACAGAACTACCGGTATCGCAACCAGTATTACTAACTCCCTTGGCTTCATTGTGGCCCTCCTGAGAAGCGGTTTTTGGGTCGTGCGCGTGATCTTCCTCTTTCTCTTCGTTTCGTTCGAGACCGCATCCATTGACGCAATCGCGTCAACTAGACTCGGCCCAACAAAACTAGAACCAACAGAACGACGAACACCAAGCCCAGACCGCCGCTCGGGTAGTACCCCCAACCGGAGCTGTACGGCCACGTCGGCAACACGCCAATAAGCAACAAGACCAGAATCACCAGCAAAACTGTTGACATGCAAAACCTCCTTTGCTTTTTCCGAAACTCACCAGCCACGCCCAGCTTCATCCGATTCGGTAACCGCCCGGCATTGGTGCAGTAGCTCAAAGTTCAGCGAATCGCACAATGCCGGGCACGTGGCCCTGTTCACAATTCATGCCTGAGTAGTGCAACTTCCTGCTGAATCACCATCACCTGAGATGAAATGTATTTTGCGGTTTCCGTACACTCCTTTTCATGGGTTGAATTTTGCAGCTGCGGACAGAGGCGATGCAGCCGCTCGACTGCTTCCTGAAGGCAACCTGCCGACAGTTCGAGAGTTGCAATGCGTTCGCTCTTCTTGGGGCTCATAAGCCCTCCTTTCTCGGATTGCAGTTCTGCAAGCGACGGCAAGAACTTGCGTAACATTGCTGTTCTCACCTGTCCCGGCAACCCGCGACCCTAGTGGCGAACTCCAGTCAACGCGAAGCCACAAACGGCGACGGCCAAATCTCGTCGTGAGACTCGAAATGGCCGTGCCAGACTCTGCGCGTTCAATTTGCTGACTGAGAACCAGTAGTTGGCGGCGTTGCCTTGCCCTGGTCTCTTGCTTGTGCGGAGTACTTCCTCACGGCTGCCAGAAAAGGTTCGCTTTCTTTCGGAGGAGTGACTTTACCGTCGAGGATGTCAGCGAAGTCGTACATCTTGCCATAAAGGATACGGGTCTCGTCTTTATCCTGAGTGATTGCCGAACCGTTCAGATCGACGCCGGCAAAAATTCCACGGGCGCGAGAATACGTCAGCACTTCCGCCTTCATCTTCCAGTCGGTGTCAGCGGCCGCGCTGCGCCCCACGGGTCCAGCGGCTGCGGAAGCATCGGCGCCCAGCTTGAACTTGCTCGAGAGCAATTGCTGCATGCCCTTTTCGTCGGTCACAACCATGACCAGATCAACGGCCTGGCCGCCTAACTGCAAACCCCAACTCCCACCGGTAATGGTGATGGGCGCAGGTGCGCTCCAGCCATGAGCGGTCCGGCAAGTGGCAACACCTTTTCCATGATTGCCGCCAAAGCCCACGGCGATCTTGATCATGGAAGGAATTACCGCGATGCATTTGGAGTCGCTCATAATCTTGTCAGGGATCGCCTTGTCCGGAGTGCTCATGATTTCGTTGAGCACGGTGGCGGATGTTTCAATGCGCTTATCGATATCGGAGCGATCTTTGTTCGTATCGTCCGCGGCCCAACTCACGGCAGTCAAAAGCAGGAACATCGCGGCCATCGCCGCACAATATCTCGCTAAGGAAGTATTGCGTGTTAAGAAGTTCATTTTCATATCCTCCATTTCACAATCCGCGCACGATGATTCGCGCTCCATCAGACTGTATGCCCTGACCGGTGAGCGATTCCATCCAGTCAGGGCCGTAAATACTTCTCAGGGATGCCCTAGCAACGGCCAATCACCCGCTTACTTCCGCAAGGCTCGACACCGTCGGAGACGTGCTGTGAAGCGACTCCGGCGGCGTCAGGCTAAGCAAGGTCTCCCACTGCTCGACGAACGGCCAGGAAGCTCTGCCGCGTTTGCGGCTTTCGCGGCCGCTCTCGGCGCGGTCTTCCTGGGGATCAAGCAGCAGTTCCCGCATCCGCATCTTCGCCTTGTGCAGTTGCGATTTCGAGTTCCCCGTCGAGCAGCCAAGAAAAGCCGCAATCTCCTTGTGCTCGTAGCCTTCGACTTCGTGCAGCAGGAAAACCGTCCTGTAGCCTTCGGGCAGTTCGCGGATCGCCTGCGTGAGCGCGATACGGTCAACCGAGCCGGCAAGCCGGCAGTCTCTGGTTCCGTATTCCCGCCGCACCGGTTTGGCATCGGCGTTCTTGGTGGAAGTCTCATCCAGCGAAAGTTCGGAGAACGATTTTTTTCGAAACCGCATCAGCACGGTGTTGACTGCGATGCGATGCAGCCAGGTGGAAAGCGCTGAGTCCCCGCGAAACGTGGATAACTTGCGAAAAACCTGCAAGAACGCTTCCTGCGTGATGTCCTCCGCCTCCGCGGTGTTATTGGTCATGCGCAGACATAGCGAATAGATGCGCGGTTTGTGGGTGTGAAATAAAGTGGCAAATGCATCCGCGTCGCCGTTCCGGGCCCGGTCAACAAGTTCAGAATCCAATGTCGCTCTGGTAGTAGAAGAATCGCTGTTCACGCTTTCTCCTTTCGTGGTCGAGTGAAGCGTACTGTCGGTTTGCAATGGACCGTCCTCGGATCACTCTCGCTTGCGAATGTAAAGGTAGAGACAGCGTCGAAAATCTTCTATCGAGTTGGGGCTGTATGGGTTGGTGTATGTTGCTGTACAAAATTGCACCGCCACCCAGATGACTGGGGCAGTGACGGATGCTGGATTACAGTGAATCCTCACTTCGAGTACGGAATTAACGGGATTGGTAATCGCCGATTGGGGATCTATGCTGCTTAACGATCTGTGAGATTTCTCCTCAATTAGCCCACCTATCGAGCAGGAGCCTGGAAATCAGGCTCCTGCTTCTCGCCTCTTCTCCGTTGTCGAGGAGTCGCCGTGCTTATCATTCGACTCGGCCACTCGTTATTTCCTCTACCGCCCGAAAACCGTGAAAAGAGTGCCTGCGCAAGCGCGGATTCAAATTCATCAATGAAGCGAGAGCGACGCGGTTGGTCCGACTGGGGCGAACTGCGCCCGCTTGTAGGGAAAGTCCTTCAAATGAGATACAGAATCCCACCGATTGCTGTGGTTGTCCGGTTTGGGATATCTGTGGGGTAGCCCCAAACGCGAAGGGTATCGGACGGCAGGCGTTGGTTTTCATACCTCCCTAAACCACCCGGCGCCTGCCTCCGGCCCGAAAACATGGTCACTCCACCCGCTCCGTCAAGACCACCTCATTCTTTTTGGGAAACCATTGAAAAGCAATGCTCACGGAGCCCGGGTCTACAGTAATCACTGTATTCTGCGGCGTCAGGGGAAGCCTCTAAGATGGTTGTTCTTGTAGTCGCCATCCCTCCGCCAGTCGCACCAGTCAGGTAGATAGGTTTTCGGTGGGGGCATCAAGCAGAACGGAAAAGTCATGAAACGAAACGCGCTCCGGGTCAAGCCGGACAGTCCAGAGAATGGCAACGACGGCGCCACACACACCGCGTCAGGCCGGACGGCTACCATCACCGAGTTTGTGCCTGCGCCTGCTGAGCTCAACGTGATATTGCAGAGTCTGCAAACCATGCGCAATGGAGACTTCTCCGTGCGGCTTCCCGGCACGTGGACCGGACTGTCGGGAAAAATCGCAGACACCTTCAATGAGATTGTTTCTGCCAATCAGCAGATGGCGCAGGAATTGAAGCGCGTAGGACAAGTCGTCGGTAAAGAGGGCAAAACCCGTGAGCGCACACGCTTTCACGAGTCCCGGGGCGCGTGGGGCGAAATGGAGGTATCGGTAAACACCCTGGTCGAGGATCTGTTACGACCCACCACCGCGGTGACGCGCGCTATTGCGGCCGTAGCCCAGGGCAATCTGGCGCAGACGGTAAGGCTGGATGTGGATGGGCGTCCGCTCGAGGGCGAGTTCCTGCGATCGGCCAACATTGTCAACACCATGATTCAGCAACTGAGCGTGTTCACCGCGGAAGTGACGCGCGTCGCCCGCGAAGTGGGCACAGATGGCAAGCTGGGCGGCCAGGCCAAGGTACCGGGCGTCGCCGGCACATGGAAGGACCTCACCGACTCAGTGAATTTAATGGCCAGTAATTTGACTGGCCAGGTTCGCAATATTGCCGAGGTTGCAACGGCTGTGGCCAGCGGTGACCTTTCGCGCAAAATCACGGTCGATGTGCGCGGCGAGATTTTGCAACTCAAAGAAGCCATCAACACCATGGTGGATCAGTTGCGTTCATTCGCCTCTGAAGTGACTCGTGTTGCCCGCGAAGTCGGCACTGACGGCAAACTAGGAGGGCAGGCGGTGGTTCCTGGCGTGGCTGGAACCTGGAAGGATCTCACCGACTCCGTCAACGCCATGGCGGGCAATCTGACGGCGCAAGTCCGCAATATCGCCGAGGTAACAACGGCGGTGGCCCGCGGCGATTTGTCCCGCAAAATCACAGTAGACGTCAAAGGAGAAATTCTCGAACTCAAAGACACCATCAACACCATGGTGGACCAACTCAACGCGTTTGCCGGCGAAGTTACCCGCGTGGCGCGTGAAGTCGGTACCGAAGGCAAGCTGGGCGGCCAGGCGCAGGTCCCCGGAGTCGGTGGCACCTGGAAAGATCTCACCGACAACGTCAACTTCATGGCCAGCAATCTGACCGGCCAGGTCCGCAACATAGCCGAGGTGGCCACGGCTATCGCCACCGGCGATTTGTCGAAGAAAATCACGGTCGATGTTCGTGGCGAGATCCTTCAGCTTAAAGAAACGCTGAACACGATGGTGGACCAACTCAATCGCTTCGCCGGTGAAGTAACCCGCGTGGCGCGCGAAGTGGGAACCGAAGGCCGGCTTGGAGGCCAGGCCAACGTGCCTGGAGTGGCCGGCACCTGGAAGGACCTCACCGACTCGGTCAATTCCATGGCCGGAAACCTGACGGCGCAGGTGCGCAATATCGCGGAAGTGACCACCGCCGTCGCTCGCGGCGACTTGTCTCGCAAGATCACGGTCGATGTAAAGGGTGAAATTCTCGAACTTAAGAACACCATCAATACCATGGTGGATCAGCTGAACGCGTTCGCCGGTGAAGTTACTCGTGTTGCCCGCGAAGTCGGTACCGAAGGCAAACTGGGCGGCCAGGCTCAGGTGCCGGGCGTGGCGGGTACGTGGAAGGACCTTACCGACAACGTGAACTTCATGGCCGGTAACCTGACAGCGCAGGTCCGCAACATTGCCGAGGTAGCCACCGCCGTGGCACGTGGCGACTTGTCCCGCAAGATTACGGTCGATGTCAGGGGCGAAATTCTGGAACTCAAGGACACGCTCAACACCATGGTGGACCAGTTGCGCTCCTTTGCCTCAGAAGTGACGCGCGTGGCGCGCGAAGTCGGCACCGATGGCAAACTCGGCGGCCAGGCGCAAGTGCCGGGCGTGGGTGGAACCTGGAAAGACCTTACCGACTCGGTCAATTCCATGGCCAGCAACTTGACCAACCAGGTCCGCAACATTGCTGAGGTCTCCACCGCCATCGCCAACGGCGACCTGTCGAAGAAAATCACCGTCAACGTGAGCGGTGAAATTCTGCTGCTTAAAGAAACCATCAATACGATGGTGGACCAGTTGAACGCCTTCGCCGGCGAGGTCACGCGCGTTGCCCGTGAAGTGGGAACCGAAGGACAGTTGGGCGGTCAGGCCGATGTGCCGGGTGTGGCGGGTACGTGGAAGGATCTCACGGACTCGGTCAACTCGATGGCCGGCAACCTCACCGCGCAGGTCCGCAACATCGCCGAGGTCACCACCGCCGTGGCCAGCGGCGACTTGTCGCGCAAGATTACGGTCGACGTCAAAGGTGAAATTCTCGAGCTTAAGGACACCATCAACACCATGGTGGATCAACTGAACGCATTTGCGGGCGAAGTGACGCGCGTCGCTCGCGAAGTCGGCACTGACGGCAAGCTGGGCGGGCAGGCGCAGGTGCCAGGAGTTGCGGGCACCTGGAAAGATCTCACCGACAACGTCAACTTCATGGCCAGTAACCTGACAGGCCAGGTTAGAAACATCGCTGAAGTCGCTACCGCTATCGCCAACGGCGATCTCTCTAAGAAGATCACCGTGGACGTGCGCGGCGAAATTTTGCAACTCAAGGAAACGCTCAATACCATGGTCGAACAGCTTCGGTCGTTTGCCGCCGAAGTCACGCGCGTGGCCCGCGAGGTGGGCAGCGAAGGCCGGCTGGGCGGACAGGCTAACGTCCCTGGAGTCGCCGGTACGTGGAAAGATCTGACGGACTCGGTCAACGCCATGGCAGGAAACCTGACGGCGCAAGTCCGCAATATTGCTGAAGTAACCACGGCTGTGGCCCGCGGCGACTTGTCGCGCAAGATCACCGTCGACGTGAAAGGCGAAATTCTCGAACTGAAGAACACCATTAACACCATGGTGGACCAGCTCAACGCCTTTGCCGCGGAAGTAACGCGCGTCGCCCGCGAAGTGGGAACCGAAGGAAAATTAGGAGGCCAGGCGCAAGTGCCCGGAGTAGCCGGCACATGGAAAGATCTCACGGACAATGTGAACGTGATGGCCACCAACCTCACGGAACAGGTGCGTGGCATCGTCAAAGTCGTTACCGCCGTAGCCAACGGAGTTCTTACTCAAAAGTTGACGGTCAATGCCAAAGGCGAAGTTGCCGCGCTGGCTGAGACCATCAACAACATGACTGACACGCTCGCAACCTTTGCCGACCAGGTGACTACAGTCGCCCGCGAAGTGGGTGTAGAAGGCCGCCTCGGTGGTCAGGCCAACGTGCCCGGCGCGGCCGGCACCTGGAAAGACCTTACCGGAAACGTAAACCTGTTGGCTGACAACTTGACCAACCAGGTGCGCGCCATCGCCGAAGTAGCAACAGCCGTGACCAAAGGCGACCTGACCCGTTCCATTCAGGTGGAAGCCCGGGGCGAAGTCTCCGAACTGAAAGACAACATCAACACCATGATCAACAACCTGCGCGGAACCACCGAGCGCAATACCGAGCAAGACTGGCTCAAGACCAATCTCGCGCGCTTCACCGGCATGCTGCAAGGCCAGCGTGACCTGGCAACGGTCGGAAGACTGCTGCTGTCAGAACTCACTCCTCTGATTAACGCCCAGCAGGGTGTGATCTACCAGATGGAAGACGAAGAGTCCAAACAAATGGTGCTGCTTTCCGCCTTTGCCGGTGATTCGGAGGACGGCCACCTGCGGCGCTTGAAATTGGGCGAAGGCCTCATTGGGCAATGCGCAGCCGAAAAGCGAAGAATGCTGATTACCGACTTGCCGCCCAACGGCATCACGGTAAGGTCGGGGTTGTTTGACGCTACTCCGCGCAACGTAATTGTGCTGCCTGTACTATTCGAAGACCGTGTCAAAGCCGTCATCGAACTGGCATCGTTGAGCACTTTCACTGCTTCCCATTTGGCGTTTCTTGAACAGTTGACCGCCAGCATCGGCATCGTGCTGAACAGCATTGAGGCCACGATGCAAACGGAGGGATTGCTGAAGCAGTCTCAGCAATTGGCGGCGGAGCTTCAGGCCCAACAAAAAGAACTGCAACAGACCAACGAACAGCTTGCACAAAAAGCGCAACAGCTGGCGGAACAGAACGTCGAAGTCGAGCGCAAGAACCAGGAAATTGAGCAGGCTCGCCGGGCCCTGGAAGAAAAGGCCAAGGAACTGGCTCTTACCTCGAAGTACAAGTCGGAATTCCTGGCCAACATGTCACACGAACTGCGTACGCCGCTGAACAGCATCCTGGTGCTGGGCCAGCAGCTCGCAGATAATGCCGACAGCAACCTCACTTCCAGGCAAGTTGAGTTCGCCAGGACCATCCACGGCGCCGGCACCGACTTGCTGAACCTGATCAGCGATATTCTGGATCTGTCGAAAATCGAGTCGGGCACAGTATCGGTAGAAGCCGAAGAGATCGTCTTCGCCAATATGCTCGAAACTGTGGCGCGCCCGTTCCGCCATGAGGCCGAGAACCGGAAACTCACCTTCGAAGTGCGAACCGACCAGCGCTTGGGCCGCAGTCTGGTTACCGACTCCAAACGTCTCCAGCAGGTGCTCAAGAACCTTCTTTCCAACGCGTTTAAATTTACCGAGAAAGGTGGCGTTCAACTCACGGTCTCAACGGCCACTGCCGGCTGGAGTGAGAACCATCCCATCCTCAGCAAGGCAGCTTCTGTTGTGGCTTTTGCGGTCAACGATACCGGCATCGGCATCCCCACGGAAAAACAACGCATCATCTTTGAAGCGTTCCAACAGGCAGACGCGGGCACCAGCCGGAAGTATGGTGGAACCGGGCTGGGACTGGCCATCAGTCGTGAATTGGCCAACCTGCTCGGCGGAGAAATCCAGTTGTCGAGCGTGCCAAACGAAGGAAGTACCTTCACACTCTACCTGCCACACACCTACGTGGGCCCATCTACGGCGGGAGCCGACCGTGGAGAGAAGAAGGCGGTTGCGCCAATCTCTTCTCTCCAGCTTTCCAGCACAACCATTAAAGAGCTTCCGGTAGAGAAAATCGAGGACGACCGCCAGAACCTTCAGCCTGACGATGCGGTTTTGCTGATCGTGGAGGACGATCCCCACTATGCACAAGTCCTGCGCGATCTTGCGCGGGACGAGGGCTTTAAAGTTCTCGCGGCAGCGCGCGGCGCGGAAGCGCTCGCATTGGCGCGCGAGTTTCACCCCACGGCCGTATCTCTCGACGTGTTCCTGCCGGACATGCTGGGCTGGACCGTGTTGAATCATCTAAAGCAGGATCCCGGCACGCGGCATATTCCAGTGCAGATGTTGACGCTTGACGAAGATCGACAGCACGGGCTGGCTCGTGGCGCATTTGCCTTTGTGACCAAACCTTCGAGCACCGAAGGCCTGCAGGCTGCGCTCGGGCGCATGAGACACTATGCCACCTCCCGTCGCAAGCGGCTCCTGGTTGTGGAAGACAATCCGGCCGAGCAACTGAGTATCCGCGAACTGCTCGGCCACGAAGACATTGACGTCAGCGTGGCAGCGACCGGCAAAGATGCGCTTGCCACTCTCAAGCAAGAGTCATTCGATTGTGTAGTGCTCGATTTGAGTCTTCCGGATATGTCGGGATTCGAAATCCTGGAACATTTCCGCGACACACCCTCGTTGTGCGACTTGCCGGTGGTGGTTTTCACAGGGAAAGAGCTGACTCCCGAAGAGGATGCTCGCCTGCATACCCTGGCCCGCAGCGTGGTGGTCAAAGGTGTCGAGTCGCCGGAGCGGTTGCTCGATGAAACTGCCCTCTTCCTGCACCGGGTGGTGGCAGATCTTCCATCTGAAAAACAGAGGATGCTCGACCGTTTGCACCGTTCCGATGATGCTCTTCAGGGACGCAAAGTGCTGGTGGTCGACGATGATGTGCGTAACATTTTTGCCCTGAGCAGCGTGCTCGAACGTCGCGGGATGACTGTGCTGACCGCCGGCACCGGCCGGGAAGCCATTGACACTTTGGAATCAACCCCGGATTTGGCGATCGTCCTGATGGATATCATGATGCCGGAAATGGATGGCTATGAAACCATGCAGGTGATTCGCCAGAATGCCTCCTTCCGGCGCCTGCCGATTATTGCGTTGACCGCGAAGGCGATGAAGGGCGACCGCGAAAAATGTCTGGAGGCTGGAGCTTCCGAATATCTGGCTAAACCGGTGAATACCGAGCAGCTGCTCTCGGCGCTCCGTATGTGGCTTCACCGTTAGAAGAGTGGAAAGAGGACATCAATGGGCGCAGACGATAAGGTCAATATTCTCATGGTGGATGACCAGCCAGGCAAGCTATTGAGTTACGAGGTCATCCTGGGCGAGCTGGGTGAGAATTTGATCAAGGCGACTTCCGGGAAAGAGGCCCTGGAATATCTGCTGAAGAACGATATCGCAGTGGTGCTCATGGATGTGAGTATGCCGGAACTCGACGGTTTCGAACTCGCAGAAATGATTCGCCAGCATCCGCGCTTCCATAAGACTGCAATCATTTTCATTTCGGCTGTCCATTTGACCGACCTGGACCGGCTCAAGGGATACCAGCGTGGGGCTGTAGATTACATTTCGGTCCCGGTTATTCCGGAGCTGCTGCGGGCGAAGGTCAGTGTATTTGCGGAACTCCATCGGCGGGCACATCAATTACAAGTGCTGAACAGCGAGTTGCGGCGCCTGTCCGTCCGGTTGATCACGATGCAGGACGAAGAGAGGCGGCGCATTGCGCGTGAGTTGCATGACGGCCTTGGCCAGGAACTGGTGGCCGCCAAGATCCTTCTTCACCGGGCCACTCAGCAGAGCTCTGAATTGGTAAGGCGTGATGCGGCCAGTGACGCCGCGCAAATTATCGACCGGGGGATTCAGCAGGTCCGCAGCATGTCCCATCTCCTGCACCCGCCCTTACTCGATGAAGTCGGGTTGGTCTCTGCCCTGCGCTGGTATCTGGAGGGCTTCACTCAGCGCAGCGGCATTGAGACCGCAATCGATGTCGAGCCGGTGGAGTTTTCCCGCCTTACTCCCGAACTCGAGACTGCAATATTTCGGATTGTTCAGGAGTCTTTGAGCAACGTCCTTCGTCATTCCAAAGCCCACAAGGCGTGGGTTACATTGCACGTAAAGGATGGTCAGGTGTTCGCCACCGTGCGCGATGACGGCCGCGGCATTGACAAGCGAATCGCCGAGCAGCAGCCCGGCAGCATCGGCATCGGGATCAGCGGCATGAGCCAGCGCGCCAAGGAGTTTGGCGGAGAGCTGCGATTGGCCACCGTACACCCCGCCGGCACGCTGGTTGAACTCGTGATGCCATGCAAGGTTCCAGCGCCGCAAGACGCTTGCGCCAGCGCATGAATGGAAGCTGAAGCCGCCCACGGTTCCACCGCATAGCCAGCCCCGTTCTGCCTAAACTACCGGTCTACGGCCTTGGATCAGTTGAATCGCCAGTACCACCAATGCGAGAACCAGCAGTAAGTGAATAAAACCCCCGAGGGTATATGAACTTACTATGCCGAGCAACCACAGGATCAGCAGGATTACGAAAATTGTCCATAGCATAGGTCGTGTTCCTTTCGTTGCAGAATCCGTGCCCGTGCCGCGCGGAAACGTTCAGCTGGCCCGCGCCATGGGCTTCTCAGTCTTCTGCCAATCGGCGGCCGCCTCACCGGTGGAGGCGATGTCGGTGGCTCCGGTGCGTTCCAGCAGGTCTTTCGCTTTCTTGGTCCAGTTTGAATCGTCACAATGGACGGACAGCAGAATGCCACCTTCCTTGATCCGGCCCTCGTAGCGTTTCGCCTCATACTCGGGAATCCCCAAACCGATGAGCGCGCCCCCTAGTCCACCAATAGCGCCGCCCGCGCCCACACCCGTAAGTGCGGCGACGATCGGTCCGGCGGCGACCAGCGGGCCCACGCCTGGAATCGCCAGAGCGCCAATGCCTGCCAGCCATCCCAAGGCGCCACCGACTACGGCGCCGGCCGTTGCTCCAGTGGCAACTCCTTCGGGAGTTTTGGTGTTTTTCTCCACGGCAAAATCTTTCGTGCCCTTGTTGTCGGGAAGCAGAACCGAGATGTCCGTGTTGCGGAATCCTTCCGCCCGCAGTAAATCGACTGCATACTCGATCTCAGCCTGAGTCCGGTAAATTCCGAATACCGCCGTGTTCTTTCCAGCCATGAAAAAGCTCCTTGGTGAATTGAATGCGAGTTCGGCAGGACCTGCTGCCTTGTTCCGTAGAGTAGCCGCAGCGGCATGCGCCAGCTATCGAGTGCAATGCGTAGTTCGCAGGAAACAGCGCTGTAGAGCGGCCGCCACTGTCGGAACGAAAGATTCTTCATGGACGCAGGCAGCAAACCCGGTGCGGGATGCGGACATCGAAGCCCTGACCGATCTTCTCCGATCCGGTTTCATCATGGCTTCGGGAAATCGAGAATCAGATAACCGGAGTTTTCGATATGAAGTATTTTCTGTTCATCATCGTCGTTGGCACTCTTCTTGCCGTCCCTGGTCCGATGGCGGCGCAGGATTCGGGAAACCATGTCGAAGTTGGAGCCTTCGCCGACTACTTCAGGCTCAGTCAGCCGGATCCAAACATCAATTTCGTGGGCGTCGGCGCACGTCTTGGGTTCAATGTACGTCCGAGCATTCAACTTGAAGCTGAGATGTCATATGACTTTCGTCGTAATTTCACCAGCACGTTTTCTAACGGCGTTACGACCGAATTTGTCCGCACCAGGGTACGCCCTCTCACCGCGCTCTTCGGACCTAAGTTTCAAACGGGCGCCGGGCCGTTTCGTGTGTTCGTCACCGGCAAGCTCGGATTTGTGAATTTCGATAGCTCTCGGCAGAGCGCGCCTGCCGGCTTTACTTCTTCGCTCGGCGCCGTCACCAACGGTGACACGCGATTTGCCCTCTACCCGGGAGGCGGTATCGAAGGCTTCTGGGGACCATTTGGTATGCGCCTCGAAGCCGGCGACGAAATTTACTTCGACAACGGGGGCAGGAACAACTTGAAAGTCACCCTCGGCCCAACCCTCCGGTTCTAGCCGAATATTTGGCCGGCCCGCAATTTAGGACCGGCCAAAGTACTCAGCTCATTGCCGGCTGCGCCTTGCCTCAGGTCAACGCCGGAGGCTCCAGGGAAACATTCGGTAGTCGTTAGCCTCGCCATTTGCCTGTGGCTTCTAACGCACAAGCACATATGGAGGAGCCAATGCATCCGGAAGATCTGATGAAGTCCGATTTATTGAGCGATATCCTTTTAGTGGGGGGGAGCGTGGCTGTCGCAGTATCGTTGCTTATGATTATCGTTGCCACAGTCGCAGGCTGGCTATTGCAATCGTGAGCGCCGGCGGGTTTCGCCCTGGCAGCCGCATTCGGGGGCCAGTGCGGGATTTCCCCTTGCAAGTTACCCATTTAACCGGATCGGCCAGGATGCAAACTCGATGTACCTTGAAACATAAATCAAACCAAAAGCAGGAGGAAGAGGAAAAATGAACTCAGATACGTTGAAAGGTAAATGGAAGGAACTAAAGGGTGTAGCCAAGGAACGCTGGGGTCGCTTGACCGACAACGACCTTGAATCCATCGACGGCCAACTTGAGCAATTGACCGGCAAGGTCCAACAGAGATACGGCATTGCCCGGGAAGAGGCCCAGAAGCAGATCGACGAATGGAAGGTGATGCCAGCCAAGCCGGACGAATTTGAAGAAAGGCGAAAAACCGCCTGAGCGACGAAGGCCGTAACTACTTTCCGCGACGTTCTTGGCGTCACAGCCGGCGTTACACATTTCAGAGATGCCAGGGCTTGACGGCGTTGAGACGCAGCGGGAAGTCAGCGCTGCGAGCCTTCCCGTTGGATAGAAAACGATCATGACTGCGCTCCGCGTTCTCGTAGTGGATGATTCAGAAATTATTCGGCGGGGAGTGTGTACTCTGTTGGCAGGTCAACCCGATCTGCTCGTGGTCAGCGTCGCGTGCGATGGGCTGGAAGCGGTTGAACAAGCCCGCGAACAGCATCCCGACGTCATCTTGCTCGATATTAGCTTGCCCCGTCTCAACGGCATCGAAGCTGCGCGCCGAATTCGTAACGTCGCGCCCGAGTCCAAGATAATTTTCTTGAGTCAACACGATACCTGGGCAACCGCCCGGGAGGCTCTTAAAACGGGCGCGGCTGGCTATGTCGTCAAGTCCGACGCCGCAAGCGACCTTATTCTAGGGGTTTGGTCCGTCTATCGAGGCAAGGCGTTCGTGAGCAGTACCCTTGCCGCGACTGATCCTCGCACTTCTCACTGACCAAGACGGCGTTGTTCAGTCGTAACCTCTACTAGCCTTGCGACAAAGAAGCGAGCAATAACGCCAAGGGGCACAGAGCAGCGTTCACTGCCCGCTTCCGTTTGCGCCAAGTTGACCCAACCTATGAAACTCTGCCAGTGCCCACAATACGGTGGTGGCTGTAGGTACAGTCGAAAGTTGTTGTAGGCAATCGCTTGAGGCCCAACCCGCGCGACTCTCGAAGGTGCAACCACACGATGCAATGCTCCCATCCAAGACTCGCGGATTAGGAGATCTGTGCGCGATGTCACTTCGAGGATGGCTTCTTTTTCTAAGCTCGTTAGGTTCATTGCTTTTCATTATGAGTTGCGGCGGCGGAACGATGGCCCCGACGCCCACGCCCTCACCTGAGAAGGCGAAACTCAGTGTCCAATCCCAAGGCAGCGGTTCTGGCACCGTGAGCAGTAATCCACCCGGCATTGATTGTGAGCCGACTTGCGGCGCCACGTTTAAAGTCGGAACTAAAGTAGCGCTAACGGCATCTCCCTCCGGCAATTCACAGTTCGCAGGATGGGGAGGAGCATGCACGGGCGACGGCCCCTGCGCGATAACCTTGTCCGAAGATACCTCAGCGACAGCTAATTTCACTGTGTTCCCGTCATTAGGCGTGACACTGAATGGGACGGGGCAAGGAGTCATTACCAGTAGCCCTCCCGGCATCAACTGCGGACCCACTTGCAGCGCGTCCTTCAAGCCAGGAACACAGATCGTGCTCACCGAGACCCCAGGCGCAAATTCAGTCTTCACGGGGTGGTCAGGCGGCGGGTGTAGCGGAAACGCTTCCACCTGCACACTAACCCTCAAGGGGAGCGGCGAGATCACCGCGACCTTTAGTGCTTCCTCGTTCCTGTTGAGCGTCGCGCGCAATGGGAACGGTCAGGGCACCGTTACCAGTAGCCCTCCCGGCATCAATTGCGGACCGACCTGTAGTGATCCGTTTACGGCCGGCGCTGTGGTAACGCTTACCGAGGTTCCAGGCGCACACTCGGTTTTCACCGGATGGTCCGGAGGATGTACCGGGACCAACTCCACTTGCGCGGTGACGATGAACAGCAACATCCAGGTCACCGCAACCTTCAGCAACTCGAACGGTATAGCGGTGCTCAACCACATCATCTTCCTGGCGCAGGAAAATCGTTCGTTCGATCATTACTTCGGCGCCATGCGTCAGTACTGGGCACAGAACGGCTATCCGGACCAGTCATTCGACGGATTGCCTCAATTCAATCCAACCTCCGGCCCGCCGCCGCTCTACGGACCTCCTCCTTCGATTCCGGGTTGCGATCCGAGTTCACCTCCGCCCGGCGAATGCCTTTTTGATCCTCAGAATCCCATAACTTCCTATCATCTGATCACGCAATGCATCGAAAACCCAAGTCCTTCCTGGAACGAGGGTCACGTGGACTGGGACTACAACGATCCAACCGGCCTCTCTGCCGCCACTCTGAACGGTTTCGTCTGGACAGCGGGACACGATGCCCGCGCCTTGCACCCGCCTTTTAATGACACCGATGGCATCCGTGCCATAGGCTATTACGACGGCGGAGACCTCAATTATTACTATTTCATGGCGTCGAACTTCGCCACCTCGGACAGATGGTTTAATCCGGTGATGACACGTACACAGCCCAACCGGCAATACCTGCTAGCCGGCACTTCGCAAGGTTATGCGTATCCGTTGGGGACGGATGCGCAAGATCAGGCGCCGCTGACCGCACCTACCATTTTTCAGGAGCTTCAGAACGCCGGGATCACATGGAAAATCTATGTGAATCCCCAGGGCAGTTCCTGCACCGGCCCCCCTTATGATCCCGCTTGTCTGCTAACCCTAAGTTCCGTGCAGGATTTTCAGTGGGGGCGGACCATTCCGCAACTGTACCCGCAAAACATCGCTCCCATCTCGCAGTATTTTACGGATTTGCAGAATGGCACCTTGCCGCAGGTTGCCCTGATTGAACCGGCAACCGACGCGGGTTTCGACGAGCATCCTTCAAATTCTGATTCAGAACCCAATGATATTCAGCGCGGCGCCAATTATGTTTCTTCTCTGATCAACGGGCTTATGAACAGCTCATCGTGGGCGAGTTCAGCGTTCATTCTCACCTTCGATGAAAACGGAGGGCTCTATGATCATGTTTCACCGCAGCCGACCGTGAATCCAGATGGAATCAAGCCGGTTGACCTGCTTCCCGGGGACATTTGCACGCAAACCACAGGGCCTACCTGCGATTTCATCTACACCGGCTATCGCCTTCCATTGATCGTGGTTTCCCCTTACAGCAAGAAGAACTACGTTTCGCACACGGTGGCGGACCTGACCGCGATTCTCAAACTCATCGAGACTCGATTTAACCTGCCTCCATTAACCAAGCGCGACGCCGCGCAGATGGATATGACCGAGTTCTTTGACTTCAGCAACCCGGTATGGCTCACTCCGCCGAGCCCGCCGGCGCAGAACACAAATGGGGCGTGCTATCTGGATCACTTGCCTTAAACGTCTCGGGAATCAAGGCGGCCTGAAGTCGTGTGGGTCTCGGGGTAAGTTGGCGGGGTATTATCGGGGTCTTCTTGCGGCGGCATCCACGGCTGCTGCCGCTTCTATTCTTTCCAGATGGACTGTCTCGAGTTCGCTCTTGTGCGGGGTGCGGCAGACTTTGCCGGGTCTGGCCTTACATCGGGGACAGATCAACGTCATGGGACTAATGGGTAGGGGAGGTGGTTTTGGAATTGCCATGCAGCAGGGTGACACAGTTCCCTAACTAAAGCCAGCAGGCGATTTCATAGCCTGCCGCCTCGTCGCGACAGAATGTTTCCCCCACTACTCGCCTTCATTCCAAACGTACAAGAAGTCCATGTCGCTCGCCGTGGCGACATTTTTCCCGCCTTTGTGAACGGCACGATTGAGCGCGGAACGGACTTTCTCCTTGCTCTCGGCCAGATCCCTCAGCGGCACTTTGAGAGCAACCCCTTTGGGAACGCGATCGAGGTCGGAAAGAATCCTGGTGACGATCCCCTTGTGTTTCCCGTTCCTGCCCTGCGGAACGTCCAGCTGCGCCATGGTTGCGAAGTTCATCGGACCCTTGTTCGCTCGAGAATTCATTGGGAAGCCCTTTCCCCCAACCCCAAACGTTAACCAAACGAGACGTTATCGTATTACATTCATATTAGCACCTGCAAGTACAGAATCGACCAGCTAAACGCGGGAGCCGACTGCCCTGCTACCGACCCGCAACCAACAATGCAAGTCGCTGTAAATCAGCGACTTACAGCACTAGCGGGGAACTCAGACAGGCAAAAGATATGACCCGTATCCGCGCAAAGTTGTTAGTGTTTTGAAAGTAGAGAGAGCAGGAGATTTCTCGAAATGCAGACATCGACGAGAACGCACTTTGCACAGATTTCGGTTGCGACGGTGAAGAAGTTGGTGGACGAAATTCTTCCCGCAGAAAAAGAAACGAATAATGATGACCGGGCCGGTGGTATTGAAACTCGTGAAAAGTGTACGCCCGCCTTGCAGTCGCCGGCGCATTTGCATTGCAGAAAAAGGACGCTTCCATGAAAACAGAAGACACGGTTCCTGACCCGAAAGACCTGCGCGAACTCGCGCGACAGATACAGGAAGAGATGGATCCGGATAAGATGATCAAGCTGGTTCAGCAACTCATCGCTGGGTTCGATGAGCAGCAAGACTGCCGAAACGCGCGGGTCCGAGGCCAGGATCGCACAGCTGCTAGGGCAGGCGATAATCTCCATGGATCAGCGAATTCAGAAGGGGCAGACAGCGCCTAGTGGCCGCGGTCACGAACCGGTGTAATACTTCTGCTGTGGAGCGTCTTCTTTTCTCGATCAACCACGCCTTCGATTCGTACCCGTTCGCCTTCGTAGCTCTGAGCCATCTGCTGGTCGTCCAGTATAAAATCTGCTTCGGCAGTGACCCTCAAACAATACTGCCCCTGTTTCTTGACGACTGTACCCTCTACCGGATCGCTCTGCCGATCGGAGAGAAATGCGACGTTCGGCAGGGGCACGGGCTCCTGCAACCCCGACCAAGCGATCGGTTCGCATCCTACCGCGTCTTCGTCGTGGTCTGGGCAGGGCTGCTGGTCCAGTTGATTCTGGGAGAATGAAAGTGCCGCTGTCATCGACCAGAAAGCAACAACCGCCAGCGCCCAAGCGAGTCGTTTCATAGAACATCCCCCGGTCGCTTAGGCCGTCTTGCGAGCGCTTCCGCGGAGGTTGCTCTGCAAATGTTCGACTTTCTCGACGATGGCCTCGCGCGTCTTTTTGCCACTGGCGGGGGCGAAGAGCATACCCGCGCCCACTCCGACGCCCATGCCAATCACGAAACTGGCGGCGTTTGCCAGGGCAGGGGATTCGTCGCCCCGGGCTGAGCGGTACATGCGCCCGATTCGGTCCGTTGCATGCTCGTAGCCGCGCGATGCCTGATCTGCGAAGTCCTCAAGCCGGTCGCTCACGCGGTTGTAGATCCGATGCCGCTGCTTCGGCTCTGTAAGTACAATACCCATTCCAAGCAATAGTCGAAGGAACTGGTTCATTTCCTGCCTCCAAAGGTCGTGGGTGGGATGTCCTGTTTTACCAATGGCCACCACCCGCCCGATTCGCCTGAAACGAAAGTACTCCGCGCACCGAGAGCTCTCAATCCGGTACAGGCCTTAGGCACAGCGATTCAAGTCCCTACAGTGAGGTTCAATGTCAGGCGGGCAGGGGCTGTGCTCCGGACCCGGGCACAGCGTTTGGCAGCTCAGGGTTCGGTAACTTATTGGCGGAGGTTTCGTGGTTCGAAGTCGATCAGCACAATCACGCGGCTGGATCCTCCCCGGTTGCTGAGATGTGCGATGGCACTTGCACCTGGATAATATTGTTTTTCACCGCGTAAACCACCAGGTCCCTGATCGAGTGGAATCCGAGCTTGCGCATGATGTTGCTGCGATGGGTCTCGGCGGTCTTGGTACTCAGATTGAGCACCGAGGCAACTTCCTTGGAACTCTTGCCTTCGGCGAGAAGCTGAATCACTTCCCGCTCTCGCGGAGTCAGGTGCGGCAACCGCGGGGGAGTATTTCTGGCGCCGCCGCCACGGTCCAGGAATCCGGCCAATACCATATCGTTCACTCTTGGGGTAAAGAACATACGGTTCCGCTGGAGCGCTTCGACCGCGGCCACCAGGTCGCGCGCCGCGTCGGACTTCAGCACAAAACCCCGGGCCCCGGCGTCGAGCGCTTCTCGAATCACCTGGTCGGAGTCGGTTATGGTGAGCACGATCACTTTGCAACGGGGATCCTGCTGCACCAGTTGCCGGGTGGCGGCCAGACCGTTGAGGCTGGGCATTCCGATGTCCACGATGACGACGTCCGGTTTCAATTCCTTGGCCTTTTCGACCGCAACCCTTCCGTCCGTTGCTTCTCCACAGATCTCCCATCCTTCGTGCGATTGCAGTAGCGTGCACAGGCCACGGCGTACGACTTCGTGGTCATCGGCGATTAGAATACGAACTTTCATCGAACCACCTCCCTAACTCAGGCTAACTGGACCCTTGTCCGGCACCGTAAAGTTTCTATGCTGACTGACAGCATCCACGGCGGCCAGCAAATCACGGGCCGCGTCTGCCTTCACCACATATCCTTTTGCGCCGCATAGGAGCGCCTGTTGCAGCATTTGCGGAGAATCATGCTGAGTGACGATCAGGATTTCGCAATTTGGAGCGCTTTGCCGGATCTGGCGGCATGCATCCAAACCATGCAGCCTCGGCATGCTCAGGTCAAGCACCACCACGTCTGGGTTCAGTCGGCTTGCCATCTCGACAGCCTCCATGCCATCCGCCGCCTCAGCGATGACTTCCCACCCTTGATGTTCTCTCAGAAGGGTCCTTAGACCATGCCGCACCACCGGATGGTCATCCGCAATCAGAATACGAACCGACATAGATTTCTGCCCTGCCGGGCAGGGCTGTAGCGCGGCTTCGTATCCCCACGCCTTGCCAGTTTAGCCTAGCCCCGAGCTTCCCCCAAATACAGGATTTGCTGTATTTTCAATGCTCTGCGGAGGCCACTTCCGCGACGATTGCTTGCCCGCAGCCTACCCCCCTTCCCTGCTCAAATTACGGGAAATATCCCATTTTCTGAGCGGTGTAAAGGTACTACGCTTTCGAGGCATAAAACAGGAGGAATCGTGCCAGGAAGTAGGCATCTTCGAGGCGTGAGCGCCAAAGAACAGCGTGAATATGAACACATAAAGGAGAGCGCCCGGAAGTCCGGACGTTATGGCCGCCGAGCCAAGGAAGTAGCCGCTCGGACGGTAATGAAGCAACACAAGGCAAAGGGCCACGCCAAAGGACACTAAGGCAGCTGCCGGATTTCGTAATCGCTTCGGGAGCGGTTCTTGATGCCAGAAAGCCAAAAGATCCCGTCACGACCGAACGCGCGTTCTCTTCGCTACTGGATCGGTGCGCTTACTCTGCTCTCGATTGCCGTGATGGCGGCGGTTGCGGGCGTAGTGATCTCCCGCTCCGAGCCTATCCTGCGCGCGCGTGTAATCGATACTCTGTCCACCAGGTTCAAGAGCCAGGTCGAGCTTGATGCCTTCCATGTCTCTCTCCTCGACGGGTTGCAGGTTTCGGGTGAGGGACTCAGAATCTTTGGACAGACTGACCCAAACAATCACGAGCCCGGTGTGCAGCCGATTATTGGGGTTGCGGAATTTCGCTTTCGCACCGGAATCCTGAGTCTTTTTCGCTCTCCCATGCATGTGGACACGGTTTATGTGAAGGGATTACAGCTGAATCTGCCCCCCAGGGAACAACGCGGCGAAATGAGGAGGATGTCCCCCAGGGGCGGAAAGATCAGAATCGTCGTGGACCACCTGGAGTGTGATCAGGCACAACTCATCATCAATACGCTGAAGCCAGGTAAGCTGCCGCTACAGTTTGACATCGAGCACTTGAAAATGGCCAGCATCGGCCCCGGAGCTCCGATGGCTTTTGCGGCAAACCTCACTAATCCCAAGCCGGTGGGAAACATCATTTCCAGCGGTTCGTTTGGGCCCTGGAACGCGGACAGTCCTCGCGATACGCCAGTCAGCGGGACTTATTCCTTCGACCATGCAGACCTGGGCACGATCAAGGGTATTGGTGGGATCCTCTCGTCCAAGGGACGATACGCTGGAGTTCTTGACCGCATCGTTGTGGATGGCGCCACCGACACTCCCGACTTCCGCATCGCTATCAGTGGGCGTTCAGTTCCCCTTCATACCGACTTTCACGCCATCGTGGACGGGACCAGTGGAGATACTTACTTGCAGCCCGTGAGAGCCAGAATTCTGGACTCCTGGCTGACGGCGAACGGCTCGGTCGTGCGTACCAGAGAGCCGAGGGGCCACTACGTGGCTCTCGACGTTGTGATCAAGAGTGGCAGAATCGAAGATCTGTTGAAGCTGGCGATACGAACCGATCCCCCCATCATGACCGGCGCGATAGGGCTGAAGACCCACTTCGACCTGCCGCCCGGCAACCTTGACCTGGCCAATCGTTTGAAGTTGGCCGGCGACTTTCAGGTGTCCGGAGCGCACTTTGATAATGTGAAGGTACAGGAAAAGGTTGACGCGCTCAGCATGAGAAGTCAAGGCAAGCCCAAATTGGCGCGAGACAATGTTCCTGACAATGTTCAGTCTGACCTGAAGGGAACGTTTCGCCTGGATGACAGCGTAATTTCATTTTCACAACTGGAGTTCGAGGTTCCCGGCGCCGATGTCAACCTCACCGGGCAGTACAGCCTGGATGGAAACCAGTTCGATTTTCACGGCAGAGTACGGATGGAAGCGAAACTGTCGCAGATGGTCACCGGCTGGAAATCGATCCTGCTAAAACCGGTGGACCCATTCTTCAGCAAGCACGGCGCCGGCACCGAACTCCCGGTGAAGGTCACTGGCACGAAATCAGAACCCCACTTCGGTACGGATTTCCGGCACAAAGATCGAGGTCAGACAGGGGACGACTGACCTCGAGGCAGTGGTCATTCACTCCCCTGCACTGGGCTTTCCTTTCTCAGCTTATTTACAAGACTCGCGATCTCCTTTTCCCGCGCCAGGTCCACGATTCCTTTCGAATCGTCGTAGAGGCTTTCGCGCAACAGGTTCATTAGGTGGGCTTTGAGTCTTGCCCGTTTTTCGACCGCCTTGGGAACGATGAGCCTTTCCGTTGGAGGCTGCGAACACGTCAAAGAGCTCCCAGCGAACGAAGCCGCGATAACCGGCTGTTGATTTCCTGATGTTTGTCCCATTGCTTGTACGCCAAGAAAAGCAGCAACAACGGGAACGGCAAGCACGGCAAGAGTACTCTTTGCCACATTTCTACCTCCTTGTTTCACTTGTTTCACTGCGCAACCGCGAAGGGCCTCATTTCGGCCCAGCGCATAACAAGGATGGCTCCTGCCGCGGAGAAGTTGTTTTCTACAAGAAATGCGTCGCGATGCTAGAGTTTTTCTGGTATTCGGCTGACGCTAGAGCTTAAGATTAACTACACGCGGGTTCGTCTGGGCCTCTGCGGCGGAACTCTGCCGACGAATTCCAGACTCCAAGTTTGCGAGGCACCGTTCTGGCAGGTTGCCCCCGGACGCGCAGCGTCCGGCCACACCATTTGATTCCGGAGCGGCGCCCGTTCGGGACATGGCGATGCAGCCCATATTGGGCAGTCTGAGCCTGCTCGGACCTGGTGGTCGTTTTCACTGAGCGCGAATTTTGAGTGAACCGTTTTTCCCCGACGTTGGACGAGACGCGACGCGCAATGGCAGACGAAAAGGAAATCAACAATCAGATTGATCAGTTCGTGCTCGACGAAATTGACAGCGTACCCCACCTGGAGGCGCTGTTGTTATTGTGGGCTGCGCGACCCAGGGAATGGTCTCCCAAGACGATGGCCAAGGCCCTTTATGTGGACGCTGATTTTGCCGGACGAATTCTGAAGGATTTGTCCCACCGGAATTTGGCTGCGGGACCGTCGGGAACGATCGAAGGCTACACCTACAACTCCACTGAAGAAAGAGACGGTTTGGTCCGGGCACTGGATGCGGTGTACCGCCGGGAAATCGTGCGAATATCTACACTGATTCATTCGAAAGGCTCCCCGGCGATGCGCGAATTTGCCAAAGCGTTTCGCTTCACAAAGGATCGTGGACAATGATCGGACCAATCGTTTACCTGCTTGGGACTCTGGTGACTTTCGCCTGCTGCATTTTGCTGTTGCGAGGGTATTTCAGAGGCAGAAAAAGGCTCTTGCTCTGGAGTAGTCTTTGCTTCCTGGGTCTCGCGCTGTCGAACCTTTTGGTTTTCGTTGATCTAGTCCTTCTGCCGACCGTCGACCTTTATCGCTGGAGGCTCTGGTTTGCTGCCATCGCGATGATGCTGCTGATATACGGACTGATTTGGGAGGGGGAATAACATGAAACTGGATTCCTTCCTGGTGGGCGTCGTGGTAATGGCCTCGCTCACGGCGAGCGTTTTTTTTCTGAAATTCTACACTCGAACCCGCGATTCCCTGTTTATGGCTTTCGCCCTGGCATTCGCCATTGAGGCGGTGAATCGTGTCGTCTCTCTTAGCATTGCCGGTTCCCATGACGGTAGCCCTTGGACTTATATCGTCCGCTTGTGCGCCTTCTTGATCATTCTTGGAGCGATCGTCCGAAAGAACTATTGGACACGGGGATAGGACGTCGAAGGGTATTTCAGCCCTCTGGTTGCAACAACCTGGGAGTAAGAGGGCATACAGAATTCACCCGATTGCGGGGATATCGCGCGTCCTCTATCGTCAGATTGTGGATATGGTCCTTGTGCCACGGATCTAGGAGCGGCCATGGGTTAGTGTCAGAAGTACTGACGTTTGACCCTCACGGCCGCTCCGGCTAGCTTCAAATGAAATACGAGTTCTATTTTCTGAGAGAAACCGGGCAGAACGCCCCCGAAGTGCTGCGCGTAATCGCCGCCAGCTACCAGAACGCCGCATCTATTGTGGCCCGGCAGTACGGATGCAATCTGGAGCCCGGCTGGCATGGACGCGAAACAGCGGACCTCGATATTCGCCCCATCGAGATCCAGAACATCTTTGAAAGAAACTCCTTCCCGGCAAATCTGCCTTAACCACTCGAATTCTGGGACGACCACAGCCTTAAGTGTGCGGTTCGAGAGCGCTAACCGACCTGCTGCGCCAGCCTGCGGAAACTCCTGGGGGAGGGATGGACAGGCAAAGTCTGAGCGCCTCAAGCGAAAAGAGTGCGTTGTCGAGCGTATGCTGTTCCCGTACATCGGTTGCCGAAAGGGTCAGCCTTCGCTTGCGTGTCACGATTGCGAGTTGCGCCTCGGCAATCCTCTCCGCAATTCTTGGCTTGTCGCTCTCAAACAGCGCAGCCATATAGAGGTCTTTCCAGGTGCGCAACTCCGTCGCTGAGACGCCGGCCTCCATACGCCTCCCACTCTTCTGGCACAATTCTTTAGGACGGTCAACCTAGATGAATACAAATTGTTGTGACAGGCAATCAGGTAAAGACTGGATTAATCTTTAAGTTACTACGCCCGTTCCGGTTCCTACTGTAGCCGCCAGGGGACTCATGAAGTCTTTCTCCGCAAGGGTTACCGTTCCCACCGGATACAGGATCGCATTCCGATCGCCTAGACTCCGAATTGCTGGGGACGATGGCGGCACGAGTTTTTATCGTTTCCTCGTTTGGACACGATTCGAAGCTGAACGATGTCAGGTCGGGTCACGCCATCCTCCCCGTCCAACTTAGATGTCGAAGACGCGATAGATTTTCGATGCCAGTTGCGTCTGGACCAAGGTGACCGCGACATTCTGGACCGGGACTCCGCCAGCCGTTCGTCCCTCCAGCCGTCCATGGTGAGCGTGTCCGTGCAGGACCAGGTCCGCACCGTGGCGGTCCACAACTTCTGCCAGCCGGGACGTTCCAAGAAAGGGAAAGATTTCCGGTGCTTCGCCCATGACGGTCCCGGAAATGGGTGAATAGTGCAGGACGACGACGCGCTTTTGGGTCCGCAACTGCGACATGGCCCGCTCCAGCTTCAGGGCCTCATCGATCGAAGCCTTGACGAAATTCTTGATTGCCGGCTCTCCAAAAGCGGTCAGCATGCCTCGACCGAAACCACCTACAAAGCCTTTGGTTCCGGCAAAGCCCACACCGTCCCGCTCGTAGGCAGTCCCGTCCAGAACCTTGATCCCGGCGGTCGCCATCATTGCCATGAGTTCCGATTGCTTGCCGCTTTCGTAGTCATGATTTCCCAGTACGGCAACCGTCGGAATTCGCGAGCGGACCACTACATTCAGAAGAGGCGCCATTTCCTCCGGTTGTCCATAGTTTGTAAGGTCGCCCGCCAATACCAACACATCCGCCTCATCGCGAACCACGCCGAACTGTTCGTGCAGGGCGCTTTGTCGCGAGGCCGTGAAATGCAGGTCAGCGGTAGCGGCGATTCTCATCGTATTCCGGAAGTTACGGTGTCAACCTGATGGCTGACACGGGGCGACGGCGGAATGGTTTGCAGGCGCCGGTTCCTGTACTCCGCCAACAGATTGTCCAGACCCCATTCGTTGACGTCGATAGCGAACATCTTAGGATCCACCAGGCTGCCACGAAATCTGGCCGTGGGATCGGGCTGCGAAACGGCGCTCTGAAAACGTGCCAGCAGGGTTTGCCATACCGTCTGTGGAACGTAATGGGTTTGGGCAGGATAGCAATAGCGGAACAGCACCAGCGCCCAGAGCAGCATCTCCCAATTGTCGCCCACAAGGTGCAGCACCCGTTCCCAGTCCAGGTTTCCGCAGGTTCCGTAAATCACATGCGCAACGTCGGCGCCGTCAAAACGCTCGCGGCGGGTTACAAATAGCTTGGACGCCAGCAACTCCTCCGGCGCCAGCACCCTGGTCCGGACTCCATGAACGACAGCCGGCCGCGACCGGTCAATCCACGAGGACTCTACAACGATTGCGGCGTTGCTCATCCCGGTGATCAGGTCCACGAAGAAATCGTCACGATGCGCCTTGAACAGCCAAATCGGGTCGCAAACCTCGCATACGAACCCGTGCTTGAGAAGATATCCGATGGCCGTCACGGCCGTCTCGGCGGTCATGAAAACGTCCAGGTCTTTGGTATCCCGATAAATCCGCGTGTGCTCTCTGAGTGCAAATGCTCCGGACACCGCGTAGCGGACTTTCTTCTTTTCAAACAAAGCCAACACTTCATGAAAGAGGGCTTGTTGCGGCTGCGGAAGCTCGCTGGGAGCTGACGAGGTTGCCGGCGGTTCCGACGGCTCTTTCCGCGGGGGGTTAAACATTACTCTTGGATGTAGGCCTGGCGGCGTCCGTTGCCGGCCTCCCTTTCCGCCCGCAGGATTCGCACAGTTCTCACAGGATTCTCACAACTTTGAGGGCAAAACATACAGGGAATACCTGATGGACGCTGGTGAAATCCGTTTCTAGCGCACCGATTCGCCCGGATAGTACCCGGTGCGGGTTCGAACCTTCAGCTGGCGATAGGTACGGGATTGCGCCTCGACGCGAATCGCCCGATATCCGGAATCGTGCCGCTCGTTGCTGGACTTGTAGCCAATGGTGTATCGGCTGCGAATATCGTGGCCTATGGCTCGACTAATGCTGTCCAGTTCGTCCAGGCTGCGGGGGAAGAACGCGGCTCCGCCCGTGCTGCCCGCCAAAGCGCCCAGGATCTCCTGGTCTTTAAGATCGATGCCATCTCCCAGCAGGCCGATGGCATACAACGTTGGGCCATTCTGCTGCTGCAATCGCAGCCTGGCCTCCCGCAACGTTTCCCGGCTGTCGTTGTCCCGTCCGTCAGTAATTACCAGCAGGACTTGGTTATCCAGGGCGCGGTTGTTCTTCAGATGGATGGCTGAGGCCACGATCGCATCGTACAGCGCGGTGCTGCCTCGCATCGACACTCGTTGGAGGGCCCCCCGCACCAGGTTGACGTCAGAGGTGAAATCCTGGTCAAGATAGCCATCCTGACTAAAGTTGACCACGAATATCTGGTCTCCGGGATTGCTTTGCCTGATCAGGTTAAGCACCGCCTCATTCACCTTGTTCCGCTTGTCACGCATGGATCCAGAGTTATCAATTACGATTCCCATTGCTACGGGAACATCTTCGCGATGAAACGATGTGATCGTCTGCGGCACTCCGCTTTCAAATACCGAGAATGCACTGCGGTCGAGATCGGGAACCAGGTGTTGCTGCTCATCGACCACCGTGGCATGCAGGATCACCTCCTCCACTCGTTTCTTGAACACGAAAACTCCGCTGTCCTGATCGGTCTCCGCCTGGGAGGTGTCAGCCGGCGGCGGGGTCGGGGGCTTGGGGACCTCGGAAGAAGAAGAGGATGACGGCGCAGGTGTGACTCCAGCAGGGGGCTCGGCCGCGGAGCCTTGGGCCGGGGTTGCAGGCGCGGGCGCTGCCTGGGTCCCGGAGACCGCCGGCGAAGTCTGAGGCGAAGTCTGCCCCTGAGTCTGCACCTGGCTTTGCCCCAACGACGCAAGCGAGCCGCAAAATACCATCAGCGCCATCAAACAAACGCAGCGTGGCAAAACCGCCGACACCACGAACGATCTCTTGTGAGACATGATTTGCGGGCCTTTGAAGTTCACTTGCTCGTGACACCTAGAAGAGGCTCTGCAGAAACCAGAAAATCTCGCCACAGTTTCCGCTCCGGTAAGTAATCGCGTTTAAAAGTGAGCTTCATCTCGGCCTCGCGATGCAAGGCAATACACCATCGAGTCGTTTCGATCACGTAGTACACAAATGCCTCCTTGTGGCACTGGCGTGACGAATGGCGACAAACCGTTCACCGAAACGCATCGAACCCTGCGAGCGAAGCTATCAGGATCAGGAGTAGTGGTATGAACATGATCATGCCACTGCCCGTGAGCACTATCTCGCTCACTGCACCGGATTTCGTCGCGCCACGATGAACCATGGGAATCGTCCTGTAGCCTCTTGGCACTGTGACAAGATGCTTTGGGTAAAGGGCGGGTTGGCCGGGCTGCCCGGTCTGGAGCGTTCCCGGTTCCGGCCTACAGCCCACACGGGGGACACACTCTCATCTCAACCAAGGCCCGGACAGGACGCTCCGAGTGCCAGGGCCTCAGTACAGCATTCGCTGTAGCGCGAATTTTCCCAGTGTTTTCCCGAAATTCCTGCCTCCCTCAACGGCTTATCTCTTGCCTGCTTCAGCCGGGATGGCACGACTCGTGCTCACCATATCGGAGGACTCGAGGGAGACGAAGGTATGCTGGATATTCACACGGAGAGAATCAACGATGTGGCGGTTGTAGAGTGCGATGGAAGGATCGTGCAGAGCGACAGCGCTTTCAAGTTGCGCAACGCGGTGCTGCTGCAAAACGATGTTCACACTATTTTGCTCGATCTGTCGCGCGTACCCTCAATCGAGGGTGGCCGCCTGGGTATGCTGATGTTCCTGCAACGCTGGGCCTATGACCACGACATTCGCTTCAAGTTGTTCAACCCCACCAAAGCCGTGGGAGACAGGCTTCAGTTGGCGAACTCCATCCCGGAATTCGAGATTGCTACGCCTGACGAAATGCGCGCCCTGCTCGGAGGCCCACAGCTGAGATCCGCCGCCTAAATATGATTCCGGAATTCTGCCTAGGAAACGCTTCAAGACTCAAGCAGGTTCACGCAATTAAAACGATGCGCTGCGTGGCTCTTGGGGACGCACCCACGCAGCGCTCGAACCGAACCTAGTGCTGCGGCGAGGTGTCCGCAGCACCACGACACTGTTTCGCGATCATCTTCACATTGGCTACCTGGATCGTGGTGCCCCCCGAGCTGTTTGCCGATGGCTGGGGTTGTTCCTGTTCCGCGGCAGAGGCCTGGGATCCGGAGTCGTTCGTTGATTGGCCCGTAACCGCCACTTCGTGGCCCATGTGCTTTCTTAGCTGGGTTTCGTCGCCAACCAGTTTGTAGCTTGCGCCGGTGCCGTCCTCGGTCAACATATAGTTCCCATCACCTCCGCTAAGACAACCCTGGATCGTGGTTGCGCCTGCCGAGGTGCTTGTACTGGGAGTTGCCGCCTGACCTGTGGGAGTGTCTTGCGCCACGGCCAGGGAAGCGCAGAACATCCCGAGAGCTACCAAAAGAAGCATTTTCTTCATAACACTGTTCCTCCGATGGTGAAGTCGTCCGAAGCTGCGGCTCCAGCGTTGACGTCGGCAGCGCAGGTTCGTCAAGCACCGACTCGGCCTTCGGCGGCTGCATTCGTCGGTACGCACAGCGCACCGCTTTCGACTGGCTCCACGCTAAGCGTCATCGGGCTGAACTGGAATCCCATTAAAGCCGTAGGTCTTGCCGGGAAGAGGCTGTACCGTGAGTAGTAAATGTGAGCTATGGGGCCGGGCCAGGAACGAGTGGTCGGCTATAATCGACCCAGGCCTTCACAAAGAGTCGGGGCGTAGCGCAGCCTGGTAGCGCACCTGCCTTGGGCGCAGGGGGTCCGCGGTTCAAATCCGCGCGCCCCGACCAAAACATAAGATTCCCCCCCACCGATCAACGTCAGTCACCTGACTTTCTCCGCGGGCTCCATTGCTGTTCTCGGCGAACTCTGCGTTTCATGGTCTTCCAACACAAGACCAAACCTTGAATCGCGGAGTTTACGGAGTAAGGCCACCGAGTTCGCGAAGAAAACCAGTCGACAGTTAGATTTGTCGCCAATCACCTCTGCGTTTCAGGGTCTTCTAACTCAAGGCCAAATCTTGAATCGCCGAGTTCGCAGAGTAGAGCCACCGAGTTCGCGGAGAAAAGCCAGCTATTTTTCCGTCTGATTCGCGGTCACCGGCACCAACTGGCCGTCGCGAATGTAATATTCTCCCCCGCGCCAGCGGATACTGCTGCGAACGAAGCTGAAGAGCCAGATGAAAAACGCCATCGCGTCCCACACCGGAATCAGCCACAGCTTCTTCCACAACGCCCGGTCTTTCAATCCTCGGACGCCGATCAGCCACGTCATGGCCAGCCGCAGCCCGACATACGCGCCAAGATATGCCAACGCCACCGTGGACGTGGGTCGAATCGCAATCGCAGCCAGAGACCAGGGCAATCCCTGAGTGAACAGCAACCCCAGGTGTCCCCACGGACGCATGTGGCGCATCACCACCACCCACCGCATACGCTTGTGCAGCAGGTCCGGCATGGACCCGTAATCTGCCACCGTGAGAACGGTATAAGGAAGCAGTTCTACCTCGTAACCCTGTTCCGCGATCAGCCGTCCCACCAGCAGGTCGTCACCCGGCTGGTTCTCGATGGCCTTGTAGCCGCCGAATCCCGCAAGGCGCGTACGCGTCGTGGCAATCGTGGGACCGAGCGCGAACTTCACTCCATCTAGCTGCCGCGCCACCAGAATGCCGGCGTAAAAATCGGAAACCATTCCGATGGTCTGCAAGCTCTCGGCCAGCGTCTTTTCCTCGGTGGGCACATAGAAGCAGGTCACCGCGCCGACTTTCGGATCGGCCAGCGGCGCCACCACGGTGCGCAGATAATCCGGACGAGCGCGTACATCACTATCACTGATGACCACCACCTCATTCCGCGCTTCGCTCACCAGCCGCGCCAGCTTCGCCACCTTGTCATTCGCGGCATTGCCGGAAGTGCCAAACAGCACGGTGATCCGCCGCTCGGGAAAATCCCGCTGAAGTTTCTCGAGAACCGGCACCACCGGGTCGTCCGGCTCGCCCACGCAAAACAGTAATTCGTAGTCGGGATAATCCTGGCGGCAGAAACTGGCAAAATTCTCGTAGGCGTCGGGATCGACTCCCCGAATCGGCTTCAGGTTGCTGACCGGCGGAGTAAACTGGCTCTTCTGGGAAGGAACGCGGCGACGGAAGAACCCCCAGGCGCTGTACAGGGAGATCAGATAGTAGATGAAGGGAAAGGTCGCGACCCCCAACATCGCATAAATGAAGAGTGAGACAGTCATCCCCTGCACAGCTTAGCCAGATGCAGAAGCCCTGTCAAAATGGCAGATCAAAAACTCAGCACGCTGCCGGGATGGCGCAACAGGTAGTACTCGTTGATGGGACGGTCATCCTGCAAGGCGGGAGTCCGCGGCGAGAGCGCAATCATCTGCTCGGGCGTGGTTTCGCGCGCAAGTAACAAATCGAACTGCTTCTCGGCAGTCTTCGCCGGACCCCACTCCAGCATGTCGGCCACCGCCGCTGCCGGCATGCGCTCGGCCAATTCCGCCGCGGTGCGCACCGGGATCGGCTGATCGCTGGCCAGGAAATGCCAGCCCTGCCTCCCGTTCCACTGGAAGATCCGCACGTAGGGGAAAGAATTCTGTAACGCGCGGGCCACCGAAGCTTTCAACTGATTGTCGTTGGCATCGTTGACCCCATCCGGCAGAAACTGTTGCAGGATGCCGCCCGGCCGCAGCCGTTTTCTGGCCACAGCGTAGAAATCTTCCGAGTACAACAGGCTTGAACCTGCCGCCTGCACCGGCGGTGGCGGGTCAATGATGATGGCGTCATACTCCTGCGGCGAGCGTTCCAGAAAACGCCGCCCATCGTCGATCACCACTCGCGCTCGTGGCGACGCCAAAATCCTTCCGCCGTCACGGTGATAGTAAGTGAATAGCTTGGGTACGCTGGGCACCAGATCCACCGCGGTTGACTGGATTCCCCACGACATCGCGGAGCGGAACGTGGTTCCCATCCCAAAGCAAATCACCAGCGCATCGCGCGGCGGCTGGGGCAGCGACGCCAGGGTGAGGTGCGCCATCATCTTGGGAATCGGCACCATCGCCGTAATATCAACTCCGTTGATCACCAGCCGTTTGCGCATGCCTTCGCCGGTCGCGATCACCGTAGCCGTACTGTCGCGTAAGACTTCACGCTCGGGATACTGGGTTGCGAAATCCTGAGTAAAGAAGAGGATGATTAACGCCGCGATGGCAGCGCCGTACGTTACCGCTCGCGTCGCCAGGCGAGACTGGGCGGTGTAAGCCGCGCCAATCGCCATCGCCAGCCACGGCAAAGTCAAAATAAGTGTGGACCAGCGCTCGCCGAGAAACGGCAGCAGCAGGAAGCCGCTCAACAATGGCCCCACGATGCAGCCGACCACGTTGATCCCATACGCCTTGCCGGCGCGATCAGGATCTCCCGCCGACCAGCGGTCCACCAACAGCGGGGTCAGAAAGCCCATCACTCCGGCAAAGGGCGCAATCCCGAAAAACACCCGCATGGTGGAATCGAGTGTCAGCCTGACATCGGAAGTCACCAGCGCCAGCATTCCCAGCGGCACCAGAGCAACCCATGCCAGCGGACTCTCGCGCCGCCCGCGGACACTCCACTGGCGGTAGAGCCGTGAGCCGAGAAAGGTCGCGAACAGATATGCCGCCAGGATGGTGGCAAAGGCATAGACCACCGGGCCCACGTAGGGGGTGAACAGCCGGATCCAGATCACCTCCATTCCCATGGTGGTAAGCCCGGTCAGAAAAAGGAGAAGCAGCGGCGTTCGGTTTCGAGGAACGTTCGCGGGAGCTTTCGCCCCAGCAGCGCCATAAACGACCCCTCCGGATGCGATCGCCAGCGAAAAAGCGCCCAGCGCAATTGCAGCGTTCAAGGCCGCCCCCACCCGCAGAGTCGCGTGAAACCCGCCAAGCTCGATCAGCAAAGGCGCAAGCACTGCGCCGGCAATCGCGCCCACAACGTTGGCCAGATACAAGAAGCTGAAGGAGCGCCGCGATTCGCTTCCCGCCTCGGTGCGAATCGCAAACATCACCAAGGGAATCGTGGCGCCCATGCAAGCGCACCACGGCACCAGCGTCAACGCCAGCCAGGCGCCGGAAGCCAGATAGTATGCAGCGGAAGAAACCGCGGCCTGCGCCGCCATTGCTTCCAGCAGGCGATGTCCGTACGAAAGTTGCAGGGGAACCACCAGCGCGGAACAGCCAATCAGCAACTCGGTCATGCCGTACAGTTTCAGCGGATGGACCGTGACGCGCTTGCCGTAGGCCCGCACCAGGCTGCCCGCCGCCCAGGAGCCGAGGCCCAATCCAGCCATGAACATCGACAGCACAATCGAAGTCAGCGCTGTGGTCACGCCGAACTGCGCCATGGCCAGCCGCAGCCAGACCAGCTCATACACAATGCCGCACAACCCCGAAATAAAGAAGAAGGTGAAGTACCAGGCCATCACAGATAGCTTAGGTTGGAACCCGGCTCCCGGCATGTGACCGAGGTAACGGCCCGAATCTCCTAGCCCCGCGCGGCTTTTGGAAGAAGCACCGCTCTTGACGCCCGCCCCGCCGGAGAGCACAATTGGCCCTCGGTTGCCGTCGCCTCCCAGGGACTCAACCAAACCAGCCATCGTCGATTTGCAAGGGGCCCGCAATGCGAAAACCGTTCATGACTTCGATTCTGATCCTTTGCGCTGCGTTGGCTTTATCCGGGATCGCCATCGCCGCCAACTGGCAACAGCTTGCCGAGCTCACGCCCTCCAACCGGGTGAAGAACGACTGGTTTGGTATCTCCATCGCGATCAGCGGCGATACGGTCGTGGTGGGGAATTTCGATGCCAATATCGAAGATTTCGGCACCGTGGACGTATTCGTGAAGCCGGCGGGCGGCTGGTCGGATATGACCCAGACCGCCACGCTGAGTTCATCCGACAGTGGACAAGGGTTTGGCACCTCGGTAGCTGTCAGCGGCGACATCATCGTGGTAGGCGCGGCGAACACTTCGAACTTCAAAGCGCAGGCAGCCACTCCAGGGGCGGTTTACGTTTTCGTGAAACCCGCCGGCGGCTGGAAAGACATGACGGAGACCTTCAAACTCACTGCCTCTGACGGCTTGCCCGGAGATGCTTTCGGCAACAGCGTCGGCATCAGCGGTGGCACCATCGCTGTCGGAGCATTCTTCGTCAACAATTTCTCCGGCCGGGTTTACGTTTTCACTTGCAGCAAGGGTGGTTGCGCGCAGAGTGCCGAGCTTAGCGCTTCCGACAGCGGCGGCATTCTGGATTACCTCGGGTGCTCGGTCGCCATCAGCGGCGACACCGTGGTGGCCGGATCATTCGGTCACAATAATTTTCAGGGATCCGCATACGTTTACGTGAAACCCGCGGGCGGATGGGCCGATATGACCGAGACTGCCGAGCTGAGCACTTTCAATGGCCACGGCAGTGACAACGTCGGATTCTCAGTGGCCATCCGTGGCGGCACGGTCGTGGCGGGCGCGCCCGGCGCATACAACTTTTTCGGCGCTGCCTACGTTTACCTCGAGCCGCCCGCCGGCTGGGCAAGTACCGGCAACTATAACGCCGTGCTCGGAGCGCCGGATGCGATCGAGGGCGACAGCTTTGGCCAATCGGTGGCCGTGGCCGAGAGCGAGCAGGCCATAGCCGTCGGCGGGCCGGGCGCAAATATCGGAAATAATCTGGAACAGGGTGCGGCCTACGCCTACATACGCCCCCACACCGGATGGAAGAACACCCGCCACGCCTACGCCGAAGCGACAGCTTCGGACGGCGCCTCCGCCGACCTGATGGGCGTCTCGATCGGCGTCAGCCGAGGCATCATGGTTGCAGGCGCTCCAAAAAGCAGTTCACCGGGCGCGGCTTATGTGTTTGGGCGGTGATTAAGAGTGACAAGTTACTGCGGGACCGGCTTTCTTCTGGGGTGGTCGGAGATATGATTCGTGCGATTCTTTGGAGGGTGCCATGAAAAAGCTCTTGCTTTGCGCGTTAATGCTAGCGATAAGCTGTGCCCCAATACTTGCGCAGACACAGTACAAAGTTCTGTGGAGCTTTGCTGGCGGAACGAGTGACGGAGCGATTCCAATGGGCCCCCTCACCTTTGACAAAAGTGGGAACTTATACGGCACCACCGATGCGGGGGGGATTTCGACGTGTTCCGGCGGCTGCGGCACGGTGTTCGAACTCTCACCGAACGGTGATGGCACCTGGAGTAACACGATCCTGTACAGTTTCTGTACGAGTGTGTTCGGCAACCAATGCCTCGACGGCGCGCACCCTCAGGCGAGGGTCATTTTCGACACCGCGGGCAACCTCTACGGCACCACAGTTAATGGCGGAGGACAGGACTGCTCATTCGACTCACGAGGGTGCGGAACAGTCTTCGAACTGTCGCCGCCCACTGTCCCAGGCGGCGGATGGACGGAAACCGTGTTACATGCATTTTGCGCAGACGAGATGAACAACCTGTGCTTGGACGGAGGTGCGCCGGTTAGCGAACTGACCTTTGACGGATTGGGGAACATTTACGGCACGACAACCGTCGGCGGCACGGGACCGACTGGCGCCGGAACGGTTTTTGAGTTATCGCCTGATCTGGGCGGGTGGACGGAGAGCGTTCTTTACACGTTTTGCGGCGCTGGTGGGTATCCCGTCTGCCCTGATGGCGATAAGCCCCTGGCGGGTATAACTTTCGATAAAGCTGGCAACCTTTACGGTACCACCTGGCTCGGGGGATCCGAGAAAGGGCAAGGGGGCGGGACGGTTTATCAGCTCTCCCCCAGCGCCAATGGATGGACCGAGACCGTACTTTACCGCTTTCTTTCACCATTCAGGGCTGGCGGAGGGCCGTCCGCAAACGTAAGCATCGGCAAGCGGGGCACTCTGTACACAACGGTTTCGTCGGGATGTCGGAAGCAAAATGGTGGCATCTTCCGCTTCACTCCGGCAAACGGAAAAGGGCAGTCATTCTGCTTCAATGGCCTGGACGGAAACGACCCGATAGCAGGGGTGCGGGTGGATGCGAACAGCGAGACGCTCTATGGGACGACCTTCGCTGGAGGGTCGGCCCAAGGTGGTACAGTTTTCAAGATCGTTGCGCCCGCGCAAGAATCGGTGCTCTACAACTTCTGCTCACAACAAAAATGCGCTGACGGCGCAGGCCCCTCCGGCCTCATCTTCGATGGGTCAGGGAACCTGTACAGCACAGCAGAAATTGGCGGCGCCCACAACTTTGGCGTCGTGTTCGAGATCATTCAGCAGGCGCCCACAGGAAAGCAGCATGCGTCCCAAAGAACGCACTAAGAGCGGGGCGGATGTCCCCGCCCCTATGGCGCCTCGACCGCATTAAACAAATTAATCAGCCCATATCCAAAAACATTATTGGGAATCTTCTGCCCGGAACCGCCGCAGTTCTGGCTGCTCTTCAAGTGCAACGCCGTCTTGGCCAGAAGTTTCTCGGTATTGGTGATGTCTCCGTCCAGCGCCGGCTTCGCCTGCCAGATCAGGGCTACGCCCCCAGCCACGTGCGGCGCCGCCATCGAGGTCCCGGACCAGCCCGACGAATATTGATTGGTCGGAACTGCGCCGCGAATATCCTCGCCCGGCGCAGAGAGCTCCGGCTTCAAGCGATTGCTGCCATCCGCGGTGACCGGCCCGCGGCTGCTGAAGCTGGCAATGTTGTTCTCCGAATCCATCGCTCCCACCGATACCGCTGAGGCATAGATCGCCGGAGGCGTGTCCACCGAGGAACAACCCGAGCCGCTGTTTCCTGCCGCCATGGCGGGAAAGATCCCCGCCGCGCGCACGGCATTCACAACTTTGCGGAGCGTCTCGGTCGAGCAGCCCTCGCTCGGCGGACAGATCCACGAATTGTTGATGGAATCCGGCGCCTTCGTAGGATCGCCCTGTTTGGGATCGCCGTTCACCGGATAGGGCGCGATCAGGAACTGAAAGCACTCGGAATAGCTGGTAGGAGAGCCGGTGCCGTTGGGATCCATGTTGCGGCAGGCAATCCACTGCGCGCCCGGCGCAACCCCCAGCACATTGCTGCCGCCGTCATAACCCACCATCTCGCTCACCGTAAAGGTGCCGTGAGAATTGGGATCGACCGGAGTGGGCGAGTGCTCGGGGCTGGCGTCATGCCAGTTGTAGTCGTGGTCCACCTGGCTGCCATTCCAGCCGCGGTAATGGGATTTCAGCGCGGGATGGTCCCATTGCACTCCGGTGTCGGCGCCGGCGACTACCATGCCTTCTCCGTGGAAACCCAGCTTCCACACTTGCGGCGCATGCACGCGGGTGACGTTCCATTCAATGTTCTTGGTGACGGGCGCGGCGTCGAATGCGGTTCCATGCGGAAGCGCGGTGCGCACGCGTGGATTGGCATCAATGCTGGCGATATCGGTCCGCGCCGCCAGTTCCTCCATCAGCGCGCGATTGCCGGTGATCTTGATCATGTTCACGATGTAAAAACTCTGATAGGAAACTCCCCGCTCCTGCAACAGATTGATGATCGGCCCTTGTGTCCGGTCCGCAATCTGGCGCAGCGCGTTGACCACATAGCGTCCCTTTTCGAGCTTGGTACGCTGAGTGGCGGCCGGGGAAAGGTCCGCCTGGGCGCGCAATACAACAATGGCCTCAGTGCTGCCGCCGTTTGCCGTCTCCGTAAGTACCCGGGCTGAAATTTTTTCGTTCGAAGTGGAGGAAGCCGGCACGCCGAGCAGAACCAGGCTGGCCAGGGCAATCAGAATGGTCGCGAACAGGAATTTCTTGAGCATCATGCAGTCTCCGTAGGAATTTTCTGGAAAAACTATCGGCATCCCGGCGCAAACGGGAACGCAGGGCGCAAAGGGGAGCAAACTTGACTCAGGACTTTATCCGGGTTGGGTAAGCCTGTCAATAAGGGATTTTAGAGCCTCCGCGGCTATTCGTTCCTCAGCGCCCGCATCGGCTCAATCGATGCCGCCCGACGCGCTGGAATTACCGACGCAACCAAAGCCGCGAAACTCAACACCGCCGTTGTCACCAGCAGAATGCCCGGGTCATACGGCTTCACTCCAAACAACTGGGCCGCCATGGCCCGCCCGCCCAGGATGGTAACGGGAATGCCAATCAGCAACCCGATTCCAATTTGCAGAAAGGCCCCGCGCAGCACCAGTTTGAGGACGTTCAGGCGGTTCGCCCCCAGCGCCATACGAATGCCGATCTCGCTGGTGCGGCGCTCCACCGAATACGCGGTCACGCCATAAAGACCGATCGAAGCCAGCACCAGCGCCAGGAACCCGAATAGCGACGTCAGCTTTACGATCATTTCCTGCTGGCTGAAATTCGCTTCCACCGTCTCCGCGAAGCTGGTGAAGTCGATGATCGCCAGGTTGGGATTCACCTGCGCTACCGCCTGCCGCACTTGCGGCTCCAGACCCTGAAGCAGGCCCACGGTTTCGATTTCTATCGAGTCGAGGTAGTGGTTGGCGTCTTCAAATCGATTCTCCTGCAACAGGTCGTAGGTCATCTTCTGCGCCGCGGGTAGAAAGAACATGGGCGGAATCTTGCGCTTGGGGCCGCGATACTCGGTGTCCTCGGTTACGCCGATGATCTCAAACTTGCCTGAGTACTTCGCATCCAGGTCGCCGATGTGTTTCCCCAGTGCGCTCTCACCCTTAAAGAACTTGTTCTCGAAAGTGCGGTTGACCATCGCGACCGGTCGCGTGACCTGCGTGTCCTGGTCAGAGATGGCCCGGCCTTCCACGATTTTGGTTCCGATCAAATCGAAGTATCCATCGCTGACCCGCACCCAGGAGGTCTGGTTCTCGTTACTGTCGGGCGGAGGCGGAGCCTGGCCTTCGATGAAAACGGTTTCGCCCCAGTTGTTTCCCTCCATCGGCATGTAGAGCGAGTAGCTGACTTTCTTGACGCCGGGAACTGCGGCCAGGGTCCCGCGTAACTGCCGGTAGAGCGCATCGAGCTGATCCGGCTTGTAGCCTGCCATCTGCGGATCAACATGCAGGAGGTAGCGATTCGCAGTCTCAAACCCGAAATGCTGATTGTGCATGTTTCGCAGGCTTTGCATCAGTAAACCAGCCGCGCACAGCAACACCAGGGACAACGCCGCCTGCAACACCACCAGTGACTTCTGCGTCCACGAACCTCCTCGCGCCGTGGAGCGGTTCGCGCCACGCAAGGCCTCGGCGGGATTGGCATTGGCCGTCATCCAAGCCGGAGCAACTCCAAACAGAATTCCGGTCAGCAACGACACGGCAAAGGTAAAACCCAAAACCGGCAGCGAAGGCGAGGCCTGAATGGGCACGTAGCTCTTCTGAAAAGCCAGGTGCAGAATCAGCCGTGTGCCTCCATAGGCTAAACCGACTCCGGCAACCGCGCCCAGCAAAGCGAGCAACGTGCTCTCGGTCAGCACCTGCCGTATCTGCCGTGAGCGCGGCGCCCCCAGGGCAGCGCGGATCGAGGTTTGTTGCTTGCGGGTGGTGGCGCGAACCAACATCAGGTTGGCGACGTTGGCGCAGGCGATCATCAGGACGAAACCGGAAATCCACATCAGCAAGTGCAGGCCGTCCTGATATGCATCCCTCATCGCGCGCACCCCCGACCCCCCGGGCGCGAAGTGCAAAGTCTGCTTGGAGATCAAGCCGCGTTCTTCGGTCTTGATCTCCGCAATCGGACTCGACAGCCACTGCTGCAACTCAACTTTCATTTGCGCTTCGATGCGTTTCACATCCGCGCCCGGCTCGATTCTTCCCATCAAATCCAGATAGCTCAAATGCGGCTGATCAAGCAGCGCGCTGGAGGTGGTCAGGAGCGGTTCGTCGGACAGGGGAATCCAGAATGCCGGCGGATCGGTCTCCAACCGGTCTCCGAAAAATCCCGGTGGCGCAATGCCGACCACCGTAAAGGACTTCCCGTTAAAAGCAAAAGCTCCGCCCACAATGGATGGGTCCTGCCCGTACTTCTGCACCCAGGTGCGATAGTTCATCACCGCTACCGGATCCGCGCCTTTGCGATCATCCTGCGCGGAGAACACACGCCCGGCATAGGCGCCAATACCGAAGAGAGAAAAATAATTTCCCGAGACGTATTCGCCGACCATCGACTCCGCCGGATGGTCGCTGCCGGTACGCCGTGCGGCAACCAGATTGCGGCCTGCCTGGAACGCTGCCAGCTCCGCAAAGCCCTGGGTGCCATCGCGAAAAGTCTTATATAGATCGTAGGAGAATAGCGTCCAGTCTTCCTGTAGTCCGCCGGTAATGCAGCAATTATCCTCACTGCCGATGTGGTACAACTCACCCGGTTTCGCCACCGGCAACGACTTCAGCAACACCGCGTGCACCAGGGTGAAGATGGCCGTGGTGGCCCCAATTCCCAGCGCGAGAGTCAAAACCGCGGTGATGGTGAAACCCGGCGCCTTCGAGAACTGCCGCATCGCGTATCGCGCGTCTTCCATGATTTGCATCGCGTATCGCCTCGGTTGGAAAGTGCCTGGTTCAACATGCCGCCCTGTTAGGACGGTTGAAACCACAAAACGTGAGCCCGCCGGATGCGGAACTGCGACGAGCCGATGAGGGGAGAATTTCTCGCGTAGAACTATGAGAGGTTTCCTCCTCCGCATGGTTCGTTCTGAAAATCACCTGGCTGCAAAAGGTGGACAGCCGCCGGCACTTACCCATACTTCGGCGGATTGACCGACTGATCCATCCCCATACAAGTCTGTCCGCCCTGAGCGACATTAACGCTGATCAGCCGGGGTGCCTGAGAAGCAAACGCGGCCTTCAGCGCCGGCTCGAGATCTTGCGGCCGGTCGACTTCTTCCGCGGCCATTCCATAACCTTGCGCGATCTTCACCATGTCGATGCCAGGGATGTTCATGCCCGCTACGTTACGGCCGACCTGCGTGAAATCGCAGAATGACTTCAACGCCGAGTAATCCTGGTTCCGCAGAACGATCACAATCACCTGCGCATTCTGTTGCACCGCGGTCCAAAGCGCCTGGATCGAGTACTGGATCGAGCCGTCGCCCATCGGACACACCACCCGCCGCTCGGAATGCGCCATCTGCAAGCCGACCGCCGCGGGCAGGCCGAATCCCAGCACTCCATTTGGGACGGAATAAAACGAGCCCGGTTCGTCGAGCATCAGATGACGGTCGAGGTCGCCCTTGGCTGACGGACATTCCTCCGCAACGATTGCGTTTCCCGGCATGACTTTATTCAACACGCTGAATAAGTACGCCGGCGTGATCGGACTGTCGGGCCGGGGGTCGGGTGGCTTGGTTGGCGCGGCAGTCGCGCGCTTTCTCGCTTTCGCGTGGGCGCGAATATATTCCGCGGCCGCGGCGATGTTGCCGACAATGCTGGTTCCGGCGAGCGCGGCAGCCGCCTCTGCGGACGAATTGGTGAGGTGAAATAGTTTCGTTCCCGGCCTGATAGGGGTTCCCGGCACATACGCGTAATAAAGAAAGACAGGCGCGCCCAGCACCACAACCGTGTCGTACCCTGCAAGCTGGTCAGCCAGCGGTTGCTGCGCCGGCAGCAAGCCTCCGCGAAATAGAGGATGAGTGCGCGGAAAAGTCCATCGTGGCGGAATCGGCTGCTGGTACACGTCCGCGCTCAGATGCTCTGCCAGTTCGATGACTTCATTCCATGCCCGGTCTTCCTCGATTTGCGCCCCGGCAATGAGGGCAGGATTTCGGCTCGCGTCAAGCGCACGCACAAGAGCGTCCAGCGCGGCGGAATCAGGCGCGGCAGCCGCCTTCACTTCGCGCACCTGCACCGGCGGACACTCATGCATCCAGTCATCCATCGGAATGGAAATGAACACCGGCCCCATGGGCGGTTGGGTCGCCAGATAATATCCACGCGCAATCGCCGCGGGCACATCCTCCGCCCGCGAGGGCTCGTAGGCCCACTTCACATAAGGCCGTACCGTCTCGACTGCGCGGCTCACGAGGAACGGGTCTGCGAGTATGTGTCTCCGGTCCTGCTGCCCAGTGGTGATGACCAACGGCACGTGGCTGTGCCACGCATCTACCACGGCGGAAAGCCCGTTGCCGGTGCTGGCAATCGAATGCAGGTTCACGAACACGGCTTTGCCTTTGCCGAGGGAGTATCCCAGCGCCATGCCGGCCGCAGCACGTTCATGCAGGCCGAGAACGTACCTGAAATCCGCAGGCATGTCGCGCAGAAACGGCAATTCCGTGGAACCGGGATTGCCAAAAATGACCGTCATTCCCAGATCACGCAGAAGTTGATATGTGACTTCGCGTACCGTGCTCACTGTCAGACTCCGAGGGCCAGTATTTGCTTTCCGTTTCCACTCCTGGAGGGACCCAGCGCGAATTAGGGTTGAATTCTGGTTCCGTCCACTTTCACGCGGAACAACGCATACGGCTTTTGCCGCAAGTCATGACCGCCGTGGAATGCGGCTTGCCGCTCCACCTGGTTGGCGGTGACGTAAAGATATCCGTCGGCCGCGAGCGATAGAGTGTCGGGCCACAACAGTCGTGGGTCGTGCATCAGCGTCTCGATGTCTCCCGAGGTAGTTCGACGACGCACGGCGTTGTGCTCGTAGTCGCTGAGATACACGCGCCCCTGCATGTCGGATTCCAGGCCGTCGCTGGCCCCGCCTTTTTCTCCATAATCGGTGACCGTCGCAGCAACCTCAGCATCGGACTTACTCTGGTCGGTGAGGGCGTTTACGCTAACGCTGTAGAGGTGGCGGCTGGTCAACGGGCAGTAGTACAAGATTCTGCCGTCAGGACTGATGGCAATCCCGTCGGCGCCGACAGAAAATCTGTGCGGCGGCTGCCCCGGAACGCGGAACTGAAGAATCTCTCCCTCGACCACTGGAACAAATCCGGGGTCGGGCCGGGTGGAGGGATGATTATTCAACCGCCGCCGGCTCTTGCCCGAAGCCAGGTCCACCACAATGATGGCGTTCGGCCCCGGAGTTGAAGAATCAGTGATGAAGGCCGTGCCTTCAGCGCCCCGATGCATATCGAAGCGCACGTCATTCAAGTAGCTGGTAAACAAAGCCACGTCTGCGGGAAAGACAATTTTTTTGACGATGCGGTCGCTGCCGAGATCCACCGCGATCAGCTTGGCCCCGCCCGGTCGCACCGGGCCAAACTGAATACTGCCGGTGTCGAGAATCCATAGCCGGTTTCCAGTGGGATCGACCACTACACTCTGCACCGAAACCAGCTTCTCAGCGGGATTGTCGCCTTCGGCGTAGTGATTGATTTCCGCCGAAGGGTAGGGGACCGTCTTTCCGCTTTTCACTTCGGCAACGGTGTATTCCACATCGTCGCCCCAGCGCGGAAAATTGACGAAAATGCGGCCACGGTTCGCGACGGTAACTCCAGTCGGCATGGCGCCGTCGAAAGTCGCAACCACTTCCAGTTGCCCAATCACGCGGTCCTCTGCGAGTTTCTGTGCCGCGCAGGCGCCGGCAAAGAGGACCAAAACCAGAACCCATTTCATGATTTTCGTCATTGCCTCAGGTAGGTTGCACGTGAGGCAGGCTGAACTTAACCTCCCGCGCGATCTCAGGGGCACCCTTGAGCGTAGGATGCCTGAAGATCCGCCGCACCGAATCCAGAAAAGAGAAAATTGCGGTTGATTCTTCATCCTTCCGCCAGGCCATGTAAACCTCGATCTTGGCATCAATTTCATTCAGCGGCACCGAAGCAAGCTCAATGCCATCGACGGCGCGCGTCACAATGGCGCCCGCGCCAATGAAGATCGCCCGTCCCGAGGCCACCATGATCGCACCCGCCTCCTCGTGCGCTTCCACATGTGTGACTGTAAAGTGAGGCGTAAGCCCCTGACGGCTATACAAGCCCAAAACCTTGTCGTATAGCCCACTGGAGAAACTGCGATCAAAGATGATTAACGGCTCGTCAGCCACGTCCTTTAACTTCAAAAATTTGCGCTTGGCCAGGCGATGAGTTCTGGGCAGCACCACCACGAAGTCCTCTTCGAACAACAACTGGCAATCCAGATTGAGTTGGTCCACCGGCGGGCGCAGAAAACCAACGTCGATTTCGCGCTTGTGAAGCGCCTCATTCTGCACCGTCGAGAAAACATCTTTGCATTCGATGTTGATGGAGGGAAATCTCGTGCAGTGCTCGGCGACGGCGCGCCCCACTACTCCCCCCAAACCCGAAGCGATGCCGATCCTTACTCCGCCGGACTCGCCTTTCTGAGCATAACGTGCCGCTTCAGTCGCGTGCCCTGCCTGCACCACCAGCTTTCTGGCTTCCTCCAGAAACACCTGTCCGGCTTTGGTCAATTCAACTCGCCGCTTGGTGCGGACAAAGAGCGTGACTCCGATGTCTTCCTCTAACTGGCGAATCTGACGGCTCAGCGGCGGCTGAGCAATGTGCAGCTGTTGCGCAGCCTTGCTGAAGTTCAGGTATTCGGCTACGGCAATGAAGTATCGAAGGTGGCGGAGTTCCATCGGAAGGGTATTCTATACCCGTTAGGTATTACCCGAAACGCCCTTGTTTGCAATCCTAACCGTGCTTAAGTCTCCGCTTCCAGGTGACCGGCAGGAGCCGTATTCCCGGCTTGCTCGGCCTGCAACGCGCGCAGTTTGTACCGCTGCACCTTGCCCGTGGCTGTTTTTGGAAGCTCGGAGAGAAAACTTACCCACCGCGGCCGTTTGTAAGTGCCCACCCGTTGCGCCACCCAATCTTGCAGGGTACTCGCCAGCTCATCATCGGCCCGCACGTCAGCATTCACCACCACACAGGCCGCAGGCTTGGTCAAACCATGCTCGTCTTCGCGCGCCACCACGGCTGCCTCCCGCACCGCCGGATGCGCAATCAATGCGCTCTCCACCTCCGTGGGACTCAGCCAGCGCCCATTGACCTTGAACATGTCATCGGCGCGTCCCGCGTACCAGAAGTAGCCTTCTTCATCCTGCTGATACTTGTCGCCGGTGCGAAACCAATTGCCTTGAAACGTTGCGGCAGTTTTTTCGTGCTGGTTCCAGTAGCCGGCGCACGTGGAGTCGCCTTTAATCAACATGGTCCCAATTTCCCCGCGAGCGACTTCTTGGCCGCGTTCGTCCACCAGTTTCGCCTCGTATCCAGGGATTACCTTGCCGCTTGACCCCGGCCGGACCTCCCCAGGACGATTCGCCAGCACCATTTGCAAAGTTTCCGTTGAGCCCCAGGCATCAAGAATCTCCACTCCGAAGCGTTGCTTGAAGCGCTCGAACAACGGCGCTGGAAGCGCTTCCCCGGCTGAGACAGCGTAGCGCACGCTCGAAAGATCGAACTCGCCTGCCTGCTCCCGCCGATGCGCCAATAAAGCCGCGTAATTCGACGGCACCGAGAAAAACAAGGTCGGGCGGTAACGTTCGATGTCGGCAAAGACTCCCGCAGGAGTTGGCCGCGCCGGAGATAAAATCGCGGTTGCTCCGCAGGACAGTGGGAAGTAGCCTGCATTTCCCAGACCATACGCAAAAAATAGTCGCGCCACGCTGTAGCAGCGGTCGCTTTCGTTCATCTCCAAAATGCCCTTGGCATATAGCTCCGAGCACACCACCATATCGCGATGACGATGGATGCAGCCCTTTGGCGGCCCGGTACTGCCCGAAGAGTAAAGCCAGAACGCAGCGTCATCCCTGCCTGTAGGCTGCGCTTCCAGGTCCGGCGATGCGCTGGCCATCAGCCGGTGAAATACGTGGTGTTGAGACTGGTCGACCACCACGACTTCCTGCAAATATTTCAGATGTCCCTGAGGAATCAATCGCAATTGCGACAACGCGAGGTCGCTGACCACCGCTACCCGCGCCTCGGTGTCATTCAGAACGTACTCGTACTCTGCTGGTTTGAGCTGGGGATTGAGGGGGACCGCCACCGCACCGGCCTTGATGGCGCCGAAGAAACCATAAAGAAACTCGGGCCCGTCGGAAAGCATCAGCAACACTCGTTCCCCGGGGCGCATGTCGAACTGCCGCAAGACATTACCAGCCTGGTTCGTGCGCTCCAGCAGCTGCCCGTAACTCACCCGCTCCTCGCCGCACTCCAGCGCAATCTTGGCGCCTCTTCCCTCGTGGACGTTGCGATCCACAAAATATGTGGCGGCATTAAATGCTGTAGGCAGGGCAATCAAGGTGTCTTCATTTTTCTCCGGATATTTTTAAGGGGAGACGCACGTCCCCGTAACGGTGCGGGAGTATAGCACGCGTATTTCCCGCGTGTGCCTTGTACCTGGGCTCGGTTGCGCCCGCGCGGGCGCCTCATCGCACGCCGCACCTGCGGCTCTGCCCTGGGATTTCAGACCGCGGCCTCCCACCGCGGACGACAACCCGTTGTGTGGTCTTCGAGTTGCCCGAATTCAAAACCTCGAACACCTCGGAGAGACATTTTTCCTGTAATACCCGCTGAGTATGACTCTTTGACCAAACATGTATTGGACAGTTTTGGGGTTTCAAACGATGCTCTCGGCAAATTACGTTGGCGCGCCATACCTGCACATTTGTGTGCGCCAGGTGGGCAACAGGCACATTGCGTCCGGGTAACGCTATAGACAAAAGGGAGAGGCCATGACATTCCGTTCCAGACTGGTTCTGACCGTAGTAGTGATGATCACAGGGCTTCTTACTCCACGCGCCTTCGCGCAGGCCACCGTCAGCTTTGCCCAGCTTAGCGGCACGGTGCTGGACAGCACCGGCCGCCCCATCGTGAAGGCCGCGGTTGGCTTACGCGACATGGACACCAACCAGGGCTACAGCGCGACTACCAACGCCACTGGTTACTACGTGGTTCCCAACCTTCAACCGGGGCGCTATGAATTGACCGCGAAATATGCCGGCTTCGCAAAATACACCCAAACCGGATTGACCTTGACCGTCGGCCAGACCGCTTCAATTGATATCACTTTAAAAGTCGCGTCCGCCGGCGAAGTGGTGACCGTAACCACCGAAGCCCCGCCGGTAGAGACCACGCGCAGTGAAATCAGCCAGGTGATCGACTCGACGCAAATCCAGCAGTTGCCGACCAACGGCCGCCGCTTCGTTGACTTCGCCTTGCTGACGCCCGGAGTTGCCACCGGCAGGACCAGTTTGCAGTCCACCTTCACCGAACCCGAAACCACCCGCATTTCCTTCGGTGGCATGCGTGACTTGAGCAACGCCGTCACCGTGGACGGCGCTGACTACATCAACGAGGGCACCGGCTCACAACGGGCGACCCCTTCTCAAGAAGCGGTCAGCGAGTTCCGCGTCGTCAACAACAGCTTCGGCGCCGAATATGGCCGCGCCTTGGGCGGCATCGTCAACGTCGTCACCAAGACTGGCACCAATAGTCTTCATGGCTCCCTGTATGGCTACCTCAGCAACAAAGCCGCGAATTCGCGGTCGCTCTTGCAGACTCCGGCGGACGACCAATATCGCCGCGGACAATTTGGAGCCACCTTGGGCGGCCCCATCCGCAAGGATAAAACCTTCTTCTTCATGAATTACGAAGGCCAGCGCCTCGGCGAGTCGCCTACTTATCCGGCAACCCTCACCGGCAACCTGGCCACCATCGATGCCGCCAAAGCGGCCTTGGGACTACCGGGAGAAAACCTGAACATTATCAAGACCCTCAACAATGACAACGGGTTCATCCGGCTCGACCATCAAATCAGTACCAATAACCGCCTTAACATTCACTATGGAATCGTTGACGGACGCGATCTGAACGTGCTGGTTGGCGACACGCTCGACGGCGGCGGCATTGGAGCCCCAAGCGACGGACATAACACTTTCCTCCGTGACCAATCGCTGGTCGGCTCCCTGGACTCAACTTTGAAGCCAAGCTTGGTAAATACCTTTCTTGTGCAATACGCGCGTCGTCATTACGCCTTCCCCGCCACCACGGGACAACCCAACCTGGACATTCCAAATACCATTTCTCTGGGACACAATTTCGGGACTTTTGACGGCATCAACGAAAGCCGCCAGCAGATTTCCGATACCGTTGCCTGGATCAAGGGAAACCACTACTGGCGCTTCGGTGAAGACACCAACTTCATCCAGAATTTTGTGATCTGGCCGGGGTTCACTCCCATGCGCATCATCGTCCCCAACGTGAACTGTCTGGTGGATTTTGCCAATTTCACGAATCCAACCGCGGGAGTGCCCTCGGTTCCGGCGGATGGACCTTGCCCGACCGCCGAAATCACACCCCAAACTAACTTCGGATTTCCCACCAGCCCCTTCGGCCCTAACCCCAACGATCCTCTCAACGGCGTTCCCATCGTCTTCTGGGGTGCTCCCGTAGGCACCGGCCCTATTGTTCCGGGTGGCCTTCCGCCGGTTGTTCCTACCGGGGGAGGGCTGTGGCCGAACGCCTACGTCAATCCTCAGGACTATTACGTTTACCTTAACCACAACTATTTCGGCCTGTTCGCCCAGGACCAATGGCGTCTCAATCCCAAGGTGACTCTCAATTACGGCCTGCGCTGGGACTTCGAGGGTGGGCTGACCAGATACATCAACCATGACTTCCGCGGCTTCCAGCCCAGAGTTGGAATTGCCTGGTCGCCCACCAAGAAAACCGTGGTTCGCGCCGGCTATGGGATTTTCGACGACCACTATAACTTGACGTTCTTCTTCGTAACTTCTCCGCAACGCGAGGTTGTAATTCCCAACGTGTCCCAGCCATTTGTGAGGCAGGGAAACTCCACCGCCACCTGGGTACTGAACCAGCTTAGCTTTGACCCTCCCAACCCCGCGAATGGAGGAAACCCGCTACCCTATCCGAACGGCGCGATTGTGCCCACGCCATCGCAAGCGGCGGCAACGCTTGTAACCACTGGACAAACGCCGCCGAATTTCAATACTGGACCGGGGCCAGGCCAGGACCCGAATTTCCCCGCTGGAACCTTTGTCACCAATAGCGGCGGCGGCCTCGACCGCAATATGCGGATTTCTTATTCCGAACAAGCCAGCCTGCAAGTTGATCAACAGGTTGGTAAGGGATTGGTGGTTAGCGCGGGTTACCTCTTCCTCCGCGCCCATAAGCAGATTCGGCCGGAGAACTTGAACGTGTGCCCCTCCACCGGCTTGGTGAATTCGGCTACCGCCTGTCCCCCCGCCTCGGTGATTCCTGGGCCACCGATCACACCCTTCGGCCCCTTCCCCAACAACAAACTCTCCGACGGCAGGGATGGATTTAGCGGAGTGCTTTACAACAATGCCGGACTGATGTACTTCCTTGATGGTTCCGGCAACGCCGAATATGATGGCGCCACGCTTTCGGTAACCGACCGCTTCGGCCAGTACTTCCGATTTAGCGCCAATTACACTTATTCCCATACCCGCGACGACGGTACTTTCACCACTTTTGTCAGCACCCCGCAGGACCTCTACAATCGCAATCTGGAACGGGCAGACTCCGTGCAGGACGTTCGTCACCGCTTCATCGGGAATTTCACCGCGGACACGCCCAATCACGGCATCTTCCGGGACTTCGAATTCAGCAGCATCGTCAACTTGCAATCTCCTCGTCCGTTCACCATTTTTGTCGGCAACGACGTGAATGGCGACACCAACCCCGTGACCGACCGGGTCGGACTCTCCCCGCGGAATTCCTACCGCGGCGATCATCTCTATACCGTGGATTTCCGGGCCGCGCGTTTGATTCACCTCAACGAACGTATGACCCTCAACCTGGCATTAGACGCCTTCAACTTATTCAACCGGCAGAATGTGGATGAGGTCACGTCCGTTTACGGCGGTGGCACTATCGATTTCTGCGGGGCTGCTCCCACGCACTTCGGCGATCCGGCTTCGCTCGCCATCCAGAGCGGGCAGGTGGCCTGCAACGGGCCTGTTAATGGCGGAGCCCCGGCGCCAAATCCCCTGTTCGGGACGCCCCGAACCATGTTCAACCCGCGGCAGTTGCAGGTCTCGGCGAAGTTCTCGTTCTAGAATAAGGTCACGGGAGGTCAGCGCCCGCTAACGCCGGCCTCCCGTACCTGGTGCCAATCCTTGCGTGCTCCCAGCATCACTCCCGACGCGGCAACCCGTCTTCCCGGCACTCGCTTTGAGCGCCGTCTGGCCGAGATTCTGGACCACGCCACCGCCGTCTTCTGCGAAAAGGGTTACGAGCGCGCCACCCTCCGCGATCTCTCCCGCTCCAGCGGCATCTCGCTGGCCGGACTCTATTACTATTTCGATTCCAAAGAGAAGCTGCTCTACCTGATTCAGAAGTATTACTTCACCACGGTCATGGCGCTCTTGCAGCAGCGCTTGCAGGGTGTCACCGATCCCGAGCAACGGGTCCGCACATTTATCTCCAATCACCTGGAGTATTTCATGGCCAATTTCAAGGCCTACAAGGTGCTATCGCATGAGGACGACATTTTGACCGAGGCCATGGGCGCCGAGATCGTCGCCCTGAAACGCGGGTACTATCGCAGTTGTGCCACTCTGGTGGAAGAGTTGAAGCAAACCAAACACCTGAAGTTTAACAACCGTATTGCCATCATGGGCCTATTCGGCAGCATCAACTGGCTGCACACCTGGTACAACCCGCAAGTGGATGGCGACGCCGCCACCGTCGCCAGCGAAATCAGCAACGTATTTCTTCAAGGCATCTACCGCTCCAACCACGGCGGTTCGCCGCCACGCGACCCTCAATAGCGGCTGGTCATTTCGGTGGAGCAGGCTTGCCGGCCTCGTCGCCTTCAAGATCGCCGTCAACAGATTTCGGTAGCTTGTCGGCATTGGCCACCAGCAAGCTCACCTGCCACATTTGCGTCTCTGACAGTCGCGTCCGAAAACCCGGCATGCCGGTCAAGCGAATTCCGTTTGCCACCTTCCAATAACTCTCTCCCGGTTCATCATCCGTGACGCCTTTTCCCTCCAGCAGTTTCGGAGGACGCGGATACATGCCGGCTGCGATCGCCGTCGGCTTCTGTCCCGGCAACCCGTGACACACGGCGCAATGTTCGCGATAAACCGCAGCCCCGGCGGCGAGATTGGCTTCGTCGGGTTGAAGTGGAACCGTCTTCGGCATCTCGCGTCCAATGGTTGCATTCAAAGCCCAATGCGCCAGCTTCTTTTCAAATGGCATTGGGAACGCCGACGTTGCCACGGGAGCCTGGCCCGTCACAAAGTAAAGGTAAACGCCGAACACCACAGCGGCGGCACCAAGAACCACTCCCAAGACCAGCATGCCAAACGATCTCATCGACAGAATCTCCTTGGATAAAAATCGCATCAACTAGCGCCCGACCTGGTCCTCCAACGCCGGTTCCAACTGGCTGCGGATAATGCCCATTTCGACGTAGATCGGCCGCATGATCCTGCGGATCGATTTTAGTTGCGTCGAAAACCATACCGCACCCGCAAGACAAAATGTCCCCGTAATCATGATGGCATGCGGCGCCCCCAGCCGGTGTGCGAGTCCGCCCGCCAGCAGACTGCCGAACGGGGCCATCCCCACGAAAGCCATAGTGTAATAGCTCATCACCCGGCCACGCTTGTCTTCCGGCACCAGCGTCTGAATGACTGTGTTGCTTGCCGCCAGGCCCTGCATCATGCCAAATCCCACGATCAGCATCAGGAACAGGGAGAGCGGAACGATTCGCGACAAGCCAAAACCGATCAAGCCCAGCCCGAAAAGGAAGGCTGAGAGCTGGATCATGGTGGTCAGTCCGCGAACCGTCTTGCGCAATGCCAGCGAAACCGCAGAGATCAATGCGCCCACGCCGGATGCCCCCAGCAGGAACCCGAAGGTATGCGGTCCGCCATGCAGAACGTTCGCGGCAAAGATGGGCATCAGCACCATGAACGGCATTCCCATCAGGCTGATCAATGCGAACAACAACAAAATGGTTCGTATGGGAGGAAAGTTGGCGACATAAACCCAGCCCTCCTTCAGTTGCTCCAACATTGAAGTGACAGCGCGTTTTGCGGCGACAACGTTGACGTGCATCATCAGCAATGATGCGATCACGGCAAAATAGCTGACCCCGTCGATGGCGAAACAATATCCTTCCCCAACCGCACCGATGACCAGCCCTGCCAGGGCTGGGCCAACCAGGCGCGCCACATTGACCATGGAAGAATTCAGAGCGATGGCGTTGCCGAGGTCTTGCTTGTCCTCGACCATCTGCACAAGGAAGGCCTGTCGGCCCGGCATGTCAAATGCATTGATCAAACCCTGGAGCACGCTTAACCAGATAATTTCATGAATGTTAATGACTTTTGCGAGGGTCAGAGCGGCCAGGGCAAGCGATTGCAGGGCTGCCAACACCTGCGTCCAGACCAGCATGTTCCGCCGATTCACCCGGTCGACCAACACTCCGGCAAAGGGCGCCAGCAGGAAGGTCGGAATCTGTCCGGCGAAGCCTACGACGCCCAGAAGCAACGCGGAACCGGTCACTCGGTACACCAGCCAACTGGTGGCCACCCGGGTCATCCAGGTGCCGATCAGCGAAATGCTTTGACCCACGAAAAAAAGCCGGAAATTGCGGTGCCGAAGCGCCCGCCAGGCATGAGAAAAGCGGCTGAACGCATGCTGCCTGGAAACCTCTGCTGCGGTCGGATCGATTGGTTTCACCTAATCATTCTTGCTCAAACTATGGTCGATGGGCGCAAAAACCCAAAACTAATTCGGCCACCTGATTTGCCATCGGTCGCGGCTGTTTCTGTGTACCACAAAGCTGTGCACGTGCGCTATTGGAGCTTGTCGCCGCATCATGGTTCGCGGACCGCCAAAGTTCCAGGCTTTCGTTGACTTGCCCCTGTATCCCGACTAACATTGGCGCGATTCTGTGATCGGCCAGACCATTTCGCACTACCGCATCGTTGAGAAGTTGGGCGGTGGCGGGATGGGTGTGGTCTACAAGGCGGAGGACCTCGACCTTGGGCGCTTCGTCGCTCTGAAGTTCCTGCCTGATGACGTTGCACAAGATCCGCAAGCACTAGAACGCTTCCGCCGCGAAGCCCGTGCCGCTTCCACGCTGAACCACCCCGGCATCTGCACGATCTATGAAATTGGCCGTCACCAGGATCGCCAGTTCATCGCCATGGAGTTTTTGCGGGGCGTAACCCTAAAACATCGCATCGCCGGGCGCCCGCTCGAGATGGAGGCTTTGCTGCCGCTGGCCCTTGAAATCATCGATGGACTCGATGCCGCTCATGCAGCTGGAATCATCCATCGCGATATCAAGCCTGGCAACATCTTTATTACATCGCCGGATCACGTCAAGATCCTCGACTTCGGACTGGCAAAAATAGTCGCTAAACCCGCCGGGACGGCAAGCGATTCGCTGACTGTTTCGCTCGGCTCCGACGCCTCACAATTGACCAGCCAGGGCGCCTTGCTGGGCACCGTAGCCTATATGTCGCCCGAGCAGGTACGGGCAAAGGACCTGGACGCGCGGTCTGACCTCTTCTCTTATGGGGCCGTGCTCTACGAGATGGCAACCGGCAAGCCGCCGTTTGAGGGTGCGAGCGCCGGAGAGATATGCGGCGCCATTCTTCACCAGAATCCGCTCCCGCCATCGCAAATCAACGCCCAGCTTCCCCAGGCCCTGGAGGCAGTCGTCCTCAAAGCTCTGGAGAAGGACTTCACTCTGCGTTACCAGCACGCCGCCGATGTCCGTGCGGACCTGAAACGCGCGCAGCGTGACACCGAGTCGGGAAGTGTATCCGCAACACGCAACCTGAGTGGGGCGCAGGCAAGTCTGCAGCCTAGTCCAGGAATCCGCAGCGGGATGATCGTGGCAGCTGCTCTTGTGGTGCTCGCCGGCATCCTTGCGGGAATCTACAAGCACCGCTCGCACGAAATTCTACCCGCGAACGGCCGCGTCCCGCTCTACGCCGCGGAGTTTTCCAACTCTACCGATGACCCCGTCTTCGACGACGTACTGCGCGACATCGTCGGCAACGAATTGGATCGCTCGCCTTCAGTTCGCGTTATGGATTTCAACGCCGATGACCTTGTGGAATTGTTGCAGAGCGCAGGAAAAAGTCCAGAGGAGCGATTCACTCCGCAACTTGCCCGGCAGCTGTGCGAACGCGATAAGGGAAGTTTCTTTACCGATGGAGAAATCAAGCCGCAGGGCAATGGTTACTTGCTCAATCTCTCAGTGCGGGAGTGCAGTTCAGGCCGCGCCGTGGCGCAACAGGACGGCAATGCCGCGAGCAAAGGCGATGTTATGTCTGCGGCGAGTCGGTTGGCAGCGGCAGTGCGTCTCCAGCTTTCTGGCAACTCCGGAAAATCTCTCGATAACACGCCGGCGCCTTTGCCTACCGCTTCCTTGCCAGCCTATAAGGCCTACCTGATGGGCGACCGAACCTACGGAACCCAGATCCAGCAGAGCGCCGCCATGCTCCGCCAGGCCGTCGACCTCGATCCCAATTTTGCGGATGCATGGGACCTGTTATCGTTTGCGGATTTTAACCTGCACGAAAGAAAGAAAGCGGTGGACGACCTCAAGCACGCTTTTGCTCTACGTGAAAAGCTCACCAGCGAGGACAAGGCAAACGTGGAATCACGCTACTACCTGGACGTCACGGGAGAACTCTACCGCGCGATTGAGACTCTGCAAACCCTTGAAAAGCTGCAGCCGAACGAGTTTCCACCTCACAATCTGCTGGGCCTGACCTATGAACACATGGGCCTGTACGAAAAGGCGACCGAGGAGCTCGGTAAGAGCGTAGAACTTTTCCCCAACTCGTCACTCGCACTCGGGAATCTGGGATTTGTCCTGCGCGCGCAAGGCCGCTACGACGAGGCCAACACAGTCTTCCGTCGCATTCCTGCGGACCAGGAGATGAGTTTCCATCTGCGCGTGGATCGCTATGAGTTGGCGATGCTCCGCTCCGATCAAGCGACGCTGGAAAAAGAGCGGAACTGGATGGAAAGAAATGCTGACGATCCCTCCGTAATCGCTTTTTTGGCGGCGATCGACCTGCACGACGGGCGTCTGGAGAGCGCGCGCGAGCGCGTGCGCCACGGAGTGAACATGTCGGTCGGGTCGGGCTTGTCGGAGGCGGCAGCCAACATGCTACTCGATCAGGCGCGCGGCGAGGCTCTGTACGGCGAAAATTCGGCCGCCAGGCAAACTCTCGCGCAAGCGCTAAAGTTGTCCGATTCAAAGGGCATCGAACAACTTGCAGCCAGAGTAATGCTGCTCAACAACCAGGAACGCGAGGCTCAGAAGATCATCAATGACCTGCTTCATGAGTATCCCGCTGATACATATCTGAATGAATTGGATACACCCCTCGCCCAGGCCGCTTCCGAACTGAGTCTCAATCACGCTGACGCGGCCTTGCACGCCCTCGATCGCGCCAAGCCTTTCGAGTTCGGCATAGAGGCCGGGTTTGTTCCAACCTACATTCGTGGGTTGGCTCATCTTCGCCTCCATCGCCCCGAAGACGCCGCCGGAGAATTTAGCGTGGTTCTGGCGCATCGAGGCCAATCCCCGTTGAGCCCGATCCTGATCGCGTCCCAACTGGGTCTGGCCCGTGCCTACGCGCTGCAAAACGACATGGGCAAAAGCCGCGCTGCCTATGAGGACCTTTTTGTAGAGTGGAAAAATGCCGACCCGAGCCTGCCCATCCTGAAAGCAGCCAAAGCGGAATACGCGAGGTTGAAGTGACCAGGGAGCGCCCCGCAGCCCTGGACGATTTCGGGGATGGGCCGCATGAGTTCCACTCGCCGGCGATTGTTTCAAGACGCAATACTACAGATGACGATCTTGAGGAGGATTTGCCGGGATTACTGCCGTGCCCTTAGGGTTACGATTTCGGCCATCCCAAGCACAAGTGCATAGGTAGCAAATAGGAAAGCGCCGTACTTACCTCCGGAAGATTCGTGAATCTTCGGCATGAAAGTCGAAAGATTCAGAAGCACCACCGCTTCGCCAATCATCCCCGGAATAGCCAGCAGGAGAATCGCCGAACACCAGTTCGCCGCCGCAATGTGACGCCAGCGCAGAATCAGCATGCACAGGATCGCCGATACAATCGGCGACAAGATGAACCACGTCCAATATTGCACTCGCGTACTTTCCAGAACAACGGCACCGGTTCTGGCATAGTGAATCGTCCCCAGTGCCCAAATGACCAGACCGAGAACCAGCAGTAGCACTACGTCTTGTCCTTTCATAAGCGTCCCTCCCCGTTATAGAATGTACCAATCGGTACATCACCTTGTACCACATGGTACATGAAACGGCAACCCCAAAAACCTGTCGGGCGGGAGGAGCTGTTGGATCGCTGCCTGGCGGCCTTCGTGCGGGCGGGAACGCTTGACCTCAGCCTCGATCAACTTGCTGATCGAGTTAAGATCAGCAAACGGATGCTGATTCACTATTTCGGCGGGCGTGAAAACATCGAGAAAGGCGCAATGACCCGTTTGGAAGATCGACTACGGGCGCAATTTGCCCCTGAAGCCTTCCCCGTAGGGGTCACTCCCGAATCTGTCGTGATGGCGCTTTGGGAAAGAACCATTGCCCGCGAAAATAAGGGCGTTCTTCTGCTTGTGATGGATTTGTCCCGCCGTGCGTGGAATGGGTCAGCCCGTGCAAAGGACTTCTACGCCGAGCAGCAACACCTGTGGGTGGAACTGCTCATGAAATTTCTGCCAGATCAGGCGACCGTCGAGGAAACCTTACAATTATTTCAAGGCGCAGTGCTGGCATACCTGATCACCGGAGAACCCGAACCCGGTCGCCGCTCCTTGCTACGCATATTGAAACGCAAAAAGTGAAAGATGGTCAGAAAGCTGCGTTGACGGGAGGTTACCCTTCTCTAATATTCACTTTCCGGGGCACAGCTTCGATTTTTGGTACAAGCGTTTCGGTGCGGGCTAGAACCTTGCTGAACTCAGCAACTTAGGAAGGGTTGGTAGCGCTACCGGGAATCGAACCCGGGTTTGAAGATTGAGAATCTTCCGTCCTAACCCCTAGACGATAGCGCCATCCGGGCAGACAGTGATTATAACAAAGCGTCTCAGAGCACTGCCCGGGGCGAATCTACCCTTGACAACCCTCCCTGCCAATGGGACAATTCTGTAGGCGAATAAAAAGCGAATATCGCCTGGGGCTGGATCCCTGACGTTCCCTGAAATCTGAGGTTTCCCATGTCGTCATTTCCGCTTTTCCCCGCGGTGGCGGTACGCCGCCCCGTGGCCTCGGTCGCCTCGAACTCAGCGCGGGTTTTCGAGTGCCTGTCAACATTGCCCAGGCTGGCCGAGGTCACACCAGCTTCACAGCTAACGGCGCGGCCCACTCCGGAGGTGGTTTCGAGCGGAGTCCGCGAACTGGATGCCCTTACTGGCGGCCTGCCTCGCGGCTGCCTGACCGAAGTTTGCGGATCAGTTTCTTCTGGCCGCACCAGCCTGCTGCTGGCCGTGCTGGCCGCAGCCACTCAGCGCCAGGAAGCCTGCGCGCTGGTGGATGTAAGCGATGCCTTCGATCCCGCCTCAGCTGCAATGGCGGCCGTAAATTTTGCAAGCCTGCTGTGGATACGATGTAGCGCTGGACAGCCAACCGCGGAGCGGCACAAAAATAAAGCCCACAGCGCAAGCCGTGCCGAAGACAATGTCAGCCAGGCGCTACGCGCCACCGACTTGCTCCTGCAAAGCGGCGGTTTCGGCCTGGTGATCGTTGATCTCGGCGACGTACCTCTGAAATTTGCCCGTCGCATTCCGCTTACTTCCTGGTTTCGTTTTCAGCGTGCCATTGAGCACACGCCCACGGTGTTGGTCGTGATCACGCAGATATCCTGCGCACAAACTTGCGCTGCATTGCTGTTAAAAGTGCAGGCAAAAAAGCTATTAGCTGTCAGCTGTCAGCCCTCAGCTTTAAAGATGCCACCCCATGCGGAACTTCTGAGTGATCGGCAAATTGAGACTGAAATCCTGCGCTCGCGGATACCGCGCAAACCGGCGCAATCCGCCATTGCCGCCTTCTCCACCAACACCATTCGTGCGGGATGAAGGTTTCTCAATGATTCAATGATTCAATCTCTCAATGAATCGATCCTTCTATGCCTTTTGCCTGCATCTTCGTGCCGGATTTTCCCGTGGAAGCGCTCCTGCGCGCCGAGCCAGCCCTGCGATCGCAGCCTTTAGCCGTGCTCGAGGGAAAGCATCCGCTGCAAAAAGTCTTTGCCGCGAACGAAAATGCCCGCCGCGCCGGAGTTGTTTCGGGAATGACCAAGCTGCAAATCGAACCCTGCGCCGGCCTGGCGTTCCGCGCCCGATCTGTACTTCAAGAAACCGCCGCGCATGCGGCTCTGCTCGATTGCGCCCAGTCATTTTCACCGCGGGTGGAAGATGCCGCCCCCGGCGCCATTGTTCTCGATCTTCTCGGCATGGAGCTGCTTTTCGGCGCATTGCCGAAAATCGCCCAGGCCATCACTCGCCGCGCCATGGATCTCGGACTCACCGCGAATGTCGCCGTAGCTGCCAACCCTGATACCGCCGTCCTCGCCGCCAGCGGATTCCGCGGCGTAACCGTCATTCCCAAGGGCAAGGAAGCAGAACGCCTGGGGAATTTGCCGGTGCAACTCGCGCTCGCCGGAGAACAGGAACCGGGACCGCTTTTGGAAACCTTCCACCGCTGGGGGATTCGTAATTTGCGCGATTTGGCCGCGCTGCCGGACGTTCCTTTGAGTGAGCGCCTGGGGCAGCATGGCGTGTATTTGCAAAAGCTGGCGCGAGGCGAGACTTCACGCACGCTGGTTCCGGTGGACCCGCCGCTGGTGTTCGAGGAAGCCATCGAACTGGAATATCCCTTGACCCTTCTGGAGCCACTGGCATTTTTGTTGAACCAGTTATTGGATCATCTGTGTTCCCGTCTGGCCACACGCGCTCTGGCCACTCAGGAACTGCGGCTGGAACTGGAACTCGCCGACGGATACCGGGATGAAGACGGTGTTGGCAAAGGAGCAGCCAGTGCGGGGGCAGCCCGCCCAGGCCAAGCGCAGCCCCGGCGGCGCTTTCAGCGAACTCTCCATCTCCCTCTCCCCCTGCTCGACTCCAAAATCTTCCTCAAACTGATCCAGCTTGATTTGCAAACCCACCCGCCCGGAGCTCCCATCGTAAGAATTCATATAGCGGCAGAGCCGGTGCGCCCACGGCCCGGACAAACCGGTCTCTTTCTTCCACCATCGCCCGAACCGGAAAAGCTCGAACTCACGCTGGCCCGAATCGCAGCCATTGTGGGAGAAGAAAAAATCGGGTCCCTGGAAATCCTGGACACACATCGTCCCCAGGGCTTTCGCATGCAGCGCTTTGCTCCCAATAATTCGCTTTCCTCTGTGCCTCCATGTATGCGTGGTGAATTACTGAATTGTTCGGCCGACCCGGTCACCGCTCTGCGCATCTTCCGTCCCCCGGCCGCGGCCACAGTCACCATGCACGAAGGTAGGCCAACTTTTATTTCCTGCCTCAGACGAAAACAGACTCGTGGTGAAATTCTCTGGGCCGCCGGCCCCTGGCGATCTTCCGGCGACTGGTGGGAGCAGGAAGGCTGGGCGCGCGACGAGTGGGACATCGCCGTGGGCGAAGAAGCCGGCATCGGACTCTACCGCCTGGTCCGCGACCTATTGGCCGGACAATGGCTGCTGGAAGGAACTTACGACTAGCCGCGGATTAACACGGATCACACAGAATGAATTTGGTTCAACTCCGTGTTAATCCCTGGACGTTTTTTGTCCATGTACATCGAACTCCACTCCCGTTCCGCTTTCAGTTTCCTCGAAGGCGCTTCCCTGCCCGAAACCCTGATCGCCGCCTGCGCCAACCTGAATATGCCGGCCATGGCGCTGCTCGACCGCGACGGGATCTACGGTTCGCCGCGCTTTCACATGGCAGCAAAAAAGATCGGCTTGAAGGCGCATATTGGGGCCGAGGTGACGGCGCAGCTTTTTGGCCACGAATCTACACGTCCCACGGATCAATGCACCCAAAAATTGACGGCCAAGAATTCCTCTGCTTCACTGTGCCTCTGCGATGGAATTAGGCTTCCGCTTCTCGTCTCTTCCAGCGCCGGCTACCAGAACCTCTGCCGCTTGATCACCAAAATGAAGCTGCGCGCGGCCAAAGGCCAAGGCGCAGTGTATGAAGAACTACAGGAACATGCGCAGGGTCTGATCTGCCTCACCGGAGATCACGATGGCCCGCTAGCTCAGGCTCTGACCGATGGCGGAATCGAAAAGGCACGGAGCTGCACCCGGCATCTGACCAAAATCTTCGGCCGCAACAACGTTTACATCGAACTTCAACGCCATTTTCACCGCGAGCAGGAAGCTCGCAATCGCGCGGCAATAGAAATTGCCCGCTCGCTCCGGCTTCCTATACTTGCCACCAATGGCGTCTGCTATGCCGCGGCTCGTGAGCGCGAACTGTGCGATGTTTTCACCGCTCTCCGTCACCACCGCACTCTCGCCGGCGCCGGCCGCCTGTTGGCACGCAACTCCGAACGTCACCTGAAATCGCCGCAGGAAATGCACGCACTTTTCGCCGATCTTCCTGAAGCCATTGCCAACACCGTGGAGCTTTCCTCCCGCCTCGAGTTCACCTTCAAAGACCTGGGATACGAATTTCCTAAATATTCCGTACCCGAAGGCGACACCATGAATTCGTTTCTCGAAAAGCGCACCTGGGAAGGCTTTCAGGAACGTTACGGACACGCCTCCACCGACCTGCAAACCCGCGCCCGCCGCCAGATTCAGCGCGAATTGAAGCTGATCGAGAAGCTCGCCCTGGCCGGCTACTTCCTCATCGTCTGGGACCTGGTCCGCTTCTGCCGCAACGAAAATATTCTCGTCCAGGGACGCGGTTCAGCCGCCAACAGCGCAGTCTGCTATTCGCTCGGAATCACTGCCGTCGATGCGGTCGGCATGGAGTTGCTGTTCGAACGGTTTCTTTCTGAAGAACGCGGCGAATGGCCTGACATCGATCTCGACCTCCCCAGCGGCGACCAGCGCGAGCGCGTCATTCAATATCTGTACAAACGCTATGGTGAACGCGGCGCGGCTATGACCGCCAACGTCATTACTTATCGCAGCCGCATGGCAGGACGCGAAATGGGCAAAGCGCTGGGCTTTGATTCCGAAACCCTGGAGAAAGTTTCCGCCGCCGTCTCCACCTGGGAATATCGCGATCAGCATGACACTCTGGACCACCGCTTTCGCGACGCCGGCCTCGACTTGAATCATCCCCGGCTGCGCAAGTATTTCGAGCTGTGCGTCGCAGTGCAGGACTTGCCGCGTCACCTCGGCCAGCACTCCGGCGGTATGGTGATCTGCCAGGGCCAGTTGGATTCCGTGGTCCCACTCGAACCGGCTTCCATGCCCGGCCGCGTGGTGGTGCAGTGGGACAAGGAAGACTGCGCCGATCTCGGCATCATCAAGGTCGATTTGCTCGGCCTGGGAATGATGGCCGCGCTGGAAGATTCTCTCCGGCTCATTCGCAATCACTATCACGAAGAGGTAAGCCTCGCGCATCTGGCCGCCGACGATCCCGCGGTTTACTCCACATTGCAGAAAGCTGACACAATCGGCATGTTTCAAATCGAGAGCCGCGCCCAAATGTCGTGCCTGCCGCGCCTTCGACCGAAGCGTTTTTACGACATTGTGGTGCAGGTCGCCATCATCCGTCCGGGGCCGATCGTCGGCCAGATGGTGAATCCATATTTACAGCGCCGCCAGGGACGCGAAGCCGTGGTGTATCCCCATCCTTCGCTCGAGCCGGTGCTGGCGCGCACCCTCGGCGTGCCGCTTTTTCAGGAACAATTGTTGCGGATCGCCATGGTGGCGGCCAATTTCAGCGGAGGCGAAGCCGAAGACCTGCGCCGCGCCATGGGCTTCAAACGCTCCCAGGCGCGCATGAAGGAAATTGAGGTCAAGCTGCGGGCGGGCATGACCACGAACGGTATTTCGCAGGAGGCGCAGGAGCAAATCGTTCTTTCCATTTCTTCATTCGCTCTCTACGGATTCCCCGAATCCCACGCTGCCAGTTTCGCGCTCATCGCCTACGCCAGCGCCTATTTAAAATGTCATTACCTGGCTGCATTCACCGCGGCCCTGCTCAACAATCAGCCTATGGGCTTCTATCGCCCGGCAACATTAGTAAAAGACGCCCAGCGCCATGGATTAAAAGTCCTGCCAATTGATGTGATGAAATCCGAGTGGCAATGCACGCTGGAAGAAGTTTCTGGTTTCCAGTTTCCAGTTTCCAGTTGTTCGCCCCACCCCCAACAGTATTGTCATTCCGAGCGAAGCGAGGAATCTGCTCATTGTCATTCCGAGCGAAGCGAGGAATCTGCTCATTGTCATTCCGAGCGAAACGAGGAATCTGCTCATTGTCATTCCGAGCGAAACGAGGAATCTGCTTTTGATCTTTCCCAGGGACCAGAAACTGGAAACTGGAAACCTGTTTTGCGCCTCGGCCTGCGCTACGCCCGCGGATTGCGTGAAGAAGCCGGACAGGCCCTAGTGCGGCAGCGGAGCTTCGCTCCTTTCACTTCGATTCGCGATCTGATTCATCGCGTGCCGGAACTGCGCAAAGATGAACTGAATACGCTGGCGGAAATCGGCGCACTAAATTCGGTTTCGAGTTTCGAGTTCCCAGTTTCCAGTGAAGATCAACCGCAGATTCCTCGCTTCGCCCGGAACGACAATACTGTCGGGAGTGGGGCGACCAACCGGAAACTGGAAACCGGAAACCAGAAACTGCACCGCCGCGATGCTCTTTGGCAGGTCGAACGAGCTGTCCGCCATTCCGGTCCATTGCTCGACAGCCTTTCCGAGCCCGACGCAAAATCCCCGCTGCACCCCATGAATGCCGAGGAGCGCCTGGTAGCCGACTTCCGCGGCACCGGCATGACCGTCGGCCCGCATCCCATGGCCTATCACCGCGCCCGCATGAAGGCCATGGGGATCCACCAGGCCAGCGACCTCAAACAAATACCCAGCGGACGTCATCTGCGCATCGGAGGCTGCGTCATCGCCCGCCAGCGTCCCGGCACCGCAAAGGGGTTTGTCTTTTTAAGTTTGGAAGATGAAACCGGAGTGGCTAATGCCATCGTTAATCCCGATTTGTTTCAGCAGAACCGCCTCTTGCTGAGTTCTGAACAATTTCTGATGATCGAAGGCATTCTGCAAAATCAAGACAATGTCATCTCAGTAAAGGCCCAGCGGGTATCGTCGCTCGACATCACTCACGCCCAAACCTCGTCGCACGATTTCTACTGATCCACGATCGAAATTGGATTATTTCACTAAGATTAATTTCTCTCAGCCCCGCCACATTCACGACCAAGTGGTTTATCATTACTTCATACTCGTCATACATTTTTGTGAGCCAACCTCAGTCGTGGCCGCTGTGTTTTCGGGTAATCATACTTAATCAACTGTATCTGTAAAGGAGTCCACACATGCCCAAAGCTAAAACCCCCCGCGTCACCACACCACCCAACAAACAAGTACTGACCATGCCGGAGGTGACCTCGACGGCCCCAGTTCGAAAGGCCTCCTCCTCGGCAACTTCTGCTACCGCCGACCTTGAAACCCAGATCCGGCAGCGCGCTTACGAACTTTACCAGGAGCGGGGATGCACTCCGGGCCTGGAAAACGAAGACTGGCTTCAGGCCGAACGTGAACTTCTGGGCCGCCAGAATCAAAGGCAGAGCGCCTAGTCCGTAGTATTATCGCGTCGGCACTTCGCCCAAAAAGGAAAACACCGGGCTTCTGGAGTTAAATCCAGTTGCTCCGGTGGTCTATTTCTGAAAAAATGGCGGAGGCTCCCCTATATGTCTCAGATCGGCAGTTTCGCCCTCCTGCTGGCCCTGGCTCTAGCCGCCTATTCTTTCCTGGCAGGACTGGTGGCGCTGGCGCACGAAAGCCCGAGTTCCGCCCGCCTGAGTGAAACCGCCCGCCGCGCCGGAATCGCCTCCTTCGCCATCGTTTTCCTGGCGGCGGCGGTACTGGTTACTGCCGCATTCCAGGACAATTTCTCCATCGCCTACATTTTCCATCACAGCAATCGCGATCTGCCCGGCCCCTACAAGTTCGCCGTGCTGTGGTCAGGGCAGGAAGGCTCGTTGCTGTTCTGGTCGCTGCTGCTCTCGGCCTACGGGTTGGTTTTGCGGCTGCGTTACAAGACAGACCCGCGTCTGTTCGCGCACGCCTCGGTGATCATCGCTGCGGTTCAGGTCTTCTTCCTGTTGCTGCTGAATTTCGCCGCCCATCCCTTCGCTGTCATGCAAGGTTCGCTCCCCGCCGACGGCGCCGGACTCAATCCGCTGTTGCAATATCCGGAAATGGTGATCCACCCGCCCATGCTGTACCTCGGCTACATCGGCTTCACCGTTCCCTTCGCCTTCGCTTTGTCGGCGCTCATCATGCGCTATCCCGGCGAGAAGTGGATCCACATCACCCGCCGCTGGACGATGGTGACCTGGGGCCTGCTGACTTGCGGCATCTTTCTCGGAATGCACTGGGCCTATTCCGTCCTTGGCTGGGGCGGATACTGGGGGTGGGATCCTGTGGAGAATGCCTCATTCCTGCCCTGGCTGACCGGCACCGCCTTCCTGCACTCGGTCATGATGCAGGAAAAGCGCGGCATGCTGAAGACCTGGAACATGTGGCTGATCTTCTCCACCTTTATGCTCTCGATCTTCGGCACATTCCTGACCCGCAGCGGCGTCGTAAGTTCCGTGCATGCCTTTGCGCAGTCCTCGATCGGAGACTGGTTCGTCGCCTTCCTGGCCATCATATTTGTGACCTGCCTCTTCTTTTATGTGACCAACCGCTCGCACTTGCTCAGCGAGCACAAACTGGAATCGCTGGTCTCGCGCGAGTCGAGTTTCCTGTTTAACAATCTGCTTTTGTTGGTCGCCTGCTTTACCGTGCTGTGGGGGACTTTGTTTCCGGTGCTTTCAGAATGGGTGCAGGGAACCAAGGTCACGGTTGGTCCGCCGTTCTTCAACCGCGTGAACATTCCAGTGGCCTTGCTGCTGCTGCTGCTGACCGCGGTCGGCCCGCTTTTGGCTTGGCGCAGGACTTCGACCGAGAGTCTGAGACGCAATTTCAGGTTTCCCGCCCTGGGTGCGCTTGTCGTCGCCCTTGCGTTGATCGCCTTCGGCATGCGTCCCTGGAAGGACGTTTCCTACTTTTATTCGCTGATGACCATCACACTGGCGGTGATGGTGTCATTGACGGTGATTTCCGAATTTGTGCGTGGCGGACGCGTCATCTCCGGCCACACCGGGCAAAACTTGTTTGCCTCCATGCTGCAACTCACGCGCCGCAACACCCGCCGCTACGGCGGTTATATCGTCCACTTCGGCGTAATCGTGGTCGTGATCGGCTTTGCGGGTTCCGCTTTCAACCTGGACAAAGAGCAGGAAATGGGCTTCGGCGATAAACTCTCCATCGGCCCCTACACTCTGGTCTGCCAGTCCTACACCCAGGACGACAACCCCAATTACGGCAGCGAGTGGGCGGTCATGAACGTTTTCAAAGGCGGCAAACAAATTGCCACGCTCAATCCCGAGCGCCGTTTCTACAAGGCCAGTCAACAGACCTCCACAATGCCGTCGATCCGTTCGACCGTGAGCAACGACCTTTATATCGTCTATGAGGGTCAGAACCCCGACACCGGCCGTCCGATCATCCGGGCCCACTTGAATCCCCTGGTGATGTGGATTTGGGTTGGCGTGTGGATCATGATCGTCGGCACCATTGTCGCGATGATCCCGAATACCGTACCGGCTAGAGTGATGGCCCCAGCCCGCGCCCGGCCGGCGCCGGTTGGAGCGGGAGACTGATGACCGCTCCGGGTAAACGCGCCCTGCGAATCGTCCTGTTGGCGGTTGCCGTCTCTATGCTGATGGGAGCTGGCGACCAAGCCGCGCGTTTCAACGATCTTGGCCATCGCATGATGTGCGTTTGCGGCTGCAATCAGATTCTCCTGGAATGCAATCACGTAGGCTGCACCTACTCCGACCGCATGCGGGCAGAACTGGTCGCCGCCGTCGATCGCGGCGACAACGACGATCTCACGCTGCAATCCTTCGTACAGAAGTATGGCCCTCCGGTGCTGGCTGCCCCCACCAGGGTCGGTTTCGATCGCGTCGCTTGGGTTGCGCCTTATCTGGCGCTTGTCCTGGGGCTTGCGCTGGTTATTTTCGTTATTCGGGCATGGAGATCTCGCCCGCTGGTTTTGCCCGCTGACGCCCCGGCCCCGGTCCATGGCCTGGAACTCGACCGTTTCCGCGCGCAAGCCCGCAAGGAGACTGAAACATGACCGTCATCCTCATGGCGTGCATGTTTGTCACGACTGCAACTCTGGTTTACGTTTTCTATCTTCCGGGAAAGTTGTATCTGGGTGCGCGCAAGACCCGGCTGTCGTTTCTACGCGAGCGCAGGGAGACGGTCTACGAGAACCTGCGTGACCTGAATTTTGAATTCAAAGCCGGCAAGTTCCCCGACGCGGACTACCAGTCAATGAAAGCTTCGCTCGAAGAAGAGGCCGCCGCCGTGCTTTCGGAAATCGCACATTTGGAAGAAGCCGAGAGAAACAATAGTAGAAGAGGAGCAAGGGTTTGAAATCATACTGGTTTATGGCGGGACGGGGGCTCTCGCGCGCCTGCCCTGAGCAAAGTCAGGGAGTCAGGACCAAACTCAGGCTCGACAGGATGTTTGCGCCCACATTCGTCGGTCTGATTGTGTTGTCGCTCCTTTCTGCTTTTGCCGCTGCCCAAACCATTACCGGTACCGTCACCAACGGCACCACCAACACGCCGGCTGCTGGCGACGACGTCGTGCTCCTCAGTTTGGGGAATGGGATGCAGGAAGCCGGCCGCACTCAGACCAGCGCCAGGGGCGCGTTCAGCCTCAAACTGGATGCCCCCGGACCACATTTAATCCGTGTGATTCATCAGGGGGTGACCTATCATCGCATGGCGCCCCCCGGAACCACATCGGTGGAAGTCCAGGTCTTCGACGTCTCAAAAAAAATCGCCGGCATTCAGGTGACCGCCGACGTGATGCGCCTTCAGGCACAGGCAAATGAACTCGGGGGCGTCCGCTTGTTCGCGGTCAATAACGCTTCGAACCCTCCCCGCACTCAAATGAACGATCAGAATTTCGAATTCTATCTGCCGGAAGGCGCGCAAATCGACCAGTCCATTGCTGAAACCGCCGGCGGCCAGCCCATCAACTCTGCTCCCGTCCCGCAAAAAGAAAAAGACCGTTACGCTTTCATTTTTCCCTTGCGGCCCGGCGAAACCCAGTTCCAGGTCGTTTTCCATTTGCCTTACACCGGCCAGGCCAGAATTAACCCCCGCGCGATTTACGGCTCCCAGCACTTTGTCGTAATGCTGCCGAAGAGTATGCAATTCACTCCAGGGCAGGGCGCCGCGTTTGTCCCCATGAACGACCCCCGCCAGCCAGACGCCACTGTCCAAGTGGCATCGAACACATCTGTCGGCCAGCCACTCGACTTCAGTGTCTCCGGCACCGGAAACCTCACCGACGCAGGAGACGACAGCGCAGGCGCTCCGTCCCCGGTGGGCGGCCCGACTACGGCCCGCGAGTCCCGTCCCGGCGGCGGCCTCGGCCCGCCCATTGACGCGCCCGATCCCCTGGAAAAATATCGCTGGTATATTCTTGGCGGCTTCGGCATCGTGCTCGCCGCCGGAGCAATTTTCGTACTTGGACGCTCTAAAACTGTGCCCGAGTTCGCAGCTTCCGATCTCGACGCCATCGACCTTCCCGCAAATCCCAGGCCTGCCGCGGGCAACAGCCCCACGCTTCTGCTGGATGCCCTAAAAGAAGAATTGTTTCAGTTGGAGGTCGAACACAAACAGGGCAGCATTTCACAGTCAGAGTACGAGAAGGCAAGAGCGGCCCTCGATCAGACGTTGGAGCGTGCCGTGAAGCGTGGCAGACGGGTATCTTCGCCCGTCTAGGGTTTCAAACGCCTTGGATAGCCATCCCTACCAGCCACAAATGTCGGCTGCGTCAACCGGCCTCATCCAGCCCATGAAAAGGGGGCAGCCGGCTTGGCTGCCCCGCTTTCCAACATTACTGTCAGACTCCAGTTACGGCTCAGGAACGGCGCTGTATTCCACGTTTTGTACGTGGACGCCTGACACCGCAACCCGTCCATCGGTCCAGGTCACGAAGGCATTGCCGTTCAGTGCCGTGCTGTAGTCGTAGTCACCGGCGTAGCAAGACTGAACTCCGCTGTCCTGCTGGTCAGGTTCGGAGATGATGGTGTCACTGATGGCAAAGTTAGGCCCCCACGTAGCACCATTATCCGGTGATTGAATTCCGTAGCGTTGATAATTGCAGCCTGGATCGCTCACATTGTTGCAAGCCGAAGTGGCTTGGCGGCGATCATACCAGGAGACGGTTACCTGGCCATGCTGCACTGGACTGGTTGCGTCATAGTTCACCGAAACCGAGGGCATCCAGTGGGTCTGGAATCCGGTCCCGGGATCATTGAGCACGATTGGAGTTGACCACGTCTTGCCATTGTCTCGGGAACGAACGTAGTAGATGTCGCCATTCTCCGACGCCCCTTTACCCGCGTACGCGTAGTGAACGACCCCGCGCGGACCGGCCGCCGGCTCACCCCAACCCATGTGCCGCCAGATCGGGTTGATCCTGGCAAAGTAGCTGTTGGAGGGGCAGGTCGAGTCCCCGACGGGATTGAATCGCGGCCCCATGGTGACGGAGCTCCAGGTGGTGCCACCGTCGGTTGACCGATACATGATGTTCTGCCGCGTGGCCAAACCGCCGCCGCCCTCATCCATTGACGCTACAAATACTGCGGGGGTCCCGCCCGACGTGGTTGATGGAACGCCCGGAGGCGTGCCGGTGAGTTGCACATCGCGAAAGAAGCCCGAGGAGAGCTGCACCTTGGTCCAATTGTTGCCATCGTCGGAATGGATGACGAACAATGCGCCGCCGCTGACATTGAAATCATTCCAGGAGATGTACATGCGGCCGTAATGCGCGCTGGAGGGATTGTTGTCCACCCACATGGACTCGCGGTCGTCCGCCGAGTTGTTATGGGCACAGGCGCCGGAGGTCCAGCTGATGCCATCGTTCGAGGTCCACAGACCGATTCCCTGACCACCGCATCCGGCCACCAGGTCGCCGGCCACCCACTTGCTCAGTTTCTGGTTGTAGATCACGATGGGATCGCCATAGTTGGTGCTATGGCTGGTGCCGAAGGGCGGCGGGAGAATTTGCGTGAAGGTAGCGCCGTCATCCGTGGAGTAGGACGTGCCAGAATACTGGCTGGCGTTGTGGTCATTGTAATTCACCACCACTGTGTGATCGTCGGCCTTCATGCTGTGGAACACGAAGCTCTCGCTCTTGGTGCAAGTGCTGCCCGAGGTGCAGGTCCGGTTGCTGACCAGAATGTTGGGAGGCACCGGCTCCTCGTCGCCGGCCTCGCTGCCTGACCCGGCCGTCTCGACCGGTCTGGCGACCACTCCGCATTCCATCAGTGCCAGGCCTGCGCGCATGTTGTCCTGCTGCAACAGGTGCAGCGCGGCGATCTGCGAGCAATCAATGCCCGTGGACGTCATCTGAGCCTGCATCGGCATCGGTCCAAGGACGCACACCGCCATGATCAGAACTGGAAGCGCGATGTACCAGAACACTCTATTCTTGTCCCTCATCTTTGTCCTTCTCCTCTCTTTTCCTTGACAGAATTTGTTGGGGCTGGCGGGTTAGGTTGTGTACCTGAAGCGGAAACTGCCGTAGCCGCTCCAAAATACTCGTCGTCGAGCCAAAGACCTGTGCTCTTTTTCAAGTTCTCCATTTCACTGCGCAACTTCTGATTGGTCAGCTTTTTCTCTACAATCGGCAACACTGCATGCAGTTCACGCCGGTAGCGTTTGACCACATAAATCAGGACCAGGGCGTCGGGTGTCTGCTCCACCACGCTCCATTGGCCCGGCGGAAGACCGAATGCCGCTTCGTTCAACTTGGGCGGCAATTCTCCCCGCTGAAAGGTGCTGGGTTCTGTATCCAGGAGAACATCTTTCTTGCCTTGAACCAACTTTGCTGCATCACCTCCGCTCGCGAAAGCCTGACGGACCGCGGCAATCAGGGCCTGGGCTTCCCGCGGAGGCATTCCCTTCCCGGTCTTCGAACCGGTGCTGTTCTGCCACACAAAAAGCCGGCGAAGGTCCACCACGTCGTATTCGGCGCCATGGGCGGAATAGTAAGCGTCGATCTCTTCTGCGGTGGGTTTGACTTGGTTCTTGAGCTGGGCAAATTCAGCGTTGGAAAGAATCTGATTGCGATCGATGGCCAACTGGCGGATAACATCAGGGGTGGCGTCCAGATGATTGGCAGTCGCCAACTGGGCCAGCATGAGCAGGGACGCGTAATTCTCGCCAATGGTTCGACGAGATAAAGTCGCGGGGCCTTGCTGCTCTTCGAGGGTGGCGAGTATCGACTCGAACTCTGCCTCGGTGAGTTGCAGGTTCCCAACCTTGATCACCACTCTTTCACTGGGTGAGGCGGCCGTTTTCACGGACAGCGCGGCAGGCGAGGCCGATGGGGATGCCTCTTGGGCGTGACCCATAGCGGCCAGAATGCTCACCAGCAAAAGGGTGAGAGCCATTCGCGCTTTGAGCAGTACAGTTTGAAACCGAAACACACTTGAACGCTGACCGGCGAGCCCCCTCGCCCCAAGGATTCTCAACGCACGCCCCCAATTCAAAAAAAATCATCCCGCTTGGCTTTCCCAAGCCAAGGCTACCCGGGGTATTTCCCCGCCGGCACTGGCAAGCCAGGAAAACTAGCCACACGGAATCTACTGCCAGCGCTCGTTCTCGTCAATCAATAAAGCACCGACTAGGGTAATTAGGCTCCACTGCCGGGAACACGCAGCATCCGCAAAGTTTTTCACCTTCGCCAAAGCGAACTTTGTTTCTGCTATCGGCTGCAAAGAAATCTTCTCGTAAGCCATGCTCGGGATTTGGGAAACAGCCTGACCTGCTCGCGGCACAATCCTCGCCTTTCAGGCGCCATCCCTGTTTGAATCCCGCAGCCTGGGGTACCATCTAATCTATTGGGAAAGCACAATGGGAAACACTTTTAAAACCGCATTTCTTCTGACCTTGCTCACCCTGCTGTTGATGTTCATTGGCCGCGCCTTCGGTGGCCAGAACGGCATGCTTTTGGCACTGGGGTTAGCCGCGGTCATGAACTTTGTCTCGTATTTCTACTCTGACAAGATCGCACTGGCCATGTATCGCGCCCAGCCGGTCACGCGCGAGCAGTTGCCCCGCGCCTACCAGGCGGTCGAGCGGCTGACCCAGAAAATCGGGATTCCTATGCCGAAAATCTATGTCATCCCAACCGATTCACCCAATGCGTTTGCCACCGGAAGAAACCCGATGCACGCATCGGTCGCGGTGACGCAGGGCATTCTGGATCTGCTGAACGATGAGGAACTCGAGGGCGTGCTCGCCCATGAACTGGGCCACGTGAATAACCGCGACATCCTGATCAGTTCGGTCGCCGCCACTGTGGCGGGCGCCATCACCATGCTGGCCAGCATGGGCCGCTGGGCCATGATTTTTGGCGGATGGGGCGGCAACGACCGCGAAGAGCGCGGTGGCGGAGGAATCGGAGCGCTGCTCATGCTGATTCTCGCGCCCATCGCAGCCTCACTCATTCAGTTGGCAGTTTCGCGTTCCCGTGAATACCAGGCCGATGCAACCGGGGCCCACTTCACCGGAAACCCCTACGCCCTGGCCAGCGCGTTGTCTAAGCTCGATGCCTCTTCCCGACGCGTCCCGATGCAAGCCACGCCCTCAACCGCGCATCTGTTCATCATCCAGCCGTTGCTGGGCATGAACCTCGGCAACCTGTTCTCCACCCATCCGCCCATCGCCAAGCGCATCGAGCGCCTGACCGGAAGGCCGGCAGAATTTACGCAGTAAGGCCGTAGCAACGGTGTTTGCTGTTGCTGAAAGCTGACGGCTGATAGCTGAGAGCTTCCCTGTGACATTAGTAATGTGCCGTCCCCACATGGGTCTCACCACCCCATAGTAAAATTCACCTAATGTCGCCTGAAGCCGCCAGTGCAGTTTCTCATCGCGCCGCCCAACTGGAACAGGCGCTCCGCAAGGTAATTCGCGGCAAGGATGAGGTGGTCCGACTGGCGGTCGTCTGCCTGCTCGCGCGCGGGCATTTGCTGATCGAAGGCGTCCCCGGCGTGGGCAAGACGACCCTGGGCCAGGCTTTGGCCCGTGCCCTCGATTGCACTTTCCAGCGCGTGCAATTCACCAGCGACATGCTGCCTTCCGACGTTCTGGGGATCTCCATCTTTTCCGCCGCCGAGCAGGAGTTTGAGTTCAAGCGCGGGCCGATCTTCACCAACGTCATGCTCGCCGATGAAATCAACCGCACCACTCCCAAGACGCAATCTGCCCTGCTCGAAGCCATGAACGAGGGCCAGGTCACCGTGGATGCCCACTCGCATCCGCTGCCGCAGCCGTTTCTGGTGATCGCAACCCAGAATCCGGTCGAACATCACGGCACCTATCCGCTGCCCGAATCGCAGCTTGACCGCTTCCTGATGCGGGTACGCATGGGCTACCCGGATAGCGGAGCCGAGCGCGAAATTCTGCGCTCCGATGCCGGAGCCGCAAAGCTCGATGGCTTGCAGCCCGTGCTTACCGGCGCAGAATTGGTGGAGATGCAGGACGCAGTCACCCGCATCCGCGTGGACGAGTCGCTGGTCAGTTATGCCCTCGCCATCGTGCAAAAGACGCGCCAGTCCGAACATTTTTCGCTGGGAGTCTCTCCGCGCGGTTCGCAGATGCTCTACCGCGCGGCCCAGGCGACCGCGTTTCTCGATGGCCGCACCTTCTGCACTCCAGAAGATTTCAAGCCGCTGGTGGTACCGGTGTTCGCTCACCGGGTGGTGGTCAACGGTCTTTACTCTTCGACTCTAAAGAAATCCGAGCAAGCCGAGCAGGCAATGCTCGAAATCGTGGACGGCACCCCCGTACCCATGTAAGGCCAGTTCCCGGTTGTCAGTTCCCGGCGTGGCCGCGATAATGTTCGCATGTCTTTTCTTCGTTTCCTGATGCTGCTGGCTTTGATCGTCTGGATCGGTGGCCTGATCTTCTTTGCCTTTGGCCTGGCGCCGGCGGCGTTTGCCGTGTTGCCGACCACCCATCTCGCCGGCAATATCGTCGGCCGGACTCTGGCAATCCTGCACTATATGGGTATTTTCTCCGGCCTGATCTTTCTTGCCAGTTCGCTGCTCTACAGCCAAATCACTCGCGGCAAGCCAAGTGTGCTTGCCGCCCGCAACGTTTTAATTGTCCTGATGATGGCGCTCACGCTAGTTTCTCAGTTCGGAATCATGCCCCGCATGGACGCGCTGCGCACCCGCCTCGGTGAAGTCAGCTCCGTTCCTGCCGACAACACTGCCCGCGCGCAATTCGATTCGCTCCACCTCTGGTCCACGCGACTCGAAGGCGCAGTGCTGCTGCTGGGATTGGTAGTGGTCTATGGCACGGCGGCGAGCTTTTAGCTTCTAACTATTAGCTTCTAGCTTTTGCCGAGCAACTGCCGAATCGTTTATTCTGATAAAGACTTCAACTCAGCGCTAGAAGCTCGTGGCTAGCAGCTAGCAGCCAAAAACGACTTCCCATGAAAACTGGCATCATCGGCCTGCCGCAGGTGGGCAAGACATCTTTGTTTCGCATTTTGACCAAGGCCAATCTCTCCGAGCAGGCCTACTCGAATCCGCGCGAAGCGCATTTGGGCATCGCCAAAGTGCCGGACGAGCGTCTCGACCGTCTGGCCGCCCTCTACAATCCCAAGAAACTGACCCACGCCTCGGTCGAATACGTGGACGTCGGCGCTATCGGCCAGGACGCACTCAAGGAAACCGCCTACCTCACGCATTTGCGCTCGGTGGACGCTCTGGCGCACGTCTTGCGGGCTTTTGACGATCCTTCCATTCCTCACGTCGGCCCCATCGATCCCCTGCGCGACATCAAGAACGTCGAATTCGACCTCATGGTCAGCGACCTCGGACAAATCGAAAAACGCCTGGAGCGCCTGGAAAAAGACCTCAAAAAAATGCGCACCCCTGAACTCGAAAAGGAAAATGATCTGCTGAAGCGGGCCAAAGCGCACATTGAGGCCGAGCGTCCGCTGCGCGACATGGAGATGACGCCCGAGGATAAGAAACGCCTGCGTGGCTTCATGTTCCTCAGCGAAAAGCCGATTCTTTACGTTTTGAATATTGGCGAAAGCACTACGCTTGGGGACGACCTTGAAGCCGCCACCGCGAAATACAAGCTCACCGAGGTGGCGTCCCGGCCCAACTCCGGTGCAGCCGCCATCTGCGGCAAAGTGGAAGCTGAACTCGCCGAAATGAGCGATGCGGACGCCGCCGAGTTCCTTTCCAGCTACGGTCTCAAAGAGAGCGGCTTGGTGCGCCTCATCCGCACCACCTACGCGCTGCTCGGGCTGATTTCGTTTTTCACCGCCGGCGAAGACGAGTGCCGCGCATGGACGGTGCCGGTGAACACCCGTGCCGCCCAGGCAGCCGGGGCGATTCACTCCGACCTCGAAAAGCACTTCATCCGCGCCGAAACCATTCGCTGGGACCAGTTGCTCGACGCCGGATCGGAAGCCGAGGCCCGCGCCCGCGGCACCTTACGCCTCGAAGGCAAGGACTACATCGCCCAGGATGGCGATGTGATGCACATCCGGCACAGCGGTTGAGAATCGAGAACCCGGAACTGATATCATCCATCGTCATCAATGAACCCAGTTCTCCTCAGTCTCTTGCTCGGCCTGACCGCTGCCGCCGCTAATGTTTTTGGCGGCGCCATCATCGTTCAAAAACACTGGGATCGTTCTTACCTCAAGTATTTCGTTGCCCTGGGCGCAGGTTTCATGCTGGCCACGGCCATAGTCGAGGTCTTCCCCGCGAGCCTGGAACTGCGGCCCAAAGATGGCGCCTATCTGGTGCTGGTAGGCTATCTCATCGTTCATTTCTTCGAGCACACCGTCACCCCTCATTTTCACTTCGGTGAAGAAACCCACAAAGACCAGTTTGTCCATACTCACAAGGGATACTCAGTTCTGCTGGGGCTGACGATTCATACTTTCTTTGACGGCATCGCCATCACTTCCGGTTTTCTGGTCTCCAACTGGCTGGGATGGATCATCTTCTTCGCCATCTTTCTGCACAAAATTCCCGAAGGCTTCACCATCACCTCGGTCATGCTGGCCAGCGGCCAGAGCCGCCGCATGGCTTGGGGAGCATCGGCGCTGCTGGGCGCGGCGACTTTTGCCGGAGTGCTGACCATGGCAGTGTTTCAACATCAGGTAAGTTACGGATTGCCGCTCGCGGCCGGTGTGACCATCTACGTGGCGGCTTCCGACCTGATTCCGGAAGTTAATCGTGAGCCGGGGGCGAGGATGGCCCTGGTGGTCTTTCTAGGCGTGGGATTTCTGTTTCTGCTGGATCACCTGTTCCACGTCCACTAGCCCTACTCTACGACGTGCTTTGCGGTGTAGCCTTCGCGGGCAACAACCTGGAACTTTACATCTTTGCCCTTCTGATCTCGAACTTTAAGCGGGCCCCCATCCGGCGCGACCACTTCCACTTTCAGCTTGCGGTAGGTGCCGTCCAGCTTGGGATTGGTAGGGTGATAGGCAATGCTGTACTGGTTGCGGATGTCGCCCGCGATATCGTGGAAAATCTCCCGGTACTCGCCCTGAAAACGCGGCTGATAGAAACGTCCGCCAGTCATTTTGGAAAAGGTTTGTAGTTCATTGTCAGCTTGCAGGTAGTCGATCTGGGTCACCGGAATACCCATCCCGCGGTCCGATTCGGTGCAATGCACGAGATCGCAGTATTCCCGTCTCGTCCAGCCGGTGCTGATCGTAAAGATGGTGACGTCCTTGGTGGATTTGACCTTCTTATAAATCTGGTCCAGATGTATCTTGCTGAAAGTGTCGATTCCGGTGCCGATCAAGATGATGTACTTATGCCCCTCAATCCGGTCCATCCGGTCCAACGTGTCGTAGAGCGCATCGAACATGTTGGTCTCAGAGAAACCCGGAACTCGAAGACTATTCAAGGCCGCCAGGACCGCCCGCTTGTCCTGGGTGAAGTCCACCAGTATGTCCGGCTTCATATCGTACGAGGTCACGGCCACCCAATCCTCAGGCTTTAGCGACTGGGCAAAACTGTAGGAGGCCTGCAACGTTTCAATGGTGTATTGGTAATTAATGTAGGCGAATTCCACCAGCAAGACCGCAGTGATGGGGGCTTGCGAAACCCCGAAATTACTGACGGTTTGCGGAACTCCGTCCTCGAAAACGCGGAAATTCTCCTTCTTCAATGAAGATATGAATTGTCCATCTTTGGTGGTAACCGAAACCGGCACTTCCACCAGCGGCACGTTCACCTGGATTGAGTAGTCGCCCATGCCCTCGATCTTCTTCGGCTTGGTGGGCGGGGGCGGAGGGGGCTCTTCCTTTTTCTTAGGGATGGCGTAAGGACCTACATCGCCCTGGGGCCCACCCGACTCCGGTGGAGGCTGGGTCTGCTGCCCATTGGATGCCGGCTGATCCTGTGCCTGCGCCGGAGGCGCCGTCAAGGCTCCCAGGAACAAAACAGCCGAAAGGCCGGACAAAACCAAGCCGCGTACAGCCGGAACTAGCGATCCAGAATGCCAGGAAAACATTAGAGTCCCTTAAAAAACCCTGTGCTAGTATAGACGCAGGGCTTCGCGATTGGGATGTTTTGCTCGGCGCCAAATCCCTCTCCCCTCCGGCAGACTCTGCATAATACGCGAAGTGTGAGTTCCAGTTTTCGGGCCGATTTGTGCCCGGTGGAGAGATTTGTCATGAAATCGACCGTTGTTGCCGCTGTTGCACTCTGCCTCATGTTGTTCCCAGCGAGTGCCCAAATCAGCAAGCCGGTCGAGACCCTTCCCATCACTCAGATTCACGCCGGGATGCATGGCGTGGCCTACACGGTTTTTCAGGGTACGAAGCCTGAAGCTATGGAAGTCGAAGTTCTCGGTGTTCTGAAAAATGCCAACGGCCCCAAGGGGGACGTTATCCTGGTGCGCCTGGGCGGCGCCAAAGCCGAGTACAACGGAGTCGTGGCCGGCATGAGCGGCAGCCCGGTTTACCTCAACGGAAAACTTGCCGGAGCAGTGGCGTTCCGCATCGGAGAGTTCTCTAAAGAGCCTATCGCCGGCGTTACCCCTATCGCGGAAATGCTTGAAATCAGCGCCCTTGATCGAAGCCCCGCTGCGGTTCCGGTGGACGCCAAGAGTGCAGCGTCTCCTCCGCGCAAAGTCGCCAGCCCTGGGATCAGCGGCGAACCCATCCAGGACTTCGCCAACTACCTGAGGCCGATTGAAGCTCCCCTGGTCTTCGATGGATTCTCCGAAGAAACTATCCGGCGCTTCGCTCCCCAGTTCGCCTCGGCGGGCATCGTCCCGGTAATGGGCACAGGTTCGGTCAGCGACGCGAAGCAGCCCGAACCCATCGAGCCGGGCTCAGCCGTAAGCGCGGTTCTGGTACGCGGAGACATGGACATCGCCGCCACCTGCACCGTTACCTACATGGATGCTTCGCATCTGCTGGCTTGCGGACATCCTCTGATGCAGTTCGGCATGGTGGACTTGCCGATGACCAAGGCCCAGGTACTGGCCACGCTGCCCTCGCCGTTGAATGCTTTCAAGATCGTGAATGCCACCGAGACCATCGGCGCCTTTGTGCAGGACCGGCATAACGGAATCCTCGGCGAGTTCGGCAAGACCGCGGATATGATCCCGGTCACTTTATCCATTCACGGCGGATCCAGCCCCAAACAATTTCACTACGAGGTGCTGAACAACGCCCGCCTGAGTCCAGTGGCCATGATGGCCACGGTGTACAACGCATTGCACGGGGTGAACGAATACGGAGAGGAAACCACATATCGCATGAGCGGTCACATCCATGTCGATGGTTATCCTGACGTTTCCATGCAGGACATGTTCGCTTCAATTGACGGCGGACAACCGGGCGCGGTTCTAGCCGCAACCTCTCTAGGAGAACGTTTCAGCCGTATCTACGAGAACCCGTATAGCGTGCCCGCGGTTCGCGAAGTCCAGTTGGATTTCGACATGATCCACGACCGCCGCTGGGCCCGACTCGACAACGCCCGCACCGACGTCACCGAGGCCCGGCCGGGAGATGAGATCGTCATCGAAGCCATGCTGCGGCCCTACCGCGGTGAAAGCGTCGTGCAGCAGATCCACGTCCGCATCCCGCCCTCCACTTCCAAGGGTCCGCTGCGCATTCTGGTCAGTGACGGCGACACTCTGGATCGCTTCCGGCATAGCACGCCAATGTTCTTGCGCAAGCTCGACCTGGCATCGACCATCGCTTACCTCAACAAAGAGCACGTGAATAACCGCGTTTATGTCTCACTGCTCGAGGCCGACCCGGAAGCCATGATCGCCGACAAAGTGATGCCGTCCATGCCGCTCTCTATCATGAATGTAATGGAAGATATGCGCGGCACTCAGGACATGGTGGTGTCGAACGAATCGTCGGTAAACGAAGCCGCGACGCCGGCGCTCGACTACGTCGTCGCCGGGGCGCAGTTGCTGACGGTAAATATCAGATAATCTACCCACGAGCGAAAGCGATTCGCAGTTCTCCGCGCTCTCCGCGGCACTTCCCAGCGTCCTCCGCGTTTTAAGGTTTAGGTTTGCCCAAACCTCATCTGAAATCCAGAGAGCGCGGCCCCAAAGCACGCAGAGACCAACAAGAGCACTTGCCCAGCCCCCGGCGTGCATTCCCGCCCACTTTTCCGATAAAGTAATTATTCCCATGCTTGACCTGAATTTTGTCCGCGAAAACCTGCCTTTGGTGGAGGAGAAACTGCGCGCCCGCGGTTTAGACGCTGCCACCATGCTGAAGGACTTTCATCAAGTCGATGCCCAGCGCCGCCAGGCCATCACCAGCGCCGAGACGATTAAAGCGCACCGCAATCAAAAGACGGAAGAGATTGCTAAATTGAAGAAGAGTGGTCAGGACGCTTCCGCCCTCATCGCCGAAGCCAAGGACCTGCGCGAAGAAATTCAAGGTCTGGAGAAAGCCGCCGAGGAATACGATGCCCGCCTGCGCGAAATTCTGACTCAACTGCCCAACCTGCCGCACCTGAGCGTGCCGCTCGGAAAAAGTGCCGACGACAACCTGGAAGTCAGCCGCTGGGGTACGCCTCCGAAATTTGACTTCGCCCCCAAACCGCATTTGGAGTTAGGAGAGCAGCTTGGGATACTCGATCTGGAGCGCGCCGTCAAGCTGACCGGCGCGCGTTTCGCCGTCTACTGGGACCTGGGCGCGCGCATGGAGCGCGCTCTGGCCAACTTCATGCTCGACCTGCACACTCGCCAGCACGGCTACACCGAAGTCCTGCCACCCTATCTCGTGAACTCAGACTCGCTCTACGGCACCGGCCAATTGCCCAAGTTCGCAGCCGATCTGTTTCGCGTTCCCCACGGAGACAACGACCTCTGGCTGATTCCCACGGCCGAGGTCCCGGTCACCAATCTTTACCGCAATGAAACCCTCGAAGTCACCCGACTCCCCATCAGTCTTACCGCCTACACACCCTGCTTCCGCAGTGAAGCCGGTTCCTACGGGAAGGACGTCCGTGGCATCATCCGCCAACATCAATTTCAGAAAGTAGAGTTGGTAAAGTTTGCCCGGCCCGAAACTTCCTACGAAGAATTGGAAAAGCTGACCGCCGACGCGGAAACCATCCTGCAAAAGCTCGGCTTGCACTATCGCAAGATGCTGCTTTCGACCGCCGACATGGGACCATCCTCGGCGAAGACCTACGACCTCGAAGTCTGGCTGCCGGGGCAGCAATTGTTTCGCGAAATTTCTTCCTGCTCGAACTTCGAGGCCTTCCAGGCGCGCCGCGCCAATATCCGTTTCCGGCCCCAAGGCAGGAACAAGACCGAGTTCGTCCACACCCTGAACGGCAGCGCTTTGGCCATTGGACGCACCTGGCTGGCAATTCTCGAAAACTATCAGCAGGCCGACGGTACAGTATTGATTCCAGAGGCATTGCGGCCTTACATGAGCGCAGATCGCCTGCTGCCGAAGAAGTTCTAGGCAACCAGCCCGTCATCTATTCGCAGGGACAGCTTGCTCCGTGTATATCGTTGCTAAGCTCGACAGAAGCACATAAACTTGGGAACTGAAGTGAATACCACAGTATTGACCACATCCACGGTGCCAGTGCGAGGAATCTGGAGCACAATTCGCAGCTATGTTCTCTGGTCCCACGAACGGGGCACGGTCCAATACGATGTCATGGTCACTCTCATTCTTCTGTTTGTCTTTTTCTCGCCCCGGCTGATCAACTTCAAAGACAAGCCTGTGGAGCACAATCCGCGGGCGGCCGGAATTCTGGTCACTTCCGACGGCCAGGGTGGATTGATCTATCAGATTGACGCCAAGGGATTACAGGGCAAAGATGACGCCGCCATTCGCACTGAACTGCTAAGCATCATTGAGCCGGTTTCCGGTGAAGTCACCATCTCCAAATATGAGGTTGTACGTGATCGTTCTGGGCGGATCCTGTCCTACCGAGTCTGGATACAGCGTTAATCGAAACAGTTCACGCAGCGCTCAGGCGCCGGCGCTATTGTGCATGGTGTTTCTCTTCACCCATGCCGCCTGGACGCAACAGACTCCGCTCCAGCAGGTATTGCAGCAAATCGACCACACCGCCGCCGGATTCCATACCACACAAGCCAATTTCGTCTGGAGTCAGTACACAAAAATCGTGGACGAGACCGACGTTCAAAAGGGAACGGTATACTTTCGGCGCTCCGGCAACCAGGTTGAAATGGCCGCCGACATTAACGATCCTGAGCCCCCAAAGTACGTGCTCTTCACCGATAGCAAGATTCAGGTCTATCAACCCAAGATTGATCAGGTCACCGAATACAACACCGGCAAGGACCGCGCCGCGTTCGAGAGTTTTCTGGTGCTCGGCTTTGGCGGCAGCGGCCAGGACATGCTGAAGTCATTTGACGTTACCTACGCCGGGTCGGAAAAAGTCGATGGCATCGACACTGCAATACTCGACCTTGTTCCCAAGTCTGAAAAAGTCCGCAATACTTTCAATCACATCCGGTTATGGATCGACCCGGCGCGCGGCGTGTCGGTTCGTCAGCAACTTTTCGCCCCCGAAGGCGACTACCGCCTCGCCACCTATTCCGGCATCAAACTGAACGAGAAACTTCCCGACGACGCTTTCAAGCTGAAGACCAACGGTCGGACTAAGTTCTTGTCCCCAAAAGGTTAACGTTTCTTATGACGACGCTCGAATGGCAAAAGATAAGGGCTGAAAAACTGGACATGGGGCGTTATACTGCAATCACGCCCCAAGGCAACAACCAGAAAAACGCTGCGAGGCGTTCTAATTTCATGGCCAAAGTTTTCACGATTCCCGTTCCGCCCAAATTAGGACCCAGCCGGAGACGTGAGCGATCGTCTGATCCTCGCTATGTGGATGGCCAGCGCTTATTGGTCGAGGCCATGAAGTATCTCACCCAAGCCGATCCCGTGACCAACCGCGCAGCGATTGCCTTGCTCTCCGAGCACGTCCGCACCCGCTTCCGCATGACTGATTCGCCCCTGGGCTGATATGGCGCCGGTTGAAAACGGACTTGCGGCCAACTAGACATTTGTGAATACCCTCAGCAGTTGCGCCGATGACTGGCAGTCACCCGGACCCGCAATATTTCTCTTGATACTGTCCCGCGTCTCACACTAAACTCCTCGCAAATTCTTCACCCCACGAAGTGAGGAGCCCATGCTGCGTGTCAGTGTTTGCCGATTGACCTTGCTGATGTACCTCGGGTTGTTCGCCTGTACCTCGGCCCTCGCACAAAGAACCACGGGCGATATCGCCGGTGATGTCACTGACGAAACCGGGGCTGTGCTGCCCAACGTCACGATAAAAGTGGAGAGCGCGGCGATTGGATTGTCCCGGACCACTGTGACCAGCGGCACTGGAAACTACCGCGTCCCGGAACTTCCCATCGGCACCTATAAGGTCTCCGCTTCGGCGTCGGGCTTTAAGACTCTGCTGCAAACGGTGGAAGTCCAGGCTGGCGCCGTTGCCCAGGCCCACTTCAAGATGGCAATCGGGCAAACCTCGGAGACTGTCGAGGTGCAGGGTTCGGCCCCGATGGTTGAACTTTCTCCCAACGACAACAACTACGTTGACCAGTTGAAGATTGAAAACGTTCCCATCAACGGCCGCGACTTCAATTCTTTACTGGCCATCACCCCTGGAGTGCAACGCGCCCCCGGCGGCGGATTTCTGGCGGTCAGCATCAACGGTTCCCGCACCACATCGAACAACTACTTTATCGACGGGTTGTACAACAACGACCGCTACTATGGCGATTCTGCCATCAATGAGACTGGAATCCTCGGCATTCCGGCAGTCTTGTTTCCTCCAGAAGCCATCGAAGAGATGAGCGTGCAGGAGACTCCGTCCGCGGAATTCGGCGTCAAAGGCGGCGCTCCCATTCTGCTCAACATGAAGAGTGGAACCAACAACTGGCACGGGTCTGCTACATGGGTGAACCATAGCGGCTGGGGCGATGCCGACAACTATTTCTCCAACCATAACACGGATAATTGCGCGTCACCGGGTGAGTGCAAACCCACTCCCATCCACAACAATCAGATGAACGCCACCATCGGCGGCCCACTCATCAAAGACAAAGCATTTCTTTTCGTGTACTACGAAGGGCAGCGCTACATCTCCACCGCCGTGGCCAGCCGCGCCGTGCCAACTCCCGCAGACATCGCCGGCGCCCAGGCGGACATCGCCGCCAACGGCCTTACCATCGATCCTGTGGGACAAACGTTGCTGAATTATTTTCCTACCTCGCCCACCGGCACCTACATTCAACACACGCCGACTACCGCCAGCGGCAACGGCTTTGGGGTGAAATTCGATTACAAGCTCACGCCCAATCACTCTCTTTCCGTGCGCTACATATTTGGAGACAGCCTGCAAAGCGGGCCGCCATTTGCCGGCTTGCCCCCCAATCCATCCCTCCCCCAGGATTTGTTCAATTCGTTTGCACCCTCGCGGGCGCAAATGGCGGGAGTGAGTTGGACCTGGAACATGGGCCCCAACAAGATTCTCGAAAGCCGCCTGGGCTACACCCGCTTTGCCCAGATTCTCGGCGTGAACAACAAGATTGACCCGAAGAGCCTGGGCATCGACACCGGGCCGCTGTCGCCGGCTGATTTCGGCGTGCCTTACGTTTACATGTACCACCTCGGATACGGCGGCTACATCGGCGGGGTCCAGGGCTATCCCCTGGTGACGCGCCCCGACGCCACCTGGGACTGGTCTGAACACTTCTCCTGGGTCAAAGGCAACCACACCATCAAATTTGGCGGCAACTACCAGCGCGGTATCAGCAACAGCATCCGCAATAACGCCCGTACCGGCATCGCGCTTGGATATTTCAGCTATTACGCTCCCATTACCGGCGGCGTACAGGACGACGTGGAACAGTTGCTGCTGGGTAAGGCCGACCTGGCCGATCGCAGTTTCGGCGACACCCATCGCCACATCTATCAAAACTCCGTGGGTTTTTATATTCAGGACGATTGGAAGATCAAGCCGCGCTTCACCCTGACATACGGGCTGCGTTACGAAGTCAACGGCACCATGCGCGATACCGCCAACCAGGAGGCGAACTTTGTTCTCGGCAAGGGCTTGGTCCAGGTGGGTGACGGCATCGGCGGCATCCACAATGTGGATTATGGGGACTTCGGGCCGCGCCTGGGCTTCGCCTGGGATGTGTTCGGCCAGGGCAAGGTCGCAGTGCGCGCCGGCTACTCTCTTACCTACGACGTGCCTAATTTCGCCGCCTTCGCTTCGCCTTATTCTTTCGCGCATGCCCACACCGGGGTATTCGATCAGCCGAATCTGGGAGTGTTCTCGGTGACCAACCTTTCCGATGTCGCCGGCGGGGGAGGGTCATTTCTTCCCCCTAATGACCCATCCACAACCTGCTACAACCCGGCTGCGAAAGCCGGGGACTACCTTTGCTTCAATTCAAATCTTCACGGACCATTGTTTGGGCCGGATCCCACCGGGACTCCTCCCTTTGATGCCTTCTCGGTGATTAACAATTTCAAGACCCCGAGATACCACAACTTCAACGTCAGCATCCAGGATGAGTTGTTCCGCAACAACGTGCTCAACGTCACCTATTCCGGCCAACGCGGCCGCGACCTGTTGATCTACCACGACTTGAACGCCTCGCCGCTGGGGAGTCCATGCACTTCCCCGAGCGACTGCAACCAATTTCGTCCCTTTCACGGCGTTTACATGGACGCGAACGGAAACGATCTCTTCCAGCACGTGATTGAGGCCAGCAATCAGGCGCATTCGCAATATGACAGCTTGCAGGTTTCCTACAACCAGCGAGGTTGGCATGGTCTGGACACGCAATACAACCTGACCTGGAGCAAGTGCTACGACGACAATTCCGTAAACCGCGGCGGCGCTGGTGATTACCCGCAAGTCAACAACCTGAACCCGGTGGGGAGCATCGCTCCCGCAGTGGCTAACTTCGCCGATTCCCGCGGCCTCTGCGATCACGACGTCCGCCTCAACTTCAACATTGGCGGCGTCTATGATGTCCCCTACATTGCGCCACTAGGAAAGCGTTTCGGCCATGGCTGGCAGTTCAGCACCATTTTCACGGGAATCACCGGCAGGCCGTTTAGCGCCCTCTTGACGGGGAACGACGGATCAGGACAGGGCCTTATCGGAAATAGTATTCGTGCAGCGTGGGACGGCGCCCCGGTTAGCTACAACACCCGCAACCCCGACCATTACGTCCAGGAAAAATACACCAACCCCATGCAGCCAGATCCCTGCGGAAATGTCAGCGACAGCGGTGGACTGCCACTCTCGCCTTTTTATTTTCCCTGCTCGGGTATAGGCAACTCGCGCCGCAACCAGTTAGCCGGTCCGGGACTGTCCCAATGGGACATGGCGTTCAGCAAAGCCACCAAGATTACGGAACGGCTGAGTGTCGAACTGCGCTGGGAAGTTTATAACTTGCTGAACCACGGCAATTTCTACTATCTCCCCAACAACATTCTGAGTTCCTGCGCCGCCGCCGTGGTTGGCAATGTATGCCAGTCTCTGAACGGCGCCAACTTCGGACAGATCAACGAGACCTCCGACGTGGCCGCGGGCAATCCCGTGATTGCCCAGGGTGGTCCGCGCAATATGAATTTCGTTTTGAAGTTCAAGTTCTGACAGAGAATTTTCGGGAGTCTGCCTGTGGTAGACTCCCTTTTTTATGCCCGTTCGGTCCTGCTGGTTGGGTTTATTTCTTTGCTGTGCCGCGATCCCAGGCTTAGGCGCCACCGCACCCCGGCCCAACATCATCCTCATCACCCTGGACACGACTCGCGCTGATCGCATGGGCTTTCTCGGATCAAAGCGCGGCCTGACCCCCAACCTCGACGCTCTCGCTCTCCAGGGCGTGGTGTTTACGCAGGCCTATTCGCACGTGCCGCTGACCACGGCTTCGCACACCACCATCCTCACCGGCACCTATCCGCAGTTCAATCATGTGAACGATTTCGGCGTTCCGCTTTCGCCGCGGCTTCCCTACCTGCCGGACTTGCTGCGTCAGCATGGCTACCACACGGGGGCATTTGTCGGCTCACTCATTCTTGATCCGCTCGACGGGACAGCCCCGGGCTTCGATCGTGGGTTCGACGTGTACGATGCAGGCTTCCATCTGCGCCGCCATGGCGCCGATCGTTACCAAACCGTTGAGCGCCGCGCCGCATCGGTTGTTGACCATGCTGTGAGATGGCTTAGCCAGCTACCCAAGGGCCCGTTCTTCCTGTGGGTGCATCTGTACGACGCGCATGATCCCTACGATCCGCCGCCGCCATTCAACACCCGTTACGCTTCCCAACCCTACGACGGAGAAATCGCCTACGCCGATTCCGCCCTGGCAAAGTTGTTCACCGAATTGCGCAAGCACGGCCTCTATCAGGAAACCCTCATCGCTGTCATGGCGGATCACGGCGAGTCGCTGGGCGCACACGGCGAAAATACCCACGGTGTCTTCCTCTACGACGAAACTCTTCATGTACCGCTGCTGATCAAATTGCCGGCCAGCCGTGCCGCCGGAAAGCGCATCGCCAGCCGCGTGGGTCTGGTGGATGTGGCGCCAACGTTGTTGAATGAAGCAGGTGTTCAGGTCCCGTCAGCCATGCAGGGAGAACCGTTGCAAACTATGCTCTCCGCTGCACCCGAGGATCGCCCTGCGTATGCCGAGACCGACTATCCCCACCGCGCTTTTGGTTGGAGTTCGCTGCGGGCGCTTCGCCTGGGAAAATATCTTTACATCCAGGCTCCCCACCGCGAACTCTACAATCAGGATCTTGATCCCGGCGAGATTCACAATCTGGCCGCGAATGCCAAGGCTGTGTCCGAAACCATGGCGGCGAAGTTGGATGCATTTCGCCAGAAGACCAGTCAAACCTTGGTCGATCTGGCCAAGCCGGACCCGGAACAGGCCCGAAAGCTACAGGCCCTGGGTTACGTGGCTTCCGATTCAAGCAGCCGGGTTGCCTCGAATATGCTGACCGGCGCCGATCCCAAGGACAAGATCGAAGTTTCCAACTTGCTGCATGACGCCATGTTCGACGTCGAAGACGCCCGCTATCAGCAGGCCATCCCTCTGTTGCAGCGCGTCTTGAAGGAACAGCCTGAAATGCCGGTGGCGAATATGCAGTACGGCATCGCTAACGCCCGCCTCAAGCATTATGACCGGGCACTCGGGCCGCTCCAGAAGGCGGTGCAGTTGCTGCCCGACAATGGCATGGGCCACTACGAGCTGGGCCTGGCTCTATTTGAAACCGGTGACTGGAAGGCAGCCGCACCACAATTTGAGGCAGCGGTGAAGAACGCACCCCGGTGGGCGGACGCGCATTTTTCCCTTGCCGCCGTCTACGCCCGCATTGATCGGGTCCCGGAAGCCATGACCGAACTGGACACCACTCTGTCCTTGAGCCCCGATCATTACCGCGCCAATCTACTGCGAGGCCGGATTCTCTCTCTGCAAAACAACCCGATAGAGGCCGTAGTAAATCTGGAGAAGGCAGTCGAAGTTCAGCCAGACTCCCGCGAAGCCCACCTGTTCCTGGCGGATGCCTACCAGCAGGAGGGCAGGAACCTTGACGCGCAACGTCAACGCCAGGCCGCGCAGAGGCTCGGCGGAAAGCCCAACTAGGCGGTCCTCTCGCCTCTCGAGTTCAGCCAGCATGCCGCCGCCAACACAATCACAAGCGGGTAACACTCCAGGGTGTAGCGCGGCTCGGGGTTCTCCAGTGTCGCCAGAAATACCGATCTCAAAACCACGAACGTGAGTAACAGCGCGATCGCGGACGTGAACTGAACCCGCACCAATCCCAGCAGAGCGGCCCCAATGTAAGCCAGATTGATGACTCCCACCACAATGCCTGCCGCCAGCCACTCCGGGTCTTCGTCGAACTCCCACCAACGTGTGCTGCACGGCAACATCTCACTGCGTGGGCGCAACCACATGTCGGCCACGCGCAACAACGGCAGCCAGATGTAGTATCGCCACCGCGAGTGCCGAATGCGTTGCGCCGCCAATGCCGCGAACCGGGCGTCGAGCTCGGGTGTGACATCCAATCTCTTGTTGTAGTCTTCGATCAGCCCCTGCGTCTGATCGAACTGCTCTTCCGAATCGAAAGCCCGGCTGGGGAGATTGTCCACATCGATGGGTTTTCCCGGAACCGCCCAGTACACTTCTTCCACCGAGGCGTAGTTGGCCATCCAGGTCTTCACCCAGCGATTGAATCCCATCGGGACGAAGTCGCCGTCCTGATTCGCATAACGCGGAGCCAGCGGCTGAAACTCATGAAACGTGCGCAGGTTACGAATCGTCCAGGGGACGAGGGTCGCGAACGCAGCCAGCGCGACGATTGCACCCGCCCTGGCCACCGGCCAATAAGAGGAAACCCTTCCGCCCGGTTCCGTCCGGATGACAAGCATTTTCGCCAGCGCCGCCAGCAGATAAACCTCAATCGCCGCCAGAAGCAACCCGCCGTCGGGACGCAACAGGATCGCTCCGCCGATCGCAAAGCCGCACCCCACCCATGCTCGGGTCCTGCCTTCGCCGGCTAGTCCCGCCAGCGCCAGGTCCAGGGCCAGCACGGTGAAGAATATCTCCCAGGTCTCCGTCAGCGCCGCCGCCGCGTAGCTGGCCAGGAAAGGGCAGAGCGCTGCCAGCAGAAAGGCGATTCGCGCCGCGCGGGCTGACACGCATCGCCGCGCAATATCGGCGATCAGCAAGCAGGTGCCGATATCCACGAACACTTGCACGATCAGCGCGGCCAGGTAATTCTCCATGCCAAAGATCGTAAAGATGACGGCGAGAAATGCCGGGTATCCGGGAAGGCGTATGTAGGTAGGGGAGACTTCGTTGATCCCGCTGAGCCCGAAAACACCGTGGCGCAACCAGTTCTTGGCGATATCTCCGTAAACCAGCGAATCCGTCACCACCGCGGGGAAGTGAAAAACGAAAAACAAACGAAGGACAATCCCGGCAAGCGCCGCAGCAAGAAAGAAGCGGAGGTGGTGGCGCACCAGTTCGCGCACACAAGGAATATAACAGTTCTCTGCCTTTGGCCATGCGACCGGGCACTCATCGAGCCCTGCCTCATTTGTCCGCAGACTGTCGGCCGTTTCGCGTTTGACCCCGCATTTCCCGCAGCTTAGGATGTAATTCAGTTTCGACCCATGCCCCAACCAGTTTTTTACGATCCCAGAAAAGCGCGCTGGAAGCGCCTGCGTCGCGGTTTCGACGCTCTCGCGATCTGCTTCATGCTGCTGGTGGTTTTCTTTATCTACAATGCCTTGCACGGCGAGGCCCTACCCAAGCTGTTTTGGAAGACTGAAACCAAGCCCTATCACGCCCTGCGAGAAGCTGAAGTCAAGAAGGCGCGCGAACGACGGAAGCTGGCCGCCACCAAGCGCGGTCATCACAAAAATAAGAACAAAACCTCACAATTCAAGCTCGATTCCGAGGAAGGAGTCCGCGCCGCATTTTACGTTTCCTGGGATGCCGCCAGCTTCGCTTCCCTGCGCGAATATGCGCACCAGATCGATTTGCTCTACCCCGAGTGGCTGCACGTACTTACTCCCGACGGCCGCGTTCAGGCCGTGGATGAAGATACCGGCAACTACTTCCCGGTTGTTGAAGGCTCGACCGTTCACCCCGTTGATTCCAAAGTGATGCCGTTTCTCAAGAATGAAGACACGGGAATGGAAGTATTCCCCATGGTGAACAATTCCGACGGGAGCAGTTGGGTTGACATCAGCGCGTTTCTCAACAATCCCGATGCGCGCGCGCATTTCCGGCAACAGATCGCCGCCTTCCTTGCCACCGACAAGTATCACGGCCTGATGATCGACTTCGAGGAATTCCCCCGGCAGGGTCAACCCGGCTATAACGCCCTGTTGAGTGAGCTATCCAGCACGCTCCACGCCAAGGGCATGAAGCTGTACGTAACCGTGCAGCCTCATAACCAGGATTTCAACTACCCCGCAATCGCCGCGGCCGCTGACGGCGTCGTGGTCATGGACTACGACGAGCATTTCCCCGGTGGACCGTCCGGCCCCATCGCCTCTCAGGACTGGTTCGTGAAGAACCTGCAAATCGCCCGGAAGGCCGTTCCTTCCGCCAAGTTTATCTGCGCCATCGGCAACTACGGTTACGACTGGCCCCAGCGCGACCGCCAGGGCAATCTGCCGCCCGGGATGAAAGATACCAATTCTTCGGTGCAAGACGCCTGGTTGACCGCTCGTGACTCTGAGGAAAATGTGGATTTCGACAGCGACAGTTTGAATCCGCATGTCGGATACATGGACGAACACAATATCCGCCACGATGTCTGGTTTCTCGACGCCGTCACTTCACTGAACGAAATGCGCGCCGCTCAGGCCCTCGGAATCCAGACCTTCGCCCTTTGGCGCCTGGGCTCTGAGGACCGTTCACTCTGGAAAATCTGGGATGCTCCCGGCGAGGCGGACTCCGTCGAAAAGTTGAAAGACGTCCCTCCCGGCGACGACGTGGATATGGAGGGCATCGGCGAAATTTTCCGCATTGAAGCCGAACCCTCCGACGGAAAACGCGCACTTACCGTGGACCCCGCATCGGGGTTGATTACCGACGAGGATTTCGATCCCCTGCCTCAGCCGTTCCGCGTGGCCCGCTATGGTTACAACCCGCGCCAGGTCGCGATAACCTTTGACGACGGCCCGGACCCGGATTGGACGCCGAGGATTCTCGATGTCCTCAAGCGCGAGAACGCGCCTGCAACCTTTTTTCTGATTGGCCTGCAAGCCGACCGCTTCGGTTCCATCGCCTCCCGCATTTATCGTGAAGGCCATGAGATCGGCAACCACACCTTTACCCATCCCGACGTCAGCAACATTTCCCGCCGCTTCAACGAACTGGAAATCAATCTGACGGAACAATTATTCGCGAGCCGCTTGGGAATTCATACCATCCTCTTTCGCCCCCCGTACTCCATCGACCAGGAACCCGACACCACCGACCAGGTGCGGCCCTTGAAGACCGCACAGGACATGGGCTATATCATTGTGGGCGACAAGATCGACCCCAACGACTGGCGCCGTCCGGGCGTTAGCGAGATTGAAAATCGAGTCATCGCTCATCTGCCTCCTTGCGCCGCCACCGACCGCGCTTGTGGAAGCATCATCCTGCTGCACGACGGAGGAGGAGACCGCAGCCAGACCGCTGCCGCCCTTCCGGCAATCATCGAAGCCATTCGCGCCAAAGGCCTGCAGATTGTTCCTCTTTACACGCTCCTGGGAAAAACCAAAGCCGAGGTTATGCCGCCAGTTCCAACCAATGAACGCTGGGCCGCAGGCCTGGATCGAATTGCTTTTGGCCTGTGGGACTTCGGTAGCGGTGGCATCGTGTGGATCTTCTTCATCGGCGACTTGCTCATGACCGGACGTCTGCTGTTCATCGGGGCCTTCGCCATTTTCGATCGCCTCCGCACCGCTCGCCGCGCCCCAGCACAGGCCGGCTGCCCCGCAGTGGCCGTGCTCATCCCCGCCTATAACGAGGAAAAGGTCATCGAGAGAACCGTGCGGGCCGCGTTGGATTCCGACTATCCTAAGCTGCGCGTGATCGTGATCGACGACGGCTCCCGCGACCGCACGTTGGAAATCGCTCGCGCCGCTTTTCAGCGTGAAGCCTCGTCCGGCCGCGTGCTTATCCTGAGCAAGGAGAACGCCGGCAAAGCGGAGGCCCTCAACTTCGGGCTCGAACATTTGCGCGACGAAGAAATATTCGTCGGCATTGACGCCGACACCGTGATCGCTCCCAATGCCATCTCGCGCCTCGTCCCGCACTTCGTTGACCCCAAAGTCGCCGCCGTCGCCGGCAACGCCAAAGTCGGTAACCGCATCAACCTCTGGACTCGCTGGCAGGCTCTGGAATACATCACCAGCCAGAATTTCGAGCGGCGCGCGTTGAATGTTCTGGGCGCGGTCAGCGTGGTACCAGGAGCCATCGGCGCCTGGCGAACCTCCGCGGTGCGCGAAGCCGGCGGCTATCACACCGACACCGTGGCCGAAGACGCGGATCTCACTATGGACCTGCTGCGGCGCGGTTATCGCGTGGAATATGAAGACCTGGCGCTCGCCTACACCGAAGCTCCCATCAATGCCAATGGCCTGATGCGCCAGCGTTTTCGCTGGTCATTCGGCATTTTGCAGTCGGTTTGGAAGCATCGCATCGCCTTCGCGCGCAAGGGTGTGCTGGGTTGGGTCGCGCTGCCGAATATCGTGATCTTTCAAATTCTCCTGCCTTTGGTCTCTCCTTTCATTGATTTGATGTTCGTGGTGGGAGCTATCTGGTACTTCATCCAGAAATACTTTCATCCTGATTCCACCGATCCCGCCAGCTTCCAGCGCCTCGTCCTGTTTTTCGCCGCGTTCCTGATCATTGATTTTTTGACCTCGGCGCTGGCTTTCGCCCTGGAACGCCGCCAGCCTGAGGCCAAAGAAGACACCTGGCTCCTCAGCCAGGTGTGGCTGCAAAGGTTCGCGTACCGGCAACTATTTTCCGTGGTCTTGCTCAAAACCCTCAAACGCGCCATCGAAGGCCAGCGCTTCGCCTGGGACAAACTCGAACGCACCGCCGCCATGAGCTTCGGCAAGCCCAAAGAACCCGAGTCCGTCAAGGTCCGGTGATTCTCTGCGTGCGCCTCGCGGCTCACGACAACTTCTTGACAAAATTTTTACCCCTTGGAGACATGAGCCATTACGCCTACGCCTAAGAATGTCTGCAACAGTCTGCCACTACGCATGCCAAGGGGCTCGCATGTTTTCTACGACACACCTTTTCCGCATCACTTGCACTGCACTATTAGGCATCCTGACTGCAGCTTTCAGCTACGCCGCAACCTTATCGCTGTCCCCCGATTCAGGCTCTCCGAGGAGCGCAGTGACGCTTTCAGGAACCGGCTTTGCCAGTCTTGAGACGGTTGACCTCTTCATCGACTCCAGGCTTTTCTCCAAGGCCACCGCGGACGGCGAAGGGGACTTCGTAGCCGAAGCCCGCGTGCCCCGTACAGCGCAGCCTGGCTCGTATTTGGTGAAAGCGGTCGGAGAAGCCAGCGGCAATGCCGCTCAGCAGGCGTTCAGCGTCGCCACCAATTGGACCATGTTCAAAGGCGGCCCGTCGCGAAGGGGATTCAACCCTGCAGAGAACACGATTACTCCCGACAACGCCAAGTTCCTTACCTTGGCCTGGGCAGGCGTCATGGGCGACCTTGTCGATTTCTCATCGCCTGCCGTGGTGGACGGTGTGGCCTACGTCGGCTCGTTCGACGGCAGTCTCTATGCGTTTAACGCCAACGGTTGCGGGCACGACTTGTGCCAGCCGCTGTGGAGCGGTTCCACCGGCAATGACATTGTGTCGTCGCCGGCCGTGGCCAACGGTCTGGTCTATATCGGCTCTGCCGATCACAATCTGTATGCGTTTGACGCCAAGGGCTGCGGCAAGTCCACATGCGCGCCGCTATGGACTGGCCCCACAGGTTTTGGCATCCTCGAGGGCTCTCCGGTGGTAGCCAACGGAATTGTGTACGTGGGCTCCGGCGACAACAAACTGTATGCCTTTAAAGCCGCAGGCTGCGGACAAGCCACCTGTCAACCGCTCTGGACTGGCGCCACCGGCGACCATGTTTACTCTCCGCCGGCTGTCGCCGGCGGCACCGTCTACGCAGGATCCAACGATGGCAAGCTGTACGCGTTTGACGCCAAAGGCTGCGGGCGAGCCACCTGCTCACCGTTGTGGACGGGAAAAACCGGCGCCTCGATTTCCGGATCAGGCCCCGCCGTTGCCAACGGCGTAGTCTACATCGGATCCTTTGACCACTTTCTCTACGCTTTCGACGCCCATGGCTGTGGCGGTGCGACTTGCTCACCGCTCTGGAAAGGCCAGACCGGCGACTCCATCGAGTCCTCGCCTTCTATCGCCAACGGTTTCGTTTACGTCGGCTCCGACGATGCCTTGCTGGATGTCTTCCCTGCAGCCGGCTGCGGCCAGGCGGTCTGCAATCCGCTCTGGCTGGGTGAAGCTGTCGGCGCGCAAGCCGCCGTAATCGCATCTCCCACCATTGCGAACGGACTGGTCTATGTTGGCGAAAACGACGGCATGACGCTGGTCTTCGACGCCGCCGGCTGCGGCCAGTTCGTCTGTCTCCCCGTAAACCAGTTGCGCACTAACAATGAGCAGATCGTCTCTTCCTCCCCGGCCGTGGTGAATGGAACCGTCTATTTTGGCTCTGCAGATCAGAACACCCCGCCCATCGGCCGCCTGTATGTTTTCAAGCTGTCCAGACGATAGCCGCCATGGGGCCTTGCTCTGCGTTCACCGCCTGTGTTCTCCGCGAGCTCCGCGATTCGGGCGGTCGAAGTCGGCCTGTGAACGGCCCCTCTCCAGCCGGTGCTACAATTTATGGGTCTCGTCTTGTTCTTGTGGCATCCATATCTGTCTGAGGCATACCCTATGGCAACCCTAGAAGCCCCTGTAAGACCCCTGATTCGCCTTCATGATGGCCCCTTCACCGGCGAACCGCTCACCGATTTTAGCCGGGAAGAAAATGCCCGTAAGATGCGCGCCGCCATCGAGAAAGTCCGCGGCCAACTGGGCCGTGAGTACGATCTGATTATCGGCGGAAAACGTATCAAGACCTCCGACAAGATCAAGTCCCTGAACCCAGCCAAGCCGTCGCAGGTGGTAGGCATCCACCAAAAAGCCGGCAAGGAACACGTCGAACCCGCCATGCAGGCTGCCCTGAAGGCATTCGAAAGCTGGAAAAATACCTCCATCGAAGAGCGCGCCAGCTTGCTGTTCCGCGTCGCCGACATGCTGCGCGAGCGCAAGTTCGAGTTCGGTGCCTGGATGGTCTTCGAAGTTAGCAAGAACTGGGCCGAGGCCGATGCTGACATCGCCGAAACCATCGACTTCGCCGAGTATTACGCTCGCGAAGCCCTGCGGCTTTCAAAAGTGAAAACTGACATCCAGCTTCCCGGCGAGCACGATTCTCTGCGCTACATCCCGCTCGGCGTGGGCGCCGTAATTCCGCCGTGGAATTTCCCCTGCGCAATCATGGCCGGAATGACTATGGCGTCCGCCGTGGCCGGCAACACCGTCATTCTCAAGCCCTCGAGCGATTCTCCCACCATCGCCGCAAAATTCGTGGAACTGCTCGAAGAAGCCGGCATCCCCGAAGGAGTTGTGAATTTCTGCCCCGGCTCAGGCGCAACCTTCGGCAACGCCGTAGTGGCGCATCCCAAAACCCGCTACATCGCTTTCACCGGATCGCGCGAAGTCGGACTCGATATCAATAAGCGCGCTGCCGACGTCGTTCCCGGCCAGGTCTGGATCAAGCGCACCATCCTGGAAATGGGCGGCAAAGACGCCATTATCGTGGACGCCGACGGTGATTTTGACGCCGCCGTAGAAGGCGTGGCCCAGGCCGCTTTTGGCTTCCAGGGCCAGAAGTGCTCCGCCTGCTCCCGCGCCATTATCGACGAACGAATCTACGACAAGTTTCTGGATGCTCTGAAAGCTCGTGTGGAAAAAATCACCGTCGGCGACCCGGCCGAGAACCCCAACATGGGTGCGGTGATCAACGAAGGCTCGATGAAATCGATTCTGGAATATGTCGAATACGGAAAGAAAGACGGACGCCTGATCACCGGCGGAAACCGCCTGCCCGGCGAAGGCTATTTCGTACAGCCCACCGTCATCGCCGATATCAAGCCGAAGTCTAAGCTCGAGCAGGAAGAAATCTTCGGCCCGGTACTCGCGGTGATCAAATCGAAGAACTACGACCACGCTCTCGAAATTGCCAACGACACCGAGTTCGGCCTGACCGGTGCGGTCTATACCAAGTCAAAGGAAAAGATCGAGCGCGCCAAACGTGAGTTCCATGTTGGCAATCTCTACATCAATCGCAAGTGCACAGGGGCGATGGTCGGCGCCCACCCCTTTGGCGGATTCAACATGTCGGGGACCGATTCGAAAGCCGGCGGTCCAGATTATCTGTACCTGTTCACTCAGGGCAAGTCGATCGGCGAAAAGGCTTAATTCTTAAACCACGGGGAACACAGGGGTTCACAGACAATTTCGTTGATCGTTAGCTCTGTGCTCCTCTGTGTCCCCTGTGGTTGTGATTTTTGTTCTGTGCGTTCAACAAAAAGGCCGCCCGGAGGCGGCCTTTTCATCAAGATCTGATAATCCTACGAAGGCATCGCCTGCCCCGCCGGCTGCGGAGCTGCTGAAGCCGTAGCTGCAGCGGCTTCGTTCAAAATGCGATGATGAATGGTGAAGAGCGCCAATTCCAGCCGGTCTGAGACGCCGATCTTGTCATACACATTCCGCAGATAATTCTTGATCACCTGCTCGGTCGTCCCAAGCTGCGAGGCAATCTCTTTGTTCTTGTATCCCTGCACAATAAGCGCCACAATCCTCAGTTCTTTCGCCGTCAGCCGGTCGCGCACTCGCAACCCGACCATATCGTTCTCAGTCAATTCGCTGGGGACTGCAATGTCCTGTATCCATGTTTCGCCACGCGCCACCTTGCGCACGCAGTCAACCAGCGCCGGACTGGTCACGTTGCGATAGACCACGCCGTGGGCCCCATTGCTCATATAACGCTGCGCGCTCTCGCCGGTGTCGGCGAGCACCACCACCCGCGTCTTAACCTTATTGGAGGCCTGTAGCACAGCATTGAAGTCATTGTGGAATCCGCCCGCGACTACCAGCACCGCCGCGCGGAATTTGTCCAGCGCCATGAACATCTGCTCTGAGGTTTGCGCCTGGGCCACAATGCGCATCTCGTCTTCCACCGCCAGAACTTTGGCGATCCCTGCGCGAAAGATTGCCTGGTTGTCCGCCAGAATTAGTTTAAGCATCGCGTCAGTCCTCGAATCCTTTGACGCCGGCAGGCTGCCCGGCGGTCTCGTGTACTTAGTGACGAATGAAATCGTAGGAGTCGATCACGCAGGCCACGCCGCGCGCCTCTCCACCTTCGCCGGACGCGGGTTCGTCAGTCCGCACGACCCGCCCCTTGCACTGGACCACCACGTTCTCTTTGGCTCCCGTGACTTCCGGTGGCAAGGCAATCTCAAACTCCACACTGGAGCCAACATCCAGAGAAGCGTCCGCGCGGATGTAGACTCCCGCCGCGCTCAAATTTCCCGTAACCCCGCTGTGCTGCCCGCCCTCTTCGGCTTTATGTATCTTGATCGGCAATTCCAGCGGGAAGCGTTTTCCCGTCCGTGCTTCGGACACAAGACCTCCTCGTTCCTGGCCGTTCGTGCCTGTAAAAGCCAGCTCCATGCGGCATCTCCTGCTGGAGTCCAGAATCTTCCTACCTCGCCTTATATCACGGATGATACTCCCGTTGAAAGCCTGGTAACTGCTCTGACAACGGTAGCAACTAGGTTCCCCCCAGTTCGGGAATTGGCCACTGGAGCGGAAATGATCCCCGAGTTTCGCACCGCGCCGCTTTCTGTAACAATTGCCACGCTGGCTTTCCTACATCGGTGAGGCCAGCCCGAGTCCACGCAAGGAGATTTGCATGACGATCGCTTCTGCCACCAGACGAGTCACTTGCATCGCCGTCGTATTGTTCTTCGCCACTTCGAGTTCAGCTCAGCAGCCGCCGGCTAGTGTGCCGAGGCCGGCATCCCCCGCGAAGTCACCCGGCACCCATCCCGCCGAGGCGGCCCCCATCCTGCAAGAGATAAATTCCGCGTTGCAGAACCTGGTCGCCAGAATCTCACCCGCGGTTGTGCAAATCCAGGTGACCGGTTATGGGGCGCTCAACGAAAGCAGCCGCACCCAGACCGCTTTGGTCGCTCGCCAGCACGCGATCGGCTCCGGCGTAATCGTTGATTCGGACGGCTATATCATCACCAATGCTCACGTGGTGCAGGGCGCACGCCGCATTCGCGTTCTCCTCCCGGGGCCCTCGCCGGACGTGCCCACCGTCACCCCCGTGGGCAGGGAGCAGATCGTGGACGCCGAGATCGTCGGGGTTCACAAAGAGTCAGACCTGGCCCTGCTCAAGATTGATCAGCATGGTCTTCCCACCCTCGAACTGGGTTCTAACCGCAGGATTCATCAAGGAGAGCTGGTTGTCGCGATTGGCAGTCCCGAAGGTCTGCAAAATTCCGTCACCATGGGCGTCGTAAGCTCGGTGGGCAGGCAGCCGGACCCCGATCGCCCCATGGTTTACATTCAGACCGACGCGCCCATCAACCCAGGAAACAGCGGCGGCCCGCTGGTGGACATGGACGGGTATGTGCTGGGCATCAACACCATGATTTTGTCGGAAGGCGGAGGCAGTGAGGGGCTGGGGTTCGCGATCCCTGCCCGGGTAGTGCGCTTTGTCTACGAGAGCTTGCGCAAATACGGCCACGTGCATCGCGTCGAGATCGGTGCCGTGGCGCAGAACATCACTCCCAGCCTGGCTGAGGGCCTGCGGCTTCCCCAGAGTTTTGGCGTCATTATTTCTGACGTCACTCCGGGTGGGCCGGCAGACTCCGCCGGACTCAAAATTGGCGACATTGTGATCAGGGCAGACCAGCGATCGGTCGAGACCCTTCCCGCGCTGACCGCCGCCATGTACCTGCACCCGCTCGATCAAGTCATGGAATTGGTGGTGCTGCGTGACGGCCAGAAAAAAAACCTGCAAATTCCGGTCAGCGAACACCGCGACCCCATGGACAAGTTCATGGACGCAGTAGATCCGGAAAAGAGTCTCGTCCGCCGTCTCGGAGTCCTCGCCATCGACCTCGATGCCCGGCTTAAGTCGGTCGTTGGAGATTTGAGGATCCCCTCAGGCGTCGTGGTAGTGGCTCGCGCCGCCGACTTGCTCGGCCCCGAAACCGGTCTGCGGACGGGAGATGTGATCCACAGCGTGAATTCCGTTGCGATCGATTCGGTGGCTGCACTGCGGACCCGCCTGAGGGACATGAAACCCGGCGACGCCGTTGTGCTTCAAGTGGAACGCGATGGCGGTCTGTTGTGGCTGGCCTTTGACATGGAATAAAACCAGCAATCCGGTGCCTTTCACAATTCTTTACACACCGATGACAACTCTTAAACATCGCCATCCCGCCATATGCTAAGCTGGTGGCCCCAGCCGGGGCTCTTACCCGGCTGCTCTGCCACTTCAAGAATAAAGATGGGGAACTCCATGCGCCGCATTCGAATCGCCTTCATTTCGCTCGCCGCTCTCGCCACGATCGCTTTGCTCTCTATAGCACCGCGCGCCTCTGGGGTCGCCGATCCCGCCCAGGCTTCCGGCTGGCCGAGCTACGGTCAGAACGATCATCATGCCGGAGTATCTTCGGTCGCCGCGCAAGCGCTGAGCAAAATTCACTGGAGCACTCCCGTCGACCTGAACCCGCCCAATGGAGAGATTTTTATCCACTATGGCTCGCCGCTGACCACGCTCGCCAACACTACGATTGTTCCCGTCAAGGTCGGTGACAACAGCTTTCAAGTGGAGGCCCATAACGGCCAGACCGGGGCGCTGCTATGGAAACAGACGACCGACTATCAAGTGCCCGGGGCGGATTTTACGCCCGGCTTTTATCCGGTCCTGGATCACAACGTTCTGGTCATTCCCGCCGGCGGCGGCACCGTGCTGGTTCGTTCCCAGCCCGACCAGGCCGGAGGCAAACTGGTCCGCATGGCCTTCTACGGCATCGATAATTACAAGGCCGATCCTCAGGTCTACCAGAACAACGTTCTTATCAGCACCCCGATCACGGCGGATTCCGCCGGCAACATCTACTTCGGATTCGTCGTGTTGGGGTCCAACCCTGTCGGATTGCAGAGCGGCGTGGCGCGCATCAGCAACCAGGGAGCCGGTTCATGGGTTTCCGCCACCACCGCCAGCAAGAATGCCTTCAACCAGATTGCCACCAGCAGTGGCCCGGCTCTTTCGCCCGACGAGCGCAAGCTGTACGTGGTTGTCACCGACCCCAACACTGGAACCGGAGCCCTGCTGGCGCTGAATAGCACAACCCTGAAGACCGTGGGTGGCGCGCATTTGACGGATCCGTCCTCGGGTGAGGACGCAATCGTCTATGACGCCAGCAGCTCCAGCCCAACCGTGGGGCCTGACGGTGACGTATATTTTGGCGTGCTCGAGAACCCATTCCCCGCCCACCATAACCGCGGCTGGTTGCTGCACTTCAATGCCAGTCTCACCCAGCAAAAGATTCCCGGCAGCTTTGGCTGGGACGATACCGTCTCCATCGTCGACGCATCCCTGGTTTCTTCCTACCAGGGCACATCGAAATACCTACTGATGAGCAAGTACAACAATTACGCCGGCGCCGGCGGTGACGGCGTAAATAAGATCGCGGTACTCGACCCCAACGTCACCGAACACGATCCCATAATTCCCAGCACCCTGGTGATGAACGAAGTACTGACCATCAAGGGTGTCACCAAAGATCCCGATTTTCCCCAGCTTCCTAACGCGGTCAGGGAATGGTGCATTAACACCGCGGCCGTTGACCCGATTACCAAGTCCATCCTCGCCAACAGCGAAGACGGCAAGCTCTACCGCTGGGATCTGACCACCAATACCTTCACGCAGAAGATCACTCTCAGCACCGGCGTTGGCGAAGCCTATACGCCCACCGTCATTGGGACCGACGGCACCGCCTATGGCATCAACGACGCCATACTGGACGCGATTGGGCAGTAGGACGGCTCCCCGGCCACAGGCGTCCTCTGTGATCTATCCTCTGTGACCCCCTGTGCCCTCCGTGGTGAGGTTCTGACTACGCCCTCAAAACGCCCCGCCACCGCCACCACCGAAGCCGCCGCCCGAGAAACCGCCGCCCCCAAACCCGCCGCCGCCAAAGCCCGAGCCGGATGAACTGGCCCGCGGCGCCGATACAAACACCTGGTGCATGTCATTCGACATGCCGTGCATCGCACTGGCAAAGTAGATCGCGTTGAATCCCGGCCCGTATCCTGGCCCGGCATACCAGGTCGGCGGGTTGGTCACAATGCCCGCGAACGCCTGCGCCCACTGATGCTCCACTCCCAGCGCCATGGCGTAAGGAAGGAATTTTTCGAATGTGTCGGGAGGCATGCGCTTCAGCCGGTCCGCATCCACCCGATTCATGAATTCCTGGAATCCAAGAACGGCAACCCGTGTACGTCCACCTTTCACCGTCTTGGCCGTCATCTGCCGCGCAAACAACCACCAGATCACCGCCGACACAACTCCGCCGCCGATCAGCAACCCGACTGAGCTGAATACAACAATGTTCCAGAGAAATTGCAACATCAGGAACGGGGCCGCAATGAAGAGAATCGCTACCAGACTGTAGCCGTTCGCCGAATCCGGATCCACCAGGTACATGCCTTTATTCTTTAGCGCCGCCATCACATCCTGCTTGATGACCGGGATCGCCGTGTAAAAGCGGTTCTTCAGGCTCGAAAGACGAGTTTTGTCTCCTTCGCCGAAAACATTCACCATCATGACCCGCTCGTGCGGCGCAAGATCGGTCCACTGCGCCGCCGGCTTCAGCAGATGGAATATGTAGTCCTTGTGATGAAACACCAGGCCCTTATCGTCCACTTCCTCAATCTTCACGAATCCCCGGACCGCCAGATCCACCAGCGTCGAAGTGATATCGCGCGGATGAGTAGCATCATCCAGCAGCGTCCCGGCCTCCGCCGGAGACATGCCCGCCGGAGGCTCATATATGGGAGCCACCGATATGCCAGGATCGGGATCGCGCCCCTTGTACCGCCACAGCGTGAACATCACGGCCAGTGTCCAGAAGGGCAAAAACACAATGGGATTGCTGCCTAGAAACCACAGTACTCGCGTGAACGTGCTGGGCGCTTTGAGAATGCCCTTGGGAAGGTAAACATCGATGGTCAACCCGCCGCGCATGGGTAACGGATGATTGGTCTCGAACGAAACCTCGGAACCTCTGACCTCGGCGCTCGCGTCACGTTCCGCGGAGCCGTAAACGCCGGTAAATGCTTGGGCCCGCAAAGCCCCCGCCGCAGAATCCGGGAAGCTCACCAGGGCCGTGGCATGATCAATCGGCACCGGCCAATCGTTTCCGGTCACGTTCCAATAGAACTCGTCGTGGTCTTCAAAGAAGCGGGTCCCGTTGCGCACGGTGTAGCTGATCTCCACCGTCCTAGTTGTGTCCACCGCACCGGGAATAAAGATCTTCAGATCGCGAAACCCATTCGACATCGACGACTCATACTTCAGCTTGCGGCCTTCACCGTCGGTGACGCCGCCGACGCCGAGAAACAACGTGTAATTCGTGCCTCGTGGTTCCGGATATTCGACCGGGATAAACCGGTGAATCCCGTGCCATTCCCCTTCAAACGACAGCGTGATGCGTTCATGCACACTCGCCGAACCATCTTCCGCCACCGTAATTGTGTCGTTATAGTCGGCAACCCGCCAGCTGCGGGCAAACAAGGGTAAGGGCGAAGAAAAAAGTAGGAGGTACCCGACTGCAAGGTAAAGGGGCAGACATACACGCTGGCGAGCCATGCCTTAGAACTTCACCGCCACCGGCTCGCGATCGGTCGGGGCCGCTTCAAAGAATTGCCGCGCCTGGAAACCAAACATCCCCGCCAGAATGTTGGTCGGGAATGACTGGATCTTGGTATTAAAATCCCGCACTACCGCGTTGTAATAGCGGCGCGCATTCTGGATGGTGTCTTCGGTCTGGCTCAGCGATCCCTGCAACTGCGTGAATTCCTCAGAGGCCTTCAATTGAGGATAATTCTCGGCTACCGCAAACAGACTCTTCAGCGCGCCGGTAAGCTGATTGTCCGCGGCTGCCTTGTCGGCCGGACCAGTGGCCTGCATCGCCATCGAGCGAAACTTGGCTATGTTCTCAAAAGTCCCTTTTTCATGCGCCGCGTATCCCTTGACCGTCTCCACCAGGTTCGGAATCAAGTCATAGCGGCGTTTGAGCTGCACGTCGATATCTGACCACGCCGAGTCGGAACGCACCCGCAACTGGACCAGGCCGTTGTACATCCCGGCCAGCGTGAAGGCAATGACAACCAGAACTCCCAGGATGATCCAGCCCGCCATAGGAAGCTTCCTTTCGCCCGCAAGTGGAATCAAAGCGACGGTACCATAGGGGGCGGGGAGTTGCAATTTTCAGCTCATGCCATTTTCAGCTCATGCCACAAGCGGGTAGAATCAATAATTGGGCAGGTTGGGGGCTCGCTCAAACCTGCGTGACTTCATGGACATGACAAGATACCTGCGTTTTTCCGGTTGGTGTTTAGTACTGCTGGCCATGGTCTTCGCCGCGCCAGCTGAAGCGCAGACGTGTTTGACTCATAGTGACATGGACGAGCCTACACGCTCGGCGCTCGAAGCCGTGGCCAAGCGTTACTTTGACATGGCCGCCCGGGGAGATGCCGCCGGCTTGAAGCAGAACGCGATTCCCAGCCTGGCCTCCGATTTTTCAAGCGTCGAGACCGCCGTCAAGGACAACCAGCACAGCATCGCCGCGGCACAAGCCGAGGCCCGTCCTGCGTTCCTGCTCAAAGTTGAGGGGGACAAGCCGCTTGCGCGCGCCGAGTTTTTGTGTGGAGTGTTTGACAAAAACGGACAAACCGCCAACAGCGCCGCATTCATGATTCCCAATCTCTCGCCAGGAACCTACGGAGTTGCAACCATGGAAGTCTCTGGCTCTGAGAGGCCCCTCACCGTCACCTTCGTTCTGCAACAGCAAGGCCCGGACTGGAAGATTGGCGGCTTTTATGTGCGCCCTTCCCAAGTCGCCGGACACGATGCCGGCTGGTTCGCCGCCAAGGCTTCCGCTTTCAAGGCCAAAGGCCAGAACCGCGACGCCTGGCTCTACTATCAACAAGCTCGCGAACTCGCAGTCCCGGTGCCTTTCATGTACACGCAGACGACCGACAAGCTTTATGACGAATCTCAGGCAGTGAAACCAAATGACCTGCCGACGGACGACAATACGGTTGATCTGGTTGCTGGAGCAAAGACCTACAAACTCACCGCCGTGTTCCCGGTCGCGGTCGGTCAAGATCTGGACGTGGTGGTGAAATACCAGGCCACCGACGTCTCGCATACCGACGAGACCTTCAAAAACAACATGGCCGTAATTCAAGCCCTGGTGACCAAGTATCCTGAATTCCGCGACGCATTCGCCGGTGTCGTGGCCCGCGCCGTCGAGCCCTCCGGCCAGGACTACGGCTCGCTCCTGCCGATGAAAGAAATCAAATGACAAAATCTAAAACAGCTTCCTGATCTCGGCGCTCTCTGCGCCTTTCTCCGCGACCTCCGCGATTTAAGACTTGCTGCCGATTCCGGCGAGGACCAAATTCTCACAACGAATACCGGCCCAGCTCAGACTCTAAGCACCGGAATCTGATCCGCCAGCGTGCACTGCCTGGGATCTTTGTCCTCCCGCAATCCCATAAACACCGGCGCCCGCAACTTCATGCCGCCCTCAGCGGTTTCGTGAGTCCACTCCGTAAACTTGATTTCCGCAACCCGCACCGGCTTCACCCAATGCGCCTTGGCAGCTTCGACTGGTCCATAAAATGGCGACCGTTTCGTCTCCAACGGATGAAGTATCTGCCATATGTCCTTCAAAGTCGCCTGGGTAAACCCCGTCCCCGCCTGGCCCACGTGAATCAACCGGCCGCCGTCGTCGTAAAGGCCTAATATGACCGACCCAAAATACTGCCGGCTTCCCTCGGGGTCCGTGTATCCACCAATCACGCAATCTACCGTCTGCGTAATCTTGATCTTCAGCCAGTCCGGGCTGCGGCGTTCTTCGTAGAGGCTCCCGCGACGCTTCGCCAGGATTCCCTCCAACCCCTGCTGTCTGGCCGCTTCAAACAAGGCAATGCCACGCTCCGGAAAGTGTTCTGAATGGCGCACAAATTCGTTCATGCCAACAATCTGAGTCAAAGCCTGCTTTCGATCTTCCAACGCCACCCGCCGCAAGTCGTATCCGGCCACATAAAGCAAATCAAAGACGTAATACACCACCGGCACATCCAGACGAGCCGCCGCGCGCCGCCCGCCACTGCGGATTCCGGTTCGTTGCTGCATCAGACTGAAAGACGCCCGCCCCTGCTCGTCAAGCGCCGCGACTTCGCCGTCAAGAATCGCGGTTTTGGCCTTCACCAATTTCGGAAGATCATGCAACTCAGGATACTGCCCTGTGAGATCATTCTGATTCCGTGAGACCAGTCGAACTTTTCCGTTCTCAACGAACGCCACCGCGCGATATCCGTCCCACTTGATTTCAAACAGCCAGTCAGGGCTGTCGAAGGGCTTCTCAATCGGTGTAGCCAGCATGGGCGTGATTGAAGCCGGCATCGAGCGCTTGGCAGCGCCATCCAAATCCTTTACCACAGGGGGCCTAGAGGCAGAACGAACCGAGGCGTTCTTGGGCCTTCCTCCGTGTTCCTTAGTGTCCTCTGTGGTTAAGGCTTTTTTTTTCTTCTTGTCCAACTTCGCCAATGTTTCGGCCAGCCAGGGAGCCTTCGCTTTCCCGCGAGAAGCCGGACGGCTGCTCTTCCACTCCGCAGAATCCTTGTCGCCGGCGATCTGCGCGATGCTCTTGCCGCTCAAAACCGAAGTGTCGTACTTCTCGATGTCATAGCCTTCGGCCGCTTCATCGTCTTTCTTTTTGATCAGCAGCCATTCCGTCCCTTTGCTTCCCGGACGCCGCCCCTTGATGTGAATCAGCGCGAAGTCACCCTTCAATCGCTTCCCATACAATCGAAACTTGAAATCTCCCTTTTTCAGCATCTCCCGCGCTTCTGCATCGGTACCCGGCACGAATTTACCCTTCACCGGAACCGGCGAGAGCGGCTCCCATTTGCCCACATCCCACACAATCACCGCGCCCGCCCCGTAGTTTCCCTCAGGAATCGTGCCTTCAAAATCAAAGTACGAAACCGGATGATCTTCCACCTGCATCGCCAGCCGCTTGTCATTCGGATCGAGCGATGGCCCCTTCGGCACCGCCCACGACTTCAGCACGCCATCCATTTCCAGCCGAAAATCGTAGTGCAGCCGCGTAGCCCGGTGTTTCTGCACCACAAACCGGTGCCCCGACTTCTTTTCAACTTTCGGCGGCGGCTCCGGAGTATCCTCGAAGCGGCGTTTTCGCTTGTATTCTTCTAAGGCCACAAAGCTATTCTACTGGGAATGGGCACTGACAACCCGGAACTCTGTGTTCCTCTGTGCCCCCTGTGGTAAGGATTTTGAATTTCCATGACCCGCGAATATCCAGAGCGCCCGTTGGTTGGAGTCGGCGCCATCATCATCGAAGGGAACAGCGTTGTGCTGGTCAAGCGCGGCCATCCCCCGCTCGCCGGAGAGTGGTCCATCCCCGGAGGCGTTCTCGAAGTGGGCGAAACTCTGCGCGAGGCCGCCGTCCGCGAAGCCATGGAAGAAACCGGATTGACCGTCGAGCCCGGCGAACTGCTCGGCGTCTTCGATCGCGTCCTGCGCGACGAAGCCGGACGCACTCAATACCACTATGTATTGATCGACTTCCTCTGCCGCCGGGTCGCAGGAGACGTTCATGCTGCTGGCGATGCAGCCGAAGCCCGCTGGTTCACGCGTGAAGAAGTCGGCAAAGTTCCCCTCGCGAAAGATACCGCCGAAGTCATTCGATTGGGATTTGAAAAATCGAAACCCTAACCACGGGGATCACAGAGGAACACAGGAAATCAAGTCCCTGTGCTTCTCTGCGCCCCCTGTGGTGAAGCCTTTATCGCCAAAAACAGAACGGCCCGCGCATTGCTGCACGGGCCGCCCGGTGGACTGTTTGGGATTGACCAAGAGGTGGTCACTCTACGTGGCCTCTACGGCAACTCCGGGTACCAGATCGATTCCGGCGCGACCGACGCCGGAATCGAGTCCAAACTCACCGGTTAGTGTGCGGGCTGTAGTCCCCGGCGCAAGCGCTCAGGAACCCCGCTTAGAGCAACCAGCCCTAAGTCTCAGCCACCTCACCTGGTCTTAGACTCCCACTACAGTTACTACAATCAGAACTTGTCATTCGACCACCTCCTTTCCGGTGTAATCGCAGAATAGCGCAAAGAAGGCGTGGGAGCAAATCACCCGAAAGGATCGAGGAAACCCGTCGGTAACCGCGCGGATCACCGATTGGCAAGCGTCGAGATATCGCCAAGCCCGAGGAGGGTTGAGTCTGCCGTGACTAGCGTCAGCCCCAGCACGCGCGCGGTTGCAGCAAGAAATCGGTCAGCTGGATCTTTCATCTCAAGAGGCAGCTGACGCGCTGTAAAAGCAATGTGGTGGGTGAGAGGTGCCTCGTGAAACGGTCCGATGGCGTCTGCCATCCACTCGGCAAGGTCGCCACTAAGACGAATTCTGCCTTTCGCGTGCAACGTCAAGACTTCCCATGTGCTCACCGGCGATAACCAAATTTCGTTATCGCTATTCCCCAATTCCTGGACCACACGCTTTCCCAAGCGCTCGCGATCCTGCAAACTCCACAACCAAATATGGGTATCAAGCAGCAATTTCAATCGCGCAAGACCTCCCACTCCTCAGGGTCCGTCGCCGGAGAAACAATGTCGCCGAGAATTTCGATCCGGTCCCGCATCGAACCCATCCAATCCCCGGCAATTTTGGGGGTTGCTGGAATCACTTCGGCCACCGGTTTTCCAAAACGAGTGATTACCAACGGCTGCTTGGTCTTCTGCACTTGGTCGATCAACGCGAGGCATTTTGCTTTGAACTCGGAGATAGCTATTTCTCTCATGACCTAATAATTAGATCATAGTCATAACTAATGGTCAATCGGAGCGCAAGCCTTTAGTCTCCGATCCCTTCGTCATCTCGCCCTTAGGCTTCTTCGCCGCTACACTGAGACTTCCCCCCGAAAACCCGGCAGAACCGTGTAACTGACGGAAAAATCAGCCCTTCCACCGGTAGGCACCGGGCTGGGGCAGGCCAATATGGGCGAGCACCCGGTTGACGAATTCGCGAGCCATGACATCCAAGCTCGCCGGGCGATTATAGAAGGCGGGAATCAGGGGGAAGACCGTGGCCCCGGCATCGGCGGCCCGGTACATGTTGCGGATATGGATCTTGTTGAGGGGCGTCTCGCGCACACACAGCACCAAAGGACGCCTTTCTTTGAGGCAAACATCGGCCGCACGCTCGATGAGCTGCGACGCGATGCCGTTGGCAATGCGCGCCAGTGTGCCCATGCTGCAAGGGATCACGACCATCGCATCCGCAGGATAAGACCCGCTGGCCACGTTGGCCCCGATGTCGGCGTTCGCCTGCTGCTGAATCTTGCGGGCCGGCTTGCCGATGATTTGTTTGACAAGATCGGCCCGGCCGCGCAGGCCGAGCTCTTCCGCCATAACCCGCAGCGCGCTGTCGGAGGCCATGAAATTGACGGTTTGTACGCGCTTGTCGCGCTCCACTGCCATCAAGAAATGACGCAGAAACACCGCCCCGCTGGCGCCGGTCGTGGCCACGGTCAGGTTTTGCGGCGGGTGATGGGACAAGCAGGCTCCTTGGGGACAGGCAAATTTTGAGCATAGGGACGCAGAGGTAAACAAGTCAAGGCTGGCGGACGAGCCAGCCCGCGCCACACAAACCACGATGGCCACCGTCAACACCCTCGGAGATCGCCGCAACGCTGTTCAGCGCCACGCGCTGGCGGAGGTGCAGCGCCAAGTCCGCGCCACCGACTCCAGTGGCCGCCGAAAATACCTGCGCGACTTCAGCCAGGCATTTCGCTCCTACGATTCCGTCATCGACGCCCACGAACTGGCCGAAACTGTCGGCGCAGCCGACATCGTGCTGGTCGGCGACTATCATGCTCTGCCCACCGCGCAGCGCTTTGCCGCTTCACTGCTCGAGCAACGTGCTCACGCTGGCGATCGCCCCATCGTCCTCGGAGTCGAGACCATCTTTGCCCGTCATCAACATGTGCTCGAAGAATGGTGGCGTCGCGAGATCGGCGAAGACGAGTTCCGCGAGCGCATCCGCTTTGACGCCGACTGGGGATACGAATGGGCGCCGTTCTACGAACTGCTGGTCACGGCGCGTGAGCACGGCGACTCAATCTACGGCCTCGATTGCATGCCCCGCGAAGACCTGCGCAAGATCGGCGCCCGCGACCGTCACGCGGTGGACAAGATCGCCGAGATCCGCGAGCGCCATCCCCAGGCTGCAATATTCGTGCTCTTCGGCGAGTCCCACTTCGCACCCTCGCACCTTCCCCGCCGTCTGCGTGAACGCCTGCCCAGCGAGCGTGTACTCACGGTGCTGCAAAATGCCGACGAACTCTACTGGCGCGCCACCTCAGAACGCCAGGACCGGGTAGAAGCCGTCCGCGTAAATGAGAATGTGGTCTGCGTCTTCAACTCGACTCCGCTCGAAAAATACGAGAGCTACCGGCTCTATCTCTCGCGCTGCCAGGGCGAAGCCGGGCAGCCCGACCTCGTCCCGACTATCTACAACTTCATTGACAGCCTGCTGTCATTCCTCGATATCAATCGCTACTCATCCCACAACCGCACCCAGCCAAAGTTTCTGGTGGATATGCTGCCCGAAGTCCACAGCGGATCATCCGACAGCCGCCTGCGCCAGCTCCTGACCCGCGCCGCCTGCGAACCGCAGAAGATCGAACACATGTTGCGGCACGTCGAGGCACGCGGCAGCGTCTATCTGCCTTCCATCAACGCCTTCTACGTGCGCGAATTCCGCATGACCCACGCCGCCGAAGAGGCCGCCCGCTTCCTGCATCACGCCTGCCGCGGATTGCCCCTGCGCCGCAACGGCCGGCCGGTTGCCGAGGCCGCGCCCTCGGACCGCTTCTATGCCCGCGCCGTCGAGCACGCGCTCGCTTATTTTGGATCCCGAGTCCTTTACCCCGCCCGGCTACCCGAGCGGGAACTCGAAGGCTGGGCGCTTTCTCCGCGAACCTCGAAGCGCCTTTCACGCGATGCCCAGCGCGGTGATCGCGCACAGTTCGACGCCGCCGCCCAGAAGCTTGGTTACGCGCTCGGCAGCGAACTCTACGACGCCTACCTGCGCGGCTCCGTCAGCCGCACCGCGCTGCGTTACCTCTTCCTCGCCCACATCGAGCAGCCCGGCCAGGCGGAGAAGACCTTCACTGAAATCCTGCTCAAGGCCTGCACCACGCGGAAAAAGCCCTGCGCGTCAGCCCGCTAGCCATCCTCGTTCTCCCCGCCCGATGTTAAGCTGATAGCCGACGGCTGAAAGCTGACGGCTTCCTTGACCCCCAATTCCATCCTCAAACTCTTTCAACAAGTTCGCCTCGGCAAGCTCTCGCCCGACGACGCCGTACTTCGCCTGCGCCACCTGCCTTTTGAAGACCTCGGTTTCGCCAAGGTTGATCACCATCGTTCACTTCGAGTCGGCATGCCGGAAGTAATCTTCGGCCAGGGGAAGACACCTGCCCAAATTGCCGCCATTTTCGCTCGCCTTTCTCAGCACGGAGGCAACATCCTTGCGACTCGCGCCGACGAAAAACAATTCGCCGCCGTAAGAAAGAAAATCCGCAAAGCGGAGTATCGGGAACTTGCCCGCGCCATCGTTTTGCAGCGCGACCATAAGAAATACGGCAAGGGAACCATCGCCGTCGTCTCGGCCGGTACCAGCGATATTCCTGTGGCCGAAGAAGCTGTCGCCACCGCTGAAGTCATGGGCAACGACGTTGAGCATCTCTACGACGTCGGCGTGGCCGGCATCCATCGCCTGCTGGCCAATCGCGAAACCCTGGCCCGCGCCCGCGTAATCATCGTGTGCGCCGGCATGGAAGGCGCGCTGCCCAGCGTAGTCGGCGGGCTCGTCGGCGTTCCCGTCATCGCCGTGCCCACCAGCATCGGTTATGGCGCATCTTTCAAGGGCGTGGCCGCCCTGCTCGGCATGATGAATTCCTGCGCCTCGAATGTCAGTGTGGTAAATATCGATAACGGATTCGGGGCAGGATATGTGGCCGCTCTGATTAACCGGCTGTAGCAGGTTTTCCCTGTGTCCCTCAGTGCCCCCTGTGATTAATGCTTTTCTCCGCGCTCTCCATTGTTTCTCCGCGCTCTCTGCGTTTTAGGATTTTCTCTTGTGGCTCTCTACACCCTCTGGGATCAAAAAAAAGGCGCGGCCCGCGCCGCGCCTCTCCCCTCCGACCCACCACCACTTACGACTTCCCCGCCACCTCCAGATTGTTCTGGACGCTGAACGTCCCGAACACCTGTCCAGCACGGATTCCCGCCACTTCTTTGTCGAACTTGTTCAGCACCACACCCTCCAGGGTGACGTGCCCGCTATCGACCAGGATGCGGATCGGACGCGCCGGGTCAACCGCGTAGTGGCCAAGCGCCGCGTCGCCATAGATCAGCCTTAGCGTTGCCAGCCGGATACGATCGTCGTAAAACGACGCGTTCGACACCTTGATGTTATCGACCACGTCTTTCACGCCCGGCATCTGGTTGGCCAGCGCCACCGCCAGATCACGGTTGTTCTCCGTTCGCGCCTCCCCCGCCAACGTCGCCGTGCCGTTCTCTACTTTGGCGGTTATGAAGTTGAACGCGGCATCGAAGCCTACGCGGTCGTAATAGAGCGCGCGGTCAAGCTGCGCTTCCAGTTGCGCGTCCGCCACGTTCTTGCCTTCCACTGCGATCAGATTGCGCACCCCCTGCACGTCGGCGGTCTTGCGGACTCTCTTCGCCGCGTCCAGCTTTTGCTGGTACAGGTCCACGCTTCCGGTGAGTGTCACAATTCCATCTTCTACCGTCGATTGCACTCTGCTGAACTGCTGCTTCGCGGCCAATCGCTGCGCCACTTTGGCCTCAATGGTCTTGTCGTAGCGGGCTGCGCTCGCGTTCTGCGCGGCCGCGCTGGCGGCAAACATGCCCAGTGCCAGAAATACTCCCAGTAATCGAACCCTCGCTCTCATGTTCTTCTCCCCCTTCACAATGATGTAAACCCCGCTGCCGCGAAATAGTTTTCATCTAACTATTTGGTTAATTGATTAGATGCACTCTGGCAAACGCGAATTGTAAATAATTGTGAAGTCCCGGAAGATATGCTGGAGACTTCTTACAACGCTCGAAACAGACTGGTTAGAAACCACGAGGAGGGCAAATGAGTAACGGCACGGATGTGCTGCGTTCCTGGGGATTGACCCTGCTGCGCGTCACCGTCGGCGCAGTCTTTGTAGCCCATGGCGGCCAGAAGTTCTTCATGGGATTTCAGAATGTCGCCGGGTTCCTCGGCAGCCTCGGCATCCCTCAACCTACCGCCGCCGCCATTCTGCTTACCGCAGTGGAATTTTTCGGCGGGCTGGCCATGATTCTCGGCATTCTGACCCGCTACGTCGCCGTCATGCTCGCCTTCGACATGGCTGTGGCCATTTTGATGTTCCACTGGAGAAACGGATTCTTCATGGCGCAAAACGGAATAGAGTTTCCCATGGTGCTCCTGGTCGCCAATTTGACATTGATCCTTGCAGGCGGGGGCTCAGCCGAACTGTACCGCTTCTGAGAGTGCGGGGGTAAAGAGGTGGGGTAGGGCTTCTGCCCTGCATACAAGAAGTCTATGCCGCCGGCTTTAGCCGGTGAGGGATAGTATCCAACTTCAGCGCGCCGCCGATTTCGTGCGGCGCACCTTGCCGCTCGACCGCTCCCCGCTGAACACCCGCGCAAAAATCTTGTCCACATTCTTCAGTTGCCGCTTCAAATCAAACGCGCGTTCAATCTGGGCCCGCGGCACCCGGCTGGTGATGGCCTTGTCCTTCAGCACAAGATCGCGAAAATTCAAGTCTTCCTTCCACGCCCGCATGGCATGCGCCTGCACCATGCGGTAAGCGTCCTCCCGCGAAACCCCGTGCTCCACCAGGTCGAGCAAGAGTTGCCCGCTAAATACCAGCCCGCCGGTGCTTTCAAGGTTCGCCAGCATGCGCTGCGGATACACAAACATGGTCTCGATCAGATTGGCGGTCTTTTGCAGCATGTAATCCACCAGCGTCGTGGAATCTGGAAGAATGACGCGCTCCACCGACGAGTGGGAAATGTCGCGCTCGTGCCATAGCGCAATATTCTCGAACCCGGCCTGCGCATTGCTGCGCACCACCCGCGCCAACCCGCTGATTTGCTCACAGGTAACCGGATTGCGCTTGTGCGGCATCGCCGACGAACCCTTCTGTTTTTCGCTGAAGAATTCCTCCGCCTCACGCACTTCGGTCCGCTGCAAGTGCCGGATCTCAGTGGCCATCATGTCCAGGGTCGAGGCAATCACCGCCAGCGTGGCCAGATAGTGCGCGTGCCGGTCACGCTGAATTACTTGCGAAGTAATCTCCGCAGCCTTTAATCCCAAACGGCTACAGATGTCCTCTTCCAGTTCGGGAGTCAAATGGGCCAGCGTCCCCACCGCCCCTGAAAGCTTGCCCACCCGCATTTCCTCCGCGCTACGCTGGAAGCGCTCGAGGTTCCGCTGCGTCTCGGAATACCAGTTGGCCAGCTTGAATCCGAAAGTGATGGGTTCGGCATGAACGCCGTGCGTGCGGCCCACCATGGGCGTGTCTTTGAACTCCCACGCCCGGCGCTTGAGCACCTCCGCCAAGCGTCCGAGATCGGCGGCGATCACCTCTGACGCCTGCCGGATAAGCAACGCCTGGGCCGTATCCACCACGTCATTGGAGGTCAATCCATAGTGGAACCAGCGCGCGTCCGGGCCCACGATCTCGGCCACGGCGGTGGTAAAAGCGATCACGTCGTGCCGCACCTCGGCCTCAATTTCATGAATGCGCTCCACCCTGAAGTCGGCGCGTTCGCGAATGGCCTTGGCCGCATCTTTGGGCACCATGCCGGCGGAAGCCAGGCTCTCCGTCGCCGCCACCTCCACCGCCAGCCAGGCGCGGAAGCGGTTTTCGTCATTCCAGATACGGCCCATCTCCGGGCGTGTATAGCGTGCGATCACAGTGGCACCTTTTCCTTATGCTTGATCAGGACTCTGGATTCTAAACGGTCAGCGACTCCCGGTGCCAGCCCGGTAATAATATATCGTGATACGATATATATATGACGCCGAAGGCATTGGCTCTGCCCGACTACGAATCCCTGGCTGAGGTGCGTTACCAGATTCGCCGCTTTCTGCATTTCAGTGAGCGCGCCGCCCGCGCCGGCGGTCTGGAGCCGCACCACCACCAGTTGATGCTGGCCTTGAAAGGATTGCCCCAAAACGTGCGGCCGCTGGTAGGCGAACTGGCTGAGCGCCTCCAGATTCAGCCCCATAGCACAGTCGAACTGGTCAACCGGTTGGCCGCGAAGGGTTACGTGAATCGCCAGCACGGGGCCAAAGACCGGCGTGAGGTCCTGCTCTCTCTCACGCCAAAAGGTGAAAAAATCCTGAAAGAGCTCTCCCTGCACCATCGTGCCGAACTTCGCATGCAAGGACCGGCGTTGATTGCCGCCTTAAGGCGCGCGATCGAATCGCGGCAGCGCGGCAACGGCGCAAAAGCCGAATGCGCAACCCGATCCCACCGGAGGAAGATTTGAACCAGCCAAGCAGCGACCAATCCGCTCCCGCCACCTTCGCGGCCACCGGCGCCCAGGTCGGCGACGTACGCCTCGCCGAACCCGCACAGTTCCGTATGGTGCTGATCTCCTTCCTCGCGGGCGGAGTTGGCCTCATGGCAGGGCTGATCGCTTACGCTCTCTACAAGCTGATCGGCCTGTTCACCAACATTGTCTTCTATCATCGGTTTGTCGCTGAATTCATGAGCCCGCGGCACAATCAGCTCGGCCTGTGGGTGATTCTGGTTCCAGTTATCGGCGGCATCATCGTCGGTTTCATGGCGAAGTATGGAACGCCCAAAATCAAAGGCCACGGAATTCCCGAGGCCATGGAAGCGGTGCTGGTCAACCGCAGCCGCATCCAGCCCAGGGTCGCCATCCTGAAACCCATTTCCGCCGCCATCGCCATCGGTACCGGCGGCCCCTTCGGAGCCGAAGGGCCAATTATTCAAACCGGCGGCGCGCTTGGCTCGCTCGTAGGACAAGTGCTTCACACCACTGCGTCGGAACGCAAGGTGCTGCTGGCGTGCGGCGCGGCCGCCGGCATGTCAGCCACTTTCAACACACCCATCGCCGGCGTGATTCTCGCCATCGAACTACTTTTGTTTGAATTCAAGTCGCGATCATTCATTCCGCTGGTAATCGCCAGCACCCTTGCCACCGCCGTCCACATGCAACTGCTGGGCGCTGGCCCCATGTTCAAAGTTGCAGCCATGGATTTCGGCATCCCCCGCGCCCTCCCCTGTTATCTTCTGCTCGGAGTCGTCTGCGGACTCGCCGCCGTTGGCTTCAGCAAGCTCCTCTACTGGACCGAAGACCTGTTCGAGAAACTCCCCATCGACGAACTCTGGTGGCCGGCAATCGGCGCTCTCGGCCTGGGCATCATCGGCTACTTCGTCCCACGCGTCCTCGGCGTCGGTTACGACACCATCGGCGACATTCTCAACGCCAGCCTGGCCTGGAAGCTGTTACTCGTAGTCATGCTGGCCAAGGCCGTCGCCCTGGTGATCTCGCTCGGATCCGGCACTTCCGGCGGCCTGCTCGCCCCCATGTTCATGTCTAGCGCGGCCATGGGCGGGGTATTTGCTCTGGCCATCAACCGGGTCTTCCCCTCAGCGAACCTGTCAGCAGGAGCCTTTGCGCTGGTGGCGATGGGAGCAGTCTTCGGATCCGCCTCGCGCGCCACGTTTTCCTTCATCATTTTCGCCTTTGAAATTACCCGCGATTACAACTCCGTCTTGCCGCTGATGCTGGTAAGCGTAGTCGCCGACGGCATCGCCATGCTTCTGATGCCGCGCGCCTCCATCATGACTGAGAAGCTGGCACGCCGCGGCCTGTACATTCATCAGGAGTACGAAACCGACGTGTTGCAGCAAGTGATGGTCGCCGAAACCATGGACAAAGATATTCCCACCCTGGCGGCCGCCATGAAAATCAGCGAACTATCCGACCGCATTACCCGCCACGATCCCGCGGTCAACCGCCACCAAGGCATGTGCGTTCTCGATGCAGCCGGCAACCTCGCCGGGCTGATCACACGCGGCGACCTCATGCGCGCCCTCGCCAAAGATCCCAGCGGAAGCTCGACTGTTCTCGATGCAGCCAGCCGCGACCTGATCGTCACCTATCCGGATGAGTCCTTGCATGAAGCTGCATCCAAAATGTTGCGCAGCAATGTTGGGCGCCTGCCCGTCGTCGATCGCAATCATCCCCAGCAAGTAGTCGGATATCTCGGAAGATCAGGTGTTATGGCAGCCCGCCTGCGCCGCCTGGACGAAGAACATGTACGCGAACCGGGCTGGGTCGGAGCATGGAAGACAACCAAGTAGCTATCTAGGGTTCTTCGGAGAGAACCAGGCGCCCCAGTGACGAACACTTCCCACAATAGTCAGCAGGAAGGGCACACCCATCACGGCTTGCAGCGATAGCAGAAAGCCGGCAGTCAAGCGGGCCAGATGTTCCTTGAGCTGATGCAGTGGGTTCATGCGAATCCTACTTCTTCTGGGCAGCGGCAATGAGTGGCTTGAGGGCCCGCACCGAAACTCCCAGCGTGCCGCCGGAAAATCCGTCCAGATAAGCGGCGTTCACGCCGATGACTTCCCCTTGCGAGTTGAACACCGGCCCGCCGCTTCCGCCGTGCGCCGTGGGCGCGTCATAAATCAGTTTGTCGCCCACCACGTCTCCCAGGTGTCCGCAGGTCGCCGAAGGACGAATCAGTGAGAGCGCCGCCAGTTCGTTGGCCGCGCCAATGTCGTCCCGCCGGAAAGCCAGCCGTTCATACACTGCCGGCGGCGACTTCGCCACCATGCCCAGCACGCCCATGGGATAACCCACCACCGACACCAGCTCTCCCGGATTCGGGATTGCGTCGGCCAACGGCAATGGCCGCACTTGGTGCACCACCTGGGAATCTTGAATGCGAAGCACCGCCAAATCGCCTTCCGCCGACAACACCGCTGGCGTGATGTTCACCGGAGCCGGTTGCCCAGGAAAGAATGCCAGCAGTTTTTCCAGATGAGGTGTAGCCCCGTGCCGCAGAAGCCCGGCCGAGTCCGGATCTTCATACCAGGGTTCAGCCACATGACGATTGGTGGCCAGAAGTCCATCCGCCACTACAAATCCGCTTCCCGAAATCCGCGCCCGCAATGCCGGCGTCTGGCCGGGAAATCCAACCTGATAGACGCCGAAAATGTAGCAAATCGAGTTGCGATAACGGTTGAGCACCAGCGCAGGCATCGCCTGCTCCTGCTTCAACAATTTCACTTCCCGCGCCAGCCCTCGAACTTGAACTTCTAATTGCTGGGTAGCTTCTGCGGGATAGTACCGGGCCACCAGGCCCACGCTCACCAACAAAAAGAGGGCCAACGCGCCCTGTAGCGTACGTTGCCAGGCGCTGCACACTGGCTCTTCCTGGCTTGGCAGATGATTTTCCCCCATGAATCTTCCATGCTCTCGCGAGTACCGGAAGCTTTCCTAGGGTACGGAAGGTGATGACCGCAAGGGGAGCCGTAAGTAATTGTAGGGACGCAGCTTAGTACGTCACACCTGTACCGAGTTTGGGCAGATCAGGGCTTCACGCCAAACCGCTTAGCCATCTCGTCGTAGAGAAAGCCTTCACCCGGACGGTACGGCTGCACCCATTCGCCGTCGATGACGAATTGGGGAATGGCGCGTAACCCGGTGCGCTTCACCACTTCGTCAGCGGCGCCGGGCGTAGTCTCAATGTCGATATCGTTGAACGGAATATTGTGCTCCCGCAAGAAGCGTTTAGCCACGCGGCAGTCCGGACACCAGAAGGCGGAGTAAACGGTCACTTCCATGGTTTCATCTAGATGCACCACCGGAACGGTTGGTCGCAGCCGCGCATAGCCTCACTGAATCTTGGCCACTCCCGCCACCGGACCAGGAAATTTCGCGAACACCGTCGGATCGTGCCCAGGAACAATCAGCCCGGGCCGGGCCGCGATTTGCTTCATGCGATCCTGCGCCCGCAGATTCGATACCGCATCAACCGTCGCTGCAATGGGCGCGTGCCGTTCCAGGTTCTCGTACAAGTACATATTGTCACTGGCCAGCACCACCGTCCCCAATGAGGTTTGCACGCCGGCGTATTGCGACTCGTGAGTATGCTTGCCGCCGGTATAGCAGATTACCCCGGGAATAATCTCCTGCGCATCGCCGTTGACCAGCCCAACGCGACCCTGCGTATTCAGCCTCACCAGCGTCAACACGTCCTCTTCATCAATGCCTCCGTGGGTATCTTTCGACTGCCATGCTTCGCCCGCATAGTATTCGAGCTCATCTTTCTGAATCCAGATGCGGGCGTTTGGAAACAGGTCCGCACCGTCGGCGTGGTCCCAATGCAAATGCGTGATGACGACGTCGGTGATGTCCTCGGGCTTTAATCCAACCCGCTTCAGAGTTTCAGAAGGCTTGGTGAAATCCTTTACCTGCCAGTCTTTGAAAAAGCGCTCGTGATAGAACCCCGCGTCCACCAGAATATTGCGGCCATTGCCCCGCACCAGCCAGATCATCATGGCAATATCGAGTTTGCGCCCCGGCTCCGCTCCCGCCACCAAATCCGCCACCGGAAAATCGGGCAGCGTGGCGTACCGAATTGCATAGACCTCGTATTGCGGCTTGGTTTGACCCTCCGCAACCGGGATCATCAACAACCCGAGAAGAAGATAAAGAAATCTCATGAAGGCGCTTTGAACCAGAATTCTACCTGCAAACCAGTAAGCGACCCAAACCAATTGTGTAGCTACCGTTGAATCGCAAACGCCCGTACCGGAAAGGTGCCAAACCCCTTCACCTTGACCGGCACCGCGAAGAAGCGGAACTGCTCCTGCGGTAAGGCCGAGAGATTTGTCATGTGCTCGACGATAGGAATTCCCCGCCCCAGCAGAATGCTGTGCACCGGCCGCCGCAAATCCTGGACATCGTCAATGTTGTAGGAGTCGATGCCGACCAGCGCTGCTCCCGAGTCCGCCAGCAGCTTCGCCGCATCCTCAGTCAGAAACGAATGTCCCTCAAAATACTGCGGCGTGTTCCAGTGACGGGACCATCCCGTCTCCACCAGGACTGCCTTGCCCGCCAAGTCTCCGCTCTTCGAGAAACACGCGGCATCGACGGCACGCTTATCCGTCTTAATCCGAACCGCCGTTAGATTGGCAAGCTTCTCCAGCGGCAATTGCGACAAGTCCTTGCCGTCGGCATAGCGATGAAACGGAGAATCCAAATAGGTGCCGGTATTGGCCACCATCTCGATCTTGCCGATCTGAAATTCCGTTCCCGCTGCATAGAGCCTGCGCGACGCCTCACGGCTCAGGAAGTCGCAAATCACCGGCGCGGGCAGCCCCTTGTAGGTGACCAGCCCATGCTTAACCGTATGGCTGAGGTCAATCAACTGTCGGTTCTGAAGCTCGCTCCTCGACATGCGCCTCCTGGTTCTTCATTCGAATCGCCGCAACAATCGCAATCGTAATCCACACCAGATTCACGAAAGTCGATGGAAAGGCCCGGTAGTAGAAGGTGTTCGCCACCAGAAAAAGACTGCCGATGGCGTTCATGGATTGATACCACAATGAGTCCGCCCGAAGCTTGCGGAAGGAAACACAGCCGTACGCGAACAACAGCATGCCGGCGCCCACCCAGCCGATGGCGTCGATCAGCAATTTTGTCATTGGTAAGTCACACCCGCTCCAGGTCCCGAAGGGTTCGCTCGTTCACCACATTGCCCGTATTCAGCGTTCCTGCCGGCTCAAACAGCAGCAGCCAGCATTCCTCATCCGCCACGGGCTTGTGCTCCACTCCGCGCGGCACGACGATAAACTCGCCTTCCTCAATCCAAACCTGGCGATCGCGGAACTCCATGCGGAAGCGGCCCTTCACCACCAGAAACATCTCGTCTTCGTGCTCGTGATGATGGAAAACAAATTCGCCCTTCAGCTTGTCAAGCTTAACGTGTTGCCCGTTAAGTTCGGCCGCAATGTAGGGTTTCCAGTATTCGTGAATCTGGGAGAATTTCTGCGCGATATTGACTTTATCCATCCCACTACGATGAGCGCCCGGTCTCCAGAGTCGCAGGAAATGTCAGGCGGCCGGAGAACTGGGCAGGTCTTGCCGCCGCAACCCTGAACTTGCCCACCCAGATCGCACGCCGGCAACCCGCGATCCCCTGGCCAACCAGGCTAGGACGCTCAACTCCAAGCCCTTGGCGGTCTGGTCCTCTTACCATCCAGGTGGCATTCAGTGTGCGAGGCAACCAGCAAGAAAGGAAGAACGAAGCCATGTCCATCGCAGGCATTCTCACCAGTAGTCTGCTCAATCTGACCACTCCATCCGTAACCAGCCCACAACAATCGTTCCAGAAGGAATTCCAAAGGCTTGGCCAGGATTTGCAGGCCGGCAACCTCTCCGCCGCGCAGGCGGACTTTGCCACCCTGCAACAGAACTCACCGCCATCGAGCGCCCCGGCTGCACAAACCAGCAGCCCCGTCGCCCAGGCCTTCAGTCAATTGGGCGAGGACCTCCAATCCGGGAATCTCTCGGCGGCAAAGCAGGACTTTTCTACCATCCAGCAAGACGTCCAAAGCCAGAGCACCCAGGGACACCACCACCATCACCACGGGGGCGGAGGCTCTTCCGCCAACCGCCAAAGCACGCTGGCCCAGGACTTTGCTCAGCTAAGCCAATCGTTGCGGGCGGGAGACCTCTCCGCCGCACAGCAGGCCTATAGCGGCGTACAACAGTCATTCCAGACATCCGGAGGGAATAACGCGTTCACCTCAACGACCACGTGGTCTAGTGTCGCCTGACCGTCACAGGCGCGGGCCTCCGTGCCCGTGCAGGCAGAAAAATACGCCACGGATGGAAATCCGTGGCCGTTTTTTGGGTTGACAGCAATTTGTCTGGTATATATTATGATATATACCGTGACACACACCGCCAAACTCTTTCGTAACGGCCGTAGCCAAGCGGTCCGCTTGCCCTCCGCGTTCCGCTTCGAAGGCTCAGAAGTCTATGTCCGCCGCGATCCCGAGAACGGCAATGTCATCCTGTCCCGCCGGCCCGAATCTTGGAAAGATTTCTTCCAACTGGTGAAGACCCTCGAGGTGCCTTCCGATTTCCTGACCGGCCGCAGAGACTCCCCTCCGCAGAAGCGGAGCCTCTTCTAAATGGCGGTCCGCTACCTTCTGGATACCAACACCGTCAGCTATGTGATCAAGGGGAATTTCCCTCGCGTGCGCGAGCGCCTATTGAAGGTCCAGATGGCCGACGTTGGAATTTCTGTAGTCACCGAAGCTGAATTGCGTTTCGGCTTGGCTCGTAGACCCGAAGCCTCAAAACTGAAGATTGCGGTAGAGGAATTTCTGCTCCGCGTAGAGATACTTCCGTGGGGCTCGAATGCTGCCGGCCACTATGCTGACATTCGAGCGGCTTTGGAAGATGAGGGTGAGCCCGTCGGCAATTTGGATTTGATGATTGCCGCCCAGGCGCTCGCGGCCAAAGCTGTGTTGGCCACTCATGATCGCGTTTTTCGCAAAGTGAAAGGGTTAAGGCTCGAAGACTGGACTAAATCATAGGATGTGGGCGCGGGCGTCCCCGCCGTGCTGTACCGCCCCTACTTCAACACGATCGAGCTATTAATCCCACCACAGTTCTTCGCGGGATCGTAAGTCGCCTCGCCCTCCCGCTTTCCCTGGACGCCATGAAAATACAAAATGCCGCCTTTCACTTTCTGGGGCAGCCCTTTAATCCGCGCCTTGCCATCAACGTTGGTCGCCGCCTCCAGATCGAGCCGCCGAAACCCGCCAAACCCATAAGCAATGTGGACGTGAATCCTTGCGTCATAAACCGGCGTACCTTTTTCATCGGTCACAGTAAATGACACCGAACACGGGCCAGCGTCGCCGTTCATGACGGGAACCTGGTGCGGGTCAGGCATCTGCTCGCCCCGGGCAGTCGTGAGACCACCCGCAAGTACCAGCAATCCCGCCAAGGAAAAAGATAAGACGCGTCTGTTAGATCGAACCAGCGCAGCCATGGAAAACACTCCTCGCTTCAACTATAATCGGCATAGGGGGAGTGGTCACCCACTCTCCCCTGCCACACCACCGTACATGCGGGTCCGCATACGGCGGTTCAGTTCGGTTGAGCTAGAGCAACCTCCAGCAACCGAGGAAGACCGAGCGAATCGAAGTAAGCAATCGGAAACGCAGAAGACAGGGCCGGACTGTTGGCGATGCGCCATGGTCCATGGGGACTGTCGGCGGTTTGAGCCGCGAGAGCAGCGCCGATGTTCCGCTGGCGCAGCTTCCCATACCGTACCTGCGGTCGCTTCCACTGCTTCCAGATCACGGATCGCAACCTGCGTCGCATCCATGCCTCTAGCCTTTGCAACACCGAGGGCGTCTGGCTGAAGCCGAAGTAACTCTTCCATCCTCGTACATAGGTGGCGAGTTCCTTCGTCATCTGTTCCAGACTCACGCCCCGCGTCCGTCGCGTGAGTTCCCGTACTCTTTGCTTACACCGGAGCAGAGCCTTGGGCGCGATGCGCCGTTTCGGTTCTCTCCCGCCGGTAAAGCTGAAGCCCAGAAACTTGCGCTCCTGCGGTCGCGCCACCGCGCTCTTCGCCTCATTCACCTTAAGCTTGAGCCGCCGCCGGATGAAGCCCGTCACGCTTTGCATGACTCGCTTCCCCGCCCGCTCGCTGGCCACGTAGATATTGCAATCATCCGCGTAGCGTACGAAACGGTGCTGGCGTCGCTCCAACTCCCGGTCGAGTTCGTCGAGCACGAGATTCGACAGCAGTGGTGACAAAGGCCCGCCTTGCGGAGTTCCTTCCTCCACCGGACTCACCAGCCCGTTTTCCATCACGCCCGACTCCAGGAACGCTCGAACCAGCTTGAGCATCCTCTTGTCGCTCACCCGCCGCGCTATCGCTGCCATCAGTTTGTCGTGATTGACTCGATCGAAAAACTTTTCCAGATCAAGGTCCACCACCCAGCGGTTGCCCTCGGCGATATACTGCTGTGCCTTGGCCACCGCCTGATGCGCCGAGCGCTGCGGACGAAAGCCGTGACTGTGTTCGGAGAACGTCGGGTCCCATCTGCCTTGCAGAACCTGCATCACCGCCTGCTGGATAAACCGATCCAGCACCGTCGGAATGCCCAGCTTGCGCATCCCTCCGTCCGGCTTGGCGATTTCCACTCGCCGCACCGGTTGCGGTTGGTAGGTTCCACTCAACAGTTGTTTCCGAATCGCTGGCCAGTGCTGCTTCAGGTAACCCGGCAACTCCGACACTTTCATGCCGTCGATCCCCGGACTGCCCTTATTGGCCTTCACTCGTCGTAAAGCCTGCTGACAGTTCTCCCGCCCGCAGACCTCTTCCATCAGCTGCTCTTCTCCAGCCGGACTTTCGGTTTCGCACTTCGCCGTGAACGATTCGGTCCCTTCCCGCGGAGCCCTCGGAGCTTCACTCCTCCCCTCCCCGGTCAAGGCCAGCGCCATCTGTAGCTGGTTCTTCTGCCGCTTGTCGTTCATCGAGTCCTGCGTCCTACTCGCCGCTCCTTACTGTTTGGGCCTTCGGCCTCCCCGCCTACTATGCCCGCTGCTGACTCCCGCCGCGCGGTCAAGATGGATCGCTCCATCCTCAGTCACGATGCCGTGACATGCAGCGGGTCTCCCGAAGTAAGTTCGACCGCCTTCGACGCACAACCGCCGGATTTACCACCGGTGTACTTGGTGGACATGGGCTTCGCTGTCGCTTGCCAGTTCGCCCCACACCGTAGGCCTCTTCATCCGGTTCTTGTTCATCGGCTCGCGCCTTTGATCCACGCTTCTTTCAGACCCCGCCTCGCGACGACGCCCTTGCGCTTCTCTAGCCCTTCACCTCCACCAGATTGGGCAGGGGACTTTCACCCCCAAGCTGTCGAACATGTTCGGCACACAA
>JBOGLG010000006.1:0-81253 GCA_050745985.1 Terriglobales bacterium | reverse complement strand
CAGGCCACGTTTCTCCACGCCACCGTCGGGTTCACTGTCGTCTCCGCCCTGCACTATGTAGTACTCGTGGGTCAGCGCCTGCGCACCACCAGCCACGGTTCCGCGGATGCCGCTAAATCGGTGAAAGGCTCGATTTGACCGGGTTTCCAGTGTCCCCCTGAAATTAACGATCCTGTCTGCACACTTTCCCATCTCATGGCACTGCGCCTGTACAACACGTTGTCCGGCAAGATAGAAGAATTCCATCCGCTGCAAAACAATGAAGTGCGGATGTATGCCTGCGGGCCCACGGTGTACGACTACGGTCACATCGGCAATTTCCGCACATTTGTGGCGGTCGACATCCTGCAGCGCTACCTGCGGCAGAGCGGATTCAAACTCCGCTATGTGATGAACATTACCGACGTAGATGACAAGATCATTCGCAATTCAGCCAAGGCTGGCGTGAGCGTGAAGGAATACACTGCGAAATTCGAAAAGGCATTTCTCGAGGATGCCGCCACGCTCAACATCGAGCAGCCCAAGTTGGTGCGGGCCACCGAACATATAGAAGAGATGGCGCAATTCATCGCCAAGCTGGAGCGGGCGGGATACGCCTACCGCGCCGAAGACGGGTCTTATTATTTCCGCATCGCCAAGTTTCCCGGCTACGGCAAACTTTCCAAGAAAGACTTCGCCGGCATGGAGGACGGTGCCCGCGTCGATGTCGATGAGTACGAGAAAGACAGCGCGCGCGACTTTGCCCTCTGGAAGGCGCCGAAACCGGGCGAAGCCTCGTGGGATACTTCCATTGGCCCAGGGCGCCCGGGCTGGCATATTGAGTGCTCTGTGATGTCCATGGCGGAGTTGGGTGAGAGTTTCGATCTGCACGCCGGCGGCGAAGACCTGATTTTCCCGCACCACGAAAACGAAATCGCGCAGTCCGAGTCTCTGACAGGAAAGCCTTTTGCTCACTTCTGGTTTCACTCGCGCTTTCTGCTGGTGGAAGGCGAGAAGATGTCGAAGAGCCTGGGCAACTTTTTTACCTTGCGTGACCTCGTGCTCAAGGGGCACAAGCCGTCCTCCATACGATTTCTGCTGGCTTCGGTGCCTTATCGCCACCAGTTGAATTTCACCGTGGACGGATTGAAGCAGGCGGCGGTGTCGGTCGAACGGTTGCGCAATTTTCAGCAGCGCCTGTTGCGAGGACAATTCGCCGCCGTCGAAAGCCAAACTGGGCAAGCCCTGGCGCTTGAAACTTCCGAACGCTTGCGCGCCGGCATGGGCGACGACCTCAACATCGCTCAGGCGCAGGCAGCGATTTTCGATATGGTGCGCAAAGCCAACGTTGCCATCGACACCGGACAGCTGGGTAAGAACGATGCCGGGGCATTGCTCAATGTGCTTGAGCAATTCGACGAGTTGTTTGCCGTGCTTAAAGATGACGACGCATCCAAAATAAAACCTATTGTCGAATGGGCCCGGGCCGAAGGCCGCGGAGACGAAATCAGCAAAGAATTGCTCGATGCGATCAGCGCGCAACAACTCTCCGACGGCGATATCCAAAAGAAAGTTGCAGATATCGAAGCCGCTCGCCGTGGCCGTGATTTCAAGGCGTCCGATGCTATCCGCGCGGAACTTGCATCCGCCGGCATCGCCATCGAAATTACCAAAGATGGGGTGCGCTGGAAGCGCAAGTGAGAATACCTCTGTCCGCCCGCTAATCCGGGCAGACAGAGTGGAAGGATTGAGCACACTACTTCAGGGCGCAAAGCGAAAGCGCGGAGTCCAGACTGGCCTTCCCCGTGATCCCGCACACCGTCTGGTTCCATTGCTTCTTGAGTTCTTGAGGCTCGGGAACCACCGCCTTCTTCCCGGACGTCGCTCTTTTCCGCGCGGCCGGCATTCCGGACACTTGCGGTATCAGCGCTGCAAAGCTGGTCACGGTTGCCAGAATGAGATTGACCGCGGCTCCCAGACGAGCCGAGAGCAGCGGATCCCCGATGTGTGCCGCTTGCAGCAGAGTTGGCAAGTTTTGACTGATGTCCGCGACCGTGCTCTGGATTTTCTGAAGCCCGCCGGCGGTCGGACTGGCTTGATACTGCTGATAAAGCGTTTGCAGAAGGTTTAGGTCTTTGCCGGCCTCTGCGGAAATGTGCTGGATGGCCTGAGCTTCGGACGCGCTCAACTGCTGACCGGATTGCAATGTGGTAACCAGCGATCCGATATTGAGCGCCATCTGCACCAGCACCGGCAAATCGGCCAGGGCCACGCTGATCCACTGCGCGGTGCAACCGGTGGTGAGTAGCGAAATTGCCAGAAGCACTGAGAGCACGACTTTCGGTCTAGAATTACCCTTCATACGATTTTCTCCTTGAGTTAGGTGGTTGGGTTGGGGATTGACTGACGACGGTTTACGAATGAAATCTCTCGACGAATACCTGCGTGACGCTGAACAAGCACACGGACACCTGTGCGCCGGTCAGGTGCTTGGCGTGCGGTTGGCCATGCTCGGCCTGGCAAAGCTCGGCATTGACGATCCCCGCGGCAAGGACCGCAAACGCCTGGTAACTTTTGTGGAAATCGACCGCTGCGCCACCGACGCCGTCGCGGTGGTCACGGGCTGCCGTCTCGGCAAGCGCGCGTTAAAGTTCCGCGACTGGGGAAAAGTCGCGGCTACATTCGTCGACGTCAGCACAGGCAAGGCAGTGCGCATCGCCGCCAAAGAATCGTCCAAGGCGCTGGCGCGCGAACTGCATCCCGAAATTGAAGACAAAAATAGCCAGCAGATGCTGGCTTACCGCGAAATCTCGGACGGCGACCTGTTCACCACGCAATGGGTAAAAGTCGAGCTACCGCCGGAAGAATTTCCCGGTTACAAAGGTGATCGTGTTGTATGCGATGTCTGCGGTGAAGGCATTAACTTCCGCCGGGAAGTGCGGCGCGACAGCAAAGTGCTGTGCCGGAGCTGTGCCGGAGAGCAGTATTACGAACCGGCGTAATCAGTTTTGTTCGAACGCGTGCCCCACTCGCAAGATTGTGGCTTCATCGAAATGTTTCCCTAGAATCTGCAATCCGATGGGCAGCTTCTCTTCGGTTTCTCCGCACGGAATGGACATTCCACAAATTCCCGTCAGGTTCGCAGTCACGGTAAAAATATCCGCCAGATACATGGCCAGCGGATCATCCACTTTTTCGCCCAACTTGAACGCAGCCGTGGGGCTGGTCGGAGTCACGATGGCGTCGACTTTCGCGAATGCCGCGGCGAAATCCTGCGCCAGCAGCGTGCGCACTTTCTGCGCCTTGAGATAGTAGGCGTCGTAATACCCGGCGCTCAGCGCGTAAGTTCCCAGCATAATGCGACGCTTCACCTCAGCGCCGAATCCCTGATCGCGGCTGCGCCGGTACATTTCAGAGAGACTGTGGGCGTCAGTAGCCCGGTAGCCATAGCGCACGCCATCAAAGCGCGCCAGATTCGACGAAGCTTCGGCGGTGGCAACGATGTAGTAAGTCGGAATGGCATATTTGGTGTGCGGCAGCGAAATCGGAACGACCTCACAGCCCAACCGCGCCAGCCTCTGAATCGCCGCTTGCACCGATTTGCTAACCTCTGCGTCCAGTCCTTCGCCAAAATATTCTTTCGGAACACCTAGCCTCAGACCGCGCACCGGTTTCTCCAGTTCGGCGACATAGTTGGGAACCGGGAGATCTGCCGAAGTCGAGTCCATCGGATCGCGTCCCGCAATCGTGCGCAGCACCAGGGCGGCATCTTTCACAGTCTTCGTCAGCGGCCCAATGCGATCGAGCGACGAGGCAAACGCAATCAATCCATAGCGCGACACGCGGCCATAAGTCGGCATCAGACCTACAACTCCACAGAACGACGCCGGTTGACGAATCGAGCCTCCAGTGTCGGACCCGAGCGTGGCCATCGCCATATTCGCCGCCACCGCCGCCGCCGATCCTCCGGACGAACCGCCCGGGACGCGGCTTAAATCACGCGGATTATGCACCGGACGCCATGCCGAATTCTCATTCGACGAGCCCATGGCAAACTCGTCGCAATTGAGCTTGCCCAGAATCACCGCCCCCGCGGTTTCCATTCGCGCCACTGCAGTGCAGTCGTAAGGTGGAATGTAATTGCCCAGTATCTTTGAGCCTGCGGTAGTCCGCGCGCCGCAGGTCGCCATCGCATCTTTGATGGCAACCGGCACGCCGCCGAGGGGAGGCAACTGCTCACCCTTTGCAGCCAACGCATCGATCTCTGCTGCTTTCTTCAGAGCACGCTCCTTCGAGAGCGCGAGGTAAGCGCCGATCACCGGGTCTTGCTTTTCGATTCGTTGGTAGAATTCCCCGGCTAATGCAGTGGCAGTCGCACGCCGCTCCTGGATCGCGGCCCGGGCGGAATGGATAGTGGACGATTGAGAATCCATGAAGTGCCCGCTATCTTTCGATCACTTTCGGCACCCGGAAGAAGGCTCCATCCGAATCGGGCGCGTTGGCCAGGGCTAGATCGTGCGGTAACGACTTTCGCAGCCCCTCAAGAAGGTCCTCACGAAGCGCAGCCTCACCGCCGCGCAAGCCGGTCGCCTGCGTCATGGGTTGCACCTGCGAAGTGTCGAGTTCGTTGAGCCGGTCAATGTAACCGAGAATTGAATTTAGATCGCGCAGAAATCGAACGCGCTCGTCTGCCGTCAACTCCAGATGAGCGAGCTCAGCAACGGAAGCAACGTCGTCTTCGGTAATCTTCATTGCCGCGCTCCGGAAACCACAAACTCGATTCGTCGAACACTGCTTGCGGTGTACCGATTAATGACCGCCAAGTACTGCGGCGCCAGCGAGCGCAGTTCCGCGCGCCAACCTGCATCCGGCACTTGCACGCGCAAAATCCCGGAGTCAAAGTCCAGCGCCGAGGTGCGGGCCGCAACCGCCTGGCCACAGGCGATGGGCCACGCCAGCAGCGGGCCGGTTCCCGCGGGCGCGCGCCGCAGGCTCGCCGCAACAATCTTCTCGATTCCTAAACCTGCTTGTTCCATTGGAAAGCTGCTGAAATGGTATCTGATTCCGTGCCGGCTGGTTTTTGGCCTTCTTAGTTTCAGAATAGCAGTTTCGGAAGGTAAGTGAGACACGATTTACAACTTTATATTCTCCGTTGATTCAGCAGGATGGCGGAAATTTGGCGAAAAAGGGGGCTTGACAAGATTTTTGTCGGCCTCAGAAATGGGTGCCCCTTTTCGGGAATTTTCCCGCTTCGGGACAATTTTCATATTTATTTTTGCACTGGGAACTCACGCCGCACAAATTCCAGTGCATCCTCGCGGCTCCGCAAACGGCCTTCGAGTTGCCCGTCCTCAACCTGGGAAAGAATTTTCCTGAAGCTTGGCCCGGGCTCGTAACCCGCAGCAATCAGATCGTCTCCCGTGACCAGCGGCGCAGGGCGGATCGCTTCCGGAGTCAGCGTCGCCATCTTGTCTCGCGTGAAATCGTAAGTGGTCAAGCCGCCAAAGCTGGCCTGGCAATCCAGGCGGTGTAATTCAAGGTGCTCATCGAAGTGTGGCATGCGCACGAATTTCTTGAACGTCGATTCGCTCATGCGCATGGCGTGGCCGAAGCGCATGTGGTTGTCGACGAGCGCCAGAATCTGTTCCGTGTCATGGCTTGAAAAACGCAAACGCGAGCAGATTTCCTCCGCCATTTTTACTCCGACATCCACATGCCCGTCGAAACGAATGCGGTCCGGCGCTTTGCGGAAGGTCGGCGGCTTGCCCACATCGTGCAGCAGCGCGCCCCAGGCCAGAGTCGCTGAACAGGGGTGCGGCAACTTTTCGAGCAGAAGCAAAGTGTGGACGAACACATCGCCCTCAGGATGAAACTGGGGCGGCTGTTCCACACCCTTCATGGCCTCGATTTCCGGCAGGGTTTCATGCAACAGGCCGGCGCTGTCGAGCAGCAGGAAAGCCTGGCGCGCCTGTCCTTCGATCAGCATCTTCGTAAGTTCATCGCGCACTCGCTCTCGCGATACTTGATGGATCTGGGGCGCGAGCTTCTGAATGGCGGCAAACGTCGCAAGCTCAATCTGGAAGCCGAAGCGTGCAGCAAACCGTACAGCGCGCAACATACGTAGCTTGTCTTCGCCGAAGCGGCGGTCGGGATCGCCGATGCAGCGAATAATCCCGGCCTTCAAGTCTTTCTTGCCACCGACGAAATCAAGAACCTCGTTGCTGACCGGATCCAGCATCATCCCGTTGATGGTGAAATCGCGGCGCTGCACGTCTTCGCGAGGATCCTGACTGAAGCGGACCTCGTCGGGATGGCGGCCGTCGCTGTATCCGATGTCGGAACGAAAGGTTGCAACTTCGACGGTATTGCCTCTCGAAGGGGAGACGCAGCAGGCTGCGTTTTCGCCGTTGGTTTTTTCGGCTTTAGAGGCATGGTCCGCAACATCTCCAGCCGGCACCAACACCACCCCAAACTGGGCTCCAACACCATAGGCATCGGGGAAAACGCGCATCACCTCGTCCGGCGTGGCGCTGGTGGCCACATCGAAATCCGCCGGCTCCCGGCCAAACAAGATGTCGCGCACGCAGCCGCCGGCAAGATAGGCCTGGCGGCCCTCACTCCGCAGAGCACGGATAATCGAGATGGCGAAATCCTTCAGCATTCAACCGTCAGCCCGCAAACCTACTAATATAAGCCTATGCCCGACGCCTACATTCTCGGAATTGAAAGCTCCTGCGACGAGACGGCGGCCGCGGTGGTTCGTTCGGGAGAGCAGGTGATCTCGAATGTGGTGTATTCACAGATTGCCACGCATCAGCCCTACGGCGGGGTTGTGCCGGAACTGGCGTCTCGTGAACACCTGCGGGCCATCGTGCCTGTCGTGAGCAAGGCTCTCGCAGATGCCGGCCATACTTTTTACTCAATCGACGCGCTCGCCGTCACCCAGGGACCGGGTCTGGCGGGAGCCTTGCTGGTCGGCATCAGCTACGCCAAAGCTCTTGCCTTCGCGCTCGACAAGCCTCTGATCGCGGTAAACCACCTGGAAGGTCACATTCATGCCGTCCTTTTGGAAGAGCGCCAGAAGGGAAACTACAAGCTACAGTTTCCGGTGCTGGCCCTGGTGGTTTCGGGTGGCCACACCCACCTGTATCTCGCGCAGGAAGGCCAGCAGGGGTGGTCCTATCAGAACATCGGCCACACTCGCGACGATGCCGCCGGTGAGGCGTTTGACAAAGTCGCCAAGCTGCTTGCCCTGGGATATCCCGGCGGCCCAATGATTGAGAAGCTTGCTGCCCACGGCGACCCCACCGCCGTCAGCTTTCCGCCAGCGCGGCTCAAACACCACGATCGCAACGACCGTGGACGCAGCCAGGAATCGGAGCCACGCTTCGATTTTTCCTACAGCGGAATCAAGACCGCCGTCTTGCGCTATGTGGAGACCCACGATTTGCGGCGCTCGATCGATGCCCGGCGCCAGGCGGCGATTGCGATCGCCAAACCCACTGCCGCGGACTACCGGTCACTCTGCGACCAGCAAACGCTCGATCTGGTGGCGTCGTTCCAGCGTGCAATTGTGGAAGATCTGGTGGGCAAGACTCTGGCTGCCGCCCGCGCTTGCAATGCCGCCAGCCTGTTCGTAACCGGTGGAGTGGCAGCGAACAACGCGCTACGCCAGCGCTTCGAAAGCGACTCAGCGATGGAAGGACTGCATGCGTATTTTCCGTCAAGGCCGCTTTCCACCGACAACGCGGCAATGATTGCAGCCGCGGCTTATCCAAAGTTTGCAGCCGGTGAGTTTGCGTCGATGGATTTCTCTGCGGAAGCGGGACTGGCGCTGAAGTGACCCTGGAGCTAGCGAGCGGCGGTTTTGCCCTTCGCGGCTTTCGCCCCCAGCAGCGCCTCCAGCGCCTTGGCCAGCTGCGCTTCAATGTCGATATCCTTGAAGATGGCGAAGTTGGCGCGCTTTTCTGTGTTCTCAAAACCGCTTTGTCGTCCAGCCACGATGACGACCGGAATGTCCTTGGTAGAAGGCTGACTCTTGAGCGCGGTAATCAGCTCGCTGCCGTCCATTTTCGGCATCTGCATGTCGGTAACAACAATATCCGGTGTAATTCGCTTAAGCACTTCCAGCGCTTCTTGCCCGTTCGTTGCCGACTCCACGGCGTATCCGCGCTCTTCGAGAAAACGGCAGACGGTATGCCGGATGAGCATGGAGTCATCGACGACTAGCGCGACAAGTGGCATGAGGTTTCCGAAGGCGGGTTCTTCCCAGACTGAACACCGTCAACCTGTAAATATGCACGAAAGGCCCGGCCTTGGGAAAGTTACCGCCGTCACCGCCCGATGGCAGGCTGAAATCCAGGCGCGAATCAAAGCTCGTCTGGCAACTTGGTTTCTTCGATGCTCATGTCCTTGAATTCGCTGGATTCGAAGATCTCCGCGCATTCCAGGCATTCGACAAACTCGGACTCTTCATCGCGTGAAACGATTCGCACGCGCGAGTGCCTGCATTCACTCATGCCACTTCTCTCTTCGGGGGTTGCGACGGCGGGATTGAAGTCATAAACCCGGTTTGTCTGGGTTGGCGCACGCTCTACTGGGCGGGATGCCCCTATTTGGCCGTATTTTTAGGCTTTGTGATTCTCTTGTCAAGAGCATTTGTGTTCTTCAGGCCTGGTTTGAATGGCTCTCCCGGCGGTGGCCGAGGGCTTCCGCCAGGACCTTCGGCCACGAAATGACGACCGAAAAGATCGTATTCTTCTAACCCACTCAATCCCTGACAGTTACCATTAAATGCATTCTGATGCCATTGCCTGCTTCGGCTTGCAATCCTGGCTTCTCATCGCCTAGAATATGCATATCCGACTGAAAGAGTCGTATTTAGGGGTTCCATGCTGAAGCTGACCAAAAAAGCGGACTACGGTCTGATGGCGATGAAGCACTTGGCCGAGCACGCCGACGAAGGCTCGTGTAGCGCCAAAGACGTGGCCGATGCCTACGGCATACCACCTGAAGCCCTGGCGAAGATTCTTCAGAAGCTGGTGAAGGCCGGGTTGCTGCACTCGCAGCACGGAATGAATGGCGGCTACACGCTGGCGCGCGATGCTTCGAAGATCAGCGCCTTTGAGGTGATCCGCGCCATCGACGGACCGCTGTTTATTACCTCATGCGTCACGGTGCGCGGCGAGTGCGACCAGACCGACCGCTGCACCATCCGCGAGCCGCTTCGCCGGGTGAATCAGAGTTTGGAAGACGTGCTGCGCCGCATCACGATTTCACATATGAAAGAAGAAGACGCTCAGGCCGATGACAAGCCGGAATCAAAGAAACCGGTTGATTTGGTAAGCATCACATAAATGAGGGCTGCGCCTTGCAGGCGCCGGCTGGAAGTTAGGAGAGCAATTATGAGCACGGACGTAAAGACCATGCCCCAGATGGAGCAGATTGCGCCCAACGGCATCAAGCTGCCCATTTACATGGACAACCACGCCACCACCCCGATGGATCCGCGGGTGCTGGAGGAGATGCTGCCCTACTTCATGGAGAAGTTCGGCAATGCCGCCAGCCGCAACCACTCGTTCGGGTGGGCGGGAGAAGAGGGTGTGGAGACCGCGCGGGAGCGCATTGCCAAGCTGATCGGCGCCACTCCCAAAGAGATTATTTTCACTTCCGGCGCCACCGAAAGCGACAATCTCGCCATCAAGGGCGTCGCCGAAATGTACAAAGAGAAAGGCAACCACATCATCACCGCCGTCACCGAGCACAAAGCGGTGCTCGACACCTGCAAGCGGCTGGAAAAGTACGGCTACCGCGTCACTTATCTGCCGGTGCAGAAGAACGGATTGGTTGACCTCGAAGACCTGAAACGCGCCATGGATGACAAAACCATCCTGGTGACGATCATGTTCGCCAACAACGAAATCGGTGTGCTGCAACCGGTGGCCGAGATCGGCAAGCTGTGCCACGAGCGCGGCGTGATCTTCCACACCGACGCAACCCAGGCCGTCGGCAAGGTGCCCATCGACGTGAACAAGCTGAACATCGATCTCATGTCGATTTCTGCCCACAAGATGTATGGGCCCAAGGGAGTAGGCGCGCTGTATGTTCGCCGCAAGAATCCACGGGTGCAGATTTCGGCGATTATTGACGGCGGCGGGCACGAACGCGGGATGCGTTCGGGGACGTTGAACGTGGCCGGCATCGTGGGCCTGGGCAAGGCTTGCGCGATTGCCACCGAGGAAATGGCAAAAGAAGCCTGCCATCTGGCCGGAATGCGCAATCGGCTGCGCGACCGCATCATGGGCCGGCTGGACGAGGTCTACATCAACGGCTCCATGGAGCACCGGCTGCCGGGAAATCTCAACATCAGTTTCGCCTACGTCGAAGGCGAGTCGTTGCTGATGGGGATTAACGACATCGCGGTTTCCAGCGGTTCCGCCTGCACCTCAGCGACTCTGGAGCCATCTTATGTGCTGAAGGCACTGGGCACGGGCGACGATTTGGCGCACAGTTCCATCCGTTTTGGCATCGGCCGCTTCAACACCGAGGCCGAGATCGACTACGTGGCCGACCGCGTGGTGGACACAGTCACCCGCCTGCGTGAGTTGTCCCCACTGTACGAGATGGCAAAGGAAGGTATCGATTTGAAGTCAGTGAAGTGGGCGGCAGAATAATACTCGCCCCGTGGACTTGGTGGACTTGAAGGTGCGGTTTTGAAAGGGCATGGTTTTAGCCGTGCCGCTGGAAGTTCAGAAGGTGGGGCTTTAGCCCCTGAGACACAGGAGGAGAACTAGTCATGTCTTACAGCGACAAGGTAATTGATCATTACAACAACCCGCGCAATGTTGGTTCCATGGACAAGAACAGCTCCGAAGTCGGGACCGGCCTGGTGGGCGCGCCCGAATGCGGCGACGTGATGAAGCTGCAAATCAAGGTGAACCCGCAGAGCGGCATCATCGAAGACGCGAAGTTCAAGACTTTTGGTTGCGGCTCGGCCATTGCCTCTTCTTCGCTCGCTACCGAGTGGGTAAAGGGCAAGACCGTGGACCAGGCCCTCGCGATCAAGAACACTGAGATCGTCAAAGAGCTTTCGCTGCCGCCGGTCAAGATTCACTGCTCGGTGCTGGCGGAAGACGCCATTCGCGCCGCCATCCACGACTGGAAAAAGAAGCAAGAAACCGCCAAGCCGGTCGCGGTTTCAGCCCAGTAGTTGGATGAACGTCCGGAAGACGATATGAGCGCAACCACTATCACCGCGCCCGCCAAGGGCGTGCTTGTGACGGATAAGGCCCTAGCCAAAATCCGCTCGGCGATTGTCAAAGAGGGCATTTCGCCGGAACAGGGCGGCCTCCGGCTGGGTGTGCAGGGCGGCGGATGCTCCGGTCTGAGCTACAACATTCGCTTCGACACGCAGCCGCGTGAGCGCGATCGCATCTTCCAGTTCGACGACGTCAGAGTGTTCATCGACCCGAAGTCGTTCATCTACTTGCACGGCATGACCCTGGATTATCAGGAAACGCTTATGCAGCAAGGCTTCGTGTTTACCAATCCGAATTCGACGAAGTCGTGCGGCTGCGGCACCTCGTTCTCGGGATGACTCGTGCCGGGCGGACACTCTTGTCCGTCAGGATTTTCTATTCCCTTGCGGATAGCGCCTTGCGGCGGGGAATGTGTCTTATGACTGACCAATCCAATACCGGGATGGTGGTCCTGGCCAACAGCGAGGCCAGCTCTGCCTGCTGGTCGTGCGGCAAAATGCGGGCCGCACAGTTTTGCACCTCCTGCGGGAAAGTGCAGCCCCCCGCACCAGCGGACCACTTCGCCTACTTTGGATTGCCGCGAAAGTTGGACTTGGACGTCGCCCGGCTGGAACGTGACTTCTACCTGTTGAGCCGCAAGCTGCACCCTGATCTCTACGGCACTGCCAATCTTCGTGAGCAGGAATGGAGCCTGGAACAGACTTCCAAGTTGAACGACGCCTACCGGACTCTGAAGGATCCGATCGCGCGCACCCAATATCTGCTGCGGCTCGAAGGTGTGGAACTGGAGGAACAATCGAAGGCAGCGACGGAAAAGGCCCGTTCCACGGGCGAAATGAAAAAACAGGTAGTGCCCCCGGATCTGTTGGAGGATGTTTTCGAGCTGAACATGCAACTCGAGGAGCTGCGCGCACAGAAAAAACTGGGCGACGACGATCCCGCTTTGTTGGAGGAGATCGGCAAGCAGAAGCTGTCTCTCGAAGACAAGCAGGATGCGCTGCTACACGAATTGAAGGGCTATTGGAATGATTGGGACGGCACGGCCGATGGTGACGAGGCCACGCGCGCCCAAGTCCGCAACAAAATGGTCGACTTGCTGAACCGCCGCAACTACATCAGGAATCTGGTTCGGGACGTCAACGAAGTTTTGGAGAATTGCTGAACTACAAAATGCCATCTGACCGTATTGTCGGAATCGATCTCGGCACCACCAACTCCCTGGTGGCGTTCATGCAGGGGGATAGCCCGGTTGTCATTCCCGGCGACGACGGCGTGAACCTGGTCCCGTCCGTGGTGGCTTTGGATGAGCATGATCAGATTATTGTCGGGAATTCCGCGCGCAAATACTTGATTGAGACTCCCGAGCGGTCCGTCTATTCCATCAAGCGCCTGATGGGACGCGGAATGGAAGATATCCAGGAAGAGCTGAAGCTGTTCCCTTTTCGCCTCGCGGACGATCTGCAAGCCGGCGAAGTCCTGCGTATCAGGCTCGGCCAAACGGCCTTTACTCCGCCCGAAATTTCGGCATTCATCCTCCGTCAGCTTAAACGGAATGCGGAGCGCTTCTTCAATGCACCGGTCACGAAAGCCGTCATCACGGTCCCGGCGTACTTCAACGATGCCCAGCGACAGGCCACCAAAGACGCCGGCCGCATCGCCGGGCTCGAAGTCCTGCGCCTGGTAAACGAGCCCACCGCCGCATCCCTGGCCTATGGCCTGGACAAGAAACAGAACGGCACCGTCGCCGTTTACGACCTCGGCGGCGGCACGTTCGATGTCTCCATCCTCAAGCTGCACGACGGAATTTTCGAAGTCATCTCTACCAACGGTGACACTCATCTCGGCGGCGACGACATCGACAACATTCTGATCCGCATCGCGCTCGACGACATTCGCGGCGACATGGGCATGGATCTTTCGCGGAATGGGGAGGCAGTGGCGCGAATCCGCAAAGCGGTGATCGACACCAAGATTGCACTATCTTCGCAGCCCGCGGCGAATCTCGACGTTGAACTGCCCGCAGGCCAGCGCTATCAAAGAGAGATTACGCGGCGGCAATTTGAGCAATTGATTCAGCCGATCGTCGACCGCACCGCCGGTCCTTGCAGGCTGGCTTTGAAAGACGCCGGGTTGAAGCCTGAGCAGATTGATGAAGTTGTGCTGGTCGGCGGCTCGACCCGTATTCCCAGAGTGCGCAGCCTGGTCGAGGAAATGTTCAAGCGCACTGCGCACACCGGATTGAATCCTGATGAAGTCGTCGCTCTGGGCGCAGCGGTGCAGGCCAACATTCTGGCCGGTGGCTCGGAAGCCACCGAGAACATGCTGCTCCTCGACGTCACGCCGCTATCGCTGGGTATCGAAGTAGCCGGCGGAGTCACCGACAAGATCATCCTGCGCAACTCGACGATTCCTGCGTCGGCCACCCAACACTACACCACGCAAGTCGACGGCCAGGCCAACGTCGCCATCCACGTGCTACAGGGTGAGCGCGAACTCGCCAAAGACTGTCGCTCCCTGGCCCGCTTCGATCTGAAAGCCATTCCTCCGATGACCGCCGGAATGCCCCGTATCGAAGTGAAATTTCTGATCGACGCGAACGGCATTCTGCACGTTTCGGCGCGCGAACAGCGTAGCGGCAAAGAGGCCGAAATTGACGTCCAGCCCAGTTACGGGCTCACCGACGAGCAGGTCGAGAGCATGATCCTCGACTCCTTCGACTTCGCCGAAGAGGATTTCCGCCAGCGCCAGGTGATTGAGGCCCGCAACGAGGCTGACACGATTCTCGCAGCACTCGAAAAGGGCAAACGCCACCCTGCCTGGGGAAAGCTCACCAGCCCAGAGAAGAAGCAGATCGCGAAACTGGAAAATGCGCTGAATCAGGTGAAGGGTGAAGACGATTATTCGGCGATCCGCAAGGCCATTGACACGCTGAACCAGGCCACCACCCATCTCGCTGAATTGATGATGGACAGCGCAGTCAGCAGCGCATTGGCCGGCAAAACAATGGACGAAGCCGACATGGGCGACGGCCCGACCGCGCCCCATCCGGTCGCGAAAGCAGAGTTTAAGTAATCGTGATCTGTGTGTTCCTCTGTGCCCTCAGTGGTATTGGTTTTCAACCACGGGGACACTGGGAGACACAGAGTTTCACCGAGAATGGAGCCATACATGGCACATAGAGAAGGATCGGAAGCAGGCACAGCCACGGTCGCGCCGCCCACGGAAAACACCGTCCAGGTCACGTTCCTGCCCGAAGGCAAGACAGTCGAGTTCGAGCATGAAAAGCTTCCGTACAAAGACCACGGCAAGAAGCAGTCGCTGCTCGACGTCGCGCTCAACAATGGCGTACGCCTGGACCACGCTTGCGGCGGCAACTGCGCCTGTACCACCTGCCATGTATGGGTGAAAGAGGGAGCAGAGAACCTTTCCGAGATGGAAGACGACGAGGCCGATCGTCTTGACATGGCCGCCGATCTCCAACTAAACTCGCGCCTCGGTTGTCAGGCGGTTATCAAGAAGCCAGGAAAGGTTGTCGTGGAAATACCAGCCTGGAACCGGAATTACGTTTCCGAGGAACACTGAGGAGCGACATGGCTAAAGATCTTACCTGGGACGACGCAAACGAGATCGGCATCCAGCTATCAGAAGCTCATCCCGAGCTGGATCCACTGGCGATCCGTTTCACTGACCTGCATCGCTACGTAACCGAGCTGCCAACTTTCAAAGATGATCCCAAGAAGTCGAACGAAGGCAAGCTCGAGGCCATTCAGATGGCGTGGCACGACGAAGTTCTCGACCGCACGCAGGGTTAGCCCGCTATTTCGCTGCATCCAGGCGGGTTACTTTGCCGGTCGCCAAGTCATACTCCGCTTCGATCACCGTCAATTTGCCGTCATCGCGAAAATGGCGAAGCGCTTCGCTCGCGGCCATGACGTCATCCGCACTCTGATGAACATTCTCCCGGATCGCGGCTTCGAGCAAAGCATCCCCGGCTGATCCTGACTTGCTTGCGCGTGTGACTGCAGGATCGATCTTGTCTACGATCGCCTGCAAGTTCGGAGTCGGCATCTTTTCTTTCGAACAAGCGGCCGTCACCGCACCACACTTTGTGTGCCCCAGCACCACTAGCACCGTACTTCCCAGGTGCTCGACGGCGTACTCCACGCTGCCTACGCCGATCGCATCCGCGATGTTGCCGGCCGAGCGAACCACGAATAAGTCCCCCAGGCTCTGATCGAACAGCAACTCAGGCGCCACACGGCTGTCCGAGCAGGCGAGCACGACGACTTTGGGTTGTTGTCCACCGGCAAGCTGGGTTCGTAGCTGCACCAGCGGGCGAGCCTTCGGCGTTCCTGCGGCAAAGCGCTGGTTCCCTTCCATGAGATCGGCCCAGACCTTCTCCGCGGATGGCGCATGCGGACTTGCGCTGGCATGATGAGCGGCCGGTTGCGCAGGCACGGAAGAGGATTGCGCCGGTGCACAAACGTACGCTAAGCAAAGAAATGAAAGGCTGAGGACAGTGCGCTTCACGTTGTCTCCTTTTTCTTAGCAGCGCAAGAATAGCACCGCGAAGAAGGTCAGACAACGCGCAGGTAGTCGCAGCGAACGATTTTTATACGACCGCAGCCGGCACAGCGTCTTCCACGCTGGCTTCGCGCAAGAACTTCGCGGCCTCTTCCGGCGGAGTCGGGTTGATGTAGAAACCCGTGCCCCACTCGAATCCCGCGGTCTTGGTCAGCTTCGGCATGAACTCGATGTGCCAATGGTAGTGGTCGCTGGTCGGGTCCTGCACCGGCGAACTATGAATCACCAGGTTATAGGGCGGGTTGTCGAGCACCCGGTCGGCCTTGGTCAGCAACTGTTTGAGCGCCTTTGCCAGGTTTTCAAACATATGCGAAGAAGAGTTCTCAAATGCCGATTCGTGCTGCTTGGGCAGAATCCAGGTCTCAAACGGAAAACGCGGCGCGTACGGCGCCAGCGTCAGGAAATCTTCGTTCTCCGCCACCACCCGCGTAGCCGCCTCAGTCTCCTGCCGGATAATATCGCAGAAAACGCAGCGCTCTTTGTAGATGTAGTACTGCTTCGCTCCCTCGATCTCTTCCGTGACGTAAATGGGTATGATGGGCAGCGCAATCAACTGCGAATGGGCGTGCTCGAGCGAAGCCCCCGCCGCTTCCCCATGGTTCTTGAAAATCAGAATGTATTTGAAACGGCGGTCCTTCTTGAGGTCCAGAATGCGGTCGCGAAAAGTCCAAAGCACGTCTTCGATCCGCTTGGCCGGCAGTGTGGCCAGCGTGGAATTATGGTCGGGCGTTTCCACGATGACTTCGTGGGCGCCGACTCCGTTCATGCGGTCAAACATGCCCTCGGCCTGGCGGTTCATGTTGCCTTCAATGCCGAGTGCGGGAAATTTGTTAGGGACTACCCGTACCGTCCACCCCGGCGAATCGCGTTGCGGCGGAGGCCCGCCGTTGGTATTCGGCCGATACGCCTGAATCTCGGGCGGAGTCTTACTCTCGTTGCCGTAGCAGAATGGGCAAAAGCCACCTTTGAGTTTCACTCCGTCACGGGCAAAGTCGGTGGGGCGCTTGGCGCGGTCGGTTGAAATAATCACCCACCGGCCTACGATTGGGTCTTTTCTAAGCTCAGGCAAGTAATGAATCCTTTCAATATGAGGGCACAGTCAAACCCCCCATTCTACGCTACGGGGAAGGCACTCTGAAATATTTCAAACTGCGGCTGGCGGGACTGCCCTTCATAATACACACTGACCACGTCAAAGCGCCATTGGCACGAAGGTGCCAGATGACGAAGGTACTCCCGGGCCACCAAAGTCAAGTTGCGTTGCTTGTCCCGGTCCACGGCGGCTTCCGCGGGCTTCACGTCGTGAGTGGTGCGGGTCTTGACCTCAATAAAACACAGGACATCTTTGTCCCAGGCGATGAGGTCGATCTCGCCGCGACGATTTGGAGAGCGAAAATTTCGTGCCACCATCACGTATCCTTGACGGCGCAGGTGAAAGTACACATCTTCCTCGCCCCGTCGTCCGATGCGCTGATGTGCGGGAGAGTTGTCCGGCGGCAAAGTGCGGACGGCAAGCCAGTCGAGAGCACGGAGGGCAGCGTGGGTGATTCGACCGGAGAACATAACTCTCAACCAAGCTAGCAGGCCGCCCACACCACTGGCTGTGACAAGTGTCACAACACTTCAGGAAACCTGCGACGCAACGTCGGGGCTGGGTTGACCAGCGTCAATCCGGCCCAGAGCAGCGGCCTCAACAACCCGTTTATCCCCGATATTGACCAAGCCCACGCCAAGCAGCGCGATCGCCCCGCCCACCAACGACAGCAGTCTCGGAACTTCGCCAAGCCATATCCATGCAATGGCGATCGCGAGCACCGGAATCAGATAGAGCAAGGAAGTGATCCGCCCCGCCGGGCCGTGGGACATCACGTAAGCCCATGCCACATACGCCAAAGCTCCAGGAAAGACTCCCAAATAAACGACCGCGAGTGTTCCGCCCATTGGTGCTGTGTGGATGCTGTGCAACAACCCGCCCCCGAAGGGAAGCATGAAGGCCGTCCCTGACCAAACGGAGTAGGCCGTAAACTCCAGCGCGCTGTAACGGCCCAGGTAGTGTTTCTGTTGCACCATGTAGATTGCGGAAGTGAACGCCGCCGCCAGGATGATGAGCGCCTGCGGCGAAATGTGGATTCCCCGGCCTTCGCCGCTGGCGATCAGCGCCACCCCGGCAAAGCTCACCAGAATTCCCACCCAGCGGAGGGGGGTCAGCCGTTCGTGAAGAGTAAAGCTGGCCAACAGCGCCGTCCAGATTGGCACCGAAGAAATCAGCAGGCTGGCAGCGCCGGCAGTGACCCGGGTTTCGCCATAGTTCAATGCGAGGTTATAGAAGCTGATGCCGATGATTCCGCTGAGAATGAAGCCCGGAATGTCACGCGTCTCAGGACGGCGAAAGTGAGCAAGACTGGCGTAAACCGCGAGCACCGCGGACGCCACACCAAAGCGCAACACAGCAAGCTGGCCCGGCAAATACGCGCGCAGTCCGGCGCGGATGCCGGCAAATGCCGACGCCCACAACAGCAGGGCCGCTGCCAGAGCCAGCAAGGCACGAATTGTGAACTTCCGGATCACGATACGTTTCCGATTCTTCGCGGCCTACCAGGTGTCACCCCCGCGCCGTGGAGGCCATGCCCCAAGGCAGCGCCGCAGCAAAGCCACCTGGCCGATGTGATAGCTGTTGTGCACCAGCGTTTGCCACAGCACGGCTTCCACCGACGACTCCGATTCCTGCGCCGGATGATTGACCCGCACCACGCGGTCCAGAACGTCCTCCCCGGCGCCTGAAAGCTCTTCCAATTTCCCCAACAACCAGCCAAAGCGAGCAATTGCTGCCCGCCATTGCTCCTCGTTTTCCGGCGCCGCACTGGGCGGCCAGCTCTCGATGGCGTGTTGCGGATACAACGCAGGCTCACCCGCCATCCGGTGGATTTCGTAATCCATCCAGTAGTTCAGGTGCCCAACAATCTGAAAAATTGAGTGCGGGTAACCATCAACCCTTTGCCCTGCCAGCGCCAACGACAGATCCTCGACACAGGCGACCGGGTCGGCGTGGGCCCGTTTTCCCCGCAAAAGCTCACGCAGAGTTCTATTCCTCATGCGGTTCGACCGCCCCTGAAAAAGGGGACGGGGGAGAATGGCCCGTCCCCAACTCGCCGTTCATTTGCGCGCCGCTACAATCGAGATGGATTCCTCAAGCGCGTCCATGGCAACGTCAGCTTCATCTTTGCTCACAATGAGCGCCGGGGCAATGCGGATGGTGCCCGGTCCACAGCCCAGGAAGAGAATGCCCCGCTCAAAGGCAAGCTCCACAATGCGGTCGCGTTCCTCGGCGCCGTATGCCTTCGTCTTCTTGTCGCTGACGATTTCAACTCCGATCATCAAGCCGCGGCCGCGAACGTCACCGACGATCCTGTGTTTACCAGGCCAGTCCGCCATGCGCTTCATCATGTGATTGCCGACCTCTGTGGCATTCTTCATCAGGTCCTCGCGCTCGATCACGTCCAGCGTAGCCAGCGCCGCCGCGATGCAGACAGGGTTTCCGCCGAAGGTGGAGGCGTGGGAACCGGGGACCCAGTCCATGATCTCCGCCCGGCTCATAGTGACTCCCAGGGGCATGCCGGAAGCGACGCCCTTGGCCATACAGACGATATCCGGCTGCACCCCGGTGTGCTCAATGGCCCACCACTTGCCAGTGCGGCCAATGCCGCTCTGAACTTCATCCGCCACCAGCAGGATGCCATGCTTGTCGCAAATACGGCGCAGCTCCTTCATGAACACGGTGGGAGCAACAACGTATCCGCCTTCGCCCTGGATGGGCTCAACAAAAATAGCCGCTACTTCCTCCGGCGCGAGAGTCGTCTTGAACAGTTTGTCCTCGATGAAGCGCGCACAACCCAACGCGAAAGCCTCGGCGTCCTGCGGGCCACCCTCGCATTCGCGATAGACATCGGGGTAGCGAATGTGGGTTACGCCCGGCACCAGCGGGGCAAAGCGGCGCCGCTGTTGCGGCTTGGATGCAGTCAGGGACAACGCACCCATGGTGCGTCCGTGGAACGCGCCGAAGAAAGCAATGATGTTCTGCCGCTTGGTGTGGTACCGCGCCAACTTCAGCGCGCATTCGATCGCTTCCGCGCCCGAATTGCCGTAGTAAATCCGGTGCGGCCCCGGCATCGGCGCGATCTTTGATAGCCGCTCGGCCAGCGTCACCAGACTCTCATAGTAGAAATCAGTACCCGACATGTGGATCAACTCCGCCGCCTGCTTCTGGATCGCCGCCACCACGTGAGGGTGGCAATGGCCGGTCGAAGTCACGGCAATGCCCGCGGAAAAATCAAAAAACTCATTCCCGTCGACGTCGGTAATCACAATTCCGCGGCCGTGTTTCGCCACCAGCGGATAGGAGCGGGTGTACGAAGGCGAAACGACTTTGCCGTCGCCCTCCACCACGCGCTTGGCATTCGGGCCGGGTAGTGCGGTCTTGATCTTGGGTGCAGTCAGCGTCTGTGTTGGCATGAAATCCTCCAGAATTCGGTCAGTTGATCGTGCGTCGATCAGTGTGGACGACGGGCTGCTCTCGGCAGATACACGCATTTCGAGAGCTGGCGGAACGCAACGGGGTGGATGAGAAACTAGTCGCTACCGAAAAGACTGGGACGCGAACGGGAAGGCAGCACCGCCAGATGGCGGCGTGGGCACACTAAGGAGTGCAGCCAGCACGCGGGCAGGTGCGAGTTGGGTTTCTGTTGACGCATTGGAACTCATCCGTGCTCTCATTATATCCGCTTGTCAGCTTCGACGTAACCCCCAATCGGCGATGACCCTTTGGGCTACTGACTTAACACAAATCGAATCCCCCAAAGGTCCTACCGCGTCTCATACTCCTAACCACATGACTGAGGCCCAACGCCAGCAACGTTTCGCGGTCTTCCTGGCTTTTGGATTGGTCTATTTCTTCTGGGGATCAACCTACTTGGCCATTGATCTCGCAGTGGAGAAGATCCCACCAGCCCTGATGTGCGGTATCCGCTTCCTGATTGCCGGGGTCTGCATGCTGGCGTTTTGTGGCTGGCGCGGCCGCAAGGTCAGCTACAACCTTCGCCAGTTGACGCAAATGGCGTTGATCGGCCTCCTGCTCCTGGTCGGCGGCAACCTGACCCTTTCCTATGCCGAGACCCATATTCCCTCTGGATTGGCAGCCCTGATCGTCGCGGGCGTACCTCTGTGGTTTCTGGTGCTGGATACGCTGATTCTTGGGGACCACCGGGTTTCAGCGCGCGGCCAGGCAGGGTTGGCATTGGGAGTGGCCGGGCTGGTGGTTCTATTGTGGCCGCAGTTGATGTCGACTTCCCACCTGGAACGCCGGCAATTGTGGGCTTCACTTAGCCTGCTGGGTGGTTCCTTCAGCTGGGCGCTGGGTTCGGTGCTGGCTAAGAAGTGGAAGTCTCCGAGCGTGGATCCCTTCTCGGCTACCGCCTGGGAAATGATCGCCGCGGGCCTGGCCAATCTGCTTATTGCTTTCGTGATAGGTGACCCGGCACGGGTGGTTTGGGCTGCCCGCAGCGTGGGCGCGGTTGTGTACCTGGTAATCTGCGGATCGTGGATCGGCTACACCGCCTATATCTGGCTGCTTGGTCACGTGCCCACTTCAAAAGTCTCCACCTATGCCTACGTCAATCCGGTAGTGGCGGTCTTTCTGGGATGGCTGATCCTGCACGAGCCGATTGATGCGTACATCCTCGGTGGTAGCGCTATCGTGATTGCCTCGGTCGTCCTCGTCACCAGCGCTCAGGTAACGCGCAAATCAACCGCACCGGACCTCCCGCTCGCGGAAACCAATGGAGACTGATCGGATAACCAACTTCGCCTCGCTCGCTGCTACTCAGATTCATTTATAATAGATGCAGGTTTAGGAACTTGTTGTGAGCCCGCCTACGACGTCCCGAGCGAGTCTTTCCGCCTTGACTCATGCTGCACCCGCTACGAGCGAAGCCTCGAGTCTTCGCCACGTACCACGCGTTCTGGTGGTGGATGACAATCCCGACACTATGGCCCTCATGCAGGAGTTGCTTGAGACGCAGGGATATAGCGTGGTCTCGGTCGCAGACGCCTCGCGGGCGGAAGTGGAAATCCGGCGCCAGCTCCCGGACCTGATTCTTTCCGATGTCGTGATGCCCGGCAAATCCGGTTATGAATTGTGCCGGGAGTTGAAGTCAGATCCCGCCACCCGTCTGATCCCTTTCGTCCTGATCACTGGGCTCGCGGACCGCGAAGACAAGTTGCGGGGCATTGAAGCTGGGGCGGATGATTTTCTCAACAAGCCAATCTTTTCTGAGGAGCTATTTGCCCGGGTGAATTCTCTATTGCGGCTGAAGGAGTTCACCGACGAACTGGAAAATGCAGAGTCAGTGCTGTGCACCCTTGGTTTGAGCGTGGAGAGCCGCGACCCCTATACCGAAGGCCATTGTGAACGCCTGGCGGAAAGCGCCGCGAATCTCGGGCGGCATCTGGGACTGGACGAAGCTTCCATCGTAGCGTTGCGGCGCGGCGGATATTTGCATGACCTGGGAAAAATCGCGGTGCCCGACGAAATCCTGAAAAAGGGCAGCAACCTGACGCCCGAGGAATGGGCAGTGATGAAGCTGCATCCGATTACCGGGGAAAACATCTGCCGGCCGCTGAAATCGCTGCGCCTTGTCCTTCCCATCATTCGCAACCATCATGAGCATTCCGATGGCAGCGGATATCCCGACGGTCTGCAAAAAGCTGAAACCCCGCTGCTGCCCCGCATTCTTCAGGTAGCGGATGTCTACGATGCCCTGCGCACCGCCCGGCCCTACAAGCCCGCTCTTAGCCACGAGCATGCCGCCCAAACCATGCACAGAGAGGCCCAATCGGGGCTTTGGGATGCGGAGTTGGTGCGGGAATTCTTTTCCATGTTGGAGCGGCGGGTGGCGTGAATCCGGGGTTTTCACTAGGCATTGCCTTCCCGGTTGACTACACTGCCTACACGGAAATCCACGACTGAGAACCGTCTCTTGCCCTCCCCAACTTACAGCATCGTCCTGCCTGCATATAACGAGAGCGAACGCATTGCCGCGACCATTGAGAAAGTCGCAGCCTTCGCCGGACAGCGTGGCTGGCAGGCCGAAATCATCGTCGTCAATGACGGCTCGACCGACGACACCGCGGAAGTTGTCCGCCGTTGCGCAGCGGCGTGCCCCTCAGTCAGACTGTTACAGAACCCTGGAAACCGCGGCAAGGGGTATAGCGTCCGCAACGGAATGCTGCAGGCCCAGGGCGAAATACTGCTTTTCAGCGATGCCGACCTCTCTTCTCCCATCGCTGAGGCAGAAAAGTTGTTCGCAGCCATCGGGGACGGTGCGGACGTTGCCATCGGCTCGCGCTGGCTCAAGACTGAGCTTCAATTGCGCCGCCAGCCTTTGTACCGCCAGCTCTATGGGCGAGTCTTCAACCTGGCGCTGCGCTTAATTCTGGGGTTGCAGTTCAAAGACACGCAATGTGGATTCAAAGCTTTTAGCCGAAGCGCGGCCCACAGACTCTTTTCGCTGCAAAAGATTGAGCGTTGGGGCTTCGACCCCGAACTGCTTTACCTGGCCAAACGGCTCCAGTTGCGGGTCGACGAAGTGCCCGTAGCGTGGGCGCATCGCGAAGGCACGCGCCTTAACCCGCTGCGCGACGGAATCCGGATGTTTGGCGAGATGCTCCAGATTCGCTGGCATGGGCTCCGGGGAGAGTATCGCGCCACGCCGACGCTGTCGCGGCCTCTCTAGCCACCCGCTCGGTGTACGCCGCACAGCCAGAAAAATTCTACTTTTCCATGATTTTCTTTTTGCTTTCACTCCGTCCCAGCGAACCAGACTTGCCCTTTGGAACCCAGTATCGAAACGGTCTGAACCGAGAGACAAAAATAAGTATCTTACCGTGAGCACACTCCGGTTCCGAAGCGAAGCCGGGGCATCCTATTCGCGAAGTTGGCATCCAAAGTAATCCGATTTGCTGACACATAAGGAGTATGCCGTGCTTCGATCCGTTATTTTCGCGCTCTGCTTCATAGTGCTCACAACTTTCAGCGTCGCCCAAGTCCCCAATGGAAATGTGTTTGTTGGATATTCCTATATGAGCGCGGATCTTCCCGGCGGCCGCTCCAATCTCAATGGATGGAACGCGTCGGTGGAAGGCAAAATCTTGCCTCTACTCGGACTCGTGGCCGACTTTAGCGGCCACTACGGTTCGCAGAACCCACAGTTCGGGATCTGCCCGGGTGGCGCATTTGGCGTTTCTTGCAGCGTTCATGAGGAAAACTACCTGTTTGGGCCGCGACTTGGGATTTCGATCGGCAAATTCCGCCCCTTCGTGCATGGGCTGATCGGCGCCAGTCACATCAATGAAAGCGCTTCTGGGCTCACCGGGTCCGATACTTCATTCGCCGACGCCCTGGGCGGCGGCATCGACTATCATCTGATTCCCCTCATTGGCTGGCGTTTACAAGTGGACGCGTTGCAAACCCGGTTCTTCGGGACCACACAGGACAACGTACGCATTTCGACAGGAATCACTCTTCACTTCTGAGGAGTGGATAGTCCGCTTTCAGCTTTGGGTGCGTGATCCGCCCAGTATTGATGGTCCCGCAGGAAGTGGTCCTGGTTCCAGAAGTTCAAGGCTGTGGTGAGGAAGAGCTTGGTCACGCGCAAGTGCCCCATCTTCTGAAAGCGGCGGTTGGTGGTATAAAGACCGCCGCGCACAATCCCGAATTTGCTGCGCGCCACCTGCTTGCTGAGGAGATAGTCCTCGGCAAAGTGAACTTTCTCATGAAATCCGCCCAGTTCGCGGAAGCGCGCGGCGTGAAACAACATGTACATTCCCGTGCTAAACGGCTGATGGATTCGCGACAAGTGCTGGAACATCGAATTGCCAAAGTAGAGAGTCTTGTCCAGCCAGCCGCCTTCGCGGCAAATGATGTTGGTTGTGACGCAATGGAGTTGCTTGCGTTGCGCCATCTCGACTGAGCTGCGAATCAGCGATCTCGTGGCGGGCTCCACGTCGGCATCCACAAAAAGCACGTATTCCGTCTCCGCCCGCGCCGCGCCGGCGTTGCGGCCCACGGAAGGCAATCCGCCCGCAATCACGTCCACGTCCAGCCGGTCCCGGAATCCCATGACGATTTCCGGAGTGCCGTCGGTCGAGCCCGCGTCAGCTACCAATATTTTCGTATTCCGCATCTTCGAGTAATCCTGATTCGCCAGCGAATTCAGCAGCTGCGGAATCAGTTTCGCCTCGTTCTTTGCCGGAATCACGATCGTCAGGTCGCTCCTGGTACTCATGAATCTGGACTCCTTCCGGTCCAACGGTAATGTAAGTCTGCCGGGAATCAATCCAACCACCCGCGTTGAAATAGTGGACGCCGTCCTGTTGCTGCTGCATGGCCTCGTGAGTGTGCCCGCAAAAGATTCGCTCCGCGCCCTGCACCCGGGCGTGCAACAGCGCGCCCGAAGCCACTTTGGAGGACATTCGCAACCAACGTGTATTCAGGCGGTCAATGAAGCGCGCCACCGGCTTGCCCTTCAGATCCAACTTCTGCAAGCGCAGATAGATCACCGTCCAAAAATGATTGAGCCGGAGATTGTTCACCACAAAGCGGTCGAATTGATGCCCATGAATGGCCAGATGCTGCACTCCCGCATACTGCCACGCATACTCCTGGTACACACGCACGCCGACCAGGGCGGACATGATCTCAGTCAGCCCTTCGTCGTGGTTGCCTTCCACCCACACCACTTCGATGTCGCGCTTGGGATTGGAGAGCTTGCGGATCAGGCCGAGAAACTTCCATTGTTCTTTGCTGAGCCTGCGGAAATCGAGGTTGGCGAAGATGTCGCCCAACAGAATGAGCCGACGGAAGCGCGTGTCTTTGAGCAGCCGCGTGGCTTCACGGGCGCGGCTGCATTCCGACCCCAGGTGCAGGTCGGAGAGGATCAGCGTGTCATGGACGGACCCTTCATCCATGCACCATTTCTAGTGCAAGCATGTTACAGGATGATGAATGCAGGATAACAATCCGGTTAACGGGGTAACACCAGAGGTAACCAACCCCGGTCAGTGCTGCGCGGGCGGGACATATTCCTTGGGCAAGGCGGCGCCCTCCCCGAAGAAAAATTGCTCCATTTGCTTCACAATGGCTTCCTGGTCTTCCCGCCGGGCAGGGTTGAGACGGTATTCGTTCAACAGCATCTTGCAAAACTCAATCCACTGGTTCCAAGCCTGCTGCGAAACGTTGTCATACACCCGTTTCCCCAGTTCGGTATCGAACGGAGGCTCGTCCAAGCCGGGCAAGTCCTTTTGCAATTTGACGCAGAAAACTCTGTGTTCAGGCATGGTTTCCTCAGAAGGTGTTCCGCAAATTATCTCACATCAACGCCGTTCCGCTATCGGGCTGAGAGATCGCCCGCGGAAGGTTAGCCTTGCTTCTCTTCCAATTCGCTCCATCGCGAATAGAGTGTCTCCAGGTTTTTCTGCGCGGCTTCCATCTCAGTATGCGCCGCCAGCAGGCGCGGGCCGTCACTGGCGATGGTTGGGTCCTCCAGTTGCGCACGCTTATTCTTCAGCAGTTGTTCTGCTTCGGCAATACGTTGCTCGATGGTTGCATATTCGCGCTCGTCCAAATAAGACAACTTCTTCTTCGCGCGCCCGGAAGATCCCGGCGCCGCAACCCGCGCCGGGAGACGCGCACCGGCCTTTACCAGTTGCTTGCGTTCCGCCTGCCAGGTCTCCCATTGCGAGTAATCCGCAAAGCTTTCCGCGCCGCCCTGCCCGTCCAGGCCAAGCACCACGCTGGATACGCGGTCCAGCATGTAGCGGTCATGCGTGACCAGTACCAACGACCCGCGAAACTCCAACAGGCTTTCCTCTAGTATTTCGAGCGTCGGAATGTCGAGATCATTTGTGGGCTCATCCAGCAACAAAACATCGGCAGGCTGGAGCATGAGCTGTGCGATCAACACCCGTGCCCGCTCGCCTCCGGAAAGCCGCTCGACCGGCTGATTCAGCTGCTCACCGGTGAACAGGAACCTTGCCGCCCAGGACGCCACGTGGATTACCCGGTCTTGATAAACCAGCGAATCCCCGTCCGGAGCCAGGGCGCGGCGCAATGTGACACTCGAATCCAGCTCGCGAGTCTGATCGAAATAAACGATGCGCAGCCATTCAGCCCGGCGAATCTTTCCACCTGTCGGCGCCAACTCTCCCCGCAACAGACGCAACAAAGTTGTCTTGCCGCTTCCATTCGGCCCTACCAGTCCGACTCTCAACCCGGCCGAGACAATGAAGTTGAGTCCCGCAAAAAGCGTGCGGCCGCCGATTTGATAAGACACATTCTCAAGCTCAATCAACCGCTTGGTCTGCCGGCCGCTGGCCGAGAAATCCATTTGCGCAGTTGCCGTCCGGGTTCTCCTGCTCAAATCGGCCAATTCCACCATCAATTCGCCAGCCTTGTCGATGCGCGCCTTGGATTTCCTGGTCCGTGCCCTGGCCCCCCGGCGCAGCCACGCAATCTCGTTGTGGACCAGATTTTCCAGAGCTTCCTGCCGTTTCGATTGCGCGTGCAGAAATTCTTCCTTTTTCTCCAGAAACGTACTGTAATTTCCGCGGACGCGCAACACGCCATCCGGATACACCCGGCTCAGTTCAACCGTCTCGGTCGCGACATTCTCCAGGAAATAGCGGTCGTGACTTACAACCACGCAAGCGAATGCCGCCTCCGCCAGCAACTCTTCAAGCCATTCAATTCCCGAGAGGTCCAGATGATTGGTGGGTTCATCGAGCAGGAGCACATCCGGGGCCTGGACCAGCGCTTCAACGATCGCCAGGCGTTTCTGCCAACCTCCAGACAAGCTGGCCGCTTCGGCTTCCAGTTCCCGCAAGCCCGCTCGACCCAGCGTTTCCGCCGCAAGCGTACCCCGCTCCGACTCGGGAACCGCAGCCCGCTCCATCGCCTTCTCAATCACCGAGCGCACCGTCGAACCAGGCTCAAAGCTCGAGTCCTGTTCCACGAAGCTGAACCGAAGCCGTTTTCGAACCGCCAGTTCTCCGCTGTCAGGACTTACGCTGCCCGCCAGAATCCGCAGCAACGTAGATTTTCCTGAGCCGTTCGGACCGATCAGTCCAATACGATCGCCTTCAGAAACCGTGAAAGAAACATCTTCAAATAACGGATTCGCCCCGAAGGTTTTCGTGATCCCCTGGGCATTGATGATGGGCGGCAAGGACTAGGCTAACTCCAACTCAATTCTCTTCGCGGCTGGATCCAGCTTCGCAATCCGGAAGCTGCGAACCTGGCCGGCACGGACGGCTTCCGGTATGGATCCGGCGGCAGCAGCGCCGCCCTTCCAGTGCGCCTTCAGCATCGAGCTTAGCGAGCTCAAATCGGCTCTCCCTTCCGCCGCGGCTTTCCCCTCTGACGCACTCGCAGCGGCGATTCGGCAGGTGCTGTGAATGCCTTCGCCCAACTCCACGCGCGCCTGCCCGCCCGAAACCTCCATCACCCGGCCGGAGACGATATTGCCCTCCCGGCGTTCGGCGATGTATTCCTCGATGCTGGTAGGAACCAGTTGTTTGATTCCCAACTTCAGCCGCCGCTTCCCGGGGTCCACTTCGAGCACCTGGGCCTTCACCAGTTGCCCAACCTTAAGCACGTCCTGCGGATGATTGATGCGCTTCTCGGCGCTCATGTCGCTTACGTGAATCATCCCCTCGATGCCTTCAGAAAGCTGCACGAAGGCGCCGAAATTGGTAAGGCTGGTGACCGGCCCCTCGACCGCTGAACCAACGGCGAACCTGGTTGCCGCTTCCGCCCAAGGGTCGCCCAGCGTCTGCTTCAGGCCGAGAGAGATACGGCGCTCGCCCGCGCTCACACCCAGAATCACGGCTTCCACGGAATCGCCCGGCTTCACCACGTCGCTGGGCGTCCGCACCTTCTTTGCCCACGACATTTCCGAGACATGAATCAGTCCCTCGATCCCCGGCTCCAGTTCCACAAACGCGCCGAACTCCATGACGCGTGTGACGGTCCCGCGAGCGCGCTAGCCCGCCTGGTATTTTGCCGTAAAAGAGTCCCACGGATCCGGCTCAAGCTGCTTCATCCCCACAGAAATGCGCCGCTTCGCAGCATCAATCTTCAGGATTTTGACTTCGATCTCCTGCCCCGCAGACAACACGTCGGCCGGCTTGCTGACGCGGCTTCTGGAGATATCGCTGACGTGCAGCAGCGCGTCCACGCCGCCAATGTCCACAAAGGCGCCGTAATCGGTCAGGCTGCGGACCGTGCCATGCACGGTTGCGCCGACTTCGACCTCGGAGTAACGGCGATCCTTGCCCGCACGTTCTTCCTCTTCTGCAACCACGCGGCGGTCAACCACCAGGTCCTCGTCAGCCTCGTCGAGCTTCGTAATCCGGCAGCGGATTTCCTGTTCCACCAACTTCGCCATTTCCGCTGCGTCGCGTGCGCCGCTGCGCGAGGCTGGCATGAATGCCCGCACCCCGACATCAACGCTCAGGCCGCCCTTGACCACGCCGGTTACCGTACCGACGATGGTCGTCTTCTCTTCAAATGCCTTCTTCAGAGATGCCCAATCGGTTGGCCGTTCGATCCTGCCGAGGGAAAGTTCGTAATAGCCTTCCGGATCGCGGCCCTTAATCGAGATCATCAACTTGTCGCCCGGCTTCGGCATTTCCTTGGCTTTTTGAAACGCCGTCAGCGGCAGGATTCCTTCGGTCTTGAAGCCGATGTCAACCAGCACCGAGTCGGCAGTGACAGCGATCACCGTCCCTTCACGGCCCTTTCCTGCTTCCGCCGGCTTGCGCGATTTGCTCAGCTCGAACTGGGAGAGGAGGTCTTTGAACGACTCGTTGGACTCGTCGATAGTTTGGGATTCAGCGTTCTCGGGATTGGACATGGAAGGTAGCGGCCTCAGCTGGGGATTATCAAACTAGAATAACATCGTGCCTTCCGGTGACGGGAATTCGCTGAAAACACAGAAGTAGCGTGGTGGGCCCTCTAGGATTTGAACCTAGGACCAATGGATTATGAGTCCACTGCTCTAACCGCTGAGCTAAGGGCCCGCCTTTTGTTACTTACACTTGCAATCACACTAAAATCGCTGTAGATGAAACTGTAGATACTATGCTATGATCTTGCATGAGTTTGTATCGCCGTGGCAACGTATGGTGGTCCCGCATTGAACTGGATGGCATCGCGTACCAGTTTAGCACCAAGAAAACCAACAAGAATGAAGCGCGGCGAGTTGAAGCCGAGAAGCGCAACGAGCTTGCCAAAGGCATCGGGACCGTCCCCACTCTTGAGATTTTCAGCATACGCTTTGTGAGCAGTCTCCCCGCTCGCGTATCCAAAGATACTCTCAAATTCTACGTCGCTCACTTGCAACCCTTGTTGAGCTTCGCGCCGCTCGCCGGGTGCCGTCTTGACCGTATCAACGCCGCCCTCATCGAAGACTTCGTCCAGCATCGGCGCAATCACCTGCCGAAACCTAAGCGCCGGAAACCGCCGCAACCTCACAACGGCCCCCTTGTGGCGAAGGTCCCGCCCGCGAATGCGAAGACGATCTCCGTAACCACGATCAATCATAATCTGCGGACCCTCCGCCGCGTGCTCCATCTCGCGCAAGAGTGGGAGGTCATTGCGCGAGCGCCCAAGGTGAAACTGCTCAAAGGCGAGAACCAACGCGAGTACGTTCTTGCCGATGAGATCATCGAAAAATTCATCCAGGACGGCGGGCCAATCGGCGAGATCATCCCGCTTCTGTGCGATACCGGCCTCCGCCGTGGCGAGCTTTGCAATCTCACTTGGGACGCGGTCAGCCTTCCGCTGCATTCCATCGAAGTCCGCAAGGGCAAGACCGCCGCGAGCCGCCGCAAGATTCCGCTCACACGCCGCGCCGAGCGGATATTGACGGAGGCGCTCGCGCTCCAGCGTCTCATCGGCGAAGATGCAACGCACGTCTTCACAGTCAACGGCCATCCCATGACCCGTGATTGGCTCTCGCACGCTTTTCAGCGGGCCCGCAAACGTCTGAGGCTCCCCGCCGAGTGTGTCCTCCATTCCACGCGGCATACGTTCTGTACACGCCTGGGCGAGCGCGGCGCGGATGCCTTCGCCATCCAACGGCTGGCCGGTCACTCCTCTATCGTCATCTCGCAACGCTATGTCCATGCCCAAGGTCCCCGAGTCAATACCGCCATCCGATTGCTGGAGCCGGAGGGTCTCGAAAACGCCGGTTAGACCGCCGAAAACGTCAATTTTCTCCCTATAAGAATCAATAAGATAGCGGGGCCATTTTCGGCCTCGATGCGCGACGTTGCCTTGGGACAAAATAGCCATACCGCAGTATGCGCGGGCTGCCCGGCGAGCCTATAAGTCAACGTCGCGCCTCGCTTTGGTAGATATTCGCATAATATTCGCCTTTTTAGATTCAAAACGTCTATGTAAATTTACCAAACTACGGGCCTGCTAAGCGATTCATTCCAGAGATTTTAGCCTCTATTTCGCCCCCTTTGTGCCCGTGCCCCACTTGGTTCTCGCCCACCAATCGGCGCGGATGCGGCGATACTTGCGCCGCGCTTCGCCTGCCGTGGCCGCCACGCATATCAGCCGGGGACCGTCATAGGCGGAATAGACCCACGGGCCGGTAGCAATGTCCCCGCCGTAATGGACACTGCCGGGCGTCTGTCGGCGGATCGTAGGCTTTATCTGCATCGTATGGACCGGGCAACTGTCGTCGTCCGCCTATAGGAATAGAGACAGACAGACAGTCCCCAACCAGTGTCTTACAACCCCTAAGGGGGTTTGTAAGAACACATGGCTGGTTTTGGCGATTGGGACCGTAATACCTTAAGAACCAACATCCGGCAGACAGCCGCCGTCTTTCTGCATCATCTCGTACCTGCGTTCATGGACCCAATCCTTACTGCGCTTAATGCCCTGTTCCTTTAACGCCCGTGAGACCTCACGCATTGACATCTTGGGATTGGTGCGGATGAAGGTAATTGCCTCTGCGTCTCGTCCGTCTCCATTGACCCTGAATGTGCGCCGTGGCGCGAGCGCCGGAACAGTGAGTCCCTTGTCAACGTAGTGCATTCGGCAATCGGGCGTGCATGTGACCTCAAAATCTTGGGACTCGAAATCGCGTTGCTTAAGGTTGGACATGAAGCTCGGCGATTTGTACGGCTCTGCCGGGTCTTGCAATTTCGTCCCCCAACAGCAACACAAGAGAGCGCCTAGGTCCCCGCTTCCACGCATGGCATTTTCTAGGGACATGAAGTCCCCGGAATCCTTTGGCGAATGATGGAGCATGATGACCGCCTCCGCGCCGTGTTTGAGCAACGCAAAAAGAGTGTCGGCGAATGCCCGCACGTCTTGACTACTGTTTTCGTCGCCAGTGAGGAAGCGTATAGCCGTATCCAGAATGACAACCGAGTGGGGCAGGACGTTTTGCAATTCCGGGTCATCAAGCTCCAGGCGTCCATCGGCGCTCAACGTCCGGCAAAGAAATTTTCCGCCCACATAGTCAATCAATCCGATTTTCTTAACCCGGTCCATGAACGGGCCGAGCGACACTTCCGGGCAAAGGTAGATGACTCGCACTGGCCGTCTTACTACCTCGAAATGGTCAAAGAGTTTCTGGCCGGTCAATAGCGCGTGGGCCACGTTGAGAGCAATCAAACTCTTACGCTCGCGCACTGGAGCGGCAATCGCGGTCACGCCTTCGCGCTGCAAGAATCCCGTGACTAGAAACGACACGGGAGGCGCGTTCAAAGCCTCCGAGTGGGAGTGAAACAAATGGTTGGAGTCAAAGAAGCCCTCCATACTGCCGCGTGGAGGAGTATTAGTCTCGTCATGCCAGGGCGCATTGATAGCCGAGCAATTGACGCCATCGGCATCGAGCGGAGCGCCACAGACGCAGCAGAGGTAAGGTTCGGTCTTCGTGGGATAGGTGGCCTTGGGCGGCTCGTTGGTAGGCTTCTTGCCCGCCTGGACCCGGTCACGATTCTTCAAATGTACAGCGTCATGCCAGTGGTACGCGGGGCACGCGCCGTCTACGAGCGGCAGATCGCAGAACGAGCAACAGTTGTCCCGAAGGCATCCATCGGTAGAGTTAGATAGGTTGAGTGCGTCAGTCATTTGTCTCCCCCGATTCATCACGGGCGCGTAACGCGCCATGCGCCGCGCCCGGCGAATGGCAGGACGGCAAGCGACGGGCCGCAACCTCGGCTTCGAGCAACTGCTCGGCGAAGTCCCGCACGCTGCAATGTGAGTTCTTGGCCTGGGCTTCCAGGTCTACGGCCAATTCGTTTCGGAGTGTTATCTCAATCTGCATCGTCGCGTCCTCGAAGAAATTAGGTTTGGGGCCACGGCCCGGCCCCCCGGCCAGCGATTTTCAAATGCGGCACGCTGGAGGCCGCTATCAGATATCCCGCGCACGGTATGCGTGAGAACTTGGCGCGGGCCGTGTGCGAGTCCTCTGACTGGATAAGAGTATTCCCGCGCCAAAACTTTTAACCCGGCCCTCAACATCGAGAGCCGGGCTTTGTTAACGGTCCTCAGCTACCAAAATCAATTGGCTGGAGGAGTACCAGTGGTTGAGATGATTGGGAAGCATTTGCCACGGAGGCATACGTCCCCCAATCACTACGCATGATGAAGCGGAAACCTACGGCACCGTCTTCCTTGTAGGCTTCCTCCATTCGCTGGACCGAGGGAGCCGAGGAGCGCAAGAAAAGTCCTTTGGCCCAGTTGCCAAAGATCACGTTTTGGTCCGGCACGTAATCATTGATAACCACTCGGTACCCCAAAATCTGACGCATGTCCGGGGAGAAAATCGGCGCGTCAGTTCCGGTCGCTCGCGTGTTGAGCAAACGGCTTCGGGTTTTCCGGGACATCTGAAACACCATGTCATTGCTCGCTTGCTCGGGAGCGATGGCACCAATGGTGTCCAAGATAGCTTTGTAGTTCCCACCGAATTCGTCCAGGTCGCCGGCGACCAACGCCGCCGCCGAGGTCAAGTCCGCCACGAGAGTATCCGTGGCTCGCTTGGTCCGGCCCTGGAGCAATCGGGCGATTCCCTCCGCGCCGATGGTGCTGGCGAGAGAGGTAACGTCCGCAACGGCTTCCTCACTTGGAAGACTGAGGAAGGCGATTTTTTTGGGCGTCTTCAATTCCAGCGCGTAAACAAGTGCGCTCTGGTCCGAAGACGGTCCAGTCCCTTCCGTATAAATGGAAGGTGCCGCGCCCGCCGTCACAATCGGTTGCACGCCATCAACCCAACCCGTATCGAGCTGCGTGATGGAAGCGCCGGCTTCGGCGTGAGGGTCATTGCCCGGAAATGCGGCCTGGAATCGCGCCACTTCATGGCCGGGCAGTGTGTGTTGAAGGTCCCCGCCGTCCGTCAAAGACGCACGCACTCCAGAGGTTGGGTCCTTGATGAAGTCAACAAGGCCGGGCCACTGGAAGGCTTGACGCACTCTCTGAAAGAACGGTGCTCGCTTTCCGGCAGGAGTGGCGTTGGATGGAATCATTGACGCGAAGTCATCCGGCACGGGGATAGCGCCGGCTTGGATGGCGAGGCGTTCATTGATTTGAGAGTTGATTGCCCCCATATTGCTGAGGAGCAATTCGCTCTCGGTGTTTTCGGTTGCGGTAAGACCGCGCTTTTCGCTCTGAGCCTTGGCGAGGATTGCCTCGACCTTGGCCGCGAGTTGGGCGCGTTCGATTAAGAGTTGTCTCATAAAGCTGTGTAACCTCAATTCAAAAAAAGTTAAGCCATACAGTTCCGCGTGCGACTTGTTCCGGCCTCTCTGGCCTGTCGCGGCTTTCTTGCGTGGCGCATCATGGCCCTTTGGCTCCCATGCCGGGAGGCGGCGAGGCCACGTTGCCGCTAAAAATCGTTGTGGGATTGGCTATACTGGAGGAGCCAATTCCCTGTCGCTTCACGGCGTTAGTGATCTTGGCAACCGGCTCCGGGAGGTCGCACTCTCGGGGCCAATTTTTTTGCTCTCAGTCCTCCAGACTGTAAAGCCGCTCCAGTTCCGCGACCGGGTCATCATGGGCGGTCGCAAGCTCAATCTCGTATTCGCCGGCCTCGCCGGCAAGCCAAGACAATTCCTCGCGCTGCAAGGGCGTTGCCTCGCCTCCCTCGGCGCTGATTCGCGTCAACATGGCGAGCGCGTGCCGCCGATTCGACAACAGGCGTTGCGCGGCTTGTAGATGCGAGACGGTCACGCTTGCCCTCGCATGAATTTTGAAAGGCGCTCCAACTCACTCTCGGGTGTCCGCTCCGTGGCGTAACGGTATTCCCACAAGACCTGGGGATTTTCTTTCTTCCTCGGGTCCGGGTCCACCAACATGCAGAGCAAGCCGGTAGCCTTCCCTTGTTTAAGCCGTAACGTTTGCGCGGCGTGTAGCCCGCTGTCCTCATCGTTGACCGCCACAACAAAACGCTCCGGGCCGCCCTCGATGGTATAGATGATTCCAGTCAGCATCGTTGGGATGAGGTTAGGCGCTTCGGCTCGCAATCTGTTGAGAAGCTCCTCGCGGACTTCCAAGGCTTCGGATACGGCGGCAATCGCCGATACTTGCATCCTCGATTTTCGAGGCGCTCCGCGAAGGAAATGCCGCCGTATCTTGTCCGCCGCCGTTAGCTGTGCCTCCATTTTCTCGATGCCGCCCCGAAGGTTCCGCTTTGCGCTTCGCGTGTATGCCCGAACCATCATGAATCGAATTATACACATTCTCGATTATAAGGCAATCGAATTATTTAAGTATTCGATGATCGCTTAAGAAGGCCACATAGGAATGGCATTTAGGAGCGTCACTAAGTGCAATACAATGAATGGATTATACGCCACTTGGCGGCAAGAAAATAGCTAGACAAGCCGCTCCGGGCCGGGCAGAATGGCGCAAGTTAGACACGGGCTTGGGAGGCCCGAACTAAATGCAAAAGCCAAGCGAAACTCTGACGCGGGCGTGGGATATCTTGGATGACCTCAACTCAGACGGATTGAGGGACGCGATTCGGACGCGGATTGCGACCGCCTCGGCGGAGTTGGCGGCGGCAATCTCGGACTTGAAAGATGCGGAGCTGTGAGCGCGACGGGAGCCTCTGATCTCAGGGCATCAATGCGTCAAGGTCCGCGATGAGTTTTTCCATCCGCGAGAGCGCATCTGCGAAGCCCGGTAACGAAGCGCCGTCATTGCTGTGCTGGAAAAGCCACTCGGCGGGCATGAAGTGATCGAAGGCTGGATATTGCACCGGGAGCGTCGCGCAATGCGCTTCGACTTCCTTTACAACGCGCTCCGGCGCGGCGGTGGGCTTAGTTGCGGATATTTCGAGTGTCCCACGAAGGTCAAGCGCCTTGTTTACCAGAGCGACGTAGAAAGCCCGACCGAGCACGTCCTCCATATCCGCTTCTTTCTGCTGACAGTAGGTATCCAGCGAAAGCAGGTGCTTGTCCGCAAGAACCTTTCGTGCATTCTCGATTTTTGCTTTGTGCCCATGCTGTACGTCTACGACAGCTGCAATGTGCAGGCCGTTGCCACGAAACAGCGATACAAAGCCAGGAATGCGATCAATGCCCCTCACCACGCAAATATTCCAGCGATAATCAAGGCCCTTCTTTCCGGCCAGCTCAAGCTGTCGTGAAAACCATTTGAGGTAGACCAAATCGGATGGGCCTTCAACGAGCAACGTATGCTTTCCGATAAACAACGTCTGTGTTATCTCGTAGTCAAGCACGCGCTGGAGAGGCGATACAGTATCCGGGTCTGTGCTTAACACATCTTCACTGACTTTCGTGCCATATAGTTTTTCTTCGCCGGTAGCCGGGTCTTTTACTACAACGTCCTCAACCGTCCTCGCTGAGAGCAAATTGTCGGCGTCAATCATGAAGGGTGAATGAGTCGTGTAAATGACTTGATAGTGCGGGCGGAGTTGCTCATTGATGTAGCGGAGCAAGTCCGCTTGCGCCCGTGCGTGAAGTGATAGGCCCGGCTCATCAAGTAGGATGACCAGATTATTACCGTACAGTTGTCGCAATTGATAGAACCAAACCAGAAACGAAAAGAACCAAACAAAGCCACGGCTCCGGTCATCGAAACTCGTATCGGCGCGGTGCCGCCGATTGTCAATTCGAGTGCGGAAAATCCAGCCGGCATTAAACGGCGGCGGGTCGCTTGCCCGCGAGTGGTCCAAGCGAATATCTACGTCCAGGTGTTTGTTCTGCGACCAGTACTTGAAAATTTGATCGGTGATTTGATTCGACACTGCCCGTAAGGAAGCGTTAAATTCCTCGAATGTCCCCGCCCCATGCACCTTTTCTAACGTCGTACCGGCGAGAGAAAGCAGTGCCAAGAAAACTCGGTCGCGTTCAGTAAGCTGGTTTTGCGCTTTCCGCGCTGTGATGTCATTGACGGAAACTGTGCCGGGGAGAGTCAGATATTCGTCAAAATACAGCAGCGTGGGAACACGTTCCGCAACGGCGTTAATTACCGCGTCTCTGACGCCCTTTGGATAACGCTGCTGAATGGATTCCAATAGCTTCTGCTGAGCCGCGCTGAGCTGCTTTAACTCGGTTAGCGATTTCTGCAAGGCTGCTGGAGTTGTTCCGGTTGAGACAGCGAGGTCGTCTCCCGATAACTTAGCCTCGGCAATCAGGCTCTTGACCGCCGCTGTCTCATCCATCTTGATTGCGTAGAGCCGAGTATTCTCATAGTTCTTCGTCAACGTAAAGGTCTTGTCGGAAATAATTCCAGGGCCGAACTTCTTTTCTAATTCTGTGATGTCTTCTGCATCTAATTCCCAAGTTGTGGACACTGCGGGAGGAACATTCGGAATCGGTGTATCGGGACGCCACTTGCGCCGAGGATAGTCCTTCGATGCAACAAACTGTTCCTTGCTCGCTTCGTCCGGCTTCAGTTTGTGCAGAGCTTTTAGGAGAGCGGTCTTTCCCGACTCGTTCTTGCCGACCAGACACGTAACTCCGACAACCGAGAATTTTGTGGAGTCCTCAACGCAGCGAAAGTCTTGCACTTGCACGTTCAATAGACGCATGGCACGGATAATATATACCGTCCACCGGGCGGCTGCATTGACAACCGGAGCCGGGCGTTCCGAAAACCGGACAAGCCGATGTCTCAGGATGAGACAATTTGGGTTAGCCGGTGCGCGGCGCGAGCAGACTAACCCGCTCATGTATCGCCTGCAAATCTTCAGTGAGTAGGTTTGCGTACCGGCGCGTCATCTCCAGGCTGAAATGCCCAAGACACTTCTGCAAATGGAACGCGCTCCCGCCGCGCCGGAGATAGTTAATTGCGAAGGTGTGTCGGGAAAAGCATGGATGGTCCGCGCCGGTACTGCGATACCGTGCCGCTTCGTTCGCAGCGAATCAGCTTAGCAAACTTTCTCTACCTTCGTTACCTTGACCGGGCCGCGATGCCTACACTATTCTGACAAAAGGTGGCCTCTATGTACGGTGTAGGCAATCGGATGATTGATAAGCAGCGCAGCATGGCCCGCAGAAGCCACGCCATGATTTGCGGAGTGGGTACATACTTAACCGAAGGCGAGGCGGTTGGAACGCTGCCGGACGAGGATTGGCTCGGCGTGTGGATCGCGGCCAGGACACGAAGGCCCGAGCGACTGCTCAGAACAATCGCTCAGCAGTTTTTCCCGCGCTTCGATTTCATGGGAGTCCACGCGGATGCCGATGGAATCTTTTGGACGCATTTCCGGCTCTGCTAAGTACGAGGGAACGAACTATGCCAAAGGTACTGGAGATTCCGCCATCTATTGAGCTGCTAAAGAGCGTTGAGGAACACGCGCACGGGGAGTTCAAAATTCAGATTCAGTTCTATGAAACTCCCGAGGGAAAACACTTCGTTTGGCCCTACATCCGGTTGGTTCGCGGGGACAGCGACAGCATGAAACACTTCATGGTCCAGGGACACTTCTCAACCAAGGATGAGGCGCGAGCGGCTGCGCTTTCTCAAGGGCGCAAACTTGCCGATTCTGGATTTGACGTTCACCGGATTGACTAAACTACTGTAGAGGATTTTTGTAGATACCCTGTATCCAGGCGCGGTCTGGATGGAAAATTGCATGTCTTGCGATTGAAGGACTTAGCAGAGTGGCTGAGAAATTGCTTACCTACCCGTTGACCCCGTTCTCGTAATTATGAGTCCACTGCTAACCGCTGAGCTAAGGGCCCGCTGGCCTAATCTAGCACAGGACTCAGCCATCACTCGGACCGCCGCCGATAGTACCCATCCGGCAATTACCGAAGTTTTGCCAAAGAACTGTAAATCATTGTCCCTGCTTGGATTAGGTGCTAATTCTAAGAGTTCCCGGGGGGACGTGTGTGACCCTGGGCCTTTCATCATGGGAAGCGAACTGGCTGGCCAACCACAGTCGTGGAGAGACCTATCCTCGAGCGCCAAGGCCTTCATCGCCATGGTCATCGTCCTGGGTACGTCTGTGTTGCTGTATGGGGCCATTCACCAAAGCAGCAAGAACATCGCCGAGTTCATTTGCTACCTGGGAATTGCCGTCCTGGCCTCGAAACTCAAGGTCAATTTGCCCGGAATCACCGGAACGATGTCGGTCAATTTCCTGTTCATTCTGCTCGGCATCCTGCAACTCAGCTTTTCGGAAACGCTGGTCCTCGGTTGCGCTTCCATCCTGGTGCAATGTCTGTACCCGGACCGGCCCAGCGCGATTCAGGTCACCTTCAACATCTGCGCCAGCGCGGTTTCCACCACTCTGGCCTATGCCGCGTATGACTCCAGTCTGTCCCATGGTCTGGTCAACAGCCGCGCCCTGGCTCTCGGTATCGCCGCCTCGATTTATTTCGCCGCCAACACCGGAGCGATTGCCACCGTCATTTCGTTCACCGAGGGGAAGTCGCTGCGCAAGATCCTGGTGGAATGCTATTTCTGGTCATTCCCTTACTACCTGGTGGGCGCGGGCATCGCGGGGGCCATCGGCTGGTTCGACGACGCTTTCAACTGGGAAACCTCGCTGCTCATCGTTCCAGTCATCTACCTGATCTACCGCTCCTACGGTCTATACCTCGGCAAACTGGACGACGAAAAGCGGCACGTAGAGGAGATGGCGAATCTCCACCTTCGCACCATCGAGGCCCTGGCGCTGGCGATTGAAGCCAAAGATCACACCACCCACGACCACCTGCAGCGCGTCCGGATTTATGCCATCGAAGTGGCAAAGGAATTGGGCGTCATCGGCGGCGAAATGGAGGCCTTACACGCAGCCGCGCTGCTGCATGACATCGGCAAGCTGGCCATTCCGGAGCATATTATCTCGAAACCGGGGCGGCTCACTCCTGAAGAATTCGAGAAGATGAAGATTCACCCGGTGGTGGGCGCCGAAATTCTCCAGCGCGTGCGCTTCCCGTACCCGGTCGTACCCATCGTGAGGGCTCATCACGAGAAATGGGACGGAACGGGTTATCCGTTCGGTTTGCGGGGCGCAGAGATCCCGATTGGCGCCCGCATTCTCTCAGCCGTGGACTATCTGGACGCTTTGGCCTCAGACCGGCAGTACCGCCGCGCCTTGCCGCTCGAAGAGGCCATGGGACGGCTCGCCGCGGAGTCAGGCAAATCCTTTGATCCCCAAGTAGTGGACGTCTTAAAGAAGCGCTACCGGCAGCTGGAAAAACGGGTCCATGCCCAGTTTGCCAAGGAAAGGGGCGAGGACACACCGCTTTCGACCGACATGAAGATCCAACGAGGCCTCGCCCCGGCGGCGGGCTTCGAGGATGCGAGCGTTAAAGATGCTCCCGGACGGGAAACCACATTCCTTTCTTCGATTGCCGCAGCCCGCCAGGAGGCCCAGGCGCTGTTTGAACTGAGCCAGGACCTCGGCGCGTCACTCAGTTTAGGCGAAACGCTCTCGGTGTTTTCCGTCAAGCTCCGGCTGCTGGTTCCCTACGATGCCATTGCCATCTACCTGCAACGCGGGGCCGAGCTGATCCCTGAATATGTAAACGGTGACAACTTCCGCCTGTTTTCCTCGCTGCGAATCCCGGTGGGACAGGGTCTCTCCGGATGGGTGGCCCACAACAAGAAGCCGATCATCAATGGCAATCCTTCGGTTGAGCCCGGCTACTTGAATGATCCGAGCAAGTTCAGCACGTTGCGTTCCGCCTTGGCGGTGCCGCTCGAAGGCGTTTCAGGGGTCATTGGGGTGCTGGCGCTTTATCGCGGAGAGCGCGATGCCTTCACCTCGGACCACTTACGCATCCTGCTGGCCATCAGTTCCAAGATGGCGCTGGCCATCGAAAACGCAGTCAAGTATCAACAAGCGGAAAGCTCTGCCACCACCGACTACCTCACCGGCCTGCCCAACGCCCGCTCGTTGTTCCTGCAACTGGACCGCGAGCTGGCGCGCTGCAAGCGTGACTCTACCGCCCTGGTGGTAATGGTCGGTGACATGGATGGATTCAAGCAGATTAACGACCGCTTCGGCCACCTGGAAGGAAACCGCGTCTTGCGCCTCTTCGCGCAAGCCTTGAAAGAGAGCTGCCGCGAATACGATTACGTCGCACGCATGGGTGGAGACGAGTTTGTCGTCGTCGCACCCGGCCTGCCCACGGATGCCGCCGCCAAAAAAGCCGATCAACTTCGCGCTCTCGCAAAGCAAGCGGGCGTGGAAGTTTGCGCTGAAGATATTCTGTCGTTAAGCGTCGGACAAGCCATGTACCCGGATGACGGCAAAGATGCAGAAGAGCTTCTGGCTGAGGCGGACCGCCGCATGTACATGGAAAAGCAGCGGCACCCCTCGCACAAGAACCGCCGCCAGCATGCCCGGCTGAAGTGCCGCGTCACCATCGAAGTCCATGCCGACGCCGCAAACGGGCCGTTGTTCGCCAATTTGACCGACATCAGCCTCGGCGGCTGTTACGTCGAGACCAGCGCCTTGGTCCCGCCGGGCTCGGAACTTAGGCTGATCTTCTCCATCGATAACAGCCAACTCCACGCCGGCGGCACAGTTGCCCGGCTCGATCCGGGGATGGGTTTGGCAGTGCAGTTTAAGGAATTGAACCGCGAGGACAAAGACAAGATGCACCGCATCCTGGAGTTCGTGCAGAATAGCACGGTGTTCCACGACAATCGCTACCTCAAAATGCTAAACGCCGAGCGCACTTCCAAGGTGTAGTCCCGCAGGCGAGAATCTCAGAGATATTTTTCTCAGGAAGGCGTTACTTACGGCCAGGGTGGGCTTCACCTTTGCCGGAGAACATCGCGTAAGGCCATTCGCCCTTTTTCTGTGGAGCGGAAATGGTTGCGGCCGCGGGTGCGGGTCCACTCGTCCAGTCTGCCGGCGCAGGCTTAATCGACCAGACATTGCCGCGCTGTTCCAACTCGATTCCCACCAGCCAGTCTTTACCGAGCGACACACAGCTTGTGACTCGTGCCCGGGCACTCAGCCCGCCGGGTAAATCTTCAATGGACACTCGTAGCCCGACCTCTACCGTTCGCGGAAGGCGAATGCCGCAGCCCTCGCAGTTCACGACGACCGTCTGACAGGTCTCGTTCAGACTGGTTCCAGGATCCAAACTCACGATGCGGACTGGGACCTCTGCCCGCAGCCGGGTGCTTCGTCGCAGGGCTTCGTAAGTGGTTGCCGCGGAATCCATTTTCCTAACCGAATTCTACGGCTTGTTTGCTTGCTCGTAGGGGACTGAGGGCGCCCAGACGATGACGGAAGTAACCGGAATGAACACCTGTCATTCCAAGACTTCAATCACCTGCTCGCCAGCCCTCCGGCGGTCTCGCCGCCATCCATGGTGAAGACTTGCCCGGTGGCGTAGGCTGCGTCATCTGAGGCCAAAAACGCAAACAGCGCCGCAATCTCTTCCGGCCGGGCGTGCCGCCGCAATGGGATCTTGCTATTTACCTGGTCGAGCATGGCATCGGTGTATTCCGCGCGTTGCATGGGGGTCAGCACGTATCCCGGGGCTACGGCGCACACCCGCACCTTGGGCGCAAGTTCAAGCGCCATCGATCGAGTCAGCTCAATCACCCCAGCTTTGGTCGCGTTGTAGTCGGCGTAATATGGATATCCCATGATTCCGTTGGTGGACGCAGTCTGCAAAATCACTCCGCTGCCACGCTCCCACATGTGCCGCGCAGCCGTCTGGGCCACATAGAACACGCCCGTCAGATTCACAGAGACGACTTTGTCCCATTCCGCGGGAGTGATATCGAGGAAGTTGTGCCGTATGCTGATGCCGGCATTGTTGACCAGCACGTCGACGCCGCCCATGACCCGCACCGCCTCCGCAAACGCGGACTGCACTTGCTTGAGATCCGAGACATCCGCCGCCAGGATTCCCGCCAGTCCTGGGGACTGTTGCTGGATCTCGCGGCGCATTTCGGGGTCGCGATCGAGTACGCAAACAGCGGAACCTTCCTCCAAAAAACGACCAGCCGTGGCCGCGCCAATGCCGCTGGCGCCGCCCGTAATCAGCACACGTTTGCCTTTTAATCCACGCATCTTGAATTGAGAACTGAACTGAGAAACGCCCTTAGACCGGCTTGCCGCGGAAGAAATAAATCAGCTCGATCACCAGAATGATGACCACCGTCAATTCCAGAAAGAACGCCCGGCTCTGGTTGAACTGGTCCACCATGAAGCGGTAAAGCTCCTCCGCAGTCCGCACCTTCTGGGTGACCAGGTCTTTGTAGTCAGGCACCCCGACTTTCAGGGCGGCCAGTTTGTACAAGCGGGCCGAAAACATATCGCTTAAGAACTTGATGGCGTTGTCGGCATGCTCGGTGAGCTCGTTCACGTCGAGCAGCACGGTGTGCAGCTTCGTGGCGGCCCGCGCCAAGCGCCAACGCGCAAAGATGCCCGTGCCCTCGTCAAGCGACGCATAAACCCTGGCCAGTTCCCGGGTGAGCAGTTCGTCGTAATGCCGGAATTCCAGCAACTGCGAGTTGGCGTATTCGAGAAGTTGAATGGCGGTTTCCGCCCCGGCTTCGGTATCGTAAAGAAAAGCCGCATTCCAGCCAATGACCGCCAGGTCATTGGGATAATACGAAATCCGCGACTGAAGAATCTCGTTGCGCTCCGCGTCCGAGAGCTGCGCGGTCTCGCCGCGCACGATCTGGGCAATGTGCGCGCCCTGGGCCTGGCAAAGTTGTACCGCGGACGGCGATCCCGCCATTTCGCGCACGTGAAAAATGAAGTAATCTTCGCTCAGCCATTCCTTGTAAGGCTTGACCAGCGCCGGGGCCGCGCGCTCCAGCTTCCGCCGTGCGATGCGAGACGCATGCGCAGAAAAATCCACGTCCCAAACCCAGCGGCTGCCCAATTGCACCAATGTGTCCCAATCGCCCGAGAACGGCAGCTCCAGAACCACACTGACCACGCCATAGTCGTAATACTTGATTTGGCCTTGCAGCCGCTCGCCACTGTCCAGCACCAGAGGTTCAATCGGCTCCAGCACCGGCGGACGCTCGTAGCGAACGTACCCCGGCGCCTGGTGTCTGAGGGTGGGATGCTGCACCGTGCGGGCCCCGAAAATCTGCTGGAGCTGATCCAGGTGGATCTCCTCACAAACATCAAACTGGATCAACACGAGGACCGAGCCTTGCAGGGCGGAATCGGCCACTGTCACGGGCGGGGAAAGGGATCCAGGAATTTCCTTCTTTTGCTGGTCGCTGACTGCAACAACAGGTTCATTGTCCCGGATCATGATGGCCTTGGATTGCCGGGAGTGATCCGGCATCCCTATTGTCCCAGAATCCGCACTGACTGGCGATAGTCCAATTGCGCTTTTGATATCAGCCGGTTACGGACTGCTCGCGGAGGGCCATCTGAATCACTTCTGCGAGATGCAAGCTGGGCCGACCGGTACCCTGTGCGATCTGCTCCCGGCAACTAAACCCATCCGCGATGATCAGTACGTCCGGGCCAGCCCGACGCACTGCCGGCAGCAATTCCAGTTCGCCCACCGCCATCGAGATCTCATACTTGTCTTTTTCGAATCCAAACGATCCTGCCATACCGCAGCAACCCGGCGCGGGCGCTTGGAAGTCGATCTCCATTTCCCGCAGCACCGTTTCCTCGTCGGTCATCTTCATGATCGACTTGTGATGGCAGTGTCCGTGCACTACGGCCCGCCGTTGCAACTTCGGCAACCGGAAATGTTTAGCTTCTTGCACCAGGAACTCACTCAGAAGAAATGTTCGCCGGGATAACGCCTGCGCCCGTTGATCTTGAGGAAAGAAGTTGATGAGTTCGTCGCGAAACACCGCCGCGCAACTCGGTTCGAGGACCACCAAAGGAATGCCCTTCTGAATTTGCGGGGCGAGCACGTCCAGTATCTGCAACAGCAAACCCTTCGCGCGCTCCAGCATGCCCCAGTCGTACAGTGGCCGCCCGCAGCACAAACCGGGCGTGGGTAGCAAAACATGAAAGCCCGCCGCCTCCAGGACTTCAACGGCTGCCTGGCTGGTTTCTGGAGTGAAATAATTATTGAAAGTGTCCGGCCAGAGCAGCACCGGGGTGCCATCGTGGTTTCGCTCCGCCCGGCGGCGAAACCAGGCGCGAAAGGTTTCCCGGCCAAAAGTTGGAATACTCCTTTGCCGCGGCATTCCCGCCAGAAACTTCGCAACCTCCCGCAGCAGCGGCGTCTGCGTCGCCAGATTCGCCAGGCCCGGCGCGATCGAGGCCAGCCGCGCCCAGGCGGCAATATTCCCGAAGGCATAAGCGCTGCGCGGACGCCCCCGGCCTTCATAATAGTGCGAAAGAAACTCCGCTTTGTAGGTGGCCACGTCCACACCGACCGGGCAATCACTCTTGCACCCTTTGCAGGCAAGGCATAGGTCCAGCGACTCTTTCACATGCTCGTTCCGCCAACCGTCGCGGATCACCTCGCCCTTAGTCATCTCCCACAGCAAGTGAGCGCGGCCGCGCGTGGAGTGCTGTTCCTCTCCAGTAACACGAAAGCTCGGGCACATCACGCCGCCGTCATAGCGCCGGCATTTTCCCACACCCACGCAGCGCAAAGTCGAACTGGCCAGACTTCCGTTGTCCGCGGGAAATTGAAAATGCGTGTCGGGCTCCCAGGGACGGTACTCCGCGCCCAGGCGCAAGTGTTCATCCAATTTGTAAGGCTCAACGACCTTGCCCGGATTCATCTTCCATACCGGGTCCCACAGCGCCTTGAACTCGCGAAACCCCTGCACCAGTTCCGCGCCAAACATGCGCGGCAACAATTCCGCCCGCGAATGCCCGTCGCCGTGTTCGCCTGAGAGTGAACCGCCGTAGCTGACCACGAGGTCGGCAGCCTCCTCCACAAACTTCCGATACTTGGCGATACCCTTCACCGACTGCAAATCGAAGTTAATACGCATGTGGACGCAGGCGTGGCCAAAGTGTCCGTACATGGCGCTCTGGTAGCCGTAGCCAGCCATCAATTTGGTCAGGTCGCGGAGATAGTTCCCCAGCTTCTCCGGCGTCACCGCCGCATCTTCCCAACCTTCCCAACCCAGGGGCTCGCCCGGAACATGAGAAGTCGCGCCCAGGGCCGACTCCCGTACTTCCCAAACTCGCTTCACCTCTTGGCTGCTTGTAAACAAACGCATCTGCGGCGGGCTGGAGCTTCGCGACAGCGCCTGCATCAGATTCTGGGCTTGCGATTCGGCTTCTGCCTGTGTGCTTGCGCCAAATTCCGCCAGCAACCACCCTCCTCCCTGGGGGAATAGGGCAAGACCTTCGGAGTTGATCCCCTTGCGCCGGGTGTATTCGACCAGCAGATGATCGATACCTTCGAGTCCAATCGGTCCATGAGCCATAATTTCAGGGACGCGATCGGCACACTGGAAGATGTCGGCGTACGCCAGCGCCAGTAACACCCGTTCCGGCGGACTCTCCACCAGGCGGCAAGATGCTTCGAGCACGGTGACGCAGGTGCCTTCCGACCCCACAAGCGCACGGGCCACATGAAAGCCGTTTTCCGGAAGAAGCCAGTTCAAGTTGTAGCCTGAAACCCGGCGAGGAATGTTGGGATAGCGCTGCCGCACCAGATCGGAGTACCTGTCCCGCAGCTTTTTTAACCCGCCGTAGATTTCGCCACGACGGCCACCCTCGCGAATGATTCGTTCCAGTTCGTCCTCCGAGGTCTGGCCGACTCGTATCCGCAGACCGTCGTAAGTCAGGACTTCCAGTTCGTCGATGTTGTCGTCTGTCTTACCCGCCATGACCGAATGCACGCCGCAGGAATTGTTTCCGATCATGCCGCCGAGCGTGCAGCGGTCGTGAGTGGCCGGATCGGGTCCGAAGGTTAAACCATGCTTCTCAGCCGCGTTACGCAAATGGTCGAGAATGACACCGGGCTGGACCCGGGCGATGCGGCGTGCGGGATCGACTTCCAGAATCTGCGCCATGTATTTCGAGAAGTCGAGTACCACGGCAAGGTTGCAGCATTGCCCGGCCAGCGAGGTACCGCCGCCGCGGCATAGGATGGGCGCTTCGAATTTCCGCGCCAGCGCGATAGCCGCAACCGCGTCGTCCACATCCCGAGGCAGGACAACCCCAATCGGCACTTGCCGGTAGTTCGATCCATCGGTGGCATAGAGCGCGCGGCTACCGTCATCGAAGCGTACTTCGCCGCGCAATTCGCGTTTGAGCGCGGCAGCCAGGGCAGTGGCGTCAACCTTCGCAGATTTCGAAGCGTCGGCGAGTGCGGCAAAATTGTCCGGCATGTAGAGAATTCAGACTAGAGGATTTGGCCTGACTCGTAAATGGCTGGGCAGGGTACATCTAGAGCGGAGGGTGCCGGTTTGCCGCGACCGTCATGTCCGTGCTCTCCTCATACACGCAATCACCCGTGCTTCGCATACCGAGTGCTGTAATCCGCCAGACTCAAGAGCAGCAGCAGCAACAGCCAGAAAAGCGAGGAGAGGATGACTACTTTGGTCAACTTCTCGCTGGCATACTTGACGTGCATGAAGAACAGCACCACCAGCAGGGCTTTGCAGGTCGCGATCACCAGCGCCACCACGGTGTTGAAGGGGCCGAGGTCGATGAAGGCGACCCGCGCCGTCGCCACGGTCAGGATCATCAGCGCGATCCAAATCCCGTAGTAAAGCTTGGACGAAAGAACGTGTTCAGACATGGCTCACCCCAGGGGCTTCCTGTCGATCAGATACAGCAACGGAAAAAGATAGATCCAGACGACGTCCACAAAGTGCCAGTACAATCCGCCCATTTCAATCGGCGTATAGTACTCTGGCGTATAGCGCCCCTTGGCCGTCTGGTAAAGCAGGAAGGAAAACATTCCCACGCCAATAATCATGTGCAGCGCGTGCAGTCCGGTCATGGCAAAGTAGAGGGAAAAATAAATCTGCTCGTGCGACTGGTCGATGTGAATTTGAGGATAATCGCGCACCAGATCACCCGCGTCGAACGACGCTCCTGGAATATGGTGCTCTTTGTACTTGGCATACCACTCCACGCCCTTGATCCCCAGGAAAGCCAGGCCGAGAATCAACGTGAGCACCAGCAGGATGATCAGCAACTTGCGTTTCCCCATCCGAGCGGCACGAACCCCGAGCGCGACCGTCAAGCTGCTGCAGATCAGAACAATGGTGTTGATGGTTCCCAGCCAGATATCCAGGCTCCGGCTGCCGGCCGCGAACTCATTGAAATACCACAGGCGGTAGACCAGGTAGGCAAGAAACATCCCCCCAAAAAACATGATTTCAGTGCCGAGGAACAGCCACATCCCGAGCGATGCCGCGTCGCGCTGTTGTTCCGCCGTGGAAAAGTGGTGCAGCAGCTCGGGACCGTGCGCTGTAGTTGCGGGAGTATCAGACAACCGGGACCTCCTCGACTTCCGGAATACACTCGTAGTTGTAGGCTTCGAAATCCACCACCGGGGGCTCCTCGAAGTTAAATGTGGGCGGTGGGGAGCTTGTCTTCCACTCGAGGCCGGCCGCGTTCCACGGATTGTCAGTCGCGGGCTTGCCGTAGCGCATCGACCACAGGAAATAAACCATGGGCAGGACATATCCCACCGCCAGAATGGTTGAGCCCGCGGTCGAGAGCACATTCAGTACCTGGAACTCCGGCGGATACTGCCAGTAGCGCCGCGGCATGCCCATGTATCCCAGAATAAATTGTGGGAAGAATGTCAGGTTGAAACCCAGAAAAACGATGAGCGCGGCAAATTTGCCCAGCCATTCGGGATACATGCGGCCTGAAATCTTTGGCCACCAGAAGTGCATTCCACCCAGATACCCCATGACCGCGCCGCCGACCATAATGTAATGGAAATGGGCGATGACGAAATAGGTGTCAGTCACGTGGACATCGATGCCCAGCGCAGCCAGGAACAGCCCCGTCAGCCCGCCCATGGTAAACAGCCCAATGAAGCCGAAGGCATACAGCATGGGGGTGGTGAAGGTAATCGAGCCCTTGTACATGGTTGCAGTCCAGTTGAAAACCTTTATGGCGGAGGGCACCGCGACCAGGTAGCTGAGCGCGGAAAAAATCAAGGCTGCATAGAGAGATATTCCGGCCACAAACATGTGGTGCGCCCACACCAGAAACCCGAACACTGCAATGGCGATACTCGACATGGCCACGAACTTGTAGCCGAAGATGCGTTTGCGAGTGAAGCAGGCGACCACTTCGCTTTCCACCGCCATGGCCGGCAAAATCATGATGTACACGGCGGGATGGGAGTAGAACCAGAACAAATGCTGGAAGAGAAGAGGATCGCCGCCGCGGGTTGGGTCGAATATTCCCAGGTGAAACACACGTTCAAACACCACCAGCAGCAGGGTGATGGCCAGTACCGGCGTGCCCAGGAGCTGAATGATGCTGGTGGCATAATGCGCCCAAATAAACAGGGGCAGACGGGACCACGTCATCCCCGGCGCCCGCATGCGATGAATGGTGACTACGAAGTTGAGGCCGGTCAGGATGGACGAAAATCCGGCTATAAAAATCGCTACGCCCGCCTCAATCACCTTGGTATTGCTAAACGCCGTACTGAAGGGGGTGTAGAATGTCCACCCCGTGTCCACTCCGCCGGTGCAGATGCAATGCAGCATGAGCACGCAGGCAATGATGTAGAGATACCAGCTCAGCAGATTGATGCGCGGGAAAGCCAGGTCCTTGGCGCCGATCATGAGCGGCACAAGAAAATTGCCGAGGACCGCGGGGATGGAGGGAATCAGAAAGAAGAAAATCATCACCATGCCGTGCATGGTGAACAGCTTGTTATAAGTGTCGGCCTGCACCAGATCGCCGGCTGGAGTCAGCAGTTCAAGCCGGATCAGCAGCGCAAAGAATCCCCCAATGAAAAAGAAGAACGTAATCGAGACCAGGTATAACAGCGCAATGCGTTTGTGGTCCGTGGTCAGCAGCCAGGACTTGATTCCATATTCCTGGTTCAGATAGTTCTCGCGTTCGGGAGTAATGACAGCGGTTGCCATGGCTATTGCACCTTCGATTCCTGCACCTTTGTGCCCCCTGCACCGGGCGGCGCACTGAGAGACTTGACGTACGCCACCAGCTCAGCCAACTGCTCTTCACTAACCAGCCCCTGAAAAACCGGCATGATCGGCTTGAATCCCTTCACCACTTTTGCGCTGGGACTCAAGATCGATTCGCGAACATAGTTCTCGTCGGCAACCACCGTCCGGCCATCCTCCAGCAGCACCGGCTTGCCAAAAACCCCCACCAGGTTAGGGCCGCGGCCCTGAACGTCAGAGCGGTGACAGGTCATGCAGCCGAGCTGTTGAAAGATCGTCTCGCCGTTCGACGCCAGCGAGCCGGTCGTGTTGCCGCCCGATAGCCAGGCCTGGTACTGCGCCGGCTCCATCACTACCACCTGCCCGATCATTCCCGAATGCTGCGATCCGCAATATTCCGCGCAGAATAAGTGATACACCCCCGGCTTAGTCGCACGGAACCAGACCGTGGTGTAACGCCCCGGAAGGACGTCCTGCTTAATACGAAACGCCGGCACATAAAAGCTGTGGATCACGTCCTGCGACGTCATGACCAACTTCACGTCACGCCCGACCGGCACGTGCAATTCATTGATCTCGCGCTGACCTTCCTCGTGCTCGAGCTTCCACATCCATTGTTTCGCGACAACGTAAATTTCAGTCGCATCCCGCGGCGGAGTTCGCTCCTGGAAGTAGATGTATGCACCCCAGGCAAAAATCACTACGAAGATTCCCAACGGAACCACCGACCAGGTAATTTCCAGCGCGCTCGATCCTTCAATCTGCTCGGCCACGCGTCCCGGTTGCCTCCGGTAGCGCAAGGCAAACACCACAATCATGGTGAAAATGGCCAGGCACATGAAACCGGACAGCAGCAGCAGAAAAATGTAGAGAGCATCCACATTTCCTGCCCCAGCTGAGGCCCGCGCCGGCCAAAGTGGAAGGTTTTCGAACATAGTCTAGACAGCCTTCCGGGTGCGTTTTCGCTCTGCCGCTGATCCCAGACGAAATAGCACAATCAAAAAAGTCCCCAGCACAAAAATGGTGGCCCCGCCGGCAATTTTCAAAATTCTGCTGATCACGGCGCCATATTTTCCAGTGTCTGGGTTGTAGTGATAGCAATACAGCAATACCTCGTCGACGACGCTGCCGATCTTGTTCTGCGATGCTTGAACCAGTCCCAGGCGCAAATCCTTGGGAGCATACTCGACCCCGTAGTAGTACTGCGCGATCTTGCCTTCGGGGGTGAGCACCATGATGGCGGTCGCGTGGGCGAATTGGCCGATCTTGGGGTCGTATTCGTACTGGAATCCTGCCGCCTTGGTCAATGCGTCAATCGAGGCCTGTGGCCCAGTCAGAAAATGCCAGCCTTCACCCGCTCCCGGACGCCCGTAGCGCTTCAGGCAGTCGGCCTTCTTGGCAGCGGCCATCTGGGGCGTGTCCCGGGGATCGAAACTCACCGTGAGAACGTCGAACTCCCTGCCAGCATCGAACTTCAGCACCCGCATCGCGCCCTCGAGTCCGGCCAGAACTTCACTGCACAGCATCGGGCACTGGTAATAAACCAGATTCAGAATCAGAGGGCGCTTGCCGAAATAGTCTCCCAACTGCACCGCTTTGCCGCTCTCGTCGCGAAACGCAAGGTTGGCCGGGATTTGTTCATCCAGGTGCTGCTCGATGCCTACATGCTTCAGCCCCGGAGGCCGTATGTTAGCTGGCGGCGACATGACGCCTCGCGTCATTCCCTGTCCCCAGGCCGCCGTTACACAAAGAGACACGCTAAACACGAGGGCTGTGAGAAACCTTCGGTTCGATCTGTGGTTCACTGTTTCACTCCTTTCCCGCTGCGGCTGGGGCGATGCCCGCCTTGGGCGTGGTGGGTAACCCGCGTTCTGCCACGAGTTGCATGGCGCGCTCGATTGGAATCCGCGCCACTCCCGCTTTTTCGTCCACCCAACCGTAGCTGTTCAGTTTCTGTTCCTGATCCAGAAGGACGGTCTTCAACTCTCCGCGCTCGTCTTCTTCAAGTCGCGGATTGGGGAACACCTTTTGGATCTCAGTTTTCACTTCGGACTTGTTCAGGTCGCGAGTATCGGCGCTGGCAGGCGGCGCCAGCGGACCCAGAGACGGCTGGTGTGCGCGCACATCCGCATCCAGAAAGCCGTATAAGCCGCGCAGCAGAAGAAACACCAGGACGCACACTGCTGCCAGCGCGACAAAGAAGCCGATGATGGTCTTGCTGCGCAGGTCTTGGGTCTCGAACCCCGCGCCCGCATGTTTATTCATGTCTTCAGCCATGGGCAGGCTCCAGAACTTCCCTGGCGTCGACATCGTTGACCGGTAGAAGCGGTATCGAATTCAGATTGCGGAAGAAAAACCACAGCCACAACCCGCCCATCGCCACCGGCAAAATCGCATCAGCCCAGGTCACACTGAATCGCACCGAGAAATTCGGCTCGATGGTCCAGAACAAATCCAGGTAACGCATCAGCAGCATCCAAACGGCCAGCCACACCATGCGGGTGATATCACGCTTGAACGGGCGTGAGAGCAGAATCACAAACGGCACAGCGAAGTGGAAGACCACCAGCCACAGCCCGACGAAGCCCCAGCCGCCGTTCAACCGGCGCATATACCAGGTGATCTCTTCCGGCAGATTGCCCGCCCAGATGATAAGCCATTGTGAAAACGAGAAGTAAGCCCACACCATGATGAACGTCAGCATCCACTTCCCGTGATCGTGGACAAACTCCGGCTTCAGCCAGTCCGACATCGGCTTGTACCTCACCAGAATTCGCTCCACTACCACCGCAAAGCAGATGGCCGAGAGCAATTGCCCGATCAGAATGACCAGGCCGTAGATGGTTGAAATCCAGGAAGGGTCAATCGACATCACCCAGTCGATAGCGGCAAATGACACTGTGAACGCGTACAGAATCAATCCCGGCCCGCTCAGCGCTTTGAAGCGATTATTGTCGCGCACCGGCGGCTGGTCCTGCTGCCGCGACCACCGGGTCAGGAAAAATGACAACAGGTTCCAGATGGCGAAGTAAATCGCCGCGCGCAGTATGAAGCCGTGGACCGAGAGATACGACTTTGTAATGTCCTGCAAGTGTTCGCGAAGATGCTTATCGGCAATCGAATCCAGGGGCCGCGCCCAAACGTAAAGCCGAGGCAGCCCAAATAGAATGGGGACAAACAGAAGGGTCATCAGCGGCACGCACCGCATGGCCGCGCCCAGGATGCGGCGGATCACGGTACCCCAACCGCCGCCGGTCAGATGGCGAATCATCAGAATCACCATCGACCCCAGAGTCACGCCCAACCAGGCCATGTACGCCAGCAAATAGCCGCGAAAGAATTCATCCGGACGCAGAAAGGCGATGCCAATCGCCACCACCGAGAAAATCACACCGACCAGCAGCGAACGCCCCTGAATGATCCTGGCCACCGGCGGCGCCATGGTATCGAGATGATTCGTCCGTGCCGCGCTCATTTCGTCTTTTCTCCCCGCCCCGCTTCGGCTGCCGGCTGAACCTCGGGCAACGTCGCTCCAGATCCCGGGTCGCCACGGAACACCGGGGCCGGCGAAGGCACTTCCTGTCCGCTGGGAACATCCGCCGTCGAGGCATTCTGGCTCAATTGCAATGCGCGGATATAGGCCACAATATTCCAGCGATCGCGCACCGAAATCTGAGCAGCATAATCCGGCATGGCGCCAAACCCATTGGTCATTACGTCGAAGAAGTATCCCAGCGGCGCGTTGCGCAACCGTTCCGTGTGATAGGACGACGGGCGGCGGAACCCGCGTTGCACAATCACGCCATTTCCATCTCCTAACAGAGAGTGGCAGGGGGCACAGTAAATATTGAAGCGCTCGCGGCCGCGTGCCAGCACTTCTTCAGTCACCGCAAAAGGCATATAGTCACCAGGGTTGTTCCCCATTTTCCCGCTGTAGAAATAGGTATCTTCATGCAATTGGCCACGCGCCACCGTGCCTTCAACCGGCGCGCGCGCCGAGCGCAGGTCGGAATAGAAATCGCTCTTCGCCAACGGCTTGAAGCGGGGCTGGTCATGCATGTCCTGCCGGCATCCGGCCAGCGCCAGCACCACCAGCAGCCCGATCGGGGAAATTTTCTGCAAGGTCCGCATGCTCTAGTCGGGCACCTCCGAAATTGCGCGCCCTCCCAAACCCTCGAGAAAACGGCGCGTTTCCGCCGGGCTGTACTTCGGGTCAGAAGCAAACACAATCAGGAAAAATCTGTCTTTGGTCGCGAATGCAAATCGCGGCACGTTAAACACCGGGTGATAGGGCATGGGCAGCCCGTTTAACGCCAGCATGCCAAAGACGGCAAAAATTCCCGCAAAGAGGATGGTCATTTCGAACGTCACCACAATAAACGCCGGCCACGAATGGTAAGGCCTCCCGCCAACATTGACGGGATAGCTCACGGTCGCAATCCACCATTGCAGCAGATATCCCGACAATCCTCCGGTCAGACCGCCGATCAAAGTCACGAGCGGCACGTGATTATGATGAAAGCCAATCGCCTCCGCCAACTCCTCTATGGGAAACGGACTGTAAGCGTCGATCTTGCGGTATCCGGCTTCATGCGTCTGGCGCGCCGCCGCAACTAGAGCGGTAGGGGAATCAAACTCCGCCATGGTTCCATACACACGGCTGCGCTTCATTCCTTTACCTCCGCTTCAGGCAACAGGGTGCGCATTTCGAAAATCGAGATCATGGGGAGGATGCGCACGAACAGGAACATGGCGGCCAGGAACATACCAATCGTACCGATGAAGGTCATCCAATCCCAGCGCGTCGGGTAGTACATTCCCCAGGACGAGGTCAGGAAGTCGCGATGCAGGCTGACCACGACGATGATGAAACGTTCCAGCCACATGCCGATCAGGACGTCGAGCGAAATCAGGAAGAGCGCCAACGGACTGGTGCGCAGCCGGCGAATCCACAGCACTTGCGGAATGAAAATATTGCAGGTCAGCAGACAGTAATACCAGAAGGCATAAGGCCCGTGGAGACGATTCCAGAGCGTAAATGCATCGTAACGGTTGCCGCTGTACCACCCCATGAACGCTTCTATGCCGTAGCCGTAGGCCACGATCAGCCCGGTCGCCAGCATCACTTTCGCGGAGTTTTGCAGGTGGCGTTCAGTGATGAAATCCTCGAGGCCATAAATCTTGCGGATCGGAATGGCCAGCATCAACACCATGGCGAAACCTGAATAAATGGCACCCGCCACGAAGTACGGCGGAAAGATGGTGGTATGCCAGCCCGGCACGATCCCGATGGCAAAGTCAAAGCTCACCACCGTATGCACCGAAAGCACCAGAGGAGTCGCCAAGCCGGCGAGCAGCAGGTAGGCCGTCTCATAACGCGCCCAGTGCCGCGCCGAACCACGCCAGCCCATGGCGAACAGGCCGTAAATCATTTTTGCGGCGCGGTTGGTGGAACGGTCGCGCAGCGTCGCCAGATCAGGAATCAGGCCGATGAACCAGAACAGCGCCGAAATCGTCGCATACGTCGAAACTGCGAACACATCCCACACCAGCGGGCTGCGGAACTGCGGCCAGTACTTCATGCTGTTGGGATAGGGGAACAGCCAATAGAACAACCAGGGGCGGCCGAGGTGAAGCAGTGGAAAGGTTCCGGCGCAGGCCACTGCGAATAACGTCATGGCCTCGGCAAAGCGGTTGATGGAGTTGCGCCAGGACTGGCGCAGCAGCAAGAGAATTGCGGAAATCAGCGTACCGGCATGTCCAATTCCAATCCACCAAACGAAGTTAACGATGGCGAAGCCCCATCCGATCGGAATGGTGACGCCCCAGATGCCAACGCCCTTCACAAACAGATATGCAATGGCGTACAGCAGCATCATGGTCAACAGGAAAGCCACACCGAAGCCCAGGAACCATCCATTGGATGTCGGTCGCGTCAGCACTATGGAGCTGATCTTGTCGGTGACCGTGCCGAAGGTGTATCCCGGCTCAATGACGGGAGCGCGGCTGCCGATCGTCGGTTGGCTCTGCTCGTCCATGGTTTCTAATCCTTCGTGCCTTCCCACTCGGGATTCGGGTTTCGGATCTCCGCCAGATAAGTCGTCCGTGGCCGTGTGTTCAGGTCAGCCAGCAAACTGTAGTTCCGGGGATTGTTCTTAAGCTTCGACACGCGGCTCTCGGGATCGTTGATGTTTCCAAAAACGATGGCGTTGGCCGGGCACGACTGCTGGCACGCTGTCTGCAATTCGCCGTCCGCGATCTTGCGGTCTTCGCGCTCTGAATCAATGCGATGTTCGTTGATGCGCTGCACGCAGTAAGTGCATTTCTCCATGACCCCGCGGCTACGCACGGTGACGTCGGGATTGCGCATCATCTTGAGTTGAGGCGTCTCCCAATCCTGGAACAGCAAGAAGTTAAAGCGCCGCACCTTGTATGGGCAATTGTTCGAGCAATAGCGCGTCCCCACGCAGCGGTTGTACACCATGTCATTCAAGCCTTCGCTGCTGTGCACGGTCGCGCCCACCGGACACACCACCTCACAGGGAGCGTTCTCGCACTGCATGCAAGGCACGGGCTGGAAGTAGGCCTTGGGGTTATCGCGATCGCCCTGGTAATAAGCATCCACGCGAATCCAGTGCATGTGCCGCCCAATGACGCACTGTTCCTTGCCAACAACCGCGATATTATTTTCCGACTGGCAGGCGACGATGCAGTTGTTGCAGCCCACACAGGCGTTAAGATCGATCGCCATTCCCCAGGCGTAGGGTTCCTTCTCGTAGGGATACGGCTTGAACAGGGTCAAGTCCTTGGTCGGTTCGTCTTCCCGGGCGAACTCCGGCTCTTTGTGATACTCGTCAAGACTCGCAGTTCGCACCAGCGGGCGCTGACCGACCGGCGTATCCATGGTCTGATAACCCTGGGTGGTGGCCAGCTTGTAGGTGGCGCCGGTCTTTGAAATATTTACGCCCGCGGCGACCCACGGCGTAGCGCTGTAGCGAAGGCCATAGAAATCGAAGCCGGCGCCAGTGCCGACCCGGCCCGCCCGCTTTCGCCCATAGCCCAGAAACGCCGTGATCGAATTGTCAGGATGCCCGGCCTGAACCCAGACCGGCGCAGTAACCTTTTTCCCGTTGAGCTCGATCTCAATCATGCCCTCGGACTTCAGACCCAACCGCTCGGCCATGGCGGGGCCGACCAGAACCGGGTTATCCCAAGTCATCTTCGACATCGGCTTGGGCAGTTCCTGGAGCCAGCCGTTGTTGGAGAATCGTCCGTCATGGATCGAAGGATCGCGGCGGAAGTTGATCTCAATCGCGCTCTGAGAAGTCGCAGCCTGAGGTGGAACCGCGGGAAGGGCTCGCACACTCACGGGTTTCGGCGCATAGGTTGTGCCCTCAATCCAGCCGTCGTTAAGCGATTTCCGCCAGAACATGTCGAAGTCAGCGCCGGGATGCTGCTTCTTCCAATAGCTCTGAACCACTTCATGGGCTGTGGGATCGGGCTGTCCCGCCAGCGCAGCCACAAGTTCCAGCGCACTCTTGCCGTCGTAGAGCGGGGCAATCAACGGTTGCACGATGCTGGCCGTCCCGTCATAAGCACGCGCATCGCCCCAAGCTTCAAGGTAATGCGCCTCGTTGATGTGCCACTGGCACAGTTCCGCAGTCTCGTCCTGATAAAGCCCCAGATGCACGCGCACGGGAACGCTGGCGTTCTTGAGGGCGTCGGCAAAGCCGAAATCAGCGGGTGCATCATAAGCCGGATTTCCGTCCACAATCACGAGCAGATCGACCTTGCCGGCACGCATGTCAGCAACTAGATCTTTGAGCGATTCGATCTGATTGACCGGGTTCGTGTCCACCGGGTCGGTATAGAAGACGGTCTTGCCGACGTTGCCGAGGTTGGCGTTGATCGCGTGGGCCAGCGCATGAACGACCGGCGACTGATGGTCTCCAGGAATCACGACTGACGATCCCTGCTGTCCATGCAAATCCCGGAGCAGAGCATCGCTAAACGCCTGCACATCGCCAGTCAAGCCGCCGGCGTGAACATCCATCATCGTTGTTCTCGCGCGCAGCACGTCGGCGAATGCCGCAATTTCGCTTGCCCTCATCGGTATCCGATGATCCGCCTTCGCCCCGGTCGAACTCGCGCCGCTCTCGACCATATACAAGCGGCTCATCTTCCCCGAATCGGGATCGCGCCGCTTGGCGAAATCGCGGATGTAGCGCACATTCCCCGGGAATCCAGCCGAAAGAAAATCGGCATCCAGCGAGACGATCACATCGGCATTTTCCAGCTTGTATTGCGTTTCCACCGGCTGGCCGAAGGCGAGTTTCGCGCCTTCGAGAACATTGTCGCGATTCACCGGCTCATACACATGCCACTTGGCCTGGGGATAGACTTTCAGCAACTCACGCATTTGATCGGCCAGCGTGGGCGACGAAATGGTGCGAGTAAGAATGCGAATGCCCGCTCCCTGCACTGCCTTTTGCGCGTTCAGCGGCCCACGCATTCCCTCCACGAAGTTTCCCCAGGTGCGAACCTCGCCCAGATTGTTGATGGTCTGAGAGCGGTCAGGATCGTACATCTCGAGAATCGACGCCTGGGCGAATATGTCGGTCCCGCCCAAACTGGCGGGATGCTTGTCATTGCCTTCAATCTTGGTGGGCCGGTACATGTGACTCTCGACCAGCAGGGGGGACGCATATCCGCCCAGGGTGAAAGCCGTGGCATAGAACATCGGCCGGCCGGGAACCAACTCCTCGGGTTGGCGCACGTAGGGAACGATCGGCTCAAGCGGTTGCTTGGTGCAGGCGGTCATGCCGGCCATGGCCAGCGATGCGCCCATCAGTTTGAGGAAGCCACGCCGCGAAACCGAGTCCAGCCATTCCGACGCGCCCTTGGGAAACTCCCGGTGCATCATTTCCTGCCATTCAGGACTTCCCGCCAACTCTTCCAGGCTCCGCCAGAATTCCGGACCCTGCGTCTCGGCCAGACGGCCGCGAGCCGTCTCTAAATCCAGCGCACTTTTTTTGCCGGGACAGACCTCTTCGCGCCGCTGTGTTCCGTTTTCGTCTTCTGTCTTCATCTCATCACTTGCCACTTAACTTGATCGAAGCTGGGCATCCTCACCCGGCTCTACCGGTGACACGTCGAACAACTCGTAATATCCGTCACTGTCCTCAAGTGATACTTCTGCACCAAATCCATCCCCAACGACCTCTGATCTGTATATTCTTTGCCGTCCATCGTAATCGGATTCAGACTTGAAGGGGGCTCGTACCGCATGTTGAAAACCTGATCGCGGGGGCGCAGGTTCTTGGCCGGATCGCGATGGCAATCCAGGCACCACTCCATCTGGAGAGAGTATTCATTAAACATCAGCGGCATGCGGTCCACCGGACCATGGCAGGTATTGCAGCCCACGCCCTTATTGATGTGAATGCTGTGGTTGAAATACACGAAGTCGGGAAGGTCATTCACCCGCGTCCACACCAGCGACTTGCCGCTGCGAAAGCTCTCCCGCACCGGTTCGAGCAGTGGCGCTCCTGTCCAAATCTGAGAATGGCAATTCATGCAGGTCTTGGTGGGCGGGATGCCGGCAAAGCTTGAAGTCTCAACCGAGGTATGGCAGTAGCGGCAATCGATCCCCAGCCCGGCCACGTGATGCTGATGGCTGAACGGCACCGGTTGCGGACGCGCCACTTTGGCGTAAGTGATGTACGGCGATCTCTGCAATTCGAGCACGGCCCACAGCAACGCGGCGACCAGGAACACAGCTCCATAAATCGTGGCGCGAGATATGGTGTTCGTGCTGCGGTGAAAAATCTGCATCAGTCAGAGCTTTCAGTGCAGCGGGGACTATTTCATGCCCCCGGTGCTGTTGTGGAACTGCATCACACCGTTGCAGTCTCGGACTGTTGTGAACTAGGGTTTGGAAAACAGGAATTATAGCAGCTTCAAATCCCGGCGAGCGCAACTGAAGAAAAACTTTAGAGGAAATCCTCTCCCACACCGTCCCGCATCAGAAAGGCGCGAATCTAGCGCAAGTTCATCACCAGCAACCGCGGCTCGGTCATCTCTTCAATGGCATAGCGCAGGCCTTCACGTCCCAATCCGGAGTCCTTAACACCACCGTAGGGCATATGGTCGATGCGGAATGTGGGTACGTCACCGGCAATGACGCCGCCCACTTCCAGTTCTTCATAGGCGTTAAAGAGCAGCTTGGCGTCCCGCACGAATAGTCCGACCTGCAAGCCATAAGATGACCGGTTGATCTGCCGGATGGCATCGGAAAAATCGTCATAAGGCTCAACCGTCACCACCGGAGCAAAAATCTCCTGACAATTCACCTTCATGTCAGGACGTGTCCCGGTCAGCACCGTCGGTTCCAGCATCGAACCGCGCCGCTGGCCGCCGATCAGCACCCGCGCCCCTCCGCCGACCGCCTCCTGGATCCACTCGGCGGCGCGAATCGCGTCGCTCTCTCGGATCATTGGCCCCACGTCGGTTCCTTCCTGCAAGGGATCGCCGCTCTTCAGCTTCTTGACTCCGCCCACTAGCGCATCGGTAAACTTCCCGCATACCGACCGCTCCACCAGAATCCGCTGCACTGAGATGCAAGTCTGTCCGGCATAGACGAAACCGCCCGCCACACAACGCTCCGCGGCGAAGTTCACGTCGGCGTCACTGTGCACGATGACTCCAGCATTCCCGCCCAGTTCCAGCAGAACTTTCTTCTTACCCGCCCGCCGCTTGATCTCCCATCCCACCGACGCACTGCCGGTAAAGCTGATCATCTTCAAACGTTCGTCCGTGACCAGCACTCCGGCGTCTTCGTTCGAAAGTGGAAGCACGTTCAGCGCTCCATCCGGCCAACCCGCCTGCTGAACCACATCCGCCAGCAACAGCGCGGTAAGTGGAGTCTGCGGCGCCGGCTTGATCACCAGAGTGCAGCCGGCGGCAATCGCAGGAGCCACCTTGTGGGCCACCAGATTAAGCGGAAAATTGAATGGAGTAATGCCGGCAATCGGGCCCAGCGGAAAACGCTTTACGATTCCCCAGCGTCCGACGGTAAATTCCTGCCAGTCCAGAGGAAGATACTCTCCATAAATCCGTGTGCTCTCTTCCGCCGCCACCGTAAACGTAAAGATGCTGCGTTCCACTTCCGTGCGCGCAGCCTTGATGGGCTTACCCGCTTCCTGCGCCATGGTGTGAGCGAATTCTTCCTTGCGATCGGCAATCCCCTGGGCCACCCGGCGCAACATGCGTTGCCGCTCGAAAGCCGGCAAACGGCGCGTAGTACCGAAAGCCTTCACCGCCGCCGCAATGGCCGCTTCCGCGTGTTCCCGCCGGCCCTGAAACACCCGGCCAATCACACTGCGATCGTAGGGGGCACGAATCTCTACCGGATCACCTTCTTCAATCCACCTACCGTCCACCAGAAACCCTTGCGTGGTTACGGGAATCGCTGTCATCTGGGCCATGGGTTTTCCTCACACCTCCAGGGAAGGCAGACTGTAAGATTATAGGCCTTTGCGGAGTGGCGGGAACAAGGCCTTGCACGTATCCGGCAAGAACTTATGTTGATCTCCATTTTGGAAATCAGCCAGCGGCTTCGCCGCCGGGAAATGTCTCCGGTAGAGCTGGCGAAAGACTGCCTGGCGAAAATTGAGAAACTCAATCCGATTCTCAACGCATTTATTACGGTGACCGCCGACTTGGCGCTGGAACAGGCTCGTCAGGCTGAAGCGGAAATTCAGCGTGGCCAATGGCGTGGCCCGCTCCACGGCGTTCCACTCGGATTGAAAGACCTCGTGGATACCGCCGGTACCCGTACCACCGCCGCCAGTGCATTGTTCCAAGACAGGATTCCCAGCCATGACGCCGAAATCGTGCGGCGCTTGAAAAATGCGGGCGCGGTTTTCCTGGGAAAGCAGAACCTGCACGAGTTCGCCTACGGCGGCAGCTCGATGATCAGCTACTACGGCGAAGTGCACAATCCCTGGAACCCGGCGCGCATTGCGGGTGGGTCTTCCGGAGGCTCGGCTTCCGCGGTGGCGGCGGGCCTCGGTTTTGCAGCCATCGGCACCGACACCGCCGGCTCCGTCCGAGAACCTGCGGCGCAATGTGGAGTGGTGGGAATCAAGCCCACGTTCGGCCGGGTCAGTACGCGCGGCGTGATTCCACTTTCCTCGTCGCTCGATCACGTCGGCCCGCTTGCCAGAACGGTTGCCGACGTCGCGGTGATGTTGCAAGTGATCGCCGGATTCGATCCGGACGATCAGAACAGCGTTGATGCACCTGTTCCTGACTATCTGAGCGGTCTCCAGGGGAATCCGAAACCTGCGCGAATCGGCGTTCCGCGAAGGTTCTTCTTCGAGGATTTGGATCAGGAGATAGCGTCGGCCGTCGAAGCTGCCCTCGATATGCTCCAGAAACTGGGTTGCGAGATCCGCGAGATCAATCTCGATGTCCCCACCGATCGCACTCTGCAAGCCGCCGAGTCGTACGCGGTTCACCGCGATTTCGTCGCCAGGAGTCCCGAATTGTATCAACCGGAAACGCTGCGACGCATCCGCGGCGGCGAGAATATCTCAGAAGAGAAGATCGAAGCCGCACGGCAGGAATTGCAGAAGGCCCGGAGTGCGGTCCGAAGCCTTTTCTCCGAGCTGGATTTCATTGTTACTCCCGCCGTCCCAATTCCATCCCCCGCGATTGCGGAGCTGAAACAAGATCCCGACCTCCTGCGCCCGCGCGAACTGGTCCTGCTGCGCAATACCCGGCCATTCAACGTTTGGGGTTTGCCCACGATTTCGGTGCCTTGCGGATTTACCCGCGCCGGACTGCCGGTAGGCCTCCAAATCGCCAGCCCACCCTGGTCGGAAGCAGCCGTTCTAAGCCTTGCCTACGCCTACGAGCAAGCCACCGATTGGCACACGCGCGAGGCCGCGCTGACGTCAGAACTCTAGATTTTCTCCGTGCGTTCTGCGCAGTTCTTCGCGAACTCTGCGTTGAAAGCGCTTATCTCCCCGCGGCCCGATCCATGAAGCTGGCCTGATCCGCCTTCATTTTCTTCAACCCTTCGACCGGCAAGTAAACCATGTGCCCCGCCTCATAGGTAGCAAACGAAACATTGTCGCGATATTTCTGGCCGAGGTTGAGATGGTCGATGGTGTAATTCACCGCGTAATACGGCGTCGCCAGGTCATAGTGACCTTCCATCACCAGAATCTTCAGATATGGATTCTTCGCCATGGCTTCGCGCAACGCGGTGGCCGTGTCCGGAAAACCGCGGATTGCCGATCCCCAATCCCACTTCTCGGAACCCGCATCTTGGGCGAAGGTGTAGTAGGGCATGTCGGTCTTGTAACCGAGCTCAGTGCGCACATAGTTGTTCAGCACGGCGGTGTAGGGTGGAACGGTCTCCGATCCCGAAGGATCATAGAAGTCGGTGTCCAACAGGCCATCGGGATCGGGCCCGGTGAAGCGGCCATCCAGCCGGCCCACACGGAGCTTCTGGTCGATCAGCAAATAGTGTGTAAACTTGGGCACATCGATCCGCAGATTGGCCTGGTCGATCACCTCTTTGCTCAGGCCGGTATAGCGCGCCATGTGCTCAATGACAGTTTGCCGCTCTTCTGCCGTAAGCGCGTCTCCCTTTGCCAATGCCAGGGCATATTCGCCGGAGGCCCAGTGTTCCGCCTCTTGCCGCGCCTTGTTCATGTCCGCCGTAAGATCAGGCGCCAGTTTGTGGTGGTAAGCCGCCACGTTCATGTATGACGGAATCAGGAAAATGTACGGCTGGTCGTTGTTTTTGTTGTCCACCAGAGTTTGAAAGTTCAGCACCGTCGAAAGCAAAGTGATGCCATTGAACGCGATGCCGCGATCGGCCAGATAGCCGGCCACTCCTGCGGCGCGCGTTGTTCCGTAACTTTCGCCCAGCAAGTACAACGGCGAACCCCAGCGTTCATTGCGGGTGATGAACAGGCGAATGAACTCGCTGAAAGCCTCAATGTCGCCTTTCACCCCCCAGAATTTCTTGAACAATTCCTTGTTCTCGGCACGGCTGAATCCGGTGCCAATCGCATCCACAAGCACCAGATCGCTTTTATCGAGCAGCGTGTACTGATTGTCTTCAATACGATACGGCGCCGGGGGCATAAAGCCGTCGGGCTGCATCGCGACCCGCCGCGGCCCCAGCGCTCCCATGTGCAGCCAAATGGACGCCGACCCCGGCCCGCCATTGAAGGCAAACGTCAGCGGACGTGTGCCCGGATCCTGGCCGTCCAGCGTGTAGGCCACGAAGAACATCTCCGCTTCAATCTTGCCGTCGGGGCGCTTAATGGGAAGCCGTCCCGCAGTGGCAGTGTATTTAAGCGCCTTGCCGCCGACCGTGATCTGGTGATGGGTGACCACGGGCGCCACCTCGGATACGTCGAAGTGCTCTTCCTTGGCCTTGTCGCCCGAGTCCTCCTTGGCCGCCGGCTTCGCTTCCTGAGTCGTGATCACTGCCGCTTCAGGAGCGTTAGGCGCGTTCTCCGCCTGCTTCTTTTCTGTAACCTTAACGGGCGGCGATTTCTCTTGATCAGCCGCTTTCTTGCTGGAATCAGTCCGATTCTGCGCCGCGCCCAGACTCACGAGCAGGACGACTACTATCGCCACCAAAGAACGCATGTTAATCTCCGTTGAAATGTAGTTTTGCGAGATGCCGGTTTGACAGAATGGAAGCCGCAATTATACCCACGCAGCTGTTTGACGGACGTCGGCGAAAAAGGTGTTGTTAAGATGTTGCTGTGCCCCCCGCCCGGACATCGCCAACCACGATCCTTAGCGTACCTGTTCTTTCCCAAATCCCGTGGCTGGTGCATGGCTTCTCCACCCGCCAGGGAGGATTCTCCAAAGCATATGGTGGACATACGCAGAACCTGGGATTCACCAAACAGGACTCCCGCGGTGTAGTCGAGCGCAACCGCGCGGCGTTTGAACGACAGGTCGGGGCGGTCGAAGGAAAGAAGCTCTGGCCCCTGGTGACCCTGCGCCAGATTCATTCCGATCTTGTTTACTGTGTTTCGAAGCGGCCGCAAGAACAACTGGCCGGCGATGGATTGGTCACCGACACGCCCTGCATTCTGCTCGCCATCCAGACCGCGGACTGTCTTCCGGTCGTGCTCGTCGATACCAAGCGCCATGCGGTAGGGGTTTTTCACGCGGGTTGGCGCGGCACTGTCCGGCGCATTGTCGAGAAAGGTGTGGGAGAGATGCGTGGCTGCTTCGGCACCCGCCCTCGGGACATCAAGGCCGCCATCGGGCCGGGAATCCATGGCTGTTGCTATCCGGTCGGCGAGGAAGTTCGGGTGAACTTTGAATCCCAATTCGCCTATGCTGCTGATCTTTTTCGCGAGGTCAAGGAGTCCGATCCCGTCCGCGAAAAATACCCGCTCTTGTTCCTCACCGCCCGCGCCCCCGGCCACAGCGAATTGCCTGTAAACATTTTTCTTGATCTGGTCGAAGCCAATCGCCGCCAGTTGCTGGATGCGGGAGTCTCCGCTAAAAGCATCCACGCTTCGCCGCTGTGCACATCCTGCCACACCGACCTGCTCTTCTCGCACCGCGCCGAAAAGGGTGTGACCGGAAGGATGATGGCGGTGGCTGGAATTCGGCCAAAGTAAATAGTCAGGCGCTCAGCGACGTCCTCTGCGCCCTCTGCGATCTTTTCTCCGTGGCCTACGCGATTCAAGATTTTGGGACGACCTCGTCCTGCCCACCCTAAAAACCTGATACATTCATCCCGCCTAAAATTGACCAAGGAGACCCCTATGATCTTCGGAATGGGCTTGCTCTACATCGTCATCGTGGGCCTGATCGCCGGCTGGGCCACCGGCAAGATCATGAAAGGCTCAGGCTACGGCCCGCTCACCGACATCCTTCTCGGCATCGTGGGAGCAATCATCGGAAGCCGGATTCTCGGCCTGGTGGGAATTTACTCGAGTGGCGGGTTGGTGCCGAACATTCTGGTGGCCATCGTCGGCGCCATGCTTCTCGTGGCCATCGTGCGCGCCATCAAGAAAGTCTGATTACTTCTTCGCCGCCCTCAACCGCTGCTCAAGCCCGGCCACTTCTTCGTGAAGACCCTTGGGCAGGCGGTCGCCGAACTTTGCGAAATGTTCCTTGATTCGCGGCACTTCATCCAGCCAGCCCGGAATATCTATGCTCAGCAGCTTGGCGAGGTTCGCGGCCGGCAGGTTCAATCCTTGCGTATCCAGATCACCCGGCCCGGGGACCCGGCCAATCGGTGTCTCGGTGGCATTGGCGGTGCCGTCGCAGCGCTCGAACACCCACTTCAACACCCGGCTGTTTTCTCCGTAACCCGGCCACAGGAACCTGCCATTCTCATCCTGCCGAAACCAGTTCACGTAAAAAATCTTTGGCAGCTTCGACGAGCGCTCCCCAATCTTCAGATAATGCGCAAAGTAGTCTCCCATGTGATAGCCGCAGAACGGCAGCATGGCCATGGGATCGCGCCGCAGTTCCCCAACTTTACCCGCCGCCGCTGCGGTGGTCTCGCTGCTGGCGGTGGCTGCAAGAAAAGTGCCGTGCTGCCAGCTCAGAGATTCCGTCACCAGGGGAACGATGCCGGCGCGCCGGCCTCCAAACAGAATGGCGTCAATGGGCACCCCATTGGGATCTTCCCACTCGGGCGCAATCACCGGGCATTGTCTGGCGGGAGTCGTAAACCGCGCGTTGGGATGGGCTGCTTTCCGCCCCGATAACTGAGTCCACGGCCGCCGCAGCCAATCGACCAATTCCTCCGGCTTCTGTTCCGTCATCCCTTCCCACCAAACGTCGCCGTCAGGAGTCATCGCACAGTTGGTAAAAATGGAGTTCCGGGTCACAGTCAGCATGGCATTGAGGTTCGACTTCATGCTGGTGCCCGGGGCAACTCCAAAGAAGCCATATTCAGGATTGATCGCGTACAACCGCCCATCGGCGCCGAACTTCATCCAGGCAATGTCATCTCCGACCGTCTGCACCTTCCAGCCGGGAATGGTCGGAATCAGCATCGCAAGATTGGTTTTACCGCAGGCGGAAGGAAAGGCCCCTGTGATGTACTTCACCCTGCCAGACGGGCTAATCAGCTTCAGGATGAGCATGTGCTCCGCCATCCAGCCCTCATCCCGCGCCTGTACTGACGCGATTCGCAGCGCGTGGCACTTCTTGCCCAACAGGGCGTTGCCGCCGTAGCCCGAACCATACGACCAGATCTCCCGCGTCTCCGGAAAATGGCAGATGTACTTCTGTTCCGCGTTGCAGGGCCAGGTAGAGTCTTGCTCATTGGGCTTGAGCGGCGCCCCGACCGAATGCAGCCCGCGGACGAACTCACCGTCGCCTAAGGCTTCCAGCACCTTGCTCCCCACCCGGGCCATGATGTGCATGCTTGCCACAACGTAGGGCGAATCCGTAACCTCAACTCCAATTTTTGCGATGGGCGAACCGATCGGCCCCATGCTATAGGGAATCACGTACATGGTGCGCCCGGCCATGGAGCTGTCGAAAAGCCGGGTCAACTTTTCCTTCATCTTCCCCGGATCTTCCCAGTTGTTGGTCGGGCCGGCGTCGTCCTTACTCCGCGCGCAAATGAAGGTGCGATCTTCCACTCGTGCGACGTCGGCGGGATGCGACCGGACGAGGACGCTATTGGGTCGTTTGGCTTCATCCAGGGGCGTGGCTACGCCGGTCTGGACCATCAGCCGCAACATGGCCTGGTACTCGTCCGCCGAACCATCGCACCAATGGACCCGCTCCGGCTTACAAAGCTGTGCCAGATCCTCCACCCACCGGGCGAGGGGTTGGTTACTGCTGGCGGCTGATTCAACTTCCATGGTTACGCTGGCCATAGGAAAACACGGGCTCAAGAAGCGGCCCGTAGGAAAGACCTAACTATTGTGCCCCTTTCCGCTCAGACTTCCAAGTGACGTCGGGGACGAACGGCTGCTTCAGGCTCTCAGGAATTGTACTTAACAGTAACTCCGGACACCCCAAATAATTGTGTCAGAATGATTTAGAGGATTTCGACCTCTTCGGTGACCACCGCCTCAAGATGGTCAAGAGTCTGCGCCACGGTGAGCGAGTACATTTCGCGCCCCACCCCCTCGCCCGACTCCAGCGCAGTCTTCAAGTAGTGGCCCGCAATCTCGATGGCCAGCGGATCGGTGATCACTTTTCCCGTGCGATTGGCGTATTCCACCCACGCGGGATGAGGCAGCGCGATCCATACTGTCCGCCCATCCACCAGAAACTTGATGTCCACGGCGTCGGCGTGCCGGGTGGCGATGGCCACAATCAGCGCCTGATAAATGCAATGGACCTCTTTTTTCGACCATCGATCCAGGGCACGGAAATCCTGATACATGAGAAAACTATAGCGGAGCAGAGTGTGGCGGGGCAAACCGGTCAGTTCCCTCGGACAAACGAGTGTGCATTATCATGGACGGGCGGAAAGCCCACAGCTGACTGCTGAAAGCTCTCATGAAAAACCTAGGCATCCTGCTCTCTGGACGCGGGTCCAACTTCGAAGCCATCGCTAAGAACGTCGCAGCGGGCCGGATCCCCAATGCCCAAATCTCGGTCGTGATTTCGAATCGCGCCGATGCGGGAGGCATTGCCAGCGCCCAGCGCCTGGGACTCGCCTCACAGGTCATTCCTTCCAAAGGTAGAGACCGCGAAGCTCACGACCGCGAAGTTGCAGCCGCATTGCAAAAATACAACGCCGACCTCGTCTGCCTCGCCGGATACATGCGCCTGCTTTCGCCCTGGTTCGTGCGGCAGTTCCCGCAACGTGTGCTCAACATCCATCCTTCGCTTTTGCCGGCCTTCCCTGGCCTGGAAGCCCAGGAACAAGCTTTCGCATATGGGGTGAAAGTCACTGGTTGCACGGTCCACTTCGTGGACGAAGAACTCGACCACGGCCCCATCATTGTGCAGAAGACCGTCTCCGTCCTCGACATCGACGACGAACGTTCCCTCGCGGCCAGAATTCTGGAGCAAGAGCACATCGCCTATAGCGAAGCGATAAATATCGTGCTGGCAGGAAAGTTCGAGATCACGAACCGCAGATTGGTTTCACGCAGCTAAGGCGGAATCCCTACGGCTCCAACTCCCCCTTCAGATGCTTAGCCAGCTTCTGAATCCGTTTCAGCTTGTCAATCGTGTCTTTGGGCATCAGGCCTTTGTTCACAGATTCGATATCGGCCTGTAACGATTGTGAAAGCTCCAAAAGCTCCCGCGACTCGCGTTGCAGTTCCACCGTGTCCGGCTTGATTTTCGATTGCGCAATGGCTTCAGTCTGTTCCTGAGGTTGGATGTGCGATACGTTGCCGTGCCTGGTGGGCATGTGGGTCTGCAAGGCGGGGAAGATGTGAACTGGGTTGGCAGCTGCGATGTACTGCCCCACACCTTGCGCCAGCGACATCCAGCAGAGCGCAGCGGCCAGGACGAATGAGCATGAAGTTAGCGGCCCCACGGCGGACCTCCTTGTCAGACCAGGTTTTCGATTGACGCCCCCTCGGACAAACCGAAATTGGCTGAGATTGTACCAGTGATTTTCCGGCGTGTACCGCAAACCTGGCGCGCCCGCACTCTTAACCTGCCGCTATAATCAGTCTCCATGTCCACCTTCGCTCCGGTTGACGAACAACTGGCCTACATCAAGAAGGGCGCCGCCGAGATCATTCGCGAGAGCGACCTGCGAGCCAAGCTCGAAAAATCCCGCGCCTCCGGCAAGCCTCTGCGGGTCAAGCTGGGCATGGACCCGACGGCCCCCGATCTTCACCTCGGCCACACCGTCGTGCTGCGCAAACTCAAACATTTCCAGGATCTCGGCCACACTGCAATTTTTCTCATCGGCGATTTTACCGGCATGATCGGCGACCCTACCGGCCGCTCCGTCACTCGTCCGCCGTTGTCTGCCGAACAGATCGCCCAGAACGCCGAGACCTACAAAGCGCAAGTCTTCAAGATTCTCGATCCCCAGAAGACGGTCATCGATTTCAACCGCCGCTGGTTCTCGAAATTCACCGCCGATGACTTCATCCGCCTGGCCGCCAAGTACACGGTCTCGCAGATGCTGGAGCGCGAAGACTTCCACAAACGCTTTCTGGAAGAAAAACCCATTGCGGTCCATGAACTGCTCTATCCCCTGGCCCAGGGATATGACTCGGTGGCGCTCGAAGCCGACGTGGAACTCGGCGGCACCGACCAGAAATTTAATCTGCTGGTGGGACGCGAATTGCAACGATCCTATGGACAAGAAGCGCAGGTGGTGCTGACCACCCCGATTCTCGAAGGCCTCGACGGCGTGCAGAAGATGTCGAAGTCGCTCGGCAACGCTGTCGGCATCCATGAATCGCCGTTGGAGATGTACGGCAAGATCATGTCCATCTCCGACGAAATGATGTGGCGATACTACGAGCTGCTGACGGATGTGCAGATCCCGGACATCGAGAAGATGAAGCGCGAAGTACACCCCATGCAGACCAAGAAGGACCTGGCGCGTCGGATTGTAGCGGACTTTCACTCCGCCGAGATGGCGGTGAAAGCAGGCGAGGACTGGGAGAAGCAATTTCAAAAGGATGAGGTTCCGGAGAACATAGAACGCGTTGCAGTGGTGCTAAGCAAAATCATATTTACCGGCACCCGAGATCTGGCTGAGGATGAGAATTCTTATTTCCCTTTGTGGAAGCATCAGACAAACGTTGTCGGAGCCTCCGACCCTACTCGTTGGCGGCTGATACGGCTGGATAGGTTGTTGGTCGAAGCCGGTTTGGCAACATCCGGCGCGGAAGCGGGCCGGAAGATCAAAGAAAAAGCGGTTCGTCTCATTCAGCAAACGATCACTCAACCGGTCGTTTCACTAGTGCCGGGTGACGTGTTTACTGCCTTGGGTAGGAAAACAAGAATGGTGTCCATCGTAGAAGATTAAAACCATAAAGCTGCGGAGCTTCGCTCCTCGGGACAGCCGAGGGCGGCTGTCCCCACGCAAACTGTGGTTAAATTCCCAGACACATGCGTGCCGCCGCCATCTTCGGGCTTAACGCCTCCGAGAAAGACCTGCGGCCATTCGAGAGGAACTCTGGGGCGACCTGGCACGTGGGCCTACCCGCGAATCCAAACGACACCGATGCAATCCTCATCTTCGGCGGCGACGGCACTGTCCACCGTTACCTGCCTGAACTGGTGAAGCTCCGGCGGCCCGTCCTCATGGTCCCTTGCGGAAGCGGAAATGACTTCGCCCGATCTCTCGGTCTGCGCCGCACAAGAGACGCTCTCGCGGCGTGGAAGAAGTTCACATCCACAGGCAGCAACCTCCGCACCATCGATCTCGGAGTGATCACCAGCCGGTCAGCAGTAGCCCCATGTGAGCACTACTTTTGCTGTGTAGGTGGCGTTGGCCTCGACGCTGAGGTCGCGCGTCGGGCCAACCAACTGCCGCGCTGGCTCCGCGCTCACGGCGGGTACGCTCTGAGACTCTTGCCGGCGATTTTCCAGTTTCCGCCGGTCTCAATGAAGATCACTTACGATGGAAGCCCAGGCCACACCCAACCCACCATTCTCGCCGCCTTTGCCAACGCGCCTGCCTACGGCGGCGGCATGAAAATCGCGCCGCGGGCGCAGCTTGATGATGGCTTGCTCGACCTTTGCATTCTCCGCGCGCTTGATCCCTTCAAGTTGCTCTGCCTGTTCCCAACCATCTACTTTGGGAAGCACCTGCGAGTACGCGAGTTTGAATACCACCAAACGCCTCAGTTGAAGATCGAGACTGCACATCCACTTGACGTCTATGCCGACGGCGAATACGTCTGCCACACTCCGGTTGAGGTCAGCGTTGCACCAAGAGTACTTGCGGTGATCACTCCGTCACCAGAAACCAGAAACTATCCCTAAGTGCTACACTCTGCCCATATGCCTGAAGACGGTCGTTCCCGCACCTGGCTCTGGGTCCTCATCGGCGGCGGAGCCTTCTTTCTGTTCACGCTGGCGGTGTTTACCCTGGTCTATCTCACGCTGCACGCCGGCGGCGATCAGGGATCACTCACCCGCTTTGGCGACAAGATCGGCGTCATCGACCTGGATGGCGTCATCCTTGATCCCAAGACGGTCGTCAGCCAGATCAAGAAGTTCGGCGACGACGACTCCATCAAGGCCATCATCCTTCATATCAATTCGCCGGGCGGTGGTGTAGCTGCCTCGGAAGAGATTTATCGCGCCGTCAAGCGCATCCGCGACCAGAAGCATAAGCGTATCGTCGCTTCCATCGAAACCGTCGGCGCCAGCGGCGCGTATTACGTTTCCGCCGGCACCAACAAGATTTATGCCGACAATGGCAGCGTGGTCGGGTCGATCGGCGTGATCGCGGAATGGGTCAACTATGGCGACCTGATGCGCTGGATGAAGCTCAAGCCGGAACTGCTCAAGGTCGGCGAATTCAAAGACACCGGAGATCCGACCCGCGAGATGACACCCGCCGAGCGCGCCTACATGCAATCTCTGATTGACAACATGTACGGCCAGTTTGTGAAAGCGGTTGCCGACGGACGCCACGCCAAGGAGGCCGACATCAAGGCCATTGCCGATGGCCGAGTTTGGACCGGCGACGAAGCCCTCTCCATGCACCTGATCGATCAGGTGGCGGACTTTCAGGCGGCGGTTGAAGACACCGCCAAGGCCGTCAACATCAAAGGCGAGCCGGTGCTGGTGCACCCGGAGCGGCGGCGAGAGACGGCCTTTGACCTGCTTTTCGGCGATGTTTCCCAGTGGCTGCCAACTCGCGAAAAGCTGATGGAGAACCAGATGGGGTTTTATTATTTGTGGAAGTAGAAAGTCTGCTGCGATGAAGAATTCGCTTGCCGCCCCGAGCTTTGAAGGGCACGGCTTTCCCAGCCGTGCCGGAGTGTCTAGAACGGTGTCTAGAACGAAGTGCGGCGCGGCTCGAAGCCGCGCCCTTTCAATCCGCCAATTCCAGGCTCTTCGAGGAGGAGTCTCCCATGAAATTGAACTTCGAACTCCCGGCCATCCACAAGCCACTTGCGCACAACCCCTGAAATTTGAGAAGGTTATGGGTGTCCTAATGTGGTGAGGGAACCCCGGGGCCCCCACAAACCACGGCCGGACGCGAAATCACCGACACGGAGCGACGAAGCGTATGACAAAAGCGGATTTGATCGACGAGGTCTCCCGGCTGGCGGAGTTGACGCGTAAAGACAGTGAAGTCATCGTCGAAACCATTTTTGACAGCATCGTGCGCTCACTCCGCGTGGGCGACAAGATCGAGATTCGCGGCTTTGGCAGTTTCCGCACCCGCCAGCGCAAGCCGCGGGTGGGGCGCAATCCCAAGACCGGCGACCGCGTGGAAGTTCCGGCCAAGAAAATTCCTTTCTTTAAGCCGAGCAAAGAGTTGAAAGATCTAGTGAATACTGGTGGTGGCGAGACGCCGGTGCCGGCAGCGCCGCCACAGTAAGTCTTCCCTGTGTCCTTCCGTGTTCCCTGTGGTTAAATTTTGGCATGTTCGCCCGCCGAATTCGCGTTGAGTACGACAACAACGGCCAGCGCCTCCCTTGCCCCATGAAGTGGCTGGACAATTTCGCCATGCGCAATTTCACCAACGCCAGCGTCTTTGACGACACCCTGCCGACGGCCGACGGGCTGATGGAAATCGGCTCCAAGGTCCCGTTGAACGATTTGAAGGCCGCGATGGAAGACTGGTTCCGGCGGAAGGGGTACTTGGCCACAAGCGCCGCATTGATCGTCACCGAAGGTTGACCCTTTTTCTCTTGACCCTGGAATCCGTTCCGGGGTGTAAGCTCCCTCCAACAAGCGGATCCTCCATGCGTTCTGGCGAATTGGCGCGACTTGTGGGCATCAGCACCGACACGCTGCGGCACTATGAGCGCCTGGGGCTTTTGCCGAAACCGTCACGCTCCACCGGAGGCTATCGCGACTATCCCCCCCAAGCGCTGGAGCGGGTCCGCTTGATTCGCCGGGCCTTGAGTGTGAACTTCTCTCTGCCGGAACTACGGACCCTGCTCAAAAAGCGCGATGCCGGCGAGTTTCCCTGTCGTGAGGCGCAGAAGTTGGCCAAATCGAAACTCGAAGACGTGAAGAACCAAATCAAAGATTGGACTGCTCTGCGGGCGCAGTTGGAAGAAATCTTGAAGAACTGGGATTCGCGCTTGGCCCGTGGCGGCGGAGGAAAGCCGGCACGACTGCTGGAGAGCCTTCCCGATGGGCTGAAGCGTGCCGAACCGAAGATGCAATTCAAGCAAAAACTCAGGAGCAAAGAAAAGCCATGAAAACCGCAGCCGCACTTGCATTTCTAACCCTCACCCTGGCCGCCCTGGGCCAGAAAAATCAAAGCGCCGACGACCGCCACGCGGCGATGGATACCCGCGGAGACCACGCCATGGGATTCTCCCACCTGAAGACGACGCATCATTTCCGGTTATTCAAAGATGGCGGCGCCATCGAGGTGCTCGCGAACGACTCGAAAGATACCGAAAGCCGCGACATGATTCGGATGCACCTCGCGCACATCGCCCAGATGTTTGCCGCCGGCGACTTCGACGCGCCCCTGTTCATCCATGCCACGAATCCTCCCGGTGTGCAGGCAATGATCGAATTGCGCGATCAAATCCACTACCAATTCGAGAAAATGGATTCCGGTGGGAAGGTGACAATTCAAGCAGCGGACCCGAAAGCGCTGGCGGCCATTCACGACTTCTTGCGCTTCCAGATTGTTGAGCATCAGACCGGCGACCCCACGACCGTGACCGGAGTTGGCGTAAAGTAGCAAATGAATTGTCACGGAGATTTGACGAGAAGGTTACAACCCCGCAGGTGTCAACTCGAGCAGCCCACATCCAATGATGTATGGGCACTCACATACGAATTTCGGGACCGGGAGCTTTCCAGGCCGGTCAGAGGAAACAGACTTTACAAGAGCTCATTGCGACGCTGGCCAAGGAGAAAGAAGAAGTTTGCGTTAAGCCGTCGCTTCGATGGGGCCGGATTTTAGGGCTGACCCTGACAATCGTCTTCGGCGCCGGCAGCTGGGCGCTCATCATCGGGCTTCTTCTCAGGTAGAGCTACTTGTCATAGTGCAGGAGCGAAAACACATCGTACTGCTTCAGTTTGTCGCGGCCCTTTAGAAAGTCCAACTCCACCACGAAGCCCAACCCGGCAATCTTCGCGCCCAGCGACGATGCCAGCTTGGTGGTGGCTTCTGCGGTCCCGCCTGTGGCGAGCAGGTCATCAACGATCAGCACATTCTGGCCGGGCTGGATCGCGTCTTTGTGGATCTCCAGGGTATTGGTGCCGTATTCGAGCGCGTAATCATACTTCGCTGTCGCCGCCGGCAATTTGCCCGGCTTACGCACGGGAACGAACCCGGCGTTCAGGCGGTAGGCCAGCGCCGGCGCGAAGATGAATCCTCGCGCCTCCATTCCCAGCACCAGATCGACATCCTTGCTGATGTAATGGTCGGCGAGTGCGTCAATCAGCATGGCAAAACCGCGCTTGTCTTTCAGGAGAGTGGTGATGTCGTAAAACAGAATCCCCTGCTTGGGAAAATCCGGCACTTCGCGAATCAGCTTCTTCAGCGGCTCACAATTCATTTCCGGCTTGATGGATGCAACCTTGGTTGACATTACCAGGCTCCTTCAATGCGAAATGTGGTCAGACCTGCTATCGGCTTGGCGTCTTTTTCTTCGACCGAATCCACGCGCGCGGCCCGCGGCCCCTGCTGCAAGCGCGACTTGAGCCCGCTAAGCTGATCTCTCGTGCCCATAGCCAGCACTTCCACGCTCGAATCGGCATTGTTGCGCACCCAGCCGGCGATTCCGAGCATGTGCGCCTCCCGCTCGACAAACCAGCGAAATCCTACACCCTGGACGCGTCCCCGCACCAGAAAGCGGCGGGCTTGGGATGTACTATCAGCTATATCTGATCTCGGCATGTCAGAACCATCTACTGCGCCCGTGACAGATATACGCCCTCGGCCGTATCCACCTTGATCTTTTCGCCTTCATTGATGAACGGCGGCACCTGCACCACCAGTCCGGTTTCCGTCTTGGCGGCCTTGGTGACGCTTGACGCGGTCGCGCTCTTGAGCCCAGGTTCGGTTTCCACCACGGTGAGGACCACGGTCTGGGGCAATTCGATTCCCACCGCCTTGCCATCGAAAAACTCGACTTGAATCTGGAGGTTCGGGGTCAGGTAATCCACGGCGTCGCCCAGGATCTCCTTCGTCAAATGTGTCTGCTCGAAGTTGGTGGTATCCATGAAGTAGTAGCTGTCGCCGTCGGCGTAGAGGAATTCCATCTCCTGCTCGTCCACATTGATCTTCTCGATCGGGTCAGGCGAGCGGAAGCGGTGTTCGAACATGGCGCCGGTGCGCAGGTTGCGCAGTTTGGCCTGAATGAAGGCGCGCAGGTTGCCGGGGGTGCGATGCTCGACGCTGAAAACCGAATGCAGATCATTGTTGTGCTTGATGATCATGCCGGGACGGAGTTGGGTGGCAGGGATCGACATCGCTTGAAGAACTCTCCTTGTAGGATTGCGGTTTGACGCCGGCGGAAGAGCCTGCCCTGGGCAGGCGCAACACGCCGAAGGGCGGGACAGCCCCAAAGTTCCACCGCCACGAGGGCTAAAGCGTTATTTTACACTCAGGTGCGCAGGAAGGGAAACCTTCCCGCCCGCGAACTCATCGAAGAAATGCGAAATGGGGCCGATCGCGGATTTCATCCGCTGGCCACTCACGCTAGGACTAGAATGGCTTGGGTTTGACTCGGGCTTTCGCAAATATGCCTGCAATTCGGCGGGCGGAAATTGAGGACTTCATCATGAGCAGCGGACGATATTCATCTTCGGAAGGCGGCAATGTTGGAACGGCGATCACGTTCCTATTGATCGGGCTGGGCGCGGGAGCTCTGGCCGGGATGTTGCTCGCGCCCAAGAGCGGCAAAGCCCTGCGCCGCGATCTGCAACGCGGCTACGAAGATGCCAAAGACTCTTTGAACGATTGGGCCGACGACGCCAAAGATCGGGTGCGCGATGTCGGCGACCGCGTCCGGGACGTCGCGAGCCGCGGCGCCGATTTTGCCGATGAACTACGTGAACGCGCCGAACCGTTGCGGCGGGCAATCAAAAGAAGCTAGGTTTAAGTGGTCAGTGGCTAGTGGCTAGTGGTCGGTAAGGCCGGAAACGCAACATTCGTAGGTTCTTACTGAACTCTATCCACTGGCCACTGCTCTTTCAGTACAGCCGGAAATCCACTTCCACCGCGATCTGCGTCGCGACCGGTTTGCCGCCTAACATTGCAGGCCTGAAGCGCCAGTTCTTCACTGCTTCAATCGCCTTCTCATCCAGTCCCATTCCCAGGCTTTGCGATACTCGAAGATCGTAAGTATTGCCGTCTTTGCCGACCACCACCATCAAAGTGACGATTCCCTGCGTCTTCGATTTCCGGGCCTCGTCGGAGAAGCTTGGCTCGGGGCTGTAGATCGCCTGCGGCACTGATACGCCCATCTTCCCTGCCGGATAAATTCCGGATGGCCCCGGCCCCACTCCCGGGCCAGTCGATGGCCCGATTCCTTGGCAGCAGCCGGATCCAATGCCTTCCGGGCCGCCGGGACCGTCCGACCTCCACTGTGAGAACTGCGAAGTGGGATCGCCAATCTGTCCGGTCTGCGGGAACTTCACCTCGGGCGCAGTCACCACGGTTTCTTCGACTGGAAGCCTCGGCATTTCTTTCGGCACGATGACCGTCGGAGGAACGATCTGCGCCTTCAGCGAAGTCCGCGGCGGAGTTCCCTGCGACGCGGGCAGCGAATCAAAATTTCCGCCACCCCCTCCGTTATGGCCGGAAAAAATAATTGGCCACTCCTCCAAATGCGGGACGCGGCTTGCGATTTCCGGCCCGCTCCGAATAACGAAGCTCGTGAAGTAGATGACCACGGCCAGAATCGCCGCCTGCCCAAGAAGCGAAAGTGCGAATGTTTCCCGCCGCGCTCGGCGCGAGGTCTCGCTGGAGAACACTGAAAACAGATTGGGGCCCGGGTCGAACGAGGCTGCGGTCATGGCGCGCTCCGGCGAACGAGAAAGTTGGACTGACCTGCTCTAGGAAGCGCCGGGACGAAAAAAGGATTTCCCGCTACGCCGATTGAAAACGCTTATTTGAATGGAAGACGCTTATTTGAAAATTCTGGAGAAGAATCCGCCGACGCGTCCAAAGAAGCCGCGGCGATCGGCCTTGTTTAGATCAGCCGTCTTGTCAGGCTGCGGCGCCTGCACAACGGCGTCAAGATGAACCTGCCGGTTCGGAGAATATTCAACCGGCAATTCGCGAGCCGCGGTCAGCGGCGCCGGTGGTACCCCGGCAGCGCGGTTCTTCGCGCTGAAGACGAAAGGCGCATCCACCTGCACGTGAACGTCGCTGGGCTGAGTTGCGGGCAGCGGCGCGACTTCCGGGCCGTTCGACAAGCGCGTTCCACTGGGGTTCGCAGGAGGATTGCTGGCTGCGACTTCAGAACTTGCGCCTAGCTGAACTTTCGACGGCATCTCGGCTGAGGGCTCCGTGGGCGTGGCCGGATTGCTCGTCCGCAACACGGGTGACGGCGGAGGACATCCGCATTCGAGAGGAACATCGGTATCAACCTTGTCGATCTGCCCCGAATGAAATACCGCTTGCTCGGTAGGACGAACCTGGTAGATGCGGTCGCCCATCAACTCCGAAACAATTGCCGAAGATGTATTCCCGCGCAGGGAACGCACGCAAGTGTTGCCGTGCGAGTCGGCGCTGATGGCGTAATCAAATTCCCCCGGGCCCGCGAACATGATGCGGAAATCCGGCGTAAGCACGGCATCGGCGGACGCGGCGAGCGAGTAGTGGGTTTCGATTGCTCCGGTGCTCATGCCAAACATTAAGTCACGCTTGCTCTGCGACGGCGTCACCGAAACCGTCGTACCAGGACAGACGCGCACTTCGCCTCCGCGCGGAAGGTGAAGAATGGTTGTGTCAGAACCGGCGGTCACCGAAGAGCCGGCGGCGATTCGGCTTGCATCCATCACGGTCGCCCCGCCTGATCCGCTCACCGGAATCACAGCCGCATCCTTGGTCAGCGCGAACCCCGGTGCGATGTCGGGCTGCGAGGTCGGTGTCTTGCCCGCGTTAACGTCTTCCGGCGGCTTGAGACGCACCATGAGTCGGGTGCCGGCAGCGTCCCACGAGTGCCCGTAGGGCGCGAGAAGGTCGAGCACGATGCGCGTCACCGGCGGCGAGTTCTGGAACTGCCGCACGCGGATCGCGGTGATATTGTCCTTCTGGATTTCGATTCGATGCTTCGCCATCGCCAAACGCGAGTTTGGCAGATCGATGACCAACCGCGGAGGCAAGTCGAGAGACTGGATCTGCGGAATCACCGAACCGCTGGAAGTGATTTCAACCGCAGGCACGCCCTTCTCGTGAACGATGCGAATGTTCCGAATCTGGCGCGGCGGGCCAAAATTCTGCGCGAGCGCTCCACACGTACACAACGCCAGCAATGCGGCGCACACGACTCGGATTCGGTTTCCGGGCACAACCATCCCCAATTGGAAGCTTTTAAGGAAACATATCACTTGTGGCGGCGTGAGAGAAGAACACTTCTGGATTCAGACCTTTGTGGGTTGCTACGAAAACAAGCATTGAAACCGGAATGACGGGCCCAGGATGAAAACTATTTCGCGAAGCCTGAGGTCGGACGCACGACAGTCCTTCTTACGCTTCGGGCAGAAACTCGTATTCCTCAATGATCGCCGCGACTTCGACTTTACCGTCGGCCCGGCCGTTTTCCACGCGCACCACGCGGCCCTTGCACTGCACGCGAATGCTCTCGGTCAAAGTGATCTCCGGCGGCAGTGTCAATGTAAATCCAATGTTCGCTCCCTGCTCGATGGCGGATTCGAGGTAAAAACTGATACCGCGCGCGCTGACATCGCGGATTTGAGCCGGCTCATTCTGCGGCGCGTGGTCGCGGTTCACTGTTACAGGCACGCGCAGCGCGAAGCGGCGCGTAGCCCTTTTTTCCTGGGGCTCGGCCATCCGGTCCCTCCAAGTGGCGTTTAAGTGGCGTAGGAAAAACTATGGGAATAATGCGATGCCAGAGCGCCGTGGGTCAATGACACGGTTGTGTATGAGGATGGCCCGTTCAGGGGACAATCCGCAATCGAACAGTCACTTATCGCGAGTGACTGGTGTAATCTCATCGCAAGGAGTTCCTCCGTGGTTTTCGTCCTCGATAATTACGATTCGTTCACTTACAACCTCGTTCAGTACATCGGAGAACTAGGTGAAAGAGTCGAAGTTCGGCGCAACGATCAGGTGACTTTAAGTGAAATTGAAGCACTGAAACCGGAACGGATCGTCGTGTCTCCCGGGCCGTGCACGCCGCGGGATGCGGGCATCAGCATCGAACTGATTCAACACTTCGCCGGGAAAGTTCCCCTGCTCGGTGTGTGTTTGGGACATCAGGCCATCGGCGAAGCCTTCGGTGGACGCGTCGTTCGCGCGCCGCATCTCATGCACGGTAAGACCAGCCCCGTGATGCACGACAACAAGACCGTCTTTCAGGGCCTTCCCATGCCTATGACAGCGACACGCTACCACTCGCTAATTGTCGAAGAAAAGAACCTGCCATCCGACCTGGAAGTCAGCGCCTGGACCACAGAGAAAGACGGAAGCCGCACCATCATGGGACTTCGGCACAAACAATTTCCCGTCGAGGGCGTGCAGTTTCATCCCGAGAGCGTGCTG
>JBOGLG010000005.1:0-5401 GCA_050745985.1 Terriglobales bacterium | reverse complement strand
ATGTAAGGCTTGTATTGTCCTGGCGTGATTGTGAGCACCTCCAGCTCGATCGTATTTTTCGCCCAGTTTGGCAGTTCGGCAATGTGACCGGCCAACCTTCCGAGAGACATCGATTTTTCGTGCGGTTTGTAATCGAGCTTGTCCTCTGGGATACGCTCCAGGATTTTGCGGGTATTCTTCATTTCCGCGTCGAATTCGGGCAAAAGCATTTGGCTGATTGTCATTTTTGACTCCACTGCCGCAGGATGCGGTGACAGCAGAATAGCATGGGACAGCGGGCGAACACAAGGCGAAAGGTTGACGGAAATTACGCCGTTCAACCCCCAGGGGTTGATGCCCGGTGGACAGGGCAGGGCAAGCACGCGGCGCAGGCGGATGCAGCGCGCATTTCTGGAAGCGTGTCCGCTATTGTTACGCTCGCGTTGGACGGTTCCCTTCAGAACACTGTGCTGGGATGACGAACTGCTTCTGCCTGGGCCAAACGCCTCTTTATTCCGCAGTCGCGAGCATCGGCATTCAGAAAAGAGTTGTGGAGTAAATCGGTCCAGCCCTGAAGACCATGGATGTCACGGGATCGCCTTACTGACTCACTGGACCGACACAGTGGCTGTAGGCTGGCTACCGGCATTGCCGATGAGCACTAACACCGGTACGGAACGGCTTCCCGCGCCCGAGGGAATTACCGCATTCACCTGTAGTAATCCAGCGATGTCCCCGGAGCGGACAGGGCCGCTACGACCTTCGCGTCCGAGCCGCCGATCTTAACGCTCACAGGTTGGGCTGGGGTCTTCGAGCCGGATTGCGTAACTCCGCCGGTGATTTCCCGCGGGATTCGTTGCCTCCCCCGTGAGGAAAATCTGGATAGTCGAGCCTCGCGCTGCGGGGCTCTGCGGAGTGTTCAGGGAATTATCCTGGTTGAGAATTGCTGCACCGCCCTGGCCCGTTCCGGTCTGGGCGAAGAGGCCGGGCGCGGGAATGCCATTGAACAGCACCCTGTTTCCGTAGAGCGCCCGGTTCACGGTGCCGTCCGTATTCACTTGACCCCACCTGGACATGACCTCACTTGGACATGGATAAGTGGCAGAATCGCAGTTATGCCTCATCTTACAGTTGCGGTTTGCTTTTGCCTGGGCACGAGGTTAATAGCCCAGGTTGCCGGAAGCGCCGATGCCCAGTTAAAGAACTGGCAGGCTCCGCTGTACTGGCAGCCCTCGCTCAACGAGAGACAAATCACGTTATCAAGGCAAGAAATTCACGAACCTTCGCCCAAAGCCACCACGCCTGCAGGCTCGCTGGTCTTCGTGGCTATGACGCCTTGTCGTGTGGTTGATACGCGCGCCAGCCAAATGTTTCCGAGCCCGTTCGGTGCACCCGGCCTGAGTTCGTATCCGCCAGGCATCCGGAGTTTTCCAATTCAAGTGAGTACCAATTGCAGCATTCCTGACATCGCGCAAGCATACTCGCTAAACATTACAACTATCCCGAACCCGTTAGGCTCGCCAGTGGGATACCTTACCTTATATCCCACAGTAGCATCTCCAAACACCCCCCCGACAGCCGTAACGCTTGATGACATAACGGGTGACATTCGAAACAACGCGGCCATCGTCCCGGCGGGAATCATGAACGGCTCCATAAGCGCTGTTACCAACGGTAGCAACCCCGATTTGGTTATTGATATCAATGGGTACTACGCGTCCTCCACCGGGTTTACGCTGGCGCAAGGCACGGCGAGCGCGCCGTCGCTGAGCTTCTCAGGAGACGCGGGGACGGGCATCTTCTCCTCGGGAATGGGATCGTTGAGCCTGACTACTGGAGGGGCAGCTGCTTTAACTGTGGACTCGACCGCGGACGTGGAGCTAGCGGGGAGTGTCCGGAAGAGCGGGACTTTGTTTCTTCACAATTTGGGACCAAGTAGCCTAGGGGTCGGTTTAGGTGCTTTGGCGGTCAACACGGGGCAGTCTAATAGCGCGAGCGGTAGTTATGCGCTTGCCAACAATACCGCCGGAGCTTACAACACGGCCACTGGGGCCTCGGCGCTCTCCGCCAACACTACCGGGAATTGGAATACCGCCAGCGGCGCTCTTGCGCTCAATCTAAACACGACGGGGATCGAGAACACTGCCATTGGGTATAGCGCACTCCGGACAAACACGAGCGGAAGCGCCAACACTGCGAGTGGAGTTGAAGTGCTCAACAACAATACCACCGGCATGCAAAACACCGCTTACGGGGTTTCCGTTCTTCACGAGAACACTACTTGGATGGAGAACACAGCCAGCGGCGCTCTTGCACTCCTCGAAAACACAACCGGGAACTCGAACACGGCTACCGGGTACGGTGCGCTTCAGAATAATTCCATGGGGAGCAACAACACGGCGTACGGCACTTTAGCGCTATTCAGTAGCACCGGGAGCAATAACATCGCCCTCGGGTACAGCGCCGGATCTAACTTCGGCGGAAATGGCGGAAATAGTAACAACATTGATATCGGCAATAACGGTTTGGCGGGCGATAATGGCACAATCCGCATTGGGACCAGCGGCACACACACGTCTTTCTTTGTGGCTGGAGTTCAGGGCGTTGCTCCGGGCCAGCCGAACCCTGTGGCCGTTTTGATAGATTCCAACGGCCAATTCGGAACCATGAATTCATCGCGTCGGTATAAGCAAGACATCCAGAACATGGCCGACGCAAGCAGTGGTCTGCTCAAGCTTAGGCCCGTCACCTTCCGCTATCGGCAACCATACGCAGACGGATCGAAGCCGGTAGATTACGGCTTGATCGCTGAAGAGGTGGCTGTGGTGTATCCCGAGCTTGTGGTCCGAAACAAAGACGGCCAAGTCGAAACCGTCCAGTACCACAAGCTGACGCCCATGCTGCTGAATGAGCTACAGAAGGAACACGCCGAGCTTGAGCAGGAGCGCGAAACCGTCCGCTTGGTACAGGATCAGGTTGCGGCGCTCCAGAAGGCTTTGGATGCTTTAGCAAGCAAGGTGCAACTCACGAGCGGCCTGGACAAATAGGCTCTAATTTCTCCATCAATCAGGCCACGTTATTTCTTGGATAAAGCCGCAACGTTATCATCGAGACTCCTGAAGAACGCACCGTCCGCCTCAATCGCGCATCTGCAGAACCAATCCCGATCAGTAGTTACACCAGTTTTCGCGCGTAGGCTGAAAGCCACGACCGCACGAGTCCATTGCTCTTTGATGCGGATCTAGCCCGACTTTCGCAAAAATGGAGGTGTTTTTCTCACGCAGCGGGCCTCCTGTCTGATTGCACCGTGCTTTCGATACTAGATGAAAGAAGTGCTGGCATCCAGCGCCCCAATTCAAAGGTTTCGACACAGGCTAGCTGTTCGCGGGTCAGATCCGGTGCGAGCAATACCGTAGCGGGGCGTCCCCGTTGTTTCGTCCGGACACGCACCAATGTCGCTTCGATCCCGGACAGTGTCTTCATCATGCCCCGTGCGGAATTCTGATGGCCGAGTGCCAGGCGTGCCAGGCTGACCAGTTCCAGGCCGATGACTGTCGCGAAGGTGTGTAATCGCAGGGAGTTGTCGGACCACTGATGAGATGGGCCCCATGGCGCCACCCCGCCCTTTTTGGCCCGCCGGAAGAGTTCCTCCACATTCCACTGCCCCCGGAAAGCATTCAGGATCCTTCCTGTGCTCCAGATATGGCGGTCGGTGCAAAGCACGCGCCGTCCCAGCCGGGTGCGCTCCAACATGCGTCTCCGCGCCGCGTCGACATGCCAGTCCAGCCACAGCCGTCCGCCTCGTTCTTTGACCTCCGCCACAACGAACTCTGCCAGGTGCTCGCGCTGTAATGCTTTCTGAATCCGGCTTTCCAAAGCTTCGCGATTCATGCGGCCGCTCTCCGCCCGCCGCTCCAGTTTCCGCAGTTCTTCCTTTGCTTTAAGCAGCGCCGCCGCAATCCCTCGCTTTTGGCCGCGCAGCAGTTCCTGGCTTTCCACCACCACCAGCGTGCGGTCGAGTTCTCCCACCGGGATACGCAATCGTGCGGCCCGCACGTCGCCCAGTTTCCCGCCCAGCGGCTTCATCGCCCCGCGCCGCGCCGCATGTTGCAGCGCCAACTCCGAGGCACGATGGCTCAAAGGGAGCGAGATCAAGGTATAGTAGCCCGCCTCGTCCAGGTTGAGTTCCAGTTGCTCGCTCCACGAGCCGCCGTCCCTCACCAGGGTACGGCAGGCCGGACGGGTGCGCTGTTCCGCGTTGTCCAGCACGTCATGCAGTTTGCCGAGCGCACTCAGGCAAGAACCGAGCACCGCCTGGTCGGAGCCATTGCCGGGGTAGGTCCGGTGCAGCAGCGGCACATGTCCCGTCTCGCTGACCAGAGTTGCCAATCCGACGACACGCAAATCGCTTCGTTTGCTTTTGGCGTGACCCCGGCGCGCCAGTTCGCCGGCGGTGGTGGTCGCGATATGCGTGTCGAAGTTGGTCGTGTCGAACGCCAGCACGCATGTTGATAACTCGAAGCGTTCCACTGCGGCACGAGCGATTTCGATCTGCGCCTTCTCCAGTTGCTCCTCAGTGACCTGCGCCGCTAACCGATGAAACACCTGGCCGGTGAACGCCGCTGCCGGCAGGCATGAGACACGGGGCAGACACGACTCCAGAAAGGCTGCCAGATGACACTTGGCGCTGGGCGCACAGGCCCGCTGCACCGCCACGGCGACAACGATCTCACCGATCGTCGGGCCATCCTCGGATCCCTTTTGACCGCACGCCCGATCAATGAGCCCGATCAAATCCAGTTGCTCGGCAACCCACGCCAAAGCGCCGGCATCCCCGACTCGCTGGCTGCCAATGGTGCGCACCTGGGCCAAATCCGCGACGGGCGGCGGATCGGCAGGGCCCAAAACGGCCTGCCGCGCGAAAGGACGCTGCCGGCCGGGATCCCACACCGACTGGGATGCAACGCGGTATCGCCGGCCGCCGACTTCACGTTCGAATATGTTAATTTCTTTCATCTAGCCATATGAACATACCCATGTCAAGCGAAACATGCGTCAATAAAGACGATGGCGCACCCTCGCGCCTCGCCTATGCCATCAGTTTTGCGAAAGTCAGGCTAGCTGATCGCGCTATCGAGCGACTCCTGAAGCAAGGACAGGAATTAAACCCTGTTGCGCAGAACCCCCTCGACTTTGGACATCGCCACCTATAGCCTGGCCCGTTGAGCAAGACGCCCTGGCATGACAGCCGCTTTGCCGTTGCATTTCGTGCATGTGGCTGGTCCGAGCAAGCCGCAGGCACGCTCTCTCATGGCTATAGCCGACCGGACCTCAGCCACCCGCGGATGACATTCGCAGTTCGGCGCGGTGCCGCCACAACAGCAATGCGAGCCGCGCGAGCAGAAAAACCGCGACTATGCCC
>JBOGLG010000004.1:0-40262 GCA_050745985.1 Terriglobales bacterium | reverse complement strand
GCCCTTCACCTATCACGTGGGCCCGGGGCCGATCCGGGTGAAGATGCACCTGAAGCAGGACTATCAGTTTCGGACCATCTGGGACGTGATCGGGCGCGTCCGGGGCAGCGAGTTGCCGGATGAATGGGTGGTGCTGGGCAATCATCGCGACGCCTGGGTTTATGGGGCGGTCGATCCCAACAGCGGCACGGCGGCGATGCTGGAAGCGGTTCATGGAGTGGGTGAGCTGTTGAAATCAGGATGGAAGCCGAAGCGCACCATCGTTTTCGGAAGTTGGGATGGAGAGGAAGAGGGAATTATCGGTTCGACGGAGTGGGCCGAGCAGCACGAAGCGGAACTGGCCAACGCGGTAGCGTATTTCAACATGGATGTTGCGGTATCGGGCGCGTCATTTGGGGCATCGTCGGTTCCCAGCCTCAAACACTTCGTCTCCGATGTCGCCAAAGTTGTGCCAAGCCCCAAGGGCGGCACGGTTTATGACGTCTGGAAGAAGGCAAATCAACCAGGAACACAGGCGCCGGCCGACTCCATTGGAGAAATGAAACGCACGCCCGCCGCGCAGGGGAAGCTGGACGTGCCGGTTGGCGACCTGGGCAGCGGCTCCGATTACACCACTTTCATTCAGCATCTGGGTGTGCCCGCGACCGACATCACTTCGAGCGGCTCTTACGGTGTGTACCACTCCGCATTCGATAATTTCACCTGGTTCAAGCGATTTGCCGATCCCGACTTTCTATATGAACAGGAAATGGCCCGCGTGTTTGGGATTGAAGTCTTGCGCATGGCTGATGCCGACGTCTTGCCCTACGACTACGAGGAATACGGCAAGGAAGTGGCCGTCTACATCGACGCCGCCCGAAAAAAAGCCGACGCTGAGTTTGGCGCAGAGCAGGTAGTGTTCCTCGATGCGGCGCAGGCGGCGCGCCGCTTCGAGCAAGCGGGCGCCAGGATTCTTGGAAAACAAGCGAACCCTGGCGGCGATGCGGCCACGCTGAATCGGACGCTGCTGGCCGCCGAGCGCGGTTTGCTGATTCCTGAAGGCCTGCCCAAACGTCCGTGGTTTCGTCATGCCATTTATGCGCCGGGCGAGTACACAGGCTACGCGGCGGTGGTGATTCCCGGAATCAATGAAGCCATCGACCGCCACGATGCCGGCCAGGTGCGAGAGCAGATTGCCGCGCTGGCGGCTGCGCTGAACCGTGCGGCCGCGGGGTTGGAGGGCCGGAACTGACTCCGCATGACCGCAAACCACCCACTGGCGCATATTCTGCTCGATCTTCCGTCGGCAGCGGTCGCCACGTTTCTTGCCCTGTTTCCCATCGTCAACCCTTTCGGCGGAGTTCCGCTGTTTTTCTCGCTGACTTCGCATATGCCGCCCGCCGAGCGCCGTAACACTGCTCTCAAGACCGCAGCCTACGTAATCGCAATTCTGGTAGTGTTCTTGTTCTTCGGGCGCTTCGTGCTCATCTTCTTCGGAATTTCGCTCCCTGTGCTAAAGATCGCCGGAGGCCTGATCGTGGCTAACACCGCCTGGGGCATGGTTACAGGGAACGCCCGCATGACGGCCGCCGAGACCGACGAAGCCGCTACCAAAGCCGACATTTCGTTGACTCCCATGGCGATGCCCATGCTCTCCGGCCCTGGCTCCATCGGAGTGGTCATGGGTCTCGCAGCCGATGCGAACAGCTTGATCGCCTATCTCGGGATGGTCATCGGCATTGTTGCCTTAGGCCTTATTGTTTACCTCTTCTTATGCATGGGAGGCCCGCTCGTGAAACGGCTGGGCCCCGGCGCCGCGGGCGCGATCAATCGTATCTTCGGCTTTCTTCTCCTGGCGATTGCGGTGCAGTTAGCGTGGGACGGCGTGGCCGACTTTCCTCACTGAAGAGCCGGAATCCGTGTTTATCGCACGGTTACCAAAGTCGATGTACTCCGGGGGCGCTCGCCTACTCACCATCTACACCTGGAGCCACGACTCCGCTCTCGCTAGACTTTACCGGACAAGCGAACACGGGCACGCGAGCTAGCCGTGCCCCTGCCGGAATCCCTCCCCTTTTTTTGCCAGGGCCGCGCCTCTGTGCGCGGCAAGGAGCCGAGCCAGTATGCCCGTGCAGTGGATTCATTCAGTCCGCGTTGCGCTTACTACTCTGGTCAGCTACATTCCGCTCATCGCGACCGTGGTGACCAGCTTTTTCAGTGTGATCCTGGCCCGCGCCACGCTGCGCTATGTGGAAGCCACCGACAGGAGTCTTGACCTGGCGCGGGAAGAGTTTGAACGCGTATGGTCGCCCGATCTGCACATAAAGCTTGAGCGCGTGTCGGCCACCGAGGTCAGGGCCATTGTCACCAACCTGGCCAAGAGCTCGGTCCTTTTGCAGCTCTTGCAGTTGCGCAAAATCTCCCACGCCGTTCCCTTCGACCGCCACCGCCTGAATGATCCGCTGGTCGGCGGCATGACCTGGACCCATGAACTCGGCAGGCAAATCCTGGCCTGCACCGGGAAGGAATTTGAAGGCCCGATCGCTGTCTCGATGACCTTCTATTCCGCGGGTCGAATGTTCCGTACTGACTGGTTCCGGTCCCACATTCAGGTGCGCGACGGCCGCATCCTAACCCTTGACCCTAGCACCATGCCCACGCGGCGCGTGCGTGTGATTGAACGCAAGGGCCGGGAACGGCGGCGTGATTTCGTCCAGGACGTCACCGCCGAAGTGGCCGCCAACAAAATCGACAAAGAGCCGGACGAGAAGGCTTTCGGGGCCGGGGCGTGAGCTGGCAACCAAGTGCCAGGGTCTCGCAACTAAATAATTAGTTGACGTTTGGCGCGGGCTCGCGTCTAATGGAGAAGAACGGGAGGGAAGGCAGTGCCGCCCAGAAAATCTGTAACCCTGACTGAAGCCGAATTACGCGTCATGGATGTCGTCTGGCAGCGGGGTGAATCCACCGTGCAGCAGGTGCTCGAAGCGTTGCCCAAGCGGCCGGCGCTGGCTTACAACTCCGTATTGACCACCGTCCGCGTCCTCGAAAAGAAAGGCTATCTGAAGCATGTAAAGGACGGCCGCGCGCATGTCTATATGGCCTTGATTGAGCGCGATAATGCCACCCGGTCCGAGATCAGCCATCTGGTCAACCGTTTTTTCAAAAATTCGCATGAGCAATTGGTATTAAACATTTTGGAAGACGAGAGCATTGATGCGGTCGAACTGAAGCGTCTGCGGAAGTTACTGGCAGAGAGCCCACGGGAGGCGCGATGACGGCCTTTCATGAGGTTGCGCGGGTTTCGGCCGAGAGAATGCTGAACGGCGTAGTCGCAGGCGTGGTTATCGCTGTATTTGCAGGCCTTCTGCTCCACATGATGCGCCGGCGAAATTCCGGCACCAGATTTGCAGTCCTCCTGGCGGCGTTGTTCTCCATTGCAGCGCTCCCTGTCATAAGTATGGTGGCGGGGAGTGCTGGAATGTCTGGCAGCGGACAGGCATTGTGGGCGGTCTCTGTGCCCAATGACTGGGCCACTTACCTCGTTCTGGCTTGGGCAGCGATTGCCAGTGTGGGGTTGTTGCGGGTAGGGCTGGGGCTGTGGCAACTGCGGAAAGTGCGGGCGGGAAACGAAGCCCTCGACGTTGCTGGTCTGGATCCGCTCTTGCAAAAAACCCTGGGGGGATTTCGATCATCGCGTCCGCTGAGGCTCGCGGTCTCAGAGCGGGTCACGGTGCCGGCTGCCATCGGCTTCTTCCGGCCCATGATCGTGCTGCCTAAGTGGACCGTGGGAGAACTATCCACCACCGAACTCAATTCAATTCTGATTCACGAACTCGCCCACCTGGAGCGCCGTGACGATTGGACCAATCTCGCACAAAAAGTTCTGTGCGCGTTGTTCTTTTTCCACCCCGCAGTCTGGTGGGTGGAGCGGCAACTCTCGCTCGAGCGCGAGATGGCTTGCGACGATGTAGTGCTGGCGCGCACCGCCAATCCGCGGGCTTACGCCGCCTGCCTGGTTACCGTGGCTGAACGCAGCCTCATGCGCCGCAGCCTGGCGCTGGCCCAAGCCGCGGTGAGCAAGATGCGGCAAACCACGCTGCGCGTCTCACAGATCCTTGATGTCAACCGTTCTGCCGCCACACGGGTATGGAAACCGGCCATGGGCGTGGTCGTCATAGCTTCCGGAATCTTCGTGGTCGGCTTGGCGCGCGCTCCGCAACTGGTCGCGTTTCGTGATGGCGCGCCGGCCACCTCGGTGGCCTGGGTCATTCCCGCATCGTTGCCGGCGGCCACCGCGCTTTCCCCGAAAGCTGTGTTAACGGCCTTCCAGCCTCGGCGGACGCCGCTTCCCCGCAGAGTAGCCTCCAAGCCGCTCGCGGCGAATCCGACCCTGCCCCGGCAGGAACTTCTGGCGAAAGCTGCATTCCCTGCAACAAAGCATGAACTAAAAGCGCAAACCGTACTGGTGGTCATGCGGACCGAGCAATTTGGGCCGGCGGGGCCAAACTGGATGATCCAGGTATGGCGCTTCACCGTGTTGAAGGCCGACCACATTCCGCTGGAGCTGACAATTTCATCAAAATCACTCTAAGAAGCCGCGATTAGCATCGCTCTACAGTTTTGGCATTACGAACTAAATAATTAGTTGTACTAAGGAGGAAATGGAAACAATGAAAAACCTGATTGCAAGACTTGGAAGAACTCTCGGACGCCACGCGACCATCGCGGTGTTGGCGCTCGCCGCGCTGGTCTCGGTGACGACCTACGAAGTGGTCAAGCCCATGACCGCGGGTGCGGCCATTGCTCCCGCCGCGGCTCCGCTCGACGACAACAGCGTCAGCGCTCTGCTGTCACTCGACCACGCCATGGAAACCCTGGCGGCGCGCGTGACCCCGGCCATCGTCAACGTGGCGGTCACATCGCGGGCCAAGAACGACGGCTCACAATCCGAAGTTCCTGACGATGTCCAGCGTTTCTTCGGTCCCTTCTTCGGGCCGCAGATGCGCCCGCAGTTTCCGCAACAGCCGCAGATCGAACGCGGTATTGGCAGCGGCGTCATTATTTCGCCCGACGGATACATCGTCACCAACAACCACGTGATTGATGGCGCGGTGGACATTCGCGTGACTATGAGCAACCGCAAAATTCTTACCGCCAAACTGATCGGCGCCGATCCCTTAACCGACCTGGCGGTCATTAAGATTGACGGCGGCAGTCTGCCCAGCGTTCCCTGGGGAGAGTCCACCGACCTGCATCCGGGACAGACCGTGCTGGCCTTCGGCAATCCCTTCGGGTTCCGCTTTACCGTGACCCGCGGAATTGTCAGCGCACTGAACCGTCCGAATCCCTTTGCCGGCGATCGCCGCAAACCCGGCAACTTCATCCAGACTGATGCTGCCATCAATCCCGGCAATTCCGGCGGGCCGTTGGTGAATGCCCGCGGTGAAGTGATCGGAATCAATACCTTCCTGGTTTCCGCCTCGGGATCGTTCTCAGGCATGGGATTCGCCATTCCCACGCAAATCGTCCGGCCGACGGTCGAGGAACTGATTCGCACCGGCAAAGTCAGCCACGGCTATATGGGGATCGGCATCAACGACGTTACTCCGGAAAACGCAAAGTTCTTCGACTTGAAGGACGCCGAAGGAGCGTTGGTGACGCAGGTGGAATCGGATTCGCCCGCGGCCAAGGCCGGAGTCAAAGTGGGAGACGTAATCCGCGAGCTTGATGGCAAGCAGATTCCGGATGCCGGCGAGTTGCAAGTCGAAGTCGGACAGAAACACCCTGGCACCACCATTAAGCTGGGCATCTTGCGCAACGGCAAGACCATGACCGTGCCCGTTACGCTCGAGGCCATGGGCGCTCGCGACAAGTCGGACAACGAAGTCAGCCAGGCCGGCGAAGGCAAGCCGCGCTGGGGGCTGGGATTATCCGACCTTGACGGCAATACTCGGGGACAGATCGATCTTCCCAGTGACGTCCACGGCGCGATAATTGACCAGGTTAAGCCGGGCAGTTCGGCGGACGATGCCGGATTGCGCCGCGGAGACGTGATCGAACAAGTAAACCGCAAAGACGTCCAGAACGCAGCCGACGTGCGCGAAGCTCTCGGGAACATTCCCAAGGGACAGGACGCACTGTTGCTGGTCTGGTCGAACGGCGGCAGCACGTTCCGCGTGCTGCGTGCGCCCGAAGGTTCGTAAGAAGTTTGTACAGGGTGACGGCGAAGTGGGGGCAGGTGCAAAGCACCTGCCCCTTGCTTTTGGTTGGAAGTTGGTCATCCCGGCGCCGGGCCGCATGGCCCACTCGTGCCACTCCATCGATCTCTTGTGCCATTGCGCGGGATCGCGGGCAGCATCATCTTGGTAGCGCACAAAAAATCCAGGTAGAAAATGCTGCAATCGACGCCAACCCGCGAAGCCACTGCAACCTGGGTGGGCGCAATTTACGAGGACAAGCAACGCCGTCGATTGCTCATCGCGATTATCCTATTGCTGGCGGCCATCACTGCGGTTCTGGTGAGGGACTACGAGGCCGGTCTCAACAACATTGACGAAGCGGCCGCTGCGGATAGCCGGCAGGTCGCTTTTGCGCCGGAGACAGCAGGCCCCCCGCCCGCGATCCCAGCCACCGAAGCGACGCCGCCGGTTGTCGCCACCCAGTCCGGTGAGACGGCGCGTCGGCATACACGCTCCAGAGTCGCACCCGGCAAGGCTCATCTTGCCGCCAAATCGGTCAACGGTGAAAGCCCGCGCGGCGTGGAGTTAGCCGCCGCCAGGCGTTCCGCTGCCTTGCATCCATCAACGCGCCAGCCATCGCCTTCATATCCTCTGCTAACTCAGGCAACGGCGGTTCAGGGTTCGGTGCTCCTGCAAGCGATGATCGCCGCCGACGGCACGGTTGAGGAAATGCGGGTGATCAGCGGCCCGGCGATCCTGGTTTCCGCGGCCCGGCAAGCCGTCCAGGAGTGGCGCTTCAAGCCCTACCTGCTGAACGGAAAAGCGGTCGAGACCTACGCCAGAGTGACCGTGAACTTCAGCATTGATGTTTCGAACACCGAGGCACGCTACCACGTCAGCTCAGTTACCAGCGCCGGGGCCCTCTAAAAACCCGCGACGTGCTTTCTCAGAACGCCGATCCCGACCCCAGCAGGCTGTAGAGCAGAATCGCCAGCACGATTCCGGTGAAGATCATGTACAGGCGATCGTGTTCAGCGGCAAAACCCCAAATTGAAAAAGCCACCCGCGCCACCGGAGTTGCGATCAGGCAAACCAATCCCAACTGGATGATGCCGCGGCTGCGCAAGTGCTTGGCGCTGTGGGCAATCCCCAGCAGATTTCTCAGGTCGGTCGGCTCGCCCTGGAAGACGCGATAGTCGGCGGGCGCGTATGCATAGCGCGCCAGGTAGAAACATGCGCCTACAAAAACCACGAGCGCCGAGATGGCCACACCGGCGCGCAGGAGGTCAGCCACGATTTCTTCAATCTTGCGGTCGGTCCAGTTCGGCAGCAAGGCCATTCAGATTCTCCCCGCAATTCCCTGGTAGATCATTTGCCCTCCCAGCAGGAGCAGCACCAGGCTGAAAACCCAGCGCAGAACCCGAGTTTCTGCCTTCACCAGAATGTGCACACCCAGCAGCGAACCGCCAAGCACACCCAGCATGACGGGCATGGAAAGTCCGGGATCGATGTAGCCGCGATTCAGGTAAACACCGGCGCTGGCGGCGGCAGTTACGCCGATCATGAAGTTGCTGGTCGTAGTCGATACCTTGAAGGGTATTTTCATGGCCTGATCCATGGCCAGAACTTTGACGGCCCCCGAACCGATGCCCAGCAGGCCGGAAAGCGCGCCCGCTCCGAACATCAGACCGAAACCCGCGGGCACGTGCTGCACGTTATAGCTCCGGACTCCCTCTTCGGAAGGGAAGCTGCCGTTCATGCGCAGGGTCGTAGCCAGTTTGTCCGGCGGAAGATTGCGCTCGTCAGCGGTGCGCGGTTTGCGGGACAGATATGCGGAATAGACAAGCATCACTCCAAAGATGATGGCCAGGGCGCGAGTGGAAACAAACGCCGCGAGAAAGGCCCCGCCCAGGGCGCCGAGCGTGGTGGCTATCTCCAAGAACATGCCGATTCGAATATTGGAGAATCCCTGCTTGACGTAGTAGGCGGCGGCGCCTGAGGACGTGGCAATCACGGAAACCAGGGAGGCGCCGATGGCGTAGCGGATGTCCACCTTGAAAAAGATGGTCAGCAGCGGCACCAGAACAACTCCGCCGCCGAGTCCGGTGAGCGAACCGAGCAGGCCTGCGGCGAAGGACCCCACCGCCAGCAGCAGCGTGAATTCAAGAATGTTCATTCAACCCCGAAGAAAGAGTTTGCCACAATCGTCAGCCATAAAGCGCGATGGGGTTAGCGATTGAGATTCTCGGGTTAAGCCAGAGGCAGAGTGAAGTAGAAAACCGATCCATGGCCGGCCTGACTGGTCACTCCAATTTCGCCGCCATGGGCCTCGACGATGGCCTTGGCGATGGCCAGTCCCATCCCCGTGCCTTGTACCTGCAATCGGTGATTGCGCCCGCGGTAGAATTTTTCGAAAATCAGCGACTGATCGAAGTCGTCGATCCCCGGGCCACGGTCGGCGATACTGATCATCACGAAGCGATTCTTGACTTCTCCAGCAATTTGAATAGGCAAGCCAGCCGGAGAGTACTTGGCAGCATTTTCCAGGAGATGGGAAAGGACCTCGGAGATACGATGCATGTCAATGCGTACGTCCGGCAAGTTCTCCGGCAAAGCCGTGCTGACCGCATGCCTGGACAACGCGGCAGCCGATTTTGCCATGGCGTCGTCGATGACCTCTTGAATTCGATGCGCGCCCAACTGTAGCTCGACCTGATGGGCGTCTAACTGGCTCATTTCGGCGGCTTCGCCCACCAGCCGGTCCAGGCGGTCGCTTTCCTCGTTGATGACAGTAAGCAGTTCCATACTTTGCGGCGCGTCCAAGCTGGAGTTGGAGAGCAAAGAGGTAACGGAGGCCTTGATGGCGGTGAGCGGCGTGCGAAATTCGTGTGTGACGGAATCCAGCAGGGCGGAGCGCAATTGTTCACTTTCGCGCGCGGCTTCGGCTTTGCTGAGTTTTTCGATGGCCCCGGCGCGCTCCACAGCAATGGCAATCAGGCTGCCCAGAGCTTCCAACGTTTCCCGGGAAAGCGGGCCTCCGGCAACCCCCAAACTACCCACTACTCGCACTCCCAACCGCAGCGGGACGACCGCCACGCCGGCTTCGGAGTCCAGCGTCGGTTCACCGCGCAGGCAAACCATTTGTAAATCATGAATGTCCAGCAAATCGGTGGCGGAGTCCGAACGGTAAACATCTGGCCGGTTCGGCAGTGACACCGCAGCCGAGGCGACTCCGAAACCATCCACAATGAACCGTGGGATCCTGTTCAGCAGTTCCGCAGCGTTGTCACTGGTGAGCAATTGCTGGCTGAACTTGTAAAGCTGATCGGTTTCCTTCCGGCGCTCATGCGCCCGCTGGGCTTCGCGACGCGCCCGTTCCGCCAGTTCGCTGGCAATGATGGCGGTGATGAGAAAGGCGAACAATGCGATCCAGTTCTGGGGGTCGGCGACGGTCAAAGTCCCATAGGGTGGGAGGAAGTAATAGTTGAAGGCCAATGTGGCCAGAACGGCCATGAACACAGCCGGCCGCAGTCCCCAGTTGGCGGAGACAACCAGGACTCCGACAAGAAGAGTAAGAGCCACGGTGGTCGGGTTCACGTGCAGGACAGCCCGGTACAAGGCAACCAGCACCAGCACCGTGGCCGCTGCGCCAAGGTAGGGTAGGGCCAGCCTGACCAGGGGCGATTTCACGCAGCCGATTGTAGCTGACATCGACAATTTTGGCCCGCTCGACGACAATAACCGCGATGAGCAAAACTCCCGAGCAATGGCTGGAAGAGACCTCCCCGGCAAAGAGCGGCGGGGTGCTCAAACTCTTCCTCGGTTACGCTCCGGGGGTGGGAAAGACCTACAGCATGTTGAGCGAGGCCATTCGCCGGCACAGCCGGGGTGAGGACGTGGTCATTGGAGTCGTCGAAACTCACGGGCGTAAAGCGACTGCCGATCTGGCCGCGCAACTGGAGAGCGTTCCGCGCAGGAAGCTCGAATATAAGGGCACGGTCTTTGATGAGATGGATGTTGACGCAATTCTGGCGCGCAAGCCGCGCGTGGTTCTGGTGGACGAACTGGCGCACACCAATGTCGAGGGCAGCAAACACGCCAAGCGCTACCAGGATGTGCTGGAACTTCTCGATGCCGGCATCGACGTGCTTTCGACCATGAATATCCAGCACCTCGAAAGCATCACCCCCACAGTGCAGGGCATTACCGGGGTCACAGTGCGCGAGACTGTGCCCGATTGGGTGCTGAAACGGGTGGACGAAGTTGTCATGTCGGACTTGACGCCGGAGGCGTTACAGAACCGCATGCGACGGGGAGACATTTATCCGCTGGACCGGGTTGACCGCGCGCTGGGGAATTTCTTTCGTCCCGGAAATCTCATTGCTTTGCGCGAACTGGCGTTGCGCCAGGTGGCACAGGAAGTGGATCGCAGCCTGGAGTCGTACCGTGAGAAGGACGAGACCAGCGCCACGGTGGCGGTGCGGGAACGGATCGCGGTGTGCATCAGTTCTAATCCGGCGGCCCAGTATCTGATTGCCCGTGGCGCCCGCATGGCGCAGGCGATGAACGGCGAACTTTATGTGGTGTATGTGGATCTGGGGCAGGACCGCACCGAAGCGAACCAAAAGACACTGGCGGCCAATGTGCAGTTTGCCGAAAACGTGGGCGCACAAGTTGAAAAACGGTCGGGGAACAGCGTGGCCGAGGTGGTGGCTGATTTCGTCCGTGCCAAACACATCACTCAGGTCGTTTTTGGACGATCCGCCACCACGGGAGTGAAACGCTACTTTTATCTCTCCGCCATCCACAAATTTCTGCGTGATGCGCCTCCGGTCGATGTTCACATTGTCACGCAGGAACCCTCCTGATCCGCGATGAACGAACGCCGCCGGATTCTCGTGGTGGACGACGAGCCCCAGATCACGCGGGTGTTGCGCACCAGCCTTTCCAGCCAGGGCTACGACATTCGCGTGGCCAACGACGGCGAAACCGCGCTGGAGATCATGAAAGATTGGACGCCAGACCTGGTGGTCACCGATCTTTCCATGCCCAATATGGACGGCCTGGAGCTTTGCCGGCGGCTGCGCGTCACAAACAAGGTTCCTATCATCGTCCTGTCTGTGCGCGGGGAAGAGCGAACCAAGGTGCAGGCGCTCGATGCCGGCGCTGACGATTACGTGACCAAGCCCTTCGGCATTGAAGAGTTGTTGGCGCGGGTAAGGGCGTCATTGCGACGCGCGCCGGTTGCCAATGGGCAAACTGCTCTGATAGAAGCCGGAGACTTTCGTATTGATCTGGCCGCGCACAAAGTCACAGTGCGCCGCCGTGAAGTGCACCTCACCCCCAAGGAGTTCGACCTGTTGGTTTATCTGGCCCGGCACGCGGGTAAAGTAGTGACCCATCGCGCCCTGCTGGGTGCGATCTGGGGAGGCCAGAGCACCGAGCAGGTTGAATACCTGCGTGTGTTCGTTGGGCAGTTGCGGAAAAAGCTTGAGCCGGAGAGTTCTTCACCGCGCTACATTGTTACCGAACCATGGGTCGGATATCGCTTCGAGCCGGGAAAGTGATTTTGCGTTGAGGAAACCACGTTTATAACGCGATTCTGATTGCGCGACCCGGATTGCGGGCTGCCAGTGTAGTGCGTCAAACGACCGACACTTACTCGTCGCCGGTTTCTCCTGCGATCCTTTGTGTCCTCCGTGGTTAAAGCTTTGACCTCCTCGCCCGGTAGCAAAGACGACGCAGATCGGGGTCGCAAGGTCTCTAACGATCACTATTTCCGGCGCACTACGCTAGTTTGCCTACCCCGCAAAAGGGTTTACGAACTCCTTACAAATTGTTTAGCCCATTCTTACGCCCCAGGTGGTCAACTCGTATATCGAGCATCCTCAGAACTTCCGTGGGAGCGGCGGAATGAAGCCTTTATTTGGAGCGCTATGCGTCAGCGCAGTGGTTTTCATGCTGCGCGTCCTGGCCGCGCTGCTGAGGGAACGAGAGAGTTCGCTCGGATCAGCAAAGCTGCAGCTTGCAGACCTCAATCCAGTCAGGCGGCATAAAGAGCCGATAGTGATAAATTCCAGAAACTACGAGCGCAAGCCGGCAGTAGAATTCGGCAAGCGGGCCGCGTTCATCGCAATGGCCGCAGTGGCACTCACGCTGCCGCTCCATGGTCAACAGGCGGCAAATGGCGATTCGAACGCTTCTGGATCAGTCAACCAACCGGCCAGCGCGACCCGCCAGCAGACCGACCAGGAGATCCTCCAGGAACTTGCTGCCATGAAAAAGCGTATTGCGGAATTGGAAGCGAAACTTGACCACGATAACGCTCAGCCCACGCCGGCGGAGCCTGCGAAGGCAGTCGAACCGGCCACGTCGTCGCCCCTGGTCTCTTCCGCACCGGTGAATGAAGAGTCGATTCCTGCCAAGCCCGAGAAAGAAGCCCCCTTTGCTTTCGCCGACTGGACTTGGCTGAACGGCAACGCGCGCACCAAGACTCCGGCCTTCGATTCAAAGTTCTTCACCCCGGAAATTCGGGCGGACGTGGACTACGTTTACGATTTCAATCATCCCAAGGATGACACCATCGGCGGATCGAGCGAAGTATTCCGGTCGAATGAAGTTCAGGTGACCCAACTCGGCGTCGGGGGCGACTTTCACTACGACAACGTCCACGCCCGGCTGATGACACAGTTCGGTATGTATTCCACGACCACTCCGCGCAACGATGCCAGCCCGTCACGTGGACAGTGGGACCTTGCTGATGCTTACCGCTACCTCACTGAGGCTTACGGTGGATATCATTTCAACGCGCTGCACGGCATTAACCTGGACGCGGGAATCTTTGTCTCCTACATCGGCTTGTTCAGTTATTACAACTTCGACAACTGGGCCTATCAACCCTCCTACGTGTCCTCAAATACGCCCTGGTTTTTCAATGGTGTGCGCCTTCAAATCTTCCCGACTGCGCACTTGAAGATCGAGCCCTGGTTTGTTAACGGATGGCAGTCGTATGGGCGATTCAATGGGCGGCCAGGGGTTGGCGGGCAGATCTTGTGGCGTCCAAACGGCTGGCTTTCCATTCTGGGGAATCAATATGCGTTGGGTGAGGATGCGCCGAACACACCCGGCCGCGTGCGTTATCACACCGATGAGAGCATCCAGGTCAAGTACTACGACCGGCCTGAAAAATTCCTGAGCAAAGCCGCCTTCTCGCTGACTGGCGACATGGGATGCGAGCACGGTGGCGGCGTGAGTTGTGCCGGAAATTCCGCTAAAGGGCCGAAGCAGGATTTCCTTGGCTTCATGCTCTATAACCGTTTGTGGTTCCACAAAGAGCGCTACGGATTTACATTGGGCGGCGGCAAGATTAACAATCCGGGACGCTATTTGGTGCTGCTGCCGCCGATCAACGGCGCGACCGCAACTTCGGGGACACCTTACTTTACGGAGAATCCCGGCGACCCCTACAAGGCGTGGGATATTTCCGAGACATTCGATTACATGCCCAGCCAGTACATCACCTTCCGCTGGGAGTTCGACCACCGCGTGGCGAATGTGCCCTACTTCTCGGGTAAGGGCGGAATCACGCCTCCGGGTGGCAACACCGGCACTCCTGGGTCGGTGGTGCCGGGTTTCATGCCCGATTTGGTGAAAGTCGAGAACCGGCTTGATCTATCGCTATTGGTGAAGTTCTAGTGACCTCGGCGCTCTGAGGGCGAGACACAGCATAGCCGGTAAGGCGCCAGCGCCACAGGAGGTTGATAGATGCAGGATGCTCTCTGGATCGGAGTGACCATCGCGTTCTTTGTGATCGCGATCGGCTACGTGCGCTTCTGCGACCGCAATCGTTGAGGAGAAATGCCGTGAATGCTGAGTCGGTCGTCATGCTGATGGTGAGCGCTGGACTGATGGTTTATCTGCTATACGCCCTGCTGCGGCCGGAGAAATTCTGATGACCGCCAACGGCTGGTTCCAGATTCTGCTGTTTCTCGCGCTTATCCTTGCCATCACCAGGCCCTTCGGCGTCTTCATGGCGCGCGTGTTCAGTCACGAACGCACGCTCCTCGATCCGCTGCTCCGGCCGCTGGAACGATTGCTCTATCGCCTCACAGGCGTCGATGAAAGCCACGACATGGCGTGGACAGAGTATGCATTCTGCATGCTGCTGTTCAGCGTGGTTTCGATGTTGCTGCTCTATTTGATTCTGCGCCTGCAACAATACTTGCCGTGGAATCCGCAAAGATTGCCCGGGGTCGCTCCCGGCCTGGCTTTTAACATTGCGGCATCGTTTACCACCAATACCAACTGGCAGAACTACTCCGGTGAAACCACGGTGAGTTATCTAACCCAAATGGCGGGGCTGGCCTATCACAATTTTGTATCGGCAGGGGTCGGAATTGCCCTGGCCATAGCCTTCATTCGCGGCATTGCGCGGCGGGAAAAAGAAACCATTGGCAACTTCTGGGTTGACATGACCCGATCCACGCTGTGGGTGCTTTTGCCGATGTGCATCGTGGGTGCGCTGTTACTGGTTTCGCAGGGGGTGGTGCAGAACCTCAAGCCTTATGAAACCGTGAAACTGGTTGAGCCGCAACAGATTCAGAACAACGGAGTCGATGGCAAGCCGGTCATGAAAGCCGTAACCGAGCAAACCATCGCGCAGGGGCCGGTGGCATCGCAGGAAGCGATCAAAGAATTGGGTACGAATGGCGGGGGCTTTTTCAATGCCAATAGCGCGCATCCATTCGAGAATCCGACGCCGCTTAGCAACTATCTGGAAATGCTTTTCATTTTTGCCATTCCCGCTGGCCTGACCTACACGCTGGGCCGGATGACCGGGTCGCCGCTTCACGGCTGGGCAGTATGGGCGGCGATGGCATTCTTGTTTTTCTGCGGAGTCACTGCCAGCTATTGGGCAGAAGCCAGAGGCAACCCGCTATTGACCGGAGTCGATCAACGCGCATCCAGCACTCAACCCGGCGGCAACATGGAAGGCAAGGAAGTCCGCTTCGGTATTGCCGACTCTGTCTTGTTCGCCACCGTTACCACTGATGCCAGTTGCGGGGCCGTGAACGGTTTTCACGATTCCTACACGCCGCTGGGCGGCATGGTTCCGCTGGTCAACATCATGCTGAGCGAAGTGGTGTTTGGGGGCGTGGGTGCGGGCATGTACGGCATTCTGATCTACATCGTGCTTGCAGTCTTTATCGCCGGGCTTATGGTCGGACGCACTCCGGAATATCTGGGAAAGAAAATTGAAGCCTACGACGTAAAGATGGCGATGTTAGTGACGCTGGTGTTCCCGTTTGTGATCCTGGTATTCACCGGGATCTCGTCCGTCGAGGGCTTTGGCACTGCCAGCATCACCAATCCCGGGCCTCACGGATTTACCCAGATTCTTTATGCGTTTCTGTCGCAAGCGGGCAATAACGGCTCGGCTTTCGGCGGTCTGAACGGAAACACGACCTGGTACAACGCGTCGGGCGGCATCACGATGCTGATTGGGCGGTTCTTCATGATCCTGCCCATGCTGGCCATCGCCGGGAATTTAGCGAAGAAGAAATACGTCCCGCCATCGCTGGGGACGTTCCCGGTCACCACGCCCTTGTTCAGCGTGCTGCTGGTAGGAGTGATTGTGATCGTGGGCGCGCTGACGTTTTTCCCGGCGCTGAGCCTGGGGCCAATTCTCGAACATCTGATGATGACCGCGGGCAGGACTTTCTGATCTCTATGGCTGAGCGACATTCCAAAACGAAGTCGATCTGGGACTTGAGGATTGTGCGGCGCGCGACGCTCGATTCGATCCTTAAACTGAACCCGCGCAACATGATGAAGAACCCCGTCATGTTCGTGGTGGAAGTGGGTAGCGTCGCGACCACGCTTCTGCTGCTCCGCGAGGGACGGCATTCGGGAGCGTTTGGGTTCAATTTGCAGATCACGCTCTGGCTATGGTTCACGGTACTGTTCGCGAATTTCGCCGAAGCCATGGCTGAGGGCCGGGGCAAGGCGCAAGCCGAGGCATTGCGCAAGACCCGGGCCGAAACCATTGCCAATCGTCTGCTCCCCGACGGGCGAGTGGAACAGGTCCCCAGTTCCAAGCTGTGTTCCGGCGACATCGTGAAGGTTGTGGCGGGAGAGTTTATCCCGAGTGATGGCGAAATTCTGGAAGGCGTGGCTTCGGTGGACGAATCGGCCATTACCGGCGAATCGGCGCCGGTGATAAGGGAAGCCGGCGGAGACCGCTCGGCAGTGACCGGCGGCACACGGGTCTTGTCGGACTGGCTGAAGGTCAAAATCACCTGCAATGCCGGCGAGACTTTCATGGACCGCATGATCGCGCTGGTCGAAGGCGCAGAGCGGCAGAAAACGCCCAACGAAATCGCCTTGAATATTCTGCTTGCCGGACTCACGATTATTTTCCTGCTGGCCGTGGTTACGCTTCAGCCGTTCGCCATTTATGCGGGTTCGCCACAAACGGTTTTTGTGCTGGTGTCACTGCTGGTTTGCCTGATTCCGACGACCATCGGGGGGTTACTGTCCGCCATCGGCATCGCCGGCATGGATCGTCTGGTGCAACACAATGTGCTGGCCATGTCAGGCCGCGCGGTCGAGGCTGCGGGCGACGTCAACACACTGCTGCTCGATAAAACCGGGACCATCACTCTGGGCAACCGTCAGGCCGCGGAATTTGTTGCGGCTCCGGGCATCACTGAGGCACAAATGGCCGATGCGGCACAACTTTCATCGTTGGCCGACGAGACTCCCGAAGGGCGCTCCATCGTCGTCCTGGCCAAAGAACGCTATGGACTGCGAGGCAGGGAACTGGCTTCGCAGGAAGCTGCCTTCATTCCCTTTACCGCGCAGACCCGAATGTCAGGTGTGAATCTCGATGGGCGCGAGATTCGCAAAGGTGCAGTGGACGCCATCGCAAAGTATCTGGCCGAGCATGGCACCAGTTTGCCCAGGGAGGTCAACGCGGCGGTGGAGACCATCGCGCGCTCCGGCGGGACACCGCTGGTGGTGAGCGAGAACCGCCGGGTGTTGGGAGTGATCCATCTCAAAGACATCGTGAAAGGCGGCATGCGCGAGCGCTTCGATCAGCTTCGCGCCATGGGCATCAAGACGGTGATGATCACCGGCGACAATCCCCTGACGGCGGCGGCCATTGCTCGCGAAGCCGGGGTTGACGATTTCCTTGCCGAAGCCGCGCCGAAAGACAAGATGGACCTTATTCGCGGCGAGCAAAAACAGGGCAAGCTGGTGGCCATGACCGGCGACGGCACCAACGACGCGCCCGCACTCGCTCAGGCCGACGTCGGTGTTGCCATGAATACCGGCACCCAGGCGGCCAAAGAAGCGGGCAACATGGTGGATCTCGATTCGAATCCCACCAAGCTGATTGAGATCGTCGAAATCGGCAAGCAGTTGCTGATGACCCGTGGCGCGCTGACAACCTTCTCGATTGCCAATGACGTCGCCAAATACTTCGCCATTATTCCTGCCATGTTCGCAGGAACGTTTCCGGTGCTGAACGCGCTGAACATTATGCGGCTCAAGACGCCGCAATCGGCCGTGCTCTCGGCGGTGATTTTCAACGCGCTGATTATCATTGCACTGATTCCGCTGGCATTGCGCGGGGTCAAATATCGTCCCATGGGCGCGGCTGCACTGCTGCGCCGCAACCTTTGGATTTACGGAGCGGGCGGCATTCTGGTGCCATTTGTGGGCATCAAGCTGATCGATTTGCTGATCACGCGAGTAGGGATGGCGTAGTACGCGGGAATGGCGTAGCGCTTGGACCTTCGACGGCGTGCTCTTAATTTGTCATTCCGAGGGGCGTCAGCCCCGAGGAATCGACTGTGGGGCCCACGAGGAATAAGCGGTTACGGAATGACGAGGGTTTGAAAGTTGGAACGGCATGAAGAAGAATTTATTGATCTCGATCTGGATGACGCTGGCTACCACCGTTTTGCTGGGAATCGTCTATCCGCTGGTGGTCACGGGGCTGGCACAAGTGTTATTCAGAGACAAAGCCAACGGGCAACTGATCGTCGAAAACGGGAAAGTCCTGGGATCGCGCATCATCGGGCAGGCATTCACTGGTCCCGGATATTTTCATTCCCGGCCCTCGGCGGCGGGGAATGGTTACGACGCGGCGAACTCCTCCGCTTCGAACCTGGGCCCGACGAACAAGAACCTGATCGACCGCGTGCATGCAGGGGTTGCATCTGAAAGCGGCACCGCGGACCATCCGGTGCCGGTCGATCTGGTGACAACTTCAGGCTCTGGCCTTGATCCGCATATCACTCCCGCTGCTGCGGAGTTCCAGGTCGCGCGTGTTGCGCAAGAACGGAGGATCGCACTCGATGCACTTCGGCAGCTTGTGCTCAAGCACACCGAGAGCCGGCAGTTAGGGTTTCTGGGCGAAGCGCGGGTGAATGTGCTGGAACTCAACCTTGAACTGGATGAGAAGTTCCCGCTTGGAAAATAGGCCGAAACGAGGAAGCTCGTGCCCGCTCCAGTACCCGTTTTGACCTTGACCCCCTACGGCGTGACCGTAAACTTATCTTTGCTCGTCCCAAGGCCGCCCGGAGTCTTGACAAGGACCGGGCCCGTCTTAGCACCGGCGGGTACAGTCGCGGTAACCTGCGTGTCCGAGTTTACGGTGAACTGCCCAGGTACTTTATCGCCGAAACCCACTCCCTGGGTCTGCGTCAGACTTACCCCGGTGATGGTCACTTGTGTTCCTACCGCACCACTTGGCGGACTGAAGCTGAGAACCTGCGGCGTAGCCAGGAACTTGTGATTGCTCTTGAGCGTCCCGCCCGGCGTTGTGACTCCGATGAAGCCTGTAGTCGCACCGGCCGGAACCACGGCGGTGAGGTAGGTATCCGCAACCACTTTAAAGGCCGCCTGAGTTCCGTTGAAGGAAACCTTGCTGGCGCCGGTGAGGCCCTGGCCGAGAATCTCGACCGTCTGTCCAACGTTCCCAAGCCAGTTCACCACCCTGACAAATGGGCCTAGCCCCATGCCCAAGCTGTAGACAACGCCTTTAATCTGGGCACCGCCGCCGTAAGTGTCGCCGTAGAGGGTGCCGTTGGTGTGCTGGAACGGGGGCACTTGTGGGTTTGCGCCCGGATATGCGCCAGAGACGTTGGTAAGGGAAACGAGAACGACGTATGTGCCGCTGGAAGTGATCTGAAAAATCACCCCGGACGAGGTATTGTTTGCGGTAACGCCATAAAACTTGCCGTCGGTCGCCTGCACCAGCCCAGCCAGCGGGTGAAGTCCAAGGCCGTCGGTTTCATTGAAGCTGTGAATAACAGTGAGCGCTCCGGTCGGGGTCATTTTGTAAATAGAACCAAAATCGTCCGATCCGCCGGCTTCGGTGGTCCCGTAGAAGTTTCCGTCGTCGGCCTGAATGATCGCGCCTTTAGGAGTTTGCCCGTCTGGTGTGCTGCTAAAGCTGTGAAGTACGGTGAGTTTGCCCTGCGGTGTAATCTTGAACACGCCGCCATATCTGTTTGCGCCGCCGCCCAGAGCTGTGCCGTAAAAATTACCGTCGGTCCCGAGTGTCACGCCCATTGGATACGCAAGACCGCTGGTGCCCGGAAACGTGTAGATGACGGTTAGCTTGCCTGCGGGCGTCATCTTGTACACGGTGCCAAAGATTTCTCCGCCACCGTCACTGGTCGTGCCGTAGAAGTTCCCGTCGAGGCCCTGGATCGGTGGAACCTCGGCCTGTACGCCTTCCGTAGTGCCGTTGAAGGTGTGCAGTAGCGTGAATTTCCCGCTGGAGGCAATCTTGAATACGGTTCCAGCCCCCACGGAGCCACCCGCGGACGTGGTTCCGTAAAGGCTACCGTCGATGCCTAGCGTCAGGCCGCTATTAGGAAAACAACCGTCGTTCTGGTTGAGGAAACTATAGAGCGTGGTTAACTTCCCTGCGGGTGTAAGTTGAAAGGCCGCGCCGCAGTTATCCGTTCCCCCGGTCTGCGTTGTGCTGTACAGGTTGCCATCACGGCCTTGTGCGAAAAGGCCCATCCAGCCAGGATCCGTAGGATCACCGCTGTTGCTTCCGAGGTTGTAAAGGTCTGTGTAGGTCTGTGCGTGGAGGGTCGCGGCACTGACCGCAAGCATGACAACCAATAGCGTGAGTGCCTGGATTTGCCGGACACGTCCCCGATTCATAAGATTCTCCTGGATTGAAATGCGGTTGCGCTCGGGGGTAGCGCATGGTGCGGGATTTATGTGCCCGCAATGAGTCGCCATGTTAGCACAAAATGAGCCCCTGAAGCTCGATGTGGGCCATCCGGCCGGAAGAGCCCGTGACCCACCTACATTGGCTCCCTCGGACAGGCGAGGTCGTCTCACTGCCATGGCCGTTGCCTGAATGCTAAACTCAAATTCGTGGCTGCGATTGCCTACCTCGAATGCACCAAGTGCGGCGAGCATTACAGCGCCGATCAGCCCCAGACCGTTTGCCCCAAAGATGGCGGAATACTTTACGCTCGCTACGACCTCGCAGCCTTGAAGAAAACATTTTCCGCCGCGTCGCTGGCCGGGCGAACTCCCAACATGTGGCGCTACGCTGAAGTCCTGCCTGAAGCTGAGCCGGTCTCGCTCGGCGAGGGCTTCACGCCCATGCTGCCCAGCCATGAGTTCCCCAACGTGTACATAAAAGACGAAGGCCTGAATCCAACCGGATCTTTCAAGGCACGTGGCATGTCAGCCGCGGTCACCATGGCGAGATCCTACGGACTGAAGAAGCTTGCGGCGCCGTCCGCCGGCAATGCGGCCAGCGCGCTGGCGGCCTATGCGGCCGCCGCGGGCATCGAAGCCTATCTCTTCATGCCCAAAGATGTGCCGCTTGCCAATCGCGTGGAGTGCGAGACCTTTGGCGCGCATGTGACCTACGTTGACGGCCTGATCAGCGATTGCGCCCGCATGCTGGCCGAGCAAAAAGAAAAAGAAGGCTGGTTCGATGTTTCCACGCTGAAAGAGCCCTACCGCGTGGAAGGCAAGAAGACCATGGGCTATGAAGTCGCCGAGCAGTCGGGATGGCGTCTGCCGCAGGGAATTATTTATCCGACCGGCGGCGGTGTGGGCTTGCTCGGCATGTGGAAAGCATTCGACGAGATGGAGCAGCTCGGATGGATTGGCAAAGAGCGTCCCCACATGATCGCTGTGCAGTCATCGGGATGCGCGCCGATTCCCAGGGCCTGGGACGAAGGCAAAACCACCGCGGAGTTCTGGAAGGATGCGGCAACGCTCGCCGCCGGCCTGCGCGTTCCGAAGGCCTACGGCGACTACCTGATTCTCGACATACTAAAGAAAAGCGGCGGCCTGGCTCTGGCAGTCACCGACGACGAAATCATGGACGCTCTGCGGCAGTGGGCGCGGGTGGAGGGAATCTTTGCGGCTCCGGAAGGAGCGGCGTCGCTGGCGGCGTATCGCAAGCTGCGAGCGAACGGGTTTTTCAGCCCTAGCGATACCGTGGTGCTGTTCAATACCGGCTCGGGACTCAAGTATTTGGACGTAATCGAGGGACGGAAGAAGGCGCAGGTACGGCAGCCGGCCGCGCGGCAAATCGGTGGGATTATTGGGCCTTACTAGTCTCGGCTGTCTCTCAGCCAAGTCAGCGGGCGCAGACGCAAACCATGACTGAGCACCTGTATTATCACGATTCTTTTCTGTATGAGTTCGACGCGGAGGTGCGGGAGGTCGCAACTCTGGACTCGCGCGCCGCGGTGATCCTGGATCGCACCGCGTTCTATCCCACCAGCGGCGGTCAGGTGTTTGATACCGGATGGATTGTACCTGCGGGAGAAACCGAAACCAGAATGCGGGTCGCGGAGGTTACGGATCAGGACGACGGTACGATCCTGCACTTTCTTGAGGCTAGTTCGCCGGTTCAGAAGGGTCAGCGGATTCACGCACTGATTGACGCCGACCGGCGGCGTGATCACATGCAGCAGCACTCCGGCCAGCACGTTCTCTCGGCGGCATTCGTCAGAGCTCTGAATATGCCGACGGTTTCGTTCCACATGGGGGCGGACTCCTGTTCCATCGACCTGGATGCGAAGGGCCTGACTGCACAGCAGGTGGAGAGGGCTGAAGCGCTGGCCAACCAGATCGTGACTGAAAATCGCAGTGTCGGTATTCGTTTTGTGACCAGCGCGGAAGCCGAAGGCTTGGGGCTGCGCAAGCTACCGCCGGTACAGCGGAACCAACTGCGGCTCATCGACATCGACGATTTCGACTTGACCGCTTGCGGCGGCACCCATGTGACGGCCACCGGCCAGATCGGGGGTATCTTGCTGCGGAAGATCGAAAAAGTACGGCAGGGATGGAGGGTGGAGTTTGTCTGCGGCAAACGCGCTGTGAGCACGGCGCGCCGCGATTACAACACTTTGACCGAATCCGCGGGGCTGCTTTCGACTCACGTTTGGGACGTGCCGCAGCAGGTTCGAAAAGCTCAAGAGGAATCGCGAGCCCTCAAGAAATCAGCCGAGCAAGCTCTGGCAGAACTCGCTGACGTTCATGCGGTTCAGATCCTGGCCGAAACCCAGGAAAATGGCGGCCGCAAGGTTGTTGTCCGGGTGTTTCCGGACCGCGATCTGACCTTCATCAAGCTTCTGGCCCAGAAGCTTACCCGTCAGAGCTCGAATGCCGTGGCTCTGCTCGGCGCCGGCGCCGGCACGCCCGCAGTGCTGTTCGCGCAGTCTCCGGGGCTGCCCTTTGACATGGGCGCGCTCATGAAAGAAGCTCTCGCCAAACTAGGTGGGCGTGGCGGCGGCAGCAAAGACATGGCTCAGGGTGGCCCGGCGCAGACCGCTGGAATTGAAGCAGAGCTTAGGGAAATCGCGGGGCGGTTGGGTAAGAACTAAAGCGGTAGCCGCTAAGAACGCAAAGAACGGCGAAGTTCGCAACGAACTGGCCGCCTCGTGCTACATTTCCTTCAGTCCCATGGAACAGCGCCTCATCCTCATTAACCTGCTGATCAAGCTGGGCGTGGCTGCCGCCGTGGCCAGCATCCTGGTCCGTTCCGTGGAGGTCAAGCGGCTGCTTTTCCTCGAAGAGCGTTCTCTCAAGCAGAAAATCTACCTGGTTTTGTGGGTCGCGGGTCCGCTGGCTGTGGGAGTTTGGTTCCGGCTCATAGCGCGAAGTTTTCTAGCCGGCGATCTGTCATTCGAAACCGCGATTGTGCTGGGCGTCATCGGCGGCCGCCTGGCCGGAGTTCTCGGCGGGACCCTGGTGGCGCTTCCCGCGTTGCTCTATGGCGAGTGGGCCACGCTGCCCTTCGCCATCATTTGTGGGCTGGTGTCCGGGCAATTGCGCGACACGGCTCCGGATCGCGAAGACATATGGTCGTTTTCGCCATTCATTGATTTGAGTATCTATCGAATGATCCGCCGCAACCTGCCGGCTCCGCGCCGGTTCGATTGGCAAGTCCTGTTCTTCATGACCATCGTGGGGCTCAGATTTATCCAGACCGAAATGTCGCGTTTTGCTCCACGCGCCACGTTCAGTCTGGAGAGTCCCGAATATTGGGTGGAGGCGCTCATCTACGCATCGTCGATCATGGTGATTGGGATCGAACTCAAGATATGGAACAGCGTGCGCATCCAGATCAAACTGGAAGAGCAGGAGCGGCTGCTGCTGCGCTCGCGCATGGAGGCGCTGCAAAACCAGATCAATCCGCACTTTTTGTTCAATACCCTGAACTCGGTTTCGTCCCTGGTGCGCTTCGATCCCGACACGGCGCGCGAGTTGATCATCAAGCTGGCCACGATTTTGCGGCGCCTTCTGGGCAGCGGCGAAGCCTTCGTGCCGCTGCGCGAGGAATTGGAGTTCATCGATAACTACCTCGACATTGAAGTGGTCCGCTTTGGCCGCGACAAACTTCAGGTAGTAAAGGAACTGGATCCCGCTTCGATGGACGCGATGGTGCCCAGCATGCTGCTACAGCCGCTGGTGGAGAATTCCATTAAGCATGGGCTCGCGCCCAAGATCGAAGGCGGCAGCATCTTTCTACGCAGCCGGCTCACGGATTCGAAGCTGATTATTGAAGTCGAGGATGACGGTGTCGGCATGGGCGCCGCTCACCTGCTGGAAAAGCCGACCGGATTGGGCGGGACCGGGATTGGAATGGCAAACGTGGCGGAGCGTCTCAAAGTGCTCTATGGAGATACCGCGCGCATGACCATCGACAGCCGTGAAGGGAAGGGAACGCTCATCCGCCTGCGCCTCCCGGTTCTGCAAAGCGAAGGCTCACTCCCGCTTCACGAAGAGCGCTCGAGCGTTCGCCGGTAGTACTCCTCGTATTGGGGGACGATGCGGGAAGCACAAAACCTGGACTGTGCCATCGCCCGGCTGGCCTTGGCCATGGTTTGGAGACGGCTATCGTCGTTCAACAGTTCGATCGCGTAATTGGCCATCGTGTCCACGTCGCCGACCTCCGCCAAGTAGCCGCTGATGCCGTGTTCAATGACCTCGGGAACGCCGCCTCCGCGGGTGGCAATGGGCACCACCTTGCAGGCCATGGCTTCGAGCGCCGCCAGTCCGAACGATTCCAATTCGCTGGGCATGAGGATGACGTCGGCGACTGCCAGTTTTTCGGGAATCTTGTCCTGCTTGCCGAGAAACAGAACGTCGTTATGGATCCCTTTCTGCACCGCGAGCCATTCCGCGCGTGAGCGGTCCGGGCCGTCACCAATCATCAGCAGCTTCGAAGGTATTTTCTTGCGCACCCGGTCGAAGATTTCAATGGTGTCGGTCACCCGCTTGACGGGGCGAAAATTCGACAGGTGCACGAGGACTCGCTCTCCGTCAGGCGCGTACTCCAGGCGGCGTTGCGGAGCTTCCGCGTCGCGGCAGTAGAGATCGCAATTCACGAAGTTATAAATCACTTCGATGTGATTCTTGATGTCGAACTCGCGCAGGGTGCGCTCCCGCAGGTACTTTGAGATCGCGGTGACTCCATCGCTTTGTTCGATGGAGAAGCGGGTGATGGGCAGATAAGACCGGTCGAGTCCCACCAGGGTGATGTCAGTACCGTGAAGGGTGGTGACAAACGGCAGGCGCTGCCCTCGCGGCTTCGCGGCCAGCATCTGCCGGGCAAGCAACGCGCTCACCGAGTGCGGGATCGCGTAATGCACATGCAAAATGTCGAGGGCGTAGAGTTCCGAGACCTCCGCCATGCGCGTGGCCAGGGCCAGGTCATAGGGCGGGTAATCAAACAGCGGATAACGGGACACATCGACTTCGTGATAGTGAATATTGGGATGCAGTTCGGTGAGCCGGATGGGCTGGGCATAGGAAATAAAATGGATTTCGTGCCCGCGATTTGCCAGTTCGAGACCGAGTTCCGTGGCCACCACTCCACTGCCGCCGTAGGTGGGATAACAGGTAATCCCGATCTTCATGCCGGTCCTTTGCACGCCAGACGGCGTGGTCCTCTGATTCGATGGCGACCAGACCTTTGGGATTCAGATTTTGCAGATTTGGGGCAGAATCGAGAGGGCTAGCCTTCGGAGCCGGCAGCGCCTTTGGCGGCATCTCGGCTGGCCAGCCCGTCGTCGAGTTTGTCGAGGTGTTGCTGCAAGCGTTCCTGAACGATGTTATCCAGAGCAGTGAACTCAATGCCCATACCCACTCCGGGATCGCTGGCGCGGATCACGCCGCTGGTCTGGACCTTTTCTTCATCCATCCAGAACTTGATGTTGACCTTGGTGCCCAACTGGAGCGGGAGCAGGCTTTCAACATAACAGCCACGCCCTCCAATGTCGGTGGCGTTGGTGTTCATCTGCGAGCGGCGCCCGTCGTCGAAACTGATCTCAATCGGAAAGAGAACTTTGTGGCGGGTGAAGCGCCGCTTGTTATCTCCGGAGACAATCTCCTTCTTTTCCCAGGCCGCCAGGTCCTGCCAGGGGCTGCGCTGGTTAGGAAGCATTTGTACGCCGGCTTCAATCTTGCGCGCCACGCCCGCATCAATGACCCAAATCACCTTGAAGCGGGCTTTCTTGTCGCCATGCTGGATGCCGATGATGTCCCCGGCCTTCAAGGGATGCGCGATGCCCGAGATTTGCGCGCCTTCACTCGAGATCTTGCCGGCGTTGGCGTTCTGAAAGAAGGGACGGCCGTCCGCATCCATGCCCCATACTCGGACAAGGATTTGAGCTTCCAGCCGGGTCTCCGGTCTTTTATCCATGGGCTCCGCTACCTAACGAGCAAAAGTGAAAGTCCTGCTTATGATAACTGCGGGCGGTGACCTTGGCTGGTTACCAACGTAAGCAGGGGCGGATACCTGAAGGACGTGTACGGGTGGGGGCGGAGAAGGGCCTTTACAGCAAATCAAGGTACGAGGCGAGCTGAATCCCCTTGCGATCCAGTAGCCTGCGAGTGTCGGCCGAGGATAGAATGCCCAGTTCTACATCTCGCGACTCCCGCAGGCGAGTGTGAACGCCGGCCAAATCAGCGTCGTTGTAGCCGGGATGGGTCACAAATTCCCAGGTTCCGGCCGGAACATTTTCCAGAGTAAAGCGCAGCACGCTCTCATCGAGAGATCCGGTTGCAACCACGCCCAGGCTGCCGTCAGTCGTCGTCATGGCGGCGGCTGCAACAGCTTCGCGGAATCGTTTCTCCCACGTGTTGAGCAGCGCGACCTGGCTGTAGCGCTTCCACATTTCCGGATTTCTCGCGGCGAGCGAAAACACGATTCTCCCAAACGGATTCCGTATCGCTCGTACTCCACAGGCGCGCGCTGCGCGCAATAGCGGCCGCAGCACCTGAGGAAACATGTGGGTGTGCTTATGAGTGTCGATGTGCGACACGGCAATTCCCGCGTCTTGCAGTTTGCGAATTTGCGCAGCGACTTCAGCCTCGATTTCGCCGGACTCAAGCTTTCCAAGGACCGCACGCCATGCGAACCCGCTGATGTCGCGGCGGAATCGCATTCCTTCTATCAGGCTTTGCACCCGCGCAGCCTCGAGAATGGGTGTGCCATCGACCAGCAACACATGGCAGCCGACCGAGAGCTTCGGATTCGCCTTGGCAAGCGCGACCGCGTCGTCAAACCCGGCGCCATTGGCCATCAGCGTAGCCGAGGTGACGATTCCGTTCTGGTGCGCTTCCACGATCCCGCGATTCACCCCGGCGGTAAGGCCAAAATCATCCGCATTGACGATCAAACGTCGCACGCGACAGGATAGAAGAAGCGGGAGTTCTCAGCAATTAGCTCTCAGCCCCCAATCTTTGGCGCGGGAAAATGAGGGTCTCAAGGTTTTGAGCAGAGGGTTTAGGGCCCGTGAATTTCCCAATCCTTCGCCGGCTCAAATATACTGGTAAAGCCGATCCACCAAGAGCTGCGCGGCGGGACCCGCGAGCATCGGGCGGTTAGCTCAGCTGGTTAGAGCGCCTGCCTTACAAGCAGGAGGTCGCAGGTTCGAGTCCTGCACTGCCCACCATTACTACGTTAAGAGCTTTTCCCTATCACCCGGCGTCCAGCCTGAGGAAAGAATCTTCGGATAAACGCCATCGACGTACGCGCTCCCTTCCTCCGGCAATGGTTTCTCGCGGGGCAGAATCTCCCGCAGACTCCACTCGATGCGATCCACAGCTTCCAAAACGAAACCCACCGACTGCTGGTTCTGGATTTCATCCGCCGAGAGCGAAATCGCGACCAGGGCGTTGCGGACGTGATGGTTCATCTCGGAGATGACTTGTAATCGAGTGAGGGTTGCATTCCGGCGTTCCACAATCGCCCGGAAGACCAGGGCCGCTAGGCAGCCCACAATCAGACCGGAAACGCCTTCCGCAACCATCCGCTCACCGTGCCGGCCCAGTTCAGGCACGAGCAGGTAATGCATCAGTTCGGAAACCAGGAACGTCGCGGCTCCAAAGCAAACGGCAATCGCGAGGAGAATTGGTTTTGAGTCGGCGCCGTTCCTAATGCTTGCTTGAAAACTTCGTGCAAGCCGGACGGCTTTTATGTGGATAACACTCGGCCTTCGGCGGCGCGCTTCGTTGGTCATACCCGCGAGTTGGTTCTGTGATTTTTGCAATTTCCCTCGATCGCCAGGTTGCAGACTCTCGCCTGTGCTGACGCGAGCACAGTGTGCATTAGAAGTCAGATGAAAAAATAGCCAGGACCGCCGCAAGCATTGCTGTACGGGCGCTGCGAATGCGGGGCTTACTATGTTGGAAGACACACTTCCAGCTTTGGTTGTCCGGAACCGGAAGCCTTTCCCCCGACCTTATGTATCGCGATGTATCGCGCCTCGCAAGTGGCAACCACTGAGTGTGGCCTCGCATCCTTTCCTGTAGGGATCAGTGTTTTGCTGGCTTGGGAGCGTTGAGGCCCTTTGGCGGGCCGAGGCTGTTCATTACGGAGGAATTGCAAAATGAAAATGTACACCGCACTTCTCTCAACTCTGATTCTGCTCTTTCCGCTCGGAGCGTTGGCAAGGAGCAAGAACCAGCACCCAGTGGATATTCTTGATCCCGTGCAAGTGGGCACTACGCAATTGAAGCCTGGAGACTACCAGGTGGAATGGCAGGAGAGCGGCCCTCAGGTACGTGTAAGCTTTGTACGAGATGGCAGGATCGTGGCCACGGTGCCGGGAACATTGAAGACCAATGATGCCCAGGTCACTCAGGACGACATTGTGACTGACACCACCACCGGCAACAAGAAAGTACTCAAGGAGATCGATTTCAGCCACGCCAAAGAAGCTCTACTCTTCGGCTGACGCGAAAGCGCCGCGCAACCACTGAACGAAGGCAGCGTCGTCCGAGCACCTGACGGCATCCCCATCGTGGCGGGGGAAGGCTCCCCCCCGCCGCGAAGAGCAGAACAGCAGCAGTGGCGACCCAAGCCACCACCGGCGGCAGGATGTAGCGACCGACGAGAAGAGCGAAGACGCGGCCACCGAGGGTCAGCGGACGCTGTACGGATTCCGGGCCCTTTGCGGTTTTCGACAGATTATCTCGTGATTTGTGGCCGAGCCTCGGCGCGCTCGTTGGATGCCGCCCGTGACAGCTTAGAAAGTCCTCTCGACAGCAGGAGCACATCGTCGCTCAGCATCTCTTGTTCAGCAACCCGCGTTCTGGTTGGAGCAGATTCTCAGCTCAGCGACAGATAAGATTGAGTGGACAGGCATTCCAGTCGCTCTGCGGACTTCAGGTTCTATTCATGTCGGACGGTTATCATTATTTGCGGAGGTTTCTCAAGTGAAGGATTCACGAGTAATCACATTCACCGCTACTGTGAGCATACTTCTCTCGACCTTGGTTCTAGCCCAGGATCATGAGAAGAGGATCAAGCGCTCAGACTTGCCGCCTGCAGTTCAGAAGGCTGTTGTTGAGCAGAGCGAGGGGGCAACGATTCGTGGATTTTCTGAAGAAAAGGAAAATGGAAAGACCTTCTATGAAGCCGAATTGACGGCCAACGGCCACAGCAAAGACGTTCTGATGGATAAGGACGGAACGGTCGTCGAGGTCGAGGAACAGGTTCCCATTGAATCGCTCTCTCCCGAAGTGCACGAGGGACTGCAGGCGAAGGCCGGCCAAGGCAAGCTCGTCAAGGTTGAGAGTCTGACCAAGAAGGGTAAACTTGTTGCATATGAGGCCCAAGTCCGGACAAACGGAAATAGATCGGAGGTACAGGTCGGCCCTCACGGCAAGCCATTAGGCCATGAGGAATAGTTCGAGTGGAGCATCAAACTGCAATCGTGAATCGTCTCGCGACGTACACTAGCATTCATCTGAGTGCATAGGGAGAATCCATGAATCCGATATTTTGGAATCGCATCTTGATCGCAGCCGCCCTGCTGGCGGGGAGCGCGTTCGCCGCCACGAACTATCACCTGGAGAATACCTACAAGTTCGGTGCTGCACCGGGAGGACGCGAGTATTTCGATTACATCACCTTCGATCCCGGATCTCGCCGCCTCTACTTGTCGCACGGTACCGAAGTCCTGGTCGTGAATGCAGACACTGGAAAAGAAGAAGGCAAGATCTCCGGCCTCAAGCTGAGTCACGGCGTCGCGGTCGTCCCCGATCTGGGTCGCGGTTTCATCAGCGACGGCGCGCAGGGTAAGGCGATCATATTTGATCTGAAGACACTGAAAGTTGTGGGCGAAGCAAATGCCGCGCCAGACGCCGATTGCATTCTCTACGATCCGGCTTCCAAACATGTCTTCACCTTCAACGGCGACAGTCACAGCGCGACGGCGATCGATCCTGCAACGGGAAAGGATGCGGGCACGATTGATTTGGGCGGCGGCCCCGAATTCGCCGTCGCCGACGGCCACGGGATGATTTACAACAACCTGGAAGATAAGAGTGAAGTGCTGGCGATTGATTCCCGCAACTTGCAGGTGAAATCGCGCTGGCCGATTGCGCCCGCCGGAGCGCCAGCACCGATTGCGATCGACCGCGAGCACCGGCGGCTTTTCGTTGCCGGCCGGGAACCCGCAATTTTGGTGGTAATGAATGCTGATGACGGCAAGGTGATCCAGTCGTTCCCGATCAGCGGCGGCGCTGATGCCGACGCGTATGACCCGAAAACGGGGCTAGTCTTCGTGTCGACGCGCGAAGGCTGGATCCACATCTTTCACGAGGACTCGCCCGACCACTATAGCGAGGCCGGCAAAGTGAAGACGGAGTTCGGAGCGAAGACGATGGCATACGATGCGAAGACGGAGCGCATCTTCGTGGATACAGCCGAGTTCGGCAAAGCGCCAGAGCCCACGAAGGAAAACCCGCATCCCCGCCCGGTGACGGTGCCCGGCACCTTCCATCTGTTGGTTTACGCGCGCTAGTCCCACATTTTGCTTTTGACAAGCGCTCGGGTGCCGAACGCTGTCCTTTCGAAGCCCATCTGGCCGGAGTTCATCCAATGGATTTCGCCGAGAGCAAGCGCCGCCGTAGAGCAGGGAACATCATCGATTTTGTCGTCGGGCATTGTCTGCTTTCGCTATGAAGTGCAGCTGCAATCGTACCTGTATTCATGAGATCGCGCGCGGGTCGCCAGCCACGATGCCCAATCTGTACCGATCTGAATTCGCTCTGTTACAATTCAGTCACGGGGCAGGGACAGCTGCTCTGGGTTGGTGTTTGCCTCTGCCACAGAGGTAAGAAAACAAGTTGGGGACGTAGTTCAGTTGGTTAGAACGCTGCCCTGTCACGGCAGAGGCCGCGGGTTCGAGTCCCGTCGTCCCCGCCATTCCTTTCGATACTTGCGCCGGAGGAATGGTTCCTTGCTGGCGATTTTGTGTCTTCGCCGTGTCGTAACTCCGTGTTTTGACCCCTATCACGAGTGCATCGAACGCCCTTTTTTCGCCTCAATTCGGACATGAGAATAGTGAGCCAACATCCATTGGGAGACGTGACCGGCAATAGACATGACTGTCCGGTCGCTGGTCTGGGATTCGGCCAACTCAGTAATGGCGTGGTGCCTCAGATCGCGGTCATGCTCGAAAAAAGAGTCATACAGACAACAGCGAACCCCAACTGCACCACCCAGCGATAACTTCGCTTCCCCTTTCTTGGCCCATTGAGGTGACTGAACATCACTCCGTTCCCGATCCGACGTCTCACAGTTTACCGGCGGCATTCGCATTGGTCGCCGCCACCCAGATGTTCGCTCCGTCAAAGGCGATACCCGCGAAATTGCTGTGGAACTTGACGTGCCCGAGCACCTTACCATCGCTTGCTCGTAATCTGACGACGTAAAGCGCGACTGTCGCCCATATGTCTGCTCCGTCGAACACCAAGCCGTAGGGGCCACCGCCCGGAACGCTGAACGTGCCAAGAACGGTGCCATCGCTCGCCCGCAGCTTGCTGATTGTTCCCACGCCATTGTTCGCGATCCACATATTCGCGCCGTCGAAGGCGATGCCCAGCGGCAACGATCCGACCGGGTATGTCCCCAGCACCGTACCATCGCTCGTCCGCAACTTGGTAACGCTGGCGCTGCCCTGGTTCGTCACCCAGATGTTAGCGCCGTCGCAAGCGGCCGCGATTGGGCCTGACCCCACAGGAAACGTTCCCAGCATCTTGCCGTCACTAGCCCGCAGCTTATTAACGCTGCCCTTGCCCGAACTCGGCGCAGTCGTCACCCAGAGATTGGCCCCATCAAAGGCCATCCATCCCGGGCTGGGACCGACAGCGAATATTCCCAAATTCTTGCCATCGCTGGTGCGTAGCTTGTAGAGGTTGCCGCTTCCCACGTTCGACACCCACATATTGGCCCCATCAAAGGTCACTCCATACGCGCCCGCTCCTGCGGGAAAGGTGCCTAGAATCTGGCCATCGCTGGCACGCAGTTTGCTGACGGTCCCGTCACCGTAGTTCGCAGTCCAGATATTGGCGCCATCGAATGCCACGCCGTATGGCTCATTGCCGACAGGGAACTCGGTGGGAACGGTGTTCGCCCCGTACCACTTCAGCAAAGCAACCTTCAGCGGATTCGACAGCGGCGGAGCGCTATTTCCTGCCACCTGCCCCGGTTCGCTCCCGTTCTGCGTCTGTCCCACAATGAAGCTGGCTGCCGCCAAAACGGCCAATGCCAGCCATATTCCAATCACTATCCGTTTCATGACCTTGTACCTCCCCAGGGGCAACAGCTCGACAAACCAGAGAAACGACTTCCAACAGGGATGGAATTCGTGGTAATCAACGCACCTGAGCGCAGATGCGTGGAACTAACGGGAAGACGATACCACCGCGTTTTCGCCAGTCAAGAGCGAAACGCCGTTGTTACGAAGTGCGAACAGACCTATGCGAGACAGGCAAGTCAATGAAAGCTGTGGAGCTGGAGGTATTTCAGGAAGTTGTTGGCGATGCCTCGCATTGCCGAGAACTGTTGCCTTAACATCGTCATTTCGCTCATCATGGGATCGATGACCTTACGTGCCTGTTTTCGTCAGCGATTGAAGACCGAGTACGCAAGACAGTTCTGCGTTGAAACGCCGGGCTGGCCGCCTCAAGCGGCGCACCGGTTTGGAATGAAAGGATCGCGAAATTATGGCGATAGCCAAGGCTGCGAAGGGTAAGAACGAGTTGTTGCCGAAACAACGTGAAGAACTGCTCGGAACATTGAAAGCCCGGTTCGAGAAAAACATGGACCGCCATAAAGGTCTTGAATGGGCCAAAGTGCAGACAAAGCTCGATAGTAATTCTGAAAGACTGTGGTCACTCAATGAAATGGAACGGACGGGGGGCGAGCCCGACGTTGTTGGTCACGACAAAAAGACCGGCGAATACATCTTTTATGACTGCTCACCGGAAAGCCCCAGTGGCCGCAGAAGTCTTTGCTACGATCGCGAAGCGCTGGAGTCAAGGAAAGAACATAAGCCAAAAAACAACGCTTTGGATATGGCCTCTGCCATGCAGATTGAGCTGCTGACGGAAGAGCAATATTGGGAGTTGCAGCGACTTGGAGAATTCGATGCGAAAACCTCAAGCTGGGTGAAAACGCCTTCTGCGATCAGAGAACTCGGCGGCGCGCTGTTTTGCGATCGCCGCTTCGACACGGTTTTCGTGTATCACAACGGCGCGGAATCTTACTATGCCGCCAGGGCGTTCCGCTGCTGGTTAAGGGTCTAGAGCAAAGCCTCGCGGGAGGACACATTGATCATGAAAGAGGCCACCAAACGTTCGATCAATCGCTGGATTCACATCGTCTGTGGCATCCCCATACTCGGTTACATTTATGATTCACCTTCGGACACTCACAACTACGCCGCCAGCGTCCGGTATATCTTTCTTCCTCTCCTGCTGTTTTCGGGGTTTTGGATGTGGAAAGGCCAGGTCGTGCGTCGGCTTATTTGGAAAAGATCGGCTTAATGAAAGATTGACGTAATAAAGTTCGCCCTAATGATGGCGAAGTGTGAACACCCCACCCGTTCTAGCCTTGGCGGGCGCTCCCGCCGAATAGAAAAAGTCCCACTGTGAGAGCCAGTGTCAACACTTCGATCAGCAGGGCATACAGGGTCAGGCGTTTCGCGCGGTCAAACCGCGCCAGCAGCCTGCTGACCAGCAGTCCGAAAATTGCGACGGGCGAGCACAGCAGTCGATCCAGGCAAACCCAGCCGAGGAGCATCGCCCCCTGGCCCACGGCCGGGATGCTGAGCAATCCCAGACTAAGCGGCGCAGTCAGACTCAAGCCAAGCAGCACCTTGGAATACGAGGTGTAGAGAGGTTCGGACTTGCGGACCACCAGCGCCAGAACAAACGTCGGGACGAGCAACATGCAGCCAATCAAGATCTCCAGTATCCAGTCGCCGCCGGCGTACATCCCGCCCGCCGCGGCAGCTTCGGCGGCGTGATTAACGTACAGCAGATGGCGCGCATAGACGAGCATTGCCGCAGCCACAAGCACTACGGCGTAGCCTGCCGCCACCAGGCTCAGCTGGGTTCGCAGAGAGATTGATTTCATTGCGGCATTCTACTCGTTGGGCGTAGAGAGTTTCTGAAACGCGCAACCGGCCGCCGTGAGATGACCGAGCACCCTCCAGTCCGCAATGTGCATCCCGGCTAGGACGGACGCACGCCGGGAGCACGCGAATCGGTCAGGCTGGCACGAATCACATCCAACTCGGCATTGTCGACCGGCTTCTGGAAGAAGGCGGTGGCGCCGCCCATGAGGGCGCGTTGTTCATTATTCTGCGGGTCCCGCGCCGTCAAAATCACCACCGGCACACTGGCCAGCGTATCCAGACTCTGGAGCCGTTGCAGAACCACGAAGCCGTCTCCAGCGGGAAGACCGAGGTCGAGGACAATCAGGTCGGGATGTTCCTTCTGCGCCACGGAGATGGCGCTATAGCCATCCTGAGCGTGAACGGTGTCGTAGTTGTTGGCTCGCAAGCGCAGCCGCAGGGCGCGCCGCAGATCGGGATCATCGTCAACAATCAGAATTTTCGGCTTAGTCATCGGGAATTCTCCTTAGTTATGGGTTTGGGCTTTCCGGGAGGAATCTTGAGCGGAGTGGCCGTTTCCAGGTTTGGCCGGTTCCGGCAACATGCAGGCCATGATGAGTTCAGTAACGCGGTCAGCGACCGCCTGGACTTGCTGGTCCAACGAGATATCCGGCGGCAGCGCGATGGGATCGGCGGGCACGGCTGAGATAACCAAACTGGCGCTGGCCGCCAGTTCTTCATTTCTTTCAAGTTGGCCGCGGATGCGGGCCATCATGATCCGGGCGCCTTGCACGTTAGTCGAGGCAACCACGAAAAAAGTCTGGCCGGCAGTCGAGCCGCCCATGGGCGGCAGGACCAGGTCCTTGTCCACGTAAACGCATCGGCCCAGGGTTTCGAGCGCCCGCTGCCAGGTTTCCCGCCAGCTGGCGCGCGGCGTCCTGGACAGCGGAGCTACTTCCACTTTCACCAGCACGAAATGGTCCCGCAAGCGCCGTTCGTGGACGATGACCGGAGCCAGCAGTTTCGCCAGCGAATAGATGGGCAGTGTGAAAGTGAAAGTGCTGCCTTGCCCAGGCTCGCTTGCCACCCAGATTTTTCCACCATGGAGCTTGACCAGTTCCCGGCAGATGAAAAGCCCAAGGCCCAGGCCGGTGTGGTTGTTGTCAATCAATTCGGGGTCCTGATAAAGGCGTTCGAAGATGAGAGCTTTGGCGTCGGGAGTGATGCCGCGGCCGGTGTCGGTCACCGAAACGTAAACTGCATCTTCGTCGGCCTCGACCATACAGGCCTTCACCATCACCGCTCCCTCGGGCTCGGGGACGCTCTTGAGGACGGTCGTTTTGTTCTGGCGCCAGCGGCCCAGCCAGACCATCGAGCACGTGCAGCCAGACGATTTCCGGATCCCAGGGGTAGCAGGATCCTTGCGGCATGAAATCCGGCGCAAGCAATGGGCGAACCGCCTCCAAGTGTGCCCTTCGGCGGCCAAGCCGACGAACATCACTCTCGCGGCACCAAACCAATTTGAAGTCGGCCCTAGCATCAGTGTCAGCAAGCGGTAAAGGTAGCCCGGAGCGGGAAAAGTTGCGGATCGGGAAGACGTAAGGCACACGCTTGGGCTAATGATGGTCCTTCGGAGGGGTGGGTCCATGTGACCGCAGGTCGCAATCATGAATGCTTCTTCGGGGACGGAATCGCGTTATGGGTTTGCGGATGGACTTAACAAAATATCCCGAAATTCATAGTTGCTGGCTACAATCGCATCCTCGTAACTGTCAACAACTAAACAACTTACAACAATACATCGCTTGGCAATAGATATGCTCACATCTGGTGTTGAGAACTCAGTGTTCAGCTGTAAGGCGTGCTGTTTTTTCGTCAGGAATAGAAAGCCACAGTCGAAGACAACTCTTGAAACGAATCGGGTTCAGGGAGGAAGCTGATGAGCTTTAAACGTTTGATAACAATGTTGTTGATGTGCCCGTTAGCTGTTTTTCTGCTTATTTCCGCCGCAGTGGCGCAAGAGACCACAGGCGGACTGCAAGGCACAATAACTGATCCTTCGGGTGCAGTCGTGTCCGGTGCTACCGTGACCGTGACCGGCTCCGCGCTGATCGGGAGCAAGTCTCAAGCAACCGACGCGAAGGGCTACTACCGTTTCGCCAATATCCCGCCAGGCGATTACACCGTTACGGCGGCGGCGAAAGGGTTCAAAACTCTAAAAAGAGGCGGTTTGACGATTGAAGTCGGCCACCTTCCGACGCTTGACCTGAAGCTTGAGGTTGGCGGCTCCGAGACGGTGGTCGAAGTGAGCGGAGAAGCTCCGGTGATCGACGTGACCACCACCCGCACCTTGACCAACATCACCGAAGACGTGATTCAGGATGTCCCCCACGGACGTTCGTTTCAGTCGGTGATTCAGTTTGCCCCTTCCGCCCGCAATGAACCGCTGGAAGGAAACAACACCAGCAGCAACGGGACCGGCGGCAACGCTCCCGGCAGCACCACCAACGGAAGCGATCACGGCTTCTCGGTGGGCGGCGGGTCGGATGCCGAGAACTCCTACCTGGTAGAAGGTCAGGAAACCGCAAACTTGATCGGCGGCTACTCCCACACCAACGTGCCCTTCGACTTCATTCAGGAAGTCCAGGTGAAGAGTTCGGGTATCGAAGCCGAGCACGGCGGCGCGCTGGGCGGCGTCGTTAACGTGGTCATGAAGAAAGGCACCAACAACTATCACGGTTCGGTGTTCATGCAATTTGAGGACAACGGCCTGGATGGCGGACCTAACGCTCGTAGCCGATACGACCCCCAGGGAAACTTCCTGAATCCAGGCGATCCGGGCAACCCTACAAACGGTTATCTCGACCCGGCCTCGCAACACGTTCAGCCGCGCCGTGACAAGACCAGCGATGTGTTCCCGGGATTCACCTTCGGCGGACCCATACTCAAAGATCGGATCTTCGGATTCGTCGCCTTCAACCCTGAATGGAACGACGATGAGCGTTTTGTCAATTGGGGGCCCGGCAACGGCGGGGTTCTCCCCTTCAGCCAGAACACCCAGACCTATTACACAACGGCCCGGGTGGATGCCAGTGTGACGCAGAAGATCCGCGTATTTGGCTCGTGGCTCTATCAATACCAGCGGCAGACAGGCGTAAACTTGCCCCATGCGGATTCCGTTGACGGCCTCTTCAATGCTGACTCGGGCTGCAACGGCTTCACCAACCTCGCCACTCCATGCAGTGGGACGCCCGCGACCGCGTTTTCGCATACCATCGGCTGGACGGCGCCCAACGTCACTGCCAACTTCGGTGCTGACGTAACCCTCACCCCGCGCCTGGTATTCACCACCCGGTTCGGATACTACTTTGAGAACTATCACGACTTCGGCTACCCCACCACGGGGACGCTGAATATTTGGCAGAATAACGGCGTCGGGGTAACCGATCTCAACGGTAACCCGCTGCCGGCATCCCTTCAGCACACCACCGGTTTCGCGAACGACGCTTTCAGCGGAACCTATACTGTGCAAAACGCGAACAAAGCAATTCAATATGACGCCGACCTTGCGTGGTTCAAGAGCGGCTGGTATGGAACCCACAACTTCAAGTTTGGGTACCAACTCAACCGTCTGCAAAACAACATTTTGCAGCACTATAACGAGCCCTACGTACAGATCTTCCCTGGTGCTCAAGGTGCGTACGCTCCCAACAGCCAGTTCGGCGTCAATAATTGCGCGCCGTTCGTGGCTCTTTACGGCGCTTGCACTGGTTTGTACGGCACGGTCGCTGTCTTCGACTTCGGCACCGGCGGAAACGTTACCAGCTTCAACCACGGCCTGTTTGCCCAGGATGCCTGGACAATTGGCCACGGCGTCACCATTAACGCAGGCCTCCGGTTTGACAAGGAATATCTGCCTGCCAGCAGCAATGCCGGCTTGACCACCAACCCCATCAACTTTGGCTGGGGTGACAAGGTTGCTCCGCGTATTGGCGCTGCCTGGGATGTGTTCAAAGATGGAAGAATGAAGGTATTCGGCAGCTATGGCAAGTTCTTCGACATCATGAAGCTGAACGTCGCCATCAGTTCGTTCGGTGGCCAGTTCTGGAACACTTGTACGTATGCTCTGGATACGGCAAATATCGCTTCTATCGCGCCTGCCTTGGACACCGCCGGCCGCTACTGCGTCGGCAGCACCTCCACCGGGGCGGTTTGGCCGGGCGGAACTCAACCCGCCGGATTGACCTTCATCGAGAACCAAAACTTCCGTACGTTCCCCACCACGTGCTCGACGTGCGAGCTCACCTCGACGGGCGTTACGCCTGGGCTGAAGCCGTATGAACAGCATGAGAGCGTGTTCGGCGTGGACTACCAGATTGCCAAGAACCTGGCGTTTGAAGCGCGCTGGGATCGCCGCCGTTTGGACCACGTGATCGAGGACTCGTCGATTATCGCCACCACCGGACCAGCGGCGGGCAGCGAGACTTTCGTCGTCGGCAACCCGGGTCAGGGAACTGAGAAGACGTTCAACAGCTTCTACAACTTCCTGTACCCCCAACCTGCCAATCCGCCACCGCCAGCGTGCTCGGGGGTAACCTGCCCGCTGCAGGCGATGATTCCGGCAGCTCGCAGCTATGACGGTGTGGAGTTCCGCCTGACCAAGACGCACAGCGACCACTGGTTCGGGATGTTCTCCTACACCTACAGCAAGCTGCGCGGCAACTACACCGGCTTGACCAGTTCGGACATTTCCGACGGCCAGTCGGGCGGACGCAGCTCACCGAACAACAGCCGTGCCTTTGACGAGCCGTACTTCCAGTGGAACGCCTTCGGCGATTCTTCCAGCGGCCTCCTGCCGACGGATCGTCCGAATACGTTCAAAGGTTACGCCTACTACGAGTTAAGCTGGATGAAGAAGTTCACCACGGACTTCGGTATCTTCCAGTACCTCTACAGCGGATCGCCGATCACCAGCTACCTGGATGTGGGCGCTGGAAACGGCGGATGGGCGGTCCAAGCCTGGGATCGCGGCAAGTACGTAACCGAAACACGGGATCCGGTCACCGGCTTTCTAACGGTCGGCAGTCCGGAAACCAAACGTACCCCGTGGTACACCCAGTCCGACTTCAACTTAGCCCAGAACTACAAGTTGGGTGAACAGAAGGTGATCAGCTTCTCGGCCACTTTCTCAAACCTGTTCAACCAACGCGCGGTAACCGCCTACTACGCAGACATGACGTCGCTGGCGGTGCCGAACCAGTACATAACTCTGAATACCGCACCGAATGCCCCGTGTATGACTCAACCCTCGTTCTTCGGGACTTGCTATATCGGGGACGGTAATCCGTTCTACGCCGCGGCAGAGCGGCCGTACGACGTTCAGGGTCAACTCAATAACTTCAAGGGTCGGGGTACGTCGGCTGCTCTTAGCAGCTTGTACAATGCCCCGGCGTACTACCAACTGTCACGCACCATCCGCCTGAGGTTAGGTTTCACCTTCTAGTCCGGATTGTACGTACCAACCTAGGGAGCCGGTTTTCCGGCTCCCTTTTTCTTGTGTGCCGAACATGTTCGACAGCTTGGGGGTGAAAGTCCCCTGCCCAATCTGGTGGAGGTGAAGGGCTAGAGAAGCGCAAGGGCGTCGTCGCGAGGCGGGGTCTGAAAGAAGCGTGGATCAAAG
>JBOGLG010000003.1:0-133380 GCA_050745985.1 Terriglobales bacterium | reverse complement strand
GCTGCCACCTCCGATTTGTTCCTTCAGATTCGCGCAGGAGCCGACATCGCGTTCCTGGGTGGAGTTCTCCGCTACGCGATTGAGAACAACCGCGTCGCCAGGGAATATCTCGCCAACTACACTAACGCTTCCTTCATAGTGAAAGATGGTTTCAAGCTACCTGAAGACGGGCTGTATTCCGGCTTCGATGCTGCTTCGCAAACCTACGACCGGTCCTCATGGAACTACGAGGAAGGAAATGACTCCGGGGGCGCTGCGCCCACACATGCTGCGGCAAAGGCTGCATCGGGTCCGGGGGCGCCGCCGCCCTTGCCGCCGATGCCGGCGAAAGTAGCTTACGACCTCACCTTGCAGCATCCGCGATGCGTCTTTCAGTTGTTGAGGCAGCAGTACTCCCGTTACACGCCGGAGATGGTCGAACGCATTACCGGCATCCCCAAAGATCAATTCCTGAAGGCCGCCGATCTATACACCTCCATCCGCAAAGACGGAGACATGAAGAAGGTGGGCACCATTCTGTACGCCGTAGGGTGGACGCAACACACCTTCGGCACCCAGATCATCCGCACCGCTGCGATTTTGCAGTTGCTGCTCGGCAACGTCGGGCGCGCCGGCGGCGGCGTCAACGCCTTGCGCGGGCACTCCAATATTCAGGGCGCCACCGATATGGGCGGCGTGTTCGACATCTGGCCCGGCTACTTGAAAGTACCGAACCCGGCGGACACCGATCTGCCTGCCTACTTAAAGCGCATCACGCCAACCGCTTCCAAGCCGGCGCCGTGGGAATCGTTCAATTATTGGTCGAACACGCCCAAATTTGCGATTTCCTATCTGAAGGCGATGTTTGGCGACGCCGCCAAAAAAGAAAACGATTTCGCCTTCCATTACATGCCCAAAGTGGATCGCGACTACTCCTGGGCCCAGATATGGGACGGAATGTATCGCGGGTCGGTGAAGGGCTTGTTCGCATTCGGCATGAACGGGGTTGCCATCGGGCCCGACTCGCAGAAAAATATAGATGCTCTGAAGAAAGCCGATTTCCTCGTGGTTGGCGAAATTTATCCCGATGAGACCAGCGAATTTTGGAAGTCCCCCGGAGTCACGCTCGAGGAAATGAAGACCATCAACACCACGGTCTATCGCCTGCCCTGCGCCGGTTTCGCCGAGAAAGACGGCTCCATGACCAACTCGGCGCGCTGGCTGCAGTGGAAGAACGTCGCGGTTCCGCCTCCCGGCGACGCTCACTTGGATCAGGATATCCTGGCGCAGATCTATCTCCGGATACGTGAGCTTTATCAGAAGGAGGGCGGCAAGTTCCCCGATCCGATTCTGAATCTTACCTGGGCGTACACCAGCCCGCAGCACCCTGCACTTGGCGAGCTGGCCAAGGAATTGAACGGCAAAGCGATGGCGGACCTGACCGATCCCAAGACCCAGGTCACCATAAAGAAGGGCCAGCAATTGCCGGGGTTTGCATGGCTGAAAGACGACGGCACCACTTCCTGCGGAAACTGGCTCTATTCCGGATGCTGGACCGAGGCGGGAAATCAGCTCATACGGCGCGGCACCGAAGATCCCTCAGGCCAGGGCATTTATCAGAATTGGGCGTGGTCGTGGCCGGCGAACCGCCGCGTTCTCTACAACCGCGCATCCTGCGACCCGTCGGGCAAGCCCTACGATCCTTCGCGTAAGCAGGTCTGGTGGAACGAATCCGCGCAAGTGTGGGTGGGAAACGATGTGCCCGACTTTAAAGCGGATTCCAACCCCAAGGACCATATGGGGCCGTTCATCATGAATCCGGAGGGCGTCGGCCGGATCTTCGCTCCCTTGGGAGCCTTCGTCGACGGTCCTTTGCCGGAGCACTATGAACCTATCGAAAGTCCGGTTCAAAACGCGTTGCACCCCAAGCAATCGAGCAACCCTGTAGTCAAGAAATTCAAGACGCCGGCGGATAAGTACTCCACCCTGGGAGACGGTTTCAATATCATCTGCACCACCTACCGCCTCACCGAGCACTACCACTACTGGACCAAGAATAACCCGATGAACGTGCAGCTCATCCCCGAACCGTTCGTCGAGATTCCAGTGGAGTTGGCCGCCGAGCTCGGCATCAAGGGCAATGACAAGGTCAAGGTCACCAGTGCGCGCAGTTATTACGTAGCCAAGGCGTTTGTCACCAAACGCATCCGGCCGATGACGATCGACGGCAAAAAGGTCTACCAGATCGGCATTCCGATCCATCAGGGCTATCGCGGGATTCAGGAAGATGAAGGCAAGGATGCGAGGACAATCCTCAACCGGCTTACTCCCACGGTGCTGGATCCGAACGCCCACACTCCGGAATTTAAGGGCTTTATGGTCAAGCTCGAGAAGGCATAGCTTATGAGCCAGGCGACATTGGCAATCCGCAGAATTTCCGGCCACGCCGGGCCCGCTCCCGGAGAAGGCGTGGAGCGAGACTATCAGGTCTGCAAACTGGTGGACACCACCACCTGCATCGGGTGCAAAGCCTGTGAGGTCGCCTGTCTCGAATGGAACGGATACGAGTTCACCGACACCGTGTTCGACAACAGCTACCAGACCATGCCGGAGACGACGTGGAAGTACTGGAATCTGATCAAGTTCAACGAGCACGAAAATTCCGACGGCACCATCAGCCTGCTCATGCGGAAAGACCAGTGCATGCACTGTGCCGATCCCGGCTGTCTGGCGGCCTGTCCGGCGGACGGCGCCATTGTGCAATACACCAATGGCATAGTCGACTTTCAACAGCAGAATTGCATTGGTTGCGGATACTGCGTAAGCGGTTGCCCATTCGATATTCCTAAGTTTAATCCCGCGACCAAGAAGATGTTCAAGTGCACACTTTGTGTGGACCGCGTGAGCGAGGGCTTGGAACCGGCGTGCATCAAGTCCTGCCCAACGGGCTGCCTGCACTTTGGCAGCAAGGAAGATATGACCTTCCTGGCGCGGACTCGGGCCACTCAGCTCAAGGAGCATTTCGGTTTCGAGAAAGCCGGGGTTTACGATCCCGCCGGCGTGGGCGGCACAGGCGTCATTTATGTGCTGCACGACGCCACCAATCCCGAGGCCTACGGCGGATTGCCCAAAGATCCGCATATTCCGTGGGTGGTTAAGTTCTGGAAAGGGCCGGCGAAGTGGATTGGAAACCTCGCCATGCTGGGCGGCATCGTGGGTGTGACCTTGCACTACCTAAGATTTGGGCCCAAGCAAGTGGATGCAGAGAAGCATGAGAATGGAGGGCAGCCGTGAGCACCTCGCACGTTGCTTCCTCTCGGCCAACCGCGCGCGAACCGGAAGGCATCATTTGCCGCTACTCGCTCAGCGAGCGCGTTCATCACTGGGTCGGCGCATTTTTCTACATCTATTGCCTGATCACCGGTCTTGCCTTCTGGTCTCCCTATATGTATTGGCTGGCCGCTCTGGTTGGCGGTGGCCCGACGGCGCGCTTCTGGCATCCTTGGGCGGGTGTCGCTTTCACGCTCTCAATGCTCCAAATGTACAAGATGTGGCACTTAGACATGCAGACGACCGACGCCGACCGGCGCTGGTCGAAGGCGGTCAAGTACTACATCGAAAACCAGGATGAGAAGTTGCCGCCCGAGGGCCGCTTCAACTGGGGCCAGAAAGTGTTTTTCTGGCTGATGTTTTATGGCGTGATCCTGTTGCTGATTTCCGGCCTGGGGCTCTGGTACGTTGAATCCATTCCGTGGAGTCTGCGCTGGCTGCGTTACACGGCGGTCACTGTCCACGTGGTGGCGGCCATGGCGACCATCGGCGGTTTCATCATCCACGTTTACATGGGAACGGCGATGGTCCGCGGCGGGTTCACTTCCATCATTCGAGGAGAAGTTACCACCACCTGGGCGAAAACCCACCATCGGCTTTGGTACGACCAGGTCACGCAAAGAACGCCCCCAGCCAAAAAATCCTAGGAGTCCGCAATGCATGCAGCCGCTGACGGCCGTGGGGGAATTACAGTTGCCCCACTTTGATTCTGAGCCCGGCGTTATCCTCGCCTATGCCTGGTCCCGCGACGGCAAGAAATTCGCCGTCCTCCGCGCCCGCTACAATGATGCCGATGTCGTCCTGTTCCGCGGTTTCCGTTAAGAACAGTTCCGATCCTGAAAGGAGTCTGCCTTATGCTGGAAATTCAGACCAAGCAACTGCCACCTGACATTACTGTCCTGGAAATAAGCGGGAAAATCACCATCGGAAGGGACTGCCAGCATCTGGAATGGGCTGCAGAGGGCCTGGTACGTGACAAACATAAGAAGATCATCTTTGATTTGAGTGGGGTTACGCACGTTGACAGCACTGGTATTGGGATCATCGTGATGGCTGCCGGCGAAGTGAAGGAAGCAGGGGGAGAGTTGCGGCTGGCAGGCGTTAACGGTCATGTTGAGCACATACTGAAACTTACCAGCATCGACAAAGTGGTTGCCTGGAAACCAACCGTGGCGGAGGCCGCCTCAGGCTTTTAGATCTTCCCCGGCAGGGGTCCCCGTCCCGTCAGGTTCCACTGCTGGCGGATGAAATTGAGCAGTCCGGTGCGGTCGCGAAATGCTTCCGTGCCCCCTTCCTTAGTCACCGAGTACGCAGCCGCAATGTTTGCGAAGGCCAGGCAGTCCTCCAATTTCGCTCCGCGCAAATACAGATGAATGAAGCCGGCGTCAAAAGTATCGCCGGCGCCGATGTCATCCACCAGTTTGACTGGTGGCGGCGACGAACTCCACTGCTCTTCGCCGGAGCGGCAAATCGCGGCTCCTGATCCACGTTTCACCACCACCACCTTGCAGAGGCCAGCCAAAAAATTGAGCGCCTGCGCCAGGTCCTCCGTGTGCGCAATTTTCTTCGCCTCGCGATCGTTGGGAAAGAAGAGATCTACATACTTGAGGAGTTCGATCAGGTCCTGTCCCCACTTGTTCTCTGGATCGTCGTTGGTGTCGAGAGAGGTGGTAAGGCCCGCGCTCCTGGCTTGCCGGAAAACGTCCACAATTCGTGGACGGAGAGCGCGGTGTAGAAAGAAGGAGGAAAGATGCAGGTGGCGGGCCCGGCGGACATAGTCCATGTCAACGTCAGAGGACTGCATTTCAAACATGGTTCCGGGATAGGTCAAGATGTAACGATGCTGCGGGTAAGGTAGCACCACCGTAAGTCCCGTCGAAGTCTTGCCGATGCCTTGCTTCATGCGGCTGATGTCGACACCCGCAGACGACAACCTTTCCGCCGCAATCTTCCCCAAAGGGTCGGCGCCGATCTTCGAAATAAAACCGACCTGGGTACCCAGCGCGCACAAGTTGTGGGCGAAGATTGCGGAGGAACTGCCCAAGGTCAACGACAGACCACTGGCCAGATGTTCCCGGTCGAGCACCAAGTCTCTGGGCAGCCCGTACATTATGAGATCCAGGTTTAGCTCGCCGACGACGCAGACCTCAATCATTCGAAATCCCTTTCGCAAAGTACTCTACGCCGTGGCCCATTGTTCTGTCAGGAATGAATGCTGACGTTCTGCACCACCCGGCTGATTGCGCCATTTGGACTGGGACAATCGGGCCGCAAATTCCATCGCAGCGAGAAAAAGAGGCCGAGCAGTTGCCCGAAGATCACGTCTAACGGAGGACGGTAGTCATCGGCGGCGGGGAAAGGCGTGGCGGGTGCGAGAAGATGTTCGGCCAGGGACGCGCTGGCGGAGATTTCCTTTCCAGCGATCACGACCCGGCTTCTGACCAGCCGCTTATTCCCGATCTCCTCCAACAAATCTTGTTCGTACTCCTGAACCTTACGATTGTCCGACAGAAAACACACAAAAAGAGTGTCCTGGTCCAAGGCAGCCATAGGACCGTGACGTAGGCCCAAAGCCGATTCTGACATGGTCAGAACTTTGCCCGCGGTCAGTTCCAGCAGTTTGAGGGCGGATTCTCTTGCAACCGCTCTCAGTGCCCCCGATCCCACAAAACATGCTTTGCTGTACCCTTCCTTGGCCAGGGCGGCAGAGCAATCGGCAGCAATAGGCAGCAAGCTTTTTCCAGATTCAACCAGTTGCCCGAGGACTGGCTGGTATCTACCGGGGTCGGCCGCGTGGGCCAGGCATTGTCCGAACACCACCATATTCGAAAAGGAACTGGTCATGGCCAGGCCACGGTCGTTTACCGAATCGTCCAGGCAAATGGTCAGGACCTGCGGCTTGCCGGCATGCTCCACGATCATTCGGCCATTTGTATTGCAGGAGATGACCAGATGTTGAATATCCGGTCGCGTGCGGCAGGCGTTTTGCAATACTGCGACCCCTTCCGGACTATCGCCCGAGCGGGAAAATGAAACCCAGAGATACCGCTGCTCAGGTCTTACCAGATCATCGAAGTGAGTCAGCAAGTCGGTGCTCGGAATCGCCGCGACATCGCACTTCCAGGCTTTGCGAAGCAGGCTAACCAAGGACTGTCCGATGTAGTCCGAGGTTCCCGCACCCACCAGAAAAACCTCCGGTTTCGAACCCGCTGCCGCCAGCAAGCGCTTGATCTCCACGTTCCTGCGCTTAAAGAGCTCGAATGTGGACTGCCAGGTGTCGGGCTGCTGGGCAATTTCTCCCGGAGTATGCGTCAATCCTCGAGCCGTTTTGTCGGCTGGCGGCAGATTCAACAATTCAGCAAGAGCATTCACTTCAGTTACACCTCGTCTGAACTAACCGCCACCGCCTCGCAGCTGTAATCATGGCTCATACCAAAACACCGCGCCCTTATCGATTGTGGGCAGGGTATAGGTAATCCGGCCATTGCTTGCCGTTCCCTCCAATGGCTGTACTTCTCCCAGGAAAGGAAGAAAGAAACCGCGGTGTTTGCCGGTCCCGGCGATCGTAACCTGCACGCCGCGTTGCGGAGTCTGAATTGGATTCTCTCCTCCGCGTAGCCCGGCAAAGTTTGCGAAGAACACGTGAGGCTTTCCATCAACCTGGGCAATCGAGGTTGCGACCTGCGGTGACGCAATTACCTGGAGCGCAGCATCCGCCTTCAGGCTGTCCAAAAAATCATGCTCCCGCACGGGAGTCGTAGCCTCGAAGTCTTTCTGCATGGACTTGCTGTACTCCTTCCCCGGGCATTTGGTAAACCGGATTACATTTGCCCTGTCTCCCAGGCCGGTGGCATCTTCTCCCGTGATCAGCAGAAGTTTGCCCTTCCCTGCGTACCCGCTGAGCCAGGACTTTTCGCTCTTCGTCATCACCCGCACGTCAGGCAAGATCAGAGAATCACCCTGAAAGTCCGCGAGGGTGCGGGGGGTGACCACTTGAAATTCCAGGTGCTTCTGCATGAGCAGGACCAGAATCCCACGATAGGAAGCAATAAAGTCACGCGCATAAAAGTCCCGAGTTTCGGGGGAAAAGTAAACACCGATTGGAGCAATCGGGGTCCGCGGCCGGTAAAAGGTTTCCTGATGCGCCTTGATCCACGCAAAGATAATTTTTCGCGTTGGCAGATCGTTCGATCCGGCCATCTCGTGGCCGGGAGCGTCCCAGAAATTTGCGCCCGCCATCACTTGCGACATCGCCAGGTTCATCATGGACTGGCGGGCATCCACTTTCTTGTCGCCATCCCAGGAATAGTTCAGGATCCAGGTGGGCCTTCCTTCCGCGAATGCGCGAAAGGAATGCATTCCCACCTGATAACAGAACCAATCGAACGGCTGGCGCGACGACGCCATGTGGTCGCCCTCGCCAAATTCGTATTCATGCGCGATCGCATCTACGACCGGGTAGAGGCTGTAAACATCAGCTCCAACCCGCACCGCCTCTTCCTCGATTCCAGGATAGATTTCGGGAATCGTCTTGATGGCGGAATTGACTGACTTTGCATTGCGATCGATTTCCTGCACAAAATCAGTGATGGCCTGAATTCTGAATTGGACCCACTGGCGAAAATTCGGGTCAGCAAAATCACCCAGTTTAAAATTCTTCTTTGCGTCCAGTCCGGTCTGTTTGCGAAACGCGGCGACCGTGTAGTCGTCGAAGCTGGCCCAACTGTCTTCCCAGCCTTCGAAATGCGTCATCCAGTAGGGAATGTCGACGTAAATGCCGTCAATGCCCGTGGCCGCAATTTGCCGGATGCGCTCCATGTAAATCTTGCGCCATTCAGGGGCAAAGGGGCTGATCCACACGTCCTCGTCGCCTTTCGCAATCCAGAAGGCCGCGTTGCTGCCAAACATTGCCGGCTCTCCGCTGATCTTTCGCTGGAGCCAGTCGGGATGGTCCTTGGCCACCGTGTGAGCAGTCTTGCCGGCGTTGGCAGTGATGCATTCCGTCCCGGCTACGTAAACAAACGCCTTGTTGCCAACTGCATGTGCGCTTTCCGCCACGGCGCGGATCGCTTTCAACTTGGCCTCGGGATGAAGAAAGCTCTCATACCGGCCCTCAATGTCGTTGTCCACTTCAATGCCAAATACTCCGCTCTCCTCGGCGTCACGGACAATCTCAGCCGCATTGTCGGCTTGCAAGCCATAGGCCGCGATGCGTACGTAGTGAGTCCAATTCTGTTCACTGGAGTCCGGCGCCGCTCCCCGGGCGGGGGCGATCAGCAAAATAGCCAAAATCGCTGCACACGCGGTTCTCATCGGGCGCGGCGCCACAGTGACCCAGCCCTGGGCCCGGCTAGAACTCAAAGCGCACTCCCAGCTGTCCGTGGCGAGGGGTGCTTCCCATCGCCAGAGAACTGACCTGTCCGAAGGTTGAGTCGCCAAGCAGGGTGTCCGGTGGAGCAAAGCGTGGGGTATTGAAGGCGTTGAAAAACTCGCCGCGCAGTTCCAGCCGCATGCCTTCCCGGGGAATGAACGCTTTTGAGATCGCCAGATCGATGTTGTGGATGCCGTCGGTTCGCAGGCTGGAGAAATAGCGCGGCGCATTGCCGGGTTGCTCATATCCGGGGTCAGCGAAGCAGTTCGAATTGAATGTGCTGGCACCAGTCAGTGCGGACTTGTGAGCGCTCACGCCGCTGTTCGGATTGCAGCTCACATTCGGGCGCTGGTTGCCGTCATCGAGCGTGGGCTGTGACATTCCGATGTTGATCGGTTGCCCGGATTGAAAAGTCAGGATGGTCGAGATCGTCCAACCGCCCACAACTCCATCCAATATGCGATTCATGTCACGCCCGATCCAGCGTCCGCGCCCGATGGGAGTGTCGGCGATGATGGCCATGGCCAGTCGGTTGGTGGCGTCATTGGCGCTAATCGAGTGCTCCGCCCCCAGATTGTCCAACTCCTGCGGATTGTCCGAGGCGAGCGATCCGACCCAGGCGTTCCGGCCGGAAGAAGAATCGTCCGTCGATTTCGACCAGGTATAGCCCCCCTCAAAGCTGATGTAGTGGCCGGCGCGTTTCTCAACGCGGATTTGCAGGGCGTTGTAGAACGACTGCGCCTCCAAAAGCGGCAGCCCTTCAAATGGCCCATCAAATTGAGGGAAGGGCCGCAGCAGATTGATCAGCGGGATTTGTGGGTTGTTGTATTGCGAGTCGGGCTCATTGAAGGTCGCTCCCGGCCCCTGGAACAGCGGCAGGAACGGATTATCTACCGGGTTCTGTAGCTCGTTGTAAAGGTCCTGGGTGTTGTACTGCCGCCGAAGCGACGAAGGAATGAAGTTGCGGTCTCGTGTCGTCGGGCCGCAACCGCAGATGCCTCCCGCACCTCCCCATGGCAGGTGTGTACTGCGGTTGGCGGAGTAATCGGCCGAAACCACGAATTGCCCCGGCAATAACCGTTGCACCCCCAGACTCCACTGATAAATGTCCGCATTTTGCGCTTCTGTCGTGCCCAGGTCATTCTGGTTGGCGAATCCCCAATCCGCCAGTGGGCCATATTTTGTGGCCTGGGGCTGCGGCAATCCGTTGGGGAACGGGTTAGCGAAGGTCGCAGACAGAGTTTCAAAGTTGTTTTGCGTGAAATAGACCACGCCGTCTTTGCGGAAAGCGGAGCCCGGAAACTGGAAGTTAGTGGCTACGTTCGACCCGTAGTAAATTCCTGCTCCTCCGCGGATGACCGTGTCCTTCATGAACTGATAGGCAAAGCCAAACCGCGGCGCCCAGTTGTTGCGGTCGACCGGCACGCTGCGACGGTTGGAATTTGCAAAGATGGTGGTCCCGAGCAGCGGCCCGGTGTTCCCCGGGAGCCCGGGAACGACCACTCCGCTGTTCCCCGTGAAATCGCTGAACTGTAGCCGGTTTTGAGATTCGTCGTAAGGTGTACTCCATTCATAACGCAAACCGAGATTCAGGGTCAGCCTGGGAGTAACCTTCCAATCGTCCTGCGCGTAGAAACCGGTTTCCTTCGAGCGGTTATGCACCTCAGGATAGATGGCGATGCTTCCCGTGTCCCCAACTCCGGTCAGAATATCGGCAAAGGGATTGCCTTGGTCGGGATTGAATGCGCCAACAACATTCTCCGTGACCGTCTGTGCGAAGTGAAACGAACCGGTGGGGTACGGAGGCTGCTGGAAGTTGTTGTAGAAAAGCCGTTGCTCTCCTCCAAACTTGAGATTGTGCCGGCCATGCACCCAGTTGAGCGCAGAAGAGTAGGAATACAGATTGTGGGAAAATCTGGTATCCACGCAGCATTGGTCGAAGAGGGAGGTCCAGGGCGAATCCACCAGGATCCCCGGCATCCGCGAAATACCCTGGTTGGCGCCGTCGAGTAGCGAAGGGAATCCGACTGAAGATGCGGTCGGGTAGGTAGTGAAGCTTGGCGCGTAAACGTGGTCGATGGAAAAGCGGCTGCTCAGCAGCAAAGTTGGTCGGATGGTCCAGTCATGCTGCACGCTGGCATTTTCCACGCTGGTGGTTCCGTTGAGCCCATCGTTGAACTCGCCGTCGCCGAGGATAGTGGGGACGGTATTTGATTGGTGCAAGTGGCTGAACCTGCCCGCAAGGTGCTGGGAGTTATTGATCTGCTCGTCAATCTTGGCGTCAAACTGGAGAGTCTTGGTGCTGGAGGTGGTGTTGGCACGAAAATTATTGGTGCCGTCGGGATCGCCCGGTAGATTGGGCATCGGGTATAGAGCTAGTATGCTTGCCCCGATGGGATCCTGGTATTGCTTGGGGATAATATTGCCGGCGAACGCCGGGCGTACCCCGTTCGCATCGACCACGTGAGGATTAAAAATTAGATTCGGAACAACATTTCCCGTGTCCGGGTCCGTAATCAGCGCCTGGGAGAAATCGCCGGTACGCTCTGCTTTGGTGGGGACAGTGGCCACAATGGGGACCGGGCTGGCTTCGAGCACGCGCTCGATATCGACAAAGAAGAATGTCCGGTTCTTACGGATCGGCCCTCCCAAAGAGGCTCCATATTGGTCCCGCGAATGAGTTGGTTTGGGCAGGCCGGCTTGGTCACTGAAGAAGTCGTTGGCGTCCAGCACGTCCCGTTGGCCGAACCACCATGCGCTGCCGTGGTAGCCGTTGGTGCCGCTCTTCAGCGCCATGTTGACCACGGTGCCGCCATTGCTGCCAAACTCTGCCGAGAATGCGTTGCTCTGGACCTTGAACTCCTGCACCGCCTCCACCGAGGGCTCGTAATAGACGTTGGAGTTGCCACCTTCCCCCTGCTCCGGCGCGCTGATCAACGCGCCATCCATGCGAATTTCGGCGGTTGCATTGCGCTGTCCGTTGGCAACAAAATTCGTGCCTGCAGGATAGTTGTCGGCGACTCCGGAGCCTGCGACTTCACTCACGCCGGCGTTGAGGAAGACCAGACCGAAAAAATTACGGTTGAGCAGGGGAATTTCTTTCACATACCGGCTGGTGATGTCCGTGCCAAGGCCTGAACTCTCCGTATCCAGCAGCGGCGCGGTTTCGGTTACCTGGACCTCAGTGGAAGTGCCGGCGGGGCGCAAAGTAAAGTTGAGAGTGGTCTCCTGGCCGACCGCCAGGACAACGCCTTTTTGTTCCACTGTCTGGAAGCCCGAAGCTTGCGCTTTCACTACATACGTCGAGGGCCGCAATGCCCGCAGAATGTATTCGCCGGAGCGGTCGGTCTTGGCGGTCTGCGACTCGTTGGTCCCAACCTCGGTGATGGTTACAGTCGCGTCCGGCATGACTGCACCCGACGGGTCGGATACCACCCCTCGAATCTGTGCCTGGTAGCTGGCCTGGCCATGAAGCGGCGGTCGCAAGATCAAGGTGATCCCGAGCAGGACAATGGCGTACGAACTGAGGCTGAGAAACCTGGCTACGGCGCATCGCATGGAAGGCCCCCGGAGACGGGATTGCGCAAGGTTTCGTATCCTTGCGTTTCAACACTTTTACTTTCGTTTATGCCGGCCTGTCAAGCGTAAAATACGGCTGTGCTGAATGAAGAGCGCCGCCGGCTGATTCTCGAAATCCTGAACCGGGAGGGCCGGGTCCTGGTCGGAGACCTGGCAAAGCAGTTCCATACTTCCCAGGTCACCATCCGCAAGGATCTCGACATTCTGCATGGGCACGGCCGCATCCATCGTACTCATGGCGGTGCACTGCCGGCTCGCGAGAGCGTTCTCGAAGATCCTACCCTGCGGGAAAAGGAGAAGCTTCACCGCCGCGAGAAATTGCACATCGCCGCTGCTGCTGTCCGCATGGTGAAAGAGGGCCAGGTGGTGATCCTGGATTCCGGGACCACTACCACCGCCATCGCGCGGGCGCTGCGGAAATTTGAGAATCTCACCATCATCACCAACGCGGTGAACATCGCTGCGGAATTGTCCGGCTCTTCGCTCGAGGTCATTCTCACCGGCGGCACGTTAAGAAAGAACTCATTTTCGCTGGTGGGACCAATCGCCGAAGAAACTCTGCGGCGCTTGAATGCAGACATTCTTTTTTTGGGGGTTGACGGTTTCGATGTGCAGCATGGCCTTAGCACACCCAACCTGCTTGAAGCCAAAGTCAACCGCGCCATGATGGACGTCGCTGGCCTGGTGGTAGTGGTCTGCGATTCCAGTAAGTTCGCCCGGCGCAGTTTGTCTTCCATCGCGCCGCTTTCGGCGGTCCACCAACTCATCACCGACCGGGGAATTCGCAAGCCCGAGTTGACGGCTCTGAAAAAGATCGGGATTCAAGTGACCCTGGTGTGAGCCGTTTGCACAGCGGCATCCCGGGCGGGGCTACCTTGATGCCTTGTCCACTCCCCGGAACTGCGCGAACATCCTCTCGGCGTTTTTGTGGTACACCTTTTCGAGAACTTCGTCGGGAAGTTCCATACCATAGATCTTCCAGCGGCCCTGTCCCGGATATCCCCAATAGTCAAAGTACTCGTCCGCAGTTTCCAGCCAGCGAAAGTGATTGCGATACATGGCTTCGTCCATGCCATTGTCGGTGCCGAACATGATGCGGTCCTGATATTTGATGAAGAACTCGCGGGCGCGGCGGGGTTGCCGGCCCAGTTCCGCCTCCCGCGCCCCGAATTCCACCATCACGTTGGGCAGCGTATCCAGCAGGTGAGAAACGTAGTCGAGGTTCTCCGGCCAGTTGGCCATGTGCAGCGCGACAAACGTGGTATGCGGGTGTTTGGCAAACATGCGGTCGCGCGCCGCCAGGATCGATTCCTTGCTGGGATACTTTGATCCATAAAAGCTCCAGTCGGGGTGCTCGGTCAATTCTTCATAGCGCTCGTTGGTGTTGTCCACCGGATGAAAAAAGGCTTCGGGGTCCGTAACGTGAATAGACACCGGAATCCCCAGCCTGCCACATTCCTCCCAGATCGGATCAAGCCGCGGATCGTCGACCGCCACCAGCTTCCCCGACTTGTCGCGAATGCTCAACCCAAGGTCCTTCAGCTGTTTCAGCCCGCGCGCGCCACGGGCCACCGCGTCATCGAGCTGCGCCACCATCTCCTGGCTGAAGTTGGGATCGTCAATCTTGCTCCAGTCGATCTGCGCAAACACGATGAAGCGCCCGGGATAGGGCTTGACCATCTCATCGATCACGTGCTGCAACTTGTCGCCCCACATGCCGGTCAGAATGACTACCGTCCTTACGTTGGTGGCATCCATGATCTGCACCACACGCTCGGGCGGCATATGGTCGTCAATGTGCATGGCGTCGTTTACGTGATTGTGAACGTCAATCACATAGTATTTTGCGCGGTCCACGTTGTGGACCGGAGCGTGCAGCATGGAAACCGGCTGAAAATCTTTCAGCAGCAGAGTCTTCTTTTGGTCGGCATCCGCGGCGGATTTGTAGCCGATCTGCTCCTTGGCTTGTGGGGCATTCTGCGCCACCGCCGCGCCTAAGCAACTCAGGCATAGAAGAAAAGCCGCGTTCAGTTTTCCGGACATCGGGGGGCGCCTCCTTGACTGCGCAAGATCGCCTTGACAAGCTCAAGTAAACGAAAGTAAAAGTAATCATTCGCAATATACCCCAATCTCGCGGGCTCTCCAAGGTCAGAAAAGAAGAGCAGAGAGAGGGGCCTTCGCCGCATGGAGCAGCCAGTGATCGGTGGTACCCTTCGATGATGGGCCCTTTCCCGCTGGTCGCTCTGGCGTTCTGCGTGCTCCTCAGCGGAGCGTCACTTGGCCGGAACTCCGGGCACGGCAGTATAATTCAGGCCCCCGCCGCTGCTTCCCCCTCCAGTTCCACCGGCTTACAGATTCACAGCAAGGTCTTGCGGATCGAATTTAACGGCAAACTGCACAGCCGGGTGGTTCCGCTGTTTGACCCGGCTGCCGCGCACTTCGTCCCCTTTTCCGCATCGGAAACAGTTAGCGGAGCGAACCGCGTGTGGAGCGATTTTGCGCTGCTCTCAAGCGACCATGAGCGTGTGTCTGACATTTTCGGCGGTGGAGAGCGGTTGACACTGGACGGCAAGTCTGGCGACCTCCACAAAAAAATCTCCGTCACAATTTATGACGACTTTCCCTCCATTGCCGTCTTTGACGTCGCCTACACGAACCAAGGCGCTGCCCAGCTTGTGATTCGTGGCTGGGCCAACCACCAATATTCGCTGACTGGCGGCGCGGCACTTTCAACCCCCCGCTTCTGGTCCTACCAAAGCGGGTCGTACGAAAAGCGCCCCAATTGGGTTCTTCCGCTCCACCCCGGATTCCACCAGGACAATTATCTCGGCATGAATGCCAGCGACTATGGCGGCGGTACGCCGATCATCGACGTGTGGAGGAAAGACGTTGGGCTGGCGGTCGGACACGTCGAACCACTGCCGCGCCTCATCTCCCTGCCCGTTTCCATGCCGGACGCGGGCCGCGCTCGGGTCGCGGTGCGTTCTTCCCACCACCAGACTCTGGAACCCGGAGAGACCTTCCACACGCTGCGGACATTCGTCTCTGTGCATCAAGGCGACTACTTCAGCGCGTTGACCGAATACCGCCGGCTGATGATGCGCCAGGGTTTTCACATGGCTTCCGCCCCCGACAGCGCCTTTGGGCCCATATGGTGTGCCTGGGGCTACGGTCGCTCGGTACAACTCAAGCAGGTGTATGACACGCTTCCCACCGCGAAGAAGCTGGGCTTTGCGTGGGTCACCCTGGATGACGGCTGGCAAAACAATTACGGCGATTGGCAGCTCGATCCCAGGAAGTTTCCCCATGGCGACGCCGACATGAAGGCGCTTGTGGATCGGATTCATCAAGAGGGTTTTCACGCTCAATTGTGGTGGTCGCCGCTCAGCGCAGTTCCCAGCTCACAATTGCTCAAACGTCATCCCGACTGGGCACTGCTCAATAAGGACGGGTCGCGGCGCAAGATTTCCTGGTGGAACTCCGATTACCTGTGCCCCGCCGACCGCGAGGTAGTCGAGTACCACAAAGCGCTGGTTCGCAAGATTCTGGGCGACTGGGGATTCGACGGCCTCAAGCTGGATGGCCAGCACATGAACGGAGTTCCCGCCTGTTACAACCCGGCACACCACCACAAGCGGCCGGAGGATTCCGTGGAAGCTCTGCCCGATTTCTTTCGCGAGATCTACGAAACCGCCCGCAGCGTTAAAGCCGATGCCCTGGTTGAGTTCTGCCCTTGCGGCACGGCATATTCGTTCTTCACCATGCCGCATTTCAACATGTCAGTAGCTTCCGATCCGGAGAGTTCGTTTCAAGTTCGTTCCAAGGGCAAAACCCTCAAGGCGCTGATGGGCGACAACGTGCCGTATTTTGGCGACCACGTCGAATTGAGCGACGGCGCCAGCGATTTCGCTTCCACCATCGGGGTGGGCGGAGTGATCGGCACCCAGTTTGTGCTGCCGAATCTCGTCGCCAAACACAGCACCTCAGATTTAACGCCGCAGCGGGAAAAGCTGTTTGCGAAGTGGGTCCGCATTTATAAAGACAAAATGCTCTCCCGCGGAGAATATCTCGGCGATCTTTATGACATCGGCTTCGATCGCCCCGAAACCCACGTCATCCGCAAGGGTAACGAGATGTACTACGCGTTCTTTGCCCGCCATTGGAGGGGACGAATCGAATTGCGCGGTTTAGAGGACCGCCCGTATCACATAGTCGATTACGTGGACGGCAAAGATTTCGGAAGCGTGCACGGTCCCAGGGCCGGCATCCCCGCCGAGTTCAACCGGCACTTACTGCTCGAGGCGCGGCCAGAATAACCCGGTCAACTTGTGGAAGCGCGAAGCGAAAATGCGAGCCGGCGATTGCAGCATGTTGTCCAGCGCAATCGCAGCGGTGAGAAGGCCGGCGCCTACTCCGTTTGTTCCGCTCATCCGAGCGTCATTGCTGCTGCCATCCAACAGGCAATCGAGGACGGATCAGTCCTGCTGGTTGAGTCCACTTCAAGCCAGGTGAATCAGTTCGGGGGCTATACCGGGCAGACACCCGGCCAGTTTGCCGGGTTCGTTCACTCCGCCGCGGAGCGTGCTGGCCTTCCCCACGAACGCGTGTTGCTTGGCGGCGACCACCTCGGTCCGTATCCCTGGCGGGAACAGGCCTCCGGCGTGGCTCTCCAAAAGGCTTGCGAATTGGTTCGTAGTTGCGTGCTTGCGGGATACGGGAAGATCCATCTCGATGCAAGCATGGCCTGCGCCAATGACGGAAACAACGGGCCGGACGAAATGACGGTCGCGCACCGGGCCGCAATTTTGTGCCAGGCAGCGGAGCGCGCGTACGCCGATTTGCCGGCCGGCGCTCCGCCTCTTCTTTACGTGATTGGCACGGAGGTCCCGGTTCCGGGCGGAGAATCGGCCGCGGGCCGGCCTCCGGCAACCACGCCCGCTGGCAATGTGCATCAAACCTTGGAAGTTTTCCGCAGCGCCTTCGAAAAGCAAGGAGTGTTTCCCGCCTGGGAGCGGGTGATCGGAATGGTGGTGCAGCCCGGAGTGGAGTTCGGCGACAACCTGATTTTCGATTACGACCGGCAGAAAGCCTCTGCGCTCTCGTCTGCTTTACCCGAGCATCCTTCCCTGGTTTATGAAGCCCACTCCACCGATTACCAGTCCTCGCTTGCTCTCCGGCAAATGGTGGAAGATCACTTCGCAATCTTGAAGGTGGGCCCGTGGCTGACCTTCGCCTTCCGCGAGGCTGTCTTCGCGTTGAGTTCAATTGAACGGGAGCTGCTGGCGCAACGAAAAGGCGCCCGCGTTTCCCGGGTCAGGGATGCGCTCGAGGCCGCGATGCTGCAAAATCCGGCTCACTGGCGCTCCTATTACCGGGGTAGCGAAGACCAGCAGCGCCTGGCCCGCTTCTACAGTTACAGTGACCGCTGCCGTTATTACTGGGTTGACCCGGCAGTGCAGGAGGAATTGGCACGGCTCTGCGACAATCTGGATTCCTGCACAGTGCCGCCCATGCTCTGGAGTCAATATTTGCCGTCGCAATACCAGGCGATTCGCGAAGGACGAACACCACGGTCTGCCACGGACTCCATTGAAGAGCATATTCGAACGGTGCTGCGAGTATACGCGGCCGCTTGCCGCGGGTGACGCCGGCGCCAGTTGGAAGTTATTGCGAGGAAAGGCTTAAAGTTCGCTGCGCGTTTCAATTGATGACCGGCGAGTGAGGATTTTCAGCCTTGTTGCCACAGTTACCTTGGTACTGCTGCGCCTTTCTCGATTCAGTCCTAAACTTTTCAAATGATGCACAAGCACACAGAGAGCGGGCAGGATCGCTCTCTCCCGGCCCTCACGCAGCAACTCTCCAGCATCGAAAAAAGGGACTGGGAGCTGTGGATGATTGCGTCGGTAACCGGTTTGCTCGCGGCGGCCGGGCTGCTCTCGGTGATTATTCCTGCGGCCTTCCTGAAGACCGACGAAGTGCATTTCGAAATCACGGTTTCGCGGCAGCTTGTGATCGGATTGTTCGTGCTTCTGGCTCTGCTGAATACTTACCTGGTTACCCGGCGTCTCGATCTTCGCCGCGCTCGCCAGAGCCTGATCTCCAGCACCATTCAAAACGAATTGGTGCGGTTGCAATCGTTCACTGATCCGTTGACCGAGGTCTATAACCGCCGCTCGCTCGAAGAAATGGCGGGCCGCTTCATCAGCCAGGCCAAGCGCTCGGGAAAGCCGCTCACCTTCCTGCTCATTGATGTGGACCACTTCAAGCAAGTCAACACCAAGTTCGGACACCTGACCGGCGACTTCGTGCTGGCCGAGATTGCCGGACTATTAAAGAGTTCGGTGCGCGGCTCCGATGCCGTAGTTCGCTATGGCGGAGATGAGTTCCTCTTGATTCTCGCCGACACCTCGCCCGCCGGCGCCCATAAGGTCATCGAAAGAACCGAGGCTTACACCGCGGACTGGAACAAAGCCGGACATCTCGAAAAATTCGAGTTGGGCCTGAGCATCGGCGTAGCCGAATGGACTGACGGCAAGACGCTCGATGAAGTCCTGGACGCTGCCGATCGCCACATGTACGCTCGCAAGAACCAAACCGCCGCGGCCGCAAGCAGTTACAAGGCCCTGGGCGCGACTGCGTCCAGCTAGTCTCTGTTTCTTCTCACCTGTTTCAACAATGGGCGTTCCTCGTGGAACGATTGCGTAATGATTTTGCGTTCCCCAAAATGGGAAGCAGGGCTGGCCACGGCGGCTAGAATGGGCCAGCCCTCTACGTGCAGGTGATGGAGTGCAGATCGCCCGCGCCGTAATACCGCTTGAGATTCTTGGGCACCAGGTGCGAGATGGCCACCCGCCATGCCCCCCGTTGGGATTTGTGATTGGGGGCAGCGGTATACTTAGCCGGATTGCGCGGGCGGAGATGTCGGCCACCCGCCATCTCTTACGCCAGGTCGAAAAGAAACTGGGCGGGAGCTAAAGGACAGTGAAGTTCGCGACCTCAAACTACAACAAACAGCGCGCCGAGGAACTCACGGAACGCCTTGTTGCTGATCCGCGCGCATCGCTGGCTGGGGTCTGGATGAACGACTTGTTGGCAGAGTTTCACCGAGGATACCCACTTCAGAATCTTCGGCCTCTGTTGCCGAACGACAACACGGAAGTCGTTAAAGTTGGGGCTTGGATAGCCTCCGAGTTGGGGGAAAAGGGCAAGCCTCTGCTTGATGACGTTGCTCTCCTAATGCAACATCCAGACAGTAAAGTTCGATTCTCCGCCATCGATTGCATTTTGCTCTGGGCCGATCCGTCTAAAGGCCCAGAGCTGGCCTCAGTCGTAAACCTCATCGATGATCCCGAATCGCGCATCCGTTGGAAGGTCCTGGAGTTTCTTTCGCGCGCTTCTAGGGAACAGCTTGCGGCAGCGCTTTCGTACATCGAAGGGACAAATCCACAATCCAAAAACATACAGGGGCTTCGATTGCTGCTAGGCTCCGGCGCACAGAATCCCAGGGAAGCTACGGCTGCTCTTCGTGATCAAGACGAGCTCATGCGCAAGTACGGAGCTGTGCTGGCACGGCGAGTCGCGGGAATCAACAAAGGGTAGTGGCCCTACTGCGGCAATCCTCCTGCCCTTAACTTCACATGCAGCTCCACCTCACCAATTGTCTGATGATTCCTTTCCGCCTGGCATTTGACCTGTCCTGTGTTTGTATCGGTCGGCGGCGTCATCACCTGGACGAGCACCGGAGATGACTCTCCGGCGGCCAACGAAAAGCTCGCTGTGAAGTCCTGCACTGTCCAACCTTGCGGCGCAGTAACACTCAGCGTGATCGTCTGCGCGGCACTTGCCGTGTTGCGCACCATCAGCGGAATCTGAAGCGCCTGACCGTGATTGATCGCGATCTCAGGCATGGCCGCCTTTGGCAACTGCGTCAGGTTATGTTCGCGCGGAAGACATCATAGAAACCCCAGGGGCCGGCCAGTTCGAGCGATGCGGGGGCGGGCTCTTCTCCGGATGGGATGGCGCGAGCAAAGGGAATCGGCGCGGGCATCACGCCTTCGAAGACGTCTCCGGTGCGGCTGCCTCCTACGAGCGACTTGCCGAAGATCAGCTCCACGGGATCGCCCCAATCGCTCTTTTGTTCTTCCGGCGTCTTCTTGCTGAGCCCATCGATGTAATTCTTGTACTGCGTCAGATGAAACGAAAACGCATTCATGGCCATCTGCCAGTAGGGCAGATGGTGGCTGGGAGAAATCTCAGTCGTGCCGTAAGTCGGACCGTCGTTTTTGAATGGATCGCCCTGGGCATCGGAGAAGTAGTATATCTTTTTGGGCTGCCAGGGGCGCAAGCCCTCGAGCAGCAGTTCGTTTATTTTGGTCGCAGCTGCAAGTTGCGCGGGGAAAACTGCCGGGTTGCCGGCAATGTCGAAGGCCTCTGTCGCCAGCACGCCAGACGCCTGGTGGTCGCCATGGTTCTCGCCGATAAAAAATCCTGGCAGCCAGGTAATAATGACTTCGGGCCGGGTGAGGCGCACCATGCGCACCACTTCTTCGAGCGCCAGTCCGTGATGCCATTGACCGAGAGACTGCAACACATTCTGGCTGGGGGTATCGCGTCCGTCGAGAAACCACACGTTGTCGATCCCGAGCGTGGCCAGCGCATGCCGCACTTCTGTCTCTCGCACTGCTCCCAGGGAAGTCCCCCGTTCCGGCCCCATGTTGTTATGGCCGGCTTCTCCGTGAGTCAGGTACACGACCTCGACCCGCTTGTGCTGATCAATGATCTTGGCCAGGTAAGCGGAGGCTCCGGTCTCATCGTCGAAATGGGCCACCACCAGCAGAACGTCGGCTTTGAGCCGGTTATCGGGCGGGAGCGCGGGCGTGGGCTTTAAGACTTGCGCAAACAGCGGCGCTATCAGGATCGCGACCAACAGAGCTGAAGACGGGATTTTCATGATATGCACAGGGTGAAATCAGTCAGATGTCCCGCTTCCGGGCTACGATCTATTGTTTTTGGAGGGTTAACCGCCTTGTGGAGCAGATTGCCTGTCCAACCCCGCCAAAGTGTGCTATTGTCGCGCGCCAAGACTAGAATCGGCGTCAGAGGCTAACCGGAGGAGATCATGGCCATTATCGAAGCGAAAAGCACGGTCGAAGTGCGAGGCAATCTGGATGCAGTGGTGCAGGAGTATGCGTTCCCGGATGTCCACATTGGAGCCGGCGAGGACGAGTCGCCGTGGGTGCCGTTTAAAGAAAACGTATTCATCCGCCACCTGAGCTTTGATCCCCGGCATAACATTTACTCCAACATTTTGTGGGTCAAGAAAGGCGGGTCGCTGGGACGGCATCGCCACCGCGGGAAAATATTTGCCTGCACACTGGAAGGCAGCTGGCGCTACCTGGAATATGACTGGGTGGCACGCCCCGGCAGCTATGTGCAGGAAAGCCCAGGGTCGATTCACACTCTGGTTTCGGATAATCCCGACGGCATGAAAACGTTTTTTCTGCTCAACGGCGCGATCGAGTTCTTCGATGACAACGACAATCTGATGGACACCTTGGATTGCTTCTGGTTCATCGACCACTATCTCAGTTACTGCAAGGAGAATGGCATCAAGGTGAACAAGAAGCTGTTCGTGTAAGTGCTATATCTGCGCGCACACCGACTTGATTTCCGTGTACAGATCGAGCACAGCGTGGCCGGACTCGCGGCCCCATCCTGATTGTTTGTAGCCTCCGAAGGGCATGGCGTTGTCGAAAACGTTGTAGCAGTTGATCCAGACCGTACCGGCGCGCAGTTTGGCCGCCATGCGGTGCGCTTTGCTGAGGTCGCGCGTCCAGACGGCCGCCGCCAGTCCGTACATGGAATCGTTGGCGAAGGCGGCAACTTCTTCCGGATCGTTGAAGGGAATTGCGGTCACCACTGGTCCGAAGATTTCTTCGCGCACAACTTTCATCTGCGGCTTCACGTCCACCAGAACAGTGGGCTCAACGAAATATCCGCCGCCGGCAATCTTGTGTCCACCCACCACCGCTTTGGCGCCTTCTTTTGCGCCCGAATCGAGATAGCCGCACACCCGGTCCTGCTGTTCTTTCGACACCAGCGGCCCTAAATTGGTTGAGGGATCGATCCCCGGGCCAATATTAAAGTACTTCGTCGCCTGGGCCACGCCGTCCACAACCTTGTCAAAAATGCTCTGGTGCGCGAACAGGCGTGAGCCTGCGGTGCAGCACTGGCCCTGATTGAAGAAAATGGCGGCTGCGCTGCCGGGAATCGCCGCCTCAAGATCAGCGTCGGGGAAAATAATGTTGGGAGACTTGCCGCCGAGTTCGAGTGAAACCTTTTTCAGATTTCCCCGCGCGGCGTCCAGGATGAGCCTGCCAACTTCGGTTGAGCCGGTGAATGCGATCTTGTCCACGTTAGGGTGCGCGGCCAGCGCCGCCCCCGCAGTCTCCCCGAACCCCGGAACGATGTTGACGACGCCCTCGGGAATCCCGGCTTCCATGATCAACTCGCCGAGGCGCAAAGCGGTCAGCGGAGTCTGCTCCGCCGGCTTCAAGACTACGGTACAACCCGCGGCCAGCGCCGGCGCCAGCTTCCAGCCGGCCATAATCAGCGGGAAATTCCAGGGAATGATCTGGCCGACAACTCCGACCGGCTCGCGCAAGGTATAGGCGAAGTATTTTGCTCCCGGCTTCGAGATGGGCACGGTGTTGCCCTCAATCTTGGTGGCCCATCCGGAAAAATAGCGGAATGTTTCAATCACCGTGGGAACGTCAACCAGACGAGAGAAGAAAACCGGCTTGCCGTTGTCCAAAGTCTCCAGTTCCGCCAGTCCATCGCGATGCTGCTCGATCAGTTCGGAAACCTTCCACAGCAAGCGGGCGCGCTCGGCGGGCAGCATCTCCGGCCATGGGCCTTCTTCAAAAGCGCGGCGTGCGGCTTTGACGGCGCGGTCGATGTCCTCGCGGTCGCCTTCGGCAACGCGGGCCAGCACTTCGCCGGTGGCGGGGTTGCGGGTCTCGAACGTCTTTCCCGAAGCAGCTTCCACCCACTTGCCGCCGATGAGCATCTTGCGCGACTTGCCGAGAAAATCCCTGGTGTCTTGGTTCAGTTCTGCCGCCGCCACTGTAGTCGCCATGCATCCCCCTTTTTATGTCGCGCTCGTGAGCAATCAATTCTCAGGCGATTCCACTCCAGCCGCCAGTAGAAACCCATCCGTAACCTGGTCCCTCTGTGGAGACCGCGCCTTGCGCGAGAGTCCCGGTCCGTGACAAACGCAACTGGCTGAGATATCATTCAGCGGTTCGTAGGGGTCTTTTCCCCCAGACGTGTCCAGGGCCAGGTAACGATTATGCGTAAACTTACGAACGAACGTTCGATAGCACAATATCACCGAATGCCCGCCGGGAGCCAGCCCCCTTCACTCCATCCGGCTTACCGGGCCACGGTGCGGCGTTCCCCGAGCAAGCCGCTCATTGTCCTTCCGCATACCTTGTCCGAAATCACCGGCCCGCTTTACGGACACGAAAAGATTGGCGAGACCGACAACGACCTCACCCGCCAGCACGCCGAAGAACCAAAGGGGGAACGCATTATTGTGACCGGGCGCGTGCTTGACGATAATGGCCGGCCGGTTCCGCAGACGCTCATCGAAATCTGGCAGGCCAATGCCGCCGGCCGCTATGTTCATAGCAAAGATCAGCACCCGGCGCCGCTCGATTCCAACTTCACCGGGCGCGGCCGCACGCTGACCGATGAGCACGGCGCCTATCGTTTCGTAACCATCAAGCCGGGAGCTTACCCCTGGCTGAACCATTACAACGGCTGGCGGCCGGCGCACATTCACTTCTCGATTTTCGGACGCGCGTTTATCACCCGTTTGATCACGCAAATGTATTTTCCAGGCGATCCTCTGTTCCCGTACGATCCGGTGCTCAATTCGATTCCCGATGAAAGCGCGCGCCAGCGGCTTATTTCCAAGTTCGATCTGGAAACTACCCAGCCGCAATGGGCGCTGGGCTTCCGATTTGACATCGTGCTGCGCGGGCGCGAAGCAACGCCGTTTGAGACATAACATGGACCTGGTCCCAATTCCGTCGCAGACTGCCGGACCGTTCTTTCATCTGGGGCTGACGGCCACACGCGCCGTCCCGCGTATTGCAGGTCCCGAGGCCAAGGGAGAGCGAGTTTCCCTGACTTGCCGCGTGCTGGATGGCGACGGGAATCCGGTTAACGACGCCATGATCGAGACTTGGCAAGCAGACGCCGGCGGCAAATACAACCATCCCGACGATACTCAGGAAAAAACCGCCGACCCGGCGTGGTTCGGCTTTGGGCGCGCGGGAACCGGAGAAGACGGCAGATGCAACTTCGAGACCATCAAACCCGGGCGCGTCCCCGGGCCGGGTGTCGCGCTGCAAGCCCCCCATCTGACGCTGGCAATTTTTGCTCGCGGCATGCTGAAGCAACTCTACACCAGGGTTTACTTCGCGGGAGATGCCGCGAACGTGGACGACCCGGTGCTGGGTCTGGTGCCTCCGCCGCGCCGCGAGACCCTGCTCGCGCAGCCTGAAGGACCCGGTTCCGGGCGCTGGATTTTCGACATTCATCTTCAAGGTGATCAGGAAACCGTCTTCTTCGACGTGTGATCCCACCCTGCACTTTGCAACGTCTATAATGCCGCACTGAGGAAATCCCTTCATGCCGGCGCGGCTCATTGACGGTCTTGCAACCACCGAAGCCCTTGCCGAATTGTTTTCCGACCGGTCGATTTTGCAGGCCATGTTGGATTTTGAAGTAGCTCTGGCCCGGGCGGAGGCGAGTGCCGGCGTTATTCCGAAGGCCGCCGCCAGCGGCATTGCAGCGGCCGGAAAAGCGGACGGTTTCGATGTAGCCAACCTGGTTCACGACGCTTTGCGGCATGGCACGCCGGGCGTTCCTTTGGCGAAGGCGCTGACCGAGCGGGTGCGGGCTAAAGATCCTGAAGCAGCCGGGTTCGTTCACTGGGGTGCGACCAGCCAGGATGTAGCCGACACCGCCCTGGTTCTTCTGCTGAAGCGGGCCCAGCCGATACTGGCATCCGACCTCGCGCGGTTGGAACTTGCGTTGCGAAATCTCTCTGAAAAACACAAGAGCACGGTGATGCTCGGACGGACACTGATGCAAGCCGCGCCTCCGGTGACATTTGGCCTTAAGGCGGCAGGGTGGCTGGGCGCCATCAGCCGCAGTTCGAAGCGCCTTGAAACCGCGTTTGAGGATGCGTTGATTGTGCAATTCGGCGGGGCGACTGGAACGCTGGCATCGCTGGGAGAAAAAGGACCCGCGGTGGCGCAGGCGGTGGCCAAAGAACTCAACCTCGGACTTCCGGATGCCCCCTGGCACACTCATCGTGATCGGTTGGCAGCCTTGGTTTCGAGCTGCGGAGTCCTTGTCGGGTCGCTCGGCAAGATGGCGCGTGACCTCAGCCTGCTGGCGCAGAACGAAGTGGCCGAGGTGGCTGAGCCCGGCGGCGAGGGCCGCGGCCGCTCTTCCACCATGCCCCACAAACGTAATCCGGTGGGCTGCGTCGTGACTTTGGCGGCGGCCCATCGAGTTCCTGGCGAGGTGGCGGCTTTTCTCTCCGCGACGGTGCAGGAGCACGAACGCGGTTTGGGCGGATGGCAGGCGGAGTGGCCGGTTGTGGTTTCGATAATCCAATCCACGGGGTTGGCTGTGGCGTCGATGGCCGAGGTCGCGGAAGGACTTTCCGTGGATGCTGCTCGCATGCGCACGAATATCGAGGCCACAAAGGGAGTCATTTTCGCCGAGCGCGCCATGATTTTGCTGGGCGCGAGTCTCGGCCGCGATGCCTCACAGAGACTTCTGGAAGAGGCCACTCGCAAGTGCGGCGCGCAGGGCCGGTCTCTCTCCGAGGTGCTGGCGGAAATGCCGGAAGTCACATCGCGGCTGGATGCTTCCGTGTTGCGCGCGCTTGAAGTTCCTGAGCAATACCTTGGAGCCGCGGAAGTATTTCGGCAGGCACTGGTGTCGTCCTCGAAAAAAACGAAAACCCCAAACAAAAAGGAGCAATGACTCTTGCCCTTTCTCACTGCAAATAATATTCGCCAGTTTTATCGGTTCGAAGGCCGGTCCGCGCGGCCTGTGCTCATCCTGTCGCATTCTCTCGGCGCCGATCATGGCATGTGGGCGCCGCAGGTTGCCGATCTTCTTTACCGTTTCCAGGTGCTGCGCTACGACACTCGCGGGCACGGCGCTTCGGATGCGCCCACAGGCGACTACTCCATTGAGCAGCTTGGGCGCGACGTCCTCGGTCTCGCCGATGCGCTCGCCATCAAGCAATTTGCTTTTTGCGGCCTCTCCATGGGAGGCGCCATTGGCCAGTGGCTGGCGATTCACGCACCCGAACGCGTGACCGGACTCGTCCTCGCCAACACTTCTCCGCAGTTCGGGCCGCGAGCCAATTGGGAAGCCCGCATCAAGGCAGTGAATGATGGAGGCATGGCGGCGATTGTCGATGTGGTGCTGGGCCGTTTTTTCTCGCCCGAAGTTTTGGCGAAAGACGTCTACGCGCAATCAGCGAGGTCAATCTTTCTGGGCACCGATGCTGGAGGGTACCTCGGGTGCTGTGCTGCCATCCGCGACTTTGACTCGCGAGAGTCCCTGCGCAAGATTCGCGTACCCACGCTGTTGATCATCGGTGAGCGCGACATTTCAACTCCCTGGGAGGGACACGGGGAAATCCTGGCACGCGACATCGCCGCGGCCCGGATTGTCCATCTGCCCGCCGCACATCTTTCCAACATTGAACGCCCGCGTTCGTTCACCACCGCGCTGCTGGAATTCCTGTCGGGCCGCGCCGCCGACACTCTGGAAGCGGGATTCGCCGTCCGCCGGGAAATGCTGGGAGACGCGCACGTGGACCGTGCCATTGCGAACACCACTGACTTCAACCGTGAATTCCAGGAACTGATCACGCGTTACGCCTGGGGCACAGTATGGACGCGACCGGGCCTTGACCTGCGCACCCGCCGGTTGCTGGTGTTGACCACCATGGCTGCACTTGGCCGTTGGGAGGAGTTCAGCATGCACGTGCGCGCCGGGCTGGCGCACGAACTTGAGCCCTGCGATCTGAAAGAAGTGCTGTTGCAAACCGCGATCTACGCGGGGGTTCCGGCGGCGAACACGGGTTTTCATCTGGCGGCGGAAGAGTTCGAAAAAACCAAACAGAGGTAATCATCGAACCTGAGCCGCAACCAGTATCCGAGCGATGCCCTCCTGCCTTCTGCGATCTGAGGTGGTAGACTCGCCATCGCATTCCTAAGTTCTCGCAGAGCTCGGCGCAGTCCGGGGAGGCGTCATGTTCCGGTCAACGGTTTGGCTCCAGACGGCGGTGGTGGGTGTCGCGATCTGTGTTGGCTGCAAGTCCCGGCCGCAGGCCACCTCTGCCGAAACCGTAAATGGCGAGCGCATCGCCAACGCGAACCAGGATCCGCAAGACTGGCTGACCTACGGGCGCACTTACACCGAGCAGCGTTTTAGCCCTCTGAAGAAAATCACCGGCCAAAATGTCTCGCAGCTCGGACTCGCCTGGTTTTACGACCTGGACACTCGTCGCGGCCAGGAAGCGACGCCGCTGGTTGTCAACGGTGTGATGTATTTCACCAGCGCGTGGAGCAAGGTTTTTGCCCTGAATGCCGCCACCGGAGATCCTCTGTGGTCTTACGATCCAAAGGTTCCGGGCGAATCTGCCGTCAACGCCTGTTGTGATGTAGTCAATCGCGGCGTCGCGATTTGGAATGGGAAGATTTTTTCTGCAACTCTCGATGGCCGGTTGATCGCGCTCAACGCTGCAACTGGCAAGCCCGTCTGGGAAACGCTTACTACTGAACCCGGTTTGCGCTACACCATCACGGGCGCCCCGCGCGTGGTGAAGGGCAAAGTGATCATCGGCAACGGGGGCGGCGAGTTCGGCGTGCGCGGATACGTCTCTGCCTACGATGCCGCGACCGGCAAACTAGTCTGGCGGTTTTACACCGTTCCGGGGGACCCATCCAAACCATTCGAGAGCCCCATTCTGGAAAAGGCCGCCAGAACCTGGTCCGGCGAGTGGTGGAAGCTTGGCGGCGGGGGCACGGTGTGGGACGCCATTGTCTATGATCCCGAACTCGACCTGCTCTACATCGGCACCGGCAATGGTGGCCCGTGGAACGAAAAGTATCGCAGCCCCAAGGGCGGCGACAATCTGCTGACCTGCTCGATTGTGGCTCTGAAGCCGGAAACCGGCGAGTACGTTTGGCACTTTCAGCAGGACCCGGCAGACGTGTGGGACTACGATTCGGATGAGCAAATCATTCTGGCGGACGTTTCCATTGACGGCCAAATGCGCAAGGTGTTGTTTCAGGCGCCGAAGAATGGGTTTTTCTATGTCCTCGACCGCGCCAGCGGCAAATTGATTTCGGCGAAGCCGTACACCTACATCAACTGGGCGACAGGCGTGGACCCGAACACTGGCCGCCCCATTGAGACTGCCCTGGCGCGATATGCGCGGGCGAATCCTTCCCCGGTAATGCCGGGGCCGCTCGGGGCGCACAGTTGGCAGCCGATGTCCTACAGTCCGCTCACCGGTCTGGTTTATGTTCCGGTGAACGATGTCGGATTCCTGTACAAGTCACCAGACCATTTTGAAGAGAAGAAGCTGGCCGCGAATTACGGCATCGACGTGGTGGCGGCCGGAATGCCACAGGATCCCAAGATCAAGAAAGCCATTCTCGGCACCGTCAAGGGGAAGCTTCTCGCATGGGATCCGTTTAAGCAGGTTGCTGCATGGACCATCGACCGGCCCGGCCCCTGGAATGGCGGCGTGCTCTCGACTGCCGGCAACCTGGTGTTTGAAGGCACGGCCGCCGGCAACTTCGAAGCTTACAGCGCCGACACCGGCCAGAAGCTGTGGTCGTTCCCTGCGCAGACTGGAGTGATGGCCGGCCCGGTAAGCTATTCGATCAACGGCGAACAGTATGTCGCGGTGTTGGCGGGTTGGGGCGGCGTATTTCCACTGGCCACCGGCGAAGTCTCGTTCCGGTCAGGTCGGGTGCGAAACATCAGCCGTATGCTTGTCTTCAAGCTGCGCGGCGCCGCCACACTGCCGCCGCTCGAACCACTGGTGGAGCTGCCCCTGACCCCGCTGCCCTCGCAGGAGGGTACGGCTGCGGTTCGCAAGGGCGAGCAATTGTTTCAGCGTTATTGCGCCGCCTGTCATGGCGACGTGGCTGTCAGCGGCGGCGTGATTCCTGACCTGCGTTACTCGAGCACCCTCCAAACTGACGAATGGTTTTCCGACGTGTTGGGCGGCATGCTGAAGGCGGACGGCATGGTTTCCTTCGCCCCAGAGTTGTCCCATCAGGACGCGGCCCTGATCCGCGGCTATGTGGTGTTCAGGCGAAACCAGAGCGCGGCACAGCTGCCGGCGGCCACACACTAGTTTGTTCGGATTTCGGAACAAATCGCCTTTTCTTTTTCAGACGAGCTTTGATGGGCGTATTCAGAGGAGTTTCATAACCCGGAAAAGCCCTGATGAGAATGCAATTGTTCTGCCGCTTGCTACTTGCGCTGCTGCCGCTGACAACCTTCACTGGTTGCGAGAATCCACAACCCCGGCCGGGGCTGCCCTTCGAAGGCTCAGCGCGGTGGGCCTGGAACGTCGCCCAACCCATGGTCGCGGCCTTCTCCACCGACGCGCAGCTCTACGACATTTTGGGGGCGAGCGTGTTTCCTGACGGCCGTCTGCCCGCGAACGTCGGCGATTGGAGCTTCGTTACCTGGAGCGCAAGCCAGCATCAGCGGTTTCAAGTGACCGTCAATTTCGACGGCAGCGCCACCAGTTCAACTACCAACGCCGCGAAGGCGCCAGGCGTGGCGGGCACGCCCGTTCCGGCGAACTGGGTCAACAGCACCGTCATATTTCAGACGACTGTGGGACATCGAGCCCGCGGTGTCACTATCACCAACCTGGCGATGCTGAACGGGGCTTCCTATCCCACCGCGCCAGGGGCAAATGTGTGGGCAATCAACTTCGATACTCCGCCCAATCAACTTGTGCGATGGGACGGAACCTACCTCGGAGCCGAGTGACCCTGAGGGCGGTCAACCGCCGGTGGTGAAGAAATTGATGCTGACCGTGGCCAGGTCTGACGGCGGAAATTTGCATTGGAAGCGCGGGTCGGCCCGCAAGCCGGCCTCGCGGACGCAATCCAGAAAAATCGGCAGCTCCACCAGATACTGATCGGAGAAACCGTGGGTGCCGTCGTACGCGACCGCTGGAGTCTTCTCCAGATTTGCGGCGGTCACTGTGGGCGGAAGCGTGTGCAGCTCGAGCACCAGCAAGCCGAATCGCCCGACATAGGGCGCCCAACGCCGCAGATGGCGCACCAGGTTCTCTTCCAGTTCGTCCGCGGGAATGTCCTGGCCGAAGTGAACGAACGCCCCGGTTGACCTCGCCTTGCGGCTTCCGCTGACGTAATTGGCGGGAGGAATGTAGGGCCGGTTGTGGTCGAGGAATGAGCGCACGTGCAATAGATCGTGAATGTCCAGGCCGAGTTCTTCCAGATCGCCCGCCAGCTGCGCGGGACGATTAATGTCGCCTCCGATCACGTGAAACGTGGGAATGCCCGCCTTTCTCAGCATTTGTTTCGCAACCCGCCTCGCCACCTTATTGAAGTCCGCTCCCACCAGAGTCAGGGGATGCTTATCGAGCACGGCGCCGCGAGCCGTGTGGTTCTTGACGGCGGAGTACAGATGCTCGAGGAAACTGCCGTCGCCGCATCCCATGTCGCAAATGCCCTGGGGTTGCTGGTGAATCGGGCGATTGAAAACCTCGACAATGATCTCGTCAACTTTTTTGAAATAGGTTTTATGAGCGCCGCCGCTGCCCCACACGTTCATGCCGCGGTTGACCATGAGTTCGACTCCGTTGTCATCGAGGCGCGGGGTTCGCGGATTGCCGAACATAAGAGTGTGCAGCGCGTTGAACGTTGGCAGGTAGGAGACGGTGACGCCGTATGAAGTGGCGATTTGCGCGGCGTACTGCCCGCATGCCGTCAGGCTGACGCGATCCTGTTCGCGGATGATCCAACCCTGCGTAGCCAGAAGATCGAAGATGCAGCCCAGAATGCCATGATTGGCTGCGATAGAGGTAAAGCTGACCGGGCCTTTCTCCAGTTGGGCCAGCACTCCGCCGCGTGCCAGCGCCACCATCGCCGGCCCTACGACCATACCGTCGAGATGATTGCGAATCTGCTGATACACCCTGGCGACGGCCGGGTCTGCGTGTCCACCCAGCCCCCAGCGTGATCGGGCATGAGCCACGAGTTCGGTCAGCGAAGGCAGTACCGGCTCATCGGAAGAACCGTAGAGGAAATCTTCCAGGAAAATCGCTTTGGGAGCGAAGGAGACCACTTCTTCATACAACGATGGCGCGACACTGATGGCGATGCGTCCGGCGTCAGTCAACTGAAAAGACGGCTGGGCTGTTTCCATGTCGCGCAGCCAACCGAAACACGTCATAAGGCGCAGGGCGACGTGTAAATAACCGCGGTTGCCGTGGGTATGTTCCGTGACTTGATCGAGAGTTACGGCCGGGGAGGAACTGAAGAGATCGAAGACTTTGCGGTCCCAAAGGGCCTTCACCGTTGGGGCAAGCACGATACCGGCCAGATGACTAAAGACCAGTGTTCGAACACTGGCTTTTTCATCATCCCCAGGTGGTCTGCCAACCATCAACGAATCGGTCCCGTCGAAACCAGCTGCTTATTCGCGTCCCTCGAACAAATTTCTGCCTTCAACTAGGGAGCGCATCTTGCGATCCACGACGCTGCGCTGCAACATCCAGAATCCGCAGTCGGGATGGACATAGCGAAGCCGCTCCGGCCCCAATACCTTGACCGCGTGTTCAATCCGCTTGGCAACAAGTTCCGGGCTCTCTACTTCATTGTCTTTGATGTCGATCAGCCCGACCCCGAGATGGATCTTGGGATCGAGTTCCGTGAGCACCGGCAAGTCGTCGTAGCCGTAACGCGCGAATTCGAGCACCAGATGGTCGGTGCGCAAAGAATTCAAGAAGGGAATCAAATCGCGCCAGAAGCCGCGCAACTGCGGCTGCCCTCCATAATTGCCGAAGCAAATGTGTACCGCTTTTTCGTTCAGCAATCCGTCGAGCACGTGATTGATGGCTTCCGCCGCCCAGGGCGCGTCTTCCGGATAACCTGCAATGCAGGCTTCGTCCAGTTGGATGGTGTCGGCCTCAATCAGTTCCAGTTGACGGCGCAGCACGATAGCGAGGTCCATTGCCAGGTCGGCAGGATTCTTGTAGAAGCAATTGGTCAACACGCGCCCCAGCATGTGCGGGCCGGTGCAGGTGAATTTCAGAGGAAGCTTGGTGAGCGGGCTTACGAACTCGTGGTCCCGGGGCAGGTTGAGCGTGCCGTCCTGAATCTTGGCCACCACCATCCCCGCGGTCAGCAGGCGATATCCCGAGGCGCGGTCAGAGCGGAAGCGATCGAAATCGGAAAGCGAGAAATGTTTGCGAATGCCATCCATTCGCGACGCGAAGTAATCCACCATGCCGTTGGTTTCAGGATGGCTGGGATCGAAACGCATGAGTTCGCCGTCGGTCAGTACATCGAGTCCCGCAAGTTCCTGCGTCTTCAGCACCGCCATCACCGCGTCGCGCAGCACCAGTCGCGAAGTATTTCCGATCAGCCACGACGGGACCGGGTAGCTGCCAACTACAGTTGTCTTGATGCGGGCGCTCATGTTTCTGGTCTCCACCCTCCGCAGCGGTCGCGGGAGAAAACATCATACTCCCACACGCAAGCGCCGCCTTGAAACTCGCAAGTGGCGTGTCTCGGTTACTGGTATTCGTGCGCGAAATCACCGCGCGTAACTGTCTCATCTGAAATGGCGAGAGCTGAATTTCGCCATGTGCTGTTCGAATTTCGCGTTCAGATTTAGCTTGTAGAGCCAATCCGGGCTCAGCTAATCTGATGCGCGTTCGCGCTGCAGCGATGCGAATCGCCGCCGTTCATGTGGCCGCTTGCGGAGTGTGACGAAGTGATCATTTGGCCCGGGAGGTTCCTGTGTACCGAAGTGACGTAGTAGGAAGTTTGTTGCGCCCCACCTATCTGAAAGAAGCTCGTGACCGCCACGAAGCCGGAAAGCTCAGTGAAGTTGAGTTCAAACAAATCGAAGACCGCGCGGTGAACGAAGCTGTCGATATGCAAATTCGCGCCGGAGTGGACATCATCACCGATGGCGAGCTGCGCCGTTACGCATTTTGGGGACACTTAATTGATGCAGTCGATGGTTTCGATAAATTCGGCGGTTGGGCCATTCCCTTCCGCAACGAAAAAGGGGAAGAAATCGTCCAGTCACGGCCGGTGGTCGTCTCCAAGCTGCGACGGAAGCGCCCCATGTGCGCCGAGGAGTTTACCTATTTGCGGGCGCGCACCAATCATCCCGCGAAGACCACCATGATCAGCGCGCAACAGGCGGCGGCCTACTACGATAGCAAGAAGTCCACTGGCGCTTATCCAACCGTGGACGCTTACCTCGCCGACCTCGTGGACATCCTTCGCCTGGAAGTGGAGGAACTGATTCGCCTGGGCTGCACCTATGTTCAAGTTGATTCTCCGCAATACACGGCGCTGCTTGATCCGAAGTTGCGGGAAGGCTACCGTCAGCGCGGCAACGATCCTGACCGCTTGCTCGATCTTTCCATTGAGATGGACAATGCCGTCATTGGCAACCACCCCGGGATAAGTTTCGGATTGCATCTGTGCCGCGGAAATAACCAGAGCAAATTTTATGCCTCGGGAGATTACGGTCCCATCACCAAGGTGTTTCGCAATACCAGGTTCGATCGCTTCCTGCTCGAATACGACGACGAGCGGTCTGGCGGCTTCGAGCCTCTGCGTCAGGTTCCATCAGATCGAACCGTAGTTCTTGGCTTGGTCAGTTCGAAGACAGCCGCGCTCGAGATCAAGGACGAATTGAAGCAGCGGATCAAACAGGCTTCGGCGGTGCTTCCTCTGGATCGGTTGGCCCTCAGCCCACAATGTGGGTTCGCCTCCACCCTCGAGGGGAACCTGTTGAGCGCTGCGGACGAGGAGGCCAAGTTGCGTCTTGTGGCCGAGACGGCGCGGGAAGTCTGGGGCACGCAGACCGGAGCCGCTCGCTTGCGGGCGTAAGCCCCGCCCCTGGCTGCAGGCGCTATATTTGTCTTGACACCGGGTCAATCTTGTGAAAAATAATGCACCTTAGGATTAGGTGAACGGACGTTCGATAGGAGTCGGTATCAGACTCTATCCTCGGTTCCGTTAAGGGTCCCGGCAGGCTTTGAGGGTTAATCAGTCATTCTTTTTAGATTTCGGGCACTGGTCATACCCAGGTAGGCGTAAGTTTGCTTGTCTTGGCATTAGAACGGACGTTCGCTCTAGAAAGGGAGTTTATGACACCACGCTGGGTTTGGACAGCTATTGCGGTTTCCCTTGCGCTTGTCCTCGCAACCCCACTTGCCTTTCCCCAGGCCACCATCAGTTTCGCCCAATTGAATGGCACGGTGCAGGACAGTTCGGGCCGCACGATTGCCAAGGCAGCAGTCAAGGTCCGCGAGTTGGACACTAACCAAACACTCTCGGCCACGGCCAACGATGCCGGGTATTACGCCATACTCAGCCTTCCCCCAGGCCGATACGAACTGACGGTTACCTCCCCGGGCTTTGGAAAATACACGCGCACGGGGATCGTACTGGCAGTAGGTCAGACCGCCAATATCAACGTAACGTTGAAAGTGGAAGCCGTGTCAGAAACCGTGACCGTCACCACGGAAGCTCCGGTGGTAGAGACCACGCGTACCGAAATCAGCCAGGTCATCAACTCGGTGCAGATATCGGACTTGCCCATCAGCGGCCGCCTGTTCACGGACTTTGCTCTTCTGACCCCCAGCGTCGCCAAGAGCCGAACCGCATTGGGCACCACGTTCACCGAGTTCGAAGTCACGCAGATTTCTTTCGGCGGCATGCGCTCGTTCAGTAACGAGATCACCGTTGACGGCGCTGATTTCGTAAACACCGTCAGCGGTGTGCAGCGCGCCACGCCGCCTCAGGATTCGGTGCAGGAATTTCGTGTGGTCAACAACAGTTTTGGCGCGGAATATGGCAGGGCGCTCGGCGGCATCGTCAATATCGTGACCAAGTCGGGTACGAATGATCTTCATGGCTCGGTCTATGACTACCTCCAGAACAGCGCTACCGACGCGCGTTCCGTTCTCCAGCCGGCTCCGCTGCCTCACGCCCTCCGGCAAAACCAGTTTGGCGCGACCCTCGGCGGTCCCCTCCGCAAGGACAAGACGTTCTTCTTTTTGAACTACGAGGGCAAGCGCAGCGCCCAGTCTCCCACCTATGCGCCTGACCTTTTCGCAAATATCGCGGCCATCGATCAGGCCAAGGGTTACATGGGACTGTCGCCTGAGGGCTGCTATCTTCCTCCCGCCATGTGTACAGCCTCGCCCACGGCCTATCTTCAGGGCGTGTTGAAGACCGCGGACAACGACTACGGGTTTGCCCGGATCGATCATCAGATCACCAATAACAACCGCCTGGCGCTTCGCTACGTGGTGGAAGATTCGCGAAACCTCGGTGAATTGATTGGCAACACGGAAGATGGCGGCGGCATTGGCAACCCGAGCGGCGCGCGCAATCTTTTTATTCGTGACCAATCGCTGGTGGGTACGGTGAATTCGGTGTTGAAATCCAACCTGGTTAACACCGTCCTGGGGCAATATTCCAGGCGGCACTACAATTTCCCTGGGGCCACCGGTGAGCCTGATTTGAGTGTGGTGAACGATCAGGAGTTCGGTCACAATTTCGGCACCTACGACGCCATCTACGAGAGCCGGGCGCAGATGTCCGAAACCCTTGCCTGGGTCAAAGGCAATCATGTCGCCAAGTTCGGGTTCGACGGGAATTACGTCTGGAGTTACAACAACTATCCTGGGTTCACCCCGGAACGGATATTGTTTCCGAGCTTGGGCTGCGTCTACGCTTTTGCCAATACTGTGAGCCTGCTGACCACTGGCAACTACGGCACGATTCCGACGGCCGCCAGCGGGCCCAATTCCTGTCAGCTCGAACCCGGAGCGGATGGGGTGGGATTCCTGTATTGGGGCGTCGCGCTGCCTCGGACCGGTTTCACCAACGGCTACGTTCCCTCCCCGGCGACAGGCGGCGGATTCGGTAGCGGCTGGCCAAACGCCTTTCCGACCAATCAGTATTCCAATTACGCCTACTCCTTGAACCATGGCTACTGGGGGTTTTTCGCGCAGGACCAGTGGCACATCACGCATAACCTGACCTTGAACTATGGCTTGCGGTGGGATTTTGAATCCGGGCTGGGAAATGTGATCAACTCCGACTACCGCGCATTTCAGCCGCGAATCGGACTTGCCTATTCTCCTGATCCCAAGACCGTCATCCGCGCCGGCGGCGGGATCTTCTACGATCGCAACAACATGACTTTCTTCTTCACTACTGGAAACCAGAAGACACTTCCTGGATATTTCTGCAATCCACCGGGCGCTGACCCAGCCTGCGCTGCGAACGGATTTGCGCAGGGAGTAAGGGTTCCTATGATCCAAAACAAAGCCGCCAACGGCGGCTGGCAATTGTCTGCAGAGCCGGGCGCCCCGGGTACGCCTTCGCTTCCCTGCGTGGCTCTGGGTTTACCTCCTAACATCTGCGCCGCCGCGCCCGGCGGCACCATCAGTGTTGCTGCCTTGCAGGCGCTAAGCGTCCTCGCCAATGGCCCCAACTCTTATCCTCCGGTATCGCTCACCGGTCCTTGCACGGCTAACCCTATCACCGGGGCGCCTACCGGAGCCTGCGGCGTGGGTTCCGGCGGCATTCAGCGTGACGGCAGACTTCCTTATGCCGTACAGGCCAGCTTAGAGGTTGATCGCCAGATCGGCAGAGGGCTCACCATGCAGTTGGGTTATCTCTTTGTGGGAGCCCACAAACTGGTTCGCGGGAACAACCTCAACGTTCCCTGCCCGGTTGGCACTACCAAGGCCACAAATCCGTATTACGCCCAGGGATTGCTCAATCCGGACGGCACCCTCACAGCTTGCCAGGGAACTCCAACTCTCGGACCATTTGGGTTGGGTCCATTTTTCAGCTCCCTGGCAAATCCCTCGGGATTGGAATTTGGTGTGCCCGGAGGACCCGGTGCTCCCCCGACTCTGAGCGGCGGTCTTCTGGATTACAACAACAACGTTGCCAACGCCGTTTACCACGGCTTGACCCTTACCGCAGTTGAGCGTATTGGCAAGCTGTTTACCCTGACCGCGAATTACACTTACTCTCACACCATTGACAATGGCAACTTCACGACCTTCATCAACCTGCCACCCAATCAATTCGACTATTCTTCCGAGCGCGCCAATTCCAACCAGGACGTTCGCCACCATTTTGTGACGAATTTTACGGCGACAGGCCCACAGGGCACCTTTGCGCGCAACTTTCAATTCAGCAGCATTATCACACTTCAGTCCGGCCGGCCCTTCACGCTATTCGCCGGGCAAAACACGTTTGGGGATGTAGCCGGCTTGAGCACGGATCGAGTCGGGGGTCTGGGCGGCACTTGCACCTCCGTCTCGAATTGCAGCACCACGATCGGTCGCAACACCTACGTGGGTGACGGGCTCTATTCCTGGGACTTGCGAGTTGCACGTTATTTCATGCTTACCGAACGTGTAAAGCTCGATCTTGCATTCGACGCGTTTAACGTGTTGAACCGCGGCAACGTGGAAGAAGTGAACTCTATTTACGGCTCCCCCATCTTCTGCGGCGCCGTCCCGAAACATTACCAGGACGCCACCACTCGTGGAATCCAGAACGGCAGCGGGCCTGGTTGCCCGTCTGCGCCGCCTCCGGTCTGGCTGGCGGATGGACTCTTGCCAGTGACCGTTCCGACCAGTCCGAATTCGACGTTCGGAACTCCCCGAACGGTGCTGAACCCGCGGCAATTGCAGTTTTCCGCCAAGTTTTCTTTTTAAGTTTGCAGACCAAAGCGCGCTGGCCTCGAGAGAGGCCAGCTTTTTTGTAGCTTTCGAAACCCCGTGACGACGAATGGTACAGTCCCTGGGCGCTAGGTCTTCGATCCTGGCCTGGTTTGCGCCGTCTCCATCAGGCAGTTCGCGAGTTGCGCCGGCCGCGAATACATGGGCGAGTGATCACAATCCAGTGTAAAGACTTTCTCGCAGCCGGCTGCTGCGTACATCTGGCGCTGGACGCCAATTGAGATCGCCCGGTCGTGCAGGCATTCCACGTAGAAGCGCGGGACCTTTCCATACTTGCCGCCCGTGAGCTGAACCGGCGTGGAAAGTGGGGAGGTCGCCTGGGGTACCAGCAGCGCCTTTATCTGCCTTATGTCTTCCGCGCTGCAATCCCCGTAAAGCGCTGGAACGATCACTTCCATGTTGATGGTGACCGAGTTCCCGTCCGCGGAGGACACCAGGTTGGGCACCACCAGCGCATCATTGTCCGGCTGCGCCCACTGGAGGAGAGTCTCACCATTTCCCAAAAGAAAGGCGCAGACATACACGAGCGCGGAAATCTGCTCCGCTCTTTGTTCCGCGGCTTGTGAAATCACGATTCCACCCATGCTGTGGCCCGCCAGCACCACCGGCTCAGGGCAGGCATCAATCACGGCGGCAACGCGGTCCGCATAAGTTTGCAGCGTGACCTCGCCAACCGGAGTCTTGTCGCTGCCGTGTCCCGGCAGGTCCGGGGTGTGAACCGTGTGGCCTTGTGCCCGCAGCTTCCCGGCGACAGTGTTCCAGACCCATCCTCCGTGCCAGGCGCCGTGGATCAAAACGAATGTGCTCATCGCTCTTTCTCCCATCGCCAATCCTGATAACGCTGCCGCAACTCCGTCTTGAGCAGCTTGCCGGTCGAGGTGTGCGGCAATTCATCAACGAATATGAATCCATCCGGCAATTGCCACTTGGCAAATCTGTCGGCCAGGAATTCGCGCAACTCCCCGGGGCTGGGGCTTGCACCCTCCCGCGCAACGATCACCGCCACCGGCCGTTCCAGCCATTTTGGATGAGGCACCGCGATCACCGCGGCTTCACGAACCGCAGGATGGGCGACCAGCGCGTTTTCGATATCCATGGAGCTGATCCATTCGCCGCCCGACTTGATGAGATCTTTAGTGCGGTCGGCGATTTTCAAATACCCGTCGCTGTCGATGGTGCCGACGTCACCGGTGCGGAACCATCCGTCCCCTGTCCACTTGTCCTTTTCTTCCGGCAAGTCGTGATACCCGGCGGCTACCCAGGGCCCGCGCAACTGCACCTCACCCATGGTGATTCCATCGCCGGGCACTTCGCCGGATTCGTTCACCACTCTCATTTCTACAAAAGGCACTGGAATGCCCGCCAGGGCCTGGCGATCGAGCATCGCTTCTTCAGGCCGGTTCTTGAGGTGCGACTTGATCTGGTTGGTGGTGGCTTGCGGGCTGCTTTCCGTGAGCCCCCATCCCTGGTGCAGCTTGATCCCACGCGCCGCCAGCTTACGAATCAGGGCCTTGGGCGGCGCTGCTCCGCCAACCGCCACTCGCATTCGCGGCAGAGTGCGCTCAGGATGCTTCTCAAGATAGTCGAGCACGCTGAGCCAGATAGTGGGCACTCCCGCGGCAATCGTGACCTCTTCCTGCGTGATGAGATTCAGCACGCTTTCGGGATCCAGATAAGGGCCGGGCAGCACCAGTTTGCATCCGACCATGGCCGCGGTATAGGGAAACCCCCAGCCGTTGACGTGGAACATTGAAACCACGGGCAGAACAACATCGGCGTGGCTCACCGCAAAATTGTCGGCCATGGTGAGGAGAAAGGTGTGCAGCACGACTGAGCGGTGCGTGTAGGCGACGCCTTTGGGCACGCCCGTTGTGCCGGAGGTGTAACAGATCGAAGCCGCTTCGTTCTCATCGAGGTCGGGGTATTCGAAATCACCGGATGCAGTCTTCAGAAAGTCTTCGTAGCTTTCGAGTCCCGCGGCAATGGGCTGCCCAGTCTGGGGAACCACAAATACCCGCTCAAACTTCACTGCATCTTTGATCTTCTGGTAGAGCGGCAGCAGAATATCGTCCATGATCAAGAACCGGCCGGCGGCATGGTTGGCAACATAGGCGATCTCGCGCGGCGCCAGTCTCAGGTTCAGCGTGTTCATCACCCCGCCCGCGGCCGGAATGCCGAGATACGCTTCGAGGTGAGCGTAGTGGTTCCACATCAGTGTGGCGACGCGATCTCCTCGGCGCAGTCCGGCTTTCTGTAAGGCTTCGGCCAGGCCGCGCGCGCGCCGGTAGATGGCCCCGTAGTTAGAGCGGTGCAAGGAACGATCAGGCAGGCGGGAAAGGACTTCTCGCTCGGCAAAGAGTTTTCCGGCACGCTCCAGCAGATGCGTGAGCGTCAGCGGATAACTCATCATGGTGCCTTGCATCTTCACGCTCCAGGACCGCGCTTGCAACGCCCAGCGTAACAATTAAGGAGGGCATAGTTTGGGCTTGCAAATTATAACGTACGTTCGATAAAGTTCTACGGCACCGCGAAATCACTGCGTAGGGCATATGGGGACCTCGGAGTATCTGGACAAGAAGATTGAGACCGCCAGCCTCAAGCAGGTCCACCGGCTTCAGGAGGCGAAGCTCGCCCGGCAGCTTGATTATCTCTTCTCGCACTCGCTGTTTTATCAGGAGAAGTTCGGGGCGGCCGGAATCCGCCGCAAGGACTTTCGCCGACTACGCGACCTTGAACGCTTCCCCTTCACCACCAAGGAAGAACTTCGTGAAAGCCAGAGAGTTCAGCCGCCGCTGGGAAAACACATTGCCACCGGCATCAAGAATGTCATCCGCGTACACAGCTCGACCGGCACGACTGGCCGGCCCAGCTTCGTCGGCATCACCCGTCGCGATGCAAGAATGTGGACAAGGCTCACGGCGCGTTCGTTCTACACGCAGGGTCTGCGAAAGGGCGATATTGTGATCCACGCTGCCGGGCTGGCGTTGTTTGTCGCAGGGCTTTCCTCGAAGGATGCAATTGAGTCGGTGGGAGCAATGTTTGTGCCCATCGGGACGGGCGCCTCGGAAAAGGCGCTGATGGCCATCCAGATGTTGAAAGCCACGGCCATGCATTGCACGCCGTCATACGCAGCCTACTTTGCCGAGTGGATTCGTCGCGACTTTGGGATTGACCCCAAGGATCTGGGCCTGAAGAAGCTCTTCTGCGGCGCGGAGCCGGGCGCCGGCATTCCAGCGGTCCGGACCAGGTTGCAAGAGGATTGGGGAGCGCGGGTGACCGAAGGTTTGGGGAGCGCCGACATGGCGCCGATCATCTTCAGCGAGTGCCCCGACCAGTCGGGCATGCATTTCAATGGACAAGAATTTGTGCTGGCGGAGATTATTGATCCCGAAACCGGGGAAAGCCAGCCCATTGAAGCCGGCGTCACAGGTGAACTTGTCTACTCCAGTCTGGAGCGCGAATGTGTGCCGCTGCTGAGATTTCGCACTCGCGACCGGGTGACCGTGTTGGGGACCTCCTGCCCATGCGGACGCACTGCCTTCAAATTGCGCTGCATTGGACGAACGGATGACATGCTGATCGTGCTGGGAGTCAACGTGTTCCCCTCGGCTGTCAAGGACGTTGTTTCGAGCTTTTATCCCCGGACCGCCGGTGAAATCCAGATCGTGTTGAGCGAGCCCGGGCCGAAAGTCGCTCCGCCCTTGAATGTGGTGGTCGAATACGCCGATACTTGTGCGGACTTGCCCGGCCTGAAGCGGGAAATCGAGGCCAAGATCAAAGCCGTGCTGACGGTGAACGCGGTGTTGGACATGGTCCCGGCGGGGACTCTGCCGCGGTATGAAATGAAAGGTCAACTGGTAAAGAAAAACTATGCGGCGGCGACGCGGCAAATATGATCACTTTTCCAACTAAACCTGAATCCCGCGAGGTGGACCCGAGTGCAGCGGCCGTCGTTGTCGTCGACATGCAGAACGCCTTCGCTTCCAAGGGAGGTATGTTCGATCTCTCCGGCCTCGACATCAGCGGGGCTCAGGCCGTCATCGCTACGATTGCAGGCCTGCTCGAAATCGCGCGGCCTGCAGGCATGCCGGTCGTCTATCTTCAAATGGGCTACGATGCCAAACTAACCACCAGCGGCGGCCCAGACTCGCCCAACTGGCACAAGGAACTCGCACTGCGGCTTATGCGAAAGCGTCCCGAGCTTAAAGGGAAAGTCCTGACCGAAGGCCAATGGGACTGGGAAGTGGTGCCCGAACTGAGCCCGCATCCCGAAGACCTGGTGGTCAACAAGACGCGCTACAGCGGCTTTTGCGGCACGCCGCTGGATTCCTTGTTGCGCACTCGCGGCATCCGCAGCTTGTTCTTCACTGGAATTGCCACCAACGTTTGTGTTGAATCCACCTTACGCGACGCGTTCTTCCTGGACTATTGGCCATTTCTGTTGACGGATGCAACCATGCAGGCCGGCCCCGCGATGTTGCAGGAAGCAACCATACAAAATGTAGAGAACTACCTGGGCTGGACGTTGACCTCCCGCGACTTCACGCACACCCTCAAACGCCCATCCCGGAGCGCCCATGTATAGCGTGGACATCGACGTTGGCGGCACACTGACCGACGGCCTGTTCAGTGACGGCGCCCGCACTGCGTCGGCCAAGGTGGACACCACCGCCCACGATCTGACTCTCTGCCTCTTCGATTGCCTCACCCAGGGAGCCAAGCAACTGGGGTTCGATGGCCTTGAAACGTTCCTCGAGCAAGTTGACTTGCTGCGCTGGTCCACAACTATTACTTCCAACGTGCTGGCGGAACAGCGCGGCCCCAAGATCGGATTGATTGTCACCAGAGGCCACGAGAAAGATCTCTACGGAGATTCAAGAACCAGTCCGATTCTGAACAAGGTCATTGCCGAGGGCAACATTATCGGCATTCAGGGCCTGAATGGAACGGAAATCCTGTCCACGGTGCGGTCGTTGCTAGAAGGCGGCGTCCGCCGCATCTGCATCAGCCTGCAAGGAGCTTTTCAGAATCCGGAACACGAGCAACAGATCAAGAGCATCATCGACGAACAATATCCCGACCATTTTCTGGGATCAGTGCCGGTACTGACCGGCGGCGACATTTGCCAGAACACCGACGACGCCACCCGCACTTACTGTGCGGTTATCAATGCCTACACTCACAGCGCGCTGGCCGCAACGTTGTTCAAAGCCGAAGACGAATTGCGTTATACGCAGGGCTACTTGCAGCCGTTCCTGATCAGCCATATCAACGGCGGGGTGGCTGGCGTTTCCAAGACTCGTGCCATTGATACTATGGAGTCCGGCCCGATTCTCGGCCTTTACGGCGCCAGCTATCTCGCCCGGACTTACAACCTGAAGCAAGTGATTGCCCTGGACGTCGGCGGCACCACCGCCAAGCTCGGCGTCATTCGCGATGGGGAGCCGGTTTACTCTTCCACCAGCGACTTGTTCGGAATCCCCGTCAGTCTCAGCCTTCCCTATCTGCGGTCGATCGCGCTCGGCGGAGGGAGTGTGGTCTCAACTCACGGCGATGCCATTGAGTTGGGGCCCGAGAGCGTGGGATCGTTCCCGGGGCCTGCATGTTATGCGTTAGGCGGCGAGAAACCCACACTGACGGATGCTTTTGTGACGGCGGGATTGATTGATCCCCAATATTTCCTGGGTGGAACAAAGACGCTGGACCTGGCGGCGGCGCGCGAAGCGATTGACAATCAAATCGCCAAGCCTCGCGGCTGCTCCGTGGAAGACGCCTGCCGCGCCGTCATCGAGCGCGCGAATGACAAGCTGGCGGGTATGATGGCAACCGCCGCTGCGGAACTCCAACTGGATCTCTCCGCCCACTCTCTTTTCGCCTACGGAGGCAACGGCGGATTGTTCGCCTGCGGCGTCGCGCAACGTGCCGGCATCGGAAATGTGGTTTTGTTTGCCCTGGGCCCGGTGTTTAGTGCATTCGGTTCTTCGGTTTCAGACATCAGCCACGTTTACGAGCGATCGTTTCATCTTGCTTTGAATGATGGCGCCGATGTTTTCGGTTTGAATCGCCTGATCGATGAAATGCGCGCCACAGGCATGCGTGATCTGCTGGGAGAAGGCATCAAGCCGGAGGGCACGGGCGGTTCCCTGGAGTTGGAGTTGTCGCAGCCTGGCCATTCCAACCTCATAGCAAAGCCCTCAGAAACCCGCTTCCACAGCATGGAAGGGCTGCGCCGTCAGCTTGGCTTCGAACTTCCCGAGGGAAATACCGCTATCGAACTGGTGCGGCTGCGGGTGAAGAAAGCGATTGCCAAGCGCCCGCTTGCGCAACCGCCTCACCAAACCGGCACGGACACTGTGCTCGGAAAACGAAAAGTAGCATACGGCAGCCGTAGCGGTGAGGCCCGGCTCTACAGGTGGGAGTCCGTCCGCCCCGGTAACCCGATTGCCGGATGCGCGATTCTCGAATCTACGAACAGCACATATTTTGTGCCGGAGGGCTGGACGCTGGAAATCGATTCCCATGGCAACGCGCGGTTGTCCACGTCAACCATAGCCCAGGAGACTCGTTCCCATGGCAGCTGATAACCAGCGAATCCGGGTCACGGAATATCTCGACCTTGAACTCGAGCGCGAGCAATGGCTCTGCCATCGCTGCAACCACGTGTTCGGCGCGGCGCGCGAAAACTACAAGAAGGGCTGTTTGCTTTACGACCGCGATCCGCGCGAAATTCATACACCCATTGTGGAAGGGAAGTATAGTTTTTCCCCCGACCCGCTGTGGGTGCGGATTGTCGAATTCTACTGCCCCGGCTGCGGAACCCAGATTGACACCGAATATCTGCCTCCCGGACATCCCATCACGCACGACATCGAAATTGACGTCGATTCGCTGAAAGCCCGGCTGGCCCGCGGAGAGATCGTCATCAAAGACCAGCGCATCGAGGCCGCGGCATGAACTCAATCGACATCGACGTAGGCGGGACGTTCACTGACCTGGTGTTGAACTTCGACGACCAGACCGTCATTCGCAAAGTTCCCACCACACCCTACGACTTGTCGGTTTGCTTCTCCAACGTGATTCAGGAGGGTGCACAGGCTCTGGGCATGAAGATGGAGGCGCTGCTGCCTGCGATCGATATGATCCGCTACTCCACCACCATCGCCCTCAATCGGTTGATCGAGCGAAAAGGGCCGAGGCTGGGCCTGATTACCACCGAAGGCCATGAAGACACAACCCTGATCGGCCGCGGCGCGCAATGGATCGACGGCACGCGTGTGCAGGAACGCAGGAATCTCAGCATCCAGAGGAAACCTGACCCGATTATCCCCCGCGAAATGATCGTAGGCGTGAAGGAACGCGTCGATTCCGGCGGGCAGGTGATTCGGCCGCTCGACGAAAACGATGTGCGGGACAAAGTGCGCTACCTGGTCAGCAAGGGTGCGCGCGCCTTCGTGGTTTCGCTGCTGTGGGGGTTTCTCAATCCCATTCATGAGAAGAAGGTGAAAGACATCATCCGCAGCGAGTACCAGGAATTCCACATCGGCTATATGCCGGTGGTGCTGGCTGGGCAGGTTGTCGGGAAACTGGGCGAGTATGAGAGATCGATGGCGGCAATTCTTGACGCCTACCTGCAACGCTCCATGCAAATCGAACTCTCTACCTGTTGGGACAAGCTGCGCGACCGCGGCTACAAGCGCTCGCTTTCGATGATTCAAAGCTCGGGCGGAATCGCCGAAGTCTTCAAGACCGCCGCCAGCCGCACCTTTAACAGTGGCCCGGTTTCCGGCTTGATGGGAGCGCATCACGTCGCCAAGGCGCTCGGATTTCAGAATGTGGTGATGGCGGACATGGGCGGCACCAGCTTCGACGTCGGCCTGGTGGTGAAAGACAGTGTGCGCAGCTACGATTTCCGGCCTGTCATTGACCGCTGGATGGTGGGCATCACCATGATCAAGACGCTCTCCGTCGGCGCCGGTGGGGGCTCGATTGCCGCGCTCAACAAGCTACTGAATAATCAATTGACAGTTGGCCCGCGCAGCGCCGGATCCATGCCTGGGCCGGTCTGCTTCAATCGTGGAGGCACTGAGCCTACGGTCACCGACGCCGACGTCGTGCTCGGCTACATCAATCCCGAATACTACTTCGGCGGCAAACTCATCCTGAACAAAGACAAGGCTTACCAGTCGATTCGCGACAGAATTGCCAAGCCTCTAGGCATCGATGTGGAGCACGCCGCCACCCTGATTCGCAAAATTGTTGACGGCAATATGTCTTCCGCCATCATGAAGGAAGTTCACCTCCGCGGATACAGCCCTGAGGAATTTATTCTCTTCGCCGCCGGCGGCGCCGGCGCCACGCATGTGGAAGGCTTCCGGGCTGATATTCCCAAAGCTGTGATCTTTCCCTTCTCGCCTGTCTTCTGCGCGTATGGCTCATCAACCATGGACATCATGCATGTGTACGAGCACTCGAGAAAGCTCACGTTAATGGAGCCAGTCACGCGCAAGCTCAATCCGCAGTACGAGGCCTTCAACCAGACCGTCGCGGCATTGATTGAGGATGCCAAGAGAGATCTCGCGGGCGAAGGGCTCGATCCCAAGAGCGCCAGCTTCGTGCTGGAGTTGGACATGCTTTACGGCGGCCAGTTTCACGTGAAGCGCACGCTGTCTCCGCTGCTCGCCATTCACAGCCAGAATGATGTGACCGCTATCTGCGCCGCTTTCGAAAAAGAATTCAGCGAGGCATTCAGCCCCTTTGTGGTGAATCCCGAGGGGGGAGTGTTTGTGGAGAGTTTCATCCTGAAGGCCATTGTCCCGACAAAGAAAGTGAGCCTGCCCCAAATGCAGTTGGAGAAGCCTTCTCCGGACGCCGCCCTGAAGGGCACCCGGCCCGTGTATTGGCCCGAGAAAGAAGCTTTTGCCTCAACCCGGTTTTATTCATTCGAGAAGTTGCGTCCCGGCAACGTCGTTCCCGGCCCCGCGATTGTGGAAGGTGAATACACCACCATGGTGGTGCCCGCGCCGCTGCGCTTTTCGATCGACAGACACGGACTGGGAATTTTGGAGTAGGAGAACAAACGATGTCCATACCCACCTTGGCCGAGAAACTCGCGTGGCTGAAACCCGCTCCCATCAGCGACTTCGAGCGGGAGTGTGTGCAGACCGTCAAGCCCGGAGAATATGAAATCGGTGTCCAGATCACCAATGACATCCTCGATGAAGCCATGGAAATCTTCGTGCGCTCCTCGCGCAGCTACTTCGGCGTGTCCGGCGATTCCATGGTTGCCATCTTCACTGCCGGCGGCGATCTCATCAATGCTTCCTGCGGCACCTATCTTCACGCCATCATCCAGCCCATCATTTTGAAATTCATTCTGAAGCAGTACTCGGAGAATCCCGGGATTCACGATGGCGATATCTGGTACACCAACGACGCTCTCTACGGTGGCATTCACAATCCGGATCAGGTGGCGATTATGCCGGTCTTCTACAAGGGCCGGCTGATCGCATGGTCAACGGCGGCGTTACACACTACTGAAACCGGCGCCACCGAACCCGGAGGCATGCCAGTCACGGCCAAGTCGCGCTTTGAAGAAGGCCTGAACATGCCGCCGATCAAGATCGGCGAAAACTTTCAGCTGCGCAACGATTTCCTGGAGTTCTACTCGGTGTATGGCTTGCGCGCGCCGGCCATGTTCATTTCCGACCTGCGCGCGCGCTGCACTACCGCCGATCGCGTGCGCGTGCGCCTTCTGGAACAGATTGAAAAGCGTGGCGTGGAATTCGTCGTCGGGCTGATGCGCCGCATGTTGGACGTCGCCGAAGCCGGGGCCTTTCAGAAGGTCAAGCATCTGCCCGATGGCAAGTTTCGCAGCGTGGTGTTCAACGATGCGCTGGGCTGGGAGCCCGCGTTGGTTCGCGCCTGCTTTCTGACCATCACCAAGCAAGGCGACCGGCTGATTTTCGACTTCGAAGGAACCTCGCCCGAAACGCCGTCGTCTTACAACGTCCATCCCCAGGCGGTGGTGGGCCACATCGCCAATTTCATGTACGAATACTTTTTCCACGACTTACCCATTTGCAGTTCGACCTTTGCTCCCATTGATTTCATTTTTCCGCCCGGATGTCTGCTCTACCCCGACAAGCTGGCGGCAACCAGTTGCTGCGTCTACATCGGCATGCAAACTCGCTGTGCCACTCATAATTGTTTTGCCAAAATGATGTTTCCCACGAGCGTTGGCTGGAGACAAGTCGCGTCCGCGCCGGGCAGCCAGCATACGGCACAAATTTGCAGCGGCCATTCGCAATGGAATCTTGCAGTCTCTGACGTGCTTTCGTTCTCGCTCAACACCCAGGGCCAGGGCGGCCGCGCCGCCGCTGACGGCATGGACGCCTACGGCTTCGCCTGGTGCGCCTTCGGTCGAGCCCCCGACTGCGAACAGGTGGAAAGCGAACTTCCCTTGACGGTCACACTGTCGCAACACTGGAAAGACTCGTCCGGCCCCGGCAGCCACCGCGGCGGATCCGGCGCGGTGCAGCAGTGGATGATCCACAAAGTTCCGCAACTGCTTTCACTGTGCATGGGAAACGGCAGCAAGGTGCCGCTGGGCCAACCCCTGTTTGGCGGATACGCGTCCGCCCCGATTCCCGGAATCAGCGTCAAGAAAGCCGATCTGCTGCAACGCATGAAAGCCGGCGACCCCAGCGTGACCCTCGACCATCACGAGATCTTCGAACAGCGGGATATTAAGGGCGAATGGAAGTTCGAGTTGATTGCCCGCACGCCGGACGTGTACGCCGAAGGAGACTTGCTTTTCGGTTTCAGTGGAGGCGGCCCTGGCTATGGCGACCCGCTGGACCGGTCGCCGGAACTTGTGGCCGAAGACTTGAAGAAGAACATTATTTCCGAGTGGACCGCCGAAAACATTTACCGCGTCGCATTTGTGCCCCAGGGAAAGAAACTGGACCGCGCGCGTACCGAGGAATTGCGCGCGGCGGAACGCAAAGCGCGTCTCGCCCGCGGCAAGCCTTACGGTGAGTTCGTCGCGGAGTGGAGCAAACAATCACCTCCCGCGGAGATCCTCGAGTGGTTCGGATCATGGCCGGACGCGAAGCCGGTGCGCCCGATTTTCAGGCCTTAGCGCAAATGCCCCACGACTCCACGCCGCGCGCCATTATTAAAGGCTTGCTGAGGAACGAGCCTCCGCCCCGGCCTTTGCTGATGCCGATCATTTTCTCGCTTGGCGCCCGCCTGGAAAACCAGCAGTTGCGCGACTTTCAATCGAATCCCACGAAAATCTCCAACGCCTTGCGCCAGATTCGCAGCGTGCTGAAGGTGGACGGATTAGCCTGCTATTTTGATCCCTTTCTGGAAGCAGAGGCGCTGGGCTCAAAGCGCGAATGGCTCGACGATGGCTCGTGCCGTCTGCTTCCGCCGGCGTTTTCGAGTGCCGACGACCTGCGCCGGCAGAATTCCTTCGACTCCTTTGCGGACAAAGGCCGCATCCCGGTCGCCCGTCAAGTGATACAGCGATTGAAAGTAATGTTGAAAGACGAACCAGCGCTGATTTCCTGCGTCAGCGGGCCCTTCACGTTTGCCGCCCAGTTAGCGGGGCAAGACCCGGTCGCGAGGCCGGAACCGCCGCAAGACCTTGTGGAATTTGCCGCCGAAGTCGGCGCAACAGTTTCAAAAAGCTTCCTTGAGGCGGGGGCCGATGTCGTTTTTCTACGCGAGAGCTGGCTGCCTGAGTTTTCTCCTGACACCTGCCGGTGGTATAGCTCGTTGCTGGCTCCCATCGCTAACGTGATCCGGTTTTACGAGGCATTGCCTGTCCTCCTGCTGGGTCCTGAAGGCCTTTCTGACGCGAACCGGAATCTCATCGCTGGCTGTGACTGGGATTGCGTGCTGTGTCCCTTTGTCAGCGACCCAACCGCCTCCCTCGACAACTGGCGGCAGACTCGGAATCTTGGAGTCGGATGTGCGCTCCCTCTCCACAGTTTCGCGTGCAACAGTATGAATTCGTGGACTTTAGATAATGCCAGCCAACTCCGGCAATGCCTTTTTTTAACCTCCTCCGACGACCTCTCTGCCACCACCGAAATCCCACAACTGACTGCCCGGCTAGACTCGATCCGTCAGTTTCTTGAGGCCCAACATCCCTTGTCACGCTCCGGCAGTTGAGATAATATCGAGAACGAACGTTCGATAGATATGAGCACCAGCACCATCCCGGAAGTCTCTCCCTCCCGCCCGGTTACGCGCTTTGATCGCCGGCTGGCAAAGATTCTTGAACACGCCACTGCCATCTTCTGCGAAAAGGGATACGAGGGAGCTTCGATGCGCGACCTTTCCCGCGCCAGCGGGATGTCACTGGCCGGCCTCTATTACTACTTCGAGTCCAAGGAAAAGCTGCTCTACATGATTCAGAAGGACCTGTTCTCGACCGTCATGGAGCTTCTGCGCGAGCAGATCAAAGACGCCTCCGACGCGGAAAGCCGGGTGCGAATCTTCATCGAGAATCACGTGGAATATTTTCTTGGCAAACCTAAGGCGATGAAGGTGCTTTCCCATGAAGACGACGTGCTGCGGGATGAACTGGGAAAGGAAATCGCCGCCCTCAAGCGCCAGTATTACCACAGTTGCGCCGATCTGATTGAGGCGCTCAAGGTCGAGAAGAGTTTGCATTTTAACTCTCGCGCCGCGGTCATGAGCCTTTTCGGCATGATCAACTGGTTGCACACCTGGTACAACCCGCGGGTCGACGGCACCCCGCACACCCTGGCCGTCGAAATCAGCAATGTTTTTCTGCGGGGAATTTATTCCCCGGCCCGGAATTGATCCGTCAAGCTGTAGACATGACTACGGAGGACTGACCAACAGCTTGATCACCGATTGCCACATTCACATTCAGCCGCTGGAAATGTTCAATGCGCGCTCGCTGGAACTGATCAAGAAAAAGCGGCCAAATTTCGATCAGATTGCCGAATTTTGCCGCTCCCCCAAGTCATTCTTGAAGCATCTCGATCAGGCGGGTGTGGACCGCGCGGTGCTGATCAATTATGTGGCCCCCGAAGTCATCGGTTTCACCAGCGGCGTCAATCAATTCATCGCGGATTACACCAAAGAGAATCCCAAGCGGTTGATTTCCTGCGGCGGTCTGCACCCGCGCCATACCAGCAACATTCTCGCCGACGTGGAGGAAATTCTGCGGCTCAAGATCCGCATGATCAAGGTCCACCCTCCGCATCAGTTGCTGTTTCCGAATGATTATCTGAATGGCGTGAAGGAATTGGAGATCATCTATCGTGCCGCCGAGGCCAACGGAGTTCCGGTCATGTTCCACACCGGAACCTCAATCTTCACCGGCGCCCGCAACCGCTACGGCGACCCCATTCACATTGACGACGTCGCAGTGGACTTTCCCAAAATGAAGATCCTGCTGGCGCACGGCGGACGGCCGCTATGGATGCACACTTCGTTCTTCTTACTGCGCCGCCATCCCAATGTTTACCTGGATATCAGCGGCATTCCGCCCAAAGCGCTTCTGAAATACTTCCCGCGCTTGGATGAAATCGCGCACAAGACGCTGTTCGGCACTGACTGGCCGGGTCCCGGCGTTCCGGATATCAAGAAAAACCTGGATGACTTTCGCGCCCTGCCCATTTCGGAAGAAATGAAGCAGCAGATTCTCTCGAAGACGGCGCTGACCATCTGGCCCGACTGAGAATCACGCAGCGTTTTCCAGCAGCAAGGCAATGCCCTGTCCGCCGCCGATGCACGCCGCCGCTATTCCGTAGCGCCCGCCGGAGCGCTTGAGTTCACGCGCCAGCGTGATTGCCAAGCGCACACCAGTCGCCGCCAGTGGATGCCCAATGGCGATGGCGCCGCCATTGACGTTAAGCTTCGCGTGATCCAGTCCCAGTTCGCGCTCGCAAGTCAGAGTTTGGGCCGCGAAAGCTTCGTTGATTTCGAAACGATCGATCTGGTCGAGGCGCAACCCGCTAGTTTCGAGCACCGCTCGGATTGCAGGAACCGGGCCGATGCCCATGATCTCAGGCGGCACACCCACGGCGGCGCCGCTTATCACCTTGGCCAGCGCCGCTTTGCCGTGTTTGCGCACAAATTCGCCGGAAGCCACCAGCGTTGCGGCCGCGCCGTCCACGATGCCAGAGCTGTTTCCGCCGGTCTGCACGCCGCCGAAAGCGGGCGGCAGCTTGGCCAGCACTTCAAACGGAGAGGGGCGGATATGACTATCCTGGCCAAACGACTCGACCTTCTTGGGCAACCGGATGCCCCGCGACTGGTAGCCGGGAACTTCGAACATCTCGCTGACCACCGGCACAATCTCGCCGCTGAGAAAGCACGACTTCTGTGCCGCTACTGCTCGGGCAAAACTGTCGGCGGCGAAGCGGTCGGCATCCTCCCGCGAAATCTTGTGTCGCTTTGCCAAAGTCTCAGCGGTCCCGCCCATGCTGGCATTGCAGGCGGGATCAATCAGCGCCTCCCAAAGAAAATCCTTGAATTCTACCTGTCCCATACGGAATCCGCCGCGATGAGTGTACGCGGCAATCGGATTTCTGCTCATCGATTCCGCGCCCACTACCAATCCCAAGTCAGTTTTTCCCAGCTTGATGGAGTCAGCCGCCTGGAGAATCGCTTCCATGCCTGTGCCGCAGACGCGCTGTACCAGGTGCGCCGGCACTTCGATTGGGACTCCCGAGTATAGGCCTATGTGGCGGGGCAGCATGTAGGCATCGAAACTCGCCTGCGCCATGTTGCCGGCGATGACGGTGCCTACCGCCTCCGGCGAAACCCCGGTGCGGCGAAACACTTCGCGCGCCACCTTGATGCCCAGGTCGATGGGCGAAACCAGTCCGAGCACGGTGTTGTAATCGGCGAACGGAGTGCGGACGCCATCCACCAGCCAGACATCGTCGTATTGCGACAGCAAGCCCTTAGTGCCTGCGCTCATAAGAATCTTTCAATCGGCGCCATTCCCCTGCGCGTCAAACCGCGATCCCTTCCTCAGCAGATGTAGATGTCCGTTTCACCACGACCGATCCTTTTTGTGCGCGAATGTGGCTCTTGGGAACGCCATAACGGTTGCGGTGTTTGTCTCCCCATGCCGACATCAGCTTCAGGATCGGTTTCAGGCTCTCGCCGTGACGGGTGAGCGAATATTCGACTTTAGGCGGCACCACCGCATACACCTTACGGTGGACGATCTCATCGTGCTCCAGTTCGCGAAGATGTTGCGTCAGCATTTTCTTGGTCATGCCCGGAATCAGTTTTTGCAGCTGGCCGAAACGCCGCGTGCCGCCTTCCAGATAGAACAGGATCATGGGCTTCCACTTTCCCCCAATGATGTCTGCGGTCAACTTGACCGGGCAATAATAATCATCCATACCAAAGCCTCCATTACGGTCCCAGGTGACAAAAAGGTGCCTACTAGCATTAAAGATACTTTAGCCTAAAATCGCCTGCCGGGGCCAGTCCCACGCAATCAGGCGGGTCAAACTATGAGCAATAAACGGCCAGTGGTCATTTACGGCGCCAGCGGATTTTCCGGGCGCTTGGTCGCCGAATTCCTGCGCGAGTACAACGTTCCCTTTATTGCCGCCGGCAGAAACCGCGCCAAACTCCAGGACGTGATGAACCATGTCCCCGGCATCGAAACCGCCGACTACGAGGTGGTGGAGGTTGGGCACTCGGTGGATGAGTTGGCAAAGGTGTTTGGCGGCGCTCGTGTGGTGTGCAACACCGTCGGCCCTTTCATGTACAACGGCCCGCGGGTGATTGAGGCGGCACTGCAAGCCGGTTGTCACTATCTCGACATCAGCGGCGAGCAGACCTGGATCCGCGAAGTGGCGGAAAAATGGGGCGGCAAGTTCGCACAAAAGGGGCTCATCGCCGCTCCCGCCACCGCGTTCATGTCCGCGGTCAGCGATGCCGCGATTCGCGTCTGCCTTGAAAAGGCCGCAGTTGACACCATCGAGACCGTGACCATGTTCAAGGGCATACCCACATTCGGTTCGACGCAGACCATTTTTGCCGTGATCCAAACCGAGGCGCAATACCTTGAGCAGAACCAGTACAAACCGTGGCCTCGGGCGACGCGCTATGACGTGTCGATTCCCGGCTACCTTCAGAATCAGTTGGCGCTCGCATGGGGCGGGTTCCCGCAGACCGTGTGGTTCAAGAATCATCCGCAGGTGGCCAATCTGAAATCCTTCGGCGGCTTGCTCGATCGCCAGATCATGGAGGGAGTGGCGGCGACCGAGAAGATGTTTGAAGAGCAGATTCGCCCCTTGCCGAGGGCGGAGCAGGAAAAGAAACTGGCAGACATGGCGAACGCGGTGCAGGCAGGCACACCGCCGCGTGAAAATTCCCGCGAACAACGCACCATCGATGTAATCGCCGGACGGGGTTCGGTCGATTCCGTGCATTGTGTGATTTTCGGCACCTGTTGCTATCGCCAGACTGGACTGATCCAGGCCTTTGCCGCTCACCATCTGGTGCACGCATCGCCTCGTAAGGTGGGGTTCGTTTCCGCGGCCGAAGCCTTCGGACATCACGAGCTCATACGCACCGTCGAGAGCCATGGGCTGGCAAAGATGAAAGTGGATTGTTAGCGGCATCCCCAGGGCCATGCGCGCGATTGACTACTTCGATAAGGGGGTGGACGCCAACCCCGAACGCGCCGCGATTATCGACGGCGATGCCCGCTATTCCTTCGCTGAAACCCGTGCCATCACCCAGCGTATCGCTCGCGCCATGTGGGCTGAAGGCCTGCGGGGCGAGCGTTGTGCCGGAATTTATTCGCACAATGACGCGCGCGTGCTCTTCTGCATGCTCGGCATCATGCGCGCCGGCGCGGTCTGGGTTCCCATCAATTACCGGAATGCCGCCGACGCCAACGTCGAATACATGAATTACGTCGAATTGGAGTGGTTGTTCTATCACAGCAATTTCGGCGAGAATGTTGCCGAGATCAAGGCCCGTGTCCCCACCTTACGCCACGTGATCTGTCTCGACGCGGATGATGGCGGCCATCCTTCGCTCGAAACATTCATGCTGCGTGGGCAGGCGTCCGGCGACCGCGATTGGGCCGACGCGCAAGGCAATATCGACCGCCTGGTGGGGCTGGTTCCAACCGGCGGCACCACCGGCCCCGCCAAAGGAGTGCAAGTCACCAGCCTCGCCTGGGGCGCCATGACCGAAATGGCGACCCACTATTGGCGGGGTGATGCGAGACACCCAGTCTGCCTGAACACTGCGCCGCTTTCCCACGCCGCCGGGGTGGTGGCGTTCACCATGTTCGCCATCGGCGCCACCAACGTCATTATGCCGAAGTTCGATGCGCTCGCGGTGTTGCGCAACATTGAGCACTACAAGATCACTCATCTTTTCCTGCCCCCAACTGCTTTTTATAACCTGCTCGCGCATCCCGAGGTCGGGAAGTTCGACTATTCCAGTCTGCAAGTCTTTCTCCTGGCAGGTTCCCCCGTTTCCCCCGACAAGCTCAAGCGTGGCGTAGAGATTTTCGGCCCGTGCATCTGTCAGTCCTACGGCCAGACGGAAGCGCCCATGCTGTTGACGTTTCTCGATTCCAGGACACTCGCAGCGGCCGCGGCCGGAGATCACCCCGAGCGTCTGGCAAGTTGCGGCAGGCCGACTTCGACGGTTCGCGTGGCGGTCATGGACGACGCCGGCCGCATCCTTCCCCGGCATGAGGTCGGCGAGATTGTCGCTCGCGGCACGCTGGTCACCGCGGGCTATTACAAGATGCCCGATGCAACTGCTGAAATCCGCAAGTACGGCTGGCACCACACCGGCGACGTCGGTTACCTCGACGACGACGGCTACGTTTATATCGTGGACCGCAAGAAGGACATGATCATCACCGGCGGATTCAACGTGTACTGTGCCGAAGTCGAAGCCGCGATTATGGCCCTCCCCCAGGTCCTTGAGTGCGCAGTGATCGGCATTCCGGACGACACTTGGGGTGAGGCAGTGAAGGCGATCATCGTTTGTAGCCCGGCAGCAACGGTGAGCGAGGAAGCGGTCATCGCCCACTGTAAGGCGAAGCTTGGAGGCGTAAAATCGCCGAAGTCGGTCGAGTTCCGGGCGGAGATTCCCAAGACTCCGGCAGCGAAGATCGATCGCAAAGCAATTCGAAAGCCGTATTGGGCGCAAGTTGGACGGCAAGTCCATTAGTGGGAAGGCGGAACATTTGGCGACTTTCGCCATGATTGACACACTCAAAGAGACTCTGGAGATGGTCGAAGGCGCAGGTGCGGAAAACGGTGGGATTTGCCTGAATTTGTGGCACATCGTGAAGCTGGGCATTCCGTACCAGGAAGTAGCGCGCCTCCCGCAAAAGTATGTGATCAGCATAGAGATCAACGACGGCACATTTACGTGCCCGTGGAGCCTGTATGAGGACACCACCAACCACCGCCGGCGGTGCGGGGAGGGCGAATTCGACGTTAAGGGCTTCGTCCGCCTCATGCAACAATCCGGCTACTCCGGCGCATGGGGCATCGAAGTTTTGTCCGAAGAATTGCGGAAGAAGCCCCTCGCGGAATTGACCATGCGGTCTTTCAACACGACCATGGCGCAGTTTTCCGGCTGACGAGTTCATGCGCACGCTGAGATGACCATGCAACCTCAAACCGCAGCTGCCGTTTCCGAGCCTGCCTGGGATGCGATCCGGGGCGGCTTCGACCTGCAAGTACACGTCGCACCTGATGTGATTGGCCGCCGCACCGATGACATTGACCTGGCCCGCGAATTTCTGGCCCATGGACTACGCGGCTTTGTACTGAAGTCACACTACATTCAGACCGGGGAACGCGCGCAAGTAGTCTCCAAAGCCGTACCGGGCATCGCCGCCTACGGAGCGCTGACCCTCAATCACTCGGTCGGTGGGCTGAATCCCGTGGCCGTTGAAATCGCCGGACGTTCCCATTGCAAGATCGTCTGGATGCCGACCGTTGACGCGAAAAATGAAACCGCCGGATTGCCCGGCGCAGCCCACAAGAAGCTTCCCTTTTGGGCGGAGATTCAGCAGGAAATGTCAGCCCTGGGAATCGCGCCTCCCCGCATCACGGTATTGGATTCTGCCGGCCAAATCTCCGGGCCCACGCGCATCTGTCTGGAATTGATCGCCAGGCATGACATGATTCTGGCGACCGGACACCTGGGACGTCACGAGATCTTCCCGCTGGTAAAGACTGCCCGTGAGATGAAAGTCAGAAAAATAATCGTTACTCACGCCGAGTTTCCCTCGCAGAATCTTTCCGCTGAGGAACAGGTTAAACTGTCTGCCATGGGTGCGATGATCGAACATTGCTTCACCACCATGCACACCGGCAAGGCGTCCTGGAATGCGGTTCTGCTGAGTATTCGCGCGGCCGGGCCCGAGTGCTGCATCCTTTCCACCGACCTCGGGCAGACCATTAACCCGCCGGTAGCGGATGGCTTCGCCATGTTTGCCCAAAAGCTGCTGGACGGAGGCTTCTCGGTGGAGGAGGTCCGCCGCATGGCGGTTACGAACCCAACGGAATACGTCGCATAAACCTATGAGTGACCCTGCAATTCTCGTCGTCAGCGCGCACGCCGCAGATTTCGTCTGGCGCGCGGGTGGCGCCATCGCACTCTACTCCGGCCGCGGATACAAAGTACGAATTCTGTGTCTGTCGTATGGCGAGCGCGGAGAATCTGAGCGCCTATGGAAACAGCCGGGCATGACCGTGGAACGCGTGAAAGAATCCCGCCGCGCCGAATCCCAAAGGGCCGCCGAACTCCTGGGCGCGGAAATTCGTTTTTTCGATTCCGGCGATTACCCGCTCAAGCCTTCGGCGGAAACTGTGCAAGCCATGGTCGAAGAATTCCGCCGCTACCAGCCTCAGTTCGTGCTGACCCATTCTCCCTTCGACCCTTACAATCCCGATCACGACGAAGCCTGCCGGATCACGCTTTGCACACGCATTTACGCTCAGGCCGCGGGCTACCCCGCCGAAGGCAAGAAGCTGGAAGCGCCTCCGGTATTCATGTTCGAGCCCCACCAACCCGAGCAATGTGAGTTCAAACCACAGGTGCTGCTCGACACCACTTCCGTATTTGAACGCAAGCGCAAGGCCATGGAGTCGATGGAGGCGCAGGAACACATTTGGCAGTACTACACCGACCTGGGACTGCGCCGGGGTACGCAAGCCGCCCGCAACTCGGGGCGCAAAGAAATCAAGTATGCCGAGGCCTATCAGCGCTACTATCCCCAGGTCACCAGCGAATTGACATAACTTAGATTCATGCAACCCAGAATCATTCGCAAGATCGACCGCCCTCTCGCCGATGCGGCACGCATCCTCGGCGAACTCGGAGTGGCTACGGTTTACGAGGCCCAAGGGCGCACGGGCTTGATGCGTCCCTACATGCGGCCCATTTACCCCACTGCTCGGGTCGCCGGGCCAGCGGTTAGCGTACTCTGTCCGCCTGGGGACAACCTGATGATTCATGCCGCAGTGGAGGTATGTTCGCCTGGCGACGTCCTGGTGGTCGCTTCCACGGAAGACTCATCTACCGCATTGTTCGGAGAACTTCTTGCCACCTCCTGTCGCGCGCACGGCGTCGCCGGTTTGGTGATCGACGCCGGCGTGCGCGATGTCGCCGACCTTACCGTCATGACTTTTCCTGTCTGGTCAAAGGCAATTTCAGCGCAGGGCCCGGTTAGAACATCGGCCGGATCTGTGAACATCGAGGTAAGTTGCGCCGGAACTCGGGTCCGCCCCGGCGATGTGATCGTGGGCGATCAGGACGGCGTCGTAGTCGTGCCACGTCAAAACGCCGCAAGCGTGGCGGACCTTGGAAAGCAGCGTCAGGCTAAAGAAACTCTGAACCGGGAGCGCTTTCGTGCCGGTGAACTGGGACTGGATATCTACGGCCTGCGCTCCAAGCTCGCGGAGTTGGGCGTGGAATACGTCGATTCAGAAAAAACAGAAAAGTGATCTCTCACGACGCCTTGGCAATCTCAAACGGATAGTGCCGCACCTTGTGCTGCACCGAGATCCATTTCATCGTGGTGAACTCCTCCAGCGCCCATTTGCCATTCAATCGCCCCACTCCGGACGCTTTCTCTCCTCCAAATGCAATCAGCGGATCGTCGTTGATGGTGCCATCGTTCACGTGCACCATCCCCGCCTCCACCTGCTTGGCCAGTTCCGCCCCCCGCTCGGCATCCCTGGTGTGAATGGCGCCGCTCAGACCGTAAGGGCTGTCATTGGCAATGCGCAGCGCTTCCTCTTCGGTGTCGAACGGCATCACGCACACCGCCGGCCCGAACATTTCGTGCTGTGCCACCCACATGTTGGATTTCACATCGGCAAACACCGTCGGGGACGCCAAAGTGCCTTCCACCTTCCCGTGCAGCACCACTTTCGCGCCTTCATCGATTCCGCGCTGCACCTGCTTGGCAAAGGTCTGCGCCTGTCGTTCGTTGATCAAGGGCCCAAGTTCGGTCTCAGGGCTACGCGGATCGCCGACCTTCAGTTTCGAAACACGGCCCACGAACTGGTCCAGAAATTTGTCGTAAACGCCGCGCTGCACCAAAATTCGGTTGGAGCACATGCACACTTGTCCCTGATGGGCAAAGCGGCTGAACACCGCCGCGTTCACCGCCGTATTCAGGTCAGCATCGTTCATTACAATGATCGCGCTGTTTCCGCCGAGTTCGAGGATGGCTTTTTTCAGGGCCTTCCCCGCGACTCCGCCAATATGCCGCCCCACGCCTTCCGACCCGGTAAAAGAGATGATGCGCGGGATGGGATGCTCCACAAACCCATCCCCGATCTCGCCAATGTCGGCCACAACCACATTCAGCAGGCCTTTGGGGATTCCCGCTTCTTCAAAGATCTTCGCAACCAGCGTGCCGCCGGTGATCGGCGTATCGTCATGCGGCTTGAGCACCACGCCGTTTCCCGCCCCCAGAGCGGGCGCCACCGACCGCATACTTAAATTGAACGGAAAGTTAAATGGGCTGATCACCCCCACCACGCCGGCCGGAACACGGTACAGGCGGTTTTCTTTTCCATCCACCGTCGAAGGCAGAATCTCTCCGGTCATGCGCAGGGGATACGTGGAAGCTTCCTTGATAAACGTCTTCACCAGGAAGATTTCGATCATGGCCTTCAGTTGCGTGCCGCCCAGTTCTTCAATGATGATGTCGGCAATGTCGCCTTCGTTCTTCTCGATCCAGGCGATGGCTTTCTCCAGGATGGTCCGCTTCTCAAACGGATTCACTTCCGCCCAGACTTTCTGCGCCCCAGCGGCCGCGCGATAAGCTTCATCGAGATCGGCAAGGCTAGCCAATTTGAACTCGGCAATCGCTTTTCCGTTGTAGGGATTGCGATCGGCCAGCACTTTCTGACTCTTGCCTTCGCGCCAGGTTCCGCCAATGTATTGCTGATTCAGCCGGGAAAACTGGTTCATGGAAAAGCCCCCTAAATACGCGGTTTAGGCCATCAAAGATGGGAACCAGCCTACCATCCCCGCGGCGTTTTGGGGAATGGCGATGTCCTTTGAGATGAGATCGGGTAGGGCTCTCGAGAGGAGGCATTCGAACAGAGCAGTTGGAGCTCCGTTCGGATCTTCTGGCGCCTTGGCACAGACTTACTTAAGCTTCACAAACAGCAAGACGAAGATTGCCCACACTCCAACCGTCAAGGGAAATTGCACCAGCGCGGTGTCGCGCAACATACCTCCGCGAGGCAGCAGGAAAGTCAGCAAGTACATAGCTACGGCCGTAAGGATCCCGAGAACCAGCTTGCTTTTCCAATTCATGATGGTTTCCCCCTTGATCGCTTACCCACGAGGTTGCGCCGTCGGCCGCTATTTTGCAAGGGTGAAAGAGGATGCGTGATGGGAGGAACCCAGGAAGAAAACAAACCTCCGCGGCGGCGGAATTCAGAGGTCAGTTAACTGCTATTTCTCACTCCACACGCACGTCAAACACTCCGGTCTCCACCCGGCCTTGGCGCTTGACTTGAATGAAGAGGCGGTAATCCCCGGCCTTGGGAAAACCGTAGGGAAACGACACTTCCGGTGGTAATGGCCCTGTGGGCATCACCATTTCTGAGGTCATGCTCTGCATCTGTCCCCCGTACGGCAGCAGGCCTGCTTGCGCCAACTCGACCGCGGCCATGGGCGCCGAGCCCGAGGGATGCACGTGAGCGAAAACGCTCAGGTCGGAACGCACAAACTCCGCGTGCGCGGCCATGCCCATGTAAGGTTCCAGGTCTGACACCGGCTTTCCGTCGGCGTATTCCACGCGGAAGTGGAAGTCGATGAGCCTTTGGGACTTCAGCGGGGTTGGCGGATTCTCCCACACCATCTGCGTACCATCGGGAAGCGACGATTTTGTGGTCTCCTTCGCACCCGTCGAAATCGCCGCTCCGTCCCACTCGGAATTGTCGCCGGTTAAGGGCTGGTTGGAAATGCTTGGAAGTTCGACCTCGCCCACCATGGTGGTCGGAAAACCGTTTTGATGGACGACGTCGGCAAAAATCTGGTAGCGCCCGGCGGGCAAATCGGGCAGTTGGAGCATGAATTGGCCGTCGTCAGTCTTAGTAGGGTGCAAATGAAAAAAGTAATCCATTCGCGGAAGCCGGATCAGAAACAAGTGCATGAGATGGTTGTGATCAGGAATAAGATCGGACATATAGGCGGCGTTCACCCATCCCCGCGGGGCCTCGCTGGTCCGCGTTTTCGTCGGCTGCAAACTCAACAGCAGCCGGCTTCCGGATTCCAGAGTTCCTGAGATCCGCGGAATCTGGTAGATGTTGGCGTTCGCCACCGCCTTCTCGGTGTCCCACCAGCGTTTGCCACCATACAGCAGGGCGACACACAGGATGCTGGCCGCCACCATCACCACGCGGGCACGGCGCAGGTCACTCTCCGCCGGCTTGGTCCCCGGAACCAGTTCGGCTTCGCGCGCCGCCGCCGTCGCAATTGCCACCGCCCCAAACGCCAGCACAATGGTCAAACAAAAAAGTATGGTAGCCAGGGAACTCGACATTTTCAGGGTGCGCTGGGAAATGGCCGGAACAGGTACAGAGAGTTCCGCTTTGCCGTGTATCCCGTCCACCCGCAGACGCACCTGAATCGAACCGAATTCCATGAACCAGAGATTGCCGGTGAAAAACTGCGGATCTTCTTTCGAGCGTTGAGTCGACTCAGGCGAAGGCGGATATTTGGCTCCGGCGCCGGTGAGTGAAAGGGCCAGAATCCCCACTTGAGTGACATCATTCGACCGGCTTCGAATCTCGACCTGGGCAATCCCTGGTATGACCTGCGGCACGCGTACCGTAACAAAAAGATGGTAGGGCCCGGCGTCGCCCTCGTAGTAGACGTCAGGGCTGCCAACGTGGGCCGCAACTGGAAGCGCGGCCACCAACACCAGGGCCAGAAGACAACCAACGTAGAACGACCGCGTCACGCGCCCCCCGGGAGTAACTTTTCCTTCTCGCACTTCGATTCTCACTTCCTTTAGCGGCGAACCTTGTGCAGCCAATCCGCAAAAGCCAGCCCGATTCGCGTAGTCACGATGGCAAGGCCCAGCGCCGTCGCCATCACCAGCCAGAACTGCATGGGGCTGGCCGCTCCCGGATAGAACTCATTCAGGGCCGAATGGGACGTGGGCTGGGTGAAATAAGGCAAATAGGTTGTGCCGAAAAACCAGTTGCGGGCCCAGGGTGACATTAGAAAATCGGCAAACGTCCATTGCGCCGCTATAAAGCCCCCAAGGAATACCACTCCCAGAACCACGGACATAAGCCAGCGGTTTATTCCCGGGAGTTTGGCGCGGACCAAATCCCAGAGGAATGCAGGAACTATGATCAGCAGTGGAAACTCCTGCGGGATAAAGTGGGTTATATGTTGATAAACCGGGCCCAACTTGGGCGAAGCGGGAAACAGGGGGAAGATCCACACCTGCACCATCCCGCAGACCATGTACATGGCCGCGATGATCGTGCACGCCCAACGGCGGCGTGACGCCTCGGCCATGGCAATCAATATCCCCGGCGCTACCCCGCACACCGCGGCGTAGCATATGGCGCTGTGCTCCAGAATACGGTGATTGGGCAGGACCAGTTGCAGCAGGATGATCATCGTGCCCAGATAAAGGAAAAGGAACTCCAGCTTCTTCCTGGCTGCTGCCGCGCTACGGTTCATGCTCGCCGCCAGCAGCACTATGCCTCCCAACTGAACGCCGGTAACCCCGGTCACCAGACACCAATGAGGAGGGCTGTTCAGTTTGGCGTCCAGACCATACGCCGCGTGCCACCAGTTGTCGAAACCGGCTGCGGTCAGCATCACAATTCCGCCCCACGCCGCGATGAAGGCTCCGAGCGGGGCATGGAATCCCCAAACCCTAACCGATGCCGCCCGTTCCGAAGCAACTGGGCGGAAGGTCGTTCGCAAGATCATGTATCCGCAGGAGATACCAGCTAGAATTCCGCAAAAATAAATCACCACATGGGCCGGTGTCCAAAAGCTGTCACGGCCCAGGGTGGCGTGCCAAGAGAGATCCCAATACAGTCCCACCGTGAAGCAGGTTGCCGCCGCCACCACTCCCACTACCGGCCAGGGAACCGCGGTCAACAAGTGAGTTTGGTCTGTAAGGGGGGGAGCAGCGCGACGATCCACTACGGAACTTGCCATCTATAGAGCCCATCCCAACCTGAAGCCTGAATATTATACCCCGAGTGAACACCGGCTTCGGCCGCGAAATGGGGCGATCAGACCTAACTTTCGGCCACTGCTGGAAGATGCCGAAGGTCTGGAGAAATTAGGTACAGTCAGTCCCTAAAACGTAATTCTCCTGGCATCCGCCGCGTTTTGTAGTAACATTTGCGGCGTCCGCCTGGCGCAGGGCGAGTGAGTCCGCGCAGCAGGCTTCCAACTTTTGGAGGGTTCAAATGGAGCAACGTGCTGCTGGCAATTCTCCGAGCAATACCCCGGGCGCTGGTTCTTCTTCCGCAGTCCATCATGAGGGCCGCGGAGCTTGGGTGCTGACCGCGTATGGCATTTCTGGTCTGGCTTTGTTCGGCGTTCTCGTCTATTACCTCTCCATCTACTTGACGCACTAAAGCGGCCCGGGCGGCCGGCAATACCTTCGGTGCGCACGCCGGCGCAGGCTTGTCTGCAAACGTGCTAGAATTGCCCCGCTCACACGTGAGCGCTTCTCCGAAAAAACCTGACGGTTTCCTGAAAGTCCCAGAAACGGAATAAGACTGTGGCCCAAACTCCCCCGACGACCGCCACCGTAACCTATACCGACGCAGGCGTGGACATTGACCGCGCCAATCGCACAAAAAAACGCATCAAGTATCTCGCCCACAAGACTTTCACCCGCGGAGTTCTCAGTGAGATCGGCGGCTTCGGCGGCCTGTTCTCGATTGACCGGGGGAAGTATCTTGACCCGGTGCTGGTCTCGAGCGTGGACGGCGTTGGCACCAAGCTGAAGATCGCCTTCGAAATGAAAATGCACCACACCATCGGCGCAGACCTGGTGAACCACTGCGTCAATGACATCGCCGTGCAGGGGGCGGCCCCGCTCTTCTTTATGGACTACCTCGCCACCGGCAAACTGGATCCCGCCATCGCGGAAAAGGTTGTCGAAGGTCTGGCGGACGCCTGCAAACAGAACGGTTGCGCCCTGATTGGCGGAGAAACCGCCGAGATGCCCGGCTTCTATCCCGACGGCGAGTACGATCTGGCCGGATTCATTGTCGGAGTGGTCGAGCGCGAGCGCATCATCACCGGAAAGGCCGTCCAGCCGGGCGACATTATTCTGGGACTCGCCTCAAATGGCCTGCACACCAACGGCTATTCGCTGGCTCGCAAGCTGCTATTTGAGATCGCCCACTACACGCCCGACTCCTACGTGAACGAACTCAAGGGAAAAGTCGGCAACGAACTGATGCACACTCACCGCAGCTACTGGCCGATCGTGAAGAAGTTGGTGAACGCGGATTGCGTCTCCGCTTTGGCCCACATCACCGGCGGCGGCATTACCGAAAATCTTCCCCGAGTTCTGCCCCGAGGCGTGGCGGCCGTGGTTGAGATGGGAACCTGGCCGGTATTGCCGATCTTCGAACATCTGCAAAAACTGGGCAACGTCCCCCCGGAAGAGATGCTGCGCACCTTCAACATGGGACTGGGCATGCTGATCGTGGTTCCGTCAGCGAAGTTTAAGAAAGCCCAGAACGTGCTCGATAAGATCGGGGAGAAGGCCTATACCGTCGGCAGGATTGTGAAGGGGGATAGGAAAGTGATGTACACGTAGCAGAATCAGCCCTGCCGCGATTACTCGATTGCGGGAATCAAATCCAGATTCCTGATATTTTCGAAGTGCCTGCGATTGCGCGTGAACAAGGGCAGGTCGTTCGCTAACGCGATGCCGGCGATCAGGCTGTCTCCCATGCCGATAGAAAACCCGTCGCTTGTCAATTGTTGGCGTACGAGTGCAGCTTGAGTCGCGGCCTCGCGATCAAGGGCAAGCACAGGGATCGCCGTTAGCAGCCGCCGAACCTCGTCTCCTCGCCGGTTTTCACCGGCCCCGCTCAGCAGTTCGAAGCAGCTGACCGCCGTAGTCTGCAAGCCGTCAGATTCGATATACGACTTCATCCGCCCTGCAATAGGGTACGTTCCGGCCAGATAGTCGATTAACACATCGGTGTCGGCGAGGATCAACGCCAACTCTCCCGCAAGGCCGTCGTGGCGGTGCGAAGCTTCGCGGCTTCCTCATCAGAAAGCGATCCCGCCAGCGAGAGCAGTTCTCTACGTCGCTGTTCTCTGGTGGTTTCGCCCCGCAGGTACTCCTCGATGGCTTCGGCCAATACGCTGGAAAATCCCTTTTCCCCGCGGCGGGCCGCCAAGCCGAGGAGCGCGCTGCGGTGCTCAGTCTTCATTTCCACCGTCGTTCTCATGTTTTCATTGTAACATGCATGTGCATGTCATAAATAAATATGTTTATTATCAGTAATATATATGGAGACAACTGGAATCTCACTCCTGGCGGCGGCGCTCTATCTCTTCAACAAGTCCACGGGTTCCCGCACATCCGTAACCCGAAAATACTTCGCGAGCGCAGGATGCTTCTTGGTCACCGCTTCAAACATCGCATACGCCACATTGCGGTAAGACGCGTGCCCGGCGGGAGTAGTCCTTAACTCGGAGATGTACACCGCCTCCGCAAAATCCATCTTGAACAATGTCCGCTTGCGGAAGCCGAGGGGAATGGCGTAGTGCGCATTCTCCTTGGCTTCAGAGCCCGGCTGCCGCGATAACTGTTCCACCGCTTCCGACGTGCGCTGCATGATCTCATCGTAAACTTCCCGGGTCCCCGCGCTTTCCAGTTCCGGCGGCGTGTCATAGCCGTGCTGAGTCGTAAACTCCTGGCCGATTTGCACGCAGCGGCGGTGGCGATGCATGTCCCGATAGCCGCCCACGTCCATCAAAATGTCGAAGCGGATTTGCTGCCCGGCGCAGAACGCCCGCTGCATCTCGTCATGCTTGCCGCGATGCCGCAGACCCACATCAATAATCTCCCGCCGGATACGTTCTCCAGCAGCCTCCACGGCCATGCGAATCTGCCGATAGGGATAATGACTGTGCTCATACACCAGCGTTGCCGCCAGTTCCACTTCCAGCGGCTCCTCATCCAGCAAATCCACCAGTGGGGCCGATGCCACCGGCAGGCTTCCCATCAACTGCTTCGCAATCTGCCTGAGTTCCGCTCTCGTCCCAATCTCATAGCGGCTGGCATCGGCATACTTCACCAGCGTGGGCGCGACCCGGACTTCCCGCAGTAACTCTTGTTCCGCCCGTGCGCCCAACTCGGGAGAGACCTCCCGGATCTGACTCACCAACTGTTGTAACGCCTCCTGATTCACGTTGTAGGCAGGGGAAAGCGCTGCCTGCTTCAACAATTCTCCCAGACGGCGAACCTCGCCATGAGTGTGAGCGAGCAAGTGCGACACCTGGCTCTCCAGGGTTCGTGCGTTGACGATTTCTCCCAGCGAAGTGTTGGTCGCGAGCGGCAACAGATACCGCGAAATATCGAATGCGCGTGCCCGCAGGGTCCGCTCGTATGCCTCCTGCTTCATTTCTTCCGGCTTGGGTGTGATGCTAGCCAGATACAGCGCCATCCGGTCGGAGAGCGATTCGTACTGCGCGAACAGGTCTTCTATGGTTTGCTTGTATAAACTCCGTGCCAGTTGGTCGTCGCCAAAGTCGGGAGCGAAATAGCCGCTCTTATTGAAGTCCTGGTAGCGCGTGGAGCGCTCTTGCCCGTCCCAGCGTTGCTCGTCGGCCACGGCAATTGCGGCCAGAATGGAAAGTTTCTCAATCGCCAGCGCGATGTGTGCTAAATCCGCAATGGAGCGATGTCCGTACTGAAAATAGAAAGTATTGAGAAATTTCTCGGCCTTCTGCTGGCTGATTTCCCGGAGCGATTGCTTCATGGAAAGCGCAGAGCGGGAATACTTGGCCATGGCGTAGGCCTGAATTTCCGGCTCCGCGCCGTACACGGCATAGACTTCGACCGACGGCTCATCCGCCAGCTCCTGGTTTCCGTTGGCGGGGTTGATCGTCTCGCTGGCCTCAGGCATTCGCTGACCCTCAAAGTTTGCAGTTTCAAAATCTTAACAGGTTCGGCTGGGGAAGCTACCGTGGTTGGCGCAGTACTCTACTTGAAACTTTCCCATTGGGAGGGGAATCAGATATCGTAAAGATCGATTTACCCATGAAACCTACGGTTCTTACAATCTTCGGGTTGGTGATTTTCACTGCGGCATGGGCGGTCGCCCAGTCTGGCGCGCCTTCCATCCAGACCACCAGTCCTTCACCTTATCTTCTCTTAGACACCGATCCCCCGGCGTCGCCGCAAGTTCAGATTGAGGACCGCACTCCCGCCGTCCTGATCGCCCCAGCCCCTCTACCCCAGATGTCGCCCGAACTCACGCTTCAGGCCTATCGCGACCGGGTCGCCCAGCAGTCGGCTCGGCTGGCCTCTTATTCGGCCAGTTCGTTGATCCTGGCTCAGCTTCCCGAGACTCAGCAGTTCGGGGAATGCGACCTGCAACGATTTTATTCTGCTCCGCACACGCTGGAGTTCAAATCGGTCCGCTTCGTGGGGGATGGCTTCGTCAAAAGCAATGTCATTATCCGGCTCTTGCAGTCGGAAGTGGACCACATTCAGAAAGACGATCCCACAGTCACCGCGCTCAGTGAAGATAATTACAAGTTTTCCTATAAAGGCACAATGCAAATGCAGAACCGCCTTGTCCAGATCTTTCAACTGAAGCCGCGCAAGAACCATGTCGGCCTGTTTAAGGGCAAGATTTACCTCGACGCGCATACTGGAAGCATGGTTCGCGCCGAGGGCAGAGTGGCAAAGACTCCGTCTCTGTTCATCAGAAAAATCGAATTTGTTCAGGACTATCGGGATGTCGGAGGATTCACTTTTCCGGTGCACATTCACTCCGAAGCCCGGGCACGGCTGGTGGGGCGTGTGGTGGTGGACATCTACCACTACGACTACCAATCAACTGCAACCACGCGTACCGCCCAGTTGAACACCAACCCGTAAGGCGGCGTCTCCCAATATGGGTTGCAGTGTTTCGGGCGGTAAGCCTATCCTCCCATGGTGACGCACTTCGCGGATCAACTCCTGCTGCAACTGTTCGCGATCTTCCTCGCCGCGAAGGCCATTGGGGGAATCTTTGAATGCTGCCATCTGCCCTCGGTGGTGGGAGAGATCATTGCGGGCGTCGCTCTGGGGCCCTACGCCCTCGGCTGGATCCAACCCAGCGACACCATTCATTCCCTGGCCGAGATCGGCGCCATCTTCGTTCTGTTTCACGCCGGCCTGGAGACCAGCCCCAAGGATCTGATCGTCGTGGGTAGCAAGGCGATACAGGTCGCCGTCGCCGGAATCATCGCCCCCTTCATTCTGGGCTTCGGCTACATGAAATTTCGTGGCGATGCCTCAAGCGAAGCGATTTTCGTGGGCGCCGCCATGGTGGCCACCAGTGTAGGCATCACCGCCCGGGTTCTAGGCGATCTCGGCGTGCTCGCTACGCCCGCCGCCCGTATCATCCTGGGCGCGGCTGTGTTCGATGACATTCTTGGCATGCTGCTGCTGGCAGTGGTTGCCGGTCTCGCGACCAGCGGCACCCTGGAATGGTTTCATCTGAGCGTCCTCGCCGTGGAGGCCCTTGCCTTCGCTTTGTTCATGATCTTTGTTGCCCCGCGAATCGTCCGCCGCATCAAACCCGGGCTGACGCGGTTCTCGGCTCAGCATGCTTCACTGATCGTGGCTTTGTCGATTTGTCTGTTCCTTTCCTGGCTGGCGGCCAGGATCGGCATGGCTGCCATTATCGGCGCGTTCTTTGCCGGTATGATGTTCGCAGACTACGCTTCAGAATGGAACCTGCGGGACCGCGTCGGAGGCATCACCGAATTCATGTCTCCATTCTTCTTTTTCGCCATTGGCGCCCGGCTTGATCTGAAAATCTTTACTGGCGAAATCCTTGGAGCGGCCACGATCATTTCGCTGCTCGCCATCGTCTCCAAGGTGGTCGGTTGCGGGCTTCCGCTGCTGCGGCAGGGCAGGAGTAACGTACTCCGCGTCGGATTCGGCATGTTGCCGCGCGGTGAAGTTGCGCTCATCGTCGCCCTGGTCGGCCTGCAATCCGGCATCGTTCTTCAGTCCACCTATGCCATCGTGGTCTTCATGACTGCGGCCACCACTCTGATCGCCCCCCCACTCTTGCGCTACGCGTTCCGCAGCGAGGTCCGTGACCACCATCTGGACGCTGCAAACGGGTACGGCCAGCTATAATCTCGGGTTCACAGACTTTCAAGGAGCAACTCATGACCCTTTCAGGCCGGATCGCGCTGGTTACCGGCGCCTCCCAGGGCATTGGCCGAGCTTGCGCTATAAGACTCGCTGCGGTGGGTGTCTCCGTCGCAGTCGCCGCCCGTAACCAGGAGAAGCTGAATGTACTGGTAGCGGAAATTGCTTCCACTGGGGGGAAGGCCGCGGCTTTCGTACTCGACGTGGCGGAAGAAGATCAGATCAAGTCCACCTTCAAGGCCGCGCTCGCGCAATTCGGCAAGATCGACATCCTGGTCAACAACGCCGGCGTCACCCGCGACCAACTGGTCATGCGTATGAAACGCGCCGACTGGGATGCCGTCCTCAATACTAACCTCACCTCCGCCTACCTCTGCACCCAGCAGGTCATAGGCTCCATGCTGAAGCAGCGTTGGGGACGCATCATCAACATCACCTCTGTCTTCGGCCAGATGGGCCAGGCCGGCCAAGCCAACTATGCGTCTTCCAAGGCCGGATTGATCGGTCTGACCATGGCCATCGCGCGCGAAGTGGGTTCGCGCAGTATTACCTGCAACGCGGTCGCGCCCGGATTCATCGAAACTGCCATGACGTCTGCCCTCGGGCAAGACTTCAAGGAAATGGCCGTGAAAAACATTCCCTTGGGACGAGTGGGAACACCCGAGGACGTGGCCAATGCCGTAGCCTTCCTGGCTTCCGAGGAAGCTTCCTACATCACGGGGCACGTGTTGAACGTCAACGGCGGCATGCTCATGGGATGAACTTGAACCCCACAGTCAGCCGAGGGAAACCATGACGAAAACTCGCGAAGAACTTGCCTCCGCGCCCTCTGTGGCCACAGGGTTGTCAATCCAGCAAGCAACCACTCCCACCCAGATCGGGCAAGCTCGCAAGCTCTTCCTCGAATATGCCCAATCGCTCGGCTTCAGTCTCTGTTTCCAAAATTTCGATCAGGAACTCGCCGGTTTGCCCGGCGACTATGCTCCTCCCGGCGGCCGTCTTCTTCTCGCAGAATTCGCGGGAGAACCCGCGGGATGCGTTGCCCTGCACAAGCACGCGCACGATGTCTGCGAGATGAAGCGGCTTTACCTGCGCCCGAAGTTTCGCGGTAGGGGTTGGGGACGGGTGCTGGCGGAAGCCATCATCAGCGAGGCCCGCCGGATTGGCTACCGCCGCATGCGACTCGACACGGTTGGCCCGGTCATGAAGGACGCCGTAGCGATGTATCGCAAGCTCGGCTTTCGCGACATTGAACCTTATCGCGCCAACCCCATGGCCGGGACGCTCTATCTGGAACTGATACTGTGATCGGGTCCGCGATGGTATTCTAGAAGTCCGCCGAGGAACAGCTCATGAAAAACATTATCCTGTCCGTGCTGATTCTATCTATGTCTCTCTCCGCGGCTGCGGCCACATCAAAGCCTGTCTCCTACAAGAGCGGCGATGAGACCGTGCAAGGCGTGGTTTACACTCCTGCGGGAATAGGCCCGTTCCCCGCCATCATTGTCATTCACGAGTGGTGGGGCCTGAACGATTGGGTGAAGGAACAAGCCGCGAAACTTTCCGACGAGGGCTACGTCACCCTGGCGCTTGATCTTTATCGCGGCAAAGTCGCCACCACGCCCGAGGAAGCTCACGAACTCATGCGGGGAGTGCCCGAAGACCGCGCCAAGCGTGACTTGCACGCCGCTTTCGAATTCCTGGAGTCGCAGCCGGACGTTAAAAAAGACCGCATCGCCGCCATTGGCTGGTGCATGGGCGGTGGATACGCTCTCGATGTGGCGTTGCAAGAGCCCACTCTGCGCGCCGTGGTGATCAATTACGGCCGGCTCGCGACTGACACTGCTTCGCTTAAAGCCATCAACGCTTCTGTGCTCGGCCTGTTCGGCGGCCAGGACCGCGGAATCACGCCAGACGATGTTCAGACGTTCGCAAAGACCATGAAAGAACTGGGAAAGAAGGTGGATGTGACCGAGTACCCCGATGCCGGACACGCTTTCGAAAATCCCAACAACAAAGACGGCTACCGTGCCGATGATGCGGCCGACGCCTGGAAACGCACGGTCAAGTTCTTTGCCGCCACGCTAAAGTAGCGAACACTCGAAGCGATTGATTCCCCAATGCCCGGGTTAGCTTGTTGTCATGAGGCTTAGGTGCCCAACTCCCGGGCGACGAAATTCCACTTGCCAGACCGTATTACTCTGGTTACTATTCAGCATCGCGGAGAACCTACGTGGCTGCCTTGTCAATGAACATCGGCGAAACCATCCGGAACTACCGGCTGCAAAAAGGCATGTCGCAAGGCGATATCGAGAAGCGCACGGGATTGCTGCGTTGCTACCTATCGAGGGTGGAAAACGGCCACACCATCCCATCGCTCGATACCCTGTCAAAAATCGCCGGCGCCATGGAACTGCCTCTGTCCCAGTTCTTTTCTGAAACCGGACACACCAACGGCGGCAAAGGACTGCCGCAGCTTTCCGACGATGAAGTCCGCTTCCTCAGCCAGATTCGCCGCTATTCCGTCAGCCTGAATGACAGCGACCGCAAGCTGGTTCTCGCCATGGTGAAGAAAATGGCTGCCAACGCCAGGTAGTGCTTCCTCAAAAGTGGTGACCTTCGTACCATCCCCAGCCCCGGCCCACGGGTACCTCGTCCCCACCCCCCGGTAGAATCTAGACTGTTCGCTGGAGAACTCTCGGTGACCATTGACGAAGAACTGACTCACCTCGAGTCGCAGTTGCGCCGGCTCAAGATCGAGTACGAAGTCTATTTCAGCAACCCGACCAAGAAGCCCCCTACCGATATCGAGTGGAAGGTCTTGAGCCTGCTGCGCAAGTTCAGCGACGGCGGGAAACTAACTTTTTCACAACGCTTCCGCTATAACGAAATGGCGCAGCGTTACGCTATCTACAGCGACCTGTGGCGCAAGAAAGGCCGCATTCGCGAGGAAGGCTACCGGCGTCCACAGGATGCGCTGCTTTCCGTGCAGGGAGTTCGCCCGGTGGAAGGAAATGAGCCAGAGCATCACGCGGTGTACGGAGTGGGTCATGCCGATGGCGCGGCTGCGACTGCAACCGCTCCCGCGCCAAGAGCCCAGGCGGGGCCGCTGACGGTGCAATGCTCCGATCCCGCTGCCGAACACGAGCAGGTCGAGAGGCTGTATCACGCGCTCACCGAGGCTAAAAAGAAAAGCGGAGAGCCGGTCGCTGGCAATCTCGACAGTTTTGCCTCTTTCGTACAAAAAAAGACCGCGCAAATTCGCCAGGATAATAACTGCATGGCGGTCGAGTATTCGGTCGAGATGCAGGACGGCCACGTGAAGCTCACAGCGCGCGCGAAGGTGTAGCCGAGCGGGCGGTCTGTCCCGCCGGTTTGGGAAGGGCACGACTTTCAGTCGGTCCCAGATCGGCACGCCACTCAAGAAAATCACGCGGGGGATCGGCACGACTTTCAGTCGTGCCCTCCCCGTTATTTTTTGCGGCGTTCGTGTTGGTCCGAGTATGGCCGCCGGTCCGCTTCGTCCCCGCCACTGATAGAATCTTGAGTTACACCGAACTTCCATGTCCAGAATCCAGCGGGCCATCCTCAGCGTTACCGACAAAACCGGCCTGGCCGACTTCGCTCGCCAGCTTTCCACGCTGGGCGTGGAATTGATCTCCACCGGCGGCACTGCCAAATTGCTGCGCGACTCCGGCATCCCCGTACAAGACATCTCTGAACTGACCGGCTTTCCTGAAATGCTGGATGGGCGCGTCAAAACCCTGCACCCCAAGGTGCATGGCGGCATCCTGCATCGCCGCGAGAATTTCGCCCACCGCGCCGCCGTCGCCGAACATGGCATCAAACCAATCGATCTGGTGGTGGTCAATCTGTACGCCTTCGAGAAGACCGCCGCCAAACCGGGCGTGCCGGTCGACGAACTCATAGAGAACATCGACATTGGCGGGCCCTCGATGATTCGCTCCGCCGCCAAGAATTTTCAGGATGTCGCGGTCGTAACCTCACCCGCCGATTATTCTTCCATCGTGCAAGAGATGACGCAATCGAGCGGGGAACTGTCACCTGCCACCAAGTGGCGGCTGGCGCAGAAAGCTTTTGCCACCACCGCAGCCTACGATTCCGCTATCGCCTCAACTCTTGAGCGCATCGGTGCCGACGGAAAAGCCGCCGACGGCTTCCCGCAGAATCTCCGCCTTTCGTTCAGCAAGATCATCGACCTGCGCTACGGAGAGAATCCCCACCAGAAGGCCGCAATGTACTCCGATGGCTCGGGCCGGGGCGTGGCCAATGGCCGCCAGCTTCAGGGCAAGGAACTTTCCTTCAACAACATCGTGGATTTGCAAGCCGCCTGGGACCTGGCCCAGGAATTCGAGGAGCCCGTCTGCGCGATTATCAAGCATACGAATCCTGCGGGCACGGCAACCGGCAAGACCCTGGCCGAGGCCTACAAGAAGGCCCTCGAATGTGACCCGGTATCGGCTTTCGGCGGGGTAATCGGTGTGAACCGGCCCATCGACGGCCCTGCGGCGGAGGAGATGGCCAAGCTGTTCCTGGAAGTGATCGCCGCCCCTAAATTCGACGACGCAGCCAAAGCAATATTCATTGCTAAGAAGAACCTCCGCCTGGTTGAGATCACCGGCGCCCCGCAGAAATGGGTGCTGAAAGATGTCTCTGGCGGAATTCTGTTGCAGGATGCCGACATTCGTCCGCTCCGGGAAAGCGATCTCAAGGTCGTCACCAAACGCCCCCCTACGGCCGAGGAGAAACGAGCGCTGCTCTTTGCCTGGAAGGTCTGCAAGCACATCAAATCCAATGCCATTCTTTACGCTCGCGACGGGCAAACCGTCGGTGTAGGCGCCGGACAGATGAGCCGCGTAGATGCCTCCAAAATGGGCGCCATGAAGGCCATCCTGCCCCTGCAGGGTACGGTCGCGGCTTCCGACGCCTTCTTCCCCTTCGGCGACGGAGTCGAGGAAATTGCCAAAGCCGGCGCCACCGCCATCATTCAGCCCGGGGGATCAGTCCGCGACCAGGAAGTCGTCGATGCCGCCGACCGCCATGGTATGGCCATGATTTTCACCGGAGTGCGCCATTTTCGTCATTGACTTGCCGATTGGGCAATCGCTAACCGCTAACGGTCCTTGTACCTCTGGCTGGGTTTCAGGCCCGTTCCAAACGCCTTTTATCCCGTGTTCGTTGACGAGGGTTTACAATAATCCAAGCACCCGCCGGCAGCGGTTCAGCATCCAAACCGCTGTGGCACGGTGATCCGAAGGGCCTTAATGAAAAGAATTTATTGTGCCGTTGTTATGTTGCTCTTGAGCGTGAGTGCAGGAGCACAGCAATCGCCTTCCTCTGCCGCCGTTGCGCCTACGGCCCAGGCTGCGGCCAAGCCCGCTGCCGCTCCGCGCAAGATCGATCGCGCCGCCGCCTACTACCACTACACCCTTGCCCATCTCTATGAGGAGCAGGTGGCGATGTATGGGCGCAGCGACCTGGTTACGAAGGCCATCGAAGAGTACCGCCTCGCCATCGAGGCTGACCCCAGTTCGGAGTACCTCAACTCGGCCCTGGCCGAGCTTTACACCCGCGCCGGACGAATCCGTGACGCCGTGCTCGAAGCTCAGGACCTTCTCAAACGCGATCCCGACAATCTTGAGGCCCACAAACTTCTGGGCCGCATTTATCTGAAGTCGTTGGGCGACGTTCAGTCCGGCAACGCTTCCGAAAGCGTGCTCAAGCTGGCCATCGAACAGTGGGAGCAGATCGTCAAGCTCGAACCTGACAGCGTGGACGACCGCCTGCTTCTGGGCCGGCTCTACAAAGTCAACAACGACCTGACCAAGGCCGAAGATCAGTTCAAGACCGCGGTGAAGTTGCAGCCTGACTCCGAAGACGCCGTCACCACGCTGGCCTTGTTCTACACCGAAGAAGGCGACTCCACTCGCGCCGCCCAGGTGTTGAGTTCCGTCCCTGATGCCGCGCGTTCCGCCAAACTGTACTCCGTTCTCGGGTATGCCTACGAGCAGCAAAAAGAATACAAGAAGGCGGTTGACGCCTACCGCAAGGCGGTTGCGCTCGACCACGACAACCTCGACGCCATTCGCGGCCTGGCTGAAAACCTGATGAACGACGGCCAGACCGATGCCGCCCTCGAGCAATACAAGATCATCGCCGACGCCAATCCCGACGATGCCCAGACTTACCTGCGCATGGCCGAGATCTACCGCCGCCAGGGACAGTTTGAGCTTGCCCTTGAAAACCTGAAGAAAGCCGAATCCATGGTGCAGGACTCCATGGAGGTGCCCTACAACCGGGCCGCGGTTTATCAGGCGCAAGGACGTTACGATGACGCCGCAACCATTCTGCAAGACCTGCTGAAAAAGACCGACAAGCCGGACAACAATTACTCCCAGGGCGAGAAGAGCAATCGCGCGCTGTTTCTGGAGCGGCTGGGAACCGTTTATCGCGATAACGGCAACACCGCTCTCGCCGTCGAAACTTTCCGCAAGATGTTGGTGCTGGGCGATGACAACGCCGAGCGCGGCTACCAACAACTGATCGACACCTACCGCGAAGCCAAGCAGTGGCAGCAGGCCACCGACGTCGCCAAAGAAGCGGTGGACAAACTGCCCAACGACCGCGATCTGAAGATGGTGTACGCGTCGCAAATTTCCGACATGGGGCAGCCTGAGGAGGCCATCAAGCAGGTCAAGGCCATGCTCAAAGGCACGCCGGATGACCGCGACGTCTATATCCGCCTTGCCCAGATCAACAGCCGCCTGAAGCGCTGGCAGGATGCTGACGAAGACCTCGACAAAGCCGCCCAGCTTTCCACCAAGGATGAAGACAAGCAGTACGTCGATTTTCTCCGCGGATCAAACTATGAACGCCAGAAGCAGTACGACAAGGCCGAAGAGGTGTTCCGTAAACTCCTCGCCTCCGATCCGCAGAACGCCGCGGTGCTTAATTATCTCGGCTATATGCTGGCTGATCGTGGCATGAAGCTCGACGAAGCGCTCATCATGATCAAGAAAGCCGTGGAACTCGACCCGGCCAACGGCGCCTATCTTGACTCGCTGGGCTGGGCGTACTTCAAGCTCGGCAAACTTGACCAGGCCGAAGATAACTTGACTCGGGCCTCCCAGCACATGGGCGCCGATCCCACGGTGCAGGCGCACCTCGGAGATCTCTATCAGAAGACCGGACGTCTGAAGCTGGCGGTGGCGCACTGGGATCGCGCCATCCAGGAGTGGAACAAGACCGTGGCCGCCGAGGTTGACACTGACGAAATGGCCAAAACCCAGAAAGATCTCGAGTCCGCCAAGGTCAGGCTGGCCAAAGAGGATTCCGAACACAAGTAGCCCCCATACTACAAGAACCAGGGTCACTCCCGAGCGACTTGGCACCGGTTCCAGCCTGTGCAACAAAGGATCATGCGCGCGCAACCACTCCCAAAGCTCGTCATCTGTTTGATTTATTGCCTGCCGATGCTGTTATCTGCCCAACAATCGTCTCCAGAGGGGGAGAAGATTCTTGCTCTCGAAAAGAAATGGACAGAAAGCTACAAGCACCGCGACATAGGCCTTTTGTCGTCTTTGCTGGCTGAAGACTTCATCATCACTGTTGAAGATGGCAGCACCTATGGAAAAGCCGGCTACATCAGCCACAGCGCCGATTCCTCGGTCCTCGTGGCCGTAGCCGAGCAATCCGAGCTCAGGGTACGCATGCATGGGGACACGGCCGTCGTAACCGGCGCTTATCACGAGACCGGGGAATCCAAGGGCAAGCATTACGAATACCGGGATCGCCTGACCGATGTCTGGATGAAAAGAGATGGCAAATGGCACGTGATCGCGTCCCACTACAGCGTTCCCCTGAAGTAGTGATAAGCACTACCTGATTACACGAAACGGTACCCTGCTGGTCGCGTAGTCTGCTCGGCCCACAGCAGTCGCACCTGAGCTAGCCACCGCATGCTGGGAGCTGAAAGCTGAAAGCTGACAGCCGTCACCGTCTGCTAAACTTCCCTCATGCTCGCCGACTACGCGGTGCATGCGGACCAGTCCCGCGGACGCCGTTTCCCCGAGCCGCAGCATCCCTACCGCAACGACTTTCAGCGCGACCGCGACCGCGTCATCCATTCCCGCGCCTTTCGCCGTCTAGAGGCCAAGACCCAAGTCTTCACCCGCCGCTACTCCGACCACTTTCGCAACCGCCTGACGCACACCCTCGAAGTGGCGCAGATCGCGCGCACTATCGCCGCGCAACTTGGCCTGAACGTCGACCTGGTCGAAGCCCTCGCTCTGGTCCACGACGTCGGCCATCCGCCGTTTGGCCACGCCGGGGAAAAGGCGCTCGACAGTGTCATGCGATCGCACGGATTCTTCTTCGATCACAACCTGCATGCCCTGCGCATCGTTGAAGACTTCGAACTTCGCTACGCCGCGTTTCGTGGATTAAATCTCACTTTCGAAGTTCGCGAAGGCATCATCAAGCACTCGCACGATTACAGTCGCGATGAATTCCCCGAACTGGCCGAGTATTTGCTCGACCTCCGGCCCCCGCTCGAGGCCCAGCTCATCGACCTGGCCGACGAAATCGCCTACTCGACCGCGGACCTCGACGACGGCTACGAAGCCCATCTTCTAAACCTCGAAACCATTCGTGGCGGTGTCCCCGTGTTTGCACGCTTCTACGCAGACGCTGAACGAACTTATCCCGACGTGATCGAGAAACTGAAATTCAACGAAGCCATCCGGCACATGCTCGACCGCTGGGTGGGAGATTTGATTCACAACACACGAACCCAGATCGCGAAAGCCGCAGCCCACAGCCTGGAAGACGTGCGCATGTTTCCCCGGAGGCTGGTTGCGCTCAGCCCGGAAGCCGAAGAGGAACGGAAGCTGGCCAAGGCATTCCTGTACCAGACGCTCTATTACAGCCCAACCCTCGATCCCGAAAAGGAAGATGCCGAACAGATCATCCACCGGCTATTCGAGTTCTGGATGGCCAAGCCCGGTCAGCTTCCCTCCAGCTATCAGGAGTCGGCCCACCACACGCCGCTGCCCCGGGTAATCTGCGACTACATCGCCGGCATGACCGACAACTACATTTACGAGCAGTACGAAAAGTACAAAGGCGAGTAAGAGATCCTCGGAATCTCGCGACAACCCTGTGATCCTCTGTGCTCCCTGTGGTTGAAGGGTTGTTTAGCTATATCTCTGGCCTGACTGCCCCCTCCATTTTCCTCCGTGACCCCTGTGGTTGAAGACTTCACTCCCCCTTAGCCGCCACCCGTGTCACCACGTCATACATCACGCGAAACCCGCGTCGCACCTCATCCACACGGATGCGCTCATCGTTGGCGTGCTCGCTGTCGTTCTCTTCCTGCGTCGCCGTATAAGGATTGAATCCATACGCATAAATTCCCAGCGGACGATAGCGCTGGTTCTCGTCGTAGCCGCTGGTCAGAAACGGCGCGACCGGGGCCCCCGCAAAGTAGTGCGCCGCCACTTGCCGAAACGCTTTATACAAAACGGTATCGGTCGGGGAATAGTTGGCGACCCGGAAATCCGGGGTCTGCGGCTCTACCGTCACATGGGGATCATTTACCACTCGCCGTATGATCTCCAGAAGCTGCTTGGGATTCCCTCCCGGCAGCAGCCGCACATCCAGATTGGCCCACGCCTCGGAAGGAATCACGTTGGTCTGCTCGGACCCGCCCAGCATGGTGAGGGAAATGGTGTCGCGGAACAGAAAGTTCAAGCTCGGATCGTCTTCAATCTGCCGCCGCAACTTTGGGTTGTCCAGAGTGCGGCGAATATTGTGAAACATCGCCGCCCGCGCCGGAGGCTCGTCGGCCGCCATGTCCTTCAGAAACTCGTCCACCACCGGCAGCACCCGCATCGGCGTTTTGTAAGCCAAGATGCGGTTCAACGCTTCCACCAGCCGGTTGGGCGCCGAGTCTTTGTTGGGCCGCGAACCGTGACCCGGCTGCCCATGCGCCACCACGTGCAGCCACAGCGGACTCTTCTCGCCCACGTCCACGCCAATATATTTCAAGCGGCCATCGGGACGCAGGATGTTTTCTCCTCCTTCGTTGATCAAGAATTCAGCGTTGCCCAGCAGATCTCGCTGGTGCGCGATGAACCAATCGGTGCCGGTTCCGCCCATTTCTTCGTCACTGACGGCAAGAAAGATCACGTCGCGATCCAAGGCCACCTTCTCGCGTTGCAGCATCACCATGACCATCAAATGCGCCAAGCCTTCACTTTTCATGTCCTGCGCCCCGCGGCCATAGATGGCGCCATCCACAACCTGCGCGCTGAAGGGGGGAACTTTCCAATGCGCCGGGTCACTCGTTACTACGTCCATATGGTCAAGCAGAACGAAAGGCCTCCGCGGCGTGGCGCTGGTGTGCGGAATCCTGGCCCAAAGATCGGCACGTCCCGGGGCGTATTCGAATATGCGGTTCTCGATCCCCTCAGCGTCGAGGATCTTCTTGTAAAAGACCGCCGCCCGCATCTCGTTTCCTGGAGGATTAGTAGTGTCAATGCGCAGATATTCCTGCTCCCACGCCACCGCCTGATCGGCATACTGCCTCATGCGGTCCGCCGAAATGCGGTCCGTCATAAGCGGTGTCCCGCTGTTCCCCTGGGCGCGAAGCCCCCCTGTGAAGGCAAAAAACACGAGAAAGAGCACTAGAAGGCAAGCAGTAGAGTCCCTTCGGAACATTCAATCTCCAGTAATCGATTACGAGGATGGCACGCAGTTTTTATACCAGCTTTTGGCAAAATTACTCCCATTCGCCCCAGACAGAGACTACAATATCATTGTTATCCAAGCACTTAGCGCCAGGTCGGTTTGGCATCGAACCTGTTCTACAGAGCTGGCGGATGCAGGCGTTCTTGTTGTCGCGAGTTGAGACGTTCGGCGATAAAAAGCAGCGACCAAATGCCCCACCCGAGCCCAGATTTCGAAAAATGCGCCACGCCCGCTAATGGCGTGCTGGAGTGGAGCTCCCAGGAAGCTCCCACCACCCCGGAGGAAGTAAAATGAAGAATCGCGTTGTGACCGCCCTGCTGATTGCAGTGCTCGCCCTGCCAGCGTTTGCGCAGACCAGTTCCACCCCTGACCAAAACCCGGCCCAAAGCACCGCCAGCCAGCCGGCCGCCGTCCCGACCGATAGCGCCACCGGAAAGCCCTTACAGCCGCCGGCGCGCGAAGGCTTCTGGGGCCATCTCAATCCATTTGCCCGCAAGAAATATGTGCAGCGGCAGACCGGCCCGATCCGCGACCGTTTGAACGAACTCGATGAGCTTACCGCGGCCAATAGCAAGATGATCAAAGACGTGGACACGCGCGCCCAGCAGGGCATTCAGCTTGCATCCACCAAGGCCAATGAAGCTGATCAGCATGCCATCGACGCCGGCAACAAGGCCCAGGCCGCGCAGCAGACCGCGACCCAGGCCAGCACGCGCCTCACCAATGTGGAGCAAGTGGTCGGCAATATCGACCAGTACAAGGCCACCAACCAGACCGAGATCCGCTTCCGTCCCGGCCAGAGCGTCCTGAGCAAAAACGCCAAGGCCGCGCTCGATGACTTGGCCACCCCGCTGAAGAGTCAGCGCGGTTACATCATCGAAGTGCAGGGCTTCTCTTCCGGTCGCGGACAGGCCGCGATCGCCGCCTCGCAAAAGATGGCGGACTCCGTCGTCCGCTACCTCGTGCTGAACCACGAGATTCCGGTTTACCGCATTTATGTGGTGGGAATGGGCAATGCTCCGGTCAGCGCCGACCAAGCCAAAACCAAACGCACCAGCGGTGGCCGCGTCGAAATCAGCTTGTTAAAGAATGATCTGGAGCAGCTCTCTGCCAACTCGAACGCGCCGGCAGCGCCCCAGCAGTAAACAGATTCTGGTCGTCGGCAGGCTCATGGCCCGTCGGCCCTCCCCCAGAAAAAAGCCCCTCCGGCATACCGGAGGGGCTTCTTAATTCTCTCGTCAATTTCTCGGTTAGACAGCAGCAGTTTCTTCTTTTAGTTTCTCCGCCTGAAAGTGTGCGATCAAGGGGTCAATCAGCGGTTGAAGGTTGCCGTCCATAATATCCGGTAGTCGGTGCATGGTCAGCCCGATGCGATGATCGGTCACCCGGTCCTGAGGAAAATTGTAAGTGCGGATCTTCTCGCTGCGGTCGCCTGACCCCACCATCTGCTTGCGCTCTTTGGCCAGCGCTTCCTGCTGCTTCTGCATTTCCATCTCATACAATCGTGAGCGCAGTACCCGCATGCCTTTTTCACGGTTCTTGATCTGCGACTTTTCGTCCTGGCAACTTACCACCGTGTTCGTCGGAATATGCGTGATGCGCACCGCCGAGTACGTCGTGTTCACCGACTGCCCGCCTGGGCCGGAGGAACAGAAGGTATCAATGCGCAGGTCTTTGGCTTCAATCTTGATGTCCACATCTTCCGCTTCCGGCAACACCGCCACCGTGACCGCTGAAGTGTGAACCCGCCCTTGCTGCTCGGTGGCCGGAACCCGTTGCACTCTGTGCACTCCGCTCTCATACTTCAAGCGCGAGTAAACCCGCTGGCCCTGAATCAGGGCGATTACTTCCTTTAAACCACCCACGGACGATTCTGAAGTCGAAAGCACTTCCACCTTCCAGCGCTGGGTTTCGGCGAAACGCGTGTACATACGAAACAGTTCGGCCGCGAACAACGTGGCTTCGTCGCCACCGGTACCCGCGCGGATTTCCAGAATGATGTCTTTCTCGTCGTTGGGATCTTTGGGCAACAGCAAGACCTTCAGTTCCTCCTCAATCCCGCTGACGCGCCCCTGGAGTTTGTCCAACTCTTCCTGCGCATAAGCCCGCATATCCGGGTCCTTCTCGGTGGCCAGCACAGCCTTGCTCTCTGCGATCCCGCGGGTCAGGTCCTTATACTCGCGATACTTCTCCGTCACCAGAGCGATTTCGTTATGCGCCTTGGCAGTCTTCTGGTACTTCGCCGAGTCGCCAATGATCTCCGGCGAAGCCAGAGCCCGCGTTAGCTCCTCATACCGCGCTTCGATTTGGTCAAGTCGTTCAAACATGGAAACTCGTCGTGCTGCGTCCGTCAAACACTCGCGCCTTCTTCCGTCAGATATTGTAGCTCGTGAGCGATCATGATCTGTGCTTGCACCTCCAACAGAAACGCCGGCATACGAGCCTCCTTCCGGCGACTGTATGCCTGTCGGGGGAAGCTGTAAGTGACGGGTGAAAACACGACACGCAGCGAGGCAAGCTGGCGACGGTGGAGAACGAACGGCGCTTTTCTACGCGATTACTAATTCTCCCCCGCGCTGCTTCTCCAGCAACATCGCCTCATTCAGCGCCACGATGGCGGTTTGCGCCTGATCATCCGTGGGCGGCTGGGTCGTGATCCGTTGCAGCCACAGCCCAGGCGCGGTCATGAGTGAGAAGAGGGATCCGCGATGCTTGGCGGAAAACCGAATGATCTCGTACGAGACCCCGGTGATCACGGGCAGCAGCGCAATCCGCAGCGCAAAGCGCGCCCAGAATGTCGTCACCGGGAACAGCATATACACCAGAATCGAAATGATCATCACCGTCATCAGAAAACTGGTTCCGCAGCGGGGATGATAGGTCGAATATTTCTGCACTTCAGCGGTTTGCAGCGGGTCCCCACTTTCAAACGCGAACACCGTCTTGTGCTCGGCGCCGTGGTACTGGTAAACGCGCCGAATGTCCGGCCAAAACGAAGTCGCCCATATGAACAGCAGGAACAAAAGCAGCCGAATCACGCCATCGACCAGGTTGAACATGATCTGCCCACCCAGCGCCGGATTCACCTTCTTCAACTCCGTCGCCGCCAATAGCGGCAGGTACTTGTACATGAAGATGAAGAAGCCGACCGAAAAAACAATGTTGATCGTCGCCATCCAGCCACTGATTTCAAACTTCTTCTTTTCTGGTTCACCGGGTGCGGGAGCGGGCTGCAACTCATCCAGCGCGACGTTGGCAGAGAACTTCAGCGCCCGAAAGCCGAGCGTCATGGCATGGCCGAGCGTCATCACCCCGCGGACCACCGGCCATCCCATCCATTTGTGCTTCTCAGAAAGCCGCTCCAGCGGCTCGCTGTGGACCGAAACCTCGCCCGATGGCTTGCGACAGGCAATTCCCCAGGCGTGCGGGGACCGCATCATCACGCCTTCCAGCACCGCCTGCCCACCGACCAGAGTCTCCTCGCCACCCTCCAGCGCCGGCAATAGCTGCACCGCAACCAGAAAACGCGTCCATGTACGCCAAAGCTGCATAGGGATTGGATGATCCTTCGAGGAGCTGAGAAGCAACCTAGAGTATGCCATAGTTTGAAGAAACTAGGTATAGACGCAAGTGGCAATGCTACCGTAGTTTACAGACCGTCGATATGAAGGCCCTAGCCCAGGCGGGAGAGCGCATCGCCGCTACCACCAAGCGACTGGAGAAGATCGCCGTCGTGGCCGAGTTTTTCCAGGCCGCCGCTCCGGAAGAAGCCTGCATTGCCGCCGTCTTCCTGTCCGGCCGCCCATTTCCAGTATGGGAGGAAACCACGCTCCAGGTCGGCGGAGCCCTGCTGTGGCGGCTGGTTCAGGAACTGTCCGGCAAGAGCGAGGCTGAACTGACCGCGGCATACAGAAAGCTGGGGGATTTGGGCGCCGTCGCCCGCGAAGTACTGGATCAGGTGGGGCCGGGCGCCCTCGTCCGTCCAGGTCGAGCGCAGCCCGGCAACGATCTGAGTGTGCGCGAAGTCCAATCCGCCTTCCGCAAGATCGCAGCCGCGCGCGGCCCTGCCGCAAAAGCTGTACTGGTCCGTGAACTCCTGTCCCAAGTCTCCCCAATCGAGGCCAAGTACATCATCAAGATCATGACCGGCGATCTGCGCGTCGGCCTCAAAGAAAGCCTGGTCGAAGAGGCTATCGCCAAGGCTTATGGCGCAACCCTGCCCGAAGTTCAACGCGCAAACATGCTCCTCGGCGACATCGGTGAAACCCTGCGGCTTGCTGCGAAGCAAAAATTATCCGAAGCCCACATGCGACTGTTCCATCCCCTGGGCTTTATGCTGGCCAGCCCGGCGGAGTCAGCCGAAGCGGCCCTCAGCTATTTCGAGAGCGCCCTGGTTGAGGACAAGTACGACGGCATTCGCGCCCAGGCGCACGTCTCCGGTAACGAGGTTCGGATTTTCTCTCGCACCCGCGACGAAATTACTGAATCATTCCCCGAATTGCCGCCGGCCCTGGTTGGGCTGGCGGAAGATGTCATCCTCGACGGTGAGATCGTTGCCTGGGACTATCTCGACGCCAACTCAGGGCGCGCGTTGCCGTTCAGCGCCCTTCAGCAACGCCTGGGACGGAAAAAGGTCAGCCGGCAACTCATGCGTGATGTCCCCGTCGCCTATCTGGTGTTCGACGTACTCTACGCCGGCGCGTTACTGATCGACCGGCCATTGCGTGAGCGGGCAAAGATTCTCGACGACCTGCTGGCCGCACCGCGAAGGCCCGCGCATCCCCGCCCCGCCGATCCTCAAGCAAGCCTGGCGCTGGAATCCGGAGATCCGCTGATCTCCGCCCAGGTTTTCCGCGCCCCGGTTTTTCAAGCCTCCTCCGCCGCGGCGCTCGACCACCTCTTCGAAGCCGCGCAGGCCCGCGGCAACGAAGGCCTGATGATCAAAGATCCCCAGTCGGTATACACGCCCGGCCGCCGCGGCAAGTCGTGGTTGAAGCTGAAACGCGAACTCGCCACGCTGGACGTCGTCGTGACCGCCGTCGAGTATGGCCACGGCAAGCGCATCGGAGTTCTCAGCGACTACACCTTCGCCGTGTGGGACGGCACCCGGCTGGCCAACATCGGCAAAGCCTACTCCGGCCTCACCGACGCCGAAATGACCGCGTGGTTTCTGGAGCACAAGGTTGAAGAGCAGGGCTTCCGTTTGATTGTCGAACCTAAAATTGTTCTGGAGGTGGCCTTCAATAATATGATGCGCTCCGGCCGCCACGAGAGCGGCTATGCGCTGCGTTTCCCTAGGATCGTGCGGCTGCGATCAGACAAGTTGCCGGAAGACGCGGATACGATTGAAACCGTGCGCCAGATCTACGACAAGCAGGGAAGAGGCGCTTAGTCCTTCGCAGGCCCGTGGCTAGTGCCTGTGCTCATGTTCTTCCCCCACCGGAATCACACATCCATGCGCCACTTCGCACACCACGTTTTCAAACTGAATGGTGGTATGGTCAATGTGGAATTCCTCATGCAGCCGTTCTTTCACTTCGCGTAAAATCCGCTCGCTGACCGAGGGTGGTATGTCCGCGATCGAAATATGGCAGGACAGCGCCGCGGTCTCCGACCCGATGCTCCATACATGCAGGTCATGCACGTCGTTGACCCCGTCAATCGCGCAAATTACTTCTTGTACCCGCTGCAACTTGATTCCCTGGGGCGTGCCTTCGAGCAGAATATTCAGGGTTTCACGCACAATGCCGAAACCCGACCACAAAATCAGCGCCCCGATGCCAAACGAAAGCGCCGAATCAATCCAGTACTGGCCGGTCGCCAGGATCGCCCAGCCTCCGACAATCACCGCCGCAGTCGAAACCGTGTCGCCGATCTCATGCATGAGCGCGCTGCGGATGTTGACGTCGCGTTTGGAGTTGTACAGCAGCAGCGCGATGACCCCATTCATGACCACACCCGCCGCTGCCACCGCCATCATCAACCCGGCATGCACCGGCTCCGGGTTCCGCACCCGCCGGAAGGCCTCATAGAAAATAAAGAACGCAATCACCAGCAACGAGGCCGCGTTCACCAGCGCAGCCAGAACTCCGGCGCGATGCCAGCCATAAGTCTTGGTAGCGCTCGGCGGACGCGCCTGCAGATACACAGCTACCAGCGAGAGCAGCAGCGCCACCAGGTCAGAAAGGTTGTGGCCGGCTTCGGAGAGCAAAGCCAGCGAATGGGCGCGAATGCCGGCGACCACCAGCAGCACAATGTAAGCCAGGGTTACGCCCAGCGAAATTCGCAGGACTTTCGAAGTCCAGTCTCTGCCGTGGCTGGCATGTGCATGCATCTACCTTCAAGTCTAAGGGGACGCAGACCCAGGTTCAAGGCACCAAAGAAACCAGTGGCCCTCTGTGTTCCTCAGTGCCCTCTGTGGTTAAATCATTTTTCCATGCAAACCGCAGAAGTCGTCATCATCGGCGGAGGAATCGTCGGCTCCAGCATCGCTTATCACCTGACCGCCGCGGGCTGCAAGGACGTCCTGGTAATCGAGCGTGAAACCGCCCAGGGCAAGGGCTCCACCGGCAAGAGCATGGGCGGCGTGCGGGCGCAGTTCTCGACTCCGGTGAACATCCAGATGTCGCTCTATTCCATCCCCTTCTATGCCAGTTTCGACGAGCGGTTGGGATACCCCGCCGGCTACCGCCCGCAAGGCTACCTCTTCTGCGCGACCGAAGAAAAGCACCTCGCCTATCTGAGAACAAACTACGAAAAACAGATAGCCCTGGGCCTGAAGAACGTTCGCCTCATCACCGCCGACGAGATTCGCAGCCAGTTCCCCCAACTTCGTTCCGGCGACATCGTTGGCGGAAGCTTCTGCTCGACCGACGGCTTCGTCGATCCCTACAGCGCCATGAACGGCTTCATGAGCTGGGCCGCTGACCACGGAGCCAGGCTCTGGAAGAACACTCAGGTCACCGGCATTCTACTCGACAGCCGCGGCGTTGCCGGCATCGAGACCGCGCGCGGCTCTGTGTCCACCCGCAAAGTCGTCAATGCCGCCGGCGCCTGGGCGGCCGGTATCGCGCGCATGGTCAATCTGGAGCTCCCCGTCGAACCCCTGCGCCGCATGTTGGTCCCAACTGAGCCCTTTGACCAGTTTCCGCATACCGCGCCCATGATTATTGACATGTCCAGCGGCTTCCATTTCCGCCCCGAAGCTCTGGGATTTCTCTTGGCATGGAACGACCCTGAAGAAACTCCGGGATTCAAAGTTGACTTCGAGCCTGCCTTCATTGAGAAAGTCCTGACTCGCGCCGCCAACCGCGTGCCCATCTTCGAGACCCTGGCGGTCAATCCCAAGCGCGCATGGGCCGGGCTGTATGAGATGACGCCCGACCACCACCCCATTCTGGGCAAGGCTCCAGGCGTTCCCGGATTCTTTCTGGCAAATGGCTTCAGCGGACACGGCGTGATGCACGCCCCGGCGACCGGCAAGATCCTGTCGGATTTAATCCTCACGGAAAAAACCGAACTGGTGGAGGCATCGCTGCTCGGCCTCTCCCGCTTCGCCGAAGGCCGCATGATCGAAGAGACTGCGGTGCTGTGAGAGCCTTGACCGCAAAGAGCGCCTTCAGCTTTTGTGTTGAAATGGTCTCGTGCATCTGAAAGACGCGCTGAACTCGGCCATTGATCGCCTCACTGCCGCCCAGGTTGGTTCACCCCGTCTGAACGCCGAAACCCTGCTCATGTTCACTCTCAATTGCGACCGCGCCCATCTCTTTGCCCATCCCGAGCGCCTGCTCACTCCCCCTGAACAAATCCGTTATCAGGATGCGCTCGCCCAACGCGCCCGCGGAGTCCCCGCCCAATACATCACCGGACATCAGGAATTCTGGGGCATGGATCTGATCGTCTCTCCCGCCGTACTCATCCCCCGCCCCGAAACCGAACACCTGGTCGAAGCCGCGCTGACTCTGTCGCTCAGCCCTAACCCTCGTATCGTCGATGTCGGCACCGGCTCAGCATGCATCGCCCTGGCCCTGGCCAAAGAGCTGCCGCGAGCCGCGATTCACGCCACTGACCTTTCTCCCGCAGCCCTCGAAATCGCCCGCGCCAACACCGCCCGTCACCGCCTCGACAGCCATATCACTTTCCACCAAACCGATTTGCTCAGTGGTTTCGACCCCGCCACTTTCGATCTCATCGTTTCCAATCCTCCCTACGTCGGCGAATCCGAAGAAGACCAGGTGCAACTCGAAGTCCGCAAGTTCGAGCCGCGCGATGCGGTCTTTGCCGGCCCCACAGGCTTGGAGGTAATCGAGCGCCTCATTCCGCAGGCGCGCGATGCTCTCAAGCCCGGCGGATTTCTGGCAATGGAAATTAGCGGAACCATCGTCGAAGGCGTCAAGCCCCTGCTCACCGGCTGGTCACAACTTCGCATCATCAATGATCTGCAAGGCATCCCCCGAATTGCCCTCGCCGCCAAGCCTTCCCGGCCCCTAGCTCTCTAACTATCTCTGGTAGTACGAGGGGCCGCATCGCTACTCTCGATGCCACCATGTCGACCCTGCGCCTTCGCGCTCTGCTGTTTCGCATCTGCCCAGCGGCTCTCTTAATGTTCTTAATTTCCCTGCCCTTCACGGCCTTCGGCCAGACTTCCACGGGATCACTGCGGGGCGTGGTGCAGGATTCCAGCGGCGCCCGCCTGGCCAACGCCAGGATCGTCGCCCGCGCGCGCGGCGCGGCGTTCGAACGCCAGGTCACTACCGACGAACGCGGTGAGTTCCGGCTCCTGGACCTGCTCCCCGGGGACTATCGCCTCACCGTCGATGCTCCCGGTTTTGCCGAAGCCCATGCCGATGTCGAATTGATTGTCAGCTCGGTGCGCGACTACACCATCACGTTGAAACCGGGCGGCGCGCAGGAAACCGTGCAAATCCAGTCGCAACCCGCCTCCGTCTCCACCCAGCCCATCGACCTGGCCAGCGCCATCCACCAGACCGCGGTCATGTCGCAGGACCTCGAGACCCTGCCACTCAGTGCCCGCAGCTTCGCCAATATTGCATTCCTGGCCCCTGGGACCGAGCCGCTCGAGCCCTCCGATCCCACCAAGGCGCGCATTACCGCAGTTTCCACCGGTGGAAGTTCGGGCCTCAACAACACACTTTCTGTCGATGGTGTGGACAACTCTGACGATTGGATTGGCGGGTTCCTGCAAAATTTCTCTCCTGAAGCCATTCAGGAATTCTCCATGCAAACCGCCCAGCAGGACGCCGACACCGGCGGCACCACCGCCGGATCCGTGGTCATCACCACGCGGCGCGGCACTGACGATTGGCATGGAAGCTTTTCATTTTTCGATCGCCAGGCGGCTCTTAACGCGCGCTTTCCCATCGAGAATCCCGCACCCAATCCCAAGCAGCCTTTCTCGCGGCAAAACTATGTTGGCGCCATCGGCGGGCCCATTAAGAAAGACAAGCTGTGGTTCTTTGCCGCGTTCGAGGCCGTTCATGAAGACGCCAGCATCGCCTACAGCAACTCCAGCGTCGCCCAGTTCGACGCCCTGGCCCAGCTTGCCGCGCAGGGCTTGATTCCTGGCGTGAGTTCGATCGCGGTGCCGGATAATGTTCCCATCCCCTTCCGCGATTACAATGGCTCACTGCGTTTCGATTTCGCGCAGTCGCCCAAGTCAAACTGGTTTCTCCGCGTTTCCGGCGACAGCTACATCACCCGCAATGCTCTGGTGGCGCAGGGCACTCTGCCTTCCACCGGCCTCACCACCCACAACAACTACTGGAATGTCGCCATCGGCAATACCTATTCGTTCAGTCCCCACTGGCTGGGCACATTCACCTTTGGCGCCAGCGAACTCCATCTCACCCAGGCCCGCAATTCGAACCTGGGTTTCGCTCTCGCCTTTCCTTTCAGTTCCACCACCTTGACCGTCTCCGGCTTTGAAACTTTTGGCGACAACCAGTTCGCCACCCCGATTACTCTGTTTCCCAACTTGCGCAACCAGGAGAAGTATCAATTCCGCTACGACATGAGCCATCTGTCGGGACGGCATACCATAAAGTTCGGCATCAACTTCATTCACGAGCCTGTGCTCAGCGGCGCATTTCCCGGCAACGATGAAACCCTGTTTGCCTTTCCGCAAGATCCAACCTACTACCTGACTCAACCTGCCTCAGTCTTCACCGCTGACATGCAGGCCGGCGCCTCAACCTCGAATCTAGGCGGTTCCTTCTCGCAGAACATCCAGCGCCTCGCGCTCTATGCCCAGGATTCCTGGCAGGTAACCTCGCATCTCACGCTCAATTACGGATTGCGCTACCAGACCAGCTTCGGCCTCTTCCAAGGTTCCGGCCGCAGCCAGCTGCAAAACCCCGCCTTCCTCACCTTGCAGGCCCTGGGTATTCCCTTGCAGCAAGGCGCGCCGGATGACTACCACAAACAGATCGGCCCGCGAATCGGTGTCGCCTATTCTCCCGGCCACAGCGGCGCCACGGTAATTCGCGCCGGCTTCGGCATGTTTTACGACGATCTCGCGCAGAACGGCTGGGCCACCGCATTCCAGGCCGTGAACCAGCCCGCCGGCCCGTGCAGCTTCAACAACGTTCCCGGGGCCTACGCGCTGGTCGGCTCGGGCTGCATCATCGGCGGCGCTGCGGCCGGAGGCAACCTCATCGCTGCAAATTACAAGACGCCCTATGCTATCCACGTGACCGCCGGGGTGCAGCATGCCTTCAACCAGAAGTGGGCGGTGAGCGCCGACTACACCCACGAGCAGGGCAATCACGGCTACCGCGGCTACAACTTCACCAGCGCAGTCAACCTCTTTACTCCGCTCATCCCCACTTCCGATCCTAACTACGCCGCTGACCAGGCCAGCGTGGTGCCGAACCTCGCCCTCTTCAAGTCCGACAATCGCTCCAGCTACAACGCCCTGATGCTTCACCTTCAGGGCAACATGTCGCGCCGCTTCAGCCTGATCGCTAACTACACTTTGTCCCGGGCTGAGACTTGGGGCTGCGTGCTGGGCGAACTGTTCGACTACGTGAACGGAGTTTGCGATCCGCTGAACCCGTTCGGCCCCGGCGATTACGGCCCGTCCGGCGAGGACGTCACCCATCGCTTCGTGCTGGCCGGCGCCCTGCACGTTCCCGGCGGGTTCGAACTCACCACCCTGACCCAGTTCGAGAGCGCCCGGCCATTCGTGATCACTACCGCCGACGGCGGCGCCCGCATTTCCGTGAACGGCGTGCCCACCAGCCTCGATCAGTTCCGCGGGACTCCTTACATCCAGGCTGACCTGCGCGTCAGCCGGCCCTTTAACTTCCACGAGCGCTGGTCGGTGATTCCCTTTGTCGAATTCTTCAACCTCTTCAACCGCAACAATCCCGGCGCCAACTTCATTGGCGACGTTGCGGCGCTCCCCGTTCCTCTCGCCGGCCAGCAGTCCGGCAACGTCACCGCCATCTGCGCCAACCCGGCTTGCTCTGCCACTCGACCGGTTACCAGCCTGCAACAGTTGGCCATTCCCGCCGGCGGCCTGGGAGACTTCTTTGGCCCCGGAACAACCGTCGGGATCCCCTTCGCCGCGCAAATCGGGGCCCGTGTGACCTTTTGAGCCGGGCGGCAGGCAGGCCCGGGGAGACAACTATCGCCCATCATTGTCTGTGGATTTGTCTGCGGAGGGCTTTTTCGCACCACCAGTGTTCCGGGTGGGCGCCGTCCACGCCGTTTGGACCGATTTTCCACACCGTAAGAAGGAAGTCTCCACACCCGGGCCGAAATACTCCATTGACCCAAACCTGCGTCGCGGCTAGACTTCCTTCCTAGTCCGAGTCTGCTCGAAGTCCCGGGTTCGCCTCCGCTGCAAGGTTTGGTTCGAAAGACGCGAGAGCACTCACGGGTCGGTCGATCGGGAAATCGAACAATCCTACACCTGAGGAATAACTCGTATGAAGAGAAGTCTGATTATTGGCAGCTTCATCATCGCTCTGGTTTGCATCTTGGCGGGTATCGGCGTTGCTCAAGATGCTCAGACCGCGCGCCCGATGTTTGCGGTTCTGCCTCCACACTCTTATCAAGCGCCCGCGCTGAATGCTCCCCCGGTCACGCCGCTCACCCAGTGGACCTACACCTTCACCTACAACGGCTCCACCTACAACGATGTGTTTGTCGGCACTGACCCGTCCAAGAACAACTCCGCCACCAACTTTACCTGGGGCCTCATCCCCATCAAAATGGTGTACGGGGCGAACAACGGCAACATGACGTTCGATCCGAACGCCGTCTATGTCTCGAACAAGAGCGCGGTGCAAATGATTCTCCTCTCGCCGCAGTTCCAGTCCGAGGTTGACTTCGTTCAGGGTGGCACCGACGTGGGCAAAACCCAATACGGGGATGCCTACCAGCGTGCTAACTTCTGGAACAACGTCATGACCAACACCAACTACCACATTCTGTTCAAGAAGGCGGTCGTGGCGCCCACCCAGACCATTACCGTTACTCAGGCGCAAGGTAAAGTGATCCCCAACCCGTGGAGCGGCATCCCGACCGGGACGATGGACATCAACGCGTTCGATACGCAGCTCCAGTCCATCATGCACAAGTTCCCGCAGATCACACCCAACGTCTTCCCGCTCTTCCTCACCTATAACGTTTACCTGACTTCCGGCGGCTGCTGCATCGGCGGCTACCACAGCGCCACTGTCGGCCCGCCGAACGGCCAGACCTACGCCTACACCACCACCATTTCGCAGGCCCCGGTTCCGGTCTTCTCGCAAGACATCAGCGCCCTTTCCCACGAAGTCGGGGAATGGATTCTTGATCCTTTCACCACCAACCGCTCGCCTTGCGGAATCATGGAAAATGGCGACCCGCTCGAGACCGAAAACAACTTCGGCGATTTCCCGTACAAGGTAAGCGGATTCACTTTCCACCCGCAGGACCTGGTTTTCGTCGATTACTTCGGCGCGCCGGTTGGTCAGGTCAACGGCTGGCATACCTTCCAGAACGAAACCAACGCCAACGGCGTATGCAGCCGCGGCTCCAACTAAGCTGCCTGCAACGCTTGTGGCATTCGAAAGCCCGCTCCGAAAGGAGCGGGCTTTTTTTTGAATGCCTCTCGCGGAATCTTGCGACGCTTTAAGAGTGTACTGCTCAGTAAACAGACGACCGCCACAATCATGCCTAAGTGGGCCCCTGAAATTCACGAAATCTATACAGAATCCGGCCAGTTTCTGTGTTATCGTTTTGCCCCCTCATAAAGCAGGGTAAGGAGAACCATAAAAGTGAGAAATCAACCTGCGCTTTCTTTTGCGGCGTCAGTGGCGCTTGTTTTGCTTTGTGCCACTTTTTCCGCTCTTGCCCAAGAACCGATCTTTGATTCGACTGCACGACCGATGTTCAAGACACTCCCCCCGCACAGTTTTGCGGGCAGCCATGACACGGGCCCCGCGGCCCAACTACCCCAGTGGACGTACACTTTCACCTATCAAAACGGCAACACCTACAGCGATGTCTTTGTTGGCACAGACCCGACCAAACCGAATCCTAAGACCACCATTAAAGTCGGGATCATTCCCATCGTGATGGTCTACGGTCCGAACAACGGCAATCAGACGTTCGATCCTCGTACACCCTACTTCGGGAATTTCTCCACGGTTCAAATGCTCAAACAATCGCCCATCTTCCTCTCGGAGTTCGACTATGTACAGGGCGGAACCGATTTAGGCAAAACACAATATGTGGACGCCTATCAGCGCGGCAATCTCTGGGAGGCCGTCCAGATAAACAAGGGATATCACATCATCCTCCAGCCGATCGTAGCCCCGGTGCAAACTTTCAACGTGCCGACGAACGAGGGGAAGGTCATGCCCAACCCGTGGAGCGGAATACCGGTTGGCACCGCCGATATCAATTGGTTCGACACTCAGCTGCAAAGCGTGCTACAGAAATACCAGGGACAGATTACGCCCGATATTCTCCCCCTCTTCATCACCTATAACGTTTATTTGACTGAAGGCACCTGCTGCGTCGGCGGCTACCACACCGCCACACGCGGTGCTCCAGACGGCCAGACTTACGCCTACAGCACCAGCATGTCGCAGGCGGCAGTGCCTGTGTTTTCCCAGGACGTCGGAGCCTTGTCACATGAGATCGGCGAGTGGGTACTGGATCCGTTCACGACGAATACTTCCCCGTGCGGGATAATGGAGAACGGCGATCCGCTGGAGAGCGAAGCGAATTTCGGCGATTTCCCCTACACCATCCAGGGCTTCACCTTCCACCCGCAGGATCTTGTATTCCTCGATTACTTCGGCGCGCCGGTTATTCAGGTCAACGGCTGGCATACCTTCCAGAACGAAACCAACGCCAACGGCGTGTGCAGCCGCGGCTCCAACTAAGCTGCCTGCAACGTTTGTGGCATTCGAAAGCCCGCTCCGAAAGGAGCGGGCTTTTTTGTGGGCCACCCTCTATCTCGAAATCTATCTCCGCACGCTGGCCGGCTGAATTTCTTCCACATCGACCCAGTTGGTGGGATACGAACCGGTGTAGCAGGCGGTGCAATACGTCGTCTTCTCGCCGTCGCCGCACGCTTTCTTCATGCCTTCCAGCGAAAGATACGACAGCGAGTCCGCGCCGATGAACTGGCGAATCTCCTCGATCGATTTGTTGGCGGCGATCAGTTCTTTCTTCGAAGGCGTATCCACTCCGTAGAAGCACGGAGAAATCGTCGGCGGGCAGGAAATGCGCATGTGTACCGCTTTCGCCCCCGCGCTGCGCACCATGCGGACGATCTTCCGGCTGGTGGTGCCGCGCACAATCGAGTCATCAATCAGCACCACGCGCTTGCCTTCCAGCAGGCTGCGCACCGGGTTGAGCTTCAACCGCACCCCAAAATCGCGCACCGTTTGCCGTGGTTCAATAAACGTGCGGCCCACGTAATGGTTGCGGATCAATCCAAAGCGAAACGGAATACCGCTCTCGGCGGCATAGCCCACCGCCGCCGTGACTCCGGAATCAGGCACCGGAACCACTATGTCGGCTTCCACCGGCGCCTCGCGCGCCAGTTGCCGGCCCAGCTCCTCCCGGCTCTGCTGCACCGCCCGGCCAAATACCAGGCTGTCCGGCCGCGAGAAATACACATGCTCGAAAATGCAGCTCGACTGCGCCAGGGGCGGAGAATAAAAACGCGACGTGATTCCTTCCGGGCCAACCACGATCAGCTCTCCCGGCTTCACATCGCGCTCAAAGCTGGCCCCGATCAGATCGAAGGCGCTGGTTTCGGATGCAAACACAATGGTGTCCTGCTTCTCGCCGGATTGCGCCGGAATCCGTCCCATGGCCAGTGGCCGGAAACCGCGCGGGTCCCGCGCCGCAAAAATCCGGTCAGGGCTGATCATGACCAGCGAAAAAGCGCCTTCCACTCTCCGCAGCGCATCCGCAATCGCCTCCGGCAGCGTGTGCTCTTTGGAAAGCGCAATCAAGTGAACCATCACTTCGGTATCGCTATTGGTCTGAAAAATCGATCCCTGGGCCTCGAGCGTGGCGCGAATCTCCAGCGCGTTCACCAGGTTGCCGTTGTGCGCGAGCGCCATCATGCCCTTGTTCGATTGCACCATGATGGGCTGGGCATTGAGCAGGGCAGAGTCGCCGGCAGTCGAATACCGGGTGTGTCCAATCGCCAGCGTACCGTGCAGCTTGGCCAGGACCTCCTCCACAAAAATATCCGCGACCAGGCCCATGGCCTTGTGCAGGTGCAGCGCCATGCCGTCAGAAGTAACGATCCCCGCCGACTCCTGCCCGCGATGCTGAAGCGCATGCAGGCCCAGATAGGCAAGCTTCTCCGCCTCCGGATGGCCATAGATCGCCACCACCCCGCACTCATCGCGAAATTTGTCGGAAGTGTGCATTTTGGCTTTTAGCTATTAGCTGCTAGCCGCTAGCTACTAGCTAAAATCCTTGTCAGCCAGAACCCTTGTCAGCTAAACCCTTGTCACCTAAAACCCTTGTCATTCTGAGGAGCGTCAGCTCCGAAGAATCTGCTTTTCTCAGCGTCCTCCGCGCCCTTCCTCCGCGACCTCTGCGTTAATGCTCTTACTCCGCAGCCGCCTCCGCCCTCAACGCTGTCTCCAGCGCCGTCTCATAAACCTGCCGCAGCTCGCTGATCTCCGCCGACACCGCAACCTGTCCATCCAGCGAAATCTCCAGCCGCTCCGCCGCCGTCTCCCCAATCGCTTCCGCCGAGATGCCGTATTTTACCGCTACTTGTTGGATTCGCGAGAGGTTACTTCGGTCGCACGAGACCACCACCCGGCTGGCATCCTCGCCAAACAGCACAAACTCCAGCGGCAGCCCGGCGGCGCTCAAATCCACCTTTGCCCCAATTCCCCTGACAAACGCCGACTCCGCCAGAGTCACCGCAATCCCGCCCTCCGAGCAGTCATGCGCCGACTCCACCAGCCCGTCGCGGATCATCTCCACCACCGCCTTTTGCAGCGCCGCCTCGCGCTCGAGTTCCAGCGCCGGAGGGAATCCCCACAACGCCCCCAGAATCTCTTTCGCATACTCCGACGACCCAAACTCCGCCTCCGCATCCACCAGGTCCCCCGGCTCCGACCCCCGCAGCACGACCACTGCCCGTCCCGCCTCGCGGAAATGTGGAAACACCGCCTTATGAACATCGTCGAGCGTCCCCACAATCCCCAGCACCGGCGTGGGATAAATCCCCTCGCCCAAAGTCTCGTTGTAAAAGCTGACATTGCCTCCGGTAATGGGTACATCCAGCGCTTCGCAAGCCTTGGTGATGCCATCCACCACCTGGGAAAACTGCCACATAATCTGCGGCTTCTCGGGATTGCCAAAGTTCAGGCAGTTGGTCGCGCCGACAGGCGTGGCGCCGCAACAGGCCACGTTGCGCGCGGCATCGGCGACGGCGTGCATCGCCCCCAGTTGCGGATCGAGATAGCACCAACGCCCGTTGCCATCGAGCGCCATGGCGAGGCCGCGCTCGGAGCCCTTGATCCGAATGACGCCCGCATCGCCCGCCCCCGGCCCCTCGACGGTGTTTGTCTGCACCATGGAATCGTACTGCTGCCAGACCCACCGCTTGCCGCAGATATTGGGGCTGGCCAGCAGGAGTTTGAGATCTTGGGTTGCTTGCGTGGGGACGGCCGCCCCCGGCCGTCCGGCCGAGCGAAGCTCGGCCTGGTTCGTGCCGAGTTGAATATGCTCCGGCATCTCCCGCGGCACCGGCGGCTCCCATCTCTTCAACGGACGCTTATAAACCGGAGCATCATCGGTCAGCGCCTCATTCGGAATCTCCGAAACCACCTTCCCGTGCTCCAGGACGCGCATCTTGCCGTCGTTAGTCACGCGGCCGATTTCAACCGCATCCAGTCCCCACTTCTCAAACACGCGGAAGACTTCATCCTCGCGGCCCTTCTGCGCCACCAGCAACATGCGCTCCTGCGACTCGCTGAGCATGATCTCGTAGGGACTCATGCCCGTCTCCCGCTGCGGCACGCGATCCAGCTCAATCTCAGTTCCGACTTTGCCGCGCGCCCCCATCTCGCAGGTCGAGCAGGTCAATCCCGCCGCACCCATGTCCTGTATGCCGACGATGGCCCCGGTCTGCATGGCTTCGAGACAAGCTTCCAGCAATAGTTTTTCGAGGAACGGATCGCCGACCTGGACATTCGGACGCTTGGCCTCCGAGCCTTCGCTGAACTCTTCGCTGGCCATGGTCGCGCCGTGAATGCCGTCGCGCCCGGTCTTCGATCCGACGTAGATAACCGGATTCCCCTCGCCCGCCGCCTTGGCATAGAAAATCTGGTCCCGCCGCACTAAACCCAAAGCAAAAGCATTCACCAGCGGGTTGCCCGAGTAGCAAGGCTCAAACTTGGTCTCGCCGCCAAGATTCGGCACCCCAAAGCAATTCCCATAAGAAGCCACGCCGCTGACCACGCCCTCAACAATCGCCTGATTTTTGTGAATCTCAGCTTGCGTCTGTGTAGCGCGGGCGCCCACGCCCGCGGCTTTTGCCGGAACAATCGGCCCAAAGCGCAGCGAATCCATGACCGCGACGGGTCTCGCCCCCATAGTAAAAATATCCCGTAAAATTCCGCCCACTCCGGTCGCCGCTCCCTGAAACGGCTCAATAAACGACGGATGATTATGCGACTCAATCTTGAACGCGCACGCCCAGCCCTCGCCAATATCGATGATGCCGGCATTCTCTCCCGGCCCCTGCACCACGCGTTTGCTGCGCGTAGGCAGCCGCTTCAAGTGCACCCGCGAAGACTTATACGAGCAGTGCTCGCTCCACATCACGCTGAAAATGCCCAGCTCGGTAATGGTAGGCTCCCGCCCGCCGAGCAACTGTTTGACCTTCTCGTATTCCTCAGGCGTAAGCCCATGCTCCCGAACCAGTTCAGGAGTGATGGCAGCAGTGGCAGTGGTAGTCATGGGGAAATACTATTGTCGCATTTTGGGAGGGGGATGGGTAGCAGGCTGTTTATGCAAATGTTCAGCGCTGCGTGTGACTTAACACACTCTCTCTAGGCCTCATCCACATGAAATTTGAATGAAAGGAGATGGCGAGCCTCGAAAAGTATTGGTCGAGACTTCAGCTAAACCATCGTGTCATCACCTCGTTTGCCTTCGAGGCAGTCACGCCTTAACTCTTCCGTCATCCTCAGCGTTTGTGCGGCGGCAAGCAGGCGCGGCAGGAACCTAACAGCTAACCCTTCATTTTTCCTGCTGCGTGCCACAATTCCTATAACAAAACAATGTTGGCTGTTGATCAGACCGATGATCCCATCGAAGACTGGCCAGACCCAGACTTTGACATCGCAGAGCTCCTTCCTCGTCGTGATCCCAAGGTCGACGAGGCATCAACCAAGCTTCTTGAATTCATGGAGGCTAACCCTGATGAAGTATTTTATGAAATGCAGCTCGAAGTGATCTTCGAAGATGCGTTCTTCCACTGGATTACAGTCAAAGCCCTAGCACAACTCCGCAACGCTGGCTCAATTGGAAGCAGCATCCAGATCCTCGACGACGTAGGCCATATTCGGTATTACTTCTGCAATAAGAATAGATATTGGAAACGAAAGGCCGCAGAGATCAGAAAACTCGTGGAACAATTTTCTCGCTCCGCGTTCACCAGCGCCCTCGGCCAACAGGGCGAAATGCTGGTAGATGCTGGCTTGCCAAATGTGGGATTTCTTCCCAAGGCTCGCGATGTAAGGGCGTTCGCCGGCACCGAATGGACTGAGACAAAGCACAACTTAGATCGCATCTTCGAGAAGGATGGGGTCCTCTACGACACTGAAATCAAGAATCGGCTTTCCTACATATCGCAGAACGAGTTCTACATCAAGTTGAAGATGTGCGAAAAACTTGGCGTGCGGCCACTATTTATCGCTCGAATGATGCCTCGATCATATGTCTACGAGCTCTTCAAAAAACGCGGGTTCGCCTTACTAATGAAGTATCAGTTCTACCCATTTGGCTCGGAATCCTTCGCTGCTGAAGTCCGCGGACGCCTGGCGCTACCGGTCGACTGCCCAAAGAGGCTCGAAGAAGGTACGCTTCAGCGCCTCCTGAAGTATCACAACCATGTTGTTGCAGACCTCCGACACTAGGCCAATTAGTATTCATACGGGTTCCTCGGACGCCCTTTGTTTACCATCTCTTACAGTTACCTTCCCGTGAATTCAAATTGAGATTCACCATAGCCTATGCACTTCATCCCGCCTTCGCCCCCTTCTAGTATCATTACCCCGATCCCATCCCGACAAAACGCATCAGAACCGGAGACTCCCTCATGAAGCGCATGGTCCCTGTAATCCTACTCTGCATCCTGCTAACGCCCCCCATCCTCGCCCAGACGCCCGCTAGCAAGAGCGACTTCTTCAAAACTTCCGACGGCGTCCGCATTCATTACCTCGAAGCCGGCAGCGGCCAGGCCATCGTATTTATCCCGGGATGGACCATGCCCGCCTGGATCTGGCAGAAGCAAATCGACGCGTTTTCCGGCAAGTATCACGTCATCGCGGTCGATCCCCGCTCGCAGGGCGAGAGCGACCAGCCCACGTTCGGCCACCTGCCCGAAACTCGTGCCCGCGACTACAAAGAACTCGTCGATCACCTTGCTCTGAAGCAGCCTGTGCTCGTCGGCTGGTCCATGGGCTGCGGCGAGCTGCTGAAATATATCGAACAATTCGGCACTGCAAATGTCGGCGGCGTGGTTCTGGTCGATAGCTTTGTCGCCGACAAACCCAGCCCGGAAATGTACGCCGGCCTCGGAGGATGGATGAACCAGCTTCAAGAAAACCGAGCTAAACAGGCCGACGGATTTATTCGACACATGTATAACAAGCCGCAGCCCGAGGACTACCTCAAGCGCGTCATCGCCGCCTCCATGCAGGTCCCGGCCGATACCGCCGTCGTCCTCATCTACAACATGCTCGCCATCAACGACTGGTCCACCGGCTTTGCAAAAATGGACAAGCCGCTGATGTTCATCTACCAGCCCGACAATCAACCGAGCGCCGACTTTCTCAAATCGAAGCTGGGCGAAAAGCTGCGCCTCGAAAAGTTCGAGGGCGATGGCCACGCCCTTTTCGTGGATGATCCGGAGAAATTCAATCGCGTGCTGGAGGAATTTGTGAAGGGTGTGCCGCAGGTGTGAGTCAACGCTTTGATGGGGGACATACAGCTTGCCCCTTGTCATTCCGAAGCCGGGTTCTATCGGCGAGGAATCCGCTTGGGGCGCGGCACAACAGATTCCTCGCGCGATGAAGCTGCGCTTCGGAATGACAAGGACGTCGCGACGTTTTACGCGGTCTAGTATGATTCCCCTCTGATGCGCTCCATCATCGTCGGCACCGCGGGCCACATAGACCACGGCAAAACCGCGCTGGTCAAGGCTCTTACCGGCATTGACGCCGACCGTCTGGACGAAGAAAAACGCCGCGGCATCACTATCGACATCGGCTTCGCCCACCTCGAACTGCCGGCCCCCAGCGGCGAAACTCTCCGCCTCGGCTTCGTCGATGTCCCCGGCCACGAGCGTTTCGTTCGCAACATGCTGGCCGGAATTGGCGGCATTGACTTAGTCCTGCTCGTCATCGCCGCCGACGAATCCATCAAGCCGCAAACCCGCGAACACTTCGACATCTGCCGCTTACTTTCGGTACGCCGCGGCATCACTGTTCTCACCAAATCTGATGTCGTAGATCGCGAAACCCTCGACGTCGTCCGCCTCGAAGTTGAAGACTACCTGCGAGAAACCTTCCTCGACTCATCCCATGCCCCTATCGTTGCCGTAAGCTCGCTTACCGGCGCCGGCATGGACGATCTGAAGCGGGCCCTGGCACGCGCCGCATCCGAAGTTCCCGCCCGTGATCCCACCAGCCTTCCACGCCTGCCCATCGACCGCGTTTTCTCCATGAAAGGCTTCGGCACGGTCGTTACCGGCACGCTGATCTCGGGAACCATCCATAAGGAAGACGAACTGGAGGCCTTCCCCAAAGGCAAGCGCGTCCGCGTCCGGGGAATTCAGGTGCATGGAGCCTCGTCTGAGCAAGCCGTCGCAGGCCAGCGCACCGCGCTGAACCTCGCCGGCACAACCACCGAAGAACTCGCGCGCGGAATGACCCTCGCTCCACCGGCAACTTTCAACGCGACCTCGCGAGTGGATGTCCAACTCTCGCTGCTGGCATCCGCCAAGCCGCTCAAAGACCGCGCCCGCGTGCATTTTCACTCCTACACTTCCGAAACCATCGCGACCGTAGTCCTCTACGGCAAAAAGCAGGTAACGCCGGGAGAAACAGCTTTCGCCCAGCTGCGCTTGAGCGATTTCACTCTGCTGCTGCCCGGCGACCGTTTCATCATTCGCAAGTTTTCCCCGGTTATCACCATCGGCGGAGGTGTCATCATCGAGAATGCTCCGCCTCTCAAGATAAGAGACGCATCCGCGTGCACGGCCCACCTTTCATCCCTTGCCGGAGATTCCCAACCTGACGCCCTGCGAGCGCGCGTGGTGCTGGCCGGGGCGCGCGGCCTCAACTTCGCCGAGGCCGTCGCCCGCACCGGGTGGACGCCTCAGCAGCTCGCGAGCGTAACCTCCAAGCTCTCGGCGATCACCCGTGTAAATCATTTCCTCATCGCCAACTCAGCCCTCGACGCCCTTCGCAAGAAGCTCGTGGACACGCTCGATTCCTTTCATCGCCAGAATCCCCTCGTATCCGGCATCAGCCGGGAAGAGCTGCGCGGACGCTTTCCCGAAGCTTCGCCCGAGGTTCTTGCTTACGTCCTCGAGACTGCGCAAAGAGAGAAGAAAATCGAGTTTGCGGGCGAACTCGTGCATCTCTCCGGACGTGGCGTGGCCCTGAAAAACGAAGAAGCCGAATCCCAGAAGCTCATCGAAGGCGCCTTCGCCGCCGCCGGCCTGAAAGTTCCCGCGCTAAAAGACGTTCTCGCCGGGCTGAAAGTGGACAAAGCCAGCGCCCAAAAAATCGTCACTCTGCTGCTGCGGGATAAAATTCTGGTGAAGGTTTCCGAGGATCTGGTATTTCATCGCGACTCGCTCGCCGATCTGCGCAAACGCCTGGCGGCAGAAAAGGCGAAGTCGCCCAAACTTGATATTGCCCGCTTCAAGGACCTGACCGGAGTCACCCGCAAATACGCCATACCACTGCTCGAGTACTTCGACCGCGAGCACGTCACCCGCCGCGTGGGCGATGACCGCATCATCGTGTAAAAGCAAGCCGCGGATCTTCACGAATCAACATCGACTAATCCGTGTGAATCCGCGCAAATCCGTGGCCGCTCTTGGCTTTGCCCATACAATAAGGCGATGCCCCCAGTTCGCATAATCGGCGCCGGTTTGGCCGGGTCAGAAGCCGCCTGGCAGTGCGCTCGCCACGGCATCGCCGTCGAGTTATTCGAAATGCGGCCAGTCCGCTCCACCCCCGCCCATCAGACCGCCGACTTCGGCGAACTGGTCTGCTCCAACTCGTTGAAATCCGACAGCGAAAACACCGCTCCCTGGCTGCTCAAAGAAGAAATGCGCCGCGCCGGATCACTTCTGCTCGAAATCGCCCGCCAGTCAGCCGTTCCCGCCGGGCACGCCCTCGCCGTCGATCGCGCGACTTTTGCTGCCAAAGTCACCGAAACTATTTCCCGCGAGCCGCTCATCACCGTCCGCCGCGAAGAAGTCACGCACATCGACGAAACCCGACTCACCATCATCGCCACCGGCCCGCTGACTTCCGACGCGCTGTCACACGAGATTGAGCGGCTCAGCGTCTCCACGCCGTCGCGCGCGGGCGCGCCCGCGCTCCACAGTCTTTTTTTCTACGACTCCATCAGCCCCATCGTCGAAGCCGGCTCCATCGACATGGCCAAAGTCTATCTCGCCGCCCGCTACGACAAAGGCACCGCCGACTACATCAATTGCCCCATGTCGAAAGACGACTACGACCGCTTCTACGACGCGCTGGTCGCCGCCGAATCAGTTGAAGCTCACGATTGGGAAAAACTGAACTACTTCGAAGGCTGTCTGCCCATCGAAGAAATCGCCCGCCGTGGCCGTGACACGCTGCGCTTCGGCCCCATGAAACCTGTAGGCCTGAAAAATCCGCAAACCGGAAAGATGCCCTACGCCGTAGTCCAACTCCGCCAGGAAAACCTGCGCGCCGACTCCTACAATCTGGTCGGCTTTCAGAATCATCTCAAATTCGGCGAACAGGCCCGCGTGCTGCGCCTCGTCCCCGGCCTGGAGAACGCCCGTTTCCTGCGCTATGGTCAAATCCACCGCAACACCTACATCAACGCCCCCACGCTGCTCGAAGCCACGCTGCAGATGAAGCAGCATCCCCAGATCCTGTTCGCTGGACAAATCTGCGGCGTCGAAGGCTACACCGAATCCATCGCCACCGGGCTGATGGCCGGGCTCAATGCTGCCGCTCTGGCCACCGGCGGGCGGCCTGTAGCCCCGCCCCGCCCCACCGCCTTCGGATCGCTCATCCACTACATCACCCACGCCGACCCCGCGAAATTCCAGCCTGCAAATATTACGTTCGATCTGCTGCCGCCGCTCGAGCAGAAGATCCGCGATCGCAAGGAGCGGCACCGGCTGCAATGTGAGCTGGCGCTAAAGGGGTTCGATCAGTGGATCGCCCGCCGTGATCCCGAGTCTGCAAACGCTGCCAAATCAATACGATAGGCGGTATACGCAACAGTATATGCAACTATATGGTTGCAGATATAGCGTTTATCGAATATCATTTCCAGTAGTCCATACCCAAGGAGGAGAGTGAAGAGACATGGTACACAACAGCGAAGCCCCGGCCGCCGTTGATATTTCTCCCAAAGAGCAAAAGGAGATTATCGACATCTATGCAAAGCTTCGCGAGGCGGAGGCGAAGCTCGTCGGTCCCGACGGCAAGACCGAGATTCTGCCCAACAACCTCTATTCGTTCTTGCTTCGGTTACTTGCCGACCTGCGCTCTGGTCACTCCGTAACCATCTTGCAGAGCCGCCACGCGCTCACCACCATCGAAGCCGGCAAGCTCCTCGGAATGTCCAGGCAGTTTCTGATCAAGTTGCTGGAGAAAGGAGAAATCCCCTTCCACCTCGTAGGCACACACCGCCGCATGTACGTGCGCGACGTAATCGCGTACAAGGCAAAACGGGACGCTGCGAGACGCGATATTTTGAACGACATGGCCAGGCGGGAATTTGCCAAAGGGGATTACGACAAAGTCCCAGATGATTTTCACCCAGGAAAATGAATACTCGGCCGTGCTGGACGCGTGTGTTCTCGTACCCGCCGCACTCTGCGATCTGCTGTTGCGGCTGGCCGAAGAACCCGCCATGTACCGTCCGCTGTGGAGCCAGCAAATCATGGCGGAAATGGCCCGCGCGCTAAAGTCGAAGCTTCATCGCACCGCCAGAGAAGTGGACCATAGGAGGCAGCAGATGAACGCTGCCTTTCCCGAAGCCATGATCACCGTCCCCTCCGAACTACTAAAGGCGGTCGAGTGCATTCCCGACAAAGACGACCGGCATGTGCTGGCGGCCGCAATCATGGCGCGGGCCAATACCATCATCACCCAGAACACCAGGCATTTTCCCAAGGATTGTCTCGACAAATACGGCGTGCTCTGCCAAACCGCCGACGATTTCCTGATGCACCAATTTCATCTGGGCCCCCAGTTCATCCTCGACAAACTGGACGATCAAGGAGCGGGCATAGGGCAAAGCAGAGAGTACGTGATCAAGAGCCTGATGCCGTCCGCGAGTGGGTTTTGCAAAATGGTCGAAGAGCACCAACCATAATTCTTGTCACTCCGAGCCGACTGCACCCGCAAAGCGGCGAGGGCGTGTCGAGGTATCTCCTTCTGGCTTCATCCTTTCCTGTGTGAGCGCCGGTACCCAGCTTTGGCCATTCACAGCTAGATCACGGCGATTCATTTGCTTCGCCTTTCTTTCCAAATCCAGGGCCTGTCCCAGCCCGCAATCCACGGAACGAAATACCACAGAACCGCGTACCTATTGCCAAGAGACGCCTCGCCGCCCCGGCTCACATTCGGGCGGCCTGACCGTCCAATCTTCGGCCATGATTCTGCGCGACCTCATCGGCGACGTTCTTCGCACTCTCTGGTCTCATAAGCTGCGCACCTTCCTCACCATGTTTGGCATCGCCTGGGGAATTATCTCCATTGTCCTCATGGTGGCGGCGGGCGAAGGCTTGCGCGCAGGCCAGGAAGCTCAGGCCCGCACCCTGGGCAAAGATGTCATGATCGTCTTCCACGGCCGCACCAGCTTGCAGGCCGGGGGAACCCGTGCCGGACGCGTCGTACATTGGGAGGACGCTGACGTGACCGCGGTTCAATCGCAATCGCCCGACTGCCAGTACGCCATCCCCGAACTTGAACAGGAGGACGTCCGCACCCACAGCAACTACAACAACGCTGCCCTTCTGGTGACCGGTTCACAGCCGCCGTTTCAGGATATTCGCAGCCTCGGCGTCGGCCAGGGACGTTTCTATGACTGGGATGACACCCGCCAGGGCCGCCGCGTCGCCTTCCTCGGCAGCGATGCCGCCAAACAGCTTTTCCCCGGACGCGATCCCGTCGGCGAAAACCTCTATCTCAACGACTTCCCCTATATCGTGATTGGCGTGATGGAAAAGAAGAAGCAGGATTCCAGTTATGACGGCTGGGACGTAAACAAGATTTTCATTCCCTTCGGCGCCATGCGCCGTGACTTTCCCGACAAGCCCCCCGGCACCTCAACCACTTTTGATCAGTTGCTGGTCACGCCCAAATCGTACGAGCAGCACGAGGCTTGCAAACGGGAAGTCCGCGTCGCTCTGGCACAGATGCACAATTTCGATCCCAACGATAAAGAAGCCTGCCCCATCTGGGACACGGTGCAGGAAGCCAAAGCCTTCCGCCAAATGACAGACGGAATGAAGTATTTCCTGGGGGCCGTCGGTGTGGTCACTCTATTTCTTGGCGGCCTCGGAGTCATGAACGTAATGATGGTGGCCGTGCGCGAGCGCACTCGAGAAATCGGCGTCCGCAAAGCCTTCGGCGCACCCGCACAAACTATCCTGAAGCAATTTTTCGTCGAAGCGCTGTTGATTGCGTGCCTCAGCGGCGGCATCGGACTGGCCATCGCCTTCGGAATCTGTTTTCTGGTGGACTTGCTGCCCATGCCCGCCTTCTTTGCCGGCCTGCTTCCCACCTGGGGTTCGGGCCTGCTGGCCTGCAGTTTGCTGGGCTCGATCGCCGTGCTTTCGGCGCTTTACCCCGCACGAAAAGCGGCGTCGATCGATCCCATTGAGGCCCTTAGGTTTGAAGCTGGAGGATGAAGATTCAAGACGAAGAGGATTCCTTTGTGTGACCCCGTGTCCTCTGTGGTTGAGCCTTTGAACTGATGCTATTCGAAATCATTCGCGAAGCCTGGATCGCCCTGCGGCGAAATTACACGCGCAGCCTGCTCACCATGCTCGGAATCGTCTGGGGCATCACCACCGTGACCCTGCTCATCGCTTACGGCAGCAGTTTCCGCGCTATCCTGGTCGGCGGCTTCGATGCTTTCGGCAAGGATGCCGTCATCTGCTGGCCGCAGCAAACCAGTGAACAGCCCGGTGGCCAGCGCGCCGGCAAGAAAGTGGTCTTCGAGCAGGCCGACCTCGACCTGGTGAAAGAAACCGCCACTCTGGTGAAGCATGCCTGCCTCGAGACCGTCCGCCGCCCCGGCATCGCATATGCAGACCGCATGGTCGGTACCGCCGCCATTCGCGGCGTTTGTCCGCAATACGGAGAGATGCGGAATGAGGTTCCTTCTGAGGGGCGCTGGATCAATTCCAGCGACGAACTGGAACGCCGCCGCGTGGCGTTCCTCGGCGGACGCATTCGTGAACAGCTGTTCAGTGGACGCCCGGCAGTGGGTGAAGTTGTTCAGATCGGCGGCGTACGCTTCACCGTGATTGGCGTCATGGCCCGCAAGATTCAGCTCAGTAATTATTTCAGTAGTGACGATGAATCCGTCTGGATTCCTTACTCCGCCGCCGGTGATTTGTGGAACACCAGGGACGCCGCCGTCCTCATATTCGAGCCGGTCGCTCCGCAATTTGAAAAGCGCGCCATGGCGCAGGTGCTGGCCGCGGTGGCCACGCGCCAGGGATTCTCGCCCACCGATCCCAAAGCCATTCAAATGTTCGGGCGAGATGAGTTTCGTCCGGTCATCGATGCTCTTACCATCGGCCTGCAAGTGCTGCTGGCATTCGTCGGCACTTTGACCCTCGGCATCGGGGGCGTGGGCGTGATGAACATCATGCTGGTCTCAGTGGACGAGCGCATCCGCGAAATTGGCCTGCGCCGCGCACTCGGCGCCCGCAAGCGTCACATCAAGTTTCAATTCCTCGCGGAAACGCTGTTGATCATGCTTCTCGGAGGCGCGGTCGGCGTCTTGCTCTCCTATGTCATTGCGGCCGCAGTCGGCACCCTGCCACTGATGGGCCCGCTATTTGAAGACAATTCCGGCAAAGCCGACATCCATCTCCATATCTCGCTGATGACCGTGACTCTTTCGGCTATCGTGCTGCTGATTGTGGGCGTCGCCAGTGGCCTGGTTCCCGCCCTGCGCGCCTCGAAACTCGATCCCGTCGAGGCCTTGCGCTACGAGTGATCTTGATCCGCGTGGATTCGCAGCGGCTTTATTTCTGCTTCCGGCCCCACGAAAACCGCCGTCCCACAATGCACTTGATGATCAAGTGATCGGTCGAAGCCGTCGCGCCCACCCCGACCCCGAAATTGAACTCCCAGTTCGGCCCCAGATCGAGATCGATCGCAGGGACGATCTGCTGTTCCTGCTGGTGTAGAGGGTCGAAACTTGTGATCGGCCCGTAGGACGCGTAATACTCCAACCCTCCTGCGATTCGCCTGGTGAAGTCATAACTCACCTTAGCGTTGGGTGAGAACTCCACCCCGCGGTGTACGTTCCCACCGTGAAAAGAGCGGTCGAGCGTCGGATTAAAGCTCAGGTACCAGGGTCCGATTTTCTTGTCCACAATCGGACGAATCTCCCACGTCCAGGTATCCGGCGAGAAGTCACGCCGCTGGTAGCCGATCTCATTGGATAGACTTACCCCCACCGGCCAGTGCCACGACTCTGGAACGCGAATCCGCGGGCGAATGTGATCGCCCACCCACTGCCAGCCGCCATCGGACTGAATGCTGGTAAAAACGTAAAACCCGGTCTCGAACCAATCGGTAATGCCCTGCGTGATTTCCAGAGTCTCGTGCATGGCATGATTCGACGGCAACACTCCGTCGGTGACCGTCTTGCTTCCCTCGACAGTGAAATTGGAATGGATTTCCACCATGGTGTGATCCGGAGGGACGGTGTCAGACCCGTACACCTGAATCTCGTAATTGTCCTGCGCGTGTGCGGGCATCGCGGCCGCCAGGATCAGTGTCAAGAGTGGCGGTCCGAGCGCCCGGAGCCGTGGGAAGTTCATCTTCGTTGGGGCATTCTGATAACTCGCCCGCTGATGTTTTCCATCATGCACTTTGGCTGAGTGTGCGTGCAAGGCCCTCTAGCAACCATGTTCTGCGAATAAAGGCACCGGGCCTGCCCCGATCCATCATTCAAATCCCTGCCGCTCCCGGCACTTATAATGTCCCGGTGCAGGCATTCGAGCAAAAGGTGCGCCGGAGTTTCGCGCGTCAGGCTTTCATGGCTACGATTGGCGCTGAATTGTCGTCAGTGATTCCCGGCGCCGTCGAAATCAGGTTGCCTTTCGCCCAACACCTCACCCAACAGAATGATTTTCTCCACGCCGGTGTCATCACCAGCATTTTGGACTCTGCCTGCGGCTACGCCGCCCTCAGCGTTGCCCCTGAGAATGCCGAAGTCCTTAGCGTTGAATTCAAAGTCAACCTGCTGTCTCCGGCGGTCGGAGAATCCTTCCTGGCTCGCGCCCAGGTCAAACGCGCGGGAAGGACCTTGACCGTCTGCACCGCCGACGCCTTTGCCGTGAGTCAAGGGAACGAGAAGTTGGTAGCGGCTATGCAGGCCACCATTCTCAATCTGATTCCACAGGTGTAAATCGGCCGCTCTGTTCCCTGGGTCAAGCGTTGGAAACTGCTATCCGCTCGCCCTGGTCTTAATCCATATCGGCGTGCCTACAAATCCAAAGGCCTTGCGAATCTGGTTCTCCAGAAACCGCTCGTAGGAGAAATGCAGCTTCACCTTGCGGTCGGTGAACAAAATGAACGTAGGCGGCGCCACCGTGGCCTGTGTCAGATAGTAGATTCTGACGCGCAACTTCGCTGGAACCGACGCCCGGTCGAAATCCACATCTTTGATGAAGCGGTTCATTTCCGCCGTCGGAATTCTCATGCGCCGCTCGGCCGCTACTTTTTCCAGCAGCGGCAGAATCTTGTCGGTACCCTTGCCTGTCGAGGCCGAAATGAACAGGATCGGCGCGTAGCTTAGAAACTTGAGCCCGTAACGCAGATTTTCCTCATAAGCTGCGCGTTCCGCGGGATGTTTGCTCGCCTTCATGCGAGCGTTCTTGGCCTGGCCCACAGCCTTTTTCTGGCCGCTCATGACCAGGTCCCACTTGTTCACAATAATGATCACCGACCTGCCACTCTCATGGGCATAACCGGCAATGGCGGCGTCGAGCGCGCTCACGCCCTCGGTGGCATCGATCATCAGCAGCGCGATATCGGCAGCCTCAAGGTGCTTGCGCGCCATCACCACGGAAAGCTTTTCTGCCATGAGATGGGTTTTGCCCTTGCGCCGGATACCGGCCGTGTCAATGAAGCGAAAGCGCCGGCTGTCGTGTTCTACGACTTCATCCACGGCGTCGCGCGTCGTCCCCGGAATGGGCGAAACAATCGACCGCGCCGCTCCCGTCAGACAATTCAGCAGCGTCGATTTGCCCACATTCGGATGGCCGATGATGGCAACTTTTGTCTCGCGCGGCGTTTCCTCCTGGTCCTCCGTGTGCTCTGCGCTCTCTATGGTTGATTCTTGAGGCGGGAGCGCCTCGAACACCGCGTCCAACAGCTCATCCAACCCGCGCCCGTGTTCGGAGGAAATCGGAAACATCCGGCGAATTCCCAGGCGATGGAATTCGTTTACCCATGCCTGCTGCATCTCGGTGTCGATCTTGTTGACCGCCAGAAACAGCGGCTTCCCCAGGCGCAGCAGCATCCGCGCAAGTTCGTGGTCGGGCGCAGTGATCTCGCTGCGCCCATCCGCCACCATGATGATTGCCGCCGCCTCCTCAAATGCCACCTTCGCCTGGCGAAATATCTCCGAAGGAATGAATTCATGGTCATCGGGAATGATGCCGCCGGTGTCCACAATTCGCAGCTCGCGTCCCCGCCACTCCGCTTTTCCGTACAGCCGGTCGCGAGTGATGCCGGGCTCGTCACCCACAATCGCCCGTCGCGAACCCACAATCCGGTTAAATAAAGTGGATTTGCCCACGTTGGGCCGGCCCACAATGGCCAGCGTGGGAACGCCTGCCGTTGCCGGAAGGCTCATCGAATTAGAGTTGATTCGGGTCAATCCAGTGGTTCGTGTGCCGGGGCAGGTGCAGACAGTATTATAGAGGTTCCTGTGCCTCCCGCCTCCCAGCCCGTCGCCCCCTCCAAAAAACAGACCGCGTCGCTCCACAATTTCTTCGCCCCCGGAGGCCTGCTCTCGCAAACTCATCCCGCCTACGAATTCCGCAGTGGACAGTTGCAGATGGCACAAGCGGTCGAGCAGGCATTGGCGGACAAACGCCATCTCATCGTCGAAGCCGGCACCGGGACCGGCAAAACTCTTGCTTATCTGCTGCCCGTGATCCGCTCCGGCAAGCGCGTCATCATTTCGACCGGCACGAAGAATCTGCAAGAGCAGCTCTTCAACAAAGACGTTCCCTTCCTCGAACAGGCGCTGTTTCCGGGTGGCGAGGGCAAGCTGAGAGTCTGCTACATGAAGGGACGCAGCAACTATTTGTGCCGCAAGAAGCTCTACGATCTCACCGACCAGCCCGTCCTGAGCGGCCTGGAAGAGATTGAGCACTACCGCGCCATCGCCGCCTGGGAAAAGGTCACCCACAGCGGAGACCGCGCCGAACTGGCCGGGCTGCCCGAAGCCAGCATGCTCTGGCACAAGTTGGACGCCCGCTCTGACACTTGCCTCGGCCAGAAATGCAGTTCCTTCGACAAATGCTTCATCACCGAAATGCATCGCCGGGCGATGGAGAGCGACATCATCATTGTTAACCATCATCTTTTCTTCGCCGATCTGGCCATAAAGCAGCAGGCCGAAAATGCCCCCGACGCCGGCATCCTGCCGGAAGTGGGTGCGGTTGTGTTCGATGAAGCTCACGAACTCGAAGATGTCGCTGGCAGCTACTTCGGCGTAGCCGTCAGCAATTCACGGGTGGAAGAACTGTGCCGCGATGTCGAAGCCTCGCTGCAACGCAATCATGCGCTCTCCGCGTCATTTTCTGGTGCGCTGAAGAGCCTGCGCGACCGTTCAATGTTTTTTTTCGCGTTATTGCCGCAAGGCGAAGGCCGCTTCGCTTTCGAGAACCGCCGGGAATTTCTGGAAGAGAACGGCGACGAGTTCCTCGCCCTTCAGCAATCGTTCACGCGCCTGGGATCGGAACTGGAAAACTTGCCGTCAAAGCCGGAGGAGGTCTTCAACTTCGTCCGGCGCGCTCAGGAAATGCAAGTCCAGCTCGGCTTTCTCATGGAGTCCGAAGATCACAACACGGTTTTCTGGATCGAGCGCCGCCGTGGCGGACGGGACCGGCAGAATGTTTTTCTTCAAGCTACTCCCATCGACGTTGCTCCTATCCTTAAAACCTGCCTGTTCGACCAGTTGGAATGCGCCGTGCTGACCTCGGCCACTCTCGCCGTGGGCGGAGGTTTCGACTACATCCGCAAACGCCTGGGGCTGGAGCATGCCCGCGAAATCGTCCTGCCCTCGCATTTCGATTATGAGAACCAGGCGCTATTCTACGTTCCCCCGGACATGCCCGATCCGCGCACGCCGCAGTTCGCGGCCAAGGCAACCGATTGCATCCGCCGCCTGCTCGAAATTACCCGCGGCCGCGCTTTCGTTCTCTTCACCAGCTATGCCCAGATGAACGACGTGTATCAGCGCCTGCTGGGCGACCTCGACTATCCCATGCTGCGCCAGGGCGACGCGCCCAAAAGCGCCCTGCTGGAAGAATTTCGCATCACGCCCAACGCCGTGCTGTTCGCGACTTCATCCTTCTGGCAAGGCGTGGATGTACAAGGCGAGCAACTCAGTTGCGTGATCATCGACCGCCTGCCGTTCGCCGTGCCCAGTGATCCGGTCGTGGCTGCGCGTGTGAAGTCGATCGACGCCGAAGGCGGCAATGCGTTCTTTCAATATCAAGTGCCGGCGGCGGTCATCACGCTGAAACAAGGCTTTGGGCGGCTGATTCGGTCGCTCCACGACCGCGGTTTGCTGGTGCTGCTGGACAATCGAATTCTCAAGAAGCAATACGGGCGGGTGTTCATCGAGAGTCTGCCGAATTACAAGAAGACTACGGACATCAGGCAAGTGGAAGAGTTCTTCGGGTCGCAGACCTGAGATATCCTGCCGCGACGACTCGACTACCCGTCGGCGCGCCGAACTGAAGGCTCGGCAGTCCGCTTTAGAACGATCAAACAAAACCGTCCCTGACCGGCGTAGACAAATTGGACTCGGTTCCCGGGCTTCAGGCCCATGGCGCTCCTGATCTTAGCCGGAATAGTAACCCTGCCTCGCGTTGTGAGTTTTGCCGTGGCCATCTACCATATATATCGCCTCGTCACGCAACGGCCTTGAGCACTTCCCGTCGTACAATGGTTCTTTAGGTTGAGCCGGGCGCCGGAAGCGCAGAGGCAGGAATTCCCATGTTCGAAGTCACCGTTGAAGACTCGTTTGCCGCCGGCCACTATCTCCGCAATTACAAGGGGAAGTGTGAGAATCCGCATGGGCACAATTACAAGATCCGGGTCACGTTGGCCGGCAAGGAACTGGACAAGGCCGGGCTGCTGCTCGATTTCAAAGACCTGCGCGATGTGATGAAGCATGTCATCGACCGGCTCGATCACCAGATGATCAACGATCTGGAGCCGTTTACGCAGTTGAATCCTTCAGCGGAAAATCTGGCTAAATATTTCTATGACGAATCGAACGCCAAGCTGCAACGCGTGACCAACGGCCGCGTGCACATCAAGAACGTTACCGTATTCGAGACGGATTCAACAACCGCCACCTATTCGGAATAGCGATGTAACTGAAGCTGAGAGCCGAGAGCTGAAGGCTGAGACCTGACAGCTTGCCCCATGCAAATCACCGAAATCTACAAGTCGATCCAGGGTGAATCCACTCACGCAGGACTGCCCTGCGTTTTCGTCCGCCTGACCGGATGCAACTTGCGCTGCTCCTGGTGTGACAGCGAATACACCTTCACCGGCGGACAACGCATGAGTCTCGAGGAAGTCCTGGAGCAAGTTGAACAGCTCAGCCCGGGGGGTCTGGTCGAAATCACCGGCGGCGAGCCCATGCTCCAGGAAAAAGAAGTCGTACCATTGATGCAGCGCCTGCTCGACGATGGCTACACCGTGCTGCTCGAAACCAGCGGTGAGCGCCCGTTGGAACACGTCCCGCGGGCGGTGCACAAGATTGTCGACGTAAAATGTCCGGACTCCGGCGAGCCTGACACTTTCGCGGTGGAGAATCTTGAGGCCCTCAGTTCGGGGGATGAAGTCAAGTTTGTGCTGAGCAGCCGCGCCGACTACGAATTTGCCCGGGACTTCACTGCCCGACACGATCTGGCGCGCCGCGTCAACGCGGTATTGTTCTCACCCGCCTTCGCCAAAGGCGCCCGTGGCGGGCGGGACACTTCGCATTGCTTGGTCGATCCCGGCGAACTGGCGGAGTGGATGCTGGCCGACAATGTTCCCGCGCGACTGGGACTCCAGCTTCACAAGTTCATCTGGGACCCGGCGCTGAAGGGCGTGTGAAGCTTTTGCACCACAGAGTCACGGAAGCACCAAGGGATTTCTCTTTGTGGCTCCGTGCCTCTGTGGTGAAGACGTAAGCCGATGAGCGAAACTCCATCCCGCACCGTCGTCCTCCTCAGCGGAGGCATGGATTCCTGCGTCTGCGCCGCGCTCGCTGCCCGCGATTCTGACGCTGCCGCCGTCCACGTCAGCTATGGACAACGCACCGAAGATCGCGAACGGCGCGCCTTCGCCGCGATCTGCGAACGCCTCGGAATTCGTGATCGGCTGGTCGTGCGCAACGATGCTCTGCGCGCCATCGGTGGTTCCGCGCTCACTGACAAGAACATCCCCGTTCCGGAGCCCCATTCCATCGGCCCAGGGGTTCCGGTCACCTACGTGCCCTTCCGCAATGCTCATTTCCTGGCGGTAGCCGTGAGTTGGGCTGAGGTTCTGGGGGCCGCGAAGGTGTACATTGGAGCGGTCGAACCGGACAGTTCGGGGTACCCGGATTGCCGGCCGGAGTATTACCGGGCGTTCAACCAGGTGGTCAAAGCCGGCACCAAAGACGGTCGAATTGAGATCGTGACGCCTCTCATTAGCATGCGCAAGTTCGAGATTGTCAGGCTTGGCCTTGAATTGGGTGCGCCCTTCGATTTAACGTGGTCTTGTTACACTAAGGAAGATAGGGCCTGCGGGATCTGCGACAGTTGCGTGCTCCGGTTGCGCGCCTTTCGCGAGGCCGGGACGGCGGACCCGATCCCGTACGCAGGAGTGGCAAATGCAGTCTGACCAGTACACGTTCCCCTGGAGGCAACAATGAAGCAACGAATTCTGATGCCGGTACTCTTCGCCCTGATGGCGACCGTGTGCGCCCAGTTGGCATCCGCGCAGGTCGCCGGCACCGTGAAGGGCGTGTGCAAGGACGTCGATGGCAAGCCCATCGTCGGGGCCACTGTGGAATGGACGAACCTCGACAATGGCCGCAAGTATGCGCTCAAAACCGACCGCAAAGGCGAATACTTTTCCCTGGGCATCGCCACCGGAAAATACAACGTGCTCCTGCTTCAGGACGGCAAGGAACTCTACCACCTCAACGGGTTGACGGTTGGCGTCGAGGAACTCACTCAGGACTTCGACTTGAAGAAGGAAATGTCGGCTACAGCTCAAGAGCACGGGATGACCGCCGAGCAACTCAAGCAGCAGGAGGCAGAGGAAGCCCGGGTCGCCAAGGAAAATGTCACCATCAAATCTTTGAATGAAAAATTAGCTGCCGCCAAGAAGGCTGCCGACGCCGGCGACTTCGACACCGCGGCCAAGACCCTCGCGGAAGCTACCGCCATGGATCCGACCAGAGACCTTTTATGGGCCAAGCTCGGCGACTACACCCTGAGCGGCGCCGCCAAAGAAACCGACAGCACCGCCAAATCGAAGGCCTATGACGACGCTTACGCCGACTACCAGAAAGCCGTTGACCTCAAGCAAAAGGCTGCGGCTGCCGATTCCGGTAAGAATGCAGACCTCACCCGCGCGCTCGCTTCTTATTACAACAACATGGGCAAGGCTGCGGCCTCGGATGGAAAAACGGAAGAGGCGGTTAAGGCCTACAACCAGGCTGCGAAGCTGGACCCCGCTTCGGCCGGGCTCTATTATTTCAACCTGGGCGGGACTTTAACCAACGCCAACACCAGGAATGACCCCGAAATGCGCAAGGCCGCAGTGGAGGCCTTCGACAAGGCCATCGCCGCCGACCCCAACAAGGCCGACTCCTACTACTGGAAGGGCACCAACCTCATCGGCGCCGCCACCTTGCAGGGCGACAAGATGATTGCCCCGCCGGGCACCGCCGAAGCCTTCCAGAAGTACCTGGAATTAGCTCCTACCGGTCCCCATGCCGAAGAAGCTAAAGCCATGCTCTCCGCCGTCGGTGCCAAAGTTGAGACCAGTTACGGCGCCCAGAAAAAATCCAAGAAGTAACTCTCTGTGGCTTTACGAATCCTAAAAAGGGCAGCTTAAACGCTGCCCTTTCTTGTGGTTACCAAGGTATATCGACGGTGCGTTCTTTCTAGAACCCCGCACCCTGCTTCCGCTAGATTAAGAGCGGGGCGCGATCTTGGGTGATCCGAGGCCCGCGCACCCATACCATGGCAGCCCCGGCTAACGCTCCAGCTTCGTCGTTCTTCGAACCCTATGCCAGTTCGGGCACAGCGGCTACACAGTCCCTGCTGCGCGACATGCTGCGCGCCCACACGCTAGTCAGTGATCTGATTTTCTCTCCCGGACGGCCGCCTCAGGTGGAAGTGAACGGCCGCCTGGTCGCGGTACAGGCCCCCGGATTTCGCACTCTCAGCGCCGATGACACCCGCCGCATTGCCGCCGACCTCATTGGCAACAACAAACAGGCCATCAACATCCTGCGCGAACAGGGCTCTTGCGACGTTTCCTATGGCCTGCCCGGACTGGCGCGCTTTCGTGTAAATGTCTTTATCCAGCGTGGCAGTTGTGTCGTAGTCATGCGCGTCATCCCGACCGCGATTCCTGACCTCGCCGCTCTCGGCCTCCCGTCTGAGCTGGCCGGGGTCGCTAACCTTCGCGACGGCATGGTGCTGGTGACCGGGCCCCGTGGATCCGGCAAGTCCTCCACCCTCGCCGCCCTGCTGGACCTGATCAATCAGAAACAAATCTGTCACATCATCACCATCGAAGATCCCATCGAATTCCTGCACAATCACAAATCTGCCACGGTTCACCAGCGCGAGCTGCACAGCGACATTCCGAGCGTCCCCATGGCCCTGCGCGCAGCCCTACGCCAGGCCTCGAATGTCATTTTGATAAGTGAGCTGCGCGATCGGGAGACTGTTGAAATGGTTTTGGAAGCTGCGGAAACCGGACACCTGGTCCTTTCCAGCTTAAACACTATAGACGCCGCGAAGACCGTGGAGCGCCTCCTCGGTTTGTTTCCGGCGACAGAGCAGGCGGCCACCCGCGGCCGTCTGGCCAGGTGTATCCGGCAGATCGTTTCCCAGAAACTCATACCACGCCGAGATGCTCGCGGCCGGGTACCAGTAGTCGAACTTCTCAAAATCGTCCCCGGAACCCTCGAGTCCCTGGAAATCAGCAGCCCCTCGACCACCCACACCCTGCATTTTGACCGCGAGATCGAGAAGCTGGTCCGCGCCGGGATCGTGGACCCGGAGACCGCCATCCTGCATGCCAGCGATCCCGGGCAGCTGCGGCAAACGCTGGAAGAGACGGCGCGCTGAATCAGGCTGGAGAAACAGCCTCCGAAAATCAATCATCGAAATTTCCCTCCTCTCCCGTATCATCTCCTCGATGCCCGCGCCCGGTCAGGTCTTAAGTTTTGAAGATGCCCGCCACGCCGTGGAACAACACGCTGCCGGGCTCCGCCCGCGCGGCAAGGAACTGGTGGAGTTGCTCGACAGCGCCGGCCAGGTGCTCGCCGAAGCGGTGTCCGCAGACCGCAATTTCCCTCCTTTCCCCCGCGCTACTCGTGATGGATACGCCGTACGCTCCGCCGATCTGGCGAATCTTCCCGCCACGCTCCACGTGATTGCTGAGATCAAAGCGGGTGCTCCAGCCCTGACCCTCGCATTGAAGACCGGCGAGGCCGCCGCCATCATGACCGGCGCTCCCTCACCTTCAGGCGCCGATGCGGTGGTGATGATCGAATATACATCCCGCAATGGCGATCAGGTGGAGATTATCAAAGGAATCGCAGCCGGCGACAACATCGTCCCCACCGGCGCTGAGGCCAAGCGCGGCGACCGCCTGCTGGTCCCAGGAATGAGACTGGATTACCCTGCCATTGCGGTGGCCGCATCGGTTGGCAAATCGCACCTGCTGGTTTACTCACGGCCGCGAGTCGCGGTATTGTCCACCGGGGATGAACTCGTGGACATCGATGTGCCCCCGGCGCCCAACCAGATCCGAAACTCCAACAGCTACTCGCTGGCAGCACAAATTCACATGGCCGGCGGCGAACCTGTGCTGCTGCCGATTGCTCCCGATGAGCCCGAACGTCTGTGTGAATTGATTGCCGAAGGACTGGAAGCGGACCTGTTGTTGCTGACCGGCGGCGTTTCCATGGGAAAGTACGATCTGGTCGAGCAGGCGCTGCTCGAGTTGAAGGCGAAATTTTTCTTCACCGGCGCAAAGATTCAGCCCGGCAAACCGGTGGTATTTGGACGAATTCCCGACGGATCAGGCTACAAATATTTCTTCGGCCTTCCCGGAAATCCGGTCTCAACCATGGTCACATTCGAACTTTTCGCCCGGCCATTGCTGGAGGCGCTGGCCGGAATGCAGCCGCGAAAAGTAGTGTTCTTGCGCGCTCGTCTGAAATCAGAAATCAAGGCCAAACCCGGCTTGAAGCGCTTTCTTCCGGCAGTGCTCTCCGGTGAATTTGAGGCCGCGGAAGTTGAACTAGTGTCCTGGCAAGGCTCCGGCGACATCGCCGCCACCGCCCGGGCGAATTGCTATATCGTCGTCGATCGCGACTTGGCAGCGGGGGAGTGGGTTCCCGTCCTCGCACGTTAGCCCAAGAAATGTCCGTTCCCTGTCGATCTCGCCACCCCTCATTCGACAAACCAGTAGAAAGGGAAAGAACGAGGGTAGGGCGATGCAGCACACACTCTTACGGCGCGCTAAATCAATCGCAGGGGCAGCTCTGATCGGGCTCGGCGTCTTTGTCCTGCACGGGAATTTGGGCCAGGCTTCAGGCCAACTGAGCCACTTCTTCGGCACTTCACACAAGGCGCTTGGGGCACTGCCGGCTCTCTTCCTGGCTGCCTTCCAGGTGTTGCAAGCCGATGCTTTTAGCCACCACCGGCTTCTGCAAAACTTGTTTCAGCACGTTCTTGTGACCTTCTGGCCTCTGCTGCTGGTTATCGCCGGAACGGCATTGTCGCGGGAGGACCTTCCTTCCGACGCCGCCACCATTGCAAAAAAAGATTGTGAAGTTGTCGATCCCGCCACTCGCCGTTCGACATTAGATTAGAGACATGGAACTGGATTTATCATGGACAAAAAGGAGACGTTTCGATGCAATTCATGATGATTGTCAAACACGGTGAAAAGCAGGGCCCGCCGCCAAAAGAACTCATCGACGCTATTACAAAGATGAGCCAGGAAGCGGCCAGCGCCGGCACTATGCGGGGAAGCGGCGGACTGTGCTCCGACCGCGAAAGGCGCCCGAGTCCGGCTTTCGGGCGGCAAACTGACAGTGATCGACGGTCCCTTCACCGAGGCCAAAGAAGTCGTAGGCGGGTACGCGCAGTTTGAGCTGAAATCGAAGGAAGAAGCGATCGAAGGCGCGATGCGTTTCATGGAACTTCACAAGAAGTACTGGCCGGGCTGGGAGGGAGAGACCGAGATTCGCGAAATGCTCGGGCCGGAGGGCTGCGAACCAAAATCCTAGACACAAGAAATGGACACGGAGATGCGTCAGCGCATCTCCGTGTCCATTTTCTCGTTCGACAATACCTTATGGGTTCTTTGCGGCGGGCTTCTCCGCCGCCTTTTTCGTCCCGCCGGCCGAAGCTTTGGGTTTCCAGAAATCCGGGTCGGCCTTGACCCACTCATCGGAGACGTAGCTGATGCGCGGGTTGAAGGCAAACAAGTTGGTTTCACTGGACTCGATCGATGCCGCCGAAAGTTCGCCCAGCTTCTTCATGCCGTCTTCGCCCATGGCGGCCATGAACTTCTTGTTGTTCATGAGATTCTGGTCAATCTCCGCCATCGACTTCATCGGCGTAAAGAACACATAGGTGCCGTCCGGCTGTCCGTAAGCCGAGGTGTAGGCCGCCCAGTGGGTGTCTGGCAAAGCCTTGGCATAGGCCGCTATCACCATCTTCACCGCTTCGTCCCACTCTTTCTGATGTCCCGGACGGGTGTGAACCAGCGAAATCTCAAAATACCGCATGTGCGCGATGTCCACGGATGAGTTGAAGCTGTATTCCTCGCTGTAGGTGAATGCGGACATACTTATTTCGCTCAGCAGTTCCCCATCCGCTGCCTCGGCATGGTCAAACGCGGCGGCCAGCGCGCCGTTCTTCTGGAGCGCGTTGGTGTCTTTCTCCCACGCCTCAAACGAGTCGTAACCAGCCAGGAACAGCGACCGTGGCTTTCCTGAAAGCGAATCCACCGCCAGGTAGTGGCTCGGCCACTTCGCATGGCTGAACGCTTGCACAAAAGCACTCTCGCTCCTTTCATGACCCATGCCGCTTTTGCCCGGCTTCAGGACCTCCCGGACCACACTCAGCACCTTGGGCGGCGGTTCGGTTTGCTGTGCGACCACCGCCTGAATCCCCAGCAACAGCCACATCCCCACCACGAATTTCGTGACGCTCTTCATAAAAGTCGGCCTCCTGTTCGGAAAAGTTGACCCTTCGTGGGCAGGGAGCCCACGAACACCCGGCGAAAACAATTGGAATTTAGGGTGCATCGCGGAGCCTATTCCCCCGCCGAGTGCGAAGTCAAGCCATCGGGTGCCGGGTAGTGCCTCAGTTTGAAATCTCATAGGCTGGAACACTGACGCGACCTAGGGCATACTCGGTTCGTGGCCAAACGTCCGCGTGATCCCGCCCAGCTTGCCAAGCAGGTATTCGATATTGCTATTGGCGAAGCTGAGGACACAGTAAGCGAGTCGAAGCGCCATCCATCCCCCAAGCGCAAAGGTGGAATGAGGGGCGGTAAGGCTAGGGCTGAGAAACTAACGCGAGAAGAGCGCCATCGTATCGCTCAAGATGCCGCCCGTGCGAGATGGAGAAAATAAAAACCCGCCGATGCCGGGAGGGGCTTTACCTGCCTAAACAGGATTCCCGAATACAAAATCTCTACTCCGGCGGCATCAACTGAAATTCTGCCTGCTGGTCGTCCGCTGGTGTTCTTTTCCGGTATTGGCTCACAAACAGATTCAGCAAGAAAATCCAGAATCACGCCGCGATGGTCGCTATCCACGCGGTGTATTACAATTTCGCCAGAATCCACAAAACGCTGAGGATCGCCCCGGCGATGGCTGCTGGCCTGAGCGACCACGTTTGGAGCCTTGAGGAAATCGTCCAGATGGCGGAAAATTACATGCCGAAACCGACCAAGCGCGGCCCTTACAAAAAGAAAACGGAGGAACCACGTGGCTGACGAACCCGTGATAAAGCTGCTGGAGGAAATCAGAGATTTGCAGAAGGAGCATGTAACGAGTTATAAGGAGGCCATCAGGAACCAGCAAGAGGCGATTGCTCTTCAGAAGGGTGCTGTTCGGCGTCAAAAAATCGCTATTCTCGTAATCGTCGTACTCGTAGTAGCTTTTGTGCTGTTCGTGGTTTTGGCTTCGCATCACTAGGAAATTCAAACTGAGGCACTACCGGGAGCCGGCTAGTGGGAAGGTTCAAACCTGCCCACTACCGACAGTCGGCAACGAACATTCGCCACCCCCTCTACGCCCAGCCTCTTCCTCCCCACGTGTAAGATAAACTTTCCTCATGCCCCGAAGGCTCTCTCACTACGACCGTGCCGGACGCGCCAGAATGGTAGACGTTTCCGCGAAATCTGCCACCAAGCGCACTGCCGCCGCCGCTGCCTTCGTCGCCATGAAACCGGCCGTGCTCAAAGCCTTGCCGAAAAATCCCAAGGGCGACGCGCTGGAAGTGGCCCGCCTGGCGGGAATCATGGCCGCCAAACGCACCCCCGAGCTGATTCCCATGTGCCATCCTTTGCCCCTGGCGCACGTTGATGTCACTCTGCGGCTGTGCGAAAATGGCGTCGCCATCACCTCACATGTCACAACCACGGCCGCGACCGGGGTGGAGATGGAAGCCCTGACCGCCGTCAGCGTCGCCGCTCTCACCGTGTACGATATGTGCAAGGCCCTCGATAAGGGCATTGAGATTCGCGATATCGCGCTCCAGCGCAAGACCGGCGGCAAGAGTGGCGACTACGTCCGCTCGCGCCAGAAAAAATAGTCCCATGTCGAACAACGTCAAGGTCCTGCTGGTCGACGACAATCCCATGATCCTGGGAATGTTGAAAGGCGCGCTCGCGCCCCTCGCCAACCTCTCGACCGCCGGCGACGCTGCCGACGCTCTGCTCAAAGCCGTGGACGATCCCCCCGATCTGCTGGTCTGCGATTATCGAATGCCCGGCATGGACGGCCGCCAACTGGTGGAAAAGCTCCGCAGCCGCCCGCGCACCGCCGCAGCCGCCATCATCCTGCTGGCCGCCAAGGCCGATATTGCCGAGAAGCTCACCACCCCGGACCTTCCCATTGACGACTTCGTGGAGAAACCCTTCTTTCTGCGCGAGGCCACACAACGCATCAAACGGCTGATCGACAAAATCTCCCTGGAAAAAATGGCCAAGACCGCGCCTTCCGACGGCGTCCTGCGCGGCAGCCTGCTACAGATGAATGTGATCGACCTGGTCCAGTCGCTGGAGATGGGCCGCAAGAGCTGCGCTCTCACCCTCACCAGCAAAGACGAAAAATGTGAAGTCTATTTCAAGGAAGGCCAGGTAACCCACGCAGCCTATGGTTCGCTGCATGGCGATCAGGCTGTCTTCAAAGTGCTGCGCTGGACCGACGGCAACTTCCAGGTCAACTTCGAGGGCAAGACCACCAAACAAACCACCACGCTCAACACCCAGGGCTTGCTGATGGAGGGCCTGCGGCTGCTGGACGAGTCTCAACGGGATGGAGGCCAGGCTGGCGAGGAAGAAGAGGATGATGTCCTCCTCGACTCCTGAAGTTTTAAGCGCAGCCGTCATAACCGTCAGCGATTCTTGCTCCCGCGGTGAACGCGCCGACCTTTCCGGCCCCACCGTCGCTCAGCTTCTCCAGCAGCGCAATTTCTCCATCGCCGGAACTGCGACCGTGCCCGACGAGAATGCGGCCATCCAGCACGCGATCCTCTTCTGGATCAGCCGCGCCCGGCTGGTGGTGACCACAGGGGGAACCGGCATCGCGCCCCGCGACGTCACGCCCGAAGCCACCCGGGCTGTCTGCGAGCGCCTGCTCGAAGGCGTGGCCGAACACATGCGCGCCGAAGGCGCAAAGAAAACTCCGTTGGCCGCGCTCAGCCGTGCCGTGTGCGGAGTCCGCGGAGAGTCGGTGATTCTGAACCTCCCCGGGAGCCCGACGGGCGCAGTCCAGTCGTTGGAGTCAGTGATTGACCTGCTGCCGCATGCACTTCAATTGCTCAGCGGCAACACCGAGCACAAGTAATTCTGAGCTCCCCAGTGCGCCTCTGTGCGCCCTGTGGTCAAATTCCTTTTCAAAATCCTGCGAGCCGCCCCAAGCTGTCTTCACGTACACTGCTAACTTCAGGCTTTGAACATCATCAAACACATCCTTACCCGCTACACTGCCTTCTTATGGGCCCTGCTCAAGCCATTGGGGATCTGGGGCGTCATGGCGGTCGCAGCCCTGGACGGCGGCTTCATCGGCCTGCCCATGGACGCCGTCGTCGCCGGTTACGTTTACCAGGACCGTGCCCGTTTTCTTTTGTACGTGTTCATGGCGGCGGTCGGATCGGCGCTGGGCAGCACCGTCATTTACATCATCGGCTACACCGGCGGTGAAGAGCTTCTCCGCAAGCGAATGTCGCCGGAACGTTTCGAAAGGCTCCATTCCGCATTCAATAAACATCCTTTCTGGGCGCTCATGTTCCCCGCCATGCTGCCGCCTCCGACGCCCTTCAAGCTGTTCGTTCTAGCAGCCGCCATCTCTGAAATGAGTTTCGTGCGCTTCCTGATCGCGGTTTTTTGCGGACGCAGTGTACGTTTTCTGATCCTCGCGATTCTCACCATCAAATTCGGCCCTGACGTGGTGCACCTGATCGGAGAGCTTTTCGGGCATCACTACTATTGGGTGCTTGCCGCAGCTGTGATGGGATTGATTGTGTGGTTGGCGCTGCACCGAAAGCGGCAGCGTCGCCTTAGCCGCGAAGCGGCGGAAGAATAGGCCGGCCCGAAAACAATTCCGGTTTGGGTGGAGCAGGGCCTCGGCCCTGCATCAGAACTTTCAAAATGAGCAACCGGCTACGCGGCTGCCGTGTGGTCCCCGGCCTTACCGAATCTCTCGCTTAACGATTTCAACAAGACCGGCGTCCCAAACATCGCCGCCGTAAACAGCAAATCCGCTTCGAGCGCATGCCGGAAGAAAGGTATCCCAGCCATATACGACATCATCACTCCACCCAGGTTCTTGGGATACATATCCAGCCACGCCCAGGCCGCCAGATTGGTCACCAGGAAAAACGAAATCGAGCTGGCCAGCGCTGCGCCCACAATCGGCAGCGGCCGCTCATGGCCACGTAACCTGGTGCCTAGCCACAGCACCCCGGCATACCAGGCAAAGGTGACAAAGTGGTCAAGTGTGAATGGGTAGGAATAGACCACTCGGGTGAGGACTACATCAGAGGCAGCCAGCAGCACAAACGGCACCCATAGCTGGCGCCGTGATCCGCGCGCCCCGAAAAACAGGAGCGAACCCGTAACCGGGGTAAACATCCAGGGATGCGGAATGAACCGCACCGCCACTCCCAGCGCGACAAAAATATAGACCAGCATGAAGCCTCCTCACCGCTCCTGATTGTTGCGCGCCCAACCTACCCTGTCAAGCCAAGCCGGCGCGGGGTTCTCCGCCATTTCCCCGCTCCGAGCCTTTTCTCCGCGAACTCCGCGTTAAAGCTCTTCCGCCAAACGCCCGCTACTTCTTAACTCCGCCAGAAACGAGCTGCCGCCGCCTGCCAACATTTTCCGCAATGATGTTCAGGTTCCGGTCCAATTCCACGCTTGAGCCCAAAACGCTGCGGCCAGTGCTTCCGGGATACGTAAAGCGCAGGTCGCGGAAACGCACGATGTATCCCCCAGGCACCTCCTCGGTTTCGGTCAGCGGATACTGTGCCCAGTCCAAGTAAATCCGCCCCAGGTATGACTTCTTCGCCGCCAGAGTCACTGGAGTCTCCTCCGGCTTGTAGAAGACTTGCATCTGCCCGTCGGGATCAACCTCGGGAATCGAAGAATCCACCATCATGACCGCAAAGAAATTCTGCGTTTCCGCCACTCCGCTCCAGTGAAACGGACTCCACCAGTAAGGGAAAGCCGAAGCGCGAATGGGATATGCTCCCTCATAAGTGCGCGCCTCGAGCGCATTCACCGCCCGCCGGTGCTCGTAGTCTCGCACTCCCCAGAGCGCCAGGATTCCGATCAGCGCCGCGATCGCGCCCCAGCGGCCTCGCGGCCCACGGACCCGCACTCCCAGTTCCTTGTCAATCAGGCCAAACAACCCAGGCAGCACCAACCCACCCACCAGCAGCGCCAGGATCACTGGATCGGCGATAAATACGATGTCCCACGAATACCATTTTTCGGAGAACGGCCAGAACGGGCGTACTCCATAGTTATTGGTGAAGTCGAGAAGAATATGAGTAAGCCCGGCGAGATACGCAAGCCCAAACAGCAATCCCCAGCGTGGCGGCAGCTTGGGATCTTTGATTTTCCGCCCTCTCACCCGCCAGACCACATAGATAAAGCCCACCACCAGTGCCGACGTCAGCACCAAGCCCAGAAACGAATGCGTAAATCCGCGATGATGTCCAAATCCAAACACCGGCCACTTCAAGCTCTCGAAGACATCGAGATCCGGGGCCTCGGCAGCCAGGATCATAGTGGCCGTGGCCAGCGCCGTCTTGCGATTGAATCCGGATCGTCCCAGGCAGGCGCCGGTCAGAAGATGAGTTATGGGTTCCAAGATGTGCGAACAATTTTAGATGGTTTCACCAGCCCCGCCGATGCAGCTCTTTGAAGCGACGTGCCGCTGTTTGTCTCGGCGCCCTCCACGGCCTTTCTCTGCGTCCTCAGCGTTTCAAGGCGTTGAACTTCTCACAACGCCGAAGGTGGAATGGGCGGACATTACCCGCCCGGCATCAATATCGTAAGCGCATCCGGCGCCACGCTGATCTCGGCCGGCAAAGTTCCCAGCAATTCTCCATCCGCCTCCACCAAGATTCGAGACGATCCATCCCTCGAACGGCAACTCACTCGCTCCGCGTGCGCCAGCTCAACCCCCGGAATCTGCCACCTCACCCCCACCAGCCCGCGTAGCACATAACCCAGGTAAGCCGCCCGGCTGCGGGTGTGAAATAACACCAGCCGCAGATCGTCGCGCTCGAGCGACGCCCCCGGCGCCAACTCCCGCAACACTCCCCCAAAATTCCGGATGCGCACTGCCAGAAGCTGTGAGACCTCTTCACTCCGGCCAGCCTCGCCCGCGAAGTCTATGACAAATCTCTCCATCCTGTGCGTAAGCCACAGGCGCGTGGCTTTCGCATAGTAAGCCGCCATTCCCCAAAACCGTTTGGCCAACGGATTCAATTTGTAGAAAAGATGAGCATCCACGCCGATTCCGGTGGTGACCACGAAATAGCGCGCAGTTTTCTTCCCCTCGAAGTTCTGATACTCCACCCGGCCCACGGCAATGCGCACCCGCTTCGCAGTCAAAGCCGCCTGCGCTGCGCCCGCCGGAGAAAGCGGAATCCCCAGATCGTGGGCCAGCGAATTGGCCGTCCCCAGGGGAATAACACCCAGCGCCGCGTCGGAGCCAACCAGACCCTGCACGACATCGTGCACCGTGCCATCCCCGCCGCAGGCAAATATCGCGTCACAATCCTCGCGAATCCCCTGCCGAACCTGCTCGACCGCATCCCCCGGCCCGGCCGTCGCGGCCGCAGCCGCCTCCACACCACCTGCCCGCAACTCCGAAAGCACACTCTCAACTTCGGCCACGCGCCGCCCTCGCCGGCGGCCCGAAAGCGGGTTGTAGAGCAGCAAAGCCTTGCGCATGGATTATGTAGGCGCGGACGTGCCGCCCGCGCAAACAGCAGATCAACTCTACGCCTTCCCCCTCGATCCCCACTCCCACATGCCAAACATCGCTTTCTGCGGCAGCGCATGCCCTACCTGCCGCGCCAGCATACAAATCTGCCCGCGATGATGCGCGTCGTGCGCAACCAGATAACCGAAGAACCCAGCCACGTCCGGCTTGAACCCCTTGACCCGGCCGTCGCCCTCCATTGCCGATTTCAGCACCGCGCTCAGCGCCGCCCGGCTCTGCTCCAGCCCCTTCAAAGCCTGCGCCGGAGTCACGCTGCTGCGCTCCAGTTGCTCCGGAATCTTGCTGCCTTTCGCCGCCGCCTTCAGCCACATCACTCGCACGTTGTGAATATGGGACACAATCGCCGCCACCGTCCGCCCTTTGCCCTCAGGCGGCTCCGCTCGCCAAGCCTCCGCCGGAAGATTTTCAATCATGTATTGATTGATGCGATCATTGGTGTCGAACGCTGTGAGAAGCGATTCAGAAAGGGTAAAGTTAACCGGCGCCGCCTTAGCCATCGTGGGCCTCCAGAACCGAAGCCTGTAGCTTACCGCAAGCCGGGCTTCTCCGCGTTTTTCGCGATTCCTCTGCGCCCTCGTCATGGCAGGATTCTCGCCTATAATTTCCCCAATGCCGGCGCCCAAAAACCTCGAGCGAAAGATCGAAGCCCTGCGCGACAAGATCCGCCACCACGAATACCGCTACTATGCTCTCGACGACCCCGAAATCTCCGACACCGAATTCGACCAATTGATGAACGAGCTGACCAGGCTCGAAACCAGCCATCCCGAACTCATCACCCCGGATTCGCCCACCCAGCGCGTCGGTGGCCAGCCCCGCGAAGGCGTCGTCAAGGCAGCCCATTCCTCGCCCATGCTGTCGCTCGACAACACCTACAACGTAGATGACCTGCGCAACTGGGAGCGCCGTGTGCACGACCTGAGCGGACGGAAAGATATCGATTACGTCTGCGAGCTCAAACTTGACGGAATGTCGCTGGCCCTGACCTATGAAAACGGTAAGCTGGTGCGCGGCATCACCCGCGGCGACGGTTCCATCGGCGAAGACGTGACATTAAACGTCCGCACCGTCCGCTCCATTCCGCTTTCCATCTCCAAAGAAAAGCTCAAATCCGCCGGCATCCCCTCCGACTTCGAGGTCCGCGGCGAAATGCTGATGCCCATCGCCGCTTTCAAAAAGATGAACGAAGACCGCGAGCAGCAGGGATTGCCGCTGTTTGCCAATCCCCGCAACGCCACCGCCGGCACCGTTCGCCAGCTCGATGCCGGCATCACTGCCCAACGGCGGCTCGACTATTTTGCCTACGCGCTGCTCAAAGAGGGCCGCACCTATTTCGACCGCCACTGGAGAACCCTGGACGCCCTCGACGCCGCCGGCTTCAAAGTGAACTCCAGCCGCAAACTCGCCAAAGATTTCGACGATGTCTGGAAGTTCATCGAGCAGCAGGAGGAGCGCCGCGAAAAGCTGCCCTACGAGATCGACGGCATCGTTGTCAAAGTCGATCGCACGGCCTTGCAGGACGAACTCGGCTTCACCGGCAAAGCCCCGCGCTGGGCCATTGCGTACAAATACGCAGCCCGTTCCGGCATCACCCAGATCGAAAACATTGTTCCGCAGGTCGGCCGCACCGGAAAACTCACGCCCGTCGCCTGGCTGAAGCCCGTTCCCATTGGCGGCACCACCGTCAGCCGCGCCACCTTGCACAACATGGACGAGATCATGCGTCTGGGAGTAAAGATCGGCGACTACGTCGAGGTCGAACGCGGCGGCGACGTCATCCCCAAAGTCACTCGCGTCATTGAAGACCAGCAGCACCCGCGTGGTCACAAGTTATTTCATATGCCGGAGAAGTGTCCGGTCTGCGGCACCAAAGTTGTCCGCACCGAGGGCGAAGTGGACTACCGCTGCGTCAACGCCAACTGCCCCGCCAAGCTGCGCGAGACCATCCTGCACTTCGCTTCGCGTGGAGTCATGAATATCGAAGGCATGGGCGAAGTCCTGGTCAACCAGCTCACCGAGCGCGGCCTGGTCAGGAATGTTGCCGACATCTACAAGCTCACCAAAGACAACCTGCTCTCACTCGAGCGCATGGGCGACAAGTCCGCGCAAAATGTTCTGGACGAAATTGAAGCCTCCAAGAAGCTGCCCCTCGAGCGCGTCATCTACGGTCTCGGCATTCGCATGGTCGGAGAGCGTACCGCGCAGTTTCTTGCCGAGCATTTTGGATCGATGGACGCCCTCATCGACGCCGGCGAAGAAGAGCTCCAGGACGTCGCCGAAGTCGGCCCGCGCATCGCGCAAAGCATCGTTGAGTTCTTCCGTGAGCCCAGCAACCGCAAGTTGATTGACCGCCTGCGCGCCTCCGGGCTGACCTTCACCGGCAAGAAGAAAGAGCGCGGCACCAAGCTCGCCGGAAAGACTTTCGTGCTGACCGGGACCCTCACCCGCCCCCGCGACCTGATCAAGAAGGCGCTCGAGGACGCCGGGGGGCGCGTTGCGGGTTCCGTCAGTAAGAAGACCGACTACGTGGTCGCCGGGACCGACGCCGGTTCCAAACTGGACAAGGCCAATGAGCTCGGAGTCCGCGTCATCAACGAAAAAGAAATGGAAGATCTGCTGCAGAAGTAGCAGAGCGGTTTGGCCTCACGGGCTTAGCAAGCGCTAGGCTTAATCTGCGGGTTGCGGGGTCCGATCGTTCGCGTCCCAGAAGGAGCTTTGCTCGATGAGTTTTTCCAGTTCTGCCCGGGTGCGCGCCCGCAACTGGGCGGCATACTCCTTCGCGGTCTGTTGCCGTTCCGCCGTCAACGGGGCCACTCGCAGCGCCAGCAGCGGCGCATCTTCCTCCAACATGCGTAGCAGGCGCTGAGTGCGGTCGATTTTGCTATAAATGGAAAGCATAGAATAAAGCTTCCGTCGGCGGACGCCCCTCCGCAAGTCTAAAGCTGGATACCGGGGCCGAAAGCTGAGACTGCTCTGTCTGACATCGTTTATCTCTCGCTCGGCTCAAACCTTGGCGACCGGGCCGCCAACTTGAGAGACGCCATTCTTCGGCTCGGCATGCTGGGGAAGATTCTGAAAATCTCGTCATTCTACGAAACCGAGCCGGTCGAATTCACCGCCCAGCCCTGGTTCTTGAATTGCGCCGCCGAACTGGAGACCGAAGAGACGCCGCAGCAACTCATGGCGCACATCCTCGAAATCGAAGAACAAATGGGCAGAAAGCGCGCCCAGAAAAAAGGCCCGCGCACGATCGACATTGACATTCTGTTGTTCGCGGGTTCGACCGTCGAAGCCAACGGCCTGACGATTCCTCACCCAGCCCTGCACCAACGGCGTTTCGTCCTGGAACCACTGGCGGAAATCGCTCCCGGAGTGGCCCATCCTGTGCTAAAGCGTACGATTCGTGAGCTGCGCGATGCTTTGCCGCCTGGGCAGGCGGTGCGTAAGACCTAGCCACGAATTTCAGGGCACAATCAACCGGCTGCCCGCCTCTTCCGGTGCGGCAATCACCGGCTGCTCAGGAAATTGTGCCAGCACAAAATCCACAAATGCCCGCGCCTTGGGCCTGCCGGAAGTGCGCGCGTATCCCATGCGCAGCAGAAACACCAGCGCTTTCAGCACATCGGAATCCCGCAGCCGCGAATAGCCCAGATGCTTTTCTTCGGCCTCCCGATATTCCTTCAGGGTCTGCTGTACTTCCGCGGCGATGGCCTGCTGGCTCAAGCTGGTGGTCGGCGTCTCGTAGTGCAATCCTGAATTCGCCAGCGTCTCGCGAGTCTTGGTGATCGCCCCGAGCCCGGCGATCATGTCGGCATCGTTGATCGCGCGGTCGGCGCGCACGCATTTGGCCAGCGCGAAGGTCAATCCCACAATCAGATGCTCATGCTCGTAGAGAAACTGGTCGCCGAGTTCAATCTGCGGAAACAGCGCTGCCTGGTCCAAATCCCGCAACTCGCGCGGCTTTTCGTGCTCCCGCGCCTGCTGCAGATAGATGCAATCACTCGGGCAATCGAGCGTCACTTCGCGCTGCTCGCCACAACATTGCGCACAGATGCGGCCGTGCAGCGCGGGGCAGAAACGCTTCTCTTTGCGTTTTTCGCAGATCGCACAACTCACAGTGAATCTCCCGTGCGTTCATTATCCCACGCGCCTGCAGCCCGCTCCGGCCTTCGTGCGGGAGGCTACAGCCCGCTGAAAACAGGGGTTTCGGAGCCAGCGCAGTCAATAACGGCGGTTTTTGTGGGCTTTTGTGGTTCCCATTTGAGAAAAACCGCATAAAAGGCGGCGAAAACGCTGTTTTTCCACAGCAACGCTGATATAAGATGGCAGTCACCGCAGGAAAATCAACGATTTTACAGGAGGAAGCAATGGCTTCAGGTATGACCAAGACCCAACTCGTCCGCCATCTGGCTGAAAAACTCGAGACCAACAACAAGACCGCAGCCGCCTTCATTGAGCATCTGGTGGACACCGCCGTAAAAGAGACCAAGAAGAATGGCGTGTTTGTCGTGCCTGGACTCGGCCGTCTGGTAAAGGCCCACCGCAAAGCCCGCATGGGACGCAATCCGCAGACCGGCGAACCCATTCAGATCAAGGCCAAGACCGTGGTGAAATTCCGCGTAGCCAAGGCGACCAAAGATGCGATCGCCCCTCCGGCAAAGAAGTAGTTGTCAGATTCGAAGTGAAAAGGCCAGCCGCGAGCTGGCCTTTTGCTTGTGTGCCGAACATGTTCGACAGCTTGGGGGTGAAAGTCCCCTGCCCAATCTGGTGGAGGTGAAGGGCTAGAGAAGCGCAAGGGCGTCGTCGCGAGGCGGGGTCTGAAAGAAGCGTGGATCAAAG
>JBOGLG010000002.1:0-19460 GCA_050745985.1 Terriglobales bacterium | reverse complement strand
GGTTTGGCACCTCGATGTCGGCTCATCGCATCCTGGAGCTGTAGAAGGTTCCAAGGGTTAGGCTGTTCGCCTATTAAAGCGGTACGTGAGCTGGGTTCAGAACGTCGCGAGACAGTTCGGTCCCTATCTGTTGTGGGCGTAGGAGATTTGAGAGGACCTGTCCTTAGTACGAGAGGACAGGGATGGACGAACCTCTTGTGTTCGAGCTGTCATGCCAATGGCACCGCTCGGTAGCGAAGTTCGGTTGTGATAACCGCTGAATGCATATAAGCGGGAAGCACTCCTCAAGATGAGATCTCCCAACCCGTAAGGGATAAGAAGGGCCCAGGAAGACTACCTGGTTGATAGGCTGGAAGTGGAAGCCGAGTGATCGGTGCAGCTTACCAGTACTAATCGCCCGTTCGGCTTGACCATAAAATTTACTCGGAACATCAGCTGTCAGCTATCAGCTTCCGACCTCAGCTAGAACCTGAGTTGGAGGCGGAAGCAAGTTTCTCTCGCATCAGAAATTGGGTGCGAAGAAATGAAGCTGGCGGCTGTGCGCCGACGATTTTTGGAGTCTTGTCGATTAAGTAACACCCAATCTATTCAGTTGTGAGGTTTCGGCCTCGCGATCTTTGAAAATCAGCATCTAGCTACTAGCCGCTAGCTGACCCGAACTGGGGAAGCGAGTTTGGCTAGAAGCCAGTCGCTAGCAGCTTTCGCGCGTTAGCGCGATCAAGTTGTCGGTGATCTTACCGCGGGGGTTCCACCCGTTCCCATCCCGAACACGGAAGTTAAGCCCCGCAGGGCCGATGGTACTGCACGCGAAAGTGTGTGGGAGCGTAGGTCGTTGCCGGCATTAAATAAGGGCCGTTGAGAGAAATCTCGACGGCCTTTTCCTTTTTGGGCGAAGGTCGTGTAGCGCGGGCGCCCTCGCCCGTGGGTTTTTGACCTTGCAGCAGCAGCAGGCGTGGGCGGGCACAGACGCATCTGGAGACCGAAGTCTGACAGAGTCAAATTCAAAGTCCACGGGCGGGGGCGTCCGCGCTACATGTTCATTTTTTGCGCAACACCGTTCATTGGTTCCAACCATAGCCAGGGGTAGTCTTCGGGTTTTCTTACTAGTCCTTTTCGCACGGGGTTTTGGCGGATGTATTCTCGCTTTTGTTCCAGGCTCTCTTCTGATCTCAACACGTGATCGAAAGATTCTTCCTGCCATAGCGGGCCGGCGGTTGAGCGCTCGATTCACGCGGTGTGCGGACACTGACTTAATCGCTTGAAGAATTTCTATCAGCGAGTATAGGTCACCGTTCGGGTGACGCAGCGGCGTTAGCAGGAGATGGACATGGTCGGGCATTACGACGGCGGCGTGGAAGTGGGCTTTGGTTCCGTGGTCGTGAAGGCAATGTTTCAGGACGATGTCGCGGGCGGTTTCGGATAATACGTTTGTACCTCCGGCTCGAAAGCTAACGAAGATGGCATGATTGTCCTTTTGATAGTGCGGCAGGCGTCTGCGGTATTGGTAGTTGTTCTTCAACGTGGCTTGAGCCATGGTGGTTCTCTCTTGATTTCCATGTTCGTGGATTGAAGGTTGTTTGTCAGTGACGGATGAACACGTCTCGGGTGCTGTCGATTTCGTTCGAGTGGCAAAAGGCAAAGTCAAAGGCCACGGGCGAGGGCACCCGCGCTACATGTTCCGTTATTGCTACTTCTCCGTCAGCTTGCGCGTTGCGGGGATCGGTAGGTGGCCTTCGTCGTCGTAATAGTGGATTACCACGTGATCGGAGTGGGCTCCGGGGACAGGTCTGTCGGCTTTTGAGCTGAAGCGGGGCTCGTTGGCGGAGGCCAGTAACGGTTGCCTGGTTGTGACCATGAATTCGTTGAGCAGGCCTCCGGCGGGAGCTTTGGCTACGGCGAATACTCCGAAGGGGTTGCCGTTCGAATAGGACACGCCGATGTAGTCGGCGACCATGTAGCCGTTGTCGGAAACCGGCAGCCATTTCAACTGCATGGGGCCGGCGAGTTTGTGGCCGGTGGTCCAGGTGGCTCCGCCGTCGCTGGAGGTGGTGAAACCTACATCCAGCTGGCAGGAATTGCCGCAGTTTGACACCGGGTAGTAATAAAAGACCACGGTGAGGTGGGCATGGGCGCCGGAGGTGGCAGGGTCGGCGCCGATACCGGGCAGGAAGTGGTCGTATTTGCTGTTGGCGGCGTCGATGGGAATGCGGGCGGGTTGAGTCCAGGTGACGCCATCGGCGGAGGCGCTCATCACGATGTCGTTCGAGGCGCAACCACTGCGGAAGCGGCAATCGCTCCAAACCACGTAAACGTTTCCGGCGCTGTCGACGTCAGCGGAGGGAAGATTGGGATTGCGCACGCCGCCGGCGTCGAGGTGGCTGTTGATGCTGGCGACGTTGACACTGCGGCCCCAGGTGTTGCCGCCGTCGGTGGAACGGAAGGCCTGAATTTCGAAACCTTCGAAGGGGACGATGACAGTGCCGTTGGGTTGGACAATCGGTTCACCCCCGAGGCCGAAGGCGTGATCGGCCGAGGGCTTGCCGGGGCCCCAGGTTGAGCCGCCGTCGGTGGAGGTGCTCATGAGGACGTCGCCCGAGCCGAAGGCCTGATCCCACTCGGTGTAGCAGTTGCCGTAGAAGGGGCTGGTGGGAGTGTTGTCACAGACAGTCCAGTTCTTGTCGTCGAGATGGGTGGTGTCGATGGGAATCGGGTTGCCCCAGTGGATGCCGTCTTTAGAGCGGCTGACGGCGACGTCGCCGATGAGGCCGGAGTTCTGATTCAAACCGACGAGTGGCAGAGTGGAGATCATCCACACGCCGTGTTTGGCGTCGTAGGCGACGGAGGGATCGGCGGTGGCGCCGTAGGGCCCGCCTTTGTAGTTGATAGTGAGGCCGGGAAGATAGCCGGCTTTCCAGGTCTTGCCGCCGTCGGTGGAGGTCGAGAAGCCGACGTCAGCGCTGCCCCATCCGACGGAGCCGGGGCGGCGGGCCACGTGGTAGGTCATGACAATTGTGTTTCCCCAGGCGAAGGAGTCGGGCTCGACTTCGGTGCGGTGAACGCTATCAGGGTTGGTGAAGCGGTCTTCGCTGATTTTTACCAGCGTGAATTGGGCCTGAGCGGACAGGGTCAGGGCGGCGGTAAGGCAGATCAGCGCGACTGCGTTGCGGCGGAAAGCTGGGCGGAGCATGGGAGATCCTTTGCCAGGTTTTATTTCCGCGGGCGCTGGGAGTGGCGCGGGGCGGGCCAACTGACGGCCCGGCAATATTATCTGGAATCGTAAAGAGTGTCCATGCGAAAAAGGGCCGCAGGAGGGAGAGCCTGCGGCCCGTGGGTCGGAGTTACTTGGCGGCGACGTCTGAGGCCGGCGTGGTGGTTTCCGGCGTGGCGGCGGGCGTGGTCGCTTTGGCAGCGGCTACGGGTTCGATTTTCACCGTTGCCAGGAGGTTTCGCAGGCGGCGAAAGACTTGAGTGCGATCGACGGGAGCGACTTCGTCTTCGGTGTGTTTGGTGTCGGCGTCTTCAATCTTGGCTTCGGTTGAGAGGTTGAGAGAGAACTCATAGCATGCGCCGTTGGCGAAGGCGTGGTAGTACCTGGCGTCAGACTGGCTGAGTTCGGAGCCGCTGACTGCTTCTACGGTCTGGAGATCCAGACCGGCCAGCCTGACTTTGGCCGGCAGGATGGCGGGTTTGTCGGTGGAAGCCGGCTGGAGCAATGCGAACTGGCCGCATTGCTCGGCTGTCAGAGTCGGGTTCACACTGACGTGGAACGATGCGGAGGCGAGGTCGGTGTGGGGATAGGAATTTTTGGGCAGCTCAACGGTGACGATATCCACGCCGCCGGGCTGGACGAAGTTCATGGCGGACTGCCGAGCGGCGTCAGACTTGGTGCTGTCGGCGGGCTTCAGCGTGTAGCGTTTTGGGTAGCGGAACGTGATGCCGGAATTCTTGTCAGCGTAGAGGGCGGTTGTGGGCCGCCGTTTGTGGACCTTCCTGGCAACGGGAGTTGGTGTCGCAGCGGCGGGGGCTTCTTGAACCGGGGTGGGGGCGCTTGTGATGGGTGAAGTGATTGGGTGTTGGATGGCGACGGCGGTGTCGTTCTCGCGCGAGCAGCCGCTGGTTTCGAGCAGCAGACCTCCGACGAGGGTTATGGCGAGGGCCGCGCCGGCGAATAACGCCAGGGTTTGCTTCCCGATGAAGGCGGCGGGTTTGGGTTGTGATTTCGAATCTGGCTTGCTTTGCAAATTGAGCTGTGTGAACTGCGGCATGATGTTTTCTCCTGTGCTGGTCTCCCAGTCGGTCTGGAGAAAAGCATGGTGGTGGCCATGTGGGCGAGGATTGATTCTGCGGAACTTAGGGTTGGGGGGGTGAAAGTCGGCGCGGGTTGGTGGACACGGTGTGGGTAGCGGGACACGACTTTGGCTCCGGATCTTCTGCGCGGACAAAACCAAGCCCAACCGCTCAACGCAGTGGACGCTGCCGAGTTCGCGGAGAAGAGCTCAACCACAGGGGGGCACAGGGGTGGCACGGAGGAAAGCAATTCTCAGGACTCAGCCGCTCAACGCAGAGAACGCGGAGAAGGCCTGCTGAGTTCGCGGAGAAGAACTCAACCACAGGAGGGCACAGGGGTGCACGGAGGAAAGCTAATTCTCAGGACCCAGCGGCTCAACGCAGAGAACGCTGAGAAGGCCTGCTGAGTTCGCGGAGAAGAGACTCAACCACGGGGGGCACAGGGTCGCACGGAGGAAAGCAATTCCTGGCTATCGGATTTGACTCGCCGTCTGTGGCTGGGCTAGCCTCAGGAGTCTGGCTTTCATGGCAAATACGCGCAAGCGATTGATTTTGCTGCTTTTGGTGGCTCTGGGCTGGGTTCCGGGGTTGTGGGGTTCGTCTGTCCAGCCGGTGCATGCGCGGCACGCGATAGTGGTCAGCGTGAAGGAGCTGGCTTCGCGAACCGGGGCGGAGATCATGCAGGCGGGCGGGAACGCGGTGGACGCGGCGGTGGCCACCGGGTTTGCGTTGGCGGCGGTGTATCCGGAGGCGGGGAATTTAGGGGGTGGCGGGTTCATGCTGATCCGCATGGCTGACGGCGCGACGCACTTCATTGATTATCGAGAGAAGGCGCCGGCGGCAGCTACGGCCAATATGTATCTGGACGCGCAGGGCAATGTGATCGCGGACGCGAGCCTGGTGGGCTTCAAGTCGATTGGAGTGCCGGGGTCGGTTGCGGGCATGGTTTACGCGGAGAAAAAGTACGGCAAGCTGACTTTGAAGCAGGTGGCCGCTCCCGCCATCAAGCTGGCGCGCGACGGGTTCGCGCTGGCCTGGGAAGATGCACACGACATGCGGGGCGCAAAGGATCTGGCGAGATTCGCGGATTCGCGGCGAATTTTTCAGCGCGATGGGAAGTATTACGAGCAGGGCGAGATCTTCCGGCAGCCTGAGCTGGCGCGGACCTTGGAACGGATCGCCTCTGATCCGGACGATTTTTATCACGGGGCCATGGCGCGCGAGCTGGCGGCGTTTGTGCAGAAAGGCGGAGGGCTGATCACCGCGGACGATCTTGACAAGTATGAAGTAAAGGAACGCGCACCGATGCGGGGGAGCTACCGGGGCTACGACATTATCAGCGCGCCGCCGCCTTCGGCGGGAGGGACTACGCTGCTGGAGATTCTCAATATTCTTGAGGGCTACGATCTGGCGAAGCTGGGGGACCGCTCAGCGCAAGCCATTCATCTGACTGTGGAGGCATTTCGCCGGGCTTATTTTGACAAGGCGGAATTTATGGGCGATCCGGACTTCTCGCGAATTCCGGTGGCGCAGTTGATCGACAAGAAGTATGCGGCGGCGTGGCGCGAGTCGCTTGACGCGGCACACGCAACTCCGAGCAAAGACCTGAAGCGTCCGGCGGTTTTCAGTGAGTTGGAGCAGTATGCCCGGGCAAACCCCATGCCCGCGGTGGTGCGCGAGCCTCAGCATACGACGCACTACTCTGTGGTGGACGGCGATGGCAACGCTGTGGCGGTCACCACGACTTTGAACGATGGCTTTGGATCGCGAGTGACGGCGGGGAGCCTGGGCTTTTTACTTAATGACGAGATGGACGATTTTACTTCCAAGGAGGGCGTGCCGAATCTTTACGGGATGATTCAGGGGCCGGCAAATTCCATCGGCCCGGGCAAGCGGCCGCTCTCTTCGATGACCCCGACCATGGTGCTGAAAGACGGGAAGCTTTTTCTGGTGCTGGGTTCGCCGGGCGGGTCGCATATTATTACAACGGTGGCGAACATCCTGATGGGTGTGGTGGATTATGGTATGAACATTCAGGAAGCAGTGAACGCGCCCCGCTTTCACCACCAGTGGCTGCCGGACCGGATCAACGTGGAACAGTGGTTCTCTCCGGATACGATAAAGTCTTTGGAGCAAATGGGGCACAAAGTCGAGGTTGGCGAGATTTCGGGAGGAGAGTTTTCGCCCTACTGGAGTGATGGCGAGTGCATTGCCATCGATCCCGGGACCGGAGAGCGCCTGGGCGCGAGTGACGGCAGAAATAACGGAAAGCCGGTTGGATACTAAATGCAAAGAGCAATTTCTACCTTTATTCATGTGAAGGAACGGTTGCACCCTGGGCTGCTGGACGGCCTGGTGCGGGGCGGCGCGGAGTCGATTGAAATCTTTGCGGCGCGCCAGCATCTGGATTACGCCAACCGCAAGCAGCACGTGCGGGAAATCGCGGACTGGTTTCGCAGTAAAGCGACGCCGCTGAATTCGGTGCATGCGCCGCTTTACTCGGACTATGAGTGGGGGCGTACGGGGTCTGCGCCGTTGAATATAGCTTCGGCGGACCGGGCGGCGCGTGTTGAAGCGATGGACGAGATCAAGCGAGCGCTGGAACTGGCGGAGCAGATTCCATTCCGTTTTCTGATCCAGCACATTGGGGTGCCGGGAGAATCGCTGGATGACCGCAAGTTCGACGCGGCCATGACATCGATCGAGCATTTGCGGGCTTTTGCCAAACCCCTGGGGGTCAGCATTCTGCTGGAGAATATTCCCAATGAATTGAGCACGCCGGAAAAGCTGATGGAATTGATCCATATCTCGCACTTCGACGATGTCGGGATCTGTTTCGATTTCGGACATGCGCACCTGATGAATGACGTCGCCCAGGCGTTTGACAGCTTGAAGAACCGGATTCGCTCGACTCATGTGCATGACAATGCGCGGGACCGGGATTCGCATTTGTGGCCGGGCGAGGGAACGATCGACTGGAAGCAGGCCATGGAGTTGTTGAGGACTGCGCCGCATCAGCCGGCGTTGCTACTGGAGATCGAGGGCGAAGAGAAGGCCAGCCCGGTGGAGAAGATGGGGGCTGCGTTTCGGAAGCTGGAGGAGAGTTGAGATAGTTGGAAAATCTTAAAACGCAGAGGGCGCGGAGAAATGCTGAACCACAGGGGTCACAGCGGGCACAGGGAAAAGCTTAAGGAGAAACGCTGAAACCACAGGGAGCACAGAGGAACACTGGGAAAAGTTTGACTATGTCATCACCGGTAACGACCATCGCAGACATCGGCAAGCATGAGGGGCAGGCGGTCACCATTCGTGGGTGGCTCTACAACCTGCGCGAGAGCGGCAAGCTGTTGTTTCCGCAGTTTCGCGATGGGTCTGGGGTGATTCAGGGGGTGGTCCCGAAGAACGCGGTCGCGCCTGAGGTGTTCGAGGCGATCAAGGGGTTGACGCAGGAGTCGAGCGTCATCGTTGAGGGCAAGCCGCGGGCCGACAAGCGCGCTCCCGGCGGATTCGAACTCGATGTCACGGGCGTGCAGGTGGTGCAGCGAGTTTCGGAGACGGATCCGTATCCTATTTCGCTGAAAGAGCACGGCGTTGATTTTCTGATGGAGCACCGGCATCTTTGGGTGCGTACGCCCCGGCAGGCAGCGATCTTGCGAGTGCGAGCGGAGATTGTGAAAGCGGCGCGGGATTTTTTCGATGACCAGGGCTTTACGCTCACTGATCCGCCGATTCTGACGCCGGCGGCTTGCGAAGGCACCAGCACCCTCTTCCCTGTCGATTACTTCGAGGAGCAGGCGTTTCTTACGCAGTCAGGACAGCTTTACATTGAGGCTACGGCGGCGGCGCTGGGCAAGGTGTATTCGTTTGGTCCGACGTTTCGGGCGGAGAAGTCGAAGACGCGGCGGCATCTGACGGAGTTTTGGATGGTGGAACCGGAAGTCGCTTACGCAGAGCTTGGCGACATCATGGACCTGGCGGAGCGGCTGCTTAGTTTTCTGGTGAAGCGCTGTCTGGAGAAACGGCGGGCTGATCTGACGGTGATCGGCCGAGATATCTCAAAGCTCGAAAAGGTGGAGACTCCGTTCCCGCGCATCACTTATGACGACGCGGTGAAGATGCTCCAGGAGGGGCATGCCAAGGGAGCCTTGGAAAATAAGTTTGAATGGGGTGGAGACCTGGGGTCGCCGGATGAGACCTACATTTCTTCGCAGTTCGAGCGGCCGGTGATGGTGCATCGTTATCCGGCAAAGGTGAAGGCGTTCTATATGGAGCCTGATCCGGAGCGGCCGGAGCTGGCGCTGTGCGTGGATGTGCTGGCGCCGGAGGGGTATGGCGAAATCATCGGCGGGTCACAGCGTATGGCATCTTATGACTTGCTGGTGAAGCGCATTCATGAGCACGGCCTACCGGAGGAAGCTTTCAAGTGGTACCTGGATTTGAGAAAGTACGGCAGTGTACCGCACTCGGGGTTCGGGATGGGAATCGAGCGGGCAGTGGCCTGGATTTGCGGGTTGGAGCATGTGCGGGAGACGATTCCGTTTCCTCGGATGCTGCACCGGTTGTATCCGTAGCGCAGAGAAAAGCGTTCACCACAGGGGGCACAGAGGAACACAGGGAAAATCTTAAGAACGTTCGCCACAGAGAGCACAGAGGAACCACAGGGGAAATCTTAAAACGCAGAGGGCGCAGAGAGTTCGCGGAGGACGCGGAGAGAACGTTCACCACAGGGAACACAGAGGGACACAGGGGACAATCTTAGAAACGCGGATCTGAGTTATGACAGCAGCGGCCACAACTTCTTCAAACATCAGCGCTAAGAAAATCCGGGTGATCGGGGTGCCGCTTGATCTTGGGCAGTCGCGGCGTGGGGTGGATATGGGGCCGTCGGCGGTGCGGGTGGCGGGTCTCGAAGCCCGGCTCGAAGCGCTTGGCCATATTGTGGAAGACGGGGGCAATGTGGCGGTCGCCATTCCAGAGCAGAAAAAGGAAGGAGATCCGCACGCCAAGTATCTGAAGGAGATTACCGCTACCTGCACCAAACACGCCGAGCAGGTTTTGAAAACGCTGGAAGCCGGGAAGTTTCCGCTTTCATTGGGCGGCGATCATTCGATGGCCGTGGGCAGCGTGGCGGGGGTGGCGGAGTTCTATCGCAAACAGAACCAGAAAATCGGCCTGATCTGGATTGACGCACACACCGACATCAATACGCCGGACAGTTCACCAAGCGGGAACGTTCACGGCATGCCGCTGGCCGCCATCATGGGCCTGGGCCCGCCGGAACTGGTCAATATTCTCGGTTTTTCACCCAAGGTGCATGCGGAAAACTGCGTGCTGGTGGGAGTGCGCGACATTGATGCCGTGGAAAAGGAAAATGTGCGCCGGGCCGGCATCGAAGTGTTTACCATGCGCGATATCGACGAACGCGGCATGCGCACCGTAATTGAAGAAGCTTTGCGTATGGCGGGACGTGGAACCGCCGGTTACCATGTTTCGCTGGATATGGACTGGATCGATCCGGAAGATGCGCCGGGAGTGGGAACGCCGGTGCGCGGCGGAGCGACCTACCGGGAGGCTCATCTGGCGATGGAGATCATTGCCGACCACGGCCGCATGTTGAGCTTCGAGATTGTGGAAGTGAATCCGGTGATTGATGAACACAATCGTACGGCGGATTTGGCAGTGGAGCTGACGCTTTCGGCGTTTGGCAAGAAGATATTGTGAGGGTAACGGGGGCCAGCCCCGATTTTAAATCTCAGCGTCTGATGTGATGCTTCTGGCGCGATAAAAAAGCCGTTCTTGATGCGGATCGCCAGTTGTTAGCGAGTATTGCTCCTATGCTTCCTGGACGCGCGACTCCCGAAGGAACATCCAGCTACCGGGAACGATTCCCGCTGTTGCGGGATGCTGGGCACTTTCGTCGTCCGGAGCAGGCGCCGGGAGCGGGGGCGTTGTGGATGTCGTCGATTGGGGCGGGGACGTACCTGGGCGAGACCGACGATGCCACTGACCGGGAATACACAGCCGCCATTGCTACGGCGCTGGGCGCGGGCATCAATGTGCTCGATACGGCCATCAATTACCGGCATCAGCGTTCGGAACGCAATGTGGGAGCGGCGCTGCGGCAAGCGATCGATTCCGGAGAAGTGAAGCGTAATCAAATTGTAATTTGCACCAAGGCCGGCTATCTCTCGTTTGACGGGGATTTGCCAGTGAACCCGCGAGCCTACTTCATGCGCGAATATGTGGAGCCCGGGATCATCGATCCGGCGCAGTTGGCCGGTGGGATGCACTGCATGAGCACGGCGTATCTGGAAAATCAGATTGAACGCTCGCGGCGCAATCTGGATTTGGAAACCATCGATGTTTTCTACGTTCACAATCCAGAGTCACAGCTGGCGGAGGTCGCACGTGAGATTTTCCATCAGCGCCTGCGTGAGGCGTTTGTAATGCTGGAGCGGCAGGTCAAGGCGGGGCATATTGCGTACTACGGTATGGCGACCTGGAGCGCTTTTCGCCTGGCTGAGGGCGCGCGGGATTATGTTGGGCTGGCCGAAGTGGAGGCGCTGGCGCGCGAGGCGGGCGGAGCGCAGCATCACTTCCGGTTTGTGCAGTTGCCGTTCAGTCTGGCCATGCCGGAAGCCTTCGCGCTGGCCAACCAGCGTGTGGAAAAACAGAAGGCGCCGTTGCTGGTGGCGGCGGAAAAGCTGGGGATCGCGGTGGTGGGGAGCGCCACGCTGCATCAGGGGCAGCTTACGCACGGAATGCCGGAGGGGGTCCGCCGGGTGCTGGGTCTGAAGAGTGACGCGGAGAATGCAATTCAATTTTCGCGGTCGGCTCCCGGACTTACGACGGCATTGGTAGGGATGTCGCAGCGCGAGCACGTGGCTGCAAATGTGAGAGCGGGGTTGGTGGCGCCGACGCGGCGCGAAGAATGGACGCGGTTGTTCACCAGGGCGTAGGGGAATCGGAGCCCAGGTGCGGCCTGGCGGTTATTTCATTTCTTGCAGTTTGGCGGACGCGAGTTGCGAAACTTCGCCACCGGGGTTTTCCTTCTGGAGCTGCTGGTAGATCACTTTGGCTTCAAGGGGCTGGTTATTGGCTTGATAGGTGGCGGCCAACTCCATCTGGGCGGTTGCCTTGCTCACGGTGGCGGTGGGTTTCGCCGCGAGCTGTTTGTAAATCTCGATGGCCTGGGGGCTGCGGTTGGAGTTGCGATAGATTGAGGCCAGAGCGAACTTGGCCAGGGCAGCGAGATCGGCATTGCGGTAGGAAGCCACCTTCTTCAGTTCACGCTCCGCGCCGGCGGAGTCGCCCATATCGACCGAGGTCAGACCCAGAAAGTAGTGGGCGAAATCGGCGGCCTTGGTGTAGGGATACTTATCGGCAATTTCCTGAAACTGCTTGTGGGCGGCGGCCGCACGCTCACCGGCGCTGGCGAAGCTCGGATTCTCCGGCTGGGGCGGCATGTTGGGCGGCCGCACAGGAGTATCCAGGGTGCGGACGGCCCGGCTCATCTCGATGCTGGCTTTCTGGTCCTCCTGGTTGAAGTGATACCAGGTACCGACGACGCCGGCCGCGATCAGTAACGCGATTGCGCCCAGGACGATCACCCTGCCCTGATGCTCGGCGGACCAGTGGGCGGTTTTTTCCGCCATGTCAATGGTGGTTTTGGTGAAGCGGTCCTGCTTTAGTTGATGGCGGGTTTCTGCGCGCACGAACTCCCCTTTGGCTGTATCGTCCAGCCTGACAATCTTTCAGTCTAACAGGCGAAAATCGGCAGCGTCAAAGAGGTGACGGTCGCCGGCTTTTGCGGGCGCGGGGGCTCGCGTCAGCACTTACTTTGAAGCTTCTTCCAGGCGTCCTTGCTCCAGTTTTTCCTGGCACTCGATACAGTGGCGGGTCCAGGGCACGGCTTCGAGGCGCTTGGGGTTGATGTCCTTGCCACAGGAGATGCACTCACCGAAGGTGCCCTCGCGAATGCGCGACAAGGCGTTCTCCACCATCTGGAGAAGTTGACGGTCGTTGTTGCTCTGGTGGAACAGAAATTCTTTGGTATAGGAACTGGCAGCGCGGTCGGCAATGTCTTGAGCCGAGTCTTCGTCCACTGTGCGGCCGTCCTGCTCGGTGCGAGTGACCATGCGGCGCAACTCCTGCTGCCGCGTTTCCAGTCGCTTGCGGAAAGAATCCAGCTTCTTTTTTTCCATGGATAATGACTTCACCGATAGTCTGCCCTTCTGACGCGTCCCAAGCTCTCTAGGTTAAACGAAGATGATATGCGCCTGAAATAAGATGCGTCAACTGGCGCGCGGGATTCCTGTTTTGGGAGAGTCAGCGCGGCAAGGGGTCGGGAAGGTTGGCGAGCGCGTATCCCATGACCGCCATGGCGGCGGCGTTCTCGCGCAGTTCCTGGGGAACAATCTTGTCGAGAGTGTCGGCGGCGGTGTGATGATAATTGAAGTAAGTGCGCCCGTCCTGCATGAGGCCGAGGGTGGGCACGCCTGCCGTGGCGAGGGGTGCGATGTCTGAACCGGGACTGAAGGGGACGACTTCGATCACATTCGCGCCGAAGGATTGCAGAACATCCTGGACGGGTTTGAGCAGGGGCAGCGTCCTGGGGTGGATTCTGGCCCAGAAACCCAGGGGGTGCGACGCGCCCAGATCGCTTTCAATGGCAGCCGAGACGTTGCCAACTTCGGAGGCGTGATCTGCCGCGTAAACATCGTGGCCGCGGCCATCGATTTCTTCGTCCATCCAGGCGATGACCCGGATGGTGCGCCGGGGGTGCAGGTGCAATTGCTGGATGAGTTGCGCGGTTTCCATGGAGATGGCAACTCCGGCGGCGTCGTCGATGGCTCCGGTTCCGAGATCCCAGGAATCGAGATGTCCGGAAACGATGACGACTTGTTCGGGATGCTGGGATCCTTTGAGATCGGCGATGACGTTGTGGCTGAGCACGTCGGGTCCGTTTTGCGAAGTGAGAGTGAGATGCATCTTCACCGTGCCCTGGGCGGCGAGGCGGGCCAGCAAATCGGCATCTTCGCTGGTGACGGCTCCGGCGGGGATGCCTGCTGGTAAGCTGTATCCGGTATGCGGCAGGCGGTAGACAGCTCCCCCTACGGAGCGCACGACGCAGGCTACGGCGCCCCACTCTGCGGCGGCCCTGGGACCGTTGGTGCGGTACTCGACGGCTTCGACGTAGGCATCGCCGGCCAGCCCGTTGGCCGCTTTTTGTTTATCAAAGGGGAAATTGAAGGCCACAATTTTTCCCGCTACCCGGTCCCGCCCCAAGGCCCTCAACTCTGAAAAGTTCTTAACCACCACGATTTCGGCGTCGATTCCGCCGGCCGGCGTGGGAGCGTTGCCTCCGAGGGCGGTGACCACAATTTTTTGGGTGGCGCCCGGGGCTTGTCCGGGATAGCCAGTCAGTTCAGCGGAGTCGATGCCGCGCATCCAGCGGTGGACGTGAACATCTTCCAGTTGGACCTCAAGCCCGAGACGGCGCAACTCGCCGGCCACATAGTTGACTGCGGCTTCCGCTTGCGGCGAACCGGAGGGGCGGGGGCCGATGTTATCGGTCAAATGCGCCGCTTGTTGATAGGCGTAGTCATCGGCCAGGGCTGCGTCGCGAAGAGCAGCCAGGTCCTTCGTTGTAGTTGGGGTTGATTCGTCTCGCGCCGGGGCGAAAGGAGCCAACAAAACAGCCAAGGCAATGAGCAAGAAAGCAGAAGTCTGTAGGCGCATGTTGACTTGTGACTGTAACCGGATAGCTGGATGTATGGCAAGGGTCCGCGCCTCTGCCCAGCCTGGAAAGTCCCTAACCGAAACGGGCGCGACGTAATTCGGCGGACGAAAAAGCGGCCCCATTTCTGGGGCCACATTCTCAAAAGAGGCAGGTCAGGAAGGAGTCAGGAAAGGCGATACAAGGGACCGATCCGGAAAGCGGGTCGGCTCAAAGAAGGTCGAAAATACGCAGTGAAGGTCAATTCGTCGGCGGCCTCTCTCATTGCTCTGGGAGAAGCATTTGCCACACCAAATGCACCGGACTCACTGGGCTGAAATCGAGTTTTTGCAAGAGGCTGTAAGGATTGGAGTTATGCCACATGTGGACTCTGGGCGAGGAACCCGCGCAAGCGGTTTGCGCGATCAAGTCTGCATATTACTGCACATTGCGTGCAGGGCACTGTTCCCTTGGTTTACGAATTTCCTGCCACAGTGCGCAGCTTGCCGGGCAGGAAATGGTACGGCGGCCAGGGACCGCTTACCGACAGCTCGCAATTCTTCAACTGCTTGGCGGCGCTGCTATAGCGGTTCTGGTACTTCTCGACAGACTTGGAATCGATGAGGTGAGCGATGTCAATCAGCATCCCGTTGGTGTTTACCCTCTTGCAACTAATCTCTTCTTCGAGAGGGTTAAACATCTTGTGAACCTGTACGGAGAGGGCGCGGGCCTTGGTCTGGCGTTCGCGGTCTTTGGAAGCCTTCTCGCGGAGCTTCAGCAGATACTCGCCGCCAACGGTGTCGGGCAGTTGGACTTCCGCCAGGGCTTCTCGCAGAGAACCGTCGCGAACCAGCACCTTGAGGTGCATTTCGGACTTGCCACGGAGCCGTTCGACACTCTGCCCGAAGGCCCGGCGATTGGCGCGTACAGCCTGCCGCAAGGCTTCGTCGGTGTCGAAAATGGTGCCAAAACGGAACGGAAGCACGGTGCCGGTGCGGAAACACACGCTGACCACGTGGGCATGCTCCAGGACTGCCTTGTCTTCAATTTTCGTGGCACGGTCATATTCACTAACCACAACCGCAAATTCCCCGCTGGGATAGCTCAACACCGGGGCTGCGTTGACTCCTTGAATGCCTTCCAATAAGAAGGGGCGCCGTGCGCGGGTTCCGTTTGTAAGGGTCTCTTGCTCAGTGAGGCAATATGCGTACCACGCCATAGGGGGTCTCCGTACCTAGTCCAGGGCGTAAATGTGCACCCAGGACGAGACAGTTAGTTACGGCTCTTGAACCTTGGAAGAAAGGGCGGTACCACGATTGGATCGAACGCCTACTCTAGTGCCGCGTCCGAGTAACATGTTACTTCGGGACACGCCCAAATGCAACCTTTTTGTAACAATTTGTAACCGGAAGACTCGCGGCTGCATGGTTGTGACAGCCAGAATGCTCCCACGGATGCGCTGAAGACGGGCGAACTTTCCTCCAGCGTTGGGTCTTATCCTTACCCGCAACACATTGACTCCCTGACGCTTGTCGGCAAAGCCGTGCTGGCGATCTTCAAAAGACTTCACTCTGGAAAGAACAACATTCCAGGGAGAAGAGTTCGTCGTTTTGTCTCCGGATTCTCCGCCCTCCTGTAAACTTTCTCACAGTGTCAGCTTCGGACCAGCTCGGATTCATGTTCACTCCTACATCCCGGCGCACCTGGTCGGTGCGCGACTTGGTGGCGGCGGTGCGCACCAGCGTGGAGCGTGAGTACGGCGATATCTGGGTGGAAGGCGAGATCTCCAATTTCAGGGCGCATGAGTCCGGGCATCTCTATTTCACCCTGAAAGACGCGAGCGCGCAGGTGCGTGTGGTGATGTTCCGCTCGTCGGCCAAACTTTTGCGCTTTCGTCCCGAGAACGGGATGGTCGTGGCCACGCGCGGGCGGGTGACAGTGTATGAAGACCGCGGCGAGTTGCAAGTTTCAGCGGAGTATCTGGAGCCGAAAGGTGCGGGAGCGCTCCAGGTTGCCTTCGAGCAGCTCAAAGCCAAACTTGAGGCTGAGGGATTATTCGAGGCCTCACGCCGGAAGCCGATTCCCACCCTGCCGCAGCGGATTGGGATTGTTACTTCGCCACAGGCGGCGGCGCTGCGCGACATTCTTAACATTTTACGAAGACGGCATCAGGGGGTGAATGTCCTTATCTATCCGGCGCAGGTGCAGGGGGAAGCAGCGGCGCTCGAGGTCATGGCAGGGGTGCGGCACTTCAATAAGGTCCGCTGCGTAGATGTGATCATCGTGGCGCGCGGCGGAGGTTCGGCGGAAGACCTGGCGGCGTTCAATCATGAGGGCCTGGCGCGTGCGATTGCGGCTTCGGAGATTCCGGTGATTTCGGCGATCGGGCACGAGACCGATTTCACCATCGTTGATTTTGTGGCCGATCTGCGAGCAGCGACACCTTCGGCGGCGGCGGAGCTGGTGATTCGTTCGCGGCAGGAGATTGCCGAGCAGATGGAAGGGTTGCAGCGCCGCCTTGAGAAAGCCGTGCGCTACCAGTTACTGAAAGTGCGGCAGAACCTGACGGAGCTGGCGCGGCATGGGGCGTTTGGGCGGATTATGGACCTGATTCACCGGCGGCAGCAGCGGCTGGATGAACTCGAGCACCGGCTGGCGCAGGCAGAGCGCGGGACCATTGAGAAGCAGCGGCGAAGGTTTGAGGGTCTGGCAGCGACGGTGCGTCACTACGACGTGCGGCGAGTGTTGGCCGGGATGAGGAAAGACCTGCAAGCGCAGGTCACGGGGTTGGTGGCAGCCTTCCGCAATTTTCTGCTGGAGCGCAGAGTACGGGTGGAGCGCATGGAGACGGCGCTGCAAGCGCTTTCTCCGGTGGCGATTCTGGAGCGGGGGTATGCGCTGGTGTTTGACGGCGCGGGCAAGCTGCTGAAAGATGCGCGCAAGGTGAAAACGGGAGACCTGATTTCGGCCAAGCTCGCGAAGGGCACGGTGCGAGCGCGAGTGGAGGAGAAAGGCTAGGGGTGTTCTTCCTTGTTTGGCGACCCCAAGAAAGATTTGGCGATGGGGCAAAAGCTTTTAACGCGGAGAGCGCAGAGAACAGCCCTGAGTTCGCGGAGAAAACCAATCAATTCTTTTTGCCGGGCTTGAATAGATCCCAGTCTTCGCCGGTCAGTTGCCTTCCGAGCGAACTGAATTCTCCGGCCCCTTGCAGCCACTCGCCGCCGTCCATTACCACCACTTCACCATTGATATAACCGGAAGCGTCGCTGACCAGGAAGGCGGCGAGGTCGGCGAGTTCTTCGGCGGTGCCAAAGCGTCCCAGCGGGTTGCGATCCAACGCGGATTTCTCCAGTTCGGGCCGGGGCAGCAGGCGGGAGAATGCGCCTTCGGTGGGGATGGGGCCGGGAGCGATGGCATTCATGCGCAGGCCGCGGTTGCCCCATTCGACGGCCAGACTGCGCGTCAGGGCGGCGACTCCGGCTTTGGCGATGGCGGATGGAACCACGTAAGCGGAGCCGGTATCCGCGTAGGTGGCGGCAATGTTCAGGATGACGCCCGGTTGATGGGAGGAGAGCCAGCGGCGGCCGCAAGCCATAGTCACGTTAACCGTCCCCATCAGCACGATGCCGAGGACCGCGGCGAAAGCTCCGGGAGTGAGTTCTTCGGTGCGGGCCAGGAAGTTTCCGGCGGCATTGTTCACGACAATATTCAGCGGACCGTCCTTCCAGATCGTGGCGATCATCTCTTCCACGCGCGGCTGATCGCGGACATCACAAACGGCGCAATGGGTTTTTCCGGGCGCGATGCGGTCGAGCTCGGAAACAGTCCGCGCCAGCACTTCCTGGCGGCGGCCGCAGATGTGAACGGTGGCGCCGAGTTCGAGAAAGCGCCCGGCCATGGCTTTCCCCAGGCCGGTGCCGCCGCCGGTGATCAGGATGCGCTTTTCACGCAGGAGATCGGATTGGAAGACGCGTGAGCCGGGATTCATTGATTCACTGATGCCGATTCCGTGGCGCGAATCGCCCTGCCTGGCATCGGCCGAGGTTCGAAGACAAGAGTAACAGGACAACGCCGCGCGGGGCGAAAAGCGGGAGGTTACCACGAAAGGTTTTGAATGCGTTCGCGGAATGCGCTGCTGGTTGCAAGTAGTTGCATTTTCTCTGCAACACAAAATGATGCCCGGCCGTTGACACTGCTCCCCAGCATAAGCAAAACTTATCTGTCCAAATTACATGCAACTGAGTTGCAATTAAGACGTGGGAGCCTGGGGGCGACTGCAATTCATGGGAGAGCGTAGAGACGGCCAACCATCGTTAGTAGAGCTGGGAACTCTTCAGCGTGCGGCCCTGGAGGCGCTTTGGGACGGCGGGACGGGCAGCATCCGGGACGTGGTGGACCGGTTGGAAGGCAAACTGGATCGGGCCCTACCGTACAACACGGTGGCTTCGGCGCTCAACGCGTTGTGCGGCGCCGGTTTTGCAACTCGGGTTCGTATAAAAGGTGCAAGAGAATATCTCTATTCCGCGCAGGTTTCGCGCGACCAATTGGAAAGGGCAGCCACTACGGGGGCGGTGAAAACCATCTTTGAGAGAAGTCGAACTACGCGCAGCGCGCTTTCCTACCTGGTGGAGTTGGTTGGAGAGGGGGACCGCCGCTTGCTGGACGATTTCAAAGATGTGGTTGAACAGAGGCGGGGAGTGGCGAAGCCGAAACAGAAGTAAGGGTTCTCCTCTAGCGAAAATTTTCCTGATTGCCTCCCAAAAGTTCCCGGTTGCCGCCCGCTCTCCAGGCATGACTCGGCAAAACCGAGGCAATTTTCCTTTTGGCAAAGCGCTTGCTGCTTGTTGAGGTATGTCAAAAACCTGGATAAGCTCGCTGAGCTGGACACACCCGATTGCAGCGGTGGTTGAAATGATTGTGGCGGTATGGCTGTGTGATATTTTTCTGCGGCCAAGACGGTACAAGCGGCTGGCGGATGCGAGATAGGCGCAGCGACGGAAGCAGCTTTGTTGAGACCAGCCTCGAAGAATAATGGTCGGGACGGGCAGATTTGAACTGCCGACCCCTCGCACCCCAAGCGAGTGCTCTACCAGGCTGAGCCACGTCCCGACGGTTGGAAAGCCGCCGGCATCGGTGGATGCGGCGGTGGGGTTACCAAGTTATTCTACATCAGGGTGGGCGATCGGGGGATGAGCACACGAAACCCAGTTGCCGGATAGAGCGGGTGAACTGGCTTGATACAATGCCCCCCTTGCCGGCTATGGGTGTAGCTACGGCGTGATTTCGAAGGCGACGCCGAAGTTGTACTGCCCGCCGGCCTGGGTCGTTCCGTAGATGTTTCCATCGGGGCCCACTATGACCGCGTTGGGAAACATCCCGTCGGGGCCGCTGAACTCGTGCAGCTTGGTGTACTTCCAGGCGCCGTTGCGTTGCGGTGCCAACCGGTACACGATGC
>JBOGLG010000001.1:0-78553 GCA_050745985.1 Terriglobales bacterium | reverse complement strand
ATTGACACTCGATCACGTTATCCCCCGCTCCCGCGGAGGCGCTTCCACTTGGGAAAACCTTGTGGCCTGCTGCCATCTCTGCAATCGCCAGAAGGGAAATCACCTCCCGCACGATGCCGGTATGAAGCTGTTGCGCGAGCCCCGCGCCTTCAATCTTCATACCAGCCGCCACATCATGCGCCTGATGGGCCGCTCCGACGATAAGTGGCGGAAGTATCTTTTTTATTGAGTGGTCGGCGGTCGGCCCTCAGCCAGCAGCTTGTTTCGCCGCCATCCCCAGAAGGGAAGGGCACGGCTTCCAGCCGTTCCGTCACGAACGTATAACAACGCGGGCTTCAGCCCTGAGAGAGATCTGACGGCTGAGTGCTGACAGCTGAGTGCTTATTGCGGTTTCTGCGGCTGGCTCTTGTCATCCGTCTTCGGGATTTCTTTGCCATCGTAGGTGATCTTCACGTTCGATCCGAAGCGCTTGTAGTCCTCGTATTTCACAATCTCCTTGATACGAACGTCCCCCGTGGAAAAATGCAGAGTGTCATCCGCCTTGGTATAGGTGGGAAACCAGTACTTGCCGTCAACCTGTTCCCGCCAGGTGGTGAATTTCGGAAACAGGTTTTCCTGGCCTTTCTTCTTCTTTATATCGGGTACAGTCTTGCCGTAGGTCTTCACGATCTGGAAATCGCGATCGTCCACCCAGATGCGTCCCTGAAAATAACGCTTTTTCCCTTCGATCTGCTTGGGCGCAATGTCGAAGACATAGCAGTGCAATTCGTCTTCCTGTTGCTGGCCTACGTAAGCGATCTGGTATTCGGGAATCTCGTCGCTGGTCAGGACGAAGGGCAGCCGGTTTTCAATGTCGTCGAAATCCTCCTGCGACATGAAAATCCGCTGTAGCGTGGACTGAGGAGCGAAGGTGACCGTTTTGGCCTTGTGCCCTCCATTGTCAAAAGTAACGTCGAAATCCTCTCGATACTCTCCGTCCACGGTATCTCCGTCCACGGTCTGGACCTTTACAGTCTGGTGATAGGTGTACTGATCCCGCGCCGTCTTGAAGTCCTTTTCCTTTTCCGCGAAGCGCCGAATAATCTCGTCCACCGTGATGTTCTTAGGCTGCGTATTCTCGAGTGGACCCTCGTCCGCCCGCATCGCGGGCAGGATCAGGGCAAACATTGCGAACACCAGCGCCAGGCGCAAACCATTCATCACGATTCACCTATCTTACATGAGCTTTGTAGACAGCAAACGACCCCGCAACTTGTCATTTGTCATTAGAGAACTGCGTTTTGAGATCGTCGACCGTCCAAACGTCTTCGCCCGCACCGCGAGAAAGCGTGGCACGAACTACCACCCTACAGATTAGATTGCTGCATCGTGCCGCTGGTTGCCGGGCCACGGCCTTTTCGCCTCCAAAGATCGTCCCGTCCGTTGTAAGATGACCATCAAGTTCCATGGCCTCCCCACGCGAGGTGCTACCGGAAGCAGTTCCCACCGCCCAACAGGAGATTGCCCGTCTGGCGGGGATGCCCGAGCTGCGCTCGGCCTCCGCCTGGTTCCGCGGACAGGAGACCCAATTCGCCGACTGGCAACTGGAAACGGCGTGCATTCCCGCGCCGCCGTTTGGAGAAGCCACCCGCGCCGAGTGGTTGAAGAAGCGCTTTCGGGACGTCGGCTTGAACGATGTCCACATCGACGAAGTCGGCAACGTCTTCGGGGTGCGCGGCTCTGGTCCCGGCTTCGTCTCACTGAGTGCGCACATCGACACCGTCTTTCCCGCCGGAACTCCGCTCAACGTCCGGCAGCAGGGAACTCGTCTTTACGGGCCGGGAGTTTCTGACAACGGGGCCGGTGTGGTGGCGATGCTGGCGGTCGCTGGCGCCATGCAGGCCGCGAAAATATTTCCGCAAACCCCGATTTGTTTCATCGGCAACGTGGGGGAAGAGGGCGAAGGCGATCTCCGTGGCATGCGGCACATTTTCGCCAGTTCGCGCTGGAAGGATTCCATCGGCTATAGCCTGGTGCTCGACGGCGCAGGCGCTGACACCATCGTCGCGGAAGCCCTGGGCAGCCGCCGCTTTGAAGTCATCGTGCGCGGTCCCGGTGGACATTCCTGGAGCGATTTCGGCGCGCCCAACCCCATTCTGGTGCTGGCGCGGGCCATTCGCGCCTTTGCTCAGACTCCGGTTTCGGCATCTCCGCAGACAACTTTCAACATCGGCGTGATCCGCGGCGGCACGTCGGTGAATTCAATTCCCGAGTCCGCCAGCATGCGGGTGGACATTCGCTCTACGTCTATGGCGGAAATGGAGCGCCTTGAAGTTTCTTTACGGCGCGAACTGGAACTCGCCAGCGAAGAAGAAACCATGGCCAGCGAACGCCGCAATCCTGCTCCTCGGCGCTCCGCCGCGCTCAGCCACGAAATTGTCGCCATTGGGAATCGTCCCGCCGGTGAGTTGGCGCCGGATGCACGTATGCTCAAAGTTGTTCGCGCGGTCGATGCTCACCTCGGCAATGCCGCGAAAATTCAGCGCGCTTCAACAGACGCCAACATCCCGTTATCGCTCGGTCGGGAAGCCGTTGCCATCGGAGGCGGCGGCACCGGAGGCGGCGCTCACACCCTCCAGGAGTGGTTCGACTGCGGCGGCCGCGAGTTGGCTCTTAAGCGCATTTTGCTGATTCTGCTGGCCTTGTCGGGCATACGCAAATAGGATTTGCCTTCCAACCGCACCCTTCCCTTGCCGGTAACAACATTGGCCAACAGTACTGTCTTGACAATCGAAGTGCGCCCACTCTATTGTCACCCTGCCGTTTGGCGTTGCACGATCCAGTCGCTCGGCTGAAGCTGCGCCCTTGTTCTTGCAGGTGATGGCCTCCGCTTTGCGACGTCCCCGGGGCGATCCACATATGCTTACCCACAAATTCGTAGCGGTTTGCCTATTGGTGCCGGCTATCGTTTTGGCACTTGTTTCATTCCCCACGACCGTTCACGCCCAAGAAGGCTTTCAGCCGGTTTCGCCTGATGAACTGAAGATGACAAGTGAGCCGCTCGCGCCGGGGGCGCCAGCCATAATCCTCTACCGCCAGGTGGATCGCGACGACGACATCCGGTTTCCCCATGAGAACAATTACTCCAGAATCAAAATACTGACAGAAGAAGGACGCAAGAATGGTGACATTGAGATTCCATTTTTCAAACAGTCTGAGGATGTGATTCACATCCGCGCACGGACGATCAAACCCGATGGTTCAATCGTGAACTTTGACGGCCAGGTTCTGGAGAAGTCTATTGCTAAGTCGAGATTTGGTGAGATCCTAGCCAAGACCTTTGCCCTCCCCGACGTTCAGGTGGGAAGTATCATTGAATATTCCTACACCCTCAACCTGAAAGAGAATTATGTCTACGACTCCCATTGGATTCTCAACGAGGCTCTGTTTACCAAGTTCGCCAGATTCTCTCTGAAACCCACCGGCACCATGGCTATTCGATGGAGTTGGCAGGGGTTGCAGCCTGGGAACCAGCCCAAGCAAGATCGCAATGGCGATCACGTCATCCGCATGGACGCCACGAACATCCCCGCCTTTCAATCCGAAGACTTCATGCCGCCCGAGAACGAATTGAAGTCGCGTGTTGACTTTATCTATGAAAACGAACTTTTCGCCAAGGATGCGGACGCTTATTGGAAGAAAGTCGGCAAGGCCCGGAACGAAATATTGGAAAACTTCATCGGAAAGCGCAAGGCCATGGAACAGGCAGTGGCCCAGATTGTTTCGCCGGCGGACTCTGCCGAAACCAAGTTGCGAAGGATTTACGATCGCGTCCAACTGCTGCGCAACACCTCCTACGAGGTGCAAAAGACCGAACAGGAGTTAAAGCGCAATAAGGACAAGGTTGCCGATAATGTCGAGGATGTCTGGAAGCGGGGATATGGCGACGCCTTCCAGTTGACCTGGCTCTTTCTGGCGTTGGTAAGGGCGGCTGGCTTTGAGGCCTACGGGTGCTGGGTTTCTGACCGCAAGGAGTACTTCTTTTCCCGCAGCACCATGCAGGGTCCCAAGCTCAACGTCAATGTGGTGCTGGTCAAGCTGAATGGGCAAGACCTCTACTTAGATCCGGGTGTGAAATTCATCCCTTACGGATTGCTTGGCTGGTCCGAAACTGGTACGCCTGGACTTCGGCTGGACAAGGACGGCGGAACCTGGATCACGACAACGGTCCCTCCCAGTTCTCAGTCTTGTATCGAGCGCCGGGCAAAGCTGCGGCTGTCCGAGAACGGGGATCTTGACGGGACGTTGACAGCGACCTACACGGGACTGGAGGCATCGGGTTTGCGCAGTGGCTATCGTGAATCCGACGCCGTCGCGCGAAAAAAACTGCTTGAGGAGGAACTGAAAGGGCAGGTCCCCGTGGGGATAGAAGTGGAACTGACCAATCAACCTGACTGGAACGCCTCGGAGACTCCGCTGGTGGCGGAATTCCATATCAGGGTTCCGGGCTGGGCTTCCGGCGCTGGGCGGCGAGTGGTGTTGCCGGTCGGGTTGCTGAGCGCCGCTGAGAAACACATGTTTGAGCACAGCAATCGTATTCACTCCGTGTACTTCGAGTATCCTTATGAAAAACGGGATGATGTGACCATTGAACTGCCGTCTGGCTGGCAGGTCGCCAGCCTTCCGACTGCGGAAAATCGCGACGCGCAGGCGGTCGCTTACACCTTGAAAGCCGAGAAAGAAAACGGCGGCCTGCATCTTGAACGGAAACTGAGTGTGGATATTCTTCTGTTGAAGACACAGTACTATGCCTCCCTCCGTTCGTTCTTTCAAATCGTGAGGTCTACGGATGAGCAACAGGTCATCTTGCAACCCGGTCCGGCGTCCGCGAGCAAGTAGCCGGCGAACGCTAAGTCTCCTGGCGGCGACAGCCGTCCTGGCCTGCGCCCCGCAAGCGCTGGCGGGCGATGCTCCCCAGTGGATGCACGCCCTTGTCGGCACGCCACTGCCGGTGCACGATGAGAAGACGGATGCGGTGCTTCTTTACTCGGAAAACAACGTCTCGGTGGTTTCCACCGACAAGATCAAGACCCATGTCCGCGAGGCCTACAAAATTCTCCGGCCCGACGGACGCAGCTACGGGACTGTCTTTATTACCTTCAATTCACGCCGCAAGGTTAGCAGCTTGCACGGTTGGTGTATTCCTGCACAGGGGAAGGACTACGAGGTGAAAGACAAGGACGCATTGGAGGTCGCCTTGCCGAACGTCGATGGCAGTGAACTCATTCAAGACGTCAGGGCCAAGGTCCTCACCATTCCGGCCGCCAATCCCGGCAACATCGTGGGTTACGAATACGAAGTCGAGGAACAGCCTTTGGTTTTGCAGGAAACCTGGAACTTTCAGGAAATTGCTCCAGTCAGAGAAAGCCACTACTCCCTTCAGCTTGCTTCCGGCTGGGAGTACAAAGTCTCGTGGCTTAACCATCCGGAAGTGAAACCAGAAACCTCAAGTAACAACGCAAGCTGGACGCTCAATAATGTGGAAGGAATCCGCAGGGAGGAGGACATGCCGCCCCTGCAAGGGGTCGCTGGCCAGATGGTCATCTCCTTCTTTCCTCCGGGAGGCTCGGTGCCAAACGAGTTTTCCAACTGGGAGGGCATGGGCAATTGGTACTGGAACCTGGCGCGCGAGCGCCGGGAGGCTTCTCCCGAAATCAAGGAGAAAGTGGCAGCTCTGACCGCTTCGGCCAAGACCCCTCTCGACAAGATGAGAGCCTTGGCGCAATTCGTTCAGAGCGATATTCGCTATGTCGCAATCGAACTGGGTATCGGTGGGCTCCAGCCGCATGCGGCCACAGATGTCTTTGCCCATCATTACGGCGATTGCAAGGACAAAGCCACGCTGCTGGCATCCATGCTCCATGAGATCGGCGTGGATTCTTACTATGTGGTCATCAACTCAAGACGCGGATCCGTGGGGCCCGACGCGCCGGCACGCGTCGGCGGATTTAACCACATGACCCTGGCCATCAAGTTGCCAGATGGCGTAGACGATCCCTCGCTGGTTGCCACCATGCAACATCCGAAACTTGGACGACTCTTGTTCTTCGATCCGACCAATGAACTCACCCCGTTTGGTGAGATCGGAGGCTACCTGCAATCCAATTACGGCCTGCTCGTGAGTCCCGGCGGCGGTGAACTGGTGGAGCTTCCGAAGCAGCCGGCGGCTACGAACGGTATCCGGCGCACGGCCAAACTTACGCTGGATGCCTCCGGCAACCTGGAGGGCGAGGTCAAAGAGGTCCGGATGGGTGATCGCGCTGAGTCAGAACGGTGGGCCTTGCGAAACGTGACCACCGCTGCCGACAAGATCAAGCCGATTGAGAGTCTGCTGGCTGGTTCACTTGCGGATTTTCAAATTACTCACGCCAGCATCGTCAACCTGCAGCAGATGGATCGATTCTTCGGCTTCAACTACTCGTTCGAATCAGAGAACTACGCCAAGCCTGCGGGTGATTTGCTTCTATTGCGGACGTGCGTACTCGGCCGGAAGTCCAGCCCGTTGCTGGAGACCAAGGATCCGCGAAAATTTCCCATCGAATTTGAAGGAGCGGTTCGCGACACCGACACCTTTGAGATCGCCCTGCCCGCCGGCTACAAGGTTGAAGATCTTCCCCCGCCGGTCGACGCGGATTACAGCTTTGCCAGCTACCACTCCAGGACGGTGGCGGACGGCGGAGTGGTTCGCTACACTCGCACCTTTGAAATAAGAGAGTTAAGTGTGCCGGTGAGCCGGGCTGATGAACTTAAGAGGTTTTACCGGATCATCGCCAGCGACGAACGCAACACCGCTGTTCTGAAAGCCTCGGCGAAGTGAAGAACTTCCGTTGACGAGCTTCTAGAACCCAGACTTCTCCGGCCGTGGCCGGAAGGGGATCATCACCACTGCCTGGAGCGCCACCGGATTGCCATCCTTCAATGCCGGTAAAAACTGCCATCGCGACAGTGCGCTCGAAGCGTAATCATCCAGCCGGTCGTCAATGCCGTTCAACACCTGCACGTTGCCGACGGTGCCATCCGCGTTGATCACCGCTGAAAGGATGACGGTGCCGCGAACATTCTGCCGCATCAACTCCAGAGGATACCCAGGGTCGGCTGTCCGGGTGGCCACTGGCGCGACTAGATCACCCTTTTTCTCGTCTTCTTTCTGCTCGACAAAATGCATTACCCAACTACCGCCCGCGGAGTTCAGATTGGGAACGCTGAGCGTCATGGCATAAGTTCTTCGCCCGGCAAATACCCTTCGCTCGGCTTCCGTCTGGCTGTCCGGCGACATCTCCGAGGCGATTTTCCGCGACGTCGAACTGCGCGATGGACTTGAACCGGACGAGGGAGGCGCCGGCCTTCCAGTGCCTGCCACGGTGAGGCTGGCCTCTGATTTTGGCCCCGCGCCAACGAACAAGCCGGGAGGAGCCCCACTGTCCCCTGTCAATCTCCGGCTGAATGCGCTGGCTGCTTTTCCCCCGGCGGCAATCTCGGGCGCGCCAGTCGCCCCCGTTTTGCCTTCCGGCATCGCCGCAAACGTTCCCCGCCGATTTCCCGCCGGCACTTCGACCGACGCTGACGGCGCTGCCGGATTCACGTTCAGTGCAATCATCCGTCCGCCCGCGCCCGAAACGCCTCGTCCCGGAACCGAGGGCGGAGGCGGGACCACTGCGGGGCCTGCTCCGAGCGGCCCCTGCGCCAAAGTTGCGACCGCGCGCTGCTCACCTACCGGCAACTGCGGCGCGGGCGCGACCACCTGGGCATGGCCAATATTGATGTCTCCAACTCTTCGCACCGATGTCGTCTGCACGCTCGGAGGTGGTTCCACCACCGATGGCTCGGGCATGCGAACGTTGCGGTTCGAACGGGCGCTGGTCAGACTTGGTGCCGGCGCTACCGCCGTCTCGGTCAGGGTGGGCGCCGCATCCAGGCGGTTGTCGCGGACTTCGGGTGGCGGGGCCACCACCGCTATCGTCATTTCAGGCAGGCGCAACTCCATCGCCCTGCTGGTCGCGGCGAGTGGAACCGCAGGCTGCGCGGGACCCCACGCCACTACATTGGGCAAGGGCACATCATGCTCCAGCTTGATCTTAGGTGGCGTGACGATGGTCTGCCGGCGGTTATCGGGCTCCGGGGGAACCGAGATAATAGGCTGCGGCGCGTACGCCGGATCGGCCTTCTGCGGCAAGCGCGCTTTCTCGCCCCCCGTATCCAGTGGCTGAAGGTATTCCTGCGCCGAGTAATAGACCACGTCCGAACTGTGAAACACCGACGGCGCCGTCACCCGGCTGCCCTGGGGCCATAGCGCCGAGAAACCCCATAGCATAGCAATCACGGCCGCGTGTCCAACCGCCGATTGGGCAAACCGGCTCCAAGGCAAGGGATCTGCTACGAACACGTCGTCCCAGAATGTCCCCGGTCGTGCTACCACGCGCAGGGCGGGCGGTTGGCTTCTCCCCATCAGGTCGCGCAAATTCCGAAAAAAGGTCTTATGCCAGGGATCAACTCGAATCAGAAAAGTGGGCACAGCGATTGGGCCAGGCCTTCGCTTGAGCTCCGATTCGATGAGTTTGAAGCGCTGTCTCATACCTTGTGCGGCCAGGGGTGGGCGCTTTCAATTATAGCCGCGAGCCGCGGCTCGCGGCCCAACCCACCTGCCGCAGTACTCGATTTTTCGTGGTCTAATACCGTTATGAGACTGGCTGGGTTGCTCGCCGTTGTTTTGTTGAGCGCACCGATTCTTTCCCAAACTGCTCCTCCATCACCGTCCGCACCAGCCGAGAATTATTCCGGCATGTACACCTTCCTTCAGGAAGGCGAGTTTGTGCAGGTCACCGTGGAAGACGAGGGAAATGTTACGGGCTTTGTCTCCCGTTATGGAGACAGTGACAGCGATCGTGGTACCTTCCTCGACCAGTTTTTCAAGCAGGGCAGGCTTAACGGCAACAAGCTCAGCTTCACCACCGAAACCGTCCATGGCGTCTGGTTCGAGTTCGCCGGCGCCGTCGATCGTGGGGGAGGCAAAACTCCCGCCGACGAGGCCTACCAGGTCATCAAAGGCACACTCACGGACTTCCGCACCAACGCCGACAAGAAAGTGTCGTCAAAGTCTCGCGAGGTGATTTTCAAGTCTTTCCCCCGCGACGCTGATCCGCCTGCGTCAGAGCACCCCTAGAACGCCGAAGGCGCGATATTCAAACCGAATGGCGCTCTTTTCCAATTTTTCGCGTCTAACTCACCAGCACGGCGCTCGCGGCGCACGAATCGGTATAATGTGAAGGCATCGCGATTTCTGGAGGAAGTGAACGTATGGATCCGCAAGCAGGCGGCTTCGGGACACGCTGGAAACCAGCTTACACTCTCACCATTTTGGTGACGCTAACGGTGGGAATTTTGATCGGGACCGTCATCTCCAAGGGCGTTCGAGGTCAGGAGAGCAAGAAGACTTCCGAATCCGCAACGCCGCTGACCATCCCCTCGCCGCAGCAGCTCTCCAACCAGTTTTCGCAGATTTCGAAACAACTGGAGCCCAGCGTCGTAAACATCAATACCGAGTCGACCATCAAGGCCCAGCCGCACCGGCGCCGTGCTCCCGGCGATGGCGATGACGACCAGAATCCTTTCGACGATTTCTTCGACCGGTTCTTTGGCGGCCAGGGCGGGAGCCAGGGTCCCATTCGCGAGCGATCGCTGGGATCGGGAGTGATCGTTGATTCCAAGGGATACATCGTCACCAACCGCCACGTGGTCGAAAAGGCCGACCGTATCCGCGTACGGCTGGATGCGGATCCGCCAGGTGTTTTGCACGATGCCAAGCTGATCGGCGCCGACCAGGAAACTGATTTGGCGGTCGTAAAGATTGATACCGATAAAGCCCTGCCGGTTGCCAGACTGGGCAATTCCGACAGCATGCAGGTGGGCGATTGGGTTCTGGCCGTGGGCAGTCCCTTCGGATTATCGGAAACCGTGACCGCCGGCATTGTCTCTGCCAAGGGCCGCAACATTGTGCCCAACCGTCAATTTCAGTCCTTCATCCAGACCGATGCCGCCATCAACCCCGGCAACTCCGGCGGCCCGTTGGTCAATATGGCGGGCGAAGTGATTGGCATTAACACCGCCATTCTTACTGACACCAACGCCTATGCGGGCGTGGGATTTGCTCTGCCCTCGAACACCGTAGTCAGTGTTTACAACCAGCTCATCGGTCCCGAGCATCGAGTGGCCCGCGGCTCCATCGGCATTGAGTTTGCGGCGCAGGAGAACCCTGCCATCGCCCGCGTGTATGGCGCCAGCAACGGCGGCGTCACGATTTCCAACGTGATCGCCGGCACTCCCGCCGACCAGTCGGGACTTAAAGTGGGCGATACCATAGTTTCCGTCGATGGCAAGCCGGTGAAGAATGGCGACGAACTGGTGGCTGACATCGCCGGCCGCAAGCCCGGAACCAAGGTGACACTGGGATTCGTGCGCAATGCCAAGAAACAGGATGCCCAGGTGACCGTCACCGATCGCGCCAAACTGTTCTCGGCTCGCCTGGGAGAAGACGAGGAAGGCGCAGAGCCTGCCGCCCCTAAAGAGAGCAAATTAGGCCTGACGGTGCGCGCGGTCACCAATGAAATGGCTGACCGGCTCGACATTGCGGCGGGCAAGGGCGTGATTGTTCAGGACGTCAAACCCGGCGCATTCGCGGACGATGTTGGCCTTGCCCGCGGCGACGTTATCCTCGAAATCAACAAGCAGCCGGTCAACTCGGAAGACGATTTCAACCACGTGGCGGCCACTCTGAAAAGCGGGCAGGACGTGGTATTCCTGGTCCGGCAGCGGGGCGCTGGCCGTCAGGACGGTACCATCTTCCTGGCGGGTACACTTCCGTAATCATCGCAAGCTGTACAGACTGGCACTGAGCACGGCAATCGCGCCATGATACTCAGTGCCGGTTGTTTGTTGGGGGGACTTTGGGTTCACTTCGATGGGGAGTAGTCAGAATTCTGGCGTTGAGCTGCCTGCTGGCAGTTGCGGCGCCGCCAGCCTCCGCCCAGACCACTTCCCATGCTACGGCCAAGTCTCATAAGAAGAAGAAATCCCACAAGAAAGTCAGCTCACGCCACGGCCAGCAGAAAATTGATCCTGAGCGCGCCCGCGAAATCCAGGAAGCCCTGATTCGTGAACACTACCTCAACGGAAAAGCTTCCGGCGTCTGGGACGACGCATCGCAGAAAGCCATGAAAAAGTATCAGGCCGACAACGGCTGGCAGGCGAAAACCACGCCCGACTCCCGCGCCCTCATCAAACTCGGCCTTGGCCCCGATCACCAGCATCTCCTCAATCCCGAAAGCGCGATGACGTCCGCGCCTCAGCCCGCAGCGGCCGCCCAAGGCACGGCTCCCGCTGATGCCGAAAAACCCCGCCCGTAATTCGTTAAGCTAGCCCGCGACTTTCGGAAAGTACGGCAGCACCCGCCCACTGACAATTGCCCGCGGATTATCCTCCACCAGCGCCCGCGCAATCTTCTCACCCTGTGATTCGGCCACCACATCCCGCGCCAGCGAAAGCCCCGGCGGACGCCGCCCGGTGTCATGCGCATCACTCGCCAGCACGTGAACCGCATTCCGCTTCAGCAGCCATTGCGCGGCGTGCCATGCCACCTCGCCCCAGCCCCCGGTCAGCGCCGAGGCTGTCACTTGAACCACGCATCCCAACCTCACCCACTCCAAAATCCGCTGCGGCGCCCGTTGCAGAACGGTGTTTCGTTCGGGATGCGTGATCACTGGAGTAATTCCAATCGCAAGCAGTTGCCGCAGCCGGTCGTCAACTTGCGGTGGAACGTCGGTGTGGTCGGGCTCGGCCAGCAAGTAGCGACCGCCTTCGATGACATAGCGATCGGGGAAAGCCACCGCATCTTTGACATTCTCTTCCGACAACCGGAAGTCACACCCCAGGGTGAGACGTGGAACTTTCCCCACCTGCTGGCGCAACTGTTCCAGCTTTCGCGTCAGGTATTCGCGGTCGTAGTGAAAGCGGCGGTTGGCATGCGGCGTGGCCACCATATGCTCGGTGCCATCGCTTGCCGCCATGCGGCACATCTCCTCCGACACGTCCGAGGACTTGGCCCCATCGTCCACTTCCGCCAGGATGTGACAGTGGATATCGATCATGCCGGTGGGTATTTTAGCTGACGGCTGAAAGCTGACGGCTGAAAGCTGACAGCTGAAAGCTTCTCTTATTTCATCACTCCCCGCTGCGCAATCCCGATGTTGTCGCGGCTGGTGTTCTTCACCAGATACATCATCTCGTCGGCCTGACGAATAATGTCGTGTGGAGTCTTGGCGTCGTGCGGGTACGTGGCCACGCCCATGGAAGCGCGGACATTGAGGTTGAGGCCTTCTTCCCGGCAGAACATGCTGGTGCGCAGGCTGTCACGCAGGCGCTTGGCCACCACCAGAGCCTGATCCTTTCCGGTTTGCGGCAGTAGTACGACGAACTCATCGCCGCCGTATCGGAAAGCATAATCAATCAAGCGCAACTGCGCTTTAATCAGGTAACCGATTTCTGCCAGCAGCTTGCTCCCAATCAAATGTCCATGAGTATCATTGACCTGCTTGAAGTGGTCGAGATCGATGAACACCACGGTGAATTCGTATCCAAAACGCGCGGAGCGGTAAACCTCGGTCTCGAGCGTCTTATAAAGATGCCGCGCGTTGAACAGGCCGGTGCAATCGTCGGTGATCGTCAGTTCTTGAATCTTGGCGACTGCCCGCGCATTTTCAATCGCAATGGCGGCGTAGTCGCACACCGATTGCAGAAAATAGATCTCTGAGTCACCGAAATGCTTCATGTCGACGTTGACCAGTTGAATGACGCCCAGCACCCGCGTCCGTGACCGCAGCGGGATGCAGATAATCGAGCGCGTCTCCCAGCGCGTCATCTCGTCAATCCGCTTGGTGAACCGCGGATCGGTATAAACATCCGGCACAATCAGCCGCTCGCCGTGTTTCGCCACATGCCCGGCAATGCCCTCGCCCACTTTCATGCGGACATTCTTCAGCGCCTCGGAAGCGTTCCCCACAGCAATCGCGAAATAAAGGTCGTCGCGCTCCTCGTCGACCATGAGCAGCGACCAGTTGTCAGGACGGAAATATTCCGCCATCTTTTCCATGATGGTTTGCAGGATGGAATCGAGGTCCAGCGACGACGTCAGGGCCTTGGCCACATCGTGAAAAATGGCCAGTTCCTGGGTCAGCCGGTTGCGGTTGGGCTCAGCGGCCTCGGTCATTAAAGCGCGACCTCGATGGGCAGTCGGAATCCTAAAATTATATTCGCCGGGTGCGGCCTTGGGAAAGGGAACCTTGGTAACCCGAACCTGCTCAGGCACCTAGCGGAAACTGCTCTGGAGGCGGCATTTACGGGGATGGCGGCAGGTTACCCCGGCGGGGTGTGTCTTCCACCTGCAAAAATGCCTTGGTCAGCAGTCCGGATGTGGGGCGCTGTTACGCGAACCTATTGACGGAGGATTTGCAGGCGTGCATGAGCGCATTGGGATGCTATCTCGAAAGGCAGCAATTCGGCTGTACAATCGGTGGCGAATGAGTAAGCATCTGCGAATACTTTCCATCAATTTCCCTCTCTATTGGGATAGTGTCACCAATGAAAACATGGATACCGATAGGGCCTTCTTCGACTTTGATGTAGTGATTATCAAACCGTCACTATTCGTCAGCGCGTCTAACCGTTATGCCTACTGCAGACGGATAGAATCGCTGATGAGAAAGAAACAGGATGAACTCCTAATCCTGTTTGCTCAAGGAGGCGTCCTTGTCGTATTTCTTGCTGTGCCGGAAACCATGCGAGCCGAGAATTCCTATGGGAGCGACGTTTGCAACACGAATAACTATGAATTCCTGGATTACAAGTTTGCAGGTTGCCTACAAAACGCCACGGGTGACCAAGTGACATATATCGACTCTGGAGAACCCTTCGTCGATGTTCTCAAGCAAAGCAACGTACGTTGGACTACTTATATCAAACACACTCCCCCGGCCCCTCTCGACCAGCTGAGGTACTTTGCGAATGCGGGGACTGCCGGAGCTGTTGCGGGAAAAATGTCCTTCCGTGAAGGGCACCTAATAATGCTTCCAACGATCGACAGTTTGGATAAGGAATCTTTCCTCGCGGCATGTGCCGAGTATCGCTTCAAGAGGCAAGGGTCTATACCGCCCGATTGGGTAAAGGCCGTGCATCTTCCAGGTCTCCTGGCTATTGAGTCGGAACTGGAAAAATTAGACACACAGATTGTTAAGCTGCAACAGGAGCGGGAACTGGCATTACAGAAGGTCGAAAACCAATCGTCGTATCGACGGCTCTTGTACGAAAAAGGTAAGATCCAGTTAGAGCCGATTGTCTTGCGCGCTTTAGATGATGCGGGGTTCGGCACAAGCCCCAGCGAGATAATCCAGGGCACGCAGCACGAGATTGATGGGCGCACTCATCAGGGTTCTGGCCCAGGCATTCTGGAAGTAAAAGGGTCTAAAAATCAGATCATACAATCCGAGTTTGCACCGTTCGTTACAAAGGTTCTTGCTGATTGGCAGGTGAGCAGCATCGCGAGCAAGGGAATTTTAGTGGGTAACGGGTTCTGCGAAACGCCTCCTAACGGACGACTAGGCGATAAGGTTTTCTCCCCACACGTACTTGATGGTGCTAAGAGAACTTCGGTAGCTCTCGTGAATTCGGTTGAATTATATTGGCTGTGTTGCGCCATCCTGCGAGGCGACAATATCGACAAGAGTGCCGTGCGGGAAGCGATTCTAACGGGCAGTGGATATATCGACCTTAGGCCGTTTTGCGGCGACTCCATTTTCTAGTCCCGCGACTGATGACAAGGGCAACTACAGCGGGCCGCCAGGCACCGGCCGTGATTCGCCATCCATTCGACCAGCCACTCAAGAGATCAACCCCTCGAAGTATTTTCCTCGGCGCGCTTGAAAATATATCTTGCGAAGAATTGACGTATTGCTCAACACTGCGGGCCGGAATGGGGAATGCGCGTAACTGCTAGGCAGAGAATCTGGTGCGCCCGGAGAGATTCGAACTCCCGACCTATTGCTCCGGAGGCAATCGCTCTATCCATCTGAGCTACGGGCGCACTCCGGTTTCCAGTGTACATGCACAGCTTGGCCTCATCAATCGCCCGGACCAAGCGCGCATCGGCTACCAGCGGTTCCTGCCGCCGCCACCGCCGCCGCCGCGTCCGCCGCGATCTCCGCCGCGGTCCTTGCCGCCTCCGCCGCTGCGCTCGGTTTTGGGCCGGGCTTCGTTCACGTTCAAAGTGCGCCCGCCAATCTGGGTGCCGTTCAAGGCGGCGATGGCTTTGTCGCCCTCTTCCGCGTTGGTCATCTCCACGAAACCGAAACCGCGGGAGCGGCCCGTGTCCCGGTCGGTCAAGATGGTAATGCGGTCCACCTGTCCGTGCGGCTCGAAGAGTTTGCGTAACTCATCTTCTGACGTGTTGAAGTCGAGGTTGCCCACGAAAATGTTTTTCAAGCGACGTTCCTCGTGCTCTGAGACTATTTGACGGTGGGTTTTTCGCCGGAGAATACGCAGTTGGCCAGAGCGCCGGAGTTGACCCACAGTCAAATGCGGGGGAAGTATAGCAGGTCTAATGTCAGCCGTAAGCTAATTCGCCGCAAGGCGCGCCAGTCAAGCCGGACCGGGGTGGGTTGCCGCCGCTTTTCGGGCAGCTATTCCTCTACCTAGCAGCGCTCAACTTTCCAATAGCCATCCCGCTGATAGCCGAGCTGTAGCAACCGGTTCTTGGGATCGTGGCGTTTGCCGCAGTTCGGGCACTTCAGATAGCGGCTCCAGCCGGTGCCTTTGGAATCGTGATCTTCGGCGGCCGCAAAAGTGGTGCCGCAGCTGCACGGCACCAGGTACATCCGCAGCTCGCGATCATTTGAGGTTTCGTTTTGCAACCTTAACTCTCCTCTGCCATGGCCATCGATTTCTTCTTGCGCTGATTTGACTGCAGCACCTTCTTCCGCAGCCGCAGCGATTTCGGAGTGACTTCTACGAACTCATCGTCGGCAATGAATTCGATGGCCTGCTCGAGATTCAGATTGCGAAACGGCACCAGGCGAATGGCTTCGTCCGCGGTCGAGGCCCGCATGTTGGTGAGCTTCTTCTCGCGCACGGCGTTGACGTCGAGATCGTTGTCTTTCGCGTTCTCCCCAACGATCATTCCCTCGTATAGCTCGACTCCCGGGCCCACGAACAATTCGCCGCGCTCTTGCAGTCCCCATAGCGCGTACGCAGTGGAAGTGCCGGCGCGGTCCGCCACCAGCGCTCCCGTCAGCCGGTGCGGAATCTCTCCCTGCCACTCGGTGTATCCGTCAAACAAAGCGTTCATCACAATGGTGCCGCGGGTGTCGGTCAACAACTGGCTGCGCAGCCCAATCAATCCGCGGCTGGGTACGCGAAACTCAATCCGCACCCGCCCATACCCGTGATTGTGCATATTCTTGACTTCGCTCTTCCGCGATCCGAGTTGCTCCATCACCACGCCGACAAATTCTTCCGGAACATCGACGGTGAGGTGCTCTACGGGCTCCATCAGCTTGCCATCCACCCGCTTGGTCACGATCTCTGGCTTTCCAACCATGAGTTCGTATCCCTCGCGCCGCATCATTTCAATCAGAATCGAAAGTTGCAGTTCGCCGCGACCCATAACCACCAGCGTGTCCGTGGTTTCAGTGTCTTCCACACGCAGCGAAACGTTGGTCAGCAGCTCTTTCTGGAGGCGCTCCCGCAGATTGCGCGAAGTGACGTAGGTTCCGTCGCGCCCGGCGAATGGCGAAGTATTCACGGTGAACTGCATAGCGATGGTGGGCTCATCAATCGTGATATGCGGTAATGGCGCTGGGTTCTCCACGTCAGTGATGGTTTCGCCGATGGTGATGCCTTCAACCCCGGCGACCGCGATAATATCCCCCAAGGTGGTTTCTGTGATGTCAGTCCGCTTCAGGCCGGAGAACGAGAACAGTTTCGTGATCTTGGTTTTCTGCAGTGAGCCGTCTAATTTTGCGATGGCAACGTCTTCGCCGGTATGCATGCCGCCATTGAACACCCGCGCGATGGCTAAACGCCCCAGGTAGTCGCTGTAGTCAAGGTTTGCCACCAGGATTTGCAGCGGCCCGCTGGGATCGCCTTTCGGCTCGGGGATGGTGTTGACGATGGCCTCAAAAAGCGGAAGCAGATTCTCGCCGCCGCCTTTGATATCCGACGACGCTGTGCCCGCCTTGGCGTTGGTATAGAGCACGGGAAAATCCAGCTGTTCTTCCTTGGCATCGAGATCAATGAACAGGTCATAAACCTCGTTCAACACTTCCTGGGGGCGAGCATCCGCGCGGTCAATCTTGTTGATTACCAGAATCGGTGGCAAGTGCGCTTCCAGCGCCTTGGTTAACACATAACGCGTCTGCGGCAGCGGACCTTCGCTGGCATCCACCAGCAGCATGACCCCATCCACCATTTTGAGCGCGCGTTCCACCTCGCCGCCGAAGTCGCTGTGGCCGGGCGTGTCCACAATGTTGATCTTTACGTCGTGATAAAAGATCGCAGTGTTCTTGGCCAGAATAGTAATGCCACGCTCCAGCTCCAGGTCATTTGAGTCCATGACTCGTTCGATAATGTGCTCGTTGGAGCGAAAGGTGCCGCTCTGCTTCAGCATGGCGTCCACCAGCGTGGTCTTGCCGTGGTCAACGTGGGCAATAATGGCGATATTACGAATGCCGGAACTCAAGAGAATCCTTTCGGACGAGGCTATGCCTCTCTATTACTTTACTATGGGTTGGTGAAAGTAGGGGTAGAGCCTGGTTCGAATTCTCGCTGGTTCCTATTTCCGACGGTTCCATAGTCCGAACTGTCCAACAAAAGGGACAGCAAGCGCAAATATGGCCCTTGTTGAGATATTTTGATGCGAACTCAGTTTGTAATCTCCCGCCGGCTCGTGTAAACTCCTGCCGATTGTAGGAGGTGGGGTATGACAACCCGCCGAAGTTTTCTTGAAAAATCAACGCAATTGGCTGCTGGCGCTCTCGCCGCCGGAGCCATTACCGCTTCCATCAGCGAGGCCCAGACTCAGCAACCTCAGGCACCTAAGAAGAAACTGCACATTTTGATGAGGAGTTCCTGGGGAACCGATGAGCCGACCCGCGCATCCTTCGTCTTTGACCACGGGCTCGTACTCGCCGAGGCCGGGCATGACGTGCAGATATTTCTCACTCACGACGCGACCTACCTCATGCGCAAGGCGACGCTCGACACGGTCAAACCCATCGGATGGCCTCCCTTGAACGAAACCATGGCGAAGGTTGTGGCCAAACGCATCCCGATATTTTCTTGTGGCGCCTGCTCCCGGGCCCGAGGGGTCACGGAGGCGGACTTGAGCAATTGGAATGCGCAATGGGGCTCGCCTCCGATCTACGTTTCCCTGGTGGAATGGGCCGACCACGTCATCAGTGAGTGAATCCGCAGATGCTGTCGGGAGCCGCCCCGTCTGGCGGCTGCGATCATGGCCATACTGTGGAGCGGGTGCTCCAGCCAACCTCACCGCTTCCGTGTCTCTATAGCGAAATGATCGTTAGCCAGAAATAGCTTTGCGGGTAGCCGCAGGCTTGCCCGCCAGGCGATGTTCTGCCTCCTTCACCGCACGTCGTGCAGCCAGAATCGCCTTGTTGGTGGTCGATTCCGGGCCCTCCGAATCAGTATTGGCGAAGAACACACGCTCCATCGGTTCCCGTACCAGGGGCTGCACTCGGGTATAAAGGCCCGGTGTGGACACAAAAAGAGGATGGCCGCGCCGGTAGATATGAACCTCCAGGGGATCGACATTCGACCCCGGAAAGAGCTTCTGGAAATCCCGCAGCACTTTCACGGCAATCTTTCGCGTGCTCGACTCGGTGAGCAGGTAGCCGCGGTCTTCTTCTTTCAAAGGTGTGTAACAAGTAATGATGTTGTACTTCTGGTGGTAACCGGGCTGGTTGCGTACCACCCAGTCGGCAACAATGAAATCCGTGAATGTATTTCCCGGGCACCAGGTGTCGTAGGACTTGTTAAACACCGGCTTATCGAAAATGAGGTTCACCACCGGGTAAGGAATGTAGTGGATCTGATGCATGGCGTCGCTCTGTTTCTCAGGCAAGCCTTGCACAATCCTCCGTGTGATGAACTTTGGAGTCGCCATGATGACCGCCTTTGCGGTCACCGTCTTCAGTTCCGCACCCTGCATGTAGGTGACTTGCACTTCCTTCTTGCCTGGCACCACCGCAATGGTCGTTGCTCCGGTACGCATGCGGTCGGCAAATTTCGGCGTCAGAATCTCCGCCAGCTTCTTAGTGATTGCACCCAATCCCCCCGGCCAGGTGTAGAAGTCCGGGACCACGTCATCCCTCCCGATCTCTTTCAGTTCAGCGATACCGAGTGCGGCGGAGGTATGTTCGCTAACCGCGCCCCAATTGGACGGGCCGTAATTGTCCCACCACTGCTTGACTTCGGCGGGATACCCCTTCATGAAATCGGAAAAGGGAAGGTTGTCGAGTTCATTGCGGCGCCTGCCAAGGTCAATCGCAAGCGTGTCTTTCTTGAATTTCTTGAAGCCCTCGCGGACCGACGCGGCGTAGGGAAGCCTGTTGAGACCATCGGTCCAGGTATCGGCGATCCATTCGCCGCGAATGATGGTGGAATCGCGATCGTTGATGGGCAGAGGATCGAGGCCAATTTCCCTGGCAAGACCGAACGCGGCACTTTCGTTCTTGCCAAGAAACGCTGATCCCGTGGCAAACGCGTTTCCCTCATACTCCATCAGATAAGCATTGCCGCCCCAGTGCGGCTCTTTTTCCAGCAGGAGAAAATCGCGGTCCTGCATGAAGTACGCGGCGCTGATTCCACTCACGCCCCCACCCACGATCACGACATCGTGACGGGCACTGGCGGGCGGCAGCGTGAACACCTTGCCGTCACGAACTTGGTGACAAATGCGGTTGTCCTCGCCATCCACTGCCGGTTGGGGCGCCGTCTCCGCCACCAACAAAGAAAGGTCCACTGGACATCCCGCGGCAATCGATCCTGCCACCACGTACTTGATAAAGTCCCTGCGATTTGTGCTCATGTCTAATCCTTATTATGTAGGGTCAATGAGTTGCGCCGCCGTCCACGGCGGCTGTCGTGGGCGCTTCTCGCCCCACAAGCAGAAGGCAAGATGCCGACTACCCTTCGGTCACTTCCTCCGCACCCGCCCGCAAGCGGTACCAGGTAACAATTGCCAGCAAAGAAAAAACAAAAATGATGGTCGAAATCGCGTTGATCTCCGGCGTGATCCCACGCCGCAGACGTCCCCAAATTTCAAGGGGTAAAGTATTGTCGCGCCCGATCAGAAAAAAGCTCACCGCGATCTCGTCCATCGACAACGTAAAGATCAACAGCGCCGCGCCAATGATAGATAACCGCAAGTTGGGAATCGTTACCCGCCAGAATGTCTGCCAATAGTTCGCACCCAGATCGAGTGACGCCTCCTCCTGGGCGCGGTCAAGCTTTTGCAGCCCCGCGAAGACCTCCGTCGTCGCCACTGAAATCAGCGCCGTACCATGGCCGAGCACAATCGTCAGCAAGCTCAATTTCATGTCCGCGGCGCGAAATAGCATCAGAAGCGACAGGCCGGTAATAATTCCGGGCAGAATCAGCGGCAGCAGGACCAGTCGCCTGAACAGTGCCTTGCCGGGAAAGTTGGCGCGGTCCAGGGCCAGCGCGGCGGGAATGCCAAATGTCAGGGAAATTGCCATTGCCGCCGCCGCTACCATCACGCTGTTTAACACCGAGGCCCAGATCGCATCGTCCGCGAAAAGAATGCGGTACCAGTCGAGTGTCAGATTGCGCGGCGGAAAACCTCCCACTCCCGCCCCGTTGAACGAGTACACAATTAGAGTGACGATGGGAAGATACAAAAAGCCGAATACAGCGATCGCATGCCACGGCAGCCAGCGCGATTTGATCTGCGCGGTGCTGGTCATCGGAAGCTCCATTTCTTTTCCAGGCTCTCCGAAAGGAAAATCAAAGCCAGAACCAACAACAGCATGCACAGCGACATCGCCGCTCCCAGCGGCCAGTTGTAGGCGGCCCCGAACAGGCTGACTACGACGTTCGAAATCATGATTCCACTCGGCCCGCCCAGCAGCAGCGGCGCCAGAAAATCTCCCAGGCTGAGTACGAACGCGAAGGTTGCCCCTGCCAGCACGCCCGGAATCGAAAGCGGAAAAATCACTCGCCAGAAGGTCTGGAACGGAGATGCGCCCAGATCGTGCGACGCCTCCACCAGATTCCGCGGGATGTGCTCCAGCGCAGCGTAGATCGGCAAAAAGGCAAACGGTGTGTAGATGTGAGTGAGCGTCAGTACCACTGCAAACGGACTGTAGAGCAGAAAATCCAGCGGGTGTTGAGTCAAGTGCACGTACTGCAAAAGCGTGTTTAATACGCCGTCACTGCCCAGAATCGTCTTCCACGCGTACGCGCGAACCAAGTAGCTGACCCAGAGCGGAATGATGACCAACTGATAGTAGAGATCCTTCCTGGCGCCGGCGTGAAACGACAAATAGTACGCCAGCGGATAACCCAGCAGCAGAGAAAACCCCATCACCCGCGCCGCGATCCACATCGACCGAAACAGGGTTTGCAGGTAAACATTCACCCGGAGCAACTCCCGATAGTTGTCCAGGGTCCACGAATGTACGATAGTCTGCGCCGGCGAGACTGACCAGAAGCTGTAGCAAAAAAGCAGCGCGTAGGGAATGAGGAGAAATACTGCTACCCAAAGCAGGGGCGGCACGGTGATTGCGGCCCGGTAGGCGCGGGAAAACATCAGGCCCTTTCCTCCGACTGGCGGACCGCGACGGCATCTGCCGGGGAGAACTCCAGCTCCAATTCGCCCTGCCAGTCCTGCCGAGTCGCGGTTCGTACCGACACCTTCAATCCGTCGGCGCATTCCACTTGCAGTAAATCGGTTGAGCCGTGAAAAGCCTGGTTGCAAACCCGGCCACGAAATCGGACCACATTCACGCCCGAACTGCCCACCGCCAGGTCCACCACGCGCAGATTCTCCGGACGCAATGAAAACAGCACCGGCCCGTCCGGCAGCCCCACCGGCCAGTCCAGCGAGTGGCATCGCACCACCCCACCCCGCACTTCTCCCGTCAGCAGGTTGGTGTGCCCGATGAACTGGGCGGTGTACCCGGTTGCAGGCTTCCCATAAATTTCACGAGGCGAGGCAATCTGCTCTAACTCCCCCCGGCGCAAAAGCGCGATCCGGTCTGACATGACCATGGCTTCTTCTTGGTCGTGGGTCACGAAGACAAACGAAATGCCGACCTCCCGCTGCAAAGATTTCAACTCGACTTGCATCTGGCGCCGCAGGTTGGCATCCAGCGCCGAAAGCGGCTCATCCAGGAGCAACAACCGCGGACGGTTCACCAGCGCCCGCGCCAGCGCGACGCGTTGCTGCTGTCCCCCGCTGATCTTCCCCGGCTTCGACTTGGCGTAGGCCGTCATCTTCACCATCGCCAGGGATTGCTCAACTCGTTTCGCAACTTCTTCCCTTGACACTTTTGCCACTCGCAGCCCGTAGCCCACATTCTCTTCGACGGTCAAATGCGGGAACAATGCGTAGTTCTGAAAAACCGTATTCACCCGCCGCTGGTAAGGAGGTAAAACGTCCAGGCGGTTGCCTTCCATCCAAATCTCACCCGAGGTCGAGCTCTCGAAGCCGGCTATGATGCGCAGCAACGTCGTCTTCCCTGAACCGCTCTCCCCGAGAATGGTCAAAAATTCGCCTTCCGCAATCTCCAGGGAAATATCCCGCAGAACAGGATTCTTTCCAAACGATTTGGCGACATTGCGAATGGAGAGCAAGGGCTGCGCCCCAGAACTGGCGGAGCCGGTGAGCGTAGGTTCGGTCGTAGTGGCCATTTGTTTTGTGACGCGACGAAACTGTCCGACGCCACCGGATAGAAATTACTGTGCTGCTTTTACTTCATTCCAAATTTCGTTGTACTTTGCCCGCCGCGGAACGTTCTGCCAGAAATACAACCGCTTCTGGTAGTTGTCCACGTCATCGAGGTGGAGGCTCTTCACCTGCTCGGGGGTCATATACTGCGCCGCCTGCGGGTTTGCCGGAGTGTAGCCGGTGACGTCGGTCACTCTCTTCTGCACTTCCGCTCCGATCATGTACTCCAGAAATTGCTGAGCAAGCTCCTTATTGTCACTGCCGGCGGTGATCATCAGATGATCAATCCAGCCCGTTGTATTCTCCCTTGGGATGGTCTCGCCCACGGGAAAGTTGATCTTACGAAGCTGGTTGGTCATCAGCGGCCAACCCATGGCGGCCACCACTTCGTGGTTCTGGAACAAATTCGTCAACTCGCCGCCTGTCGACCACATCTTGCGAATGTTCGGCTTCAACTCCAGCAACTTTTTCTTCACCGCTTCCAGTTGCTCATCGGTCAGGTTGTAGAGCTGGGTCGGATCCGGCTTGTCAAAGCCGAGCACCTGCGCAGCCATGTAGACCGTGGAAAGATCGTCCCACACCGAAATCTTGCCGCGATACTTGGGGTCCCACAACACATTCCAACTGTCGGGCGGCTGTGGGAACGCGGTGGTGTCGTAAATCAGCGGATTCGGGCCCCACATGAAGGGCACTCCAAAAACCTGGCTCTTCACCCGCACCAGCGGCAGCGAAGTGAGCTGCGGCGAGAGCTGGCTGTAAGAGGGAAGCTTCGAGACATCAAGCGGCGCGGCCAATCCCGCCGACGCTATGGAGGCTGCCACATCGCTCGAGGGCGAAATCACGTCGTAGTTGCCCGCGCTCCCGCCCCGCAGTTTGGCCACCAGTTCGTCACTCGATCCCATGTAGGAAGCGGAAACTTTGCAGTGATATTGCTCTTCGAAGCCGCGCACAAACGATGGGTCGGCGTATCCCTCCCACACCAGGAGGTTCAGCGTAGGCGTTTTCTTCTTACATGCCCCCGCCAGGAGCAGAAGGCACGCCATCAAAGTGAATGCAGCGCGGCGCATCATCGATGTGAGCTTTCCGAGTTAGCCTTGGTGGCGTTCCAGTTCGGGGATCGGTATACCACCTTGCCGCCCACCATGGTCAACAGCACCTCTGTCTTTCCGATTTCCGTCGGCTCGATTCGAAACAAGTCTTGCGAAAGCACGATCAAGTCCGCCAGCTTGCCTACTTCCAGCGACCCTTCGCTCTTTTCGCGATGTCCAGCGAAGGCCGCGCCCATTGTGTATCCCTTGATCGCATCCTCCAAGCTGATTCTCTCCTTTGGCACGAAGCCCCCGGGCGGATCGCCCTCGGTAGTCTGCCGCGTCAGAGCATTCTGCACGCCGGGCCACGGATTCAGCGTCACGATCGGCCAATCGCTGCCAAATGCCAACACTCCTCCACCATTCTCCACGCTGCGCCACGCCCATGCCCGTTGGGCCCGCTCCGGCCCGACGTTCCCCGCCCAGATCCTCATCACGTCGTCATCCGGATAAGCGTGTAGAGGCTGAAAACTGGCGATGACGCCCAGCTTGCCGAAGCGCGGAATATCCGCAGCCGATGCGTCCTCGATGTGCTCAATGCGGTGGCGGGCATCGTGAGTGTGGTTCGTCCGCTGCGCGTTTTCGTACGCGTCCAACGCAAGCCGGATGGCGCGGTCACCGATGGCATGCGTAAAGATCTGCACTCCGCGGCGGTCAAGCTCGAGCACGGCCTGCCGATACTCTTGCGGCCCCCACCACAATTGCCCGGACTGTGAGTCGCCCGCGTACGGCTCGAGCATGGCCGCGGTGCGAGTCTCAATCACGCCATCGAGAAAAAACTTTGCTTTGCCGGCTGCCAGCCAGTCATCGTGGTAGCGGGCTGCGGCAATCTTGATCTCTCTTACCTGGTTCTCTCGGAGTGCGGGTGGCTGAATGCGGAGCGCGATGTCGAATCGAAGAGTGAGCTGTCCGGTGCGCCGCATCTCGTCATATACCTCGAGGCTGTGGAAGTCGCCCCCGCGCATGCTGACCCCGTCCGGACTGATGGCGCGGACCAACCCTGCACGGTTGGCCTCGTGCATGCCGCGCAGAAGGGCCGCAATGACTTGTTCGCGGTCAGGCAGCGGAATCGCGCGCCGCACCACATCGTCGGCTGCATCTTCTTTAATGGCGCCTGTGGGCTCTCCGGTTTTCTCGTCGCGGACGATGGTCCCGCTGGGTGGATTCGCCGTTTCCCGGGTGATCCCGGCCATCTGCAACGCCTTGCTGTTCGCCCACCAGGTGTGCCCGTCAAATCCTTCCAAGTACACCGGGCGGTCGGGCACAACTTCGTCGAGATACTTCTTGTCAGGCAGTCCCGAGGGCTTGAATACCGTGTAAGCCCATCCCCTGCCCAGCACCCACGGCTGGTCAGGATGGGCGGCGGCATAAGCCTTGACGCGCAGCTGAATGTCCTCCACCGTCTTGGCGTCTTCAAGGTTCACTTGCATAAGGCTCAGCGACCCGTCGAGAAAGTGGATGTGGCAATCGGTGAAACCGGGCAGCACCAATCGTCCGCCGGCATCGATTGTCCTGGTTGCCGAATTGCTGTACACAGCTATATCGCGAGAACTGCCCACCGCCAGGATCTTGTGACCCTGGATGGCAATCGCCTCCGCCCATGGCCGTTTCGCATTCACGGTGTAGATTCGAGCATGCACGATAATGGTGTCTGCCGCCGGATGTTTCGGGTGGTCGGCCGCGGAGCAGAGCATACTGATGGCCAAAAGCAAGAGGCCCGAGCGCCACCTCCGAAAGTCTGCCAGCTTGGACAAATGCCTGCTCCCTCTTTTCGATCCGACTAAAACGTTGGCGGCGTATTCACCCACAGCACCCAGGTTTCACTGCGGCCCGGATTCAGCCAGCGGTGCGGGGTAGCGCTCTCAAAATAGAAGCTGTCGCCCGTGCGTAAACGATATTCTTCTGCTTCGACGGAAATTCGCAGCTCGCCCCGCAGCACATACAGAAACTCTTCGCCTTCGTGGGCGTACGACTCTCCGCTGCCCGCCTTCGCTGCTATGCGGAACAGATGTGGCTCCATCACCGTATTCCCATAGGCCAGCAACTCCATGCGCACGCCGGGGCCTGCCTCAAGAATCTTGCGCCTCCCCGGCGAGACCAGGCGGCCCCTCGATTCGGCCGCATCGAAGAAATCTAAAATGCTGGCCTTGTAGAACAGCGCCAGCTTGCGCAGCGTGCTCACCGATGCGCTCATTTGTGAGCGTTCCAGAGCGCTCAGAAATCCCACCGAAATCCCGACTCGCATCGCCACCCGGGCCAGGGAAAGCTTGCGCTCCTGCCGGAGCCGGCGAAGATGAGACCCGATGGCTTTTCCGCCGCCGTTCGCGGGGAGGCGCACTCGTCCTTCCCGCCGCAGCAGTTGCACGATGGCGGGGGCGTTGAGCCCGCGCACCTTGCGCAGGAAGCGGGCCCGCTTCAGCAGCTTGACATCTTCGGGTGTGTAAACCCGGTATTGGCTGGCGGTGCGTCGTGGACGGGTCAAACCCAGGCGTTCCCAGGAGCGGATCATGGAAGGAGAAACGCCCGCGAGGCGCGCCACGTCGCCAATCTTCAGATACGGTTTTGACCCGGCAGATTTCATCTTTCAAATCCGCGCCTCGTGAGTATTTTCGAGGCGGCCCCGGCAACCCATTTTTTGCTTGACAGCGAACGCCAAGTTTCACTAACCTTGCGCGATTATAGCAAGGTTTGTTTTTCGCGCAAGCAGGGGTTTATTCGGCATCATCACCGGCAATTCGGAGGGACTCAAATGCATCCGTCTGGGACGTATCATGGGTGGTCTCGAACGTTGGTTGTGCTGGGCTTGATTACGTTCCTGGCCTGTCCGCTTTGGGGGCAGGGCACCGGCGGCAGAATTTTCGGCCGCGTTGCCGACCCTACCGGAGCGCTCCTGCCCGGCGTGAAAGTTTCGCTGGTGAATGACGCCACCGGCGTGAGCCGCGAAACCACCACCAACGAAACCGGCGACTACACCTTCATCGAGGTTCCCGCGGGTTCCTACAGCGCGAGTTTTGACCTTACCGGCTTCAAGAAGAACGTGCGGCACGACGTGGTTTTGCAAGTCAACGCCGTAGTGACCCTTAACATGGTCATGCAGATCGGGCAGGTGCAGGAGGTCGTCGACGTTACGTCTCAAGCCCCGTTGGTGGAAACCACCAGCACTCAGTTGGGCGCCGTCGTCGATGACCGTACGGTCAGCCAGCTTCCCCTGAACGCCCGCGACACCTATCAGTTTCTGCAGCTGCAACCGGGGGTCATGTCCACCGTGGGTTCAAGCAGCACTGTCACCTATGGAAGCGACCAATCTGGGGCGGTATCCGTCAATGGAGGACGTGGCCGCTCCAACAACTTCAGTGTTAACGGCGGCGACGCCAATGATCAGTTTGTAAATCTCCCTACCGTGCAGCCGAGTCCGGACAGCATTCAGGAATTTCGCGTTCTTACCAACACTTTTGACGCCGAGTACGGCCGCAACTCCGGATCAGTCGTCAACGTTGTTACCAAGTCCGGAAGCAATCAGTTCCACGGAAACGTGTACGAGTTCTTTCGCAACACGGTGCTGAACTCTCGGAATTACTTTGACTCCTCGACCCCCCAGTTCAATCAGAACCAGTTCGGCGCGACTTTTGGCGGACCCATTAAGAAGGATCGCACTTTCTTCTTCGCTTCCTATGAGGGCCGCAGAATCCGTCAGGGCGTGACCTCTCTGTTCGTGAATCTTCCCACCGCGCAAGAGATGCCCTCCGCTGGACAGCCATTTGCAAACTTTACGGATGCCGGCGGGTTTTCTCCCTCCGATGTTTTGACCAACTCCAGCGTTCTGACCAATCGTCCGGGTTGTCAGGCCGCGGTCACAGCCAGGGGCGGCGGCGCTATCACGGACGGAGTTGCCTATACCAGCATCTTTCCCAATGGCATCATTCCCCTGGCTTGTATGGATGCCACCTCCGTCGATCTCTTACAGTATTTGCCTGCGACGAACGTGACCATTCCGGTGCAGCCCACGCGCGCTGACCAAGGCACGCTGCGCTTCGACCACAGGATCAACGACAAACAGAACTTTAGCGCTTATTATTACGTCACCGATTCTCACACCTTGCAGCCGTTTGCGAACTTCCAACTGGAAGGCGCCACTGTGCCCGGCTTTGGAAGCTTCGTTGATGAGCGTTTCCAGCAGTGGAATATTAGTCACACCTGGACTCTCAACAACACCTCAGTCAACGAGTTTCGCTTCGCCTACAACCGGGAAGCCCAGCGCACATTCCAACATCCGCAATTCACAAGCTCGGTGCAGAGTTCCTGTCCGCCGGCTCCTTCATGGCTCACCAACGTCACTGGCGCAGTTCCGTGCTTCTCCGACGGCACCGCCGCAAACAGTCTTGGTATTCACCCAGGTCTTCCGGCCGACCGCACCGGCCTGCCGTTCATCGATATCTCCGGCGGCTTTTTCCTCGGCAACAACGCTGAAGGCGAGCTTCCTCAGGTCGGTAACACATTCCAATGGTCTGACACCTTCACCAAGGTTGCGGGCAAGCACACTCTCAAGTTTGGCGCGGATGTTCGCCGGCAACGCTTCGACCAGACTTTGTACTTCAACGTCAGCGGCGACTATTTCTACTTCGGCGGCGGACCCAACGACGCTGAAACCGCCAATGGAAATCTATATCCTAACTATTTGCTGGGCTTGCCCGACCAGTATGGACAAGGGTCGGCGCAAACCGAAAATGTCCGCAGCACCTCTTTGTATTTGTTTGCCGAGGACAGTTGGAAGATCAGGCCCAACGTTACTCTGAATTACGGCTTGCGCTGGGAGTTCAATAGCCCAATTGCCGACATCGGGCATCGCGTGCAGGCTTATCGGCCCGGGCAGATCAGCACCCAATTCCCCTGCCTGAACTCAGCTTTGACGGACTGCACTTCGCAAACTCCAGTCGGATTGGTTGTACCCGGCGACAAGGGCATCCCTCCCGGGCTGACTCAGACTTACTACAAGGCCATCGCTCCCCGCATTGGAATCGCCTGGAGCCCGGGCAGTTCGGGCAAAACCAGTATTCGGACCGGCTGGGGGTTGTTCTATAACCCCATCGAACAACTCGTGCTTGAGCAATTCAGCGCTGAACCCCCATTTGGCGGCAGCATCCTTTTGGGAAACACCCAGTTCAATACGCCGTTCCTGGGGCAAGATGGTGCTACCACTTTTCCGAATGTCTTTAATGGCATTATTACGCCGAAGCCGGGTACGCCCATCGATTGGGCTCTGTACGAGCCCATTCTTTTATATGGGGAGTTCCAGCCCCACATGCGCGCACAGTACTCGGCACAGTACAACCTCAGTGTGCAGCGAGAGCTGACCCACGACATGAAGTTGCAAGTTGGTTATGTCGGTTCACAAGGCCACCGCTTGCTCGCAACCCACGACATCAACTACGGCAACGCGCAGACCTGCATTGACCTGAACAACATTTCCGTTGCCGCCAACGACCCGAACCTGGCCTGCGGTCAATTTTTTGCGGATAGCTCCTTCGACATCGCGGCCGGAGAGATACCTGCTGGAATGACCCTACACCTGCCTTATGGTCCACAGACCACAGTCACCGGGCCGAACCCAACCCCCATCACCCTGGTCGGTCTGCGCCGCTACTCTTCTCCGCTGTGCAACCCCATTGGAGGAGCGGGCTGCCCGGCAAGCGGCGTCCCGGTTTTCTCCAGCATCTTTGCCCAGGATACGATCGCCAATTCAGCCTACAATTCGTTGCAGGCTTCTCTTGAAAAAAGATTCGCTCACGGCCTGCAATTTACCGCCGCTTACACCTTCAGCAAGTCCTTTGACGAGGCATCCAGTTTCGAGGGAATTTTGAACCCCATCGATCCGCGCAACAGCCGTTCTCTCTCGCTTTTCGATGCCCGTCATCGCTTCGTATTCAGTTATTACTGGGAGTTGCCCGTTCCCCATTACTCCGGGGCCAAAGGCAAGGTTCTCAACGGCTGGGCGCTGTCCGGCATTACCACATTCCAAACCGGGTTCCCCATCCGCATCACTTCCAGCGCCGACAATGAGTTGATGGATAGCTTTGACTTCGAGCTGCCCGGACAGCCGGATCAGCTTGCTCCCCTCCGCACTCTGCACCCACAAAACAACGGAAACTACTTCTTTGATCCCAACTCCTTTACCGAAGACACCTCGGTGGACCCGAGCTTGTTCGGCCGCATCGGAAATGCTCCCCGGACCATTTGCTGCGGCCCGCATATCAGCAACACCGATTTCGCGGTGCTAAAAAACATTCCCGTGACCGAAGGGACGCACTTCGAGTTTCGTGGGGAATTGTTCAATCTGTTTAACCATACCCAGTTCTACAATCCCGACGGCAACAGCAGCGATGGCACGCAATTCGGTCAGGTTACCCAGGCGCGGGACCCCCGCGAAGTGCAATTTGCTTTAAAATTCTATTTCTAGCCCGAAAGTCCGGGCAGCTTCGGCTGCCCGGCAATTCTAATGGCTGCCAGAGGCAGCTTGAGATTTCTCGGAGACCCAGATGTACCCCGAATTGCAGCAGGAGATTTCCACCTTTGAGCGTCGCACGCCCAAGTCGGCCGAATCCCACAAGCGCAACCTGAAGCGCATTCCGCTGGGCGTCGCCAGCAACTATCGCGCCTACGATCCTTATCCCATCTTCGTAAAGGAAGGCAGTGGCTCGCATTTCCGCGACCTCGATGGCAATGACTACATCGATCACAACCTGTGCTTTGGCGCGCTCATGGCCGGACATTGCCATCCCGCCGTCATGAAGGCCGTCCAGGCCCGGCTCAGCACCGGCACCATGTTCGGCATGCCGCATGACATGGAATGGCAACTCGCCGAAGAAATCGCGCAGCGCTTTCCGGTCGAGATGGTCCGCTTCGGCTCCAGTGGTACCGAAGCCACCATGCACGCCTGCCGCCTGGCGCGCGCGGCCACGGGACGAGACAAGGTCTTAAAATTCGAAGGCGGCTACCATGGCCTGCACGACACCGCTCTCGTCAGCGTGAAGCCTCACGCCCCCGAATTCGGCGACGTAAACGCCCCCATTTCGGTGCCTGGCGGCCTCGGCGTGCCCAAAGCGTCTATCGCCAACGTACCCGTCGCCACCTTCAACGACCTGACCAGCGTCGAGCTTCGGTTCAAACAGAATCCCGGCGAGATCGCCGCCATCATTCTCGAACCCATCATGATGAATGTCGGCCTCTGCATGCCGCAACCTGGATTTCTGCAAGGCCTCCGAGACATCTGCACCAAGAATGGCGCGCTCCTGATCTTCGACGAAGTCAAGACCGGCGCAAAGCTGGGCTGGGGCGGAGCCTCCGAATACTTCAACGTCAAGCCGGATATGATCTGCCTTGCAAAATCCATTGGCGGCGGTTTCCCGCTAGCCGCGTTCGGAGCCCACAAATCGGTGATGGACCTGATCTCGCAGCACAAGGTCTTCCACGGCGGCACTTACAATACAAATCCGGTCTCGATGGCGGCAGGCTTGGCCGCCTTTCGCGAAGTGCTTACCCACGAGAACTACGCGCACGTGGGAAAACTCAGCAAGAAGCTGGTGGAAGGCTACCGCAAAACACTGTCCAAGACCGGTCTCCAGGGCTACATCGCCGTTGCCGGCGCGAATGGCGCGCTCATGCTTTATCCCAGGGAGATTCGCAACTACCGCGACTGGACCACCGTCGACATCGACCTGTGGCGGCATTACTGGTTCGGCATGGTCAACCGCGGCGTCATGGCGCAGCCTTACTGGTGGGACGAACAGTGGACGATCTCCGTGCAGCACACCGAGGCCGACATCGACAAACATATCGCGGCGTTTGAGGATGTCGCGCCCGCGCTGGCCAAGGCCCAGCAGGAGCGCACCGCGGAAACAGTGGCCCATTGAGAACCACGTGGGGACAGCCGCCCCCGCTGTCCTGCGGAGCGAAGCTCGCAATTTGAGCCAAGGAGAGTAACTTGTCGGCCACTAGTGCCACCGGCCAGCCGCACCTCAAGCGCGTCCTCGGTCGCTGGGATCTGGTCTTGCTCTTTGTTGTCGCTGTATTCAATCTGAATGTGGTTCCGTCGATCGCGGCCAACGGCGGAGTCACGGTCTGGCTGTGGCTCATTGCACTGGTGCTTTTCTTTTGGCCGCAAGGCATCGCCGTCCTGGAGCTCGCTCACCGCTTTCCCGGAGAAGGCGGCGTGTACTTGTGGGCCAAAGAGGTCTTCGGTGACTTTCACGGCTTCTTGTCCGGCTGGTGTTATTGGACCAACAACATGCTTTACGTGCCGACGGTCATGCTGTATTTCGTTGGCGTCTCGGTATTCGTCTTGGGCCCCGGACACGCGGCTCTGGCCGACAGCAAGGCCTTTGCCCTGACCGCGTCGATAGTCTTGCTGGCCTTGCTGACGGTCTTAAATATCGTCGGGCTGAGCGTGGGCAAATGGCTGAACAATCTGGGTGGGATCGGTACCGGCATCGCCGCCGCCACCCTGATCGGCCTGGGGGTGATGGTTTTGTCGCGCTTCGGCACCTCAATCACCTCGGCGGATTTCAAGATTCCCGCTGATCCGCGTTTCGTTCTAAATTCTTTCGGCGTGATCTGCTTCGGTCTGGTGGGATTGGAACTGGCCTCGGTGATGGGCGATGAGATCCGCGATCCGGCGCGCACATTGCCCGGCGCAGTGGCATGGGGCGGGGTGGTCAGCGGCTTGCTCTATATCGGTACTACTCTGACCCTGTTGATTGCCGTCGGCAAGAACGATATCAGCGTGCTTCAGGGAATCGTGCAGGCTGTCAGCCACATGGCAGCCAAGATCGGCTTTGCGTGGATCGTCGCTCCCTTTGCGCTGATGTTGAGCTTATCGATTGCCGGAATCGGTTCGGCATGGATGGGCGGCTCGGCACGAATTCCGTTCGTCGCGGGGCTCGACTCTTACATGCCCTCGTGGCTGGGCAAAGTGCATCCCAAGTACGCCACACCCTACGCCGCGCTGATTGTGCAGTTTGTGGTGTCATTGGCGCTGTGCATCATCAATTTCGCCGCTTCCGGCGGTGTGCAGGAAGCCTTTCAGACCATGCTGTCCCTGGCAGTAGTATTGCAACTGGTGCCCTTCATTTACGTTTTTGCCGCCCTGCTCAAGTTTGCGTTCGCCGGGAAGGACGGGAAGGGGCGCTACGGCAAGGGGGTTCTAGTGTTCGCCGGCGGGAGCGGCCTGCTGACCACGATTCTAGGAATTGTCGTGGCATTCTCCCCGGCCAGGCAGATCACTTCGGTCTGGCGCTACGAAGTAACCATGTTCGGTCTGACCTTGTTCTTTATCGCGCTGGCTGCGTTCTTTTTCTTTGTGTATGGAAGCCGCAAGGCGGCTCAGATTCGCCTGGGGGCGGGCGACTCGCCTGTCCATGCGAGCGAAGCTCGCAATTAGAAATCGGAGGCTCTTATGCCCGGTGGTGTCAAAGCCGAAGTCCGCACTTATCAAATGTACGTGAACGGTGAGTGGGTCGATAGCAAGTCGAACAAAACATTTCCTGTATACGACCCCGCCACCGAAGAGGTCATCGCCCAGGTTCCCGATGCCACCGCCGACGACGTCAACCGCGCAGTTGCCGCAGCCAAGGCGGCCTTCGAAGACGGCCCCTGGGCAACCACCACCGCGCAAGAACGCGGCCGCGTGCTCTTCCGTCTGGCTGACAAGATTCGCCAGAACACCGCCGCCCTCGCCGAACTCGAATCCCGCAACACCGGAAAACCCATCGTCGAGGCCGAATTCGACATCGCCGATGTTGCCACTTGTTTTGAATATTACGGTGGCCTCGCCACAAAAATTCTGGGCTCTGTGAACCCGGTCCCCGACAATGCGGTCAGCCTTACGCTCAAAGAACCCATCGGCATCGCCGGGCAGATCATTCCCTGGAACTATCCTCTGATGATGGCGGCCTGGAAGCTCGCGCCGGCGCTGGCCGCCGGCTGCACTTGTGTCCTGAAACCCGCCGAGCAAACGCCCATCACCGCCCTCGAAATGGCAAACTGGCTTGCCGACGTGGGCATGCCTCCGGGTGTCGTCAACATCATCACCGGCTTCGGCGAGAGCTGTGGCGCTCCGCTGGTGCAGCATCCCGATGTCAATAAGATTGCCTTCACCGGCAGCGCCGCCGTCGGCAAGATCATCGTCAAGCAGGCGGCCGACACGGTGAAGCGCGTGACTCTCGAACTCGGCGGCAAGTCTCCCAACATTTTTTTCGCCGACGCCGACTTCGAAGCCGCAATCGATGGCGCGCTCTTCGGAGTCTTCATCAATCAAGGCGAAGTTTGCTCGGCCGGCAGCCGCATCCTCGTCCAGAAGCCGATCTACAAGAAGTTTGTGGAGGCCATGACCGAGAAGGCGAAGAAAATCAAGCTGGGCGCCCCGCTCGATCGCGATACCAAGATGGGCCCGCTGGTCAGCAAAGATCAATACGACCGCGTACGCTCTTACCAAGAAGTTGGTAAGAAAGAAGCCAAAATCGCCGTCGGCGGAGGCCGCGCCGAGCAGTTCGCCAAGGGCTACTATGTTCAGCCGACGATTTTTTACGACGTAACCAACAGCGCCCGCATTGCCCGCGAAGAAATTTTCGGTCCGGTTGCCACCGTGATTCCGTTTGAAGACGAGAAAGACGCAGTCAAGATCGCCAATGACTCGCCCTACGGCCTCGCCGCCGCCGTCTGGACGCGCGACATCTTCAAAGCCTTCCGCGCGGTGAAAGCCCTGCGCGTCGGCATCGTCTGGGTAAACCACATGCAACCCACTTACGTGGAAGCGCCCTGGGGTGGCTACAAGCAATCCGGTTTCGGACGGGAACTCGGTCCCGGAGGCATTGAAGAATATCTCGAGACCAAGCAAGTGCACATTAACCTGAACGAAGCGCCGATAGGCTGGTACTGAAACTGAATCGAATACTGGAAACAGGCAACCGGAAACTAGAAACTGGAAACTGGTTTTGACAATGCCGACCATTCAATTGCGAACGACCATCCCCGGACCGAAATCGAAAGCTCTGGCAGACCGCCGGGCGAACGCAGTCCCTCGCGGGCTGTCGCACGGCACGCCCGTCTACGTAGCCAAAGCCCAAGACGCCTGGATGGAAGATGTTGACGGGAACCGTTACATCGACTTCGCCGGTGGCATCGGCTGCATTAATGTTGGCCATCGGCAGCAGCAGGTGCTCTCCGCCATCCGCGAACAACTCGAAAACTTTCTCCACGTATGCGTTCAGGTCACGCCTTACGAGAGCTATGTTCGTCTGGCGGAGCGCATGAATGAAGTCACGCCCGGCAAGTTTCCGAAAAAGACGCTGTTCGTAAACTCCGGCGCTGAGGCAGTCGAAAACGCGGTGAAGATTGCCCGCGCCCACACCGGCCGTACCGGCGTCATTGCCTTCGAGGACGCCTTCCACGGCCGCACCATGATGACTCTCGCCCTCACCAGCAAGACCCATCCTTACAAGGCCGGCTTTGCGCCGTTCCCTGGCGATGTGTATCGCATTCCCTACGCGTACTGCTATCGCTGTTCCTATTCGCTGAAGTATCCCTCGTGCGATCTTTTCTGCGCGCGACATTTGGAAGATACCTTCAAACGCGTCGTCGCGTCGGAAGATGTCGCCGCGGTGATCGCTGAGCCGGTGCTCGGCGAAGGCGGATTCGTCGTTCCTCCGCCAGACTATTTCCGCGTGCTGATTGACATCTGCCGCAAACACGGCGTGTTGTTCATCGCCGACGAAGTGCAAAGCGGCTTCGGCCGCACTGGAACACTTTTCGCCAGCGAACACTACGGGATCGAGCCCGACATTCTAGTGTCAGCCAAATCACTCGGTGGAGGCCTGCCTCTGGCGGCTGTCACTGGGCGTGCCGAAATCATGGATGCTCCCGGCCCCGGCGGCCTGGGCGGCACATTTACAGGTAATCCGGTTTCCTGCGCGGCTGCGCTGGCCGTGCTCGAAATGTTCGACGGCGAGAATCTCCTGCGTCGTGCGAATGAAATTGGGAGCCATTTTCAGAAACGTGCCCGAGAATGGCAAAAACGTTGGCCAATCGTCGGCGATGTCCGCGGTCTGGGGGGGATGCAGGCCATCGAACTCGTCAAATCCACCGAGACCCGCGAACCCGCTGCTGAGGAAACCAAGCGAATCACGCAATACTGCTACGAGCACGGCCTGATCACGATCACCGCGGGATCGTATTCCAACGTGATTCGCGTGCTGGTTCCGTTTGCCGTTACCAACGAGCAGATGGATGAAGCGCTGGATGTGCTGGAAGCTGCGTTGCAAATGGTCAGTCAGCGCCAGGGCGTGGTGGCGCAAGTCACGTAGCCTTGGAAGGGCGCGGCTTCGGCCGTGCCCTTCGCGGTTAATATCGATTTGCGGCTTATAGCCGCCGAGGAAAACTAATGCCGGTAGCTGCACCGCCAACCACGAAAGTACCGAATTTCATCGATGGCCGATGGGTGGAATCCCACGCTTCCGAATGGCTTGACGTCACCAATCCCGCCACCGGCGAGCCTATCGCGCAAACGCCTCTCTCGAACGCCACCGAAGTCGCTTCAGCCATAGAAGCCGCGGCCGTCGCTTATCCAGACTGGCGCCGCACTCCGCCCGAAGACCGCATCCAGCCGCTCTTCAAGCTGAAACAGCTCCTCGAAGACCACATCGACGAACTCAGCCGGGTCATTACGCAAGAAAATGGAAAGACCTTCTCCGAAGGGAAAGCTGAACTGCGCCGCGCCATCGAAAACGTGGAAGTTGCCTGCGGCATTCCGATGATGATGCAGGGCTATAACCTCGAAGACGTAGCCCGCGGCATTGACGAAATCATGATTCGCCAGCCCCTGGGCGTGGTGGCCGCCATCACTCCATTCAATTTTCCCGGCATGATTCCGTTCTGGTTCCTGCCTTACGCCATTGCCTGCGGGAACACTTTTATTCTGAAGCCCTCCGAGCGCGTGCCCCTCACCATGCGCCGCGCCTTCGAACTGCTCGAACAGACCGGTCTTCCCAAGGGCGTAGTCAACTTGGTGAATGGCGGCAAGGACGTCGTCAACGCTTTGCTCGACCATCCCAAAGTCCGCGCGATTAGCTTTGTAGGATCGACCCCAGTCGCCCGCCACGTCTATGCGCGGGCCGGCGCCAATGGCAAACGAGCCCAATGCCAGGGCGGAGCCAAGAACCACGTGATCGTTCTTCCCGACGCCGATATGGTCATGGCCACGCAAATCATCAGCGACAGCGCTTTCGGATGCGCCGGCCAACGCTGTCTGGCGATATCGGTTGCGGTCACGGTGGGCGAGGCGCAGAAAACTTTCCGCGACGCGATTGCCGATGCCGCTGCCAACCTGCGCGTCGGCAACGGCCTCGACGAAGGCGTGCAGATGGGGCCGGTAATTACACCGCAGAGCAAGTCGCGAGTCGAGTCTCTGATCGGCGCTGGCGCGAAGCAGGGGGCAAAGATCGTGCTCGATGGCCGCAATGCAAAGATCCCCAAATACGAATCAGGGAACTTCGTGAAGCCGACCATCCTCGACAATCTGCCCGCCACCAGCGAACTGTCCGACACCGAAATCTTCGGCCCGGTGCTCAGCCTGATTCACGCCAATGACATGGACGAGGCCCTGGCCTTTCTCGAGCGCAGCCCGTACGGCAATCAGGCCTCCTTATTTACTTCGAGCGGCGCGGCCGCCCGCCGATTTCGCTATGAAGCGCCCGCGGGGAACATTGGCATCAACATCGGAGTCGCCGCGCCCATGGCCTATTTCCCGTTCAGCGGCTGGAAAGACAGCTTCTTCGGAATCATGCACGGCCAGGGCCGCGACGCAGTTGAGTTCTACACCGAAAAGAAAGTAGTAGTCGAGCGCTGGGCAAAAGAACATTCACGCAAGTTTTGATATTGTTTTTTTCCCCTGTGGACCCCTGTGCCCTCTGTGGTTCAAGATTTTTTTATCCACCACAGAGGACACAGAGGCCCACAGAGGGAATACGAGAGGTATTCATGTCTGACACTATCCAGAAATACAAAGACTACGTAATGACCGGCTTCATGAAGTCGGTTGTCCCCATCGTCATCGACCATGCCAGCGGCGCCACTGTCACCGACGTCAACGGCCGCGAATATCTGGACTGCTTCGCCGGCATCTCCGTGGTCAATGCCGGCCATAACCATCCGCAAGTCATTGCAGCCGCCAAAGCCCAGATGGACAAACTCGTCCACTGCTCGTCCTATATCTATCACGTGCAGCCGGTCGCCGATCTCGCCGAGAAGATCGCTCAAGTCGCCCCCCACGGACTTACCAAGACTTTTTTCGGCAATGGCGGCGCAGAAGCGATCGAAGGCGCAATGAAGTTGGCGCGTCTATACACCGGCAAGCACGAGTTCATCGCCCTTCACGCCAGTTTTCACGGACGCAGTTGGGGCACCCTCAGCATCACCGGCAATCAGGGACGCAAGAAACGCGGCGGCCCTTATGCCCCCGGCGTTGCCTTCGCTCCCGCCCCCTACGCATACCGTTCGCAGTGGCGCAATGATCCCGAAGAATGCGGCCGGCAATGTGCCCGCTCCATCGACGACGTCATCCGCTTCGCCACTTCCGCCGATGTCGCCGCCTTCATCGCCGAACCCGTGATGGGCGAGGGCGGCATCATCGTGCCGCCTCCGAATTACTTTAAGGAAGTGAAGAAAATTCTTGACCAGCACGGCATTTTATTCATTGCTGACGAAGTTCAATCCGGCTTCGGCCGCACTGGCAAAATGTTTGCCTATGAGCACTATGGCGTCGATCCCGACATTCTGGTCACCGCCAAGGGGATTGCCGACGGCTTCCCGCTGAGCGCTTTCACCACCCGGCCCGAAATCGCCGCCGCCTTTAAGCCCGGCGACCATCTCTCGACCTTCGGGGGCAATCCGGTTTCCTGCGCTGCCGCGCTCGCCAACATCGAAATCATGCAGAAAGAGAACCTGCCCGCGCGAGCCGCCGAGACCGGCCATTACACAATGTCCAAGCTGCGCGAGTTGCAGAAACAGAACTCCATCATTGGAGATGTTCGTGGCTTGGGTTTAATGATTGGTGTCGAGCTGGTGAAGGACGACAAATTGACTCCGGCAACGGCTGAGGCTGAAGCCGTCCGCGATGCGCTGTTGAAGAATGGAGTGTTGGTGGGTGTTGGCGGTGTTTACGGCAACGTGATCCGCTTCCAGCCGCCACTGATCATTACCCGGCAACAAATCGATCAGGCGGTCGCTGCTTTCGCGACGGCACTCCAGGAAGCAGCTCAACCTGTGTAGGCGCGGGCAAAGCGCCCGTGCCAGCACCAGAACTCTTGCCACGTTGTCATTCCGAGCCATCCGTAAACGCAAAGCGCCGAGGATGTGTCAAGGAATCTGCTTTTTCACGCCGCTCCCAGCGCCGCGCCTCAAATCTCATCATCATCGTCGTTGTCATCATCCCGGTCGCGCTTGCCCAGGTCCTTCACCGTGCTCAAAGTGCGTCCATCTTTCGCGTGCCGGATTTCGATCCGCCCATTCACGTTGGAAAGCTGAATTCGCGGCCCACCGCTCCCCAATTCTCCACGCAGGTCGTGCCCAACCCAACGATGATGGTTGACGTGCAGTCCGAAGTCATCTTCAATGCTGCCCGAAACCGTCGATGCCTCCACTTCCGCCTTGGCATCGGAGGGTAAGGTCAGCTCAATCCCGCCATTCACGGACGAAAGTTCAACCGGCGCAGTTCCCAGGCGGTCGAACTGCACTTCCATGCGGCTGTTGACCGAATCCAGTTTGACCCGGCCCTGCAATCCCTGCACCGTCATGTGCCCGTTGATGCACGATGCGCGCACCTCGCCCGCCACTCCATGAATGTCCAGCGGCCCGTTAATCAGCTTGATCTCATCCAGCCGGGCATTCCTGGGGACGGTCAGGGTGTACTCCACGCTTGCCGGATTGTTCCAGCCGTCGTTGTCCCAGGTTTGATCGTGGTCGCGATACTTGGTGCGGATGGACACGTAGCTGCTCCCGCTCTCCACCTCGATCTGGGCTTCGTCCATGCGCTCTTTGGTGTTGGCATACTTCACAGCATCCACCTTAACTTCGTCCTTGTCCCATGCTGTGATGTGGACGGCGCCGTTGATATTGTCCAATTCCACCCGGCCGCCTGCGCCCAATGGATAGCTGTGATGGAATTCCTCGGTCAGTTTCCCATAATCCTTCGCGTTGGCTTCGGCGGCGTAAAGCAGGGCACAAAGCATGCCCAGGATTGCTCCCATCCAGGCGGCACGGCGACGTTGGTGGTTCATATTTCCTCCGGTGTGACATTGCTTAGACGGGCCAGTGTGTAGTTCGTGAGTGAAACCCTTCCCAAAACTATCGCGATTCGTAACTCGATGCAGCACAGTTACTTCCGTTATCTTTCCCGGCCCGTTCGCAGTCCTCACAATAAGCTTAACCAGCAGCAGGAAGCGAGGATGGGTCTTGCAGTACCTTTCGCAGTTGTTAGGCCGCCGGTCGCCGACGGCTCCGGTCTTGCCCTGGAGTTGCGTCCTATTACTTGCTCTCGCGCTTTTTCCTGACGTCTCCTTAGCGCAAACCTACGGAGCAGACAAGCCCGTCCCGATTCTCACCGGCAATGCCGGTTTCTTCACCAATGTTGAAGCAGGAAGAACCGAGATCGTTTCCGAAGTCAATCCTGTGGTTCTGGTGCCGCTCGGCGACCACTGGCTAATCGAGGCCCGTGGCGAGTTCGAAGGCGACTTCGCACGCAAGAATGATGGCAACGGTCCCTACGGCGGCCAGGTGGGGAAAAAACTCGACTACCTTCAGGCCGACTACATCGCCAACCCCTATGTAACCGTGACTGTTGGCCGCTTCCTGACGCCTTTTGGCATTTACAATGAGCGCCTGTATCCCATTTGGATTCGTGATCTCCAGTCGACGCCCCTGATTTTTCCCATCGGCACCGGCTCCAGCAACGGGGCGATGCTTCGTGGCGGGTTCCCGCTGAATGCCAAAGTCAATGTCAATTACGCGACCTATTTCTCGGTGTCGAGCACTAACCAGGCATTGGACTCCGACCGGACTGCTGGCGGCCGCGCCGGCCTGTTCTTTCCCGGTCCCCGGATTGAGGTCGGCGCCTCCTGGCAAAAGCTTTTACAGGAAGGGCGCACCAACGCCTTTGGATTTCACTTTGCCTGGCAGCCTGCGGCGCTTCCTCTGAATCTGCGCTCAGAGTACGCCCGCTCCCACCTGGGCAGCGGTTACTGGATCGAAGGCGCTTACCGGCTTAACCAAATACGCGGCTGGAACAAATTCATGCGCCGCGCCGAAGTCGTGGCACGCGCCCAGCAGCTGTTCGCTGGCCACATCGAGGAAGACGAGGTCGCGGAGTATGGCATTCCCGATGTCAACACCCGGGAAGCGGACTTCGGTTTGAACTACTACTTGCACGATGGCGTCAAGGCCACCGCCAGCTATGGCCGTCAATTCAGTTCCGATGGTAATTTCAACCTGTGGACCGTGGGCATCGCTTATCGTTTCGCCTTGCCTCTCGGGAGAGTGGAGTAGTTATGAGACTGAAAATCATAGCTGCGCTATGTTTCGCCGCCCTGCTCTCCGTCGCCGCTGCCGCTGTTCCACCCCGAAATAGCGATGCCCCGGCCGCTCCGCCCTCCGTGAACAAAGTTCAGGATGCCGACACCATGCGCGTGGAGGGCGAAAAGCGGTTCCGCGCCAATTGCGGCCGTTGTCACGCCGCGCCACAAAAATTTCCGCCGCGAATGATGGCGACCATCCTGCGTCACATGCGCGTGAGGGCCACCATCACCGACGAGGACATGCGTCTTGTCCTCTATTACATGACTCAATAAGGGTACGAAGAGGACCGAGTGTCGCGCACCAGCGTGGGATGCCTGTATGGGTTGATATTTGCAGTTTGCGTCGCCGGTTGGGCACAAGCTGCGGCGTCCGGTCAGATTCGAGTCATCGAGATTCTGGCCGACAAGGACAGCCGTTACAAGATTGCGGGCGAGAAAAGCCCGGAGATTTTCATGAAGCCGGGCGAGCAGGTCCTGCTCCGGATTACCGCCCGCAAGGCAAAATCGCGTAATCGCGACGGCTCGATTCACGGATTCTCGTTGTTGCGCGCCAAAGACCGTTCCAGGGTTCCTGGCTGGGATCTCCTGCTCAAGCCTGGTACTCAGGAATTCACCATGACCGCGCCGGAGCCGGGTGACTATGTGGTGGTCTGCACGGTGATTTGCAGCGAGGATCACGAAGGCATGTTCATGAAAGTGGTAGTAGCGCCTTGACGACACTCACGGCAGCAATAGAGTTTTTCCATTTGGAGTGAATTATGAAAATCAGCAATGTTGTCATCCTTGCCCTCTCACTCACCGCCCCCGCCGGCGCGGACAAATCAGCCATTTTTAAAGGCGAGATTTCCGACAGCCAGTGCGCGTTCAATGTTCACTCCCTCACCAAGTCGCATGAGGAGATGCTGAAGTCCAAGTCCGGCGCCGCCGGGCACAACGCCGCCACCTGTTCCATTTACTGCATTACTCAACTCGGGGGGAAATTCGTGCTGACCTCCAGGGGCCACGTCTATCATTTGGACAACCAGGACCTGCCACGCCGGTTCGTCGGCCAGAAGGTAAAAATACGGGGAACCGTGGACGCAAAAGGCGAAGTACTGCACGTCATCAGCATTGACGAAGACTAGGCGCCTACCCCACGCGCTTTACCGCGGGAATGCGGGTTCCAGGAGTATGGCCGCGCCCACATAGCAGGCTCTTGAAGAATCCTCGCTCGAACAGGCGTAACGTCCGAAAACGCACTTCCTCAGGCCCGCTCTCCGCGCCCGTCAGCCAATGGAACCCCACCGGAAGTTCGCACCGCGGCTCATTGCACGCAGTTTCAACGCACCAGCAGACGACCTCCTCACTGCCGGTGAGGGGATCGGCCGGGGCGCCTTCTGCCCAGCGCACATCCCGCGCCGAATATCCATATGCCCGGCCGCACTCCGGACATGCTATTTCCCGGGACAGAAACTCTCTTGGCGTCCATTCCGGCTCGTTCCCGCCCGGTTGAGATTTGGGGTAGGGAAGCCACATGCAGCGCCCGCACGCGCAGTTCAGGAATGGCCGGATCATCAATCGACTTTCACGATTCCAATATTATGTAGAACCACGCCGAAAAGACAGGCCGCAACTCAACGCCGCCGGGAGAGATTGCTAACTCTTCTGATTCTTTCGTTCCCGTGTTCTTCAAAGAACCTGCTTATCTGCGGCCAGTATTTTTGCACGATGAATTCGGTCCGGAGGTGACCTCCCCGCGCCAGAAGCTTCAGCCTCACCCCTGTCTTTCGGGCAAATCGCTCGACCGAATGCCAGGGAACATAGGGATCGTCCTTGGCGTGAAACATCATGACTTTCGACGGGTCAATCTCCGCCTGATGATGAACCGGATTGTAAAACTTCCCGCCGCGCAGCTTGCTCCAATTCTTGTCCGGGAGCCGATATCCATTGCCGAAAGCCTCCCTGATATAAGCGGCATAATTCTCGTTGGAGGTCTCGCGTCGCTCACTCCTGGCCAAAATCGACCAATCGACCACCGGGCAATTGGCAATCACCCTGGTCACCCGCTGATCGAGTGAGCACAGGATTGCCGCGGCCCCGCCAAAGCTGCCTCCGATTACAAAAATCTTCTCCGGCGCCACCGCGGATTTGCGGCCAAACGCGATTTCCCTCACTCCCTTGGGTAATTCGTCAATGACCTCGAGGATGTCCTCATGCGGAGACTTTTTCATAAAGACGCCACCGCTCTCCCACGCTCCCCGGTAGCGCGGATAAAACACCCAATATCCTTTTTTCGAGAGAAACTCGGCGAGCGGCTGCTTGCGAGGGATCGAGGGCATGCCATCACATAAGATGATGACCTTCTGTGTTTTAGTGGCGCGCGCCGGAGGCAGGAACTCGGCCGCAATTTCATCTTTGAACCGGGTACGAAACATCTGCTGATGGTAGCAAAAAAGTTTGACAAACCTTTTACATCCCGCTGTCATCGCTGCTCAAGTTTCGAGGTATGCTTGCAGCCGGGTTCGTGGAGGGCAATCATGAAAGTCGCGTGCCTGGTGAGTGTCGTCATGCTGTCGTTCGCGGCCGGCGCTCAGACCAACAGTTACACCGTCACTCCCATCGTTGACAATACCCAGGATTCCTTTCTGGTGAATCCCTGGGGCCTGTCGCGCCCCGCCAGTTCGAAACCAGCGGAGAATGAGTGGTGGACTTCCGACAATGCCACCGGCTACACCACCTTGTATTACGCCGATAAACAAGGAGCACAATCGCTGGCTCCGCTGGTGATTACCATTCCCTCCGCCGGCGGCACGCTTCATGGCACGCCTACCGGGACGGCCTACAACGCAGCCGTAGGGCCGGGGCCGGGAAAAGAAAATTTCACCTTCGCCACATTGGATGGGACCATTTCCAATTGGAACGCAGGCCAGAAGCCGGGCTCCGGCGGGTCCGGATGTTATAAGTGCCACGTCAACACCGCGACCATCATGGTGAACCACTCAGCTACCGGGGCGGTTTACACCGGATTAACTCTGGCTATCAATGCTGCAACCCACGCACCTACCTACTACGCCGCCAACAACCAGGGCGGCGTGGAAGCCTACGACGCTGCCTCGTTCGTTCCCTTGCAGCTGTCGGGAAAGTTCGTCGATCCGAAAGTCCCCGCCGGTTACAAGCCCTATGGCGTGCAAGCTCTCGGCTCGCTGGTTGTGGTTACTTTTTTTAACGGCGTCTCGGGAGGCTTCGTCTCCGCTTTCGATACGAACGGGAATTTCAAGGGACGCGCCGCCCACAATTCGCTCAGTGAGCCATGGGGGCTCGCCATCGCCCCCGCCAACTTCGGCGCCTTTAGCAAGATGTTGCTGGTAGGGAACACCACCAGCGGCGAGATCGCTGCCTTTGACACTAAGACCGGCGCTTTCAAAGGATTCCTGAACGATTCCACCGGCCAGCCCATCGTCATCCCCGGACTCTGGGGGATCTCATTCGGCAACGGCAATCCCAAATCCGGCCCCACCAACACCCTGTACTACGCCGCCGGCGGACGCTACACCACAGGCGTGTTCGGCGCAATCACCGCGAACTAGGCGCGACCAGCAGCAGTGACCACGCCAGCGCCACACTGACCGGCAATGTGCCGTTTCATGTGCTCAAGTATCTCTGCGTTGACCTGCGCGCCAGTGCGTAGCATAATGCCTCCGTCCGGCGACGCCGCTGCATCCCCCCTTGCGGCAGGAGCCGGGCTGATTCCGTTTGTTCCCGCGTGAGTAGGCCGCGATTCGATTTTTGTACTACGGAGGTTTCCTGATGGCAAGGCTTGGGGCATTGAAGACAGTTTTTGCGGCTTTTCTGGTCTGTGCTGCGACGGGCGCACGGGCCCAGATCTTCACCACGCTCGCAAGCTTTGATGGCACTGACGGCTCATTTCCCGAAAGTATCTCCCTTGTGCAGGGCCATGACGGCAACCTATACGGAACAACCTCGTCGGGCGGGGTTTATCAAGATGGATCCAATTTCGGCGGAGTGGTTTTCAAGCTCACGTCAGGGGGCGCCATCGCCGGACTTTACAGTTTTTGTGCACAACAGAATTGTAGTGATGGCGAGAACCCATGGGCAGGGCTGGTTTTGGCTACCGATGGCAGCTTTTATGGGACCACTGTGAACGGTGGGATCCATAACGATGGCACACTCTTTAAGATCGGTCCCGGTGGCAGGCTGACGACGCTGTACGGCTTTTGCACACAAGCCAACTGCACAGATGGCGAAGCCCCTTTTGCACCCCTGATCCAGGCAGCCAACGGAGCCTTCTACGGAACGACCACCAGAGGCGGATCTAGTCGTTCAGACGGCACCGTCTTTAAGATATCTTCTGCAGGCGTCTTTACCACGTTGCACACCTTCAACGTTACAGATGGTTCCAACCCTTTTGCCGGACTGCTTGAGGCCGACAACGGAAACTTCTATGGAGCCACCGCTCATGGCGGGGATGCTTCTTGCAATCCACCTGGCGGCTGCGGCACGATCTTTAAAATAACCGCAAGCGGCACGCTGACCACGCTGCATCGTTTTGAGTTGAGTGACGGTGCCATTCCGTCACGGGTGATCCAAGCGAGTGACGGGAGCTTCTACGGTACAACCCAGATTGGCGGCAGCCCCACCTGTCCATCTGGCTGTGGCACCGTATTCAAAATAACGTCGTCGGGTCATCTGAAGTCGATCTTCAGTTTTTGCTCGCAGCCATCCTGCTCCGACGGCTACGCGCCTGTAGCCGGAGTAATCCAAGCGACCGACGGAAACCTCTACGGGGCTACAGAGTTTGGGGGCGTCAATTGTCTCCCACAGGGTTGCGGAACCGTGTTTCGTATCACACCTGACGGCACGCTCACCACGCTGCAAGACTTCGACAACGTTGACGGCGCGGGTCCCTATGGGAGCCTCCTCCAGGCGACTAACGGGATCTTGTACGGCGTAACCTCGACTGGAGGGGAGAATACATGCGGCTTCAGCCTCTGCGGCACCATTTTCAGTCTTGACTTGGGCCTTGACCCGTTCGTGGCCTTCGTTCGCGCCGCAGGCAAAGTCGGCCAGACCGGCGGCATCCTCGGCCAAGGATTCACCGGAACCACCAGCGTGATGCTCAACGGAACTGCCGCAAGTTTCACAGTTGTTTCCGATACCTACATACGCGCAACCGTTCCGCCCGGCGCAACCACCGGCTACGTCACCGTGACCACGCCCAGCGGCACACTGACCAGCAATGCGCTGTTCCATGTGATCAAGTAACTTTGGAAAGAATATGGTGAGTTGAATGAATTGTAAGAGAGCCGGCATCGTATTTGTAGTTTGCGTTGCGGCAGTGACCGTTGCCCCCGCACAAGTCTTCACCACTCTGCGGCGTTTCAATAAGACAGACGGCACCAATCCTCTCGCATCACTCGTCCAAGGCATGGACGGCGGTCTGTACGGAGTCACTCCTTCCGAGGGGCCCTACAGGGCGGGCACAGTCTTCAGGCTCGCCTCCGGCAGCTTCAAGATCCTGCACGATTTCAACGGGACTGATGGTTCGGCAGCTGTCTCCGGGATGGTGCAGGCGACCGACGGGCAACTCTACGGCACCACGGAGCAATCCGGGGCGTATGCAGGCGGCACGGTTTTCGAGATCACCCGGAAGGGTGCCTTGACGACGCTCTATAACTTTTGTGCGCAAGCCAATTGCGCGGACGGCACAGAACCTGCTGGACGCCTAATTCAAGCTTCAGGCGGTTTCTATGGGATCACCGGGCACGGCGGAATCAATGGCGGCGGTACAGTCTTCAAGATTAGTCCGCAGGGCGCACTGACGACGCTTTACAGCTTTTGCGCACAAACCGGCTGCAACGATGGTCAGACCCCCGTAGCAGGGTTGGTGCAGGGTCTTGACGGTAACTTTTACGGAACCACTGACGCGGGCGGTACGGGTAGCCACGATACCTGCCCACTCGGTTGCGGGACTGTTTTCAAGATCACCCCAACCGGCACTCTGACCACTCTCTACAGCTTCTGCGCGCAACCCAACTGTGCGGACGGCCAGGACCCCCAAGGTGAGCTGATTCAAACCGCTGACGGAAACTTTTACGGAACCACTGTGCTCGGCGGAACTGGCGATTGCGTCGCCGGCTGTGGCACGGTTTTCCGGATGTCGCCCCAGGGTTCCATGACTACGCTCTACAATTTTTGTTCCCAAAGTAGTTGTGGCGCGAACCCTTTCACCGGGCTGGTGCTGGCCTCCGACGGCAATTTGTTTGGCGAAACCGCCTATGGCGGTGCGCACAATCTTGGTACGCTCTTCGAAATCACGCCAAATGGCGAACTGACAATCCTCTACAACTTTTGCAGCCAGGAAAACTGTTCCGACGGATATTTTCCTCTTGCGGCACTGGTTCAAGCTACTGACGGGAACTTTTATGGAACGACCTACGAGGGTGGGCATGGAGGCTGGGGTACGGTCTTTCGGCTCTCAACGGGGCTTGGTCCATTCGTGACTTTCGCCCGCGCCGCAGGGAGGGTGGGAGAGACGGGTCCCATTCTTGGGCAAGGGCTCACCGGCACGACCAGCGTATTCCTCAACGGAACTCCCGCAACATTCACAGTTGATTCCGACACGCTCATACGTGCCACAGTTCCGCCCGCCGCGACCACAGGCTACGTCACCGTAACTACGCCCAGCGGCACGCTGACCAGCAACGTACCGTTCCATGTGATTCCGTAGGGATGCGACAGGGCAAAATGTTGGAGGCGCGGGTCGGAATCGAACCAAAAGCCGTGTTGCGAGCACGCAAGGTACCAGATTTCACAAATGGGTAGAATGGAAGTGAGGACGGCTAGCACAAATTAGCACAAAATTTTAGGGTAGAATGTGGGGCGTCCCATCGAATGAGAGGCGATTCCGAATGACAGAATCAGAGGGTAAAATCGTTACGTCCACGTTCGCCAAGGGTGATCGTGAGCTAAACGCCATCTTTGAAATCGTCGCCGCGCTAAAAGCCTTGACTGAAGATGAGGTACGGAGCGTCCTGGAGTATGTGCTACGTCGCTTCGGCGCGATGCCGCTACCCACTCGTTCTCCATCCTCACAAGCACCCAATGTCCCGAGTGCGCCGCAGAATACCATTGGTTCCGGTGCGGTTCAAGACATTCGCAGCCTTCGTGAAGAAAAGTCACCTAAGAGCGCAAACGAAATGGCCGCTTTGGTCGCATACTACGTATCTGAGCTTGCGCCGCCTTCGGAGCGCAAGCCGGAAATCAACAAGACAGATGTGGAGCGGTACTTTAAGACGGCTGGATTTAAGCTTACGGCGCACGCCGGTCAAACCCTGGTCAACGCTAAGCATGCGGGGTATCTTGATGCCGGATCGGATTCCGGCTACTACAAACTGAACCCAGTAGGCTACAACCTTATCGTTCACCGTTTGGCGGGTGACGGGGCTAAACGCTCTCGGCGCAAAGCCAAGAAGGTCTCCAGTCGCCGTAAGAAATAGGTTTACCTTTCCTCCATGAGTTCATCACATCCAGCGGCTGAAGCGTGGGCTGAATGGTGGAAGCAGCTTGACACGCTCGCCGCGAAGTTACGGAAGGTGAAGGGTGTAAATGCTAGCTCGACCAGCGTGCGCGAGACGGCGAGGCAAGCAGTCAATACCTACTTTGGCGAAGTGCGCCCACGACTACGTTCACTCGGCATCAACGAATCCAAGATTGAAGAATTAGATTGGATCGCACAATACCTTATCAAGCTCGCCACTCGTAACAGTCGCAAGTCCACCTACATGATGCGGCTACGCGAATTGTCTAACTTGCGTGGTGGTATTGAAACTGGCATTCAAATTCAAGCGAGCGCGGCAAGCGAAACCGTTGTGTTGACCACAGCAACGGAGTCGGCAATTATCAAAACGCTGGATCAAATTCTCCCAACCTCCGGCCTCTCGTACAAGCAGGTGATCCAAGACCTCAGTGGTGGTGAACGAGCTTCCTATCGGGGCACAGCAGCCGAGCTTCGGGAAGTCGTTCGCGAGCTATTGGACCATTTGGCACCGGATGCTGAAGTACTCAAGACCGTCAAGCTTTCCGAAGACCAAAAACGGCCCACGATGAAACAGAAAGCCGTTTTCATTCTAAAAACACGCGGCGTTGGAGGCACTGCGCGAAAAACAGCGGAAGATGCGGTGACGGCCATCGAAGATAGCGTTGGGTCGTTAGCGCGTTCAGTGTATGACCGTGGATCGCTGGCAACGCACGTAGCCACGACATGCCGTGAGGTCCGAACGTTCAAGGGTTATGCCGATGCCGTGCTTGCGGACCTTCTTGAGATTCATAAGTGAAATTCGCTGGTCTAGAGTTTGCCCTTGACATGCTTCGGCCGCCCTCTTTCGGAAATTGCCTCGTTACCTAAGGTTAGGAATCGGGATTGATTATCCACAGCCCGCCGTGGTAAGACATGAACTGAGCAAACAGCTCACAAACCCCGATTCGCCCACAAGCCATTTGGCGAATGGTCACCTCCTACCCGATGGGGGTAGGGGGAGGGTTCACGAGTTGTCACACTTGAAGTAATCCCAAGAACAATCCAACTACAATGAACAAGCTGAATGCTTGGGTCATGGAGGTCGCCGCGCTAGCGGTGCATCTCTACGTCCTATGGCATCTACTGCACCTTCTTTTCTTTCACGCCTGCTGCTAAAGGACCGAGTAGGTTCTTCGGATCGGCAGACCGAGACGGGCGAAAAACGTCCGTTCGGGGAGTGCGTCTTAACGACGCCGCCGAACCCAAAAAACGCCAAAAATTCGCGCTGATTCTAAAGGTCTAAAGCTATCTTTGGTAACTTGATTGAAAATACAGGGCAAAAAGTTGGAGGCGCGGGTCGGAATCGAACCGACGCATAAAGGTTTTGCAGACCTCTCCCTTACCACTTGGGTACCGCGCCCCTGTGCAATAAATTAGACGTACCGGCCTGAAAAGTCCACAGGCTCATAGGCCTGCGGGGAATGAAAAGCCCCGCCAACGCGGGGCCATCCAGATTTCTGGAGCGGGAGACGGGGGTCGAACCCGCGACATCGACCTTGGCAAGGTCGCGCTCTACCACTGAGCTACTCCCGCTCAACTGCCCTCAAATTATAACATCGGGTCGCGCCACCCAAAATCCACCACAACGGCGCAGCAACACAAAGAAAAATCCCTCAAAACGGCCACCAACCGAAGTTCTCCGTGACTCTGTGGTGAGATCGAGGCCCGCTCAGTAAGCCGCGCCGGACGTGCCCTTCTGCATTGCCTCGTTAGCCTTCGCAGTGATCTGGTTGCGTACGTCCCATAGGTCCTTGTAGAAAAAATGTTCCATGCGCTGGTGCAGGACTTCGACCGGCGTGCCCATCGTGCCCACCACCCCGCCGCCGATGATCCTTTGCGCCAGCTTCAGATGATGAAAGCGAAAGATGTGCGCGCGCTCGTCAAAGTCCATCAGGCACTCGGCGGTGTCATGCAGTCCAAAGAGTTCGTCGTGCCGCCGGTACACATCATCGACGCTCACGCCGGTCTTCCGAAGTTGTGCGTAAAACGCCTCACCCAGGCGTGGGCCGATGTGCAGCAGCCCGAGGAAGCCCGGAGAGTCCAGCCCGCTGCCATGTCCCAGGCCAGCGCGGATGATGTGATAGTCGTAAGGCGTGATCGTCTCCAGCACATGCAGCATCGAGATGGGATAATCCAGCATCTGGTTGGCGCGCCGGATCAGCCGGCAGGCATTCGACAAATCGCCCTCTTCAATCAGCGTCCGCGCCCGGCCGAGCTCGAAAGCGACGCCCTTCATCAGAATTTCCGAACTCTGGTGCACTACCTGGAAAGTCATCTCGTCCGGGTGCAGAAGTTCTCCTTCGGCCTTCTGGAGAGACAGTAATTCATCGGTATGCAGGTAGCGCTCGTAGTCGGAGTTGCCCTCGCCCGGCAGGATCGGTTTTTTCAGGTCATCCATATAGGTTGTTTCAGTGGTGCCCAGTCCACTGCGGATCTTTTTCCGGCGGCACAATCTCGCCATCGCGCATGTGGATCATTCGATCGCCGTATGCGGCGGCTTCCGGGTTGTGGGTGATCATCAGAACAGTCTGGCCCAGTTCCTGGTTCGAGTGCCGGAGCATGTTCAACACCGTCTCCGAATTGGCCGAATCCAGATTGCCGGTGGGCTCGTCGGCCAGCACGATCGCCGGCTTGTTGATGAGCGCCCGCGCCAGCGCCACTCGCTGCTGCTCTCCGCCCGAAAGCTCGGCGGGACGATGTGGCAACCGCTTCTCCAGACCCAGAAGCCCTACAATTTTATCGAAGTAGGCGGCATCGCGCCTTCCGTTGGCGCCCGCAATGTCCAACGCGATGTCGATGTTCGAGCGCGCATCGAGAGTCGGCAGCAGGTTGAATTTTTGGAACACGAACCCGATCTTCCGTTTGCGCAGCCGGGTGCGCTCGGCATCGGAAAGCCGGGCAAAGTCATCGCCATCGACCACCACGTGGCCGGAGTCAGCCCGGGTAAGGCCTCCCAGCAGGTAGAACAGCGTGGATTTTCCGCTGCCCGAAGGCCCCACCACGCTCACAAACTCGCCCTTTTGTATGCTGAACGAGATGCCGCGCAGGGCCTGGACCTCGATCTTTCCCACGTGGTACGTCTTTTGCAGCTCCACGGCTTCAATAAATGCAGTCATCCGAAGCTTCGATCTTACACGAAGCTGCGCGGGCGGGGGAGGCCGTGGAAGGCGCTCAGGCGGCCGAAGTCTGTGAAGGAGGTTGCGGAGCTTGAGTTTGCAGGCGCTTGGGGCCACGCTTGCGCACCAGAAGCATGCGGACGCGTTCCAGAAGCTCGGCCGGGGCCGACATCCCTTTGGAAAGAAGAATGTCAGCCCGAGTGTCGTGATCGTACATCTTGGCCTTGCTCGAAAGCAGGATGGCGGGGGTGTGGGGTGAGTGGGCCTTGACGGACTGGATCAACTGGCCGCCATCCACTCCCGGCAGGTTCAAATCCGCCAGCACCAGATCAATTCCACCATGCTTGAAAATCTCCAGCGCGTCCGCGCCGGCGCTGCAGGCTACGACCCTGTAGCCACGGGTCTCCAACATGACTTTGCGAATGGAGAGTTGTTGTTCATTGCTGTCGACGCACAGAATCGTTCTCTTAGGCTTCATTCACGCTTCCAAAGTGGCGATCCGGCCCAGTGACATGCCGGGTGAATCAGAACTGTTTTTCTACTTGGAGGACTTCAGAGCGAGGCCAATCCTAAAGCCGAAACCTTCCGGTGTAAAGTGTCGCCGGTGCCAACGGGGCCTGGCGACCGGAAAATATTTTTCCTCAGGACGCATCCCCGCGTGTTTGCAACGCATGGGGCGCAAAGTGGCTAGAAAAAAATCTCGCCGCGAACCGTCTCTGCAACATTTCCACCGACCCGCACATTAACCACTCGGTCATCACGCCGCGAAGCCCGCACAAAAATCCAGCTGGGCCGCTGCATCTCCAGCCCTTGTTCGATCAATACCTGTTCGTCGGGTTTGGCCACGCCGTGGGCCACCATCCAGGCGGCGGCGCAGCCGGCGGCAGATCCCGTGGCCGGGTCTTCGCCGTTGTAGAAGATCATGCGGGCATGAAGCCGGGCGGCGGCATCCACGGTTTGCCGGGTGACAAAGTAGAAAAACTTTCCCCCCGAGCGTTCCAAATATTCGGCCGAGCTTCGCAAATCCACATTCAACTCACGCATGTTCTCCAGGCCGCGCAGTGGAACCATGGTGAAAGGCACGCCGGTCGAAACCGTCTGAATGGGCAGCGAGGGATCGATGTCGCCATCTTTCAAGCCGGCAGCACGGGCCACGGCTTCGCGATCATGGCGCGGGCCGAATTCCGGGTCCATCTGTGTCATCTCCCCGAAAACGGGTTGACCCGGAGTTTCCTTGAAGCGAACCGGGACTTTCCCCACGTTGAGCTCGAGTGCGACCTCGTGGGCTCCGCCTGCCCCGCGCAACTGAAAGGCCGTCCCCAACGTAGGATGCCCGGCGAAGGGCAATTCTTCCTGCACCGTGAAGATGCGCACCCGCACCCCACGCTCGCGTTCCATAGCCGGGTCGCGCGGCAGGATGAAAGTGGTCTCGGAGAGGTTCATTTCGCGCGCGATCGACTGCATTTCCTGGTCGCTGAGTCCGCGCCCGTCAGGAAAAACGGCCAAAGGATTGCCCTCAAAAGGCCGCGAGCAAAATACATCCAATTGAACGAAAGGGAAGCGGCGAGGTTTGGCATTCATGCTGGGCCTTATTGTACCGCCCGCGCACTTATAGCGCCGCGCCGTTCGCCGTCGGGGGAGGTTTGACGGCCATTTGTCCCCCCGAGTATTCTTAATTTCATGCGCTCAACTTTCACGCCGCGCCTCGCCGGTTGTTGTTGTATTCCGGCGCCGGTGTGCGGGTAGCGAGAAAGCGTTTTATTATACCCACCCGGCGAGTCAAGGGGTGGGTTTCGTTTCTTCCGTCGACCGGCCACCTCGAAAGCTGGGATGGGTTTGCGAACGCGCCCTCCGGATTGTCCCGGAGGAAATCGACACTGACGATACTTAGGAGAAGAGTCCAATGAGCACCGATCCAGCAACCGCAGCAGCGCCGCAAATGCTTCGCATCAATGACACAGCGCCTGATTTCACCGCCGAAACCACGCAGGGAAAGATCAATTTCCACGAATGGATCGGCGACGGCTGGGCCATCCTGTTTTCCCATCCCAAGGACTTTACCCCGGTCTGCACTACCGAACTTGGCTACATGGCGGGACTACAGCCGGAATTCGCCAGGCGTAACTGCAAAATTATCGGGCTGAGCGTGGACCCGGTCGGCAACCACAGCAAGTGGTCGGCGGACATTGAGGAAACCCAGGGCCACAAAGTGAACTACCCAATGATTGGCGACACGGAACTGAAGATTGCGAAACTCTACAACATGCTGCCCGCCGCGAGTGGGAGCACTTCGGAAGGCCGGACCGCCGCCGATAACGCCACCGTGCGCACCGTGTTCGTCATCGGCCCGGACAAGAAGATCAAGCTGATGCTGGTCTATCCCATGACCACCGGCCGCAACTTCGACGAAGTGCTGCGTGTGCTCGACTCGATGCAGCTTACCGCCCGGCACAAAGTCGCCACCCCGGTGAACTGGAAGCCGGGCGATGACGTCATCATTGTGCCCGCAGTGTCGAACGAAGAGGCCCAGCAGAAGTATCCCGGCGGCTGGAAGACCGTCAAGCCGTACTTGCGGGTCGTGAAACAGCCGAAGTAGGATTTCGCCGCAGATTCACGCAGGGGAACGCGGGCCGCGTTCGCAACTTCGAAAACCGGACGACGGATTTCGGCGTGCTCGGGGCGGGAGTATAATCTGTGTTCGCTGCGGCGACGCTGTTCAAGGAGGATTTGCAATGGAAGCGGTGACTGGAGTGTTCTCTTCGAGGTCAGGCGCGGAACGGGCCCTGGCTCTGCTGCGCTCGATCGGTGTTTCAGAAAAGCGGGTCACGCTGCTGACTCCGCAAAGCAGCGAGACGAGTCAGCAACTTGCTCCCGCCGATGCCACCGAGCAGCCGGGCATGGGAAAAGCCATCGGCGCGGTGTTGGGAGGTTCGGCAGGATTGACGGGCGGCCTGGTGCTGGCGGCGATCGTGCCCGGCGTTGGCGCCATCACTGCGATCGGGCTTTTGGGCGGGGCCATCGTTGCGGCAGCCGGAGCCACCGTAGGCGCGGTTGCCGGTGAAAAATTTGAAGAGTCAATGACTGGAGGCCTGCCCGAGGACGAGTTATTTGTTTATGAGGATGCCCTGCGCAAAGGGCGCAGCGTTGTGATTGCAATGGCAGACGATGAAACCGCAGCCTCGCGCTTCCGCGAACTGCTGAAAGTGGAAGGAGCCGAGTCGGTGGACGCAGCGCGTGAGCAATGGTGGATCGGCCTGCGCAGCGCCGAGAACGAGCACTATTCAACCCTTGGTAAGAACTTCCACGAGGATGAGAAGTTTTACCGCATGGGATTCGAATCCGCGCTGCACGCCCGCACCCGCTGCAAGGAATACGATCAGGTGATGGGCGAGATGTCGGCGCAGATCGAGGACCTGGAGCGGCAATATCCGGGCAAGAACGCGGAAGAACCGTTCACCCGCGGATACGAGCGCGGCCGCGACTACTATCAGACGCTGTGCAGCGAGGCGAAAGCGGCGTAAGGATAGTGCAGGCGAGTTTTCTGAAACGGACGGCGGCTTCGGCCGCCGTTCTGCTGTTTGATTCCCGCTTCTATTAGAATCGCACACGGAAGCGCATGCGGTCCGGTGATCGTCCTGGTCTTCAAAACCTGTGATCGTCGTCTTTCGGCGGCGATGGTGGGTTCGACTCCCACTCGCTTCCGCCATTTCTTTTCCATAAGGCTCCAACGTTGTGAATGCGAATACCCCGCAGCTTTTTGCACAAAAAACCACCGGCGCCAGGCCGGTGGTAAGGTACCGAAGCTAACAAATAATGGCTCTACTGCAATGTGAATCGCGGAGAAACATTCCTGCGATCTTTAGCCACGGTTTGGTATTGCTCCGCGATTTCGTCAAGAAGGTCCCGTACAAGAACCACGTTATTGTCTGTTCTCGCCTTCTCGAACCGATCACGCCAAGATTGCAAATCGAAAAACATTTCCAGAACATCCTTTCGCAGAATACTGCCAAAAACTAGATTCCTCCGGGAATCAGGTTATTGCTTGACGAACAAAAGACGAAAGCCAGAGCATGCTGCCGAGCCCCAGAACGGACTCCTGACCTTTGATTGTCGTCTATTGGTTTCCCGCAATCTTCTGGAAGAGATGACGTTCACGGTTATCAGAGGCAACCGCTGGCGGCCCACACCGCAACCAAGTGGCGTCGGTTGTACCTGCATTCGTTGAGCGACGCCCATGTCATTCAGATTCTTCGGACGGTGCGCGTGCCAAATCACGTTCCCGATTGCTGCGCTGTTGTTTCTGTGTTCTTGCGGCGGCGGAGCGGTAGTCTCCGAGCAGCAGTCCCCAAAACCGGCCGCCTACACGCTCGCCATCCAAAGCTCTGGGAATGGCACTGTGACCAGCAGTCCCTCGGGTATCGACTGCGGAAAGACTTGCGACAATACGTTCGGCGCGAACAGCACTGTCACCCTGACAGCTATCCCGAGTGACGGTTCAACCTTTACAGGGTGGGGAGGCGCATGCGCCGGAGCCGGTACCTGTGCGGTGACTTTGACCGAGAATACTTCTGCGAGCGCAAGTTTCAGGACGACCCGTTACACGCTGACCGTGACGCTTCCCGGGACGGGCAAGGGCAGCGTGACCAGCAGCCCGTCGGGCATCGCCTGTCCACCCATCTGCACCGCAAGCTATAGTCCCGGAAGCCAGGTGAGCTTGGCCACAACCGCGGGCGCAAATGCATATTTTGTGGCATGGGGAGGGGATTGCAGCGGAACTGGAGTGTGCAATGTCACACTCAACGCCAATCAAGCGGTTTCAAGCACCATCAATTTTTGGCCAATTAACCACATTATCTTCATGGTGCAGGAGAATCGGTCGGTGGATCACTACTTTGGCGCCATGCGGGCGTATTGGGCCGCGAACGGATACCCGGATCAGTCTTTCGACGGGCTGCCGCAATTTAACCCTCGGCAGGGAATTCCACCGCTTTACGGCCCGCCGCCCTCGAATCCGGGCTGCGACCCGGACGCTAGCGGTGGCCCTCCCTTTTCCAATTGCACGATTGACGACAATAGCCCTCTGATCACGTCGTTTCATTTGGTGACGCAATGTATTGAGAACCCGTTCCCCTGGTGGAACCCGTCCCACTTCAATCTGGATTGGGCGAATCCGCTGATTGACCCGAGTTTGCCGCCCGGACCTCCCATGAATGGTTTTGTTGCCGAGGATGCACACTATTCTCAAAGCCATCCCGGGGAGAACAATGGTCATTACTACGATTCGATCGGCATGCGCGTAATGGGGTATTACGACTGGACCGACCTCAACTACTACTACTTCATGGCCACGAATTTCGCGACCTCCGACCGGTTCTTCAGCCCAACCATGACGCTCACCGAACCCAATCGTCATTACCTGATAGCCGGAACGTCGCAGGGGTATGCGTTCCCGGTTGGTTACAGCCAGCAAGATCCGGAACTCACGGCTCAAACTATCTATCAGGAGCTGCAAACCGCAGGTATCAGTTGGAAGATCTACGTAAACCCGCAAGACACACCTTGCATGCCGCCCTACCAAACCTCTTGTCTTGTGCAGTACGACGACGTTTACCTCAAAGACTTCAAATGGGGGTATGCCAATTTGAGTTATCCCCAGAATCTCGGAACCATCGGGCCCGCGGGAACATGTGGAAGTTCGCCCTGTGATTTCGAGAATGATCTGGCAAATGGCACTTTGCCGCAAGTCGTCCAAATTGAGCCCGCGTCGCCGGCTTCGCTCGACGAGCACGGCTCTGAAAAAGATCAATACCCGGTTGCCATTCAGGAAGGCGCGAAATATGTGTCGGGACTCATGAACTCGGTGATGCAGAGCTCGGCATGGAAGGACTCGGTATTCATCTTGACCTACGATGAAGCGGGAGGCACTTACGATCACGTACCGCCCCAGCCTGCGGTGAGCCCGGATGGGATTCCTCCGATGGACCTCGATGCTCGCGACCTTTGCTTCAAGCAGACGGGTCCGACCTGCGACTTCACCTGGACTGGGTATCGCATACCGCTGATTGTGGCCTCGCCCTACACGAAGCGGAACTACGTTTCACACACGGTGATGGACTACACCGCCATTCTGAAGCTGATCGAAACCCGCTTCGGCGTACCCGCGCTCACAGCTCGCGATGCGGCCCAACCGGCTATGCGTGAATTTTTCGACTTCAACAATCCAGCCTGGTTAACCCCGCCGACCCCGCCCGTACAGAACACAGGCGCGCCATGCTACATTGACCATTTGCCTTGAGGTCAATAGCGAACCATTCCTCTTGAAGTTGCTCATGGTGGCGCGTTTGGCGCTAGCGTCGGAGGCGGCCCTCGTGGGTTCGGCCGCGCTCGCTTCCACCGTCCGCTACTGGAGTGCCTTGTAGGCCGCGCAGGCAGCCGCGCTGCCGGAGGGCACGTTACCAACGGCGGTGAAGCGGATGACCGCGTCCTGATTGGAGCAAAAACCGCGCACCCCGGTCTTGTTCACCGAGGCCGGAAGGCCGTCAAAGGTGTAGCCCGGAATGATCCCGTTTACCGCGGCCGCCGGTTTGTCCGCGAAGTAGTAGCCACTCTTTGCCTTGGCGGCGGTGCTGGCTCGCGCCACGATCCAATCCACCAGGCAGGCGTTGGTTGACGCCGGCGTGGTGCAACCGGTCGAGGCGCTTGGCCCCAGCCGTACGATCGTGGAGGCGTAGCCCACCGTCGGATAACTTGACTGGTAAGCGACTTGGGCTGTGTTCATGGTACGTATGGAGCTGACGGCGGACGATTCGTTGGCCGCTATGCGTGCCCGCAACAGATTCGGAATGGCAATGGCGGCGATGATCAAGATAATCGCCACCACAATCAGTAGTTCGATGAGGGAAAACCCCTTGTTATGTCTTGCCATAAGCACTAAATTAGCTCTCCATTAACGATCTCGACCCATAATTTTCGCTTGGGCAGTTACTAAAGTCTTTAGCCTTCCTTGTGTTTGATGGGTTGATTAATCCGATGACTGCCCCGGGGGTAAGAGGGTCCAGGCGTGGTCCTGATGTCGTGGGACACTATTTCGAAAGCATCTGCGACCGGCAAGCGCCAACCGTCCACGAGCGAGGATACGCTCGTCGACGTTCAGGTCTGAGTCAATATCTCCGGCAATCGAAAGGGAGCCAAGACCGAGTGTGGGAAGCCGGACTTCCCATGATCTCGTGCTTGGCTCCCTTTAGTTTTCAGCAACCCTGAATCAGGGCTGAGTCGCCGGCGTGTACAGGTCGCGCATCTGGAAGCTGCGATACGCAGGCGAAGCGCTGCTCATGTTGAGAGTACCGCCCTTGTAGAACGAGATCGACTGACTTGAACTGTTGTTTACGAAGCCGGCCTCGTAATGGATACCGATGGGATGTCCTTTTCCGTCCAGCAACACTTGGGCGGTGCCTAATGCAAGGGATTGAACTCCCAGATCAAAATTCTCTTTCAGCGTAGCCGTCTTTGCGGTCTCGTCAAGTTTGAGCAACTGACCGCGGCTGTTTTCCCCGGGGAAGTGAGCGATGCGCGTGTTCCCATTGTCAAACAGCGATACGTAGTTGGTGCCAAACTCGTATTCCACATCATGCTGGTGAGAGAACCAGGGATCGCTGTCGTGGGCATCGCCAATGATACTGAAGTCTCCGCTCCGCCCCAGTCGCCACAGGATGTTGCCGGTGCCGGCGCCATTCGCATAATCGATCTTGATCACCCAGTCCTGGTGGCGCAGCGACATCAGAATGTTGCCATCGGGAGCCAGTTCCGCCGAGTTGCCGTGTAACCAGTCGTTGGCTACAGTGTTGGGTGGAGTGAGAGGCGGACAGCCGCCCTGTCCGATCATGCACTGCTCTCCCAGGACCGCTTTCCGTGTGGGCGGCAGCTGAGTGGCGCAGTTATTGCAGGTGGTGGCGTTCCATGACCAAATCAGTTGTAGCTGTGGGTTCAAGACCACCAGCTCATCGAAGATGATGTCCGCCCCACCCTGAATATCGGGGCCAAGAATACGGTCGGTGGAGGCGATCATCAGGATGTTTCCATTGGGCAAGGTGCGGACTTCGTGGTCCACCGCGGTAAGCGTGGTTTGTCCAATCGCACTCAGTTGCTCATTGATCCGGCCCAGGTTGGTTTCCGTCATGGTGTTGCCGGCAACGTCGATCAATCGTATGACTTGCAGATACGGGTCGTTGTTGGTGGGAACCCCCAGATACCAGAAATAACCACCCGCCAGCGGGCGTGTCATGTATCCCGGTTGCGCATCGTAGGGAGAGTAGTACCACAACACATTTCCCGCCAGATCCGTTCCGGTTTGCACATAGGGGCTGAACAGATAGGCGTGGACGAGAATGGGCTCGGATGCGCCCGCCGGAGGAGCAGGACTCTTAAGCGTAATGGCAGGAATTTGAACGGTATTGGGGATGGAACCTGTGGTGAAGGTCTCGGTAGCCGTGGAACCGACAACCTTCCCGTTGTGAATGAAGACTCCGGTCATGGAGTACTGGGTGGTCGCGTACATGCCCGCGACGTAGAAATTCATGGTCTTCCCGTTGCAGGCCTTCTGTGCAGTCGTCGCGGCCGCGTGTCCGCTGGTTTGAAATGACACCAGCATACTGTCAGAAGCCGGGCATCCCTTGGCGCTGAACAGCGCAACCAGCGGATTCACGGTCGGCGAAATCACCACCGGGGTGCCGTTGTTTGCGATCGGCGTGGCCGCGAAATTCTCGGTTACCGTGGCGGTTTGGCCGGTGCTGTTGTTCCTGACTGTGACCTGAACCTGGAAATTTCCTTCTTGCAGCGCCGGGTAGGAGGGAAAGGTGCTGCCGTAATCGAAGTCTCGCACCAGTTTTAGCTTTCCACTAATGCCGTCGCTGAAGGCGTACATCAATGTTCCCGGGTCGGGGTCGCTCGCGGTGGCGGTCCACGTGACCAACGTCCCCACCGGTTGAGGCGAACTCAACGAGGGAGATAGCTGGACTGTGGGTGTGGCCACGCTGGTGAGCGGAAACATCATCACCGCCGTCAAAGCCAAGATCGATAACGCACTGTTTCGTATGCTGATTGGGTACTTCATGCAGCCTCCTGGGCCAGAATGCAGAAAAACAGATTGAATAGGATTTTCGTTTCGCCCATAGGCGCTCCCCAAGGAATCGACGAGGAGACACGAGAATTCCCAGGGAAGGCCCGGCACTGCGCGTGGCATTGTCGGTGTGTCGAAAGCAACAAAATGTGGGATGAACCTAGGGGAAGCAAACCACATCCAACCCCGGGAGATCCGCTCTGGGAGCCCCACGGCGGGTTGGATTATACCTCAGTTTTACCGGAGTTCAACTACTTTAGTAGAAGCTGGAACCTATTTCCTGAGGGCACGCTGGTCTGACATAAGGCGCCTGGCATACGGACTGCGGCGGCTCCATCCCCGAACTACGCTATGTCGTTAGATGGAAGGGTCTTATCGGTTAATGAATACTGCCAGGGACGTGGCGTAGCCTGGGCCGCGCTCGTCGTCTGCCGGTACCCCAGCGGCTGAAATCGGGTCTGGGAAGAGGCATTTGATCATTGGTTGCAGTGGTTTGCACAGTTCAATTAAAGTACAAACTTCCAGGTTGCTTGCCCGTCTTATACACATCAACGATCTGTCCTCACGGAGAACGCGAAATGGCTTCCAAGAACCGGTGGTCTTGTCGGTTACTGCTGCTGAGCGCAATTCTCGCGACTACACCTCTGCTGGCGCAACAGTGGAAGGCGCCCACCAGTATGAAGAAACTGGCAAACGGTTTGAGCGTGGTAGTTTCCGAGGACCATTCAGCCCCCACATTCGGAATCTGCGTGAGCTACGGCATCGGCTTCCGGTTGGAGCCGGAAGGCCGGACGGGGTTTGCCCATTTGTTCGAGCACATGATGTTCGAAGGCACGCCTGACGCCCCGAAGGGGGTGCTCAACACCGTGATTGAAGCCGGCGGCGGTTATAACAACGGAGATACCCGCTACGATCACACCGAATACATTGAGACTGCCCCGCTTTCGGCGCTGGACGCGCTCCTGTGGCTGGAAGCTGACCGCATGAAGACCCTGGATTTCTCGCCCAAGAATCTCGAGAACCAGCGCAAAGTGGTGGAGGAAGAAGTCCGGGTGAACGTAATGAATCGTCCCTACGGCCTCTTTTATGCCATCGATCTGCCGGGAAAGGCCTACGACACTTATCCCAACGCGCATAATTTTTATGGCGATTTCAGGGATTTGGACGCCGCCAAGATCGCCAATGTGAAGACGTTCTACGAGCAATACTACTCGCCCAACAACGCCGTGCTGGCGGTGGTCGGGGATGTCAATCCCGATGAAATCTTCGCCAAGGCCGAGAAGTACTTCGCAGCGATTCCCTCGCGGCCGACCCCGCCTCGCCCCCAGGTGGACGAGCCGCCGCAGAAGGCCGAGCGCCGCTTTACTGAAACTGACAAGCTGGCCAAGGTCCCGGCTCTGGCCATTGGCTATCGCATGCCGGCCAGACATTCCCCCGACGCGCTTACCGGAGCGGTGACCGGCGAATTGCTGCACAATGGGCAGGCCTCGCGCCTCTATCAAGCCCTGGTCAAAGGCAAAGAGGTTGCGCTGTCGGTGGACGGCGGCGTGAACTGGCCGTTGGGTTCACCCTTCGAATATAACGGGCCGGTGCTGATGACATCGTTTATCGTCTACCCGCCGAACCTCAGCGAAGACCAGGTGTTGGCTGCATACGACGCCACCATTAAAGAGTTAGCGGAGAAGGGGCCAAGCCCGCAAGACTTGGAACGAGTGGTCACCAAGATGCGCTCGGACTGGTACGGCCAGCTCGAAGCTCCTATTGACCGGGCTTCGGCGCTGTCTCATGCCGTCCTGTTTGACGGTAAGTTCGACCGCGTTTATGAAATTCCCGAAGACTTGGCTAAAGTGACGCCGGCAGAGGTCAAGGCCTTTGCCGCCAAATACCTGGTGAGCACGAATCGCACCATTATTAACCGCGTCCCGGAGAACGCCGCGGCGGGAAAAGAGAGCGGAAAACAGAGAGGCGGACAATGAAAGCATTCAGGGCAACTCTGACAGTGCTGCTACTTCTTGGATTCGCCTTTGCCCAAAAAGAAGTTCCAATGCCCAAGGACCTTCCGCCCTTCGGCCCGGAGAAACCGTTGCAGGCGCCCTCGGTGAAAGTAGCGAAATTGGCGAACGGCATGACGGTGTGGTTGGTCGCGGAACCGGGCTTCCCGAAGGTGGCCTACACTCTGGGGGTGCGCGGCGGACTGGCCGCTGATCCCACCGACCGGCCGGGCATTTCGGAACTGCTTTCGAAGACCATCGATCAAGGAACCAGGACACGCAGCGCAAAACAAATTGCTGAGGAGTTCCAGAGCGCGGGCGGCGATATCAGTGTGGATTCGACGAAAGATGCCATTCAGGTTTCAGCCACGGTGCTATCGTCGAAAGCAGAGACTGCCTTAACGGTTCTGGCGGATATCGTTCAGAATGCGACGTTCCCTGACGCTGAAGTAACCCTGGCCAAGCGCAACCTGTCTGATTCGCTCCGCCAACGCGAGTCCGAACCTTCGTTCCTCGCAGCCCGAGCCATGGCCAGGGTGCTGTTCGGGGACCATCCCTACCATGTCGTGGCGCCCACCCAGGAATCGATTGCCGCATCGACGTCCACAGATCTGCGAAATGTTTATGCGCAGCGTTTCCGTCCCGATCAGGCGGTTCTAATCGCGGTTGGCGATTTTACCGATAACCGGATGCTCGAATTGGCGCAGGCCAAGCTCGGCGCATGGAAGAATCCCGATGGGCCTGCCCTTCAACCAGTGGCAAGGCCGGCGACGGCTTCAGAACATGCGATTTTTTTCGTGGCCCGCCCGGATTCCGTGCAGACCACTCTGGAGTTAGCCACCTTCGGCCCCTTGCGCAGCGACCCCGATTACGAGGCTGCCGAGGTGGCCAACGCGATCTACGGAGGCACCTTCAGTTCACGCCTGGTCGCCAACATCCGGGAGGATAAGGGCTATACGTATTCGCCATTCGCCAGTCTGAATACCTACCGCGATGCCAGCGCCCTCGTCACCCGCGCTGATGTGCGCAACGAGGTAACCGGGCCAAGCCTGAATGAGATCAATTATGAGTTGAATCGGATGGCGACCACCAGCCCCACCGACGAAGAACTCGCCAAGGCGAAGCGTTTTCTGGTAGGCACCGAAGCGATTCAGTTGCAAGCCCGCGCCGGGGTCACCTACGAACTTGCCAAACTTTGGGTGGATGGCCTGCCCCCGGAGGAAATCGGCATCTACGGCCAGAAAGTCTCGAGTATGACCCGCGCAGAGGTCGATGCTGCCGCACGAAAATATTTTCCGGCAGCCGCGGAAAGCATCGTTGCTGTGGGCGAAGAAAAAGTAGTTCGCGACTCCTTGGCGGTTTTCGGAATGCCCATCCGATCAGTCCCTTAGCCTCCGAACGTTACTCGAGAAAAAACGCAACAGGATCAATGCTTTGGCCAGGCGCGCCGCGCTGACGGGGCCTAGCCCTATGGTAACGTCGCCGAACCCCGCCGCCAGATTTAGCATACTTGACAATATGCGCCGGACAGCCAGCATCGTCGGAGGAATTGCCGCCGTGGCACTTTTGATCGGCATGAGCTACGGCCAGTCCCTGGGAGACGTCGCCCGCCAGGAACGACAAAAGCAGCAAGCAAAGAAGGACCAGGCCTCGCCCAAGGTTATCAGTAACGAAGACCTGCCCGCCCATGACGAAGGCGGGAATGATTCGGAAGCAACCACCCAGCGAAATGAGCCTGAGCCGCATCCCGCCACTTCGAAGTCTCTGAGGAATGGAAATCGCAGATCGAAGCGCAGAAGCAATCCATCGCCGCCATTCAGAGCCGGATGGATCGCCTCAATTCCTCGATTCACTTCGTCGAAGCCAATCGTTACTACAACGGCCTTCAACATAATGAACGTCAGGAACTGAAGCAGGAGCAGGTGCAGCGCATGCAGGACCAGTTGGAATTACAGAAAAAGCGTCTCGACCGCATGCAGGAAGGCGCCCGCAAGGAGGGCTTCGGTACGGCGGTTTACGATCCGTAGGCGCTCTTCGTTGGGCTCATCCGTCAGACCATCGCTCTGAGTTTTCGAACTTCTTCCACCATGACCCGTTGCGTGTAGAATCGGCGGTGAGGCTTGTCGGAGCCATCAAGCCGTGACTGGCCGAACCATCTCACATTACGAAATTCTCAACGATCTCGGCGCCGGCGGTATGGGCGTGGTGTATCGCGCGCATGACACCCGGCTCAACCGCGATGTCGCCATCAAAGTCCTGCCCACTGACCGGCCGCTGAGCGAAAATGCGCGCAAACGTTTCCAGCGTGAGGCGCTGGCTGCATCTGCTCTCAACCATCCCAACATTATTACCATTTATGAAGTCGCCTCCGAGGGCGACACCGATTTCATCGTCATGGAGTACGTGCGGGGAGCGACCCTGTCGTCTTTGCTCAAGAAACGCCCACTGGGAATCGCCGAAGCCACGCGCTATTGCATTCAGGTTGCTGATGCCCTGACCAAAGCCCACGCCTCGGGCATCATCCACCGCGATCTCAAGCCCGGCAACATCATGATCACGGAAGATGGGCTGGTGAAAGTGCTGGATTTCGGTCTGGCCAAGTTCGATGCCTCCGCCGCCACTAAAGACGGCGAGAGCGTGGACAGCGACACCGCCGCCCAATTCACCTTGACGCAGCCCGGAATGGTGACCGGTACGGTCGCCTATATGTCTCCCGAGCAGGCGCGCGGCGAGCGAGTGGACTTGCGGTCCGACATTTTTTCCTTTGGCGTGGTGATGTTCGAAACCCTGAGCCGGCATCTTCCGTTTAGCGGGCCAAATTCAATTGCAGTGCTGCACAACCTCCACTTCAGCCCGCCGCGCGATCTCGAACAGATGGCGCCCAAGGCACCGAAGCCCCTGGTTGCGCTGGTCTCCCGGATGCTGGAGAAAAAGCCCGAGAAACGAATTCAAACCATGGCCGAGGTGGCCGCCGAACTTCGCAGGCACGCGGCAGGTTTGGTGGATGGCCCCGTGACCTGGCATCCGAGCGATGCCACCGTGGAAATGACCGTTCCTCTGGCTTCCAAGAAAATCTGCTGGCGAAATGTCTGGCTGGCAGGCTTGGCGATCGCGCTGGTGGTCGGCGGTGGTGTGTTTGGATGGCATCACTATCGAAGGCCGAAGCTAGCGCAGAATGCCGTTGCCGCACAGCTGTTCGTTCCCGGCGATACCGCCTATTCCCTCTACCAACGTGCCCGCCAGAACCTCGATCACTGGGACCGTGAAGGCAATATCGATAACGCCATCAAATTGGGCGAGCATGGCGTGCAACTCGATCCCCAGTCAGCGGCTAATTATTCTGCGCTGGGAGAGGCTTACACCCTAAAGAACCGGGACAACCCTGATCCCCACTGGATGAAGCTGGCCAGGCAATACGCTGAGAAGGCGGTAAGTCTCGACAGCTATCTTGCCGCGGCACATCTGTCCTTGGGCATGGTCAAAATGGACTCCGGCGACCTCCCAAGCGCCGAGCAAGAATTTAAAACCGCAGCCGATCTGGACCCGAAAAGCCAGGAGCCGGATCGATGGTTGGGTTCTCTGTACGGCAAGATGGGCAAGGCGGATCAGTCCATGGCCGCGTTCAAGAAAGCCCAACGATTGAAGCCTGACGAATGGCGCACCTACATGGACATCGGCCTGAATAACTATCAATCAGGGGCTTACAAGGAGGCGGCATCCAATTGGGAAGAGGCCCTGCGGTTAGAACCCGACAACGTCTTCGCATTGCGCAATCTCGGTGCGGTATATCACGCGCTTGGCCGCGATGACGATGCCGCTGCCGCCTTGCAGCATGCGCTCCAGATTAATCCCACCGCTGACACTTATAACAACCTGGGCACCATCCGCTTCTACCAGGGACGGTATCAGGATGCCGTGCCCGCGTTCGAGAAGACCGTGGCCCTCGGCGCCAATAATTTTGATAATTGGGCGAGTCTGGCTGATGCCTACCGGTGGACCCCCGGCAACGTCGAGAAGGCCAGGCAGGCCTACGACACCGCCATTCGCATGGTGCGGCAAGAGATTGTGAAGAACCCCGGCCAGGCGGATCTTCGTGCCGACCTTGCCTTGTACCTGGTCCAGAGCGGAAACAAGGCAGAGGCGCTAACCGCGCTCAAGGCGGCCGAGCAGGTCCGTAGCAATGACCCCGGCGTGCTTTACAACATAGCCGTCGCCTATGAGCTTTGCGGCAATCGGGATAAGGCTCTCGAAACCCTTCTCAGCGCGGTCAAGGCCGGCCAAAGCTTGGACGACATCAAGAATGACCCCGAACTGGTCTCGCTCCGCGCCGATCCCCGTTACCAGTTGAACATTGTGAGCGCAGGCAAGCGGAATCCCTAGTCCCGGGAACGTACTTGAGCTTGACTTTCGGGTTAACTGGGGCTAACTTGCCCTTCTGTTTGCTTTCCGGTCCCGGGTGCCGATTTTCCAATCCTTTAGGAGGACGATATGGCGGTTTACCTCTATAACCTGCTTTTCTCTCTGACGGGTTCCGATGTCACGCTCGGTCGCTTTGCGCCGTTCAACACCACCACTCCGAATCCCACGGTCTTGAATCAATCGTGCGCGTGGTTTACCTATCAGCCGCAGGGAACACCTTCCAATCTCGGCGACTACTTTACGCCGGTTGCCAGCCCGGTCACTCCGGCGAGTTGGGCCAACCCCCAGAGCGACGCCAACAGCCTGTCGCTGAACCCCGGGGATTTCTTGATGATGCGATTGGCATCGCTCGACGGCAACGCGGGAACCTACCGGGCGCGTTTCACAGCCATTTTCGGGCGGGGCACGGGTTCAGCCCCCGGCGCCGTCCTCTACGATCTTCAATCTCCGTTGCAGATGAATACACCCAGCGCGCAAAGCACTCTACCGCGCGCGGTGATTGATGTGGATGGAACCATGGGAGCCAATTGGCCGACGCCCATTCTCAGCGACAATTCCTGGTTGAACTGGCTGGGCGCCGCCCATGCCCCGCCGAATAGTGTTGCCGTCGATTACAGCGTCAACGCAGGGGCAAGCGTGCTTGCCGGAGGCAACTACTACACCTTCGGACGAGATCCTCGCATGCACGTGGGCGGTGGGAATATGAAGATTAAACCGGGCGATTGCGCGGCATGAGGGGTTTTGGTTACCACGAGGCCGCTGAGATCCCGGCGGCCTTATTTGTCTTGACCGGCATTCGGGACAATCGGATCAATCGCCCAATCCAGGTAAATCCACAGCACACGCGAAAACAGGGTCAGGGCCGGCGCCAGCGGCAGAAACAGTAGAATCGCCCACACCGTGATTTTCTCGAACGACCACGTAGTCGCCAGCCACAGAAGAAACGCCAGCCCCACAATCACAATCAGAGCCAGAGCATAGTCGATGTACATGGCCCCCAGGAAATATCCTTCTTCGCGTTCAAACTTCAGATCGCAGACAGGGCAGCGCTCGTGCATCTTGGGAAAGCCCAGAAAGATCGACCGGCGGAACATGCGAGCCGAACGGCATCGCGGGCACATCTGATGGAGCATGGCCGAGGCCGTGGATGCGCGGGCGGAGTGATTCATAGAAAGGGAACTACCGCTTGCGGCCGGGCGGATGCACGGGGACCAGCGGCCGTCGCACCGGCACGATGGCTCCGCGCGCGGGGTCGGCGGCGGCCTGGGCGCGGGACATTACCTCTTCCTGGATGTACTTCACGAAATCCTGGATCTGCCGCTGCATCTCTTCCGTGCGCTCTCGCATTTGCAGAATGATGGCGATCCCGCTGATATTTACGCCCAGGTCGCGGGCCAGGGAAAGAATGAACTCCAGCCGCTGCAAGTCTTCGTCCGTGTAGAGGCGGGTGTTGCCTTCGGTGCGAGAGGGCTTGAGCAAACCTTCGCGCTCGTACAGGCGCAAGGTCTGGGGATGGATCTCGTACATCTCGGCGACCGACGAAATCATGTAGGCGCCCTTGGATTTGCGCTTGGTCACTGCCCCATACTAACAAAAACAGAAACCGCCACGGATCTTCACCGATCAATTCCAGCCTTTTTATCCGTGGGATCCGTGGCCGGGTTTTTTCAGGCGATGGCTTCAGGTTTCTCGGGAGCGGCGGCCCAGCCTTGCGGCCTCAGCGCGTGATTGAGGAAGTAGGCGACGATGCCGGCCCCGATCAACAGCATCCCGAAGGCAAACGAACTCATCCCCAGCACCCGCTCGGTCTCGCTGCGGACCACAGAAAAGCCCAGCAGGAGCATGGGAGGTATGCCGACCATCACCGCGCCTAACATTCCTCCCGGAACACGGAAGGCGCGCGGCAGTTCAGGTTCGCGGATTCGCAGAACCACCAGCGCCACAAACTCCAGTGACAGGCTGACGCCATAGAGCAGAATGTCCATGGTGACCAGCCGTTCGAAGCCCAAGCCCAGGCACATGGCCCAGCAGGCGGCCAGAGCCAGAATCGCAACCCAGGGAGCACGGGTGCGCGGGTGCAACTTGCCGAAGATCTTCGGCAGCATGCCATCCTGGGCCATGGCCAAAGGCAGGCGTGAATAGCTCATCACCAAAGCGCTGAACATGCCGAAGCCGCTGATAATGCCGCCCAGGGCCAAACCAATGCGCAGCAACGGCCCGCCCAGCATCCCGGCGATATCGGCCCAGAAGCCGGTGTCCCATGCGGTCGCCGGAAGTCCGGTCATCCACATCGCCGCTACCGGCACGATGTAGCTGAGCGCCACAATGCCCACCGCCACCAACATGGCGCGCGGATAGGTCCGCTGCGGGCGCTCGACTTCGGTGGCGATGGTCGAAGCATTGTCCCAGCCCATGTAGTTCCACATGCAGATCAGCAGGCCGGTGAGGATGTCAACGCTCGGATTCGTGGGTTTGGTGGCAACATGGGCCAGCGCCCCAAACTTGAAAGGTGCGATGCAAACAATCGCGATAAACGGCGCCGAAAGCGCAAAAAACAGCCACAAAGACGTGGTCGAAACCACCTTCACGCCCGCAATATTAAGGAGCGCGCAAACCATCACCACTCCCAGAGCCACCATCACGCCGCGGTGTCCTTCCGCAAACCAGGGAAACAGGCGGTTGAGGTAAAGCACAAACAGTGTGGGATAGATGGCCATGTCGAAGATCGACGCCACCAGCGACAGCCATGCCTCTTGAAATCCCCAGAAGTTGCCCATGGCGCGCCTCACCCAGGCGTAGTAGCCGCCCTCGTAGGGCAGAGCGCTCGAAAGTTCGCCAATCATGAAAGCGGTGGGCAGGCTCCAGAGGATGGGGGTCAACAACAGAATCAGAATGCCGCGCCCGTAGCCGGCGCCGTGCACGATGTCTTCCGTGCCATACGTCCCGCCCGAAACCATAAAGAAGGTGGCGGCGACGAGAGGCCAGAGCGTGAGGCGGACGGACTTTTTCCGGGGGGCTACGATGGCTGGGGGCTGGAGTTGTTGACGCGGTGCGCTAGCTGTTGCCAATTTCTATGGCTTCCTCCTCGAACGAATCACTCTCAGCCACCTCGCCTCCCCTCGTCGCGCAAAACCCCGCGAGGCTCCCGGTTACAGCGATTCCGGGCATTTCGGCTGAAGTTAGTTCGCAGGTATGAGATTACGGGAAATTGGCGGGGATGCAACAGAATTCTCAAGAAAATTTGAGCGGGCGGGAGGGTACGGAGGTAATAGCGAAGAGCACCACCACAGGGAGCACAGAGCAACACAGGGTTTTCGCAGGATTTCTCTGTGCTTCTCTGTGCTCCCTGTGGTTATGTTTTTTGCCAGCCATATCCATCGACCATGCGGCGAATGCCATCTTTCAGGCGTGCGACGTGGAAGTTGATGAGCAGGCCAACACCGATGCCACTTAACCGCATGTAGGAAAGCAGCTGCGCCTCGTGGACCGGATGAATCCCTTCTACGCATTTCACTTCAACCACAACCGAGTTCTCCACCACCAGATCGATTCGATAGCCCAGTTCCAGTTTCTCGCCCTCATAGACGACTGGCAGGGCAACCTGCGAGGCCACCATCAGTCCACGATTGCGCAGTTCGCGGACAAGACAGGCTTGGTATGCGCTCTCCAGCAGCCCAGGCCCAACGACGGAATGGACTTTCATTGCGGAGTTGATGACGACACCCGTAATCCGGTTGATCTTGGGCTGGAACGCGGCAACGGACATGCACAGGTTCTACACCGAGTTGGAAGGCTGGTCAGTGATGGCTAAACTACGATTTGTTGTTGAAAAGCACTAACCACAGGGAGCACAGAGCAACACAGGGTTTTCGCAAGAATTCCCCTGTGCCTCTCTGTGTCCCCTGTGGTTAAAGGTTCTTGAACAATTCTTCCCGTGGATCTTCCGGGTTGAGTTTTGCGATTTCCCGCAGCAGTTCTTTTGTCTTTTCATCCCGCGGCATGGGCACCGTGATCTTTATTTCTACAATCTCGTCGCCGCGCGCCCCGTCTTTGGTAGCGGAAGGCACGCCTTTTTCACGCAGCCGTAGTTTCTGGCCGGATTGCGTCCCCGGCGGAATCTTCAGTATGGTCCGGCCATCGATGGTGGGAACTTCGACTTTCGCGCCCAACGCCGCTTCGGTAGCCGTCACCGGAACCGTGAGCTGGATGTCATCCCCTTCACGATGAAACACGGGGTGATCGCCGGTGCGGATGATCACATACAGATCGCCGCCGGGCCCACCGCGCAATCCGGCATTGCCTTTCCCGCTAAGCCGGATGCGCTGGCCATCACGCGTTCCTGCCTTGATCCGCACTTCCAGCGGCTCCGTGCGCTCCACCGTGCCGTCACCGTTACAGACCGGGCAGGTGGAAATGTTCTTGCCCGTCCCGTGGCAGCGTGGGCAGGGAACGTTGAACTTCATGCGTCCACCTTGCTGCGTAATCTGCCCGGCTCCGCCGCATTCCGGGCACTTCCCGGGCGACTCAATGTAGCCTTGCCCGTGGCAGTTTCCGCAGACGTCGCGGCGGGCGATGTTCAACCGCATCACGCCGCCGCGAATCGCCGTCCAGAAAGGAACGTTGACCTGGTATTCGAGATCGGACCCCGGCTCCGGTCCCTCATGGGCCGCGGTGCCGCGTCCACCGAAGATTCCGGAGAAGATGTCCTTGAACCCGCCTCCGCCGCTACTCGGTTTCCGCGCCCGCGCACCTTCGAACATATCGGAGAAATCAAATCCTCCGAAGTCAAAGGGAACTTCCTGGCCAGCAGGCCGCGGTTGCCCCGGCGGAACACCGCCGCCGGGAAATCCGCTGGCTCCGGCGCGAGCGTACGCCTCGGCCGTCGCCGGATCAATATTGTCCGAGTAGAAACCAACCTGATCGTAGATCTTGCGTTTCTTCGGGTCGCTCAGAACATCATTGGCTTCGGAAATAGCCTTGAACTTTTCCTCGGCAGTCTTATCGCCGGGATTGACGTCAGGATGATACTTGCGGGCCAGCTTGCGAAAAGCTTTGCGAATGTCGTCCGCCGAAGCCGATTTCTTGACTCCGAGGAGTTCGTAATAGTCTTTTTTCGCGGTGGTGGCCATGTGCTTTGGCGCTTACTGAACTACCCGGCTGCCGTTCTTGAACGTTTTTGCCCACTCCTCTTTCACGTCCACGTACACAGGGAAGCGTTCGATGCCGTTCTCGGTCGCATGAAAAACATACAAACGGTTCTCGTCTTCGACAAACTTCAAGTAGTAATCCTGTCCATTGACCTGGAATTGCATTTGCATCTCCTTCCCAGAACCCAAAAGCAGGCCACGGATTGCACGCATCTCACAGACTCTCTATCCGTGTGCACGTCAATCCGTGGCCGACTGATAGCTGACAGCTGATAGCTGATAGCTGACAGCTTATTTCTTGTCCTCTACGTCCACGTACTCGGCGTCGATCACGCCTTCGTCTTTCTTCTGCCCTGCGCCATTCGCATTCGGTTCAGGGCCAGCTTCGGCTCCCGGAGCCGGACCTGCTCCCGGCGCCGGCTGCGACTGCGCCGCCTTGTACATCTGCTCGGCCAGCTTGTGCGAGGCTTGCGTCAGGGTCTCGCGGGCCTTGTCCATCGCCGCCTTATCGCCGCCTTCGAGCGCCTTCTTGGCATCGGCCAGCGCATTCTCTACATCGCCCCGATCCGAACCTGAGATCTTGTCGCCCGATTCCTTCAGCATCTTCTCGATCTGGTACACCATCGTGTCGAGCTGGTTCTTGGCATCGATCTCGTCACGCCGCGCCTTGTCTTCGGCAGAGTGGGCTTCGGCGTCTTTCGCCATCTGCTCCACTTCCTCCTTCGACAAGCCCGAAGACGACGTAATCGTGATCTTCTGGTCCTTACCCGTGGCGTTGTCTTTCGCCGTCACATTCAGAATGCCGTTGGCATCAATATCGAACGTGACTTCAATCTGCGGCACGCCCCGCGGAGCCGGTGGAATCCCCGTCAGGTGAAACTTGCCCAGAGTCCGGTTCTGCGCCGCCATCGGCCGTTCGCCCTGCAGCACGTGAACTTCAACTGAAGTCTGGCTGTCGGCTGCGGTCGAGAACGTTTCCGTCTTCTTGGTCGGAATCGTCGTGTTCCGCGGAATCATCGGAGTCGCCACCCCGCCCAGGGTTTCAATCGCCAGCGTCAACGGAGTGACGTCAAGCAGCAGCAGATCTTTCACTTCGCCCTTGAGCACGCCGCCTTGAATGGCTGCGCCGATCGCGACCACTTCATCCGGGTTCACACCCTTGTGGCCTTCGCGTCCAAACAGGTCTTTCACCAGGTTCTGAATGCGCGGCATACGAGTCTGCCCGCCGACCAGCACGACTTCATCAATCTTGCTGGAGTCTACGCCCGCGTCCTTCATGCACTGCTTGCACGGTCCAACCGAGCGCTGGATGATGTCCTCGACCATGGATTCGAGCTTGGCACGAGTCAGTTTCTTCACCAGATGCTTTGGGCCTCCGGCATCCGCCGTGATAAATGGTAGATTGATTTCGGTCTCCATGGTCGTGGAGAGCTCGATCTTGGCTCGTTCCGCCGCGTCGCGCAGACGCTGCAACGCCATTTCGTTGCCCTTCCCCCGCAGATCGAGGCCTTCATCCTTTTTGAACTCATCAATCAACCAATCCACGATGCGTTGATCGAGGTTGTCGCCGCCGAGGTGTGTGTCGCCATTGGTGGCCTTCACTTCGATCACTCCCTCACCGACCTCAAGCACGGAAATATCAAAAGTTCCGCCGCCGAAGTCATATACCGCGATGGTCTCATCTTTCTTTTTGTCCAGGCCGTAAGCGAGCGCAGCCGCCGTGGGCTCGTTGATGATTCGCTTTACATCGAGGCCTGCAATCTGCCCGGCATCTTTCGTGGCCTGGCGCTGTGCGTCGTTGAAATATGCAGGCACGGTGATGACAGCTTCGGTGACTTTTTCGCCGAGATAATCTTCCGAGGCCTTTTTCAACTTCTGCAAAATCATTGCCGAAATTTGCGGAGGCGTATACTCCTTGCCCTGCGCCAACACCGCGACGTGATCGCCGGATTGCACGACCTTATATGGGACCATCTTTATTTCTTCCGTCACTTCGTCGTAGCGGCGTCCCATAAACCGCTTGATCGAGTAAACTGTGTTTTCAGGATTGGTGATCGCCTGGCGCTTGGCTACCTGTCCGACCAGTCGCTCCCCGGTCTTGGTGAAGCCGACTACCGACGGTGTAGTGCGGCCACCTTCCTCATTTGCGATGACCTTGGGCTCTCCACCTTCCATTACCGCGACGCAGGAATTGGTGGTTCCGAGGTCAATTCCTATAATTTTGGCCATATCTTTGGCTCCTTCTTTTCTTATAAGTGCTTTTGAATCAGCGCATCCGCTCCGCTACAAACGCTATACTAAGAGTTGAGTGAATCGTTGTCAATGTTTAGATGCGATAGGGATGAGGGAGTTGCAAAACTTGATCCCATTTGGATGTAGGAATCTTTAAGATGTCTGAGCCACCTGGAGCGACCGGGCAAGATTCCGTCGGTTTGTGCCTGGAATGTGTCCACATGCGGGAGATTAAATCAGATCGGGGGCCGCTTTATTATTTCTGCCAGCTGTCGCTGACGGACGCAAGATTTCCAAAATATCCTCAACTGCCAGTCTTGCGCTGTTCAGGATTCGTTTCGCGAACTGACGGAAGCCCGAGAAGTTAAACGTTCCGCCAAAGCGGCCATTTCAAATCCACATAAACAATCCACGACAACGCGACTGTCGTTCAGTACCTATGTCGCAACTCGGATTAAATCGAGCAGCGACAAGAGGCTTCACAGCACATTCCTTATGGCTAATGCCATTCCGGAATGACAATTATAGAGATGAAAACTGAAGCTGACTTCCGATAGCTGACGGCTGAAAGCTGATAGCTAATTAAGCCGCCCCGGCGATCGCTGTCTTTGCTTGCTCGGCGAGGCTCCTGAACGCATCTGGCTCTTTGACCGCTAGGTCCGCCAGAATCTTTCGGTCGAGTTCTACGCCGGCCACTTTGAGTCCGTGGATGAACTGGTTGTAACTCATGCCGCTCATTTTGGCAGCGGCGCCTATGCGCACGATCCATAGCGAACGGTATTGGCGTTTGCGCTGCTTGCGGCCGGAGTAGGCGAATTTCAGTCCGCGCTCGACTGCTTCTTTCGCCGAGCGGTAGAGTTTTGATTTTGTAAGGAAATAACCGCTGGCGCGGTCGAGTATTTTTTTGCGTTTGGCGCGGCGTTTCGATCCGCGTTTTACACGAGGCATTGTGTGCTCCTTTTTAGTTTCTATTTAACGGCGGCTGGAGGTAGGAACGGGTTACGTTATGCCTCTTCACTCGCCTTGTGGCTTTGGCCCTTTGCAAGAGCAGCGGGCAAGGGCGCCCTCTCCACACGAACAAAACATTCAATATGGGATCATGCGTTTGATTTTTGGTGTATCGGCGTCGCTGACAATAACCGACTGGCGAAGCTTCTTTTTCCGCTTCTTCGATTTCGAAGTCAGTATATGACGCAAGTGCGAATGTCCGCGCCGGACCTTTCCGGTTGCAGTCTTCTTGAAGCGTTTTGCGGCGCCTTTGTGTGTTTTCAACTTCGGCATAGTTCCTCTAAGAAGCTCTCCGCGATCGGCTGTCAGCTCTCAGCTTAAATCAAGCCAGGCTTTGCGCGGCTGCCTGGGGTTTTTGTCCAGTATCTTTCTTTGGGGCGAGGATCGCGTGAAGCGTATTGCCTTCCTGCCGCGGACGAAACTCAACAATACTTTTGTCCTGAACGTCTTTAATCAGGCGCTCAAGAATCTGCCTGCCCAGCGTGGTGCGGGTCATTTCGCGTCCCCGAAAAAAGATCGTTGCTTTGACCTTGTCGCCTTCATCGAGAAACCGCAGCACGTGATTTTTTTTGGTTTCGTAATCGTGGTCGTCCACGTTGATACGAAACTTCACTTCTTTTACGGTAATCGTCTTCTGGTGCTTCTTGGCTTCGCGCTCTTTTTTCTCCTGCTGATAAAGAAATTTGCCGTAATCCATAATGCGGCAAACAGGAGGGACGGCGGTCGGCGAAATCTCCACCAAGTCCAGGTTTTTTTCTTTGGCTAATTTCAGTGCATCGTAGTGGGTCAAAATGCCAATCTGCTCACCTTCATCCCCAATCACGCGAATTTCGCGGGCTCGAATGCGGTCGTTCGTGCGGATAAAACGTTTATCGATAACAATCCTCCGTCAGCTTACACAGGGCAAACTAGATGAAAAGTATAGCACGTGGACCCAATATACTAACGAATGTTGCCGTTTCCCGTCTGCCATAAAGAGTTAAGATTGTAGGGGCAAGATTCGCCCAATTATGGACACTTTTAAGTCTCTTTATTCGCGCGGCAGGTTGGGACCGCTGGCCTGTATCCTCGTTTTCATCACAGTCAATTCTCTGCATGCCCAGACCTGTCTAACGGCGGACGATATGGATGCGGCCACCAAATCCGCACTAACGACTACGGCTAAGAATTATTTCGCTATGGTGGCGCGCGGAGATTCCGTGTCGTTGCGTCGGAGTGCGATCCCAAGCCTGGCAGCCGATTTTTCCAGCGTAGAAACTGCGGTTAGCGATCACAAGGTAGATTTTGCGGGAGCACAGGCAAACCCGAGGCCACCGTTCCTTTTGAAGGCTGAGGGTACCGCTCCGCTGGCGCGCGCCGAATTTTTGTGCGGAGTGTTTGGAGCCAATGGACAGACGGCCAGTAGTTCGGAATTTGTGATTCCCAATCTTCTGCCGGGCGAGTACGGCATCGTGATTCTTGATGTGCCCACCGCCAAACAGCCATACACGGTGTCGTTCGTTCTCCAGCAGCAGGGAACGGCTTGGAAGCTTGGCGGATTCTTCGTCAAAGAAACCCAGACCAAGGGTCACGATGGAGACTGGTTCGCGGCCCAGGCGCGCAGTTTCAAAGCTAAAGGGCAGACCCACAATGCGTGGCTTTATTTCGTGCAGGCACGGGAACTGTTGTCGCCTGTGCCGTTCATGTACACATTGCGTACAGACAAACTCTATGAGGAAGCACAGACCGTGAAGCCCACGGATCTGCCGACAAATGGTACTTCAGTGGATTTGGCCGCGGCCGGCAAGACTTACAAGCTGACCAGTGCTTTTCCTTTGCTCGTGGCGAAAGACCTTGATCTGGTTGTGAAATACGACTCCGCGAGTGTTTCCGACACGACCAAGACTTTTCAAGACAACGTTGTGGTAATGAAGGCATTGGTCGCAAAGTTTCCCGAGCTGCGGGATGCGTTTGATGGGATGGTCGCGCGTGCCGTCGAACCCTCGGGCAGAGATTACGGGACGTTGTTGTCAATGAAGGATATTAAGTAGGTAGATTGTCAGGACGGGCGGGGACGCCCGTCAGTCCATCGGACTTTTTATGTCTGCTCGGCAAACGTACATTCTTTCGGGTCTTTGTAGTCACGCAACCCAATGAAGACGGGCGCCCTCAGTTTAATTCCGCCCTCCGAAGTTTCGT